>JBGART010000012.1:0-179867 GCA_044230055.1 Myxococcaceae bacterium | reverse complement strand
GGGGGCGCCCCCGCCAGCCGCCCATTCCTATCCCGCCTGCCCCGTGTCCCTCAGGGATGCTTGACCCCACGCGGCGCCGCGCTCCATCTTCGCGTTGCGCTCGGACGCTTGAAGCTCAAGAACCCGCGTCCCCCTGTCCAAGCTGCCCTTCACGCCGGCGCTGCACCCCATATCCGCGCCGCGCTCGGACGACACAGTGCACTCGGGAAAAAGGCAGGACAGGCAACCTTTCCTCCAGAGTCTCGCGAGCAACTCAGAGGGTAAAGGTGACTGGCCCCCTTTTTCGCCGGTATGTAGCCGCTGTGGAGAGGACTTTCAGCGCAGGAGGTGCTTCGCAGCCTGCCGCTTCGTGCAAGGTATGCGCTGCGCCAGCGGTCGACGGGCGCTGCGGCGAGTGTGGCGCCGCGGTGCAGGCCGGGGCCTATCGCGTGGTCCGCCTGCTCTCGCGCAGCGGCTCGGGTCGGGTCTATCTGGCGGAGGACGTTGCGGGTCGGCAGGTGGCGCTGAAAGAGCTGGTGTTCGCAAGTGTTCCCACCATCTCCGCGCTCGAGGCGTTCGAGCGGGAGGCGGAGCTGCTGAAGCAGCTGCGACACCCTCAGATTCCTCGCTTCGATGCCGCCTTCCGCGAGGGCAGCGGCGCTGGGTTACGGCTCTATCTGGCGCAGCAGTTTGTCGCAGGTGAGACGCTGATGGATCGCCTCGGCCGGCAGCCGCCGGGTGAAGCGGAGGTCGTGGGCTGGATTCGGCAACTCCTGGAGATTGTCCACGCACTGCACGGCATGAGCCCGCCGCTCGTGCATCGCGATATCAAGCCTGCAAACCTTATTGTTTCGCCGGACGGCGTGTTGCACCTGGTCGACTTTGGCAGCGCGCGCGAGCTTCGTTCCGGGGTGACGCATCGGTCCACGCTCGTCGGCACGTTCGGCTACATGGCGCCGGAGCAATTGGGCGGAACGGTCGACGCTCGCAGCGATTTGTATGCAATTGGCGCGACGATGCTTCACCTGCTCACGCGGCGCGCTCCGGACACGTTGCTGGGTCCCGACTTGAAGCTCGCGGCCGGGGCGCTCGACGGCGTGGGCGAGCAGCTCCGGCCCTTCCTGGAGACGCTGCTGCGCACGGACCGCACCGAGCGCTTTGCGAGCGCGGCGGAGGCGCTTCGCGCGCTCAGCTCGGCGAAGGCACGGCAGCGCTCGCGGCCCTATCTGCTGCCTCGCGTGGCGTTCGTGCTCGCGGCGGTGCTCTGCGCCGGAGCGCTCTGGGGGACGGTGCAGTATGTGCTCCCGGCATTGCACTGGAGCACCACCCGAGGGCTCAATGAGTATGAGCAGGCGATGCTTCGGGGACACGTGCTCGACCGGCAGGGGAGCCCCGAGGAGGCGCTGCTCCAGTTCCGCCGCGCGCTGAAGCTTCGACCGGACTCGGAGGATGCACAGCGCGAGGTTCAGCGGCTGGACGGGCGAGGAACGGCTCCTCAGCCGTCCGAGTGAAACATCGTTTTTTCCTCAGTGCCGTCGTAGGGCGTCTCTCGCACCTTCTGCGGCTTCGTGGTGTTGCAGTCCCTTGTCGCGCAGGCGTTGGAACTCTTTCTGAAACTCACGCAGCTCGTGCTCCGTGGCGTGCTCCAGGTCCGCGAAGACGTTTCGCGCGGCCTTCTGGGTGCGGATGAGCTCATCGAGTTTCAAATGAATCGCGCGCGCGTCGCGGTTCTGGGTGGTCTGGATGAGGAAGACCATCAGGAAGGTGGCGACGGTGGTCGCCGTATTGATGATGAGCTGCCAGGTGTCACTGAAGCCGAAGAAGGGGCCGCTCACCGCCCAGGCCACCACCACGAGCAGGGCGATGAGGAACGCCCAAGACGAGCCGACGAGGTCGGCGACTTTTGTCGCGAAGCGGTGAAAGGTCTCCCCCATTCAGGCAGGGTAGGCACGCCCTCCGGCCGGGGCATGTTCGGCCCGGTTGCTCGGCCGCCTTCAGGACGGCTTGGCGCGCTCGGCCCGCAGGCGTTCGCGCTGGGCCCGCAGCGCCTCGGGGAGCTTTGCCTCGGCGCGCCGAATCTCATCCGGGTCGCCGGACTGCTCCGCGCGGGCGACCTCTTCCAGCAGCGTCTTCAGCCTCAGGATGTCCGCCAGCTGCTCCGGCAGGGTGCGCATGCGCTCCGCTTCGAACTCGGCGCGTTGCTCCCTTGTAGGCAGCGGCACCCAGTGCGCGCCTGCTCGCATCTCCGTCACCACGCCGTCGTAGTCCTCGGCTCTTGGGTCCGCGCCCTCCGGCAGGACGAGCAGCCCTCGCGGGTCATCGTGCATCGCCACCGCCTTCTCACCCAGCGCGTGGTGGAGGAAGTAGGCCGCCTGTCGGACATCCGCCTGCAGCTCCGCGAAGGGGACCGCGAGGTGCGCCAGGACGCCGTCGCTCAAGGGCCGCACCGGCTCCGGGTGCGCGTCGCAGTACGCCTCGGCGGCGCGCCCGCGCAGCAGGACCAGCGTCTCGTCGTTCATCGGTGCCAAGTACAGGCAAAGCCAGGCGAACGGCAAGCGCACCCGCGGCGTGTCTACGCTGCTGCCAACGGATTGACGCAGCGGGCGATAAGCTGCCAGATGCCGCCATGAAGCCCGCCCGCATCCTCGTCGTTGACGATGACCCGCACGCCCGGGACCTGATGCGGCGCCTGCTGGGGCCGGTGGGGCTGGTGGTGGACGCGCCGGACGCCGCGAGCGCAGAGCGGCTGTTGGCCGAATCCGCCTCCATCGACCTGGTCATCACCGACATGGCGATGCCGGACCCCGCAGATGGCCTGAAGGTCTTGGCCTCGAGCAAGAACCACCATCCGGACACGCCGGTGGT
The DNA here is from genome assembly GCA_044230055.1 of Myxococcaceae bacterium. Taxonomy (GTDB): domain Bacteria; phylum Myxococcota; class Myxococcia; order Myxococcales; family Myxococcaceae; genus JBGART01. The sequence goes on along the minus strand of JBGART010000012.1, from coordinate 177,023 downwards.
GGTCATCACCGCGTTCGGAAACATCGAGGGCGCGCTGGACACCATTCAGCGCGGCGCCTTCGATTACCTCCCCAAGCCCTTCGACGTGGACGCGCTGGTGCGCATCGCCCGCCGGGCGCTGGAGCAGAAGCGGCTGGTGGTGGAGAACCGATCGCTGCGGCAGCAGGAGAAGAAGGGCTCCCTGGTGGGCCGCAGCCCGGCGCTGCTCGAGGTGTACAAGCAGGTGGCCCGGGCGGCGTCCACCAACGTGCCGGTGCTCATCACGGGCGAGACGGGGACGGGCAAGGAGCAGGTGGCGCGTTCGCTCCATCAGCGCTCGGCGCGCTCACAGAAGCCGTTCATCCCGGTGGACTGCGGCGCCATCTCTGAATCGCTGATGGAGAGCGAGCTCTTCGGCCACGCCAAGGGCGCCTTCACCGGCGCGACGGGCGGGCGCCGCGGGCTCTTCGAGGAGGCCAGCGGCGGGACGCTGTTCCTCGACGAGATTGGCGATGTCGGCCCGAAGATTCAGGCCCAGCTGCTGCGCGCGCTGCAGGAGGGGGAGATCCGCCGGGTGGGCGAGAGCACGGCGGTGCAGGTGGACGTGCGGATTGTCACCGCCACCAACAAGGACCTCAAGCAGCTGGCCAGCGAGGGCAAGTTCCGCGAGGACCTGCTCTACCGGCTGGATGTGGTGCAGCTGCACCTGCCGCCGCTGCGCGAACGGCGCGAGGACATCCCGGCGCTGGTGGAGCACTTCGCGTCTCTGCACGCGCGCGGCGGGGTGCGGCCTGTCGTCACGCAGGAGGCGATGGCGCGGATGGTCCAGTACGACTGGCCGGGGAACGTGCGGCAGCTGGAGAACGTGGTGGCGCGCGCGCTGGCGCTCAACGTCACCGGGGTGGTGGGGCCGCAGGACTTCCCGGAGCCCATCGGAGACGCGCCGAAGAAGCTGCTCGGCCTCGCCGGGGACATGCCCAACCTGGCTGAGCTCTCCCGCCGCTATGCCGCGCACGTGCTGCAGCACTGCGGCGGGAACAAGTCCGAAGCGGCGCGCCTGCTCGATGTGGACCGCAAGACGCTCTACAAGCTGCTGGACGGCGAGCCCGAGGCCTAAAAAACTCAGCAGTGCTGCTGTTCGCAGGCCTGTTTCAGCAACGCGAGGTGGTAGTCGCTGAACGTCGGGTGGCTGAGCTCGCGGTACATCACGGCAGCGCTGAACACGAACATCACCAGAGCGAGCGCGCAGGCAACGAGCGCTCCTACGCCGGACAAGGTGTCGCTCTCACTGCGGAACATCGGGGTCATCTGCGTCCTCCTTCCCTTTGGATGTCCTCCCTACGGCCTGGCCGGATGGCCATTGCCCCAGGTGAGGAAACCCTTCGGAGGACGTGTGGTTGCGCGACGCCTGACGCGCGTTCAGCTGACGCGCTGCTGCGTGCGCTGGAAGACGGGCAGAGGCGCAGGGAGCGGCTGCTCTTCGCAGGCGACGTAGGTGGCGGTCAGGCCGATGTCTTCGTACCGCCAACCGAACACGCCCAGGTACCAGTCGCCCTGTCCGGGGTGCGCGATGGTGATTCGCGCCGTCGGGTCCCGGTGGTGGGTGGCGGCCTGGAAGTCATGGCTGTGACGGGCGGGCAGGTTGCCGTGACGGACGAAGAGATCCAACCCCTCGCCCTGCGCGGTGATGACCAGCTGCGCCTGCGAGGGCGGGACGCGGATGAGGAAGTAGCGCCAGCAGCCCGCCTCGAGCTCGGCGCTCACACACGGCACCCCGTTTCCCAGGGCCAGCACGGGTGGGAGCTGCACTCTGGGAATCCTCAGAATCGAGCCCACGGTTGCCTCCTCGCGTCGCCGACGTGGATGCTCAGCAAGGTCGATGCCGCCGCCTTCGTCGCTGACGTTCACTGCACTGCATAGGACACCGAAACCAGTTGGGCGTCGCGAGGTTGCGAGGACAAAGCGCGCGCGCGGAGCCTTGCGCGCCGGAAGCATTTTACAGAGTGGGCGGCTTGGCGACTTTCAACCTTACCGACTGTGCATTGCAGATATGGAAGGTTCTACGGTGAGGCAGCCCGGACTCGCACCTTGCGAGGGCCGCGCCGGAAGGCGCAGGCTTCGGGCTCTTCCGTGCTGGATTCTCCTCCCCGCGTGGTAGAGACCGGGTGCCTTCTGATGAGCCGCCTCGCCCCCAGGAAGCTCGCCGTCGTCGCGCTCGTCGCCGGGCTGTGCCTGCCTGCAGCCACCAGCTCTGCTGAGGACCACGCGCCGGCGGGGCCGCTCAAGCTCCACTTCGAGATTCCCCACACCCTCCCGCTGAAGAAGGCGATGCATCGCGTTGAGCTGCTGACGGCTTTCTGGGCGCAGAAGTACGGCGTGCGGACGCTCTGGTCCGGCCCCTCTGCGGAGCTCAAGGGCCGCGTCCTGGGCATCCGGCTGGACGCGAAGCTGGAGGTGAAGGAAGGGAGCGTCGGCGGGGATGTGAACGACCCCGGCTTCTTCCTGCGCGGCACCGCCGCCAGCTACCTCCACCGCAAGTTCGCCACGTACCTGGACCCAAAGAACGACTGGTAAGCTGGCAGGCCGCATGCCCCGCTGCCTGTACGTCGTCACTGTGGAGGTCTCCCCCTCTGCCGAGAAGGCGTGGGACGTCTGGCATACGGCAGAGCACATGCCGGAGGTGCTGCGCGAACCCGGCTTCCTCACCGCGCGCAAGTACAAGGACACGCACTTCGGAATGGGGCGGTGGAGCCGCTACGTCATCAACTATGAGCTGGAGAACCTCTCCGCGTTCGAACGCTACTCCTCCAGCGCGAGCGCCCAGCGGCTGCGCCAGGAGCACGCGGACCGCTTCGGCGAGCAGACCCGGGTGACGCGGCAGGTGCTGGTGGAGAGCACGCCGCTGTTGCTCGCGATGGGCAGCGGCCCCACCGCTGCGCCCACGCCGAAGCGCAAGAAGCCGGCGACGAAGGCCAAGCCGCGGCGACGCCGGGCCTAAAAGCTTCGATGCTCGCGCTCTCCGCGGTGGCGCTCATCCTCGGGACCGTGCAGCTGGAGGGCGGCAGCAGCTGTCCCTCGCCCGCCGACGTCCAGGTGCGGCTGACGCCGATGCTGTCGCAGGGCCCGTCTCCCGTCGCGCGCCGGGCGGTGCTACAGCGCGAAGGGGCGGTGCTGCGCGTCCAGCTCTACGAAGGAGACGCGCTGGTTGGAGAGCGGCAGCTGCCGGCACGGGGCGCCTGCCGGGCGCTGGCGGACGCCACGGCGGTCATCCTCGCGGCGTGGCTGTCGGACCTGGACGCTTCGCTCCCTCCGCCCGCCTTGCCGCAGCCGGACGCGCCGGTGGAGCCTCCGCGCGGAAGAGTGCTGCGCCCCGCCCCGGTGGAGCCGGGCCCGGTCCGCGCGCTCACCGCGTTCGCCGGCGTCAGCGTGGCGCTGGGCGAGGGCGGCCCCAGCCTCGGAGGGCTGGCCGGGTTGAGCGTGGCGTCCGTCGACGGCGGCTGGGGGCTGGTGCTCGCCGCGCACGCGTTTGGGCACCGGCAGGTCACCTCGAGCACGGTCCGAGTCCTGGTGGGCGAGCCTCCCAGGTACGAGCTCATCAGCTATCAGCAGCGCCAATGGGAGCGCTTCGGCGGGACGCTGGGCCCCCTCTACCGGCTGAGGCTGGGAAGCGCGGCCATCGACTTCCAACTGGAGGCGGCGCTCGCCAGCCTCTCGCTGCAGGAAGAGCGGGCCGGCACCCCCACGGACCTCACCGTCCCCGACATCGGCGCCAGCGCGGCGGTGCGCCTGTGCTCGCCCGTCGGCTTGTGGCTGGAAGCACGCGGGGTTGCCTGGCCTCTGGCGGGCGCCCGCGGCCTGGCGCCGGTGGAGCTCCTCCTCTCCGCCGGGGCCGGCTGGGGAACGCCCTAAAAGACGATTGAATTGAATCCTTCCAGGTTTGGACTTAGTCTAAAGCCAACCATGAAGCGCGACATCGTCCAGCTGCTCCAGAAGCACTCCGTTCAACCGTCTGCCCAGCGCGTGGCAGTCGGGGAGTACGTGCTGGAGACCGACCAGCACCCGTCCGCCGACGAGGTCTGGGCCCGGGTGAAGTCGCGGTTCCCCATGGTGTCGCGGGCGACCATCTACAACACGCTGCACCTCTTCGTGGAGAAGGGGCTCCTGCGCGAGCTCATCCTCTCCGAGGGGCGCATCGTCTACGACCCGCATATCGACCCGCACCACCACTTCATCGACGAGGGCACCGGCGCCATTTTCGATGTCCCGTGGGACGACGTGGAGGTTTGCAACGTGAAGGCCCTCGCTGCGCGCGGGCTCCAGGTGCGGGAGTACCAGGTGGTGATGCGCGGAAAGCGAGGCAAGGCGGCCCGCTGAAGCGCGCCTCTTTTTTTTCAATGCAGTTTAGACGAAGTCTAATTATTGAGTTTGTACAACCAACACCTGAAGGAGAGACACCATGTTGACGGTCGGAGACACGCTTCCGGAGTTCAAGCTGCAGGCGGTGGTGAGGCTGGACAAGGACAAGGAGTTTGAGGAGATCACCAACAAGTCGTACGCCAAGAAGTGGAAGGTGCTCTTCCTCTGGCCGATGGACTTCACGTTCGTCTGCCCGACGGAGATTGCGGAGTTCGGGAAGCGCAACAAGGACTTCCTGGACCGGGACGCGCAGGTGCTGGGCGCGAGCACCGACACGCACTACGTCCACCTCGCGTGGCGCAACAACCATCCTGACTTGAAGGCGCTCCCCTTCCCCATGCTGGCGGACACCAAGCGGGAGCTGTCCAACGCGCTGGGCGTGCTGCACAAGCAGGACGGCGTGCCGCTGCGCGCGACGTTCATCGTGGACCCGGACAACGTCATCCGCCACGTCACGGTGAATGACCTCTCGGTGGGCCGGAACGTGGACGAAACGCTGCGCACGCTGGACGCGCTGCAGACGGACGAGCTGTGCCCCTGCAACTGGAAGAAGGGCGACAAGACGCTGGAGGCGGCCTGACATGAGCGCGCTGGAGACGCTGCGGCAGGGGCTCCCGGACGCTGCCCGGGACATCAAGCTGAACCTCCAGGCGGTGCTCCAGCCGGGAGGGCCGCTGAGCGCCGCACAGCGATGGGGCAGCGCGCTGGCCAGCGCCATCACGGCGCGCAACCCGGCGCTGCGCGACGCCATCCTCGCGGAGGCGACGGGTCAGGTGGAGCCCGCCGTGCTGGAGGACGCCAAGGCCGCCGCCGCGCTGATGGCGATGAACAACGTGTACTACCGGTTCCGCCACATGGTGGGTCAGCCGGGGTACTCCGCGCTCCCGGCGCGGCTGCGGATGAACCGCATCAGTCAGACGGCCGGTCCGAAGGTGGACTTCGAGCTGTTCTGTCTGGCCGCCAGCGCCATCAACGGCTGTGAGGTCTGCGTGCGGTCGCACGAGAAGGTGGTGCGCGAGGGCGGGCTGACGGAAGACCACGTGCACGACGCGGTGCGGATTGCCGCGGTCATTCACGCGGCGGCGGTCTCGCTGGAGCTGCCGGATGCGGCGGCTTCGGCAGGCGAGGCGCTCGCCGCAGGGTGAGGGCAACCGGGCGTCAGGGCGCTGGCCCTGGCGCCCGAGGGGTTGTCAGGCGTGCACGAACGTTGGAAGGAGCGGACGCGCGGCGCGGTTCAGAGCCCCCATGCGTTCATTCCTAGTCACCGGTTCCCTTTGTTTCTGCGCGCTTTTGCCTACACAGGCGCTGGCTGCGTCCGTCTACGCCCAGAGCGCGATGGTGAAGGTCCGGCCCACCGCGCCCGCCACCGGCGAGGCGTCGACCTCTTTCATGGCCGCGCGCAATGAGTTCGTGAGCTTCCAGGTGGTGGTGCATGGGGGCGTCGGCGGGGCGAAGGGCATCAGCGCGAAGGCACAGCCGATGGTGGGCGCCGGCGTCATTGACGCGTCGCAGACCACGCTGTACCGCGAGGCGTACCTGCAAATCTCCAGGCTCTCCGGAGGTGTCGGGCAGAAGGGCGCCTGGCCGGATGGCCTCATCCCGGATGTGGATGAGGTGGTGGGCGAGAAGCGGAATGCATTCCCGTTCGACGTCCCGGCGAATGAGGCGCGCGCCCTCTGGGTGGACGTCCACGTCCCCGAGGGCGCGGCGCCGGGCGCGTATCAGGGCGCCATCGTGGTTTCGGGGGCGGGGGTCCATGTCACCATCCCGGTCTCGCTGAACGTGGTGGACGCTACGCTGCCCAGCACGTCTTCGCTGGCCAGCGCGTTTCTGCTGCACGTGCCCAGCGTGTGTCGCACGCACGCCGGCCAGGAGACCTGCGGGGGGCCTGCTGCCCAGGCTGCCCTCGCCTCGCGCTACCAGAAGCTGGCGCTGGACCACCGCTTCACCTTGAGCAACTTCTTCACGGACCCGGCCGGCGGGGATTGGGCCGCGTTCGACGCGGCCTACGGGCCGTACCTGGAAGGGCGGGCGCCCACGCGGCTGAAGGGCGCGAGGATGACGTCTGCGCAGTTCACCGGCACGCGCGACGCGGCCCGGCTGCGCGCGTTCACCGAGCACTTCCGCGCCAAGGGCTGGCTGGACCGCGCGTTCGATTACACCGGGGATGAGCCGCCCTACGGCATCTCCTTCGCCGAGGCCGTTCGCCGCGCGAAGGAAGTGCGCACGGCGGCGCCCGGGCTGCGCACGCTGCTCACCACCACCATCGACGCGGCCAAGCAGAACGGGCTGGAGGGACTCATCGACATCCTGGTCCCGGTCGTGAATCACCTCGAGGGGACCGTGGCGCCATACGTCGGGGACCAGCGCGCGAAGTACGACGGCTACCTCGCCAATCCGCAGAAGGACTTCTGGATTTATCAAAGCTGTATGAGCCAGGGCTGCGCGTACGGAACGAATACGCCGGAGAACACTTCGAACGGCGGGTGGCCGTCGTACATGGTGGACCGCTCCGCCGCTCGCAACCGGGCGATGCAGTGGCTGGCGTTCAAGCAGCGCGCGGCGGGGGAGCTCTATTACGAGACGGCGTTGGCGCTCTCCACCGCGTGGACCGACCAGTTCCGGTTCAACGGCAATGGCGATGGGACGCTGTTCTACCCGGGCACCCCGAAGCTCATTGGCGGGACCACCGATGTGCCCGTGCCCAGCATCCGGATGAAGCAGATCCGCCTCGGCATGCAGGACTATGAGTGGCTCAAGCTGGTGGCCGCGCAGGACCCCGGCTTCGCGGATACGGCCGCGCGTACGGTCATCCCCGCTGCGTCGCGCGTCACTGATGACGGCGCGGCGCTGGAGCGGGTGCGGCTGCAGCTCATCTCGCGGTACCTGGACCTTGGGCAGAAGCCGGTGCCCCCGGCGATGGAGGAGCTTCCGCCCATTCTTCCGGCGCCCGTGACGGCGGCTGATGGCGGCGTGTTGCCGCAGACGCCGTCGGGTGAGAGCCGTGCGCTGCCCACCGGGCTGGACCCGGAGGCGGTGAACGGCGGTTGCGCGAGCTCACCGGGTGCGGTGGCTCCTCTGGCGGGGCTCGCGGTCGTTGCGTTGATGCTCGCTTCCCGGCGGCGCGTGAGTGTGGCGCGGGCGCGGGCGCGGCGCAGGTGACGGCAACCCGATAGGTCGTGAGGAGAGAGGCGCCTGCTTCACGGCGCCTTGAGCGGGTGCACTGCCGTCATCCTTGAGGGGGTCAAGGTGCTCACGTATCCGTCGTGGTTGCCGGGGATGTTCTCCGCGGCGCGAATTTCGGGCCTCGGTGGAGGCGGCGGCGGGGCTTAGGTGCAGTGGGAGCGCGAAGTGTGGAACACTTTGTATCAATGCTGGTGAAACATGCATCAGAAGGCGGCCGGAGCGCGGAAGTCCGGGCTCCCACGGCGTCGAAACACCGCCTCTGACTCCACCGAGGCCGCGAGATTCGCTCCGCGGAGAACATCCCCGGCAACCACGAGCGGTGCTTGAGCCCCTCTACCTCCTCAAGGATGACGGCACTGCACCCCGTTCGCAGCGCCTTGAAACAGGCCCCTCAGCGCCCCGCTCACTTGAGGATGCGGCCATGGAGCACGGCCATGCCTCCCAGCCTCCCGACCAGGGGAAGCGACAGGACGCCGTAGTCGAAGGCGTGCATCGCTTCGCAGAGGAGACGGCGCGGGAGGCTGGCGGTCTCGTAGTCGCCCTTGAGCACGAAGCGATCAAACCGGCTGGCGAGCGCCAGCGGGCGGACCTTCAAGCCCGGCAGGTGTCGCTTCACGACAGCGAGCTCATCCCGCTCGAGCGGGCGTTCATCGGGCGTGGCGTCGGTATGGATGGGCAGGCGCAAGCGCAATCGGCGTAGGAAGGGCAGGCGGTTCACCGGTTCGGAGAGAACCACCTGTGCTCCCGAGCGCGCCCACCGCACGGCCTGGGTGAGCACCTGGTCCAGCTCCGGGATGACGTGGTGGAGGATTCCATCCGCCCAGATGATGTCGAAGTGATTGGCCGGCAGGTCCGCCATCTCCAGCGGCGAGCAGATGAACCGCGTGCGCCGTGTCACGCCGTTCACCTCTGCCCTCCGGCGGGAAATCTCAATCTGCCCGGGCGAGATGTCGATTCCTGTGACCTTGGCCCCACGCAACGCCAGCAGCGTGGCGTTCGTCCCGTCTCCGCAGCCGAGATCCAACACCCGGCGTCCTCTCACGTCGCCCAGCAGCTTCAGGCGCAGCTCCTTGCTGAAGCGCCTGCGCAAACCGCCCGAGTAACGCCTCAGGACCCGCGTGTCGATTGGCGCCATGGTGTTGCGCGCCTGCTCGGCGAGGCGATCAAAGAAGGCCGCCTCAGAGACCCACCGCTCTGCTCGCATACGTTCCCCCTCGTCGGAAGGGAGAATGGGGATGCGGCACGCCGGCAACGAACCCGTCCGCGGCGCCTGCTCGCTCTGGTGCCGAGTGAGGAGCAGGCGACTTGCGGGCCCCGCTCAGGGTGCTCGCCCGACATCAGGGCGGGACCGGCCGGCAGGCTCAGCAGATGAGCGATCCCGCCCTCCATCAGGGACGGCGCGGCGAAAGCTGCTGCGGGCACTGTCGCCCCCGTCACTGCCCACGCCAGCGCTCGAAGCGCCGCTTTCATGTGCGCCCGTCCACCGCCGCGCTCCTCGCTCGCATCGCGAAGAAGCCGGCCGCTCCCACCGCGAGCCCCACGATGTGCGCGGCCGGCGCGGGGACGACGCCCTGCCCCAGCTCCATCGGGATGAGCAGCCGGCCGGTAGCGGACTCGTAGATGAGCTTGCCGAGCGTCACCAGGCTGAAGGCCACAATCCAGCGCGGCGGCCGCCCGCGAGACTGCGTCCACTCCACGAGGAAGGCCACAGCGATGACCGCGTACACCGCGCCGGACAGGCCGTAGTACGCCGGCAGCTCCGGCTGCAGCAGCAGGAACGCGCCGGTCGGGATGACGAGGGCCGGGAAGAGCAGCAGCGGCCAGCGCTTGCCGAACAGCGGCTCGTAGGAGCCCGACAGCAACGTGAAGGCGACCGCGTCTCGCGCCAGCTGGCCAAGGTTGCTGTGGATGAGGACACCCGTGACCAGCCGCCAGAGCTGCCCGTCCGCCACGCCAGCGCGGGTGGCGATGAGCGGTTCCACGGCCTGCGTCCGCTGCGCCAGCAGGGTCAGCGCCAGCGACGCGAGGACGACTCCCAACGTCCACGGCGCCTCGGTGACCAGTCGCAGGGCGCCGCTCAGCGGGCGGCGCGCGGGGAGAACGAACGTCGTCATCGCGCCCCATCCTTGCAGGCGCCGCGTTGCACGCGCCGGCTCGTCCGGAGCGCGTAGGTCGCCTCACGCGCCCCGCGCCCGCTCCTCCGAGCGGCCCTCACACCCATCGATTCGTGCTTCGCGCGCCTCCTCCTCCGGCGCGCGTGGGGCGACCTCACGCCCATCGATTCGTGCTTCGCGCGCCGCCTCATCCGGAGCGCGTAGGTCACCCTCTCGCCCACCGACTCGTGCTTCGCGCGCCGGCTCGTCCAGGCAACCCTCTCGCCCACCGACTCGCGCGCAGCGCTCCTCCTCCTCCTCCGGGCGGCGCTGTCGCCCACCGACTCGCGTGCCGCGCGGCTCTTCCGGGCTTCCCTCACGCCCACCGACTCGCGCTTCACGCGCCGCCTCCTCCGGGCGGCCCTCACGCCCACCGACTCGTGCTCCGCGCGGCTCCCCCGGGCGGCCCTCACGCCCTGCCCTCACGCGAGCTCGCCTGGGCGCGGCGGCGCTTGCGCAGGGCCCACGCGAGGGGGAGGAAGCTGCCGAGCGTGACGAGGGTAAAGGGGTCCACATCCCCGCCTCCGCCCCTGCCGAGGGTCCAGGTTGAACCCGAAGGCGAGGACGGAATGTCGGCCGCCTCCGGGACCGCGGCGGCGAAGTTCACGCCCTCGGGCGCCTCCACCGGCTGCACCACCGTCCGCGTCTTCCTCCCGTCCGTCACCTGCCGCTCGTCCACGGCGACAAAGGAGGTGTAGCGGGTGACAAGGCCAAAGCGCAGGCCCAGCGCTTCAATGTCGCGCTTCTTCGCGTCCGCGTCGTTCTGCAGCTCCAGCTCGTGAATTCTCCGGCGCGCCCACAGCTGGGCGATGGCGGGGCGCTGCTCTGCGGCGGGGAGCTCGATGGCGAGCTCGGTGGTGATGCGCTTGCCACCGGCGTTGGCGGTGACTCGCACGGTTCCCTTGGCGGCGCGGTCATAGCGGGCGGCGACGACCAGGGGGAGACCGGCGTAGACATCCGGGATGACCGCGGGCGTGGCGTCCTGGACGGGGAGGCGGCCCCAGTCAATCTGGATGTCCGTCAGGTACGGCTGCGTGGTCCGCGTGACCAGCGCGTGGATGACCTCTGTCACATCGTCCTGCCGCAGCACGTAGGTGGTGAAGCCGCGCGCCACCTCGCCCATCCGGTCCAGGAGATAGCGGTTGGGGGCGGAGCCGATGCCGATGGGGAAGACGCGGTTGAAGCGCTGCGTGTCGCGCGCGAGGCGGATGACTTCGTCGTCGTTGCCCACGAAGCCGTCGGTCATCACGTAGACCATGCGCAGCCGGTCATCCCCGGGCTCGCGGGAGAGCGAGCGGGCGAGGCCGCTCACCATCTCCGTCCCTCCGTTGGCGGAGAGCGCCTCCAGCCACGCCTCCGCTCGCGCGCGGCCGGCCGCGTCCGCCGGGATGGCCTGCTGGGAGAGCGTGGTGACGCCGCTGGCGAAGGTCACCAGGTTGAAGGTGTCGCGTGGGGTGAGCCCGGCCAGCAGCTCTCGCGAGACGGCCTTCGCTTGCGCCATGGGTTCGCCGTACATCGAGCAGGAGCGGTCAATCACCAGCACCACCTCGCGCGGCGCGATGTCCTGCGCGCGGTACTCCGCCTTGGGCTGGACGACCAGGGTGAGGTAGCCGCCCCGCTCGTCGCGGTGGGTGAGCACGCCCAGCTGCGTCGCCGGGCCTGCGGCGCTGTAGCGCAGGACGAAGTCCCTGTTCGGGATGCGCTCCTCCGCGTCCAGCGTCACCTCGGTGCTCGTCTCGTCCAGCTTCCGCGTGGAGATGCAGTGCGAAGGGCTGGTGACACTCTCCAGCGGGACCGCTGCGTCCACGCGGACGGTCACTTCAATGTCGTGGCCCGAGCGCTGGCTGGGCGGCAGGTACGGGATGGACGTGACGCCCGCCCTCGGCGCGCTGCCCGCGCGGTGCGCGCCGATGGGGCGCTCCTCGCTGGTGTTGACGGGCAGGTACCTGGGGCCCACCACCATCGGGTAGACCAGCTCATAGGCGCCGTCCTTCGGGGCCAGGAGCTCCACGTAGCGGAAGCGGACCACCACCGTCTGCCGCGGCGGGATGTTGGCGACGGATTGCTGGAAGATGTTCGCCTTCTCCTCCGCCATCAGCCCGGTGGTGCGTCCGGCGCTTCGCGCCTCCTCGTAGGTCTTCCGCGCCTTCTCCCGCGTGGCGATGCTCCCCTTCACCGTCCGGTCTCCCACGACGATTTCATAGGCGTGGACCGCGGCGTCCGCCCCGAGCGGGAAGAGGTAGAGCGCCTCCAGCGCTTCGTCGAACGGGTTGGTGAAGGTCTGCTCCACCGTGCCGGACGCGACGGCACCGTGGACCTGGATGTCCACCCGCGTGTGTTTCAGCGGGAAGCCGACCGCCTCCGCTCCGGAGCCCGTGTCCCTCGGCGTGGCGAGCCGCAGCTCTCCGCTGCGCACGGGCTCTTCCTTCATCGCCGCGTAGCCCTTCGCCTCCGCTCGCTCAGGCGCGAGAGACAACACTGCCCCCAGCGCGGCGATGAACGCCGCGAGCCGACCGACGCTTGTCATTTTTGGGTGTTCCTCCGGCGACCGTTTCAAAGGCCGCGCGTGGCGCAGTGTTTCAACCGCCATGCCACGGTGCGTTGCACGGATTTGTGGAGGGTTTTACGGAAAGCGCCTGCGCGGGTTGCTGCGCAGTGGCGCGGGTGTTTCGCACCGCCCCCGTTTGTATCGGAGAGCTACAGAACGCGAAAAGGCTGATCGCCGACAATCATTTTCATGGGACCGTTCATTCCGCGAGCACCGATTGCGCCTTTGCCTGCCAGCGTTCGTGAGACCGCCGCTGAAGTGCTGGAGAGGAACTCCAGTCTCCTGGCCGACGTTGGGGCTCAGCTCCCCCACAGATGGAGCGGGGAGATTCTTAGCCGCCTTTCAGCGGAGGTTGCGAGCATCGCCACCGAGATGAGGCAGGGAGCGAAGGATGAACTGATCATGCAGCAGCTTGAACAACCTGATGCCGGTCTGGGCATCCGGGACGCGTTCCGCACGGCAAGAGAGGTGCAGCTCATCGCTCCTTCTCCTGCGATGCGTTTGCTGGTTGGCGACACGTTCGACCACGCGGCCGATGGGCTTTCACCTTACCGCAACACGCTGACGGACCCACCCGATGTCGATTGGAGCGCGCTGGCGAACAGGGTCCGGGACGGCAAAGAGGATCCGGGTCGCGTGAAGCTGTGGCAGCTGGGACCGTGAAGTCGCGAGAGACACGCCACGCTCCAACGACCCATTCACCCTGCGAAGCCGACTTAGTGGGCCGCCTCAAGTAAGGCGGCGGCGCCCATGCCTCCGCCGATGCACATGGTGACGACGGCGTAGCGGCCCTTCCGGCGCTTGAGCTCCTGGAGAACCGTGGCCACCATCCGGGCTCCGGAGACTCCCAGCGGGTGACCCAGTGCGATGGCGCCGCCGTTGGGGTTCACGTTCGCGGGGTCCAGGCCCAGCTCCCTTACGCAGTACACGGACTGCGCCGCGAAGGCTTCGTTCAGCTCGAACACGGAGATGTCCTTCGGCTCGAGCTTGTTCTTCGCCAGCAGCTTGCGCACGGCGGGCACGGGGCCAATGCCCATGATGTCGGCCGGGACGCCGGCCACCTGGAAGTCGATGAAGTAGCCCAGCGGCTTGACGCCCAGCTCCTTCGCCTTGGACTCGCTCATCACCACGGCGGCGGCGGCGCCGTCGGTCAGCGGTGAGGCATTGCCTGCGGTGACCGTCCCCTGCGCATTGAACGCGGGCTTGAGCTTGGCCAGGCCCTCCACGTTCGTCTCCGGGCGGAGGATGGTGTCCTCGGTGAGGTTCACGTCCACGCCGCGGCCGGCCTCGTCGAAGACGCGGGCCTTGAACGGGACAATCTCCTCCTTGAACTTCCCTTCCGCGCGCGCCGCGGCGGCCCGGCGCTGGCTCTCCGCGGCGAAGCGGTCCTGCTCTTCACGGGAGACCTTGAAGCGCTCGGCCACGTTCTCTGCCGTGGCGCCCATCGACGTGTAGACCTCCGGGTGGCGCTCCATCAGCTCCGGGCTGGCGCTCACCTTGTTGCCGCCCATCGGAATCATCGTCATGGACTCCACGCCGCCGGCGACGCCGACCTGGATGGAGCCGGCGCGGATGGCCTGGGCGACCTGGGCGATGGACTGCACGCCCGAAGAGCAGAAGCGGTTGACCGTCATCGCCGGGACCGAGTCCGGCAGGCCGGCCAGGAGCGCGGCCAGGCGCGCCACGTTCATCCCTTGCTCCGCCTCCGGCATCGCACAGCCCATCACCACGTCCTCCACCGCCTCCGGCTTCAGCCCCGGGACGCGGGCCACCGCTTCACGGATGACGTGCGCGGCCAGGGTGTCAGGGCGGGTGTCCTTGAGCTCGCCCTTGTGCGCGCGGGTGAACGGGGTGCGGACGGCGCTGGCGATGACGACTCGGTCTGCCATGTGAGGGCTCCTTCGGAAGGAAACGGGACAATAACGGTCGGTTCAATCAGCTGCCTGCTTCAGCCCCGCCGGCCGAGCAGGCGCGCAAAGAGGCCCAGGCGTTCAGGGGCTTGCAGCGGGGGACCCGCGGGCGGCGCGCACCCTTTGCACACCACGCCCTCCCCGCTCTCGCGGCCCTCGCTGGGGTGGAAGCGCCCTCCGCAGGCGGCGCAATAGAAGAAGAGGAACTGGGCGTCCGGGCTGGCCTGGCCGGGCTCGCCGAAGGTGAGCCGTTCAAGCTCGCCTTCATCCAGGTACACGCCGCGGCAGCCTTCACAGCGCTCGACGGTGACCTTCGCAAAGCGCGCCTGGTGCAGCGTGTTGCGGCAGTACGCGCAGCGCAGCTCCGTCTTCGCGGCGTCCGCCAGCGCCACCGGCTGACCCAGCACCTGCTCCAGCTCTCCAGCGTCCAGCCAGACGCCGCGGCAATGGCCGCAGCGCTCCAGCTCCACGCCCTGCGCGTAGAAGCGGGCCATGGGGCCCGCGCACTTCGGACACCGCCGGGCCTGCGCCATCGACCGGGCCTCAGTTCCGCAGCGGCTTGCCGGAGTTGAGCATGTGCATGATGCGGTCCTGGGTCTTCTCCTCGCCGCAGAGCGAGAGGAAGGCCTCCAGCTCCAGCTCCAGCAGGCGCTCCTCGGTGACAGGGGTGGAGGCGCTCACGTCTCCGCCGGTGAGCACCGAGGCCAGCTTCTGGCCAATCTTCCGGTCGTACTCGCTGATTTGGCGGTTCAGCTGCATGTCGTAGAGCAGCATGTCGATGGTCGCCGCGCCGCTCTTCCCCGGGAGGAAGAAGGTGGACGGCCGGGGCGGGCGGAAGCCGGCGTTCGCCATCCCCAGCGCGCGGGCCTTGGCGTCGGAGAGCAGGAAGGCGCGGTTGAGCGTGATGCCGTCCTGCGGGGTGAGGAAGCCCGCCTCGCGCGCCTCTTCGGCGGACGTCGCGACCTTCGCAGTGCCGATGGCGAGGAAGGCCTTCTTGAGGAAGGGCAGCGCGTCGAAGTCCTTGTCGCCCGCGTGCATCCCGAAGAGGTTGCGCAGGAGCATCAGGTTCCCGCCGCCGCCGGGGATGAGCCCCACGCCCACCTCCACCAGCCCCATGTAGAGCTCGGCAGAGGCCTGGATGGCGTTGGCGCCCATCGACACTTCGGCGCCGCCGCCGAGCGTGAGCTGGAAGGGCGCCGCCACCACCGGGAACGCGCTGTAGCGCATCCGCTGGTTCACCTGCTGGAAGCGCCGCACCATCCCGCGCACGCTCTCGAAGTCATCGCTGCGCACGGCCAGGAGCAGCCCCATCACGTTGGCGCCGACGGAGAAGTTGGCGCCGTCGTTGGCGATGACCAGCCCGCGGAAGCGCTTCTCCACCTCGTCCAGCGACCGCTCCATCATCTCCGTGATGTCGGCGTCGATGGTGTTCATCTTCGAGTGGAACTCCAGCAGCGCCACCCCATCGCCCATGTCCCAGAGGGACGCGCTGTCGTTGCGCGCGACCTCGGCGTTGCCGCGGCGCAGGTGCTCCACGCGCACCGCGCGCGGGCTCTGCACCACCTTCGCGGAGCGCTTCTTCTGGATGTCCCAGTACGTGTCGGCGGCGCCGTCTGCGCCGTAGAAGGATTCGCGCCCGCCGCGGACCATCTCCTCCACCCATGGCGCGGGGGTCAGCCCCAGCTCCTTCATCTTCGCCAGGCCGGCCTTCACCCCGTAGACGTCCCACATCTCAAACGGGCCGAGCTCCCAGCCGAAGCCCCAGCGCATGCCGCGGTCGATGTTCACGAAGTCGTCGGCAATCTCCGGGATGCGGCGCGACGCGTAGGCCAGGACTTGCAGCGTCACCCGCTCCGCGAACTTGGCCGCCTTGTCGCTGCCGGTGAGGACTGCGCGCAGGCGCTCGCGGACGTCTTCCAGGTCCTTCGCCGCGCCCAGACACTCATAGCGGACCTTCTTCTGCGGGCCGTGGACGAGGGTCTTCAGGTCCAGCGAGAGAATCTCCTTCTCGCCGCCCTCGCCCTTCTGCTTCTTGTAGAAGCCGACGCCCGACTTGTCGCCCAGCCAGCCCTTCTTCACCATCTGTTCGAGGAAGTCGGGAATCTTGAAGATGTCCCGCTCTTCGTCGTTGGGCAACGTGTCGTAGCAGTTGCGCGCGACGTGGATGAACGTGTCCAGGCCCACCACGTCCGCGGTCCGGAAGACGGCGGACTTCGGGCGCCCGGTCGCCGGCCCGAAAATCTTGTCCACCTCTTCGACGGTGAGCTCCTCCTTCTGCATCTCGAGGAGCGTCCGCATGATGGCGTAGATGCCAATGCGGTTCGCGATGAAGTTGGTGGAGTCCTTGCCGAAGACGATGCCCTTGCCCAGCACCTCCTCGCCAAAGCGAGCCATCCGGTCCAGCACCGCTGGGTCCGTCTCCTCGCCGGCGATGAGCTCCAGCAGGTTCATGTAGCGGACGGGGTTGAAGAAGTGCGTCACCAGGAAGCGCTTGCGGAAGGACGCCCCGCGCCCCTGCAGCATCCCCTTGATGGACAGGCCGGAGGTGTTGGAGCTCACCACTGCGGTGGGCGAGAGGTGCGGCTCTACCTTGGCGAAGAGGGCCTGCTTCACCACGAGGTCTTCTTTGACCACCTCCACCACCCAGTCGCACTCGGCGAGGCGGGCCAGGTCGTCCTCGAAGTTGCCCACCTCGATGAGCGACGCCGCACGCTGGGTGAAGAGCAGCGCGGGCTTGGACTTCTTCAGGTTGGCCAGTCCGCCCGCGGCGAACTTGTTCCGGAAGGACTTTGACTTGGGGTCATCCCCCGCACCCGGGGTGGGAGGGACCATGTCCAGCAGCAACGAGGGGATGCCGGCGTTGGCCAGGTGTGCTGCGATACCACTGCCCATCAGGCCTGCGCCGAGGACGGCTGCCTTGCGGATGCGGGTGCTCATGTCGACCTCCGTGGGAGCTTCGGTGACTTAGCGCAGTCGCCTGCCGCTGGCTGCACCAAACGCAGCGCGGTAGCGTCTCGTCCCACGCATGCTGGATGGCGACCTGATGGCGACCGCCGTTCAGATGCTGGCCGCGATGATGGCGGGCGCGCTGAACGCGGTCGCAGGCGGCGGCAGCTTCCTCACCTTCCCTTCCCTGATGCTGTCCGGGCTGCCGCCCGTGATGGCCAACGCCACCAGCACCGTGGTGCTCTGGCCTGGCTCCGCCGCCAGCGCCTACGCGTACCGCAAGGACTTCAAGCTTCCGCGCCGCGCGCTGGTCACGATGGCGGCGGTGAGCCTCCTCGGCGGCACGCTGGGGGCGCTGCTGCTGGTGTTCACGCCGTCACGGACCTTCGTGAAGATTCTTCCGTTTCTTCTGCTGGCGGCGACGCTCACGTTCACGTTCGGAGACAAGGTCCGCGCGCGGCTGGGCGCCCCTCGGGCGGAGGGCGCGGAGCTGGAGCTGGATTTGGGCCGTGCTGCCGCGGTGCAGCTGGCCATCAGCATCTATGGCGGCTACTTCGGCGGCGGGATGGGCTTCATGATGCTCGCTGCGTTCGCTGTGCTGGGCTTCACGGATATTCACCAGATGAATGGGCTGAAGAATGTGCTCGGCGTGCTGCTCAATGGCGCGGCCATTGTCACGTTCATTGCGGCGCGCACGGTTGCGTGGGGGCCGGCTGCGGCGATGGTGGTCGCGGCGGTGGTCGGCGGCTACGCGGGTGCGCGGTTGGCTCGGCGGGTGGATCCGAAGAAGGTGCGGGCGTTTGTGGTGTGCGTTGGCTGGGCGATGACCGCTTTGTTTTTCTATCGGAGCTACCGCCCGTAGTGCCTTGAGGGCCCCGGGTGAATGGTCGGGTGCGGGGTGCGGGGTGCGGGGTGCGGGCTGCGGGCTGCGGGCTGCGGGCTGCGGGCTGCGGGGAATGGTGTCTCGGGTAGGGTTTTCGTGGCCGCGTTCGCGTTCGCGTTCGCGTTCGGGCCCGGGTAGGGGAAGGGGTTCGGAGACGGGCGGCGGATCCCGGGCGATGGACGGGCGGCAGCCCCAGCAGGGGTGGCTCAGGAGACCGGCTTCGCATCACCGGCTCGGATACCCGGGCCCGAACCCCTTCCCCTACCCGGGCCCGAACGCGAACGCGAACGCGGCCACGAAAACCCTACCCGAGACACCATTCCCCGAAGCCCGTACCCCGAAGCCCGTACCCCCGTACCCCGTACCCCGCAGCCCGTACGACCGAGCGTCACGGCGCATCGTGCGCGGCGAGCCAGGTCTCTATCCTCACAACCGTCGCCTCACTCCCCGGCTCACGAGGCGCGCCATCCCGGGCCAGCTCCGCCAAACGCCGCGCGCGATCCCGGTCCATCGTCGCCCCCCACAGCGCGCGCGCCAGAGCAAAGCGCAGCTCCGCCAACTCCGCCGCAGGAAGCGTGCGCTCCCCCAAAGCCAGCGCCCGCTCCAGCGGGGCCACCGCGCGGGCGGGCTGCTCTGAGCTGAGGAGATCCCTCCCGAACGCAAACAGCGAATCCCGCAGCGACGAATGACTCTCACCCCGAAGCCGGGACAACAGCTCCACCGCCTGCTGCCGCTTCTGCGCGGCCTCCGCATACCGGTGCAGATGCTCCAGCGACTTCGCCACCGCGTCCATCGCGTCACCCGTACGAGGGTGCTCCGCATCCGCCGCCGCCGCGCGCTCCAGCGCCACCTCCCGGGAAGCAAGCGCCTGGGCATGCAGCCCGCGCTTCTCCTGCAGCCGCGCATGCACCTCCGCGAGATGAACCTCCAGGTCCGGAGCGCCGCCCAACCGCCGGATGGCCGCCTCCGCGTGGCGGACGCACTGCAGCCCCTGCTCCTCGAAGCCGCGCTTCACGCCCACGACATCCACCAGCTGCACCCACGCCTCCGCCACCACCTGGTCATGCCGTGCCGCCTCCCCGCTCCAGATGGCCTCATAGAGGGTGGACTGCGCGGATTCGCGAAGCTCCAGCTGAGACTGCAAGGCGCCCACGCGGAGCAGGGCCTCGGCCTTTATCGGTTCGTACCCGCCCGCCTCCGCCTCGGCGTGCACCGCGCGGGCGACCGAGAGCGCGTCCTCCGCTCGCCCCAGCAGCTGCAGCGCGCGCGCCTTGGCCAGCTTCTGCGAAAGGTTCGTCGCCCGGTCGGAGCGCACGCGGTCATCCGGCCAGCCCGGGGCGCTGCGCCAGGCCTCGCGCGCGCTGCAGGTGGCGGGGGAGGGCAGGCCGTACACCGCGTCCGTCGCCCGCTCCACCGCCACCGCATCCGCCGAGCCCAGCTGCGAGAGCAGGGCGCGCACCAGCTCCGCCTGCCGGTCAATGCAGCGCATCCGCGAGGCGAGCCGGGCGGACGTCGCGGTGGAGCTGCGCAGCGCTTCGCAGGCAGAGTCCCGCTGCACGCCGAGCTCCCCCAGGTGGCGCTCCAGCTGCTTCGCCGCGCGAGCGAAGTCCGCCTCCCAGTTGCGCGCGCCCGTCGCCATGAAGGCCGCCGCCAGCTTCGTCCTGGCGGTGGCGTCGAACATGGACAGCTCATCGCCTTCGCGGTCCTGGCACATCTTCACGCGGGCGGACTGGGAGAAGACGTAGGCGACCGAGAGGGCGGCC
The DNA here is from genome assembly GCA_044230055.1 of Myxococcaceae bacterium. GTDB lineage: Bacteria > Myxococcota > Myxococcia > Myxococcales > Myxococcaceae > JBGART01. The sequence continues at coordinate 157,239 of JBGART010000012.1, read as the reverse complement.
ACCGCGCTGGCGACGATGAGCGCCACCTTGCGGCGGCTGAGGCGCCGGCTGGGCGGCGAGAGCGCCAGGAGGAGCGCTTCCATCGAAGGGAAGCGGTCGGACGGGCGGACCGCCAGGCCGCGCAGGAGGAGCTTGCGGATCCACCCCGGCACGGAGGAGTCGCGCGGGGGCTCCTTCACCATCCCCTGTCCGACGGCCAGGCCCAGCGCCGCTGTCGTCTGGCCGGCGAAGGGCCGCTCACCATAGAGGGCTTCATACAGCGCGACGCAGAAGCTGAACTGGTCGGTGCGCGCGTCCACCTCGCCGCCGTGGTGCTGCTCGGGCGCCATGTAGCCCGGCGTCCCCAAGAACGTGCCCGCGTCGGTGAGCGGCTCTCCCAGCGCGTCGCTGCGGCGCAGGTCGGTGGTGGAGGTGAGCATCGCCCGCACGCCGGAGATGGAGGGCTCGTTAGGGTCCGTCGAGCGCGCCAGCCCGAAGTCCATCACGCGCACCCGGCCGTCCTTCCCCAGGATGACGTTCTCCGGCTTGAAGTCGCGGTGCACCAGCCCCGCGGCGTGCGCGGCCGCCAGCCCGCGGCCGGCCAGGCGGAAGAGCTCCACCACTTCGCGCCAGCTCCGCTTCCCCTCGCGCAGCCAGCCGCCCACCGTCTGGCCCTCGACGAACTCCATCGCCATGAACACCTGCGTGCCGAAGGTGCCCACGTCGTGGACCACGATGACGTTGGGGTGGGAGAGCCGCGCCAGCGCCTGCGCTTCGCGCAAGAGGCGGCTGCGGTGCGCCTCTGCGTGGGTGGGGTCATGCACGTCATCGCGCAGCAGCTTGATGGCGACCTTGCGGTCCAGCTCCGGGTCGTACGCGGCGTAGACGACGCCCATCCCGCCTTCGCCCAGCCGGCGCAGCAGCACGTAGCGGCCAATCCCCGTCCCGCGCGGCAGGCTGTTGTCCCGCTTGGACGAGGGCAGGGTGGTGGCGAAGGCCGCTTCAGGGGGCGGAGCGTTGGTGGGTGGAGCGACGCCGGGGTCCCGGTGGCGCCCGGAGACGGTGCGCGCCAGGCCCACCTGCTCAATCATCCGGCCGCAGTCCGTGCAGCGGTCGAGGTGGGCCTGCGCCCCCGCGAGCGCGTCGCCCGTCAGCCGGCCGTGCACGTAGGCGATGGCCGCGTCTTCAGTCAGGCAGGCGTCGGCGTGGGCGGACATTGGGGGCGGCATTCGACGGGCGAGGGGCCACACCTGTCAATCGCGGGCGGCCGTGGCGTCACCGTAGGGAAGCGGCCCCTGCGAAAAGCGCTTTACGCGCCCGCTGCCCGCGCGCGCTCCACTGGATGGCCCATGTCACAGGTGGGAGCGCGTGCGTCTGATGGGCGCGTCCCTCTCAATCCGCGGGCTCTGCGCGCGGGCAAGCGCGTTGCAATGCATCCGGCGCATGACGCGCACGCCATTGCTCACGGGTGTGGTGCTGCTGTCTTTCGCGTGTGGCCCCGCTGCAGTGCAGGGCCCCGAGCCGCAGCCGCTGCCCGCAGAGTGGTCTCCTGCGGAGCAGACTCCGGAGAAGTCGTCGGTCCCGGTGCTGCCGCTGCCCGCCTCCGACGCGGCGCCCACCTTGACCGTCACCGGCGCCACGACGAGCACCGTGACGTTCCGCTGGACGCCCCCCGCGCGGCCTCACGCGGACCTCCGCGCGTACCGGATTGGCTGGGACACGTCCGCCGTCGCCGCGCCGGTGAAGTCGTGGAGCGACGCGTACCCGTCTCCGGCCAATCCCTACACGCTGACCAACCTCGCGGCGGACAGCGTCTACACGCTCTGGATGGAGGCGCTGGGCCCGGACGGCGTGGCGGGGCCGCGCACGTCGGTGGCGCAGCGGACGAAGGCGGTGCCCACCACGACCGGCGGGCTCCCGCGCAAGGTGGTGGGGGGCTACTGGCAGAACTGGGGGCTGCCCAGCGTGACGCTGGGGAGCGTGCCCGCCGCCTACAACGTGGTCTTCCTCGCCTTCGCGCTCGGCGTGAGCCCAAGCTCCGGCGCGCTGCAGTGGAGCCAGTACGTGCAGACCGACGCGTCCTTCAAGAGCGACATCCGGCTGCTCCAGGGCCAGGGCCGGAAGGTCATCCTCTCCATCGGCGGCTGGTTTGACCTGCCCAACCAGACGTGGGGCTACAGCCTGGGCCCGGACAATACGGCCGCGCGCGTGCGCGACTGCGTGCTGAGCATCAAGGCGCTGCGCAGTGAGTACGGGTTCGACGGCATCGACTGGGACCTGGAGCACCTGCCGCAGCTGTACATCCCCGGCCTGGTGGCGGCGAGCCGCCAGCTCAAGGCGGAGCTCGGCCCGGAGTTCATCATCACCGCCGCGCCGGCGCCGTCGAACGCGGGCTACACCACGCTGGCGCTGCAGCTGGGCGAGGACCTCGATTTCATCGGGCCGCAGTACTACGACCAGGACTCGACCGAGGCGGCGTCGCGGGCGCAGATTGTCCGCCACACGAAGGAGCTGATCGCCGCGGGGATCCCGGCGGATCGCGTGGGCATCGGCACGCGGACCGTCGGCAATGTCGGAAGCATGGCGGACACGTCCAATGTCATCACGCTCGCCACCATCAACTCCGCGTGGGACGAGCTGGAGGCGCTCTATCCCACCCTGCGGGGCGCGTTCGCCTGGTCCGTCAACCTCGATCAGTCGGTGGGTTACGTGTTCGCCAATCAAATCTCCGGCAATGTGAAAGGGCAGTGATGGCGTGTGGGGGTTGCGGCGACCTGCCCAGATGAGGTGAATAGTCGCCCGCGCGTCTTTGAAGCGCGCACCATGCCCCGTCGCTTCCTGACACTCCTGCTCGCCGCGTGGCTCCCCTGGGCGGGCGCCTTCGCCGCGGACCGCGCTCCCGCCAAGCGCCTCAGCTGGGGAGAGCGGATTGCGCGCAAGGCCGCCAGCTTCGTGGGCGTCGCCTCGCTCAAGCAGGTGGACCAGCAGCTGACCGACGACTGCACCGGCTTCGTGCAGCTGGTCTTCGAGCGCTCTGGCGTGGAGCTGAAGGGGCGCGTGGACGCCCTCTACGAACGCGCCAAGCAGGCGGGCGCGCTGCACCAGCACCCGCCTTCGCGCGGCGACCTCGTCTTCTTCCGGGAGACGTACGACCGGAACCGCGATGGGAAGAAGAACGACGGGCTGACCCATGTCGGCGTGGTGGAGCAGGTGCGCAAGGACGGCACCGTGACGTTCGTCCACCGCGGCCGCAAGGGCGTGGCGCGCTCACGGCTCAATCTGAGGTTCCCCGCCCAGCGCAGCGCGGAGGGCGCGGTGGTGAATGACTACCTGCGCCCCAGCGGCCGCACGGACCGCGCGTACACCGCGGGAGAGCTGTGCACCGGCTTCGCCACGGTGGACGCGTTGGTGAAGAAGCCGGGGTAGCCCGTCCCCCAGCTGCCTACGGACAGGTGTAGCGCGTGAGCTGCGCCCCGGTCTCTGAGCGCTGCAGGTAGACCACCTCGCCCTCGTCCGAGACGGCGAGCTCCCGGAAGGTCTCGTCGGCAGAGATGTTGGGCGGCAGCTCCCGCATGCCCAGAGGGTTGCCATCGTTGGCGTCCAGGCAGGTGAGAACCACGCCGGGCGTCCCGCGGTCGAGCAGCATCGCCAGGTAGACGCGCCCGCTCTTGTCGGTGTCGAGCAGCATGATTTGGACAACCCGCCCGCCCATCCGCAACTCTCGCGTGAAGCGGTGGGTCATCGTTGAACGCTGGATGGAGTTGACGAACAGCCGACCCGCCGCGGCGTCGACGATGCCCGCGCTGAGGAAGGATTGGCCGTCGCGCGACGGGCGGCCGGGGACGGTGGGCTGCTCCGGGTCCGCCTTCCCGGCGGTGTCGCCCACCCTGACGACTTGCCCGTGCTCGCGTTCGAGGTACACGTCCTTGCCGTCGACGAAGACGCCGGTCACGCCGCCGCCCTCCTTCAGCGTCTTCCCCTCGACAGGGAGCTCGCCGAGGAGCTTGCCGGTGGGGTCCATCACCGCCACCGACTTGTCGACCAACCGGTCGAGCACCAACGTCGTGCCGTCCTGGGCGATGGCCACGTCCTGCGCCGCCTGCACGGTGAGCGGCAGCGACGGACGCGGCCCGCCGTCGGGGGCGAAGCGCGCCAGCCGGTTGTTCACCTGATCCACCACCACCGCATTCCCGGAGCGGTCGAAGGCGAGGCTCATCGGCGCCTCCGGGTTTCCCTCCTGCGGCCGCTCACGCCCCAGCTGCCCCGGGCCAGAGCCCCACGTCGCGCGGCCGAGGGTCTGCGAGGCGGGCTCAGCGGCTGGCGCCGTCCCGACGGGGCTGGGCGTGGGGGGCGGATCCGACGGCACCGGCCTCCGTACGCCAGAGGGGAGCCGCGCAGGCACGGTGGTCTCGGTGCGCTCCACGCGCACGAAGGTGGCAAGGACGAGGAGGATGCCCACGACGAACAAGGCCACGCCCAGCAGCACGCGTCGTTTCATCCGGCCCTGCTAGGGCGGTCCTGGCCAGGGGCGCAAGGTCTTCTTGACGGGCCTCAATCCCTCTCTGGCCCGGCGTGTCAGGCTGAATGCAAACAACAATGACGTGCGCGTTCTGCGGCGCGGAGTCGCAGTTGGATGAATTGCTGCCGCAGCCCGTGTAATTCGGCTTGCGGTTTTGGGCCCTTCTCCCTCTGAAGCGGCCCCCTGGTACGAATCTCGCTCTCTGCTCTGATGATTCTTAGCCGCGGGAGTGAAACATGCAGGCGACGTCGCGTCTCCTCAGCGCCTCACTGATGTCTGTTCTGGCCGGAGCGATGGTGTGGGTGGGATGTGGTGGCCAGGCGCTGCCCGCGTTGCCAGACAGCAAGTTGCTGAGCGGGACCGACGGGAAGCCGACCGATGGCACAACGCCGCCCGCCGTCGCCGCGCCGGGGGACGACGGAGAGGACCCGCCCGCGGTGTCCTCGCAGGCAGACGCAGGCGTCCCTGCCTCCACGCCCGGGACGCCCGCGCAGCCCGCGCCGGTGGATCCCAACGCGGTCCCGGTGGGCACCAAGCTGATGACGACCGATGAGCTCAACGTGCGCTCCGGCCCTGCGGTGAGCTTCCCCGTCCTCGCGGTCGCGCCGGTGGGCTCCGAAGTGGAGGTCATCTCCACCACCACGCAGAACGGCTGGTACAACGTCCGCTTCGGCGCGGTGACCGGCTGGATGTCCGGCGCATACCTCAAGCCGCCGGGCACGACGCCGCCCCCGACGGGCACCACCGCCGCGCGCGATGAGGCCGTGGCGCGGGCGAAGACGGGCGTGGGCTACTCGTACTACTGGGGCCACGGCCGCTGGTCGCTCGCGCCGCCGACCAACTCCAACATCGGCACCTGCTCCGGCTTCTGCCCCAACTGCACCCACGCCGGCGTCAACGGCGCAGACTGCTCCGGCTACGTCGCGAAAATCTGGCGCGTCCCCAGCTCCAACACCGACGTCGAGCGCGACACGCACCCGTACTCCACCGCCGACTTCAACGTGGCCAGCTCGCAGTGGAGCATCATCTCCCGCGCGGACGTGAAGAAGGGCGACGCGATGGTCTACCGGTCTGGCGGCTCCGGGCACATCTACCTCTACGAGTCCGGCGACGGCTGGGGCTCTCACTGGGCCTACGAGGCGAAGGGCTGCCAGTACGGCATCGTCCACAACCTCCGCACCTCCGGCACCGGCTACAAGGCCATCGCGCGCGCCGGGTACTGACCTTTCGGTTCGTGCCAACGTTGGGTGGTGGAGAGACTCAGGCGGGGGAGGCGGGGTAGGTTAGCGCTCAGCATGCGCGCGCCTCACCACCGCTACACGTGGACGGAGTACCTCCTGCTGGAGGAGTCCAGCACGACCAAGCACGAGTTCTTCGCGGGTGAGATCTACGCGATGGCAGGGGGCTCGCCTGCGCACTCCGCGCTGGGCTTGGCAGTGGGCGGGGAGCTGCGCGAACAGCTGCGTGGCAAGCCCTGCCGCGCGTACAACTCCGACCTGCGCATCCGGGTGCTGGAGACGGGCCTTGGCACCTATCCCGACGTGAGCGTCGTCTGCGGCGAGCTGCAATACGACCCGGAGCAGCTGCGCAAACCGGCGACGGTGGTGAACCCCACGGTCATCGTCGAGGTGCTGAGCGGTTCGACCGAGGACTACGACCGCGGCGCGAAGTTCGAGAACTACCAGCGGATCCCGACGCTGAGGGAGTACGTCCTCGTCTCCCACCGCGAACCTCTGATCGAGGTCTTCCGGCGGGGCGAGGACGGTGAGTGGACGCGCTCAGAAGCGCGGACGCAGGCCCGCGTGCGCCTCACCTCGTTGGACTGCGAGCTCGACGTAGACCGCGTCTACGAGGGCATCGCCCTTCAGGACGGCTGAGAGCCGGTCGCCGCCTGGTTCATCATCCGGGTGCGTGCGGTAATCCCCTCCAGCAGCGGGATGGCCAGCAGCATGCGGATCAGAATCCCGCTCACCGGCATGCGCACCTGGGCGTTCACCAGCTGCGCGGCCAGAATCAGCGCGTGGCCGATGAAGAGGGCGGTGCCGGCGATCAGCGCCCCTCGAGAGCCGCGCCGCCAGCTCCAAAGTGCGCAGCCCACGTACACCGTCCCGAGCACTACAAATTTCCAGTCCATGCCGAAATCGCTGAGCCTGTCGCCGACGAAGAAGGACGCGATCCCCGCGATGACGTGGAGCACGCCGAGCGCGAGCAGCAGGGTGGACGCGGCATTGGCTTTTGACGCGAGGTTTCGGAGCGGGTCTGGGCTGGACATGAGGCGCGGCACCGTAGCCACGCGGTGGCGGTGACGCAAACCGCAAGACCCACGCTCGGCTGGCCGTAGGGAGAAGGCCCTTCCGGCGGAAACTTCGGACCGCTGAAATCTGCGTGGTAGCCTCGAGGGCGGTCAGGAGGCCTCCCGCCCGTTTTCGGGCGCGCGCTGTAGAGCCTCCCGCCCTAAGCGAGCGCCATGGCGACTGAGATTGAAATCAGGAAGCCGGCGGAGCTGTCCGTTGTAGGCCCTGAGCTGCGCCTGTTGGACCGGCGGGCCTTCGTCGGCTTCCCGTCGCTGAACGTGTCCCCCGGCGTCGTCATCTCCGACTTCGCGCTGCAGATTCCTGAGGTCAGCTTCCCGTTCAACTTCACCGGCGGCGCGGCGCGCTACCAGAAGAAGCGGCTGGCCTTCGGCTTCCTCGAGCTCACCGTCGACAGCGAAGTCATCTCCCGCCACGTCCACACGCTCTCGGAGCGCGTGGCGGAGCTGCAGGACTTAAAGCTCCACTTCCGCCCCGGCTACCTCGAGGGACAGGCGCGCCTCAAGGTCGGCGAGCGCCCGGCGCTCACCTTCAAGGTCGCCTTCGACGGCGACGCGGACCGGCTGGCGGTCTACCTCTACGACGTCCGCTTCTACGGCTACTCGCCCATCGCCGCGCCGCAGCTGCCGGTGCTCATCGCCCGGTCAGTGGAAGAGCTGGGCGCCCTGCCGGAGCTGGAGCTGCGCGGCGCCACCGGCTTCACCAGCCGCGTCCTGCCGCCGCTGGTCCAGCTGGCCGCGGTGAGCCGCGGGTACAAGATGCCGGCGCTGGACCAGGCCCGGCTCGCCGCCGCGGAGGTTTCCGCCCAGGGCCTTCGCCTGCGCTTTGCCGCGGGTGGCCTTCCCCCGCCCGCGCCGCCGGACGAGGAGCTGCTGCTCGCGCTCGAGGGCTCCCGCGCCTTCGCGGACGCCGAGGCGCTCATCGCCCAGGGCAAGCTGACCGAGGCCCGCGAGGCCTACCTGCGCTCGGGCGACGCGCACGAGGCCCACCCCTTCGCGGCGGAGCGGCTGCTGACCCTGCTGGTCGCGGACCCGCAGGCGCACGAGATGGCGCTGGACATCGCCGCGTCGCTCTCCCGCCGGCGCGAGCGCAGCGCCGCGGCCCTCTGGACGGAGGCCGTGGTGCGCGAACGGCGCGGCGAGCACGCGCGCGCGGCGGAACGGTATTTGGCCCTGTGCGCGCTCTCCCGGAAGAACCAGGAGGAGGCGGCGGCTTTCTTCGCGGCGGAGTCCGCCGCGCGGGCGGCGCGGGACCAGGCCCCGCAGATGGCGGTCAAGGCCCTGCACGAGCTGCTGGGGCTGCGGCCGGACCACCTCCCGTCGCTCAAGCAGCTGGCGCGCGCCGCAGACCAGGCCAAGGACCGCGCCGGCGCCATCCGCGCGTACCGCCGCATCGCCGCGCTCGCGAGAGACCCCGGGGACGCGGCCGAAGCCCACGTGCACATGGCGCGGCTCTCCGCGCAGACCGAGGACGACGTCGCCGGCGCCCGGCTCCACTGCGAGGCGGCGCTGCGCCTCACCCCGGACCACCCGGACGCGCTGTTCCTCCTGGGTGACCTCTGCTTCCGCGCCGATGAGCACCTGCGCGCCATCAAGTCGCTGGACCGGCTGCGCGAGGTGGCCCTCGGGCGGCACGACGTGGACCGCGTGGGCAAGGCGAACCTGCTCGCCGGCAAGGTGTGGGAGGTGGGGCTCAAGCAGCCGGAGAACGCGCTGCTGCGCTACCGCGAGGCCATCTCGCTGCTCCCCGGCGAGCCCGAGCCGCTCTTCTACGCGGCGCGCGTGGCCGAAGGCCTGGGCAAGCTGCAGGAGGCGCTCTCCGGCTATCAGCAGACCATCGAATTGGCCGGCCCTTCTCCGCGCACCGAGGAGATTCGCTTCGCCGCGCACCAGTCACACCACGCCCTCTCCCGGCTGACCCGCACCCGCCTGGGGGACCCCGCCAAGGCGCGCGAACACCTGGAGTCCGCGCTCGCCCTGGACCCGCGCGACATGGCGGCGTTGGAAGAGCTCATCCCGTTCTTCCGCGCCTCCGGCCGCGCCGCGGACCTGGCGGACGCGTGCGAGAAGGCCGCCGCCATCACGGAAGCGCCCATCAAGCGCGCCGCCTACTGGGCGGAGGCCGGCGAGCTGTTCCGCGGCCGGCTGGGCAAGCCGGAGAAGGCGGAGAAGCTCCTGCTCTCCGCGCTCGAGGCGGACCCCAACAACCGCCTCTCCCTCGAAGGCATGCTGGCGCTGGCGGAGAGCCGGCGCGACGGCGCGCTGTTGTGCCGCTGCCTCAAGGCGCTGGCGGAGCTCTCCCAGGACAAGGCGGACCGCGCGCGCTACTTCCGGCGCCTCTCCGTCGCCGCGCGCGACCTGGCCTTTGACCTGGAGCTGGCGGCGTACGCGCTGACCGAGGTCCTCAAGCTGGAGCCGGAGGACCTCCCGGCGCTGGGCGAGCTGTGCGGCCTGCAGCGCAAGCGCGCGGACATGACCGGCCTGGCCGCCGCCTTGGACCAGCGCTCCAAGGTCGCCGAGCAGCACGGCGACAAGCGCCTGGCCGCGGCCGCGCTGCGCGAGCTCGCGCAGGTGTTGGAGGTGCGCCTGGGCCGCGTGGGCGAGGCGCTGGTGGCGCTCGAGCGCGCCGCGCGGCTCTCGCCGGACGCCGCTGTCCTGCTGGACCTGGCGGACCTCTCCCTGCGCTGCGAGCGGCCTCAGCACGCCCGCCGCGCGCTGGAGGACCTGCTCGCCACGCTGCCGCGCCACACCGCCCCGGAGCGGATGGCGGAGATCCGCGTGCGCCTGGGCAAGGCGTGTGACGCGCTGGGAGACCGCGAGGCCGCCAAGGACCACTACGCGCAGGCCTTCCCGCTCCGGCGGTTGGACGACGAGCTCGCCGCGCGCCTGGAGGCCCTCTACGAGCAGGACGGACAGCTGCGCGAGCTCACCGACCTCTGGGCCGCCCGCGCCCAGGCGCTGGTGGTGGCGGACCGGTCAGGAGACGCGGCGCCGCTCTTCCTCGCCGCCGCCCGCACGCTGCTGCGCCAGAAGGAGCGCGACGCGGCGATTCTCCGGCTCACCTCCGCGCTGGACGCCGCGCCCGAAGGGCCGCACGCCGGCGAGGTGCTGGAGCTGATGGCGGACCTGGAGCTGGAGCGCGGCCAGAAGCTGGAGGCGGCCAAGCTGCTCGCCCGCCGCGCCGGGCTGCTCAAAGAGGTGCGCCCCGCCGCCAGGCTCTACGCGCGGGCCGCGCGGTTGGCCCTGGGCACGCCGCGGGAGCAGGGGTTTCTTGAGCAGGCGTTGGGCCGGGACCCGTCCTACGCCCCCGCCCGCATGCGCCAGGCAGAGCTGGTGGCGGACGCGGACCCCCGCGCCGCGCTGGAGCACCTGGAGGCCGCGCTCGCCGCCTCCTCCCTCGACGGGGACGCGCCGGCGGAGCTGGAACGGCTGGAGCTGACCAAGCGCGCCGCGCTGGCCGCGGTGAAGGCCGGCCGCACCGACACCGCGCGCAAGCACCTGGCGCTCTACAGCGCCCAGCGCCCGGAAGACCTCGAGGCCCAGCGAGAGCTGGCCAACCTCCACCGCCGCGCCGGCGCGCGGGAAGCCCTCTGCGACCTGTTGGGCGAGCTCTGGCCCCGGGTGGCCGGCAACGAGAAGCGCGCCGCACTCAAGGAGTACGCGGAGCTCTGCCAGCAGCTCTCCCGTCCCTCGGCCGCGCTGGACGCTTTGCGCTCGCTGCGCGACGAGGACCCGCAGGACCTCTGGGCGGTGCGCGCGCTTTTGGCGCAGCTGCCCTCGGAAGAGCTGGGCACCCCGGTGGAGCTGGAGGAGCGGCTCTCTCTGTTGTCCGCGCTCGGCGCCGGCGCCCAGGGCGATGAGCGCGCGCAGCTGCTCGCCCGCCGCGCGCAGCTGTTGCGCCGGCTCTCCCGCTTGGGCGAGGCGCGGGCGGATTTGGCGGAGGCGGCCCGGCTGGCGGCGCGCCCCGGCCCGCTGCTGCTCGAATTGGCCGACGCCGCGCGCGAAGCGTCCGATGAAGTCGGTGAGCTTGCCGCCTGGCGGACCGCCGTCTCGAAGGACCCGTCGCTGGCCGAGCGCGCCAGCGCGCGCGTGCTGGCGCTGGCCCGCTCCCGCCTGGGCGCGGCGGACTATGGCGCCGCCCGCGCGGGCTTCCTCGCCGCCACCGGGTTGCCGCTCTCCGAGGATGACCGCTGCGACGCCTTCCTCGGCCTGGCAGAAGCCGCGTTCGGCATGGACGACGCGCAGGCGGGGCTGGCCGCGCTCTGGGACGCCTCGCAGCAGGGGCCGCCGGCCCGCCGCGTCCAGGCGCTCTTGCGCCGCGCGGCCGCGCTGGAGGAGCGCGGGGACACCGGCGCCGCCATCGAGAGCTACGAAGAGGTGCGCAGGCTCTCCAGCCGCGACGGCGTGGCGACGGCAGGGCTCAAGCGCCTGTTGCGCGCGGGCTCCCGCTGGCAAGCGCTGGCGGAGCTGCTCTCGGAGGAAGCGGTAACGGTGGCCGGCGCAGTCGCGGCGCGGCTCTACGAAGAGCTGGGCGACCTCCACCTGGACCGGCTGGCGCAGCCGCGCCCGGCGGAGGCGGCGTACCGGCGCGCAGCGGCGCTGGACCGGGCCAACGCGCACGTGCGCCGCCGGCTGGCGGGGCTGTTGGCGGACCGCGGAGAGCTGGAGGACGCCGGCGCGCTGCTCGAGGAGACGGCGGACGTCGTCAGCGCCGCGGAAGCGGGCGAGCTCTTGCGCGAGGGCGCGCGGCGCGCGCAGCTGGCCGGGGCGCTGGATTTGGGCCTGCGGCTGGCCCGGCGCGCGCACGCGCTCAAGCCCGCGCGCGGGGATGACCTGGTTCTTCTGGTGGAGCTGCTCTATCTGCGCGGGGAGCTGCGCGAAGCGCTTCCGCTGCAGCAGCAGCTGGCGCAGGACGTGGACTTTGACCGGGACCCCGTCGCCGCGGAGGCGGTCCTTTTGCGCCTGGCGGACCTCGCTGAGCGCAATGAAGAGCCGCAGCTGGCCGAGCAGACCTACCGCGACGTGCTGGCGGTGCGGCCCTTGTGCAAGCTTGCGGTGGAGCGGCTCTCCGCGCTGGTCGCGCAGGACTCTCCGCGCGAAGGGCTGGAGATTCTGGCGGCGTACGCCCAGAAGCTGCCGCCTTCGCCGGAGTCCAGCGGCCTCTTGACGGACCTGGCGGCGCGCGCGAAGGACCGGCTGGCGGACACGGAGCTGGCGGCGCGGCTGATGGAGAGCGCCATCGCCGGGGCGGAGGACCCTGCCTCGGTGCGGCGCGCGCTCGTCTCGCTCTACCGCGACGCCGGCCGCACGCAGGAGCTGGGCGCACAGCTGCGGGCGCTGGCGGAGCTGGCCCTCTCGCGGGATGACCTGCAGGGCGCCATCGACGCGTACAGCGAAGAGGCGACGCTCGCCGAGCAGACCGGGCGGGTGGACGACGCGCTGCGGACGCTGGCCCGCTTGAGAGACCTCTGCGAGGCGCGCGAGCAGCTGCCCTCCGCGGCGCTCCTGGAGCGCCGGCGCGCGGAGCTGTTGCGCGACGCGAAGGTGGACCTGGACGGCGCGGAGACCGCGCTGCGCAGGAGCCTGGAGCTTGACCGCCAGCGCGACACGGCGCTGCTCGGCCTCTCCCTCTCGCGGCAGCGCGCGGACCCGCCCTCCGAGGCCGTCTGGCTGGAGCGGTTGCTGGACCTGCAGACAGACCGCTCCCAGCGGGCGCGGACGCTCCTGGAGCTGGCGGAGCTGCAGCGCGGGCCGTTGCATGCGCCCGCCCAGGCAGAGGCGGCGGCGCGCGAGGCCCTGCGCTACGACCCGCAGCTGGCCAGCGCGCAGGCGCTCTTGACGGAGCTGCTCACCGCGGAGGGGCGCTTCACGGAGCTGGCCGCCCACTTCGAGGAGCTGGCGGCGGTAGCGACGGACCGCCAGGACCGCGCGCTGCTCTACAAGCGCGCGGCGGCGCTCTACCGTGAGCACGGCCAGGTGGACGCAGCCGCGGCGGCGCTGCTGGCGGCCCGCGCGGTCACCCCGGACGACGCGGAGCTGACCGGCCAGACCGCAGACTTGCTGTCGGCGGCCTCGCGCCCGTCGGAGGCGGCGGAGCTGGACGCGCTCTTGCTGGAGGCGGACCCGTTCCGGGAGCCGTCCTTCGGCCGGCATCTGGCCTATTTGAAGGCGGCGGCGGCCCTGCAGGACGTGGCGGCGCTGCTGCTGGCCCGCGCGCGCGTGCAGCAGGGCGCGGCGGCGGCGGAGAGTTACCTGGGCGCGGCGGCGGCCTTCCAGGAGGCGGGCGCGGCGGAGCGCGCGCAGCTGTGCGAGGACCAGGCCTTCGAACAAGACCCGTCGAACGCCACCGCCTTCGAGGCGCTGCGGCGCCGGCGCGCGCAGGACGTGCGGCGTCTGTCGGACCTCCTCGCGGCCCGCGCCCGCGCGGTCCCCGCCGAGGCGCCGGCCTTGCTGCGCGAACGCGCGCACGGCCTGGCCCAGGCGGGCGAGGCGCTGCTGGCAGCGGACGCGTTCGATGAGCTCCTCCATGTGGCGGGCGATGACGCCCAGGCTTTGATGGCGCGCGCGGAGCTGGCCGCGGCCGCGGGCGGCCCGCAGGCGGCGCAGCCCTATGACCGCCGGCTCCTCTCCGGCGGGCATGACCTGCCGCCCGCCGTTCGCACGCGCGCCCAGCTGCGGCTGGGCCACGCGGCGCTGGCCGCCAACGCGCTGCAGGACGCAGCGGACGCGTTCGAGGCGGTGGTGGCGCAGGACGGCGGCGAGCGCGGCCGCGAGGCGCTCTCACTGTTGGCCGAGGTCTACGAGCGGACCCGCAACGCCGCTGGCCTCTTGCGGACGACGCTGGCGCTGGCGCAGTCGGCCCGGCCGGACGAGGCGGAGGCGCTCTACCGGCGCGCCAGCGAGCTCTTCGAAGACCCGCGCGAAGTCATTGATGCGCTGCTGCCGCTGGCCCGGCTGCGGCCGATGGACGGCCGCGTCGTCGACCGCGCGGTGCAGGGGCTGCTGGCGCTCGGCCGGCACCCGGAGGCGGTGGAGCTCTACGAGCGCAGCGCGCAGGCGCAGGGCGGCGGCGAGGCCGCGGAGCGCCTGCTGGCCGCCGCGGCGCTGGCGGAAACGCAGCTCAACGACGCGCCACGGGCCTACCGCCTGCTGGTGCATGCCGTCGGCGCGGCCCCGGGGCACCCCGGCGCGCTGCGGGCGCTCCTCTCCGCGCAGCGCCTGCGGCAGGACCGCGCCGGGATGGTCTCCACGTTGAAGGCCCTGCTGGAGGTCTCCGGCGAAGTCGAGGAGGCCGCGCTGTGGCGGCTGGAGCTGGCGCAGAGCGCGCTCGAAGAAGCGGATGAGAGCGCCGCCCGCACCGCGCTGGAGGCGGTGGTGGCGCGCGGCCCTGCCGGGTCCGGGTATTCGGAGGCGCTCGTCCTGCTGCAGCCGTTGCTCAAGCCGGGCAAGGACGACGCGGCGCTCGGCGCGCTGCTGGCGGCTCGCGGCGAGCTGGCGCAGGGCGAGGAGCGCGCCGCGCTGCAGCTGGACGGCGCGCGTGCGTTCGAGCGGGCGGGGGACGCGCAGGCCGCAGCCGCGCTGTGCCGCGCGTCGTTGGCCAGCCGGCCGACGGCGGAGGCGCTCCTGCTGCTGGGCGGGCTCTGGACGCAGCTGGGTCAGCCGGCCAAGGCGGCGGCCGCGCTGGTGCAGGCCGCGCAGCTGTCGGCGCCGGAGAAGCGCGGCGAGCTGCTTCTGCGCGCAGCGGACGCGTGGGAGACCGCGGGGGAGCTCCCCGAGGCCAGGGACCTCCTGGAGCGCGTGGCGCAGGAGCACGGGGAGCTGTTCCCGGTGGCGGAGCGGGTGGCCCGCTTCACCCGGCTCTCCGCCTTCGAGCTCGCCTGTCGCTACGGCTTTGATGAATTGCTCGGCGCGGGCGACCTGGCCGGGGCGCTTCTGCTGGCGGACCAGGCGCGAGACCGGGGGCGGCAGCTGCGCGCGCTCTGGGCGCTCACCCGCCGCGGAGACGCGGGGCACGCGCACCGGCTGGCCAACGAGCTGCGCCGGGAGGGCGACGCCGACGGGCTGCTCAAGCTGGCGCAGGCCTGCGAAGAGGGCGCGGCGCGGCCGCTGGCCGTCGTGCTCTTCGAGGAGCTGGCGTTGAGTGAGGCGCCGCTGCAAGTCCGTGAGCTGGCGCTCACCCGGCGCTTCGCGCTGGGGGACGCGGCACCGGTGCTGGCGCTCGCGCTGGAGGGGCTCACTCCGGCAAGCCCTCAGGTCTTGGTCGAGCTCTGCCTTGTCCAGGCGCGCCTCGAGGGAGGAGGGGTGAGGGCGGCCGCGCTGCAGCGGGCGGCGGAGCTGTTGCCCGCGCGCAGCGGCGCGCTGCTGCGGGAGCTCTACGAACACCAGCGCGACGGCGGCGCGGTGTCCGAGGCCGCCGCGACCTTGGCGCAGCTGGCGGATGACGCGCAGGACCCCAAGGCCCGCGCGGCGCTCCGGGTGGAGCTGGGCGAGCTGTTCCTGCGCGCGCTGTCGGACGAGGCGCAGGCGCGGGCCGCCTTCGAGCGGGCGCTGGTGGAGGACGCCGGCGCGCTGCGGGCGGTGCAGGCGCTGGCCACGCTGTACGCGGTGCCGGAGCAGGCAGAGCGCTTCGTCGCGATGACCGAACGGCTCAACCAGCTGGCCGGGCCCGCGGCGCTGGCGCCCCACCTGCCGCGACTGGTGGACGCGCTGGAAGCGCTGGGCCGCAAGGCGGATGCGCTGGACCTGCTCGCCACCCTGGAGGAGAGCCCGGAGCGGTTGGAGCGGCGGGCGCAGCTGGCCGAGGAGCTGGGCCGGCGGGTTGACGCGCTCACCTTGCGCGAACGGCTGGCCACGACGGCGGCCGAGCGCGTGCGCATCCTCAAGGGCTACCTCGACGCGCAGCTGCACCCGCTGGCGGTGAAGCTGGCGCAGCGCCTGTTGGCCGAGGGCGCGCTGCCGCCGGAGGCGCGGCGGCCGGTGGCGGAGCGACTGTCGGGTTCGCTGGAAGGCGCGGCGCTGGCGCGCGGCCTCTGGCCCGCCCTGCTGCGCGAGCACCCGCTGGACGTGGACGGCTGGACCCTCTTCGCTGAGGCGCTGCGCAAGGACGGGCGCGCCGCGGACTCGCAGTGGGTGGACGCGTTCGGCGCGGCGCTCTCCGGCAGCACGGTGGCGTCTGGGGCGCGGGTGGCCCGTCCGGTGCGGCGGGCGGCCTGGGCGGGCCCGTCGCTCCCGGTGCCGGCGGGCGCGGTGGAGCTCTCCGAGGCGAAGATGCCCCGCCTGTCCCGCGCGCTGTTCGACGCGCTGGAGGCGCTGGGGGCGCAGGGCGTGTCGGTCCACCTGGACGTGACGGGCGGGCCCACGGCGTCGCTCCTCGCGGCGGACCGGCTGCTGCTGGGGGCGGGCGCGCTGGGCGCCTTCGGCGCGGGGGAGCTCAGCTACCTGGTGGCGCTGGTGCTGGCGCTCGGCCCCGCTTCGCGGGAGCTGCTCACCGGCGCGGCGGGGCTGACCGAGGCGGCGGTGGAGGCGTTTGAAGCCGTCCCCTCCGCGCTCGCGGCCGGGCGGGTGCTGGTGGTGGTGGAGTCCAACGCGCGCGGGCTGCTGGCGCCGGTGGCGCGCCCGGTGGAGCTGCTCTCGCGCAGCGAGCCGTTCCTGGCCATCGTCCAACGCGCGCTCGCCGCGCTCTAAACGGATACAAAGGGCGCATGACGCGAAGCGGGTGGGGGAAGAGGGCGCTGGGGTGGGCTGCGTTTGGCCTCCTGGCGCACGCGTGCATCGTCGGTTCGCAGTTCCCCGGAGATGAGGTGCTGGGGAGCTTCGCCTTCAGCGCCTCGGTGCTCCCGCCGCTCGCGGGCGAGGCGCGCTGCAACTACAGGGAGATGACAGAGGATGGCGGCGTTGACGGCGGGGCGCTTGCGGGCTTCAGCTTCCCGGCCACCGTGTCCCGGCTGCGGGAGTCCGGCCAGACGTGGCTCTCCCTCAACGGCGCGGCGCGCAACGCCACCTTCGACGGCGGGCTCCTGGAGTCCCCCGCCGAGGGCGTGCGGCGCTTTGACGCGTGCAGCTGCGAGGGCGTGGAGGTGCGGGTGAAGGAGTCCCTCTCGCTGCGCCTGCTCAGCCAGTCGCAGGCGGACGTCCTGGGCGGCTGCCCCGATGGCGGGGCGGCGCCGCCGGTGGACGAGGACGCGGGCATTCTTCCCCCGCGCGCCACGCCCAGCGGCTTCGACGCGCCCATCGCCTGCGGCGAATTGGTGGATGAGCTGGTCCCCACCTACGCGCCGGGCGCGCAGTGCGGCGCCGGGTGCGTGCCCTGCACCGTGCGCTACCGCCTGGAGGGCGCCCGGCAATGAGCCGCAGGGCTGTGGTGCTGCTCTCCGGAGGGCTGGACTCCACCACCTGCCTGGCCATGGCGAAGGCGCAGGGCTTCGAACCCGTGTGCCTGGCGGTCCGTTACGGCCAGCGGCACAGCGTGGAGCTGGAGCGGGCGCGCGTCGTCGCCGCCGCGCTGGGCGCCGCGGACTTCCGGGTGGTGGACCTGGACCTGCGCGCCATCGGCGGCTCGGCGCTCACCGCGCCCATCCCCGTCCCCAAGGACCGCGACGAGGCGGCGATGGGCGAGGGCATCCCCATCACCTACGTGCCGGCGCGCAACACCGTCTTCCTCGCGCTGGCGCTGGGCCTGGCGGAAGTCGTGGGGGCGACGGACCTCTTCATCGGCGTCAACGCGGTGGACTACAGCGGCTACCCGGACTGCCGGCCGGAGTTCATCCGCGCCTTCGAGGGGCTGGCGAACCTGGCCACCAAGGCCGGCGTAGAGGGCGCCCGGTTCACCATTCATGCGCCCCTCTCCGGGATGACGAAAGCTGACATCATCCGGGAGGGGACGCGACTGCAGGTCGATTACAGCCTCACGCATTCCTGCTACGACCCCGCGCGCGATGGCGCCGCCTGTGGCCGGTGTGACAGCTGCGTGTTGCGGCGGCGGGGCTTCGCGGAGGCCGGCGTGAAGGACCCCACCCGTTATGCCATCGGCGAGGCGCCGTGAGCCCTGCCTGGCGGTGTCTTCTCCTGCTCGCGCTGCTCCCCCTGGTCTCCGCCTGCCACAGCGCGGCGGCCTATGCCGGGGTCACCTCGGACGCGGCGAACGCGCCGCCCTGGCCGGATGCCGGAATGGAGCTGACCGTGGACGAACGGTTGGTCCGGGTGCTGGAGGTCATCCCGGACGCGGTGGAGGACATGCGCTACGCCACCGATGACAACTTCATGAAGCGCCGGGTGTACCCGGAGCACTCGCCCTGCCTGTTGCGCGAGAGCGTGGCGAAGATGCTGGCCACCGTCGCCACCGACCTGCGGGCGAAGGGCTTCCGGCTGCGGCTCTACGACTGCTACCGCCCGCTCGCCATCCAGCGGGAGCTCTGGAAAATCCTCCCCAAGCCCGGTTACGTGGCCAACCCGGCGTTCGGCTCCAATCACAACCGCGGCGCTTCGATTGACCTGTCGCTGGTGACCCTCGAGGGGGATGACGTGGAGATGCCCACGCCCTACGACACCTTCTCCAGCGCTGCACACCACGCGTATCCCGGAGGCACCGCGGTGTCGCGCCGGAACCGGGACACGCTGCGCGAGGCCATGGAGGCGGTGGGGTTCAGGAAGAACCGGATGGAGTGGTGGCATTACGACGCTCCGCGCCCGCGGCGGTTCGCGTTGATGGACCAGCCGCTGCGCTGAACGCGCAGCTGCGCTTCGCGTGCAATTCTGTAAAAACAGGTAAAACATGTAATGCGTGATACGGCTTGCACGCCGAGCGGGCGGCCAGGCGAGGCCCGCGCGGGCGGCCTCGCACATCGGCAGGCGGCGCGCAGGATGAGAAGATGCGGGCCATGGCTGATGAAGTGGATGGCGCGTACGTGGCGGGGATGGAGCGGTTGGTGACGGTGGTGCAGGAGCTCTCCCTCGCGCGGTCGCTGGACGCGGTGATGAAGGTGGTGCGGCGGGAGGCGCGCGCGCTCACCGGCGCGGATGGGGCGACGTTCGTCCTGCGCGACAACGGGCTGTGCTTCTACGCGGATGAAGACGCCATCTCGCCGCTCTGGAAGGGGCAGCGGTTTCCGCTCGAGGCCTGCATCAGCGGCTGGAGCATGCTGCACAAGCGGGCGGTGGTCATCCCGGACATCTACCAGGACAGCCGCATCCCGCACGACGCGTACCGGCCCACCTTTGTGAAGAGCCTGGTGATGGTCCCCATCCGGTCCGCGGAGCCCATCGGCGCCATTGGCACCTACTGGGCGCAGGCGCGCGAGGCCACTCCGGGCCAGGTGAAGCTGCTGCAGGCGCTGGCGGACAGCGCGTCCATCGCGCTGGAGAACGTGGCGCTCTACGCCGAGCTGGAGGGCCGCGTGCGCGAACGCACCGCGGAGCTGGAGGCGGTGAACCGGGAGCTGGAGGCCTTCTCCTATTCCGTCTCGCACGACTTGCGAGCGCCGCTGCGCCGCCTGGACGGCTTCAGCCTGGCGCTGCTGGAGGACCATGGGGACCGGCTGGATGACTCCGGCAAGACGTTCCTGCACCGCATCCGCCGCGGCGCCACGGAGATGGGGCGGCTGATTGATGCGCTCCTGTCGCTGGCCCGGGTGTCGCGCTCCACGGTGGTCCGGGACCGGGTGGACTTGGGGCGCCTGGCGCAAGAGGTAGCCCAGCAGCTGCGCGAGGCGGCCCCGGAGCGGCAGGTGGAGCTTCGCGTGCAGGAAGACCTGGTGGTGCAGGGGGACCGGGAGCTCTTGCGCGCGCTGCTCACGAATTTGATGAGCAACGCGTTCAAGTTCACCGCGCGGGTGGAGGGCGC
Organism: Myxococcaceae bacterium; assembly: GCA_044230055.1. Taxonomy (GTDB): domain Bacteria; phylum Myxococcota; class Myxococcia; order Myxococcales; family Myxococcaceae; genus JBGART01. The sequence continues at coordinate 137,592 of JBGART010000012.1, read as the reverse complement.
GCGCGTCGACGTGGGCCGCGCGGAGACCGGCGCGCTCTTCGTCCGCGACAATGGTGCGGGCTTCGAGATGTCGATGGCGGAGCGGCTGTTCAAGCCGTTCCAGCGGCTGCACGCGGCGGCGGACTACGACGGCGTGGGCGTGGGACTGGCCACGGTGCAGCGCATCGTCTTGCGCCACGGTGGGCGCATCTGGGCGCAGGCGCAGCCGGGGAAGGGCGCCACGTTCCTCTTCACGCTCACCCCCGCGCGCGAAGCGGTGGTCCCGCTGCCCGTGCTCGTGGCGTAAGCTTGGGCGCATGCGCTGGTTCTTCTGGCTGTGCGCGGTGCTCCTCGCGGGAGGCGCGGGCTACTTCTTCACCCGCGAGACCGCCTTTCGCAGCCACACACTGGACCAGTTGAGCGAGCTGGAGCTCGCCTACCGCGGCTCCCGCGACAGCGCGGTGACGCTGCCCCTCATCGCCGAGGAGCGCGAGCGCAGGCACCGCTGGATGGCGCTGGGCGGCGGGGCGCTGGCGTGTGTCGTGCTGGGCGCGGCGATGCGAAAGCGGAAGCCGCCCCCGCCACCGCCGCCGCCTGCGCCGTCGCGCAACGTCTCCCGGAAGTGAGCAGCTCATGAGGGTGGGGTCCCCCCGTTCGCGTCGAGCGTTGCGCCGTCAGGCGCATAGTCGAGACGTCGGCAGTGCTCCCGAAGCTTGGCTCATGGGCCGCTGCGCTCTGCTCGAGACAGACCGGCAAAGTGCAGTGCGTGGGTTTGCGCCACCTCTCGACTATGCGCCTGACGGCGCAACGCTCGAGGCGAGCGGGGGGAGCGCCTGACGGCGCAAGCTCGAGGCGAGCGCAGGGAGGCGCCTGACGATGCCCCACGCTTACTTACGGTGGCGTCCGCTCACATCGCCTTCGGGGCAGTCCCCAGCTGCCGCGTCGTGTCTAGGGTAGCGTGAGGGGTGAGGGGCGCGACGCGATGGAGGCGATGACCGAGCTGCTCAAGGTGGACCTCGAGCGCGCCCGCGCGACGCTGCGCCGCGCCACCGATGACGTCTACCGCGCCCGCTGCGCTGTGCTGGAGCAGCAGCGCCCGGACTCATCGCTGGCCACGGCGGAGCTCGCCCTGCGCGCCGCGGAGTCCGCCGTGGCGACCGCGGAGGCCGCCGCTCAGCTGGCCGCCAGCCTCACTCCGGCGGACCGCCCCCGCTACGAAACCTGCTGCCGCATCGTCAGCAACGCCGAGCGCGCCGCGGTCTTCGCCAGCAACGCCGCGACGGCGACGTGCGACCGGCTGCTGGCGGAGCTCGCGGCGCAGCCCTGACAACTCCTCAGTGCGGGACGTCCAGCCGTTCGTAGGTGCCGCCCTTGGCCGGGGTGCCGGTCAGCACGGCTTTGACGAAGCCCGCCAGCTGCACCAGCTTGCCGGACGTCACGTCCCAGTACTCCACGTGGTCTACCTTCACGCGCAGGAGCGTCAGGTCCGGGTCTTCCAGGCCTTGGGGGAACCAGGCCTTGAGCAGCGGGTTCCACAGCGCCTCCAGCTTGCCCTCGTCGTCCACCGGCTCCGCGGTGCCGGAGACGGAGACGTAGCGCTCGTCTGACTCGCTGACGTAGGAGAGGTTGACCTCCTGGTTCCGGGCAATCTCCTCCACCTTGGACGTGCTCTTTCCGGTGCAGAACCAGAGCACCCCGTCCTCGTCCAGTTCCTGCGTGGCCATGGGCCGGCTGCGCAGCTGGCCCTCCGCGCCCTGCGTGGTGAGCATGGCGATGCGGATTCCCTTGAGCATCCCTCTGAGCCGTTCCACCGCTTCCGTCATAGCCGCCTCCCGTTTTTCGTTCTTTCGGGTTGTCCGAAGGAAGGTAGGGCGGCAGAGCGGTTCAGGCCGGCAGGCTGTCAGTCGACCGCTGATAGAGCCGGTAGGTCTTGTAGCGGACGCCGCCCATCAGGGTGATGGCGTTGTTGATGAGGTCGTTGTCTTCCAGGGTCCAGGAGATTTCCCCGCCTGTGTAGCCGAGCCTCCGCGCGTTCATCAGCGTGTCGTAATAGAGGACGGCGTCAATCCCTCGCTTGCGGAACGGCTCCTTGATGCCCAACGTGACCAGGCGCGCGCGGCGGATTTTGCGGACCGCCAGCAGCATCTTCACCAGCCCCACCGGGAGGCCGAACGTGGTGAGCCGCCCGTTCGCCGCCTTGAAGGCCTCGTTGGCGTCTGGGAGGGTCATCGCGAAGGCAGCCGGCTGGCCCTGCACCTCGGCGATGAGCATCAGCTCCGGGACGATGAGCAGCTTCATCTCTCGGGCGAGGGTGTCGAACTCCTTGTCGGTGACCGGGACGAAGCCCCAGTTGCGCTCCCAGGCCGAGTTGTAGATGTCCTTTATCCGCTTCACCTCGGCGTCGAAGTCCTTGAGCCGGACCGGACGGACCACCAGGCCCTGGCGCTTGCGCACCATCTCCGCGATGCGGGCGACCTTCTCCGGCGGGGCCTGGGACGTCTCCAGCTTCCAGGCGTAGAGGTCCTTCGCCTTCTGAAAGCCGCAGGCTTCGTACAGCGCCGCGTAGTAGCGCGGGTTGTACATCATCATCAGATACGGTCGGTGCTCGAAGCCGTCCACCAGCACCGAGCACTCGTAGTTGGTGGAGAAGTTCACCGGGCCCAGCATCTGCGCGTGGCCCCTCTCACGCACCCAGCCCGCCGCCGCTTCGAACAGCGCGCTCGCCACGCCCGCGTCGTCCACGCACTCGAAGAAGCCGAAGAAGCCCAGCTGCGTGCCGTGGAACTCGTTGTAGCGGGGGTCCACCACCGCGGCGAGGGTCCCCACCACCTTGCCAGCGCGGCGGGCGAGGAAGAGCTGCGCGCTGCCGAACTCGAACCAGGGGTTCTTCTTCGCGTCGAGGAACTTCCTCCGGTCCGCGATGAGCGGCGGCACCCAGAGGCCATCTCCGCGGTAGAGGTCAAACGGGAACTGGATGAACGCGTCGCGGTCTTTTCTGCTGGAGACCGGGACCACCTGGACGTCGGGCGCCGGGGTGGCGCGGGGGACGAGGACGGGTTTGAGCGCGGGCTGGACCATAGGCGGGCGGACCATGCCGCCAAATGGCCGTCCCAATCAACCCGTCAGGGCGCGCAGAGGGCGAGGCAGCGGTTGGAGAAGCAGCGGCCGGAGGCGCAGTCCGCGTCGCGCAGGCAGGCGCCGCCTGGGCTCAACGGCGGCAGGCAGCGGGGGCCCGCGTCCGGCTGGCCCGCCTCGCACACGCCATAGAGACAGGCGCCGAAGGGGCAGGCTTCGCCCGGGCGCGGGAGCGCGAGGCAGGAGCCGTTGATGCAGCGCGAATAGAGGCGGCAGTCGCGCGGCGCGGCGCAGGGCGCTCCGTCCGCCAGCCGCGGCTCGCACTGCCGGCTCCCGCCGTCCACCCGCACGCAGGCCAGGTGGGCTTGGCAGTCCAGGCCGGCCACGCAGGGTGCGCCCTGCGCGCGCGGGGGAGCGCAGGCGCCCAGGCTGCCCGCGGTGGCGCCCACGCACGTCAGCCCTGCGGCGCACAGCTGCTTCTCAGAGCACGCGCCGCCATCGGGCAGCGGCCCGGCGTTGGCGCACTGCGAGAGGGACGTCTGGCAGATGGAGCCGGCGCGGCACTGCACGTCGGCGCTGCAGGTGGCGCCGTTGCCGCCCTGCGCCGCGCACTGGCTGCTCCCGCTGCCGGACATGAACGCGCACCAGAGCCCTGCGGCGCAGGTGCCTTCGCTGCACGGCGCGCCCGCATCTCCCGGACGCCGGCAGGTGTTGCTCCCGGAGAGCAGATGAGCTCCGGATGGCAGCGGCGGAGCGCGTCGCACGGCGCGTTCAGCTCTCCGAATGACGAGCAGGAGCCGGAGGCGGAGGAGCCGGTGACGGAGCAGAACAGGCCGCCGTCGCCTCCACAGTCGAGGTCCTCGTCGCACGCCGCGCCCAGCTCTCCCCGGGCCAGGCAGGTGTTGGGGCACTGGCCGCGGCAGACCCACTCGTCGCGGCACTCCTGCACCGGGCCGCCGTAGCAGCGTCCGCCGGCGGGCGAGGCCGGGCTCAAGAAGCGGAAGGGCTCGCCCGGCGCGGCGCAGGGCGCAGGCTCACGCGCGTAGCTTGCGCAGTCAAACGTCGCGTACGCGTTCGCGCAGGTCTGCGCGGCCACGCCGTCGTAGCGGACCGTCTTCGCCAGGGAGACCAGCGCGGGCCAGCCGGAGGGGCTGCAGGCCGTCTCATCCAGCAGCTCCACGCACTGGCGGACGGGGTCGGTGCCCGGCGCGAGGAGGCGGCAGCGCTGCAGGTACTCGCAGCGCGCGCGGTTGAGCGTGGCGCAGGCGCTGGCGACGGGCAGCCCGGCCGGGCCCGCGTCCGGCGCGCCCGCGTCTGGCGAGGTCTTCCCGCCGTCGCCCGCGTCCTCCGGAGTGGGCGAGGGGTGGAAGAGCTCCGCCACGCCGCAGCGCGCGAGGAGCGCACCCGCGAGGAGGAGGCCGACCAGAGGGAGAAGTCTCTTCGCCATCGAATGACAAAGCGCGCCCGGCCAGCGTGCCCTCTAGATGCCTCCGTCGGTGTCGACCCGGCACGCCTGCGTGCAGCGATTGCCCAGGCCCCCGTCGCTCAGCGGGCCATACGCGCAGGCCCCGGAGAGGCAGCCTTCATCATAGGTGCAGCGGTCGCCGAGCGCTCTGCGCGGCAGGCACACATTGACGGCATAGTCGCAGAAGTGGTCCGCCTGGCACTGGTAGCTGCCGCCGATGAGGCCGCAGCTGCCGCCGTCGCCCGGGACCGGCTTGCAGAGCGCGTCCCTCACCGCGCAGTAGAGCTCTCCGCCGCAGTCGCCGTAGCCGCTGCAGGTCTCCCCCGCGCGGCCGAGCGGCTCGCAGACGCCGGTGGCGTAGGTGCTGGAGCAGCGCAGCCCGGGCAGGCACGCGCTGTAGCCGCTGCAGGCCCCACCCAGGCCTTGCCGCCGCTGGCAGGTGCCGCTGGGCTGACCGGCCGGTTGCCGGCAGAAGGCCTCCAGCTCGCAGACGGGGTAGCCGCTCACCTCGCCGCAGGACTCTCCCAGCAGGGCCAGCCGCTTCACGCAGCGGTACTCGTTGTTGGCGGCCGAGATGCACGCGAGGTCCTCCCGGCAGTCGGACCAGAGGGCGCAGCCTTCACCCACGCCCCGCCGCGGTTCGCAGCGCGGGGCTCCGCCGTCCACGCTCATGCAGGCGCTCTCGCGCGCGTCGCACTGGCGCTCCCAGTTGTTGCAGGGCGCTCCCACCGGTTGGTAGGCCCAGCAGCGGTGCGGGCAGCGGCCGTCGTAGAGCAGGCAGTAGCTGCCTTGCTGGCACTCTTCGGCCACCGCGCAGCCGCCGTCCGCCGGGACCAGGCCCTGGAGGAGGCCGGCACAGCTGGGCGGAGTGCCGGTGCAGGCGCCCTCGCCGTAGGCGTTGAGGCACTGCGCCGCCTGGGTGGAGAAGTACTGGAGGCGGCCCTGCTGCGCGGCCGCGGTGTACCCGTCCTGCGTGCAGGTGAAGCGCTTGCGGCTGGCGCAGCCTTCCAGCTGCGAGGGCTGCAGCGCCAGGCAGCGCACGTCGCGCGCGCACTCCGCCCACGCCTTGGCCGCGCACCACTGCGCGATGGGCACCGGGCCGACGCCGGCGTCCTTGATTCCCGCGTCCTTCGCGCCGCCGTCCTTGGCGCCCGCGTCGCCCGCCCCGGCGTCGCCGGGAGGGGTCGCGCCGTCGGGGCCGCCCGGTCCACCGCCGCAGGCGGCGAGCGCGCAGAGCAGCATGAGGGCGAGGAGGGAAGGGCGCACGACCGGCGCGGACACTACCTCATGCGGCGCCTCTACGTCCGCGCCCGCCGCAGGGAGATGAGCTCCGCCAGGATGGAGATGGCAATCTCCGCCGGCGTCAGCGCGTGGATGGGCAGGCCCATCGGGCTTTTCACCCGCGCCAGCGCTTCATCGGAGAAGCCCGCCGCGCGCAGCCGCATCCGGAATCGCTCTGCCTTGCGGCGGCTGCCAATCACCCCGAGGTACGCCGACGGCCGCGGCAGCAGCGCCTCCAGCACCGCCTGGTCCAGCGGATGGTCATGTGTGGTGATGCAGAAATAACAGTCGAGCCCCCCTTCGAGCGTCCTGGCCAGCTCCGCGGGGTGGCGGACGAGCAGCGCATCCGCGTCAGGGAAACGCTCGCGTGACGCCCACTCCGCCCGGTCATCCACCACCGTCACCCGGAAGCCGACGCGATGCGCCACGTGCGCCAGCTCCTTGCCGACGTGGCCTGCGCCGAAGATGAAGAGCTGCGCGGCGGCGGCGTGCTTCTCGAGGAAGACGCGCATCTTCCCGCCGCAGCACATCCCCAGGTCATGCGTGAGGTGGGTCTCAAGCAGGCGGGATTGTTCAGGGGAGGCCAGCAGCGCCTTGGCGGACTCCACAATCTGCAGCTCGATGGCCCCGCCCCCCACAGTGCCCCGGGTGCTGCCGTCCGCCAGCACCACCATCTTGGACCCTGGCTTTTGCGGCGTGGAGCCGCCGGTCTCGATGACGGTGGCCAACACGAAGGGGCGACCTTCGGCGGTGAGCGCGGCGAGCTCGGCGTAGAGATCCACAGTGGCCGCGAGGGTAACATCGCGCCGCCGTCATGCGCTCCTGCCTCCCGCTGTGTCTCTGTCTCCTCGCCTGCGGCGAGCCGCCCGTCACCGCCTTCAGCCTGGAGGTCACCTCCAGCGCGCCGCTGGAGCTGGTGCCGCCGGGCGCGCTGACCTTGAGCGTCCGCGCGCGGTGGTCCGGGCCCTCCCCGGAGCCGGTGGAGGTGGAGCTGCGCAACCTCCCCGCAGGCACGGTCCCGGTGCCGCCGTTCATGCTCACACCGGACGCCCCGTCGCGCGAGGTGGAGCTGCGCTTCTTCGCGGACGCCGCGGCCGGCGCGCGCCGCGTCCCCGTCGTGGCCCACTCGGGCGGGCAGGTGCGCTGGCAGCTGCGCAACCTGGTGGTGCGCGGCGCGCCGGGCGCCATGGACCGCAGCTTCGGCACCGCCGGCATCTCCCGCATCTGCGACGTGCAGCAGGAGGTGACCCGCGGCGTGGTGGTGGGCTCCACCGGAGAGCTCTACGTCTTCGGCGAGGCGCAGGGCGGGTTGGCGGTGGCCATCCTCGGCGCCAGCGGCGCGCCCATCCGCGGCCGGGACAAGGCGTGGCTGCGGCGCTTCCCCGGCTTCGAGACCGCGAAGGTGGTGGCGTCCAGCCCGCTCTCCGGGACCCCCGCCCGCGCCGTCGTGGCGACGGAGTCGGAGAGCCGGGTGCGGGTTCTGGCAGTCGACCTCTCGCCGCTGAGCGTGGACAGCACCTTCGGGGAGTTGGGCGTGCTGGAGACGACGGCGGTGGCGCGGGTGGGCGCACTGGCCGCAGTGCCCGGAGGGCTGGCGCTGGTCGGCGGCGAGCGCGGCGCGTTGCCCTCGCGCGTGCTGGCGCTGCGGCTCTCCCCGTTCGGGCGCGAGCTCCCCGGGCCCTTGCGCTTTGACCTGGCGGACGCGGCGCATGCCACCGCGCTCGCGGTGGATGTGCAGGGGCGCTGGCTGTTCGCGATGACCCAGGTCCAGTCAGGCCTCGCCAGAATGGTCTTGGCGCGGGTGCTCCCGGATGGCTCGGGCGACCCGTCCCTCGGCGCCGACGGCGTGCGGACGCTGGACCTCCCGGCGCAGACGCTGAGCGTGACGGCCGTCCTGCCGCAGGGCGATGGCACGGTGCTGCTCGGCCTGCGAGGGCAGACCTCCGCCATGGTGGCGCGGCTGCTGGGCGACGGGGCGCTGGACCCGGCGTTTGGCACCGCGGGCGTGGTGGCGCTGAAGGAGGCGACCTCTGCCCCGGTCCGGTTGGTTGCGCGCAAGGCCGGCGGCGGCGTGTACGCGGCGACCAGCGTTCGCGTGGGCTCGGCCGATCTCGACTTCGCCATCGCTGCGTTGAACGGCGATGGCTCGCTGGACCCGGCGTTCGGCGACGGAGGCTGGCGGACGGTGGCGGTGTCTACCGGTGAAGATGTGCTGGAGAGCTTCGACCCGGTGGGCGAACACACGCTGCTGCTCGCCGGCACCGCGCGCGACGCGCAGGGCAGCTGCTTCGCCCTCGCCCGCGTCTGGCGTTAGACAGGCCGGCTGCGCTGCTTGAGGCGGCCGCCCCCCCACGTTCGCGTCGAGCGTTGCGCCGTCAGGCGCATAGTCGAGACGCCAGCAGTGCTCCCGAAGCTTGGCGCATGGGTCGCTCCGTTCCGCTCGAAACAGACCGGCTAAGTGCCGTGCGTGGGCTTGCGCCACCTCTCGACTATGCGCCTGACGGCGCAACGCTCGAGGCGAGCGGGGGAGGCGCCGACTGAGAACTGCTGTTCCTCCGACGAAATGGCGCGCTGGCCTGAGAACGGCGCGTTAGCCGAAGAAGACCTGGGCGACTTCGAAGAACTCGCGGTCCACGGTCTTGAGCTCGCGGGTGGCTTCGGAGAGGTCCACGCTCTGGATGTGGTTGCCGCGCAGGGCGGCCATCTTGCCGAACTCGCCCTTCGCCACCATGTCGCAGGCGTGCACGCCGAAGCGGGTGGCGAGCACGCGGTCATGCGCGGAGGGCGTCCCGCCACGCTGGATGTGGCCCAGGACGGAGACGCGGGTCTCCACGCCCGTGCGCCGCTCAATCTCGTTCGCCACCAGGGAACCCACGCCGCCCAGCCTCGGCCTTCCGGCTTCGTCCAGCTGGCCGGAGCTGATGATTTTCTCTCCGTCGTTCTCCCCGTGCTTAATCCGCGTCCCCTCGGCGACGACCACGATGGAGAAGGTCCGGCCCGTGGCGTGGCGCCGCTGGATGTGCTCGGCCACCTTGCTCAGGTCCACCGGCACCTCGGGGACCAGGATGACGTCCGCGCCGCCGGCGATGCCTGCGTAGGTGGCAATCCAGCCGACGTGCCGCCCCATCACCTCGCAGACGATGACGCGCTTGTGCGACTCGGCGGTGGAGTGCAGCCGGTCAATCGCCTCGGTGGCAATCATCACCGCGGTGTCGAAGCCGAAGGTGAAGTCGGTGCCGTTCAAGTCGTTGTCGATGGTCTTCGGGATGCCGACCACCTTCAGCCCGTGCTCGTGCATCTTCGCCGCGGCGGACAGGGTGCCCTCGCCGCCGATGGCGATGACCGCGCCTATCTGGTGCCGCTCCATCGTCGCCATCACCCGCGCCAGGCCGTTCTCCACCTTGAACGGGTTGGTGCGCGAGGTCCCCAGGATGGTCCCACCCCGGTGGAGAATCCCCGACGTCGTCTCACGCGTGAGCGGGAAGTGGCTGTCCTCGGTCAGGCCCTTCCAGCCATCCCGCAGGCCAATCACGTCGTAGTGGTGGAGGGCCGCCCGCCGCACGATGGCCCGAATCACCGCGTTCAATCCCGGGCAGTCGCCACCACCGGTCAACACCGCAATCTTCATTGGTTTTGGCTCATAGCAGAGCCGGCGTGCCGCACTGCAACGAAAGCGAAATGCCAGGGGGCTGCGCCTACATCCGCTCGCATCTCCCTCCGTGCGGCGCGGGCGGCCCTTTTCTGTCCACCCGCCCTCCTGTGTCTAGTGCCTCGTCAACTTCATGCGCTCACTCTCGCTCGCCCTCGTCCTGACCGGCGGCCTCGCCCTCGCCAAGCCGCCCGGCCCCGCGACCTTCTGTCAGAAGTACGCCAGCGCGCCCGCCTGCGTGGGCGGTCAGCCGGCCTGCACCTACTGCCACACCTCGCCGCCCCTCCGGAACGCCTACGGCGCGGCGCTGGAGCCCGGCCTCTCGCCCGCCGCCCCGCGGCCCTTGAGCGATGGCGACTTCGCCCTCGCGCTCCCCGGCGCGCTCGCCGCGGCAGAGGCTGCGGACAGCGACGGCGACGGCGTCCCCAACGGGGTGGAGATTGCCAAGGGGACGTCTCCCGCTGACCGGCGCAGCGTCCCCAATGACGTGCCCTGCGCCGGTGGGGTGAACCCCGCCTACCGCGTCTGTCACTACGACTTCCGCTACGTCTACCGGAAGGTGGTGTTGGACTTCTGCGGGACCTCTCCCACGTATGAGACGCTGACCGGCTTCGACGCGCTGAGCGACGCGCAGAAACCCGCGGAGCTGGACGCGGCGCTCACCCGCTGCCTCAAGAGCGAGTTCTGGCGCGCGAAGAACGGTCAGCTCTGGCAGCTGGCGCACCGGAAGGTCCGGCCGGTCGGCTCGCTCAAGGGCGGCCCAGAAGACAAGGGCGCCATCCCGCTCGCGGACTACTATGACGACTACGCGCTCTTCGCGTACTCGCAGATAGACGGCCACGACGCGCGCGAGGTCCTCACCGCCAAGGACTTCGTGGTGCGTACGGTCAGCGGCGCTCCCGCCGTCACCACGTACGCGAAGGCGGCGAGCATCCCGCTGCAGCTCATCGACGTCCCGCACCGCGCCGGCAACCTCACCACCGCGTGGAACCTGGTCTACAACGTGATGTTCACCGCGCTGCCCCGCAACGCCGCGTCCCAGGCGTACCGCGGGTATCTGGGGCTCGACATCGCCAAGCAGGAGGGGCTCTACCCCATCCCCGGCGAGCCCAAGGACTACGACAACAAGGGCGTGGCCAGCCCCTTGTGCGCGCAGTGTCACGCCACGCTGGACCCGCTCTCGTATCCGTTCCGGAATTACAACGGGCTCACCCAGCCCGCCGCGCAGTACGACCCGCAGCGGATGGAGAAGAACTTCGTCTCCCCGTCCGCGCCGAACATCGCGCAGACCCCGGAGAGCGGCTATCTCCTCGGCCAGCGCGTCAACACGCTCCCCGAGTGGGCCGCCACCGCTGCAGGCTCGGATGCCTTCGCCTCCGCCACCGTGATGGACTACTGGCGCCTCCTGATGGGCGGCCCGCCCACCGCCGAGCAGCACGCGGAGTTCACCGTCCTCTGGCAGCACCTGCGCGGTCCCCTCCAGTACGACGTGGAGCGCATGCTCCACGAGCTCATCCGCACGGAGGCCTATGGTGCGCCCTGACCTCCGTCGACCCCGTGACCGGCCGCCCGCTGGAAGTCGTCTCCGCATCTCAAGGGCCGCCGCGCTGCCAGCGGCACGCTCGCGGAGTCGGATTGCTTCGGCCCGCCGCCCCGCGGAGCGGGTTGACCTTCCCCGCACCCTGCTGGCGCTCATCGCCGCCGGCTTGACGCTGTTGACCGCCTGCCCTGCGCCGCCCGTCGCGGTGGGGGACCCGGATGCGGGCCTCTTCCAGGACGCCGGGGAGCCGGTGGCCCAATCGGCGAAGGCGAACGTGCGGTTCAAGCGCAGCACGCGGCTGGCCAACGACTTCGCCCAGGCGCTGGGGCTGGCGCCCGCGGCGCTCTGCAAGGAGCTGGGGCTCTACTCCTGCACGGAGCTGGTGCACCCGCTCGCGCTGGGCGGGGTGGATCCGTACGCCATCGGCCTCTATGAGCCGCTGCCGTTCACCGGCGCCACGTCCCCCATCGTGGTGGACCGCGTGGCGCTCAACGGTTGCATCCAGCGCGTGGACCTGGACCTCGCGGCGCCTGCGCAGGCGCTTCTCTTCAAGGGATTGACCCCGGACGGCGCGGGCCGGCTTCCTTCGCTGGACGCGCCCGCCGTGAGGGACGCGCTGGACACGCTCTACAAGCGCGCGCTGCTGCGCCCCATCGCCGAGTCAGAGGTGGCGCACCTCAAGCAGCTGTATCGCGACATCGAGGCCAACGGCACGGCCACGCCCGCGAAGGCCTGGATGCAGCTGAGCTGCTTTGCCGTGCTCACCTCTGCCGAATCTCTCTTCTATTGATGTCTGGGATAAGCGCATGGCTTTGAAGACCAATGGCCGCCTCAACCGCCGCGAGATGCTCCGCGCGATGTCCGCCTGCGCCGCCGGTGGGGCGGCCAGCCTCTCACCGTTCCTCTCCGGCTGCCGCGAGCGCCTGGCCACCCCGGAGGACCTCGAGCGCTTCCCCCGCCGTCAGGACGCGGCCAGTGGGAAGCCGAAGTTCTTGATTGTGATTGCCGCCGCGGGAGGCGCGAGCATCGTCGACAGTTTCCTCGCCGTGAGCACCGCGGAGGCCGGGACCAACGGCTCGGTGCTCAACACCTTCCCGGACACCGGCGCCACCCGCGTGCAGACGGTGAGCGGGTCTCCCTTCCGCGCGGTCGCGGTTGACTCGCCCAAGTTGGGCGACATTCCGGTGCGCGTGCTGGCGGATCAGCTGCCCTTCATCACCAAGCACAAGGACCAGACCCTGGTCGCCACCTGCACCGGGACCTCGGTCAACCACGTCATCGCCCAGAAGCGGTCGCTCACGGGGAACGGGGCGTGGAACGGGCGCACGCTGCAGGAGTGCGTGGCGCTGGAGCACGGCGCCGGGTTCCCCATCCCCAACGTGAACATGTCTGTCGGCGGCTTCCTCGAACGCGGCGCGGACGATTCGTTGCCCAGCCACTGCTACGGCGAGTCGGTGGCCAACGCGTCCCTCTGGCCCCTGGGTCTGGACGGGCTGCGTGGCATCAAGGGCGCGCCGGACCGCAGCCTCCTCGCGCTGGCCCGGAAGGCACGCAACGAGCAGCTGGACCCCCAGAGCCTGTTCGCCCGGACGTTCGCCGGCAGCGACCGGCTCCAGCGCTGGTACGCCCAGCGCGGCCCGGGCCAGGCGAACCTCGAAGCGCTGGACCTCATCACCAAGCTCAACATCCTCCCGAACAAACCGCCGGAGCTCCCCCTGGCCGAGTACGGCCTGGGCGTCTCTCCGGACGCCACCCGCCTGCAGCTCGCGTTTCCGAAGTTCTTCACCGACCCGTTCGAGGGCCAGGCCGCCGCCGCGTTCCTGCTCCTGAAGTACCGGGTGTCCGTCGCCGTCACCATCGGCCCCAACTTCAACGTGAGCCTCACCAACATCCTCGACAATCCGCCCCTGGCCTTCGACTTCTCCCACAACGACCACCGCGCCGGTCAGGCCTTCATGTGGCGCCGCATTCTTTCCGTCACCGACAGGTTGATTGACCTCCTCAAGGCCGAGCCCTTCGACGCCACCGAGAGCCTCTGGGACCGCACCCTCATCTACGTCGCCACCGACTTCGGCCGCAGCCGCCAACGCGCCAGCGGCGCGGCGACCTTCGGTACGGGGCACGACCTGAACAACGGCTTCGTGATGTTCTCTCCGATGGTGAAGGGCAACACGGTCCTTGGCGGTGTCGACAAGTCCACGGTCACGACCTACGGCTTTGACCCCGAGAGCGGCACAGCCAACCCCTCGCTGACGCTCTCCAACGAGAGAGACATCTTCGCTGGCCTGCTGCACACGCTCTCCGTCAACACCGCCGGCAGCGGCCTCCCCGACGCGCGCGCGTTCCGGAAGGTGGCCTGAGGTTGGTTCCTTGCGGGCCCCGCGACTCTCGCCTACCGTTCGCCCGTGCCCACCAAGGCCCGTGCGAAGCCGGCGAAGAAGAAGAGCAAAGCCCCCGAGCCCCGCTGGGAGCTCAAGCAACTGGTCGCCACGTACACCCTCGGCCCGCTGAAGCTCGGGCACGACAGCACCACGCTCCGGATTGAGCTGTACAAAGCCATCCGTCCGAAGGGCCCGTACGAAGCCCGAGTCTGGCGCGAGGAGTTTTTCCGCGTCCAGCCCACGTTCCCTCAGCAGTCCGGCGTCCCCCGCCAGGCCCCCGCCGACGAGCTGATGACCGTGGAGGAGAACCTCTTCATGGACATCCAGGGCACGTCCGTGAAGAAGACCCTCGACGGGCTGCTGCAGAGGATTCACGAACGGTTCGCGCCCACGGACGACGACCGGCTGTAGTTTGGCGGTTTGCGGAGGTTTGTACCGCCTGCCTCGTGGTTGCCCTGCTCCCGGGCACTGCCTGCGGGGATTTGGGCAGAGGCGTGACGGACGCAGGCACGGCGCTTCGGACGGGGCAGTGCACGGTGCGGGCGTGCGGGTGGCGCAGGTTTCTAGCGTCCGCTTCGCGGAGGTTGCTCTGAGGCAGTGCAATGGGCCTTGAGGAGCCGGGACGGGCCGGGGGTTCTGTCGTGGGTGCCCGGATGTTTTCCGCGGAGGAAGCCCGGTCCTCGGTGGAGTCCATGCTGGCCCTAAATGCCGTGGGAGCCCGGACTCCTGTGCTCCGGATGCGGCAGTTTCACGGCAAATCTGTGCGCCAAGTGCCTGCTCTGGTGTGACTGAGTCAAAGTGGGGAGGATTTGTTATATATATCTAACAAATCCTCCCCACTTCTCCATTCGTGTCCTGCGGTGGCCTGAGAGGGAGGGCGTAGCTCAGGGTTCGAGCTCCCACAGCATTTAGAGTCAGCACGGACTCAACCGAGGACCGGGCTTCCTCCGCGGAAAACATCTGGGCACCCACGACAAAACCCCCGGCCCGTCCCGGCTCCTCAAGGCTCACTGCAGTGCAGCTCACCACTGCCGCTAGGAATCGGCCGCCCCAGACGTGTGCTCCGTGCCACGTGTGCGCGCGGCCAGGCAGTGCCCCCTCCGTTGCTGGCGCCGGACCCATTCAGCGCTCTGCGCAGATCCCCGCAGGCAGTGCCCGGGAGCAGGGCAACCACGAGGCAGGCGCCAAAGACCCTTGACCTCGGACTGAGCGACGCGCTCCGGATGGAGCGGGCGTGGGCCTCCTTGTCAGCCTCGACTGGTAGATCGGCCGGGCGAAGAGCTGAAGGGGAGGGGCTTGATGGGGTCGGTGGAAGTGAAGGGCTTGATGGCGGTGGCAGCGCGGCAGTACGGACTGGTCAACTCGACGCAGTGCGCGCAGGCAGGGCTGACGCGCTTTCTCATTCACCATCGCGTCAAGAGCGGCACGTGGCTGCGGGTGCATCGGGGTGTGTACGCGCTCGCGCCGGGTCGTCTCTCGAGTGAACAGTGGGACATGGCGGCTTGCCTCGCGGTCTGCGGGGTTGGAGTCCTGTCGCATCATTCTGCTGCCCGGCGACAACGCATCTCGGTACCGAACGATGGGGGCGTCCACCTCTCCGTTCCGTGGGGCGGGCGGCTGACTGCGGCGAGCTCAATCAAGCTCTGGCGAGTCCGGAGCCTGGATCCAACCGACATCGTCAGCCGCGATGGGTTCCGGATGACGCGGGTGGCGCGGACGTTGTTCGAACTGGCCGGTGTCCTCGAGGACGCGGAGTTGCGCGTGGCGGTCGACTCGGCGCTTCGCGCTGGGCGACGCAACCTCCACTGGATGCAGGTGGTGCTCGAGCGGGAAGGGCAGGGGCACAGTGGGAGCCATCGACTGCGGTCCCTGCTTGACCAGTACAGCGCAGACGATGAGGTCTGCGACAGCGAGCTCGAGTCGTTCGCGATGGAGCTGGGGATGGCAACGGGACGCACGCCGCACCTGCACTACGCCGTTCGCGCCGAGGAACGCTTCGTCGCCGAGGTTGACCTCGCGTGGCCGAGGGTGCGGTTGGGTGTGGAGCTGGACAGCTGGCGATTTCACGGCGACCGGGACGCGTTCCAGCGCGACCGGTCCAGGGACCGCCACCTGGCAATGCTGGGCTGGCAGGTCCTTCGCTACACATGGGCCGACATCCGCCAACACCCGGACCGCTTCATCCGCGAAATCGCCACGCTTTACGACGCGCGCTTCGGGACCGGGTCCTCCCTCCCCGCCACCGGGACCTGACCCCCGGCGAAGCCCCGGTCATTCCTCGGCCCGTCCGCCCCGGTTGACCGTTTGCCTCCCGTGGCGTTATTAAGTTGGTCAACCAAATTAGAAAGAGCCATGGCGAGACCTTCGAACACGGACGAACGGCGGGCGCAGATTGCCTCGGGGTTGGTGAAGGTGATGGCGCGGCGGGGGTATGACGGGGCGTCGGTGTCGGACATCGCGCGGGCGGCGCGGCTGACGCCGGGGTTGGTGCACTACCACTTCAAGAACAAGCAGGAGATTCTGCTCTCCGCGCTGGCGCAGTTGGTGGCGGGGCACAGCGCGCGGCTGGAAGTACGGCTCACCTCAGCGGGGGACGACGCGCACGCGCAGGTGGCGGCGTTCATCGACTTCCACCTCGGGCTGGGGGCGGACGCGGATCCACAGGCGCTGGCGTGCTGGATTCTCCTGGGTGGGGAGGCGCTGCGGGAGCCGAAGGTCCGCGTGGCGTTCGAGGGGGCGCTCTCCACTGTGGTCTCCCGGCTGACGGCGCTCATCCGGAGCGGGGTGCAGCAGCGGGCCTTCCGGTGTGACTCGCCGGAGGCCGCGGCGAGCGCGCTGGTGGCGACCATCCAGGGGTACTTCGTGCTGGCGGCGACGTCGCGGCCGCTCATCCCGAAGGGGTCCGCGGCGGCGTCGGCGAAGCGGATGGCCGAAGGCCTGCTCCAGCCCGTGCGGAGGCGGTCATGACGCTGCAGACGCCACGCACCCCCATCGCGAAGCTGGGGCTGCTCGGGTCGCTCTACTTCTCCCAGGGTCTGCCCTTCGGCTTCTTCACCCAGGCGCTGCCGGTGATGCTGCGCAAGCAGGGCTACTCGCTGGGGGAGATTGGGTTGGCATCGCTGCTCTTCCTGCCCTGGGCGCTGAAGTTCCTCTGGGCGCCCGCGGTGGACCGGTACTCGGTGCCGGGGTTTGGCCGGCGCAAGTCGTGGGTGGTGCCGCTGCAGCTGACCGGGGTGGGCGTCCTCGCGGCGCTGGCGCTGGTGCCGGGCGTGCGGGCCATGCCGGTGCTGCTGGGCGCGGTGCTGCTCTTGAACCTCATCGCCGCGACGCAGGACATCGCCGCGGACGGGCTGGCCGTGGACCTCCTGGAGCCCACCGAGCGCGGGCTGGCCAACGGGCTTCAAGTCGCAGGCTACCGGGTGGGGATGATTGTGGGCGGCGGCGCGCTGCTCATCCTTCATGAGTGGCTGGGCAACGCGGGCATCTTCGCGGCGATGGCCGGGCTGACGGCGCTGGCCACCCTGCCCATCCTCTTCACCCGCGAGCCGCCGCCGGCGCGCGCCGCCGCCGCGGAAGGAGACGCCGTCCACTTCCTGCGCCGCCCGGGGGCCTGG
The DNA here is from genome assembly GCA_044230055.1 of Myxococcaceae bacterium. Lineage (GTDB taxonomy): Bacteria > Myxococcota > Myxococcia > Myxococcales > Myxococcaceae > JBGART01. The sequence goes on along the minus strand of JBGART010000012.1, from coordinate 120,608 downwards.
GGCGTGCTGGGGCTCATCCTCGCGTACAAGGCGGGGGACGCGATGGCCACCGGGATGCTGCGGCCGTTCCTGTCGGACCTTGGCTTGAGCCTGGAGGACATCGGCTGGCTCACCGGCACGGTGGGGTTCATCGCGGGCTTGCTGGGCGCGCTCGCGGGAGGGGCGCTCGTCAACCGGCTGCACCGCAAGCGGGCGCTGATGGCCTTCGGCTTCCTGCAGGCGGTGGCGGTCGCAGGCTACGCGGGCCTTGCGCTGGGGTGGGCGCCCCTGCCGGCGCTCTATGTGGCCTGCGCCTTCGAACACTTCGCGGGCGGCATGGCCACCGCGGCGCTCTTCACCTGCATGATGGACTGGTGCTCGCGAGAGGCGGGGGCCACGGACTACACGGTGCAAGCCAGCGCGGTGGTCATCGCCACCGGGACCGCGCAGGGCGTGGCGGGCTTCAGCGCTCAGACCTTCGGCTACGCGGGCCACTTCGCGCTCTCCGCGGCCCTCTCGCTCGCGGCGCTGGCGCTGGTCCCCCGTTCGTTCCCCACCGCCGAGCAGGTGGCGACGCTCACCGACGCGCGAAGGAGGCTGCCGGATGCGAACGGCCATCTACCCGGGCACGTTTGACCCCGTCACCCGCGGGCACCTCTCCGTCATCGCCCGCGGCGCGCGGATGTTCGACCGGCTCATCGTCCTCATCGCCGTCAACCCGGACAAGCAGCCGCTCTTCTCCCCGGACGAGCGCGCGCAGATGATTCGCCAGGTGACCTCTGGCCACACCAACGTCGCGTGCGACCACACCAGCGGCTACGTGGTGGCCTACGCGCAGGCCCATAGCGCCCAGTACCTCATCCGCGGCGTGCGAGGCTGCACGGACGTGGAGGCGGAGATAGCCCTGGCGAACCTCAACCACGCCCTGGCGCCGGAGATTGAGACGGTCTTCGTCCCGGCGCACCCATCCCTCTCCGAGGTGAGCTCCAGCCGCCTCAAGGCGCTGGCCCAACAGGGCGGAGACCTCTCCGCCTTCTGCCCGCCGGAGCTCATCCGCAGGCTGCGCGAGCGACTCCGCGCGCCAGAGTCGGAGCGCCGCCATGTTTGAGGTCATCGCCCTGGGCGTAGGAGACACCTTCTCCGAAAAGCACCACACCTCCGCGCTGCTGCTCTCCTGCGATGGCTTCCAGCTCGCCATCGACTGCCCGGACCTCTACCGCGGCGCGCTCAAGTCAGCGGCCGAGCGCTCCGGGCGACCGCTCTCGCTCGACGACCTGGACCACGTCCTCATCACGCACGTGCACGGGGACCACATGAACGGCCTGGAGGGCGTGGCGTTCTACAAGCGCTTCGCCCAGGGCCGGCGGATCCAGCTCGTCTGCTCGGAGGAGGTGCGCGAGGTCATCTGGGCTGAACGGCTCAAGGCCAGCATGGGCGCGCTCTGGGATGGCCAGCGCTTCACGGCCCTGGGCTTCGACGACTACTTCGTGCACTCACCGCTCTCCTGGACCGAGGAGCGCACCGTCGGCCCGTTCCACATTCGCGCCCGCCGAACCCAGCACCACGTCCCGACGAGCGCCCTGCTCATCCGCGCCGCGGGCCGGACGTTGGGCTACTCCAGCGACACCGCGTTCGACCCGGAGCTCCTCACGTTCCTGGACCCCGCGGACCTCATCATCCACGAGACCAACTTCGGGCCGGCGCACACCCCATACGAAGCGCTCGCCGCGCTGCCGGCGCCGCTGCGCGCGCGGATGCGACTCATCCACTACCCAGACAGCTTCGACATCGAGGCGAGCGTCATCCGGGCGCTGCGCGAGGGAGAGCTGCTTCAGCCTTGAGCACGTTCCAGCGCTCGAAAAGCCTCATTACAAAACCCTGGCCGCTCACCCCGCGATAACCCAGGAAGCGAAGGCTCCATCAAGGGACGAAGTCATGAACATTCCAGGCAAGAGTGTGACGGCAGCGGTGGCGAATGTGGTCCGGGCGCTGCCGGATGCCGCTCGCTGGGTGTCTCTGGTGCAGGCGGGCCGCACCAACCCCACCGTTCGAACTGCGAAGGCGGTCATGGAGAACGAGTTTGAAGTGGCCGCCCCCAACATCGGGAAGCCCCGTCACACGCTTCTTCGCCCGCTGGCAACGGCTCAGAAGCGAGACAAGCTGGTTGCGACCAACCCCGACGTCCGCAAGGCCGTTGGCAACTACCTGCACGCGTTCGGCGCTGCCATGGATACCCGCGCCCGGCACCGCGGGATGTCCCTCGATCAGAACCAGCGCCTCATCCTGGATGTGATGCTCGCGCAGAAGCCGAAGGCGCCCTAGGCAGCTACTTCGTCCCCGCGTCCGGCCCATCCGGGTTGGGGCCGTCGCCGGCCTCATAAGACCTACGGGCCTCGCGGTACTGGAGGAAGGCGACGATGCGCGTGCCGTCGGCCGGGCTGATGCCGGAGCCGGGGCGGCGCTTCATCTTCTCCACGTACTGGCGCCACGCCTCCGGCTTGAGGCGGGTGTTCAGGGGCCGCGTCAGTGGATGGCATTTGCTGCAGCGGACCTTGAACACCTCGTAGTTCTCCAGCTGGGCGGGCGCATAGCTCGCCATATCCGCGGGCACGTCCTGCGCAGGCGCGGGCCAGGCGAGCACGCCGAGGGTCACAGCGGCCGCGGCGAACGGGAGCCGCAGATGGGACCGGGTCACCAGGACTTCACCCCTTTCCGCCACTCGGTGCGTTCACGTTCGCCACCCTGCTCGTAGTACTCAATCCAGCGGCCGTGCTTCTTGCCGTTGCGGAACTCGCCCTCCTCCGCCTTTTTCCCGCTGGAGAAATACCGCAGGTAGCGGCCGTTCTTCTGCCCATCGGAGCTCTCACACCAAACCTGCGTGCCGCGAGGGGGTGGAACTCCGGCAGGGTGGGTGGACTCCGGACACTCGAGCTCCCCGCTGTACGCGGCGGCTTCGATGCCGGCCGCGGCGCCGCCCGTGACGGTGCGCGCGCTCTGCTGCGCCGGCGCGGCAGGTGACGGCGGCGGCGGCATGGGCAGGTCCGCCAGCGGGCCCGTCGGCGCAGGCTCCGGCGCGGCCTCCTTGGGTTCCGGCTCCCGTTCCTTCTCACGTTCGCGCTCCGGCGCAGGGGCCGGAGGCGGAGGTGAGGCCTCGGCCACGCGCGGCCGCTCCTCGCGGCGGGTCTCGCGCGGGAGCTTCAGGCGGAAGGAGACCTCCCGCCCGCCATTGACCTTCACGTTCTGCTCAACGTCCGTGTGGCCCGGGGCCGAGGCGCGGAGGCGGTGGCTGCCCTCGGAGAGCGAGTGCCTGCGCAGCGGCGCCAGGCCCACCGGCCGGTCATCCACGAACAATTGCGCGCGCGGATCCGTCTCCACGCTCAGCGTCCCGTTCCGGGTGACCACCCGGCGCGGCGCTTCCTCCACGCGCTCCGGACGTTCGGCGGCGGCGCGCTCGGCGCGCTGCGATTGCTCGGTGGCCTCCAAGAGGAGCGCCATCGCCGCCGGGTGGTCCGCCTGTTCGGCCAACACCTGCCGGGCCAGCGTGATGGCCTCCGCGTAGCGGCCGTGCGCCACGGCGACCTTCGCCGCGGCCATCGTCTCCTCCGCGCGCAGGCGCTTCTCCAGCTGGATGAGCCGCGCGTCCGCCAGGCCCGCGCGCTTGGCCTCGGTGCGCGCGGTGGCGAGCAGCTCCTTCGCGGCCGCGTTGCGCCGGCCATCCAGCGCCTTGTTCGCCTGGTCCAGCAGCGGCCCCAAATCCGGGGCCTCCTTCTCCGGCGGGGTGGCGGTGGCCGCCTTGGGCGCTTCAGCCTCCGGCGCGGCGGACGGCCCGCGCAGCAGGATGCTGCCGGCGATGGCGAAGAGCCCGGCGACCATCAGCCCGCCCACCAGCGGCATGGCCCAGCGGGGCCGCGCGCCGACGCTGGAGAGGACTTCAACGTCCACCTCCGAGGGCACCTCGCTGCTCCCGCTGCGCGAAGGGCCGCGGGCCAGCGACGGGGGCGAGAAGTTCCGGCTGCTCAGCGGCTCGTTCGCGTAGGCCGTGCCCAGCACCGCGCTGTTCTCCACGTCGGGGAACAGCTGGCGGATGTAGTGGCGCACCGTCCACGTGGTGCAGGCGGTGTCCTTGAGGTAGCCCTCCAGCGCTTCGTGCAGCGTCTGCGCGTCCGGACAGCGGGAGGAGACCTCCGGCGCCATCGCCCAGAGGATGATGCGCTCCAGCTCCGGCGGGAAGTCCGGGACAATCTCCGACGGGCGCGGGAACTCGCCGGCCGCGGCGGCCTTCATCACGTCCACTTCCGTCTCGCCGTTGTATGGCAGCCGGAAGGTGGTGGCCTGATACAGGCAGACGCCGGCGGCGAAGATGTCCACCCGGTGGTCAATCTTGGTGGCCTTGCCGTGGAACTGCTCCGGCGCCATGAACTTCAGCTTGCCCTTCACCGTGCCGGCGTTGGTCAGCTGCAGCTGGCCCGCGGCCTTGGCCACGCCGAAGTCGAGCAGCTTGGCCACGCCCTCCAGCGAGACGAGGATGTTCTGCGGGCTCACGTCGCGGTGGATGAGCGCCAGCGGCTTGCCGTGTGCGTCTGAGGCGTTGTGCGCGTAGTGCAGCGCCTCCGCCACGCCGGACATCACCCGCGCGGCGACCGCGTAGTTCGGCGCGGCCCGCTTGCGGCCTTCGCGGATCATCTGGCTGAACGTCGGCCCGCGCACGTACTCCATGGCGATGTACGGCACGCCATCAATCTGATCGATCTCGTAAATCTGGATGATGTTCGGGTGCGAGAGGTTGGCCGCGACGCGCGCCTCGTCGAGGAACATGTTCACGAACTGCGGATCATCCGCCAGGTCCGGCAGAATCCGCTTCACCACCAGCACCTTGTCGAACCCGCCGATGCCGGAGAGCCGGCACTTGAAGACCTCGGCCATCCCGCCCGCGCCAATGCGCCGCAGCACGGCGTACTTTCCAAAGCGGGCTTCGGTGGGGGTGCGGGTTAGCGTGCTCACGGGGGTCCCTTTTCGGCTTAGAACGTTCCGCCCAGCCCGGTGTGGATGGCGTGGAAGGCGGGGAAGTCGGTCAGCCACCAGTACTCGTAGCTGGCCTTCAAGAAGACCGAGTCTCCGAGCACAATCTGCAGCGCCTGGGTGTAGCGGTAGACGCGGCTGTCGGGAGTCATCGCCTCGAAGGAGCCCGGCATCGGCACTCCGGCGCGGCGGAAGAGCTCGAAGCGGTAGAGCACGATGAGGTGAGAGCCCAGCGGGTGCTCGGCCTCCACGTAGAAGCCGCCCTTGTCCACGAACGGGTCAATGACGTGGTACGTGTAGCCGGGCGCTTCCTTGTCTATCTCGAAGCGGATGAGCGCCGCTTCGCTGCGCAGCGTGAGCGGCCCCAGGCGCAAGGACACGTCCGCTCCCAGCGCGGTGTAGCGGCGGGTGGCATCCGGGTCATAGAAGCCATGCATCCCGGAGAAGCCGATGGAGAAGTCCCGGAACACCTTCCCGGAGCCGGAGAAGGTGAGCACCCCGCGCCCGCCGGCGGACGGCCAGCGGTTGTTGTCGAGGTAGTAGGGCGTGCGCATGGACACCCAGTCGAAGTCGTTCTGACCTTTCAGCCCGCCGACGACGTAGCCGCCGTACCAGAGCTGCACGGACTCGCCGAGCCAGAGCTGGCCGTAGACCACCACGCCGGTGTCCACGTACGGCGTGGGCACCACGCCCAGGTTGAAGCCGCCGCGGCCGTAGTACGGCATCCGGCCCATCTCGTAGATGAGGGGCTTGCTGACGGAGCGGTGGCTGGTGGGGTCATAGCGGACGGAGAACTCGCCGAACGGCACGCCAATGCGCCCCGCCTGGATGTTGAAGTACTGGCTGGGCGTGAAGTCGATGTGCGCGCGGTCCACCTCCAGCCCGTGGCAGCCGAAGCAGAGCCGCCCGGAGAAGGAGAGGTTCTCGTGGACGTCGACTTCAATCTTGAGCGCCGCCTCCGGCGTGAGCGGAGAGAGGCTGGCGCTGCGCGCGGCGGGGGAGCTCAAGAACCAGTAGTCCACGTACGCCGTGCCGGCGACGTTGACGCTGGCGCCCCACGCGCTGGCGGCGATCACCGCGGTGAGCGGCAGCGCCGCGCAGATGGCGTGCAGCGCGCGGCGGCGCAGGCGCTCGCCCCGGTCGGTCGGGGGCGGCGGCAGGGGAGGGCAAGCCGCCAGCGGCTGCGACGTCCCGGCCGGCTCAGTCATTGGGGGCCCCTCGCTTAATCCACAGCTCGATGTCGCGGATGACCGCCGGTGAGAGCGGCGGCTTGTTCAGCGGCATCTGGGTGACCGGCGCGCCGCTGCCGCCCGCGCCCGAGGCCGCGCCGCGCAGCTTGAGCATCAGGTAGCTCTTCGTCGGGTCCCCCGGCACCACCCGCTTCATGGACGGGACCTGCACCGACGCCACGTTCACCAGCGAGGTGTAGGCCTTCGCCCCGTCCAGCGACATCGGCGCGACGGGCGGCGGGTCCTTCTGGTGGCAGTAGGCGGTGGCGCAGGTGGGCGTGAAGACCTGGGTCATCAGCTGCGAGAACCGCGGGCCGTCGTTCGTCCCGCCGTCGCCGACGGGGTCTTCGATGCCGCAGGTAGGGTCCACCAGGGAGCTCTCGTCCAGCTGCTCCCCCACGCGCGGGCCGCCCCAGCAACCGGTGAGGAGCAGGGCAGCCAGGAGACTTGGAAAGTGCGATGGGCGCATGGTCATTGAAGGGGAAACTGCGCGTCCTTCGGGTCCGTGTTGGTCAGCGCGCGGGAGAACTCCACCGTCCAGCGGCCGGCGTTGTAGCGGCCGGCCGCGCGGACGTCGTCGCGCAGGGGCGACGCGCGCTGGAGAATCCAGCCGGGGATGCGGGCCGCGTTGCTCGACAGGAGCGCCGGGTCAAACGGAACCGCCAGCGGCGTGCCCGCGTCCGCCTTGAAGATGTAGGGCGGGTTGGAGTTGATGCCGCCCTCGCCCATGGAGATGGGCTGCATCCCGCCGTCCGTCATCACCGCGTTGCTGGTGGCCCAGTCCTGCGTCCCGTCCTGCTTGCGGGAGCTCTCGTCGATGTAGCCGTCGTCCGCGGCCCCCATCGGGTCCGAGGTGCACGCCCGCCACTGCCAGTAGTCGATGAGCTCTCCGGGCGCGTCGGTGTGCATCCGGAAGCGGTAGGCCCTCCCGGCGTCGGTGACGTCGCCCATCCGTTCGCGGATGTGACAGGCGCCGGAGCAGCCCACCGCTTCGAACGACGGCGTGCTCTTGCCGATGTTGAAGGCGAGGTAGGCGCGGTCCTCGTTCTCCGAGGACTGGACCCAGCCGCCGTCGTAGTACCAGCCGCTGCGGAAGCGGTTCTCGGTGGTGGTGGGGTCCGTCCACTCCAGCAGGAAGTAGATGCGGTTGTTGTCGAACGCCGCCCGGACGGAGACCGACGTGATGTTGAAGTCGTAGAGCATGGTCCGGCCGTTCGCGAGCAGGTACTCGCGGTTCCACTCTTCCAGCGTCATGGAGATGGCCGCCCCGCGGGAGAGCATGGGAATTTCGCTTGCCGGGATGTTCCCCCAGTCCCCCGAGTTGCCGTCCACTGTGAGAGGGGTGGGGGTGCGGACGCCGATGACGGTGGTGGCGCTGGGCTTGCCGCCGCGGAAGCGCAGCTGCACCAGGGAAGCGGTCTGCGGGATGGAGCCGGAGTTGTCGGTCAGGCCGATGGCGAAGGCGAGGTCCTCCGGGGTGGGACCTCCGTCCCAGGGCCCGGCGTCAGGCTCCTCGCCCGCATCGCCGCCGTCCCCCCCGCCGTCGTCGCAGGTGACGGGCGTCAACGGACTCGTGTCCGCGTTCGGATCCGGCAGGATGCACGCGTGCACCGCCAGGAGCGCCAACCCCACGGGCACCGCACCCCGTAAGGACCGCGACGACGTGTTCATCGACTTCTCCTGCGCGCGAGGGCCAACGAGCGCGCTGCGTGGGATGAAAAATCACTCCCCAAGGTGAGGGGCCAAGGCTCGGCGTGAGCGCGTGAGGGGCGGCGCGGGAAAGTCGGCGCGCAGTCCCCCAGCAGTAGCAAAAAAATCGGTCGCACCCGGATTTATCGCTGTGTCTCGATGAGTCATCGAAGCCCCGCTTCACCCTCGGCGTTGGGCAGGTAACACAGCGGCATTGCTCCACGATGGCTGCGTTGGGACCGCGGCGGGAGAAAAAAACAGTAGGCAAGGGTGAGCGCCGCCTCAAGGGAGAACCGTGGCGTACTGCCAGTGCGCAAGGCGGCGGCCCCGCGAGGGCGAACGTTACGTGCCCGCCACGCCCCCGGCGGCCTTCAGGCCCCGGCCCCGGAAGGCCGCCATCGCGTCCCGGAAGCGGTGCACCTCCTCCACCAGCGAGTCCAGCGCGGGTGCCAGGTCGGGGGGCGGACGGGCATCGCAGAGCCGCTCAAGCCGCAGCGCCGCGGCCTGCGCGGCCCGGGCGGAGAAGTTGGAGATGGAGCCCTTCACCGTGTGCGCCAGGCTCCGGACCCGCCCCACGTCCTGGGAGCCGATGGCCGCCCGCAGCTGGGCGCATTGGTCCTTCCACTCCAGGAAGAACAGCTCGGAGAGCTCCACCAGGCTGGCCGCGTCGTCGCCCACCCGCTCCAGCGCTTCCCGCTCCTCGAAGACCCCCGCGTCCGAGGCGTGCGGCGCGGCGGGGGCGGCGGCGGGCACGTGGGGCGTGGCGGCGCCGACTTCGCGCAGCGCCTGGGCCAGGTCCCTGGCGTGGATGGGCTTGCTCAGGTAGCCGTCCATCCCGGCCTCCAGGCAGCGCTCCCGGTCGCCGGTCATCGCGTGCGCGGTGAGCGCCAGGATGGGCACACGGCCGCCCTTCACCTTCTCCGCCGCGCGCACCGCCGCCGTCGCCGCCAGCCCGTCCATCACCGGCATCTGGACGTCCATCAGGACGACGTCCACCGAGGTGTGCGAGAGCAGCTCGACGGCTTCTTCGCCGTTCAGGGCCAGCAGCACGCGGTGGCCGAGCTTCTCCAGCGCGCGGCGTGCTACCCGCTGGTTCACCAGGTTGTCTTCCGCCAGCAGCACCGTCAGCGGCCGGGCCGCGGGTTGGAGCGGCGAGGGCGCTTCGTCGGCCAGCGCGCCCGGGGGCGGGGAGAGCCCCAGCACCCGGCGCACGGTGCACAGGAGGTCTCTTTGGCGGACCGGCTTCACCAGGTAGCTGAGGATGCCCAGCGCCTTGCAGCGGTCCGCGTCGCCGCGCGCGCCGGCGGAGGTGAGCATCACCACCGGCGTGCCGCTGATGCGCGGGCTCTTCTGCAGCTCCTCCACCAGCCCGAAGCCGTCCACCCGCGGCATGTGGCCATCCACCAGCGCCAGGTTGAACGGCGCGCCCTGGTCCACCGCCCGCTCCAGTGCGACCAGGGCGGGCATGGCCCCGTCCACCGTCACCGCGGTGAGTCCCCAGGACGTGAGCACGTCCTGCAAAATCCGCCGCTGCGTGGCGCTGTCGTCCACGACGAGGACGCGGGTGTCCGGCGGAAACTCGGCGCCTCGGTAGGGCGCCTGGCCGGCCTGGCGTTGAAAGTTGACCGAGAAGTGGAAGCTGGTGCCCTTGCCGACCGCGCTCTCGACGGTGATGTCCCCGTCCATCATCCGCACCAGCTGCGAGGAGATGGAGAGCCCCAGCCCGGTCCCGCCGTACTGGCGCGTGCTGGAACCGTCCACCTGCACGAACGGGTCAAAGATGGCCTTGAGCTTCGCCGGCGGGATGCCGATGCCGGTGTCCCGCACCGCGAACTCGATGCGCGCGGTCTCTTCGGTCAGCGGACCGGCCACCACCTCCAGCACCACTTCGCCGCGCTCGGTGAACTTGAGCGCGTTGCCCACCAGGTTGACGACAATCTGGCGCAGCCGGCCGAAGTCGCCCAACAGCGCGTCCGGCACCGCCGGGTCCACCTCGTAGGCCAGCTCCAGCCCCTTCTCCGAGGCGCGCACCGCGAGCGTGGAGAGGGTGTCCGCCAGGCACTCGCGCAGGCCGAAGGCCTCCGGGTGCAGCTCCATCCGCCCCGCCTCAATCTTGCTGAAGTCGAGGATGTCATTGATGACGGAGAGCAGCGCTTCGGCCGACGTCCGCACCATCTGGAGGTACTCGCGCTGCTCGCCGGAGAGCGCGGTGTCGAAGAGCAGCTCCGTCATGCCGATGATGCCGTTCATCGGCGTGCGGATTTCGTGGCTCATGTTGGCGAGGAATTCGCTCTTGGCGCGGCTCTCCGACTCCGCCGCCTCTTTGCCGCGCAGGGTGAGCATTCCCATCGCCGAGAGCGGGGTGAAGCGCCGGGCCCAGCGGATGTGCTGCGGGCCGAAGGCGCGCGGCTGCGAGTGCACGCAGATGAGCAGCGTTTCGCCGCCCTCCAGCGGCAGGTGCAGCGCGGACTGCACGCCTTCGCGCACCGGCCGTGGCTGCGCGGACCACTCCGGAATCTGCGCGATGTCCACCACCGCGGTGGGCTGCCCGGCAGCCACTCTTCGCAGCAGGTCCTGGGGCCGCCAGAGCGTGTGCGCGAAGCGCGGGTGGGTGGAGGCGCCGACGGCGTAGCCCTCCTCTTCCCGGGCCACCAGCACGAAGGCGTCCTCGAAGGGCAGCGCCTGCCGCAGCACGCTGAAGAGCTGCTTGAACATCTGCTCGCGGGAGCGGGAGAGCGTGAAAATCTGCAGCGCGTCCAGCAGACACTCGGCTTCGCTGCGGCGCAGCCGTTCCAGGTCGCGCGCCCGCTCCAGGTTGACCAACGCTTCTCGAAGCTCTTCACCGCTCATCGAAACCTGCTCGCTACTGAGAGAAGACGACGGCGGAGATCATCATGTTGCCATGACGGTTCTCCCCGCCGATGAAGCAGCCCTGCTCGCCAAAGGGAAAGAGGCCGAGGAACGGCGCGTCCGGCAGGGCCGCCTTGAGGCCCTCCACCACCTCGCCCATCAAAGGCCCCACGCTCAGCTTGCAGCCCGCGCAGTAGACGATGAGCGCCCCCGCGACCTGGGCGGGCGTCAGCCCCGCGTGCTGCAAGGCAGCCTGCGCCACCCGCGGCGCGCGCGTGACGAGGCTCTCCCGGCTGCCGCTCATCAGGGTGACGCGCTGGCCCACTTCGATGTCCGTGAAGAGCGTCAGGCCCTTCTGCGCGGTGACCTTCGCCGGCAGCGACAGCTCGTAGTACGCGACGCCGCCGGTCTGCCCGGCCACCCGGCCCAGCGGCCGTCGCGCGCGCAGCCCCACCCGCTCCCCCGGGGAGAGGGCCTCGCCGGTCCACCCGTTGTACACGTCGGCCGCGGGCTGCCCGTCGAGCGCCTCCAGCGTGCGGCCGCTGGCGCGGGTGACGGTGCCCGAGTGCGCTGAAGGTTCGTGCCCGCTCTGGAACGCGAAGCTCACCGTGCCGGAGGGGAAGAGGACCGTGGTGACGATGGCGTCCCGGTACACCTCGTCGTTGGCGAACTGCGCCCAGCGGCCTTCGAGCGTGTCGTCCGCCGCGCTGCCGCCGGCCACCGGGACCTCCGGGCCGAGCACGTCCTGGATGCCGCGCAGCATGGCCTCCTCGGCGCCGGGCGCGCCGGTGACCCAGACCAGCGCGGGCAGCTCCCCCGGGCGGCGGGCGGCCTTCAGCGCCGCGGACACTGCGCTGCGCGCAGCGGCCTGAGGGTTGGTGCCTTTCAGGCAGCAGCCGACGCCATAGCTGCCGGCCGCGTCCACCAGCCCGAAGAGCGCCAGGCCCGGGCGGTGGAGCCCTGCCTGCGTCATCACGCCTTCGAACGACGTGCCGCCGTGGACCTGCGCGGCGGGTGCGAGCGTGCGCAGCGCGCGCAGCACTTCGTGCGGGTCATAGGACGCGCTCGCGTAGAGCAGCAGCACATCCGGGGGCTGACCGAGCGTGGCTGACAGGCGGGCGAAGGCTTCGCTCACCGCCCGCTCGCCGCGGGCGTCCGTCGAGCTGGCCGTCGCCACCTGCATGTCCAATCCCCCCCGGGCTTTCCCTCGAAAGGGGCGGGAATTGACGGCGCTTCGCAGGTCAGGTCAAGGCTTGGTGCGCCTAGCGCAACGGGTCACAAAAGGGTTGAAAAGTTAGCGTATGGAACTCGGCTTTCGGAGTTGTTTTCAAGGGGGAAAACCTAATATTCCTCTCCCTTGAGCTTAGCTGCCGCGGATTAGCGACAAGGAGGATGGACCATGGAGACGAAGGGACTTCGGGACTTTCTGGAGATTCCGTACGACCAGCTTGAGGAGATGAACCTCAAGGCCAAGGAGGAGCGCACCAACCGCGTCTCCCCCGACAAGATCCGCGAGCAGCGGATGAAGTACCTGCACGACGAGAAGCGGATCAAGGCGCTGACCGTGTGCTTCACCGACCTCGAGGGTCGGTTGCACATGCTGGACTACGACAAGAAGTTCCTCCTCAAGTCAGCGGACAACCTCACCTTCGACGGGTCCTCCATCCGCGGGTTCTCCGCGCAGGCGGAGTCTGACCTCCGGCTGAACCTCGACTGGGCGGCGTTCTACTGGTTGCCCTCGGACATCTTCGGCGCGGGCAAGGTCCTCACCTTCGCGGAGGTCCTGGAGCGCGACGGGACGCCGTACCACTCGGACATGCGTTCGCGGCTCAAGCAGTTCGCCGCGGAGCTCTACAAGAAGGACGAGACCGTCTGTCACGCGGCCACCGAGATTGAAGGCTTCCTCTTCAAGGGCCGGGACGCCGAGCGCCACTACCACCAGACCGGGAAGTTCGATTTCATCTCCACCGGCGGCTACTACCACTCGCTGCCGGGCGACGCGCTGCGGACCTTCATTGACAAGGCGGCCGAGGCGCAGCGGGCGATGGGCTTCCAGAACGAGAAGGACCACCCGGAGGTCGCGCCCAGCCAGTTCGAGATGAACTTCTCCTACGCCGAGGCGGTCATCGCGGCGGACCAGGTGCAGCTCTACAAGCTGCTGTGCCGCCAGGTCGCCGCGCAGCTGGACCTCACCGCCAGCTTCCTGCCCAAGCCGGTCACCGGCGTGAACGGGAACGGGATGCACACCAACCTGTCGCTGGCGCGCGCGGGGAAGAACCTGTTCTTCGACAAGGGCGGCCAGGACGGCCTCTCCGCGTCGGGCTGGGACGTCATCGACCGCATCCTCACCAGCGCCAACGACATCTGCCTCGTCCTCAACCCCAGCGTGAATGCGTACCGGCGGTTGGATCCGCACTACGAGGCGCCGAACCAGATTAAGGCGAGCGCCATCAACCGCGGCGCGATGGTCCGCATCCCGCTGGGCAACGAGCGCTCGGCGCGCATCGAGGTCCGGTCGGTGGCGCCGGATGCCAACCCGTACATGGTTTTCTACACGGTGATGAAGACCGGCCTCGAGGGCCCGCAGTCGCAGGATGACGCGGAGACAAAGCGCACCCGGACGCGCTTCCTTCCGGACAACGTGCTGGACGCGATTCGTCTCTTCAAGGGCAGCCAGTTCATCACCAACATCCTGGGTGAGGCGGTTCAGGGCAAGTTCGCGGAGCTCAAGCAGGCGTCGGCGGACCGGTGCCCCAAGCTGCTCGGGTCGCAGATCAAACCGGCGGAGGTTCAGTTTCACCATGAGGTGACGAACCAGTACCTCTGGAGCCTGTTCTAAGCGTCAGGGCGACAGGTTTCGCGAAGAGTCCCCGCCACCGCCGTCGGGTTCGGGGGTGGCGGGCTTCGGGGAATGGTTTCTCGGGTACGGGTTTCCGGGAAGGGTTTCTCGGGGAGGGTCCTCGGTTTTCGTTGCCGCGTTCGCGTTCGCGTTCGCGTTCGCGTTCGGGCCCGGGTAGGGGGAAGGGCAAGGGTAGGGTCAACCGGCGGCGGGTGACGTGCCGCAGCGGGTGCTGCCCGTCTCCGTCTTCCTTCACCCGAACCCCATTCCCATACCCTTTCCCCTGCCCCTACCCGGGCCCGCACGCGCACGCGAACGCGAACGCGGCAACGAAAACCGAAGCCCCTCCCCGAGAAACCCTTCCCGGAAGCCCGCACCCGAGAAACCGTTCCCCGAAGCCCGCACCCGAGAAACCGTTCCCCGAAGCCCGCACCCGAGAAACCATTCCCCGAAGCCCGCCGCTACGGCTGAGGAACGAGCACCTGCGCGCGCCCGCCGGCAAGGCACAGCACGCTCTGGTCCGCCAGCAACGTGAGATTCCCCCCCGCCGCACTCAACGGCCCCGCTGCACGGTACGCGCCGACATAACTCGGCGACGCAGCGCTGAGCAGCTGAGACGGGTCCGGAGTAAACAGCAGCGCCCGCTCGCTGGTCCCAGAACCATCCGTCCCCGTCAGCAGCACCTCACTGCGAACCCGCAACGCCGCGCGGACCTGCAGCCGCAGCGCAGTGGGCGGAGCGACGAGGTCCACCAGCCCTCCCACCGCGCCCAGCTCCGCCTTGAACACTTCCCCGTCTGCGGTCCCTCCGCCGAGGATGAGCACCCCATCATCCGCCATCCGCTCCAGCACGGGCGCGACGCGAGGCCCGCGGAGCCGGTTCCGAACCTGCGGAAAGGAACCCTCGCCCTCCACCAGCTTGGAGCCGAGCGTAAGGTCCACCACCTCGACGGTGGTGTTGGGCCCGGTCCCATCCTCCCCGCCGACGACAAGCACCTCCCCCGTGACGAGCAGCGCAACGCCGGGCGCCCGCCGGCCCACCTTGAGCGGCGCCAGCTTGATGAACGTCCGCGCCCGCACGTCCACCCGGCCCAAACCGGTGCTCGGGCCCGAGTCGGTGGCACCGCCCACAATCATCACCCCGCCGGAAGGGAGGACCACCGCCGCCGCGTCCTCCAACACGTCAAGGGCATCGCCCCCCAGCGTCAGCTCCGAGGTCTCTCCCGAAAGCGTGGTGAGGTACAGCCGCCTGTCGAGCGAGCCCGACGCAAGCCGTCCGAGCCCATGCACCACGCCGTCCGGCGTGGCCACCGCGATTCCCCTCGAGCGCGTCGGCGGCTCCACCCCGCTGAGGCAGCCGTCGGCGCCGCTGCACAGCCGGCCCTCGGAAAGCCGGTACACCCACGCCGTCCCTCCGGGTGTGCTGCCGGGTGTCACCTGTTCCCCCAGCACCAGCGCGCCGGATTCGCCCAGCGCGGCGGTGCGGAACCCGGAGAAGCTGCCGGCAAGCGCAGGCCCTACGCCGGTGAACGACTCCACCGGCCCGAAGAACGCCGTCACCTCACTCGCGTGCGCCACCGTGGGGACGAAGGAGGGCGAGCGCGCCGCCGAGTAGAGGGCAAGGCTCTCCACGCGCAGGCCCTCGACGGAGACCTGCGCCGGCGAGCCCAGCTTCACCGGCAGGTGCAGCGCGGTGCCGGCCGCGGAGACGGGGAGCTCGCGCTGCAGCGGCGTGCCGTCGGTCAGCCAGCTCACCCGCAAGGACGTGATGGGCGCGGCGCTGCGGGTAGGGCTGCCGGGGTCCATCAGCGGGTCCGCGTCCCCGCGCAGCAGCCGCAGCGCCACCTGCGCCTCCGCCGGCTCCGGGCTGCACCCTGCGAGCGCGGCTGCGCCAAACGCCACGACCAGAGCGAGCGAAGCGGGGCGGAGGGTGGTCATTGCGCGGGCAGCTGGAGCGTAAGGGCCACGCCGGAGGGCGGCGGTGGCGGGCGGGTGGCCAGGTAGATGGAGCCGCCCGCGATGAGGGCGACCGCGCCGGCCGCGCTCACCCACACCCACGGCCGCTTGTAGAGCGGCGGCGGCGGCTCGGTCAGCGCAAGGACAGGCGCAGGTCCCAGCCCGAGGAAGTGCAGGTCAAAGCGCAGCGAGGGCGGGGCGGGCGCGCCCGGGACGGGGACCGGCGCGCGGGAAGCGTCCGGCCGCTCCAGCGCAGACATCAGGCCGCGCATCACCTCCACTGCGTCCACCAGCTCCGCGGAGACCGTCGCATACGCGCGGGCCGGGACACCCTGGGGGCTGATGCTGGCGCCCACCACCGCGTACCGCGGGCCCGCGCGCTCCACCGCGAAGACGATGAGCCTGGGCGCGCGGGACGTCTCCAGCAAGCCGCGCGCGAGCGCGGGGATGTCCATCCGTCCGGCGCGGATGGCCGCGTCCAGCGCCTGCCCGCGCTCCTCGGCCTGGCTCTGCGGCAGGGCCAGCTGCACCGTCGCCTCGCCTGCGCCCACCGTCACCCAGCGGTGCACCGGGAGGTGGCCGGGCTTCTGCGCCTGCACGTGGTGGCGCCCGGGGCCCAGGCCTCTCACGCGGACGGGGGTTTGACCCTTCGGCTGTCCGTCCACCGTCACCGCCGCGAGGCCCGGCGAGGAGGTGATGCCCAGCGCGCCCTGGCCGCCGGCGGCGACGTCGGCGGCGGCGCGCTCCAGCAGTGTGCGCGCGGTGGGGGAGAACTCCGCTTCGGAGAGGCGGAGGCTGGGTTTGACCACCAGCGCCGAACGCAGGTGCGTCAGCGCGCCCTGTTCGTCGCGCAGCTCCACCGCGGCGAGCGCGGCGTAGACGTGGGCCATCACGTAGTCCCACCCGTCCTCGAAGGCTTCCGGGTGTGCGTCGAAGTACGTGAGCGCCTGCTCCGCGAAGCGGGCGGAGCCTTTGAAGTCGAGCGCGAAGTATTGGTTGCGCGCCTCCTCCACCCACGCGTGCGTCGGGCTGACGGGTGCTGGCGGGGGCGCGGTGGCCGCGCCGGTCCGGTCCACCACGTCGTTGGCCAGCTCGGTGAGCTTGGAGAGGACGTCGGGCGGTGGGGGTGTTTGACCTACGCCCACCGCGGGGTGCACGCGCGCCGGCGGGGAGCCGGTGAGCACAAGAGCCCAGAGGAGGGCGGTGAGGCTCACCGGGCGCAGCTTAGCAGCGGGTTCGAGGGGATCTACAATCAGCCCGCGTTCATGACTGCCGCGGAGATTCTTCCCGCTCCGTTTGGGCGGTTCGTGTTGCATCGCCTCCTCGGTGAAGGCGGGATGGCGGAGATTTTCCTCGCCGAGCTCAAGGGCGAGCAGGACGTCTCCAAGCTCTGCGCCATCAAGCGCATGCTTCCGCACCTCATGCGCGACCCGAGCTTCGTCGCCATGTTCCTCGACGAGGCCCGCCTCTCCAGCCGGCTCTCCCACCCCAACATCGTCCAGGTGTTCGACTTCGGCGAGGTGGAGTCCCGCTACTTCATCGCCATGGAGTACCTGGCGGGGGAGAACCTCAACTCCATTCTCACGCGGCTCTCCCGCTCCGGGCAGTTCATGCCGCTGCAGGTGGTGCTGCAGGTGCTCATCGGCATCTGCGACGGCCTGCACTACGCGCACGAGTACCGGGAGAAGGGGAAGGACTTCGAGCTCATCCACCGGGACATCTCGCCCTCGAACATCATCCTGACCTTCCAGGGCGGCATGAAGCTCCTGGACTTCGGCATCGCCCGCGCGTCCGAACGGCAGCAGGAACAGACCCGCACCGGCGTGGTGAAGGGCAAGCTGCCGTACTGCTCCCCGGAGCAGATGCGGTCGGAGACGCTGGACCGGCGCTCCGACATTTTCTCGCTGGGGGCGGTGCTGCACGAAGCGCTCACCAACCGCCGCCTCTTCGGCCGGCCCAACGAAGCGGGCACGCTGCACGCGGTGCTGATGGACCCCATCCCGCCGCCCAGCGCGCTGCGGAAGGACCTGCCGGCAGAGGTGGACCGCATCGCCCTCAAGGCGCTGGCCCGCGCGCCGGCGGAGCGGTACCAGACCGCGCTCGAATTCCGGAGGGACCTGGAGCGCCTGCTGTTCGGACCGCCCGTGCGGCTCGACGAGTACCTCAACTCCGTCTACGGCAACGAACACGTCGCCGAGCGCCTGGCGATGTCCATCTCGTCGGTGGCCAAGGTTCCGACGGCGGTGGACACCCCGCGGCAGGCGGCCGGCTCCCGGCCCTCCGCCCAGCACGCGCACGCGCAGCCGCAGACGCTCACCGTGGAGTCGAAGGAGCTCTCCCCGCGCAAGGCGGCGCTGCACCTGCCGCAGAAGCCGCGGCGGATGGTGAAGGCCGCGCTGGGCGGCGCCATCGCCGGCGTCGCGCTGGTCGCCACCGCGCTCATCGCCTTCCAGCAGGCCCGCACGCCCGTCCCGGAGCCGGTGACGACAAAGCTGCCCGCAGGCCCGGCGCGCCTGCACGTCTCCACGCAGCCTGCCGGCGCCCGCGTTTCGCTCTGCGGCCAGCCGCTGGAGGGGGTCACGCCGCTGCAGCTGGAGGTACCGCAACGCGGGAGGTGCACGCTCGTCGCGACGTTGGAGGGGCATGAGCCCGCCGAGCGGCTCACCTCCGTCGAGGCGGGGCAGACCACCGAGGAGACGCTCTCGCTGACGCCGCGGCCGGTGCTCACGGTGGACGCGCCGAAGGGCGCGTTGGTGGAGCTCGACGGGGAGAAGCGCGGGCAGGAGCGCCGCTTCGCGCTTTCCGCGGGAGACCACCGCCTCCGGATAGAGCTGGCGGGCCACCGCGCCCACGAGCAGGTCATCACGTTGGCCGCCGGAGAACAGCGCCAGCTCGCGGTGACGCTGACGCCGGTGAAGAAGGCAGGCACGGGGCTTTTGGATGTCGCCTGCCTGCCGTGGTGCCGCGTGCTGCTGGACGGCGTGGACGTGGGCAAGCCCTCGCCCATCGTCGGGCTGCCGGTCTCCGCCGGCCGCCACACGCTGCGGATGGAGCACCCGCCCAGCGGCAAGATGCGCGAGGTCCGCATTGACGTGAAGCCCGGCCTCACCGTGCGGGAGACCAGCAGCTTCCGCTAACGGCGCTACCAGTGGATGCGGTAGGTGCAGCCCTGCCCGTCGCGCGCCAGCACGGCCAGCGCCACGCCCTTGGCGCCGGAGAGCTGCAGCGCGGCCTCGAGCATGCCGGCCACGTAGGCCGGGTGGAGGTAGGGCTCGTTAATCCAGAACTCCACCTCCTGCGGGGCGAGGTCCGTCACCCGGGTGAGGTTGAAGTTCCCGCCGGAGCGCAGGTTCCGCGTCATCCGCTCCAGCATCCGGCGCGGGCCGATAAGCTTCACGATGCTGGCAATCGCCTTCCCCATCAGCGTCTGCGTGTAGCCGTCGATGAGCGCGCGGCCCAGCTCCCGGTAGGCGACCTCCGGGCTCTTCCCCGGCCAGAGCGACTCCGCGGCGATGCGCACGAAGTCATTCCACTCCGCGCGGGGATAGGCGGGCCGCAGCGGGCGGCTCAAGTCCAGGCCCGCTTGGAGCAGCCGCGCCTCCAGCTGCTCCGTCATCCGCGGGCGCAGGGCCATCTTGAACAGCCCTTCGATGGCCTGCTCGAAGACGAGCTCCACCTCGGGCACGGGCGTCAGCCCACCGGCGGGCAGGTGAGATTCCGGGGTCCCCACGCGGGCAGATGCTAGCCGCCCGGTGTCACCGCTGTCTGTGTGGGCTCAGGCGCCCGCGAGCTGCGCGGCTTCGAAGACCAGGCTGGGCGTGCGCAGCGTGGAGGACTCCCACGGGTCATTGCCTACCTCCACCAGGTGCTTCCAGAAGGCCAGGTGGTTCCCGGAGAGGTTCATCTCCGAGAGCGGCTCCGCAAGCGTGCCCGCCCGGATGCGGAACCCCTCTACGCCGAGGGAGAAGTCGCCCGAGGTACTGTTGGAGTTGCCGCCCAGAAAGCCGGTGATGAGCAGGCCGTCCCCGGCCTGCGCGATGAGCGCGTCCAGCCCGCGGGTGCCCGGCTTCCAGCTCAGGTTGGAGGGCTTGGCGGTGGTGGGCGCCAGGCGCAGCTTCCGGCCGTAGTAGTTGTCCACGTAGTAGGTGCGCAGCACGCCGCCTTCGAAGAGGGGGAGCGGGCGTGCGCTGATGCCCTCGCTGTCGAAGTGGCGCGAGCCCAGGCCGCGGACCCGGAAGGGGTCATCCCGTACGTCCAGCGCGGCGCTGCCGATGACTGCGCCCAGCTTCCCGTCGAGGCACGAGCGCCGCTGCTGCAGCTGCTGCGCGTAGAGCGGGGCGAGGAGGTGGTTCACCAGCGTCCCCGCCGCGCGGTTCTCCACCACCGCGGTGAGCACGGCCGAGGGGCCCTTCACCGCGCCCAGCCGCGAGAGCGTCTTCTCCGCCGCCATCCGTCCCAGCTGCGTCGCGGAGGGGAGGTCCGAGAGGAACCGGCGCGTGGCCCACGTCCCGCCGCCCGGCCGGCGCCCGTCGCTGTCGGTGATGCTGGCGTCCGCGGAGAGGGAGAAGGAGGTCTCCGTCCGCGCGCCCTCGAAGCCGTTGGAGTGCGCGCGGAAGGTGAACGAACGCACGTCGGACACGTTGGTGGTGACGGAGTTGAAGCGCTGAGCGCCAGGCACCGCGCGCGCGGCGGCTTCCAGCTCGCGGGCCAGCGCCAGCCGCGACTCCTGGGTCAGCTGGGCGTGACTGGCGTCCTCCAACTCCAGCGCGGCGTTGGACCGGTTCGCGTAGAGCGCCGGGTCCGGGAGCGCGCGCTGCGGGTCCGGCGCCAGCGCGCGGGTGAGCGCCACCGAGTCCTGGATGAGCTTGGCGAGCGCGTCCGGCCGCAAGTCGCTGGTGGAGAGCGCGCCGTAGCGGCCGTCCACGTAGAGCTGCACGGAGAGCGAACGGGTGGTGGCCTGCTCCAGCTTCTCCACCTTGCCGTCGCGCCAGGAGAGCTCCGCGTCCTGCGCCTGCGTGGCTGCCGCGGCGGCCTCAGACGCGCCCGCCCGCTTGGCGTGGGCCAGGCTCAGCTCTACCGCCCGCTTCAACTCCGCTGCGCCGCTCATCCTCGCGCCCTCCGGCCGCCGACGGTCATCGACGCCACGCGAACGCTCGGCATCCCTTGAGAGACCGGGACTGACTGGCCGTTCTTGCCGCACGTCCAGCCGCCCTCGTCGATTTCGAGGTCGTCTCCCACCATGTCAATTTGCTCCAGCACCTTCGGCCCGTTGCCGATGATGTTCACGTCCTTCACCGGCCGGGTCAGCTTCCCGTCTTCGATGAGCCAGCCAGCGGTCACGTAGAAGGTGAAGTCGCCCGGGCCGATGTGGACCTGGCCGTTGGAGAAGCTGTCGCAAAAGAGCCCGCGCTTGACCGAGGCGATGATTTCTTCCCGCTTGTGCGGCCCGGGCAGCATGTACGTGGAGCGCATGCGCGGCTGCGGCGCGTGGCGGTAGCTCTCCCGCCGGCCGTTCCCCGTCGGCGCCACGCCGTAGTGCTGGGCCGAGATGCCGTCGTGCAGGTAGCTGGTGAGCGTGCCGCCCTCCACCAGCATCGTCTGGCCGACGGCGTTGCCCTCGTCGTCCACGTTGAGCGCCCCGCGCGCGTGCGCTTGCGTGCCGTCGTCCACGATGGACACGAAGGGCTTGGCCACCGGCTTGCCCAGCTTGTCCGCGAAGACCGAGGTGTTCTTCCGGTTGAAGTCCGCCTCCATCCCGTGGCCGATGGCCTCGTGCAGGAGAATTCCAGAGCCGCCGGAGCCGAGCACCACCGGCATCTCGCCCACCGGCGCGGGCACCGCGTCGAACAGCACCACGGTGCGCTGCACGGCGCGGTTGACCAGCTTGTCCAGCCGCGCCTGCGTGTACCAGTCAATGCCCTGCCGCCCGGCGATGTTCCAGGAGCCCTGCTCACGGCGGTCCCCCGACTGCGCCAGGCACTGGAGGTACATCCGCGTCATCGGCTGCAGGTCCTCGACGATGCGCCCGTCGCTGGTCGCCACCAGCACGCCGCCCGTCTCGTCCGCCAGCTGGACGCTCACCTTCAGCACCCGCTTGTCGGTGGCGAACGTGGCCTCGTTCACGCGGCCGAGCAACGGCAGCTTCTGCGCCACGCCGACGTCCTCCCAGCGCGTGTGCAGCGGGTAGCGGCCCGGCGCTGCGCCCTGAACGCGGAAGGACTTGGGCAGCTCGCGCGCCGGTCCGTCGGCGATGGCCGCCGCCGCGCGCGCCGCCTGGGCGAGCGACTCCACCGTCAGGTCCTCCGTGTACGCGTAGCCCTGTTGATCTCCCTTGACGACCCGGACACCGGCACCCAGCTCCACGTTCGCGAAGGCGCGGTTCACTTCGCCGTCTTCCAGCGCCAGCTGGTTCACCACCCGGTGCTGAACGAAGACATCGGCGCGGTCGCCGCCGCGGGAGAGCGCCGTGGCCAGCGTGGCGCGCAGGAGCGCTTCGTCGATGCCGAAGCGGGAGAAGTAGGTGATGCCCTCGGTCTGGCCGGAGCCGCGCAGGGCCCGCGCGCAACCGGAGAGGAGTGGGACCGCCGCGAGGGCTGCGCCGCCGGCGAGCACCGCGCGGCGAGAGAAGGGGTCGGTGTAGGGCATTTGACTCCAGAGGGGACGGGCAGGACCTGCCTGTGAAGACAGCCTCGGGAGGAGATTGTTGCACCGCGCAGCGGCGGACAGAAACGGAAGAAGCTCAGTCACAAATCGTGCTGCGGGTTCCCGGCCAGGGCCCCTCCTGCCACTCGAGCCGCGCGCCGGAGGTGAAGGCGCGGGAGAACGTGGCTCCGTAGCTCCCGCTCCATCGCGCCGGGACGCAGTCGTCAGCGATGGAGTCCACCGCCAGCTCGTACACACCGGTGGTGATTTCGGGCCCGGGCTCGCTGCCTGCGTCGATGGGTGTCGCGGGCTCACCAGGCAGGAGCCGGACACCCGCGTCGAGCTTCGGAACCGCGCCGGATGAGCTGCCCACGGGTTGAAGCCCACACCCAGCGGTCAGGGTTGCGAGCGAAGCGAGGCTGAGTGCGCGCTGGAGCGTGTTCAAAGAATCCCCCCGTTGAAAACGGCGGCGCATAGAGGGAATCGCGCGCGGAATATTCATGACACGCGTTCACTGCGCGCCTGCTTCGACCCGGAGCACTTCGCAAGGAGCGACTGCAGTGCAGTGGGCCCTTGGGGAGAAGGGGGTCGGCTTGGCGTACGCACGGCCTCGTCGGAGCTGGCCCGACTTCCGGCCGTGGTGGAGGGGGTGCCCGGCTGACCGCAGCACCCGGAAGTGCGGCTTGAGATGCAACCGTTCGTCGACCAAGTCGCCCGCGGAGGCGGTTTCATCGCGGTTTGGAGCGAGTTGCTCGACGAACGGTTGCGTCTGGCTGCTGCAAGCGGGGCCCGCCGACTCCACCGCGGTACGAGGTCGGGCCAGCTGCGGCGGGGCAGGGCGTAGGCCAAGCCGTCCCCCGTCTCCCTCAAGGATGTGATGCATCCGTTCGGGAGGTTGAGGCCGGTTCAGGAGTCCCCTCCGTGGCCTCGAGAGTCGCGGAGTGCGCCTCAGCCAAGCCGTCGTCTCGACTATGCGCCTGACGGCGCAACGCTCGACGCGAGCGGGGACTCGGTGCGAGCGGGGACTCGGTGCGAGCGGGGACTCGGTGCGAGCGGGGACTCGGTGCGAGCGGGGCTCGGTGCGAGCGGGGACTCGGTGCGAGCGGGGCTGGATGCGACGGGCGCTGAGGACCCGAGGGACTTCAGTGACCGCGTCCGCCACCGCCGTGACCGCCGCCGCCGTGGTTGCCACCGCCGCCGCCGTTGCCGCCGCCGCGCCCGCCACCGCCCCAGCTTCCGCCGCTGGCGCCGTGGCTGGTCCCTGACGGGGGCGCCGGAGAGACGCTGCCGCCGCCGCGGTTGCCGCCGCCCCAGCCGCCGCCGCTCGAGCCACCGGAGCCCCGGTTGCCGCCGCCCCAGCCGCCGCCGCTCGAGCCACCCGAGCCCCAGCCGCCGCCGCTTGCACCGTGGTTGCCGCCGGAGGGAGGCGCCGGCGCGATGGTGCCGCCGCCGCGGTTGCCGCCGCCCCAGCCGCCGTGTCCACGACCGCCGCCCCAGCTGCCGCCGCCGCTCGGAGCGGGGGCGACAGAACCGGAGGAGGACCGACCGGAGCCGCCCCAGCCGCCGCGCGTCTGGTGAGGGGTCGCGTTGTGCACGCCGCCCCAGCTGCCGCCCTGGTTGCTGCGCTGATTCCAGCCGCCGCCGCGGTAACCGTCCCCGCGGTAGCCGTTGTTCCAGCCGCCGTTGCTGCGGTGGTTGGTGCCGCCGCGGTACGGGTTGTTCCAGCTGCCCCAGCTGCGGTGACCCGGGCTGCTGTGCCGGTACCAGCTGTAGCCGGACTGCACGTGCCGGTCGCGCCGCGCCCAGGCCCAGCCGTTGTTCCAGCGGGTGGGGCGCAGCGTGTAGCGGGAGATGTAGGGACGGCCGAAGTAGCGGTACGGGGCGTAGTTCCAGCCGATGGTGCCCAGGCCGAAGCTCATCCGGAAGCCGGGGGGAGCCATCGGCGACCAGGCGATGTAGGAGCCGTTGTAGCGCCAGTCGACCCAGGCAGCGCCCCAGCTGTAGCTCGGCCACCAGACCCAGCCATAGCCAGAGGCGTGGTGCCAGCGCCCGTAGTGAAACGGCGCCCAGCCCCACGCCCATTGGCTGCGGAACTGCCAACCGACCGTGGTGTAGACCCAGGAGCCGCCGGTCTCGTAGGGGACGAAGTCCGTGCCCACGACGCTGGCGTACGGCTGCCAGACCAGGCCGAGGCCGGGGACCTGAACCCACGCGCCGTAGGGGCTCAGCGTGGCCTGAAAGCTCTGCAGCGTGGGCGCGACTGCCGGCGCGGCGGGCGCGAGGTCCGGCTGCGGCGCGGTGTAGGCCTGCGCGTCGTCGTCCGCGGCGAAGTCCTCGTCGTCGTCGTCGTCCTCGTCATCCACCTGGCCGCTGTCGGGCGGAGGCGGGGGTGGGGTGGACGTCCACTGGCTCTCGTCTTCCACCCGCTCCGGCGCCTCCTCCGCGAACGCGGGGAGGGCCACCGCGAAAGAAGCGGCGGCGAGCAGGGCCGACCAGCGACAAGGGCGACGAAGGATTTGAGGGCGCATGGGGCCACCGACGGGAAAAGCGTTCAGCCCATTCATCCGTCGGGCCAGCCCAGGGGTCAACCCCAACCCCCCTCGGAGCGTTGACCACAGAGCCAGAGGGAAAATCCGAGGGTTGGCAGCTCGCTGGGCCTACCTGCCCCGACGCGCCCGCCGGGGGGGCAAGCGGGCGGCCTAGAGATTCCCGACCATCTTCTCCGGGCGCACCCACTGGTCGAACTGCTCGCCGGTCATCAGGCCCAGCTCCACGGCCACCGCCCGCAGCGTCTTGCCCTGCTTGTGCGCGGTCTTCGCAATCTTCGCCGCGTTGTCGTAGCCGATGTGCGGGTTGAGCGCCGTCACCAGCATCAGAGAGCGCTCCAGGTTCTCCTGGATGCGCGCGGTGTTCGCCTCAATGCCGACTGCGCAGTGCTCGCGGAAGCCCTTGGCGCCGTCGGCCAGCAGCCGACAGGACTGCAGGAAGTTGTGGATGAGCAGCGGCTTGTAGACGTTCAGCTCGAAGTTTCCGGAGGCGCCGCCGAAGGTGATGGCGACATCGTTCCCCATCACCTGCGCGCAGAGCATGGTCATCGCCTCGCACTGCGTCGGGTTCACCTTGCCCGGCATGATGGAGCTGCCCGGCTCATTCTCCGGCAGCGAAATCTCTCCCAGCCCGGAGCGCGGCCCGGAGGCCAGCCAGCGCAGGTCATTCGCAATCTTCGTGAACGCCACCGCCAGACCCTTGAGCGCGCCGTGCGCCACCACCAGCGCGTCGTTCGCCGCCAGCGCTTCGAACTTGTTCGGCGCGGTGACGAACGGCAGCCCGGTGAGCGTGGCAATCTCCTTCGCCACGCGCGCGTCATAGCCCTTGGGCGCGTTGAGGCCGGTGCCCACCGCGGTGCCGCCCAGCGCCAGCTCGTAGAGGTGCGGCAGGCTGTGGTCGAGGTGTCGCAGCGCCTGGTCCAGCTGCGCCACGTAGCCGGAGAACTCCTGGCCCAGCGTGATGGGCGTGGCGTCCTGCAGGTGCGTCCGGCCGATTTTCACCACGTCCTTGAACTGCTTCGCCTTCTGCTCCAGCACGTCCCGCAGCGCCTTCACCGAGGGGACCACGCTGCGGACGACCGCCTCCGCCGCGGCCACGCTCATCGCCGTGGGGAACACGTCGTTGCTGCTCTGCGCCTTGTTCACGTCGTCGTTCGGGTGAACCTTGCGCGCCTCGCCGCGCTCGCCGCCCATCAGCTCGCTCGCGCGGTTGGCCAGCACCTCGTTGACGTTCATGTTGCTCTGCGTGCCGCTGCCGGTCTGCCAGACGCTGAGCGGAAACTCCTCGTCGTGCTTGCCGGCCAGGACTTCGTCCGCGGCCTTCACGATGGCGTCCGCCTTCTCCTTGGGCAGCGAGCCCAAATCCAGGTTCACGCGCGCGGCAGCCTTCTTGACCAGCGTCAGCGCCTTGAGGAGCGCCAGCGGCATGCGCTCCGTGGAGATGGCGAAGTTCTGGCGCGAGCGCTGCGTCTGGGCGCCCCACAGCCGGTCCGAGGGGACCTCGATGTTGCCGAAGGTGTCTTTCTCGATGCGGAAGGATGAGCTCATGGGGGCGGACCTTAACCTGCGCGGAATGGGAGGGGGTGGACAGTGGCCTTGGCGGAGTGGTCCTTCACGTCCAGCACCGTGCCCGCATCCAGGCTGTCGCGGTGGACGTAGCCCAGCGCGATGACCTGGTCCCGCCCCGGCAGCTTCACGGCGCTGGTGAGGGTGCCGACCTTCTTCTCCCCGCGGCGCAGCTCTGAGCGCAGCGGCGGCAGCTCCGCGCCCAGCACCAGCCCGGCCAGCTTCTTGTTCATCTGGCCCCGGAACGTCCCGCGGGCGATGACCTCCTGGCCGATGTAGCAACCCTTCTGGTAGTCGATAGCCCGCTTCAAGTCTGCCTCCAGCGGGATGGTGGTCTCATCCATGTCCTGCCCGAAGCGCGGCACGCCGGCCTCCACGCGCAGCGCCTCCAGCGCCTCGAAGCCCACCGGCCGCACGCCGCCCGCCGCGAGCAGCGCGTCCCAGACCTTCCCCAGTTGCTCCCGTCGGACGAGCAGCTCCACCGCGCCGGGGACCGCCACCCCCGCGCCGATGGCGGTGACCGGCACGCCGTCCACCACACCCGAGGCCGTGGCGTGCAGGGCGGGCGACTCGGCGATGCCCGCCGCGCGGCGCAGGAGCTCCGCCACCTTCGGCCCGCCCAGCCAGAGCAGCGCGAGCTCAGGCGTGACGTCGTGCAGCTCTGCGTCCTCCGAAATGAGGTACTTGCCCAGCGTGGCGCGCACCGTCTCCCCGTAGCCCGGCTCCACGTCCAGCAGCAGGTGGTCCTCGCGGTTCCACAGGCGCAGGTCCGCCACCATCGCGCCTTTGTTGGTAAGCAGCGCCGCGTAGGTGGCCCGGCCGGCGGGCAGCTTGTTCACCTCGTTGGTGACCATGCCGTGCAGGAAGCTCTTGCGGTCCTCGCCGGTCACCTTCAGCCACTCGCGGGCGGAGGCGTCGAACAGCCCGGCGGACTCGCGCAGGGCGAGCAGCTCGTCGTGGAGCGGGGCGTACGACCTGACCAGCTCCCGCCCCTTCAGCTCCGTGAAGGTGGCACCGAGGGCAGAGTGGGTGGCGTGGGTGGTGAGTGGTTCCATGATTGGGGCTATATAGCGGCGCGGGGTGATTGCGATGGATGTGAAGGACCTGGGCGCCTTCTCGGCGTTCGCCGACGACAAGCTGAAGAAGCACAACCTCTTCGAAACACCGCGCTTCTTCCTGGATGTCTATTGCCTCAAGCCCGGGCAGGCGCAGAAGCCGCACGCGCATGAGGGCGCGGACAAGGTGTATGTGGTCCTCGAAGGCCGGTGCCGCTTCACGGTCGGGAAGGAGACGGCGGAGCACGGGGTTGGGGCGGCGGTGCTCGCCCCGGCAGGCGAGGACCACGGCGTGGACAACCCGGGGCCCGCGGACGCCCGCTTGCTGGTGATGATGACCCCTCCTCCCTCGAAACGATGACCTCTCCCTCCGAAACCGCCTCTCCGCAGGCCAGCCTCCCGCTCGCCGTCGTCCTCACCCTGGCCATCTCCGCCGCGGCCTGTCTGCTGGCGCTCTTCCAGTGGATGGAGCTGCTGGTGGTGAGCGTGGGCGGCAGCACCGTCTGCGGCATCAACGACACGGTCAACTGCGAGGCGGTCTGGAGCTCCCCCCTCGCCGAGCGCATCCACCGCTTCCTCCACGTCCCCGTGGCCGGCCTGGGCCTCATCTGGGGCCTGGTCGCCTTCGCGCTCTCGCTGCTGCTCGCGTACCGGCTGCTGGCGGGCGCGCCCATCCGGACGCCGGTGGTGGCGCTGCGGCTGACGGCCGGGGTCGGCGTATTGGCGTGCATCACCTTCGCGGTGGCGAGCTACCGCATCGGCGCGCTCTGCCTCACCTGTCTGGGGACCTACGCGGTGACGGTGGCCTTCGCGCTGGTGGTGTTCCGGTTGCTGCCGGGCGCGCTGGAACCCGCGGGCAAGGAGCTGCGGCCGGCCGTGGCCTGGTCCGCCGGGCTGGCGCTGCTGGCGTACCTCTCCGTGCTGGGCCCTGGGCTGCGGATGGCCCCGCCCGGCGGCGCTTCCTCCTTCCCCGTGCAGCAGGGCGCGCTGAGCTCCGACGTGGACCAGGCGCTGGACCAGTACCTGTCCGGGCTGCCGAAGGAGGAGCAGCTGGATGTGAGCGGGTCGTTGGCGCTCTTCAAGGAGTCCGCGTCGCCAGATGTGTCCGGGTTCGCCATTCGCGAGCGCAAGGGCCCGGAGGCCGCGCCGCTGCGCATTGTCGAGTTCACCGACACGCTCTGCAGCCACTGCGCGGAGCTGGTGCGGACGATGTCGGAGCTGGAGCGCGCGCTGCCGCCGGGACGCATCTCGGTGGAGCCGCGGCAGTTCCCGCTCGCGAACGAGTGCAACTCCCTGATGGTGAACCGGCCGGACCCCAGCGGCGTGCGCTGCGCCGGGGCCCGCGCGCAGATTTGCCTGGAGGGGACGCCGGACTTCTGGCGCTTGCGCGCGCAGCTGTTCGAGGAGCAGCGCACGCTGACGGCGGAGCGGGTGGTGGAGATTGCCTCCTCGGGCGCGATGGGCAAGGACGCGCTCGTCGCCTGCATGAAGAGCGACGCCACCCAGCAGAAGCTCTCCGAAGACATCGCGTACGCGGCCAAGTACAAGCCGCGCGGGACGCCGCTGGTCATCCTCAACGGCAAGGAGGGCACGCCGTCAGGGCCGTTCCTCTACGCGATGGCGCTGACCGGTGGGAACGCGGCCTCCTCGGCGTTCGCGCGGCTGCCGCCGCTGCCTGCAGACCCGGCGCCGTGAGCCGCAAGAAGCCGCTGCCTGAGCCCGTCCCCGGGCCGTTCAACAACGCGTTCGCCGCGCTCAAGGGCGTGGCCGGCGCGCCCTCGCCACAGGCGCCTGCTGTTGCCGAGCCGGCGCCGGTCGTGAAGGGCCCTGCCAAGGCCGTCATCCGGATGGAGCGAAAAGGCCGCGGCGGCAAAGAGGTCACGGTGGTGGAGCAGCTGGAGCTGTCGCTGGTGCAGCGGCAGCACTGGCTCAAGGACCTGAAGGGCGCGCTGGGCTGCGGCGGCGCGCTGGAGGGCG
Source organism: Myxococcaceae bacterium (assembly GCA_044230055.1). Taxonomy (GTDB): domain Bacteria; phylum Myxococcota; class Myxococcia; order Myxococcales; family Myxococcaceae; genus JBGART01. Next base: position 91,262 of record JBGART010000012.1, on the reverse strand, counting down.
ACGTGCTGGTGCTCCAGGGTGACCACCGGGACCGGCTCAAGCTCCTGCTCACCGAGCGAGGGGTCCGCAAGGTCTCCGTGGGGTGAGGCGAGGGCGCCTCCGGTGCTAGAGAGGGAAGGCGATGAGCCCCTCCGCCCGCTGCTCCACGCATCCCCAGCGAGAGGCGTCCTGCGCGTGCGGGCGCTGCCGGGCGTTCCTGTGTCTGGCGTGCATGGCGGATGGCCCGCGCCTGCTCTGCGTGCCGTGCGCGTCGAAGGCGCCGTCCCGGGAGGATGGGCGCGCGCGCAGCGCCCTGCTCGTCTCGCTGCTGCTCTTCGGTCTGGCGGCCGGTTTGATTGCGGCCGGGGTGGCGCTCGGCGCGCGCGGTCCCAGCCCTACGCCCGGGCAGAGCGCGGCGGGCCTTGTCTCGCTCTGGCCGCTCCAGCGCTATGTGCTCCTGGGCGGCGTGGCCGCTGCGGTGGGCGCCCTGGCCGCGCTGCTGCGCGCGTTGAAAGTGCTGGCGAACGGGGGAGCGTGAGGCGACCGGGGTGAAAGGCACCCACGTGGCGCTGTGGCCGCGTCTTTGCCTAAATCCACAGTGCCTCCTCGATGCCGTGCCCCGACGACAGCCAGCTGGCCGACTTTGCGCGGCAGCGCCTCACTCCAGCCGAGGCGCAGGCGGTGGAACGCCACCTGGCCGAGTGCGCGCGCTGCAGGGGCATCACGTCGGACGGGCTGGCGACGACGCAGCCCCGCCTCGCTGTGGACCCGCCGTCGCCGCTCGGCGCCGCGTTCGGGCGCTACGTCCTGTTGGAGCAGCTGGGCCGAGGGGGGATGGGTGAGGTCCACGCCGCGTACGACCCTCAGTTGGACCGCAAGGTCGCCCTCAAGCTGCTGAACGCGCGCGGCACGCTGACCGAGTCCCAGGGAAGCGCCCTGCTCCTGCGCGAGGCGCGGACGATGGCGCAGCTGACGCACCCCAACGTCGTCACCGTGTACGAGGCCGGCGCGGTGGACGGGCAGGTGTACCTCGCCATGAAGCTGGTGCCGGGCGGGACGCTGCGTGAGTGGCTGGCGGCGGGGGCAAGGGGCTGGAGGGACGTGCTGCCGCTCTTCCTCGGCGCGGGCCAGGGGCTGGCGGCGGCGCACGCGGCGGGGCTCGTGCACCGCGACTTCAAGCCGGACAACGTCCTGGTCACGCTGGAAGGGACCGCGCAGGTGACGGACTTCGGCCTGGCCCGGTTGTCCGGGGAGGCTGAAGGCGACGCGCGGGCGAGCCCGCTGTTCTCCGACGAAGGCGCGCCGGCCACACGGCCGGGAGTGATTCCCGGGACGCCCGCGTACCTCGCGCCGGAGCGGCGGCAGGGCAGCCCGGCCGACGCGCGCTCGGACCAGTACAGCTTCTGCGTGGCGCTCTACGAGGCGCTCCACGGCGCGCGGCCTTCGCCCGGGGTCCCGCCTGCGGCGCGCGTGCCAGCCTGGTTGCACCGCACGGTGATGCGCGGGCTGGCCGCGAACCCGGCGGAGCGCTGGGCCGACATGCCCACGCTGCTCGCCGCCCTGACGGAGGCGCCGCGCGCGAGGCTGAGGTGGGCGCTCACCGTGGGCGCGGTCGCCCTGCTCATCGTGGCGGGGGCGGCGGGCCGCTGGTACGTCGCTCGCGGCGTGCGGCGCTGCCAGGGCGCTGGCCTGGCCATCGCGAGCGCCTGGGACGCCGCCCGCAAAGAGGCGGTGCGCACCGCCTTTGGCGGCTCCCGCTGGCCCTACGCGGAGAAGACCTGGCTGGGCGTGGAGCGCGCGCTGGACGACTATGTCCGCGCCTGGTCCGCGATGGCGCTGGAGGCGTGTGAGGCCACGCACGTCGCGCGGACGCAGCCCGAGCAGACGCTGGACCTGCGGATGGTCTGCCTGACGCGTCGGCGGCAGGAAGTCGCCGCGCTCACGGAGCTGTTCGCGCATCCGGACGACGGGGTGCTGGAGAAGGCGCTCGCCGCGGCGACGGGGCTGACGCCGCTCTCCCGCTGCGCGGACCTGGCAGAGCTGCAGCTCTCCTCCGGGCAGCCGGAGGAGCCGCTCCTGCGCCCCAAGGTGGCCGACGTCCGGACGAAGCTGGCGCAGGCCAAGGCGCTGGAGATGGCCGGGAAGCTCAAGGACGCAATGCCCGTCGCCGTGGCGGCGCTCGCCGAGGCGGAGGCGCTCCGGTTCCGGCCGCTGGTGGCGGAGGCGCTCCTGGCGCTCGGCAACCTGCGCGGCGTGGCGGGCGAGTACGGACCCGCCGCGGAGCTGATGCGCAAGGCGGGGCTGGAGGCCGTCGCGTCGCGCAATGACCTCGTCGCCGCCCAGGCCTGGACGCGGCTCATCTTCGCCAGCGCGCAGGTCGACCGGATTCAGGACGCGCGCGAGGCGGAGGCGCTGGCCCTGGCCGCGGTGGAGCGGCTCACCCCGCCCGGCGCCACCGAGGGCGAGCTCCACGCGCAGCTCTGGTCGTCCCGGGGCAAGCTCTCCATCCTCGTGGAGGACCCCGAGCGCGCGGTCGAGCAGCTGCGCCACGCGCTGGCGCTCCGCGAGCGCCTCTCCGGCCCATCGAGCTTCGGCACCGCGGACCTGCTCAACTCCCTTGCCTCCGCGATGCGCGAGCTTGGCAAGCTGGAGGAGGGCGTGGGGTATTCGACCCGCGCCATCGCGCTCTACCAGGAGCTGCTGGGTGACCAGCACCCCGCGGTGGGCACCGCGCGCATGAACCTCGCCCGCCTGTACGGCCGGCTGAATGACCCGCGCGAGGAGGGCCAGCTTCAGCAGGCGCTGGCCATCTTCGAGGCGACCGGCACCTCGAAGGGCGAGGGCGCGCGCTGGACGCTCAACAGCCTGGCCATCTACTTCCGGAGGACCGGGCGCCACGAGGAGGCGCAGGCGCTCTACCTCCGGATGATTGACCAGCTGTCGCAGACGCACGGCCCGGAGCACCTCCAGGTCGGCATGGCGCTGCTGAACCTGGCCATGAACGACGTCAACCTCAAAGCGATGGACGCCGCGCTTCAGCACGCGGAGCGCGGGTACGCCATCGTGAGCAAGGCGCTGCAGCCCGACCGCCCGCTCTTCGCCCAGCTGCAGATGATCTTCGCGGAGGTCCTCCGCGGGCGCGGGGACTACCGGCGGGCCCACCCGCTCTACCTGGACTGCCTGGCGAGGCTGGAGAAGAAGCCCGGCCAGCCCTACATGCTGGCCATGTCACTCGCCGCGCTGGCGACGAACGAGCTCTCGCTCGGTCAGCCCGCCTCCGCCGAGGGGCACCTGAGCCGGGCGCATGCGCTGCTGAAGCAGGCGAAGGTCGCGCCTCACGAGCTGCTGACCATGGAGTACTACCGCGCCCGCGCCCAGTGGGAGCAGGGGCGGGAGCGCAGCGGGGCGCGGGCCAGCGCCCGCACCGCGTACCAGCATCTGCGCGAGGGCAATCCGCAGGACCCCGGGCTGGCGGAGATGGCGCGCTGGTTGAAAGCGCGCGGGGTTCGCTAAGGTCCGCCCCGTGGCGACCCTTCACGTCATCTGCGGCAAGGCGGGCTCCGGTAAGACGACGCTGGCGCGAGAGCTCTTCCACGCGGTGACGGTGCACTTCGCGCCACCCACGCCGGACGAGGGCTTCCGCGTGCTTCGCCGCTCCGCGTGACAAGCGCTCGGAGCCCTGGGGTGGTCATGGCGGGCTCGAGGGCCGCTGAATGTCAGAGTCGCGTCGTAGGGTTCGCGCCGTGACGCAAGGGCGATGGGCGGGGTGGGCGTGATGCGTGAGATTTGGAGCGTTGGGCGATGACGGTGGCCATCGTCGCCGAGAAGCCGTCCGTCGCGAGGGACATCGCGCGCGTCGTCGGCGCGTCCGCCAGGCAGCAGGGTGCGCTCGAGGGCGGGGGCTATGTGGTGACGTGGGCCATCGGCCACCTGGTGGCGGTGGCGGAACCCCACGAGATGAACCCCGACTGGAAGCGGTGGCGGTTTGACCTGCTGCCCTTGCTCCCGCGGAGCTGGCCACTGAAGGTGCTGGAGAAGACGCGTGAGCAGTTCGACGCGGTCTCCCGCATCCTCCAGCGCTCAGACGTCAGCCGGGTCATCTGCGCGACGGACGCGGGGCGCGAGGGGGAGCTCATCTTTCGCTACCTGGCGGAGCAGGCCGGGTGCCGCAAGCCGGTCAGCCGGCTGTGGATTTCGTCGCTCACGGATTCGGCCATCCGCGACGGGCTGAGCAAGATGAAGGACGGGCGCTGCTACGACCCGCTGGCAGACGCCGCGCGCGGACGCAGCCGGGCGGACTGGCTGGTGGGGATGAACCTCTCCCGCGCCTACGGCCTGTCGAGGGGTGAGCAGCTCTCGGTGGGGCGCGTCCAAACGCCCACGCTGGCCATGCTGGTGGCCCGGGAGCGCGCCATCCGCGACTTCGTCCCGGAGGATTACCTCCAGGTCGTCGCCACTTTCGAAGTGGAGGCGCTTGCGGCCGCGCGGTACGCGGGGACCTGGTTCAAAGAGGACGCCGCGGCGCCCGGGGGAAAGGTCCGGCGGCTCCCCATCGATGGGGTGCTTGCGCAGCAGATTCTGGCGCGAGCGAAGTCCGGCGTCGCCACGGTCGCGTCGGTGGAAGCGAAGACGGAGCGGATGCCTCCGCCGCAGCTCTATGACCTGACGGAGCTGCAGCGCCACGCGAACCGGCTCTACGGCTTCTCTGCTCAGCGGACGCTGGACGCGGCGCAGGCGCTCTACGAACGCCACAAGCTCATCAGCTATCCGCGGACGGACAGCCGCCACCTGTCAACGGAGGTGGCCCAGACCCTGCCCGCCATCGTCGCGGCCATCCGTACACCCTATGAGTCGATGCTGGCGCCGGGGACCGGGGAGCGGCCGCTGTCGCGCCGCTACGTGGACGACGCGCGGGTGACGGACCACCACGCCATCCTGCCCACGCCCACGCCGGCCGCGCGCGCGCAGCTGGGGGAGGACGAGCAGCGGCTCTACGAGCTCATCTGCCGCCGGCTCTTGCAGGCGTGGCACGGCGACTTCGTCTGGGATGTGACCTCGGTGGTGACCGAGGTGCGCGCCGACGCGGCGGTGGACCGGTACCAGTCGTCGGGGAGCGCCACGCGCGAGCTGGGCTGGAAGGTGCTGGACGTGGGGAGCGCGAAGCCGCCGCGGCCGAAGGGAAAGGGTCCGGAGGAGGCGGAAGCGCCTGAGGAGCAGGACCAGTCGCTCCCGGCAGGGCTCGCCAAGGGCCAGGCGGCGGAGGTGGTGGACGCGCAGGCGGTGAAGCGGCGCACGCGCCCGCCGCCGCGGCTGACGGAAGGCACCCTGCTCACCGCGATGGAGACGGCTGGGAAGACCCTGGATGATCGCGAGCTGTCGCAGGCGATGAAGGACTGTGGCCTGGGCACGCCCGCCACCCGCGCCGCTATCATCGAGACCCTCCTGCAGCGCGAGTACGTGGTCCGTGAGGGCAAGTCGCTGGCCGCCACGGACAAGGGCATTGCGCTGGTCGGCGCCGTGGATGCCGAGGTGAAGAGCCCCGCGATGACCGGCCAGTGGGAGGCGCGCCTGCGGAAGATTGAACGCGGGGAGCTTCAGCTTCCGCAGTTCATGGCGGAGATTGAGGCGTACCTGCGCTCGGTCATCGGTCGCGTGCCTCCACCCACCGGGTTTGGCTTCAAGCCGCCTGGTGGCGGAGCGGGTTCCGCTCCGGTTCAACGCAGCCTGTTCGGGTCGGAGCGTGCCGGCGTTGCGGCGGAGAGTGGGCGCGCTGCGCTCGGAGCGCAGGCAGGCTCGGGTACTGGGGCAGCGCAGAGGCGTGCGCCGGAGGCGGGCGCGGTGCAGCGGAACGCAAGCGGGGCGACGGCGGCCCAGGGCGCGAGCACGGCCGGACGGGTGACACAGACGGTGGGGCACTCCGCTGCGAGTCGTGGGCCCTCCACGGGCTCAGTGTTGTCCGCTCGTGAGGTGGCGGAGGCGGCGCGCCGCGCGCAGTCCGCGGACCTCAGCGCTCCTCCTGGGACGCAGAGCGCGGCGGATGTGGATGCGCGGCTGCGCGCCCTCTTGCGGGAGAAGTTCGGCTTTCAGGGTTTCCGGGCGCACCAGGAGGAGGTGTGCCGGGCGACGGCGGCGGGGCACGACGCGCTGCTCGTGATGCCGACGGGAGCGGGCAAGTCGCTGTGCTACCAGCTGCCGGGGCTGGTCCGCGGCGGGACGACGTTGGTGGTGAGCCCGCTCATCGCGTTGATGGATGACCAGGTGCAGAAGCTGCGGGCGCTGGGGTTGGCGGCGCGCAGCGTTCACTCCGGCCTGGACAGAGCCGAGGTGCGCCAGACCTTCGACGAGTACGCGTCCGGCGCGCTGCAGTTCCTCTTCTGCGCGCCTGAGCGGCTGGGGTTGGCGCTCTTCGCGCAGCTGCTGGCGCGGCGGCCGCCTACGCTCATCACCGTGGACGAGGCCCACTGCATCTCCCAGTGGGGTCACGACTTCCGTCCGGAGTACCGCCTTCTCGGCGAGCGGTTGCCGGCGCTCCGAGCCGAAGGGGCCGGTCGCACGCCGGTCCTGGCGCTCACCGCGACAGCCACGCCGGAGGTGCAGCGGGACATCCTTCAGCAGCTCGGGTTGGCCAAGCCCAAGGTGTTCATCCACGGCTTCCGGAGGACGAACCTGGCGGTGGAGGTGCTGGAGGTCCAGCCGGGAGCCCGGGCCTCCTCCGCGCTGCGCGTCCTCGAGGAGAAGGGGCGAACGCCGGCCATTCTTTACGCGCCCTCGCGGAAGGAGGCGGAGCGGGTGGCGTCGGCGCTTGGCGGGCGGCTGAAGATTGCCACCTACCATGCGGGGCTCTCCGCCCAGGTGCGCGAGCGGGCGCAGCGCGCGTTCCTCTCCGGCAAGGTCGACGCCATCGTGGCGACGATTGCGTTCGGGATGGGCATCGACAAGGCGGACGTGCGGACGGTCCTGCATCTCGGGTTGCCCTCGACGGTGGAGGGCTACTACCAGGAGATTGGCCGGGCCGGCCGCGACGGCGAGCCCGCGCGCGCGGTGCTGATGCACGCGTTCATCGACCGGAAGACCCACGAGTTCTTCCGCGACCGGGACTATCCCGAGGTGGAGGTGGTGGAGCGGGTGGCGCGCAAACTGGGGCCGGAGCCGGTCGACGTGGGGGACCTCGCGCATCAGCTCCGGATGGAGGAGGACGAGCTGTCGCGCATCCTCGACAAGCTGTGGATTCACGGCGGCGCTGAGCTCACGCCGGAGGGGTTGTTTCGGCGGGGCCGCGACGGGTGGCAGGCGCCCTACCGGGCGCAGCGGCGGCACCGCGCGGACCAGCTGGAGCGGATGATTCAATTCACCCAGAACACCCGTTGCCGGATGCAGCAGCTGGTGGAGCACTTCGGAGACCGCGGAGAGCCCTGCGGCTCCTGCGATGTCTGCGCGCCCGGGCAGGCGATGGCGACCGTGTTCGCCACGCCAAGCGCCGCGGAGCTGCGCACGCTGGAACGGGTCTTCAGTGCGCTGCGCTCCGCGGATGGCCAGGCGGTGGGCCGGCTGACGCGCGATGTGCTGGGCGAGGGGCTGGCGGAGCGGCGCGAGATGGAGCGCCTGGTGGCCGGGCTGGTCCGGGCCTCCCTCGCGCAGACCAAGGAAGACTCCTTCGAGAAGGATGGGAAGACCATCCGGTTCCAGCGGCTGTGGCTCACGGCCGCGGGGCGCGCGGGCACTGCACCGCTGGAGGCAGTGCAACTGGCGCCGGCACCGGAGGAGGCCGGCTCGCGCCGCGGAAAGCGCGCCAAGCGGCAGCCGAAGCGCGGCCGGGCGGAGGCGCCTCGTCGGTCCGAACGGACAGAGGTTGCGCCCATCTCGGGCGCGCTGGCGGAGGCGCTGAAGGCCTGGCGGCTGGGCGAGGCGCGCAAGCGGCGGATTCCGGCGTTCCGCATCCTCACGAACCGCGCGCTCGTCGGCATCGCCAGCGCGCGGCCCACCAGCCCCGCGGCGCTCCTGGCTGTCGACGGCATCGGGCCGAAGGTCGCGCAGGCCCACGGCGCCGCGCTGCTCCGGCTCGTGCAAGCGCACGGCGCCCGGGCGAGCGGCGCTCCGGGGTGATGCCGAATCGACCGACGGACGCCCAGCCATCGAAAGGTCCAGCGCTCGTGGACAGCGCCTGCGCACGATTCTGAGGAAGGGGGACGCCGCGCGCCGGCTCGTCCCGCAAGGCGGCTGGTCGGCGTTACCGCTTTTTTCGCTTCACGACCGGCGCGGGGGCGCGTCGCGCGGAGGCTTTTGCGGTGGCCTTGAGCTTCTCGCGCAGCGCCACCAGCGTCTTCTCGGCGCTTGCGGCGCCCTCCTGGCAGTCAGAGACGATGGCCTTCGGCGTGGTCGCGCGCTCTCCGGAGAGGACGGAGACCTTCTCCAGCGCAGGCGTGGCGGCGAGCAGGTCCGAGGCGGACTTGTGGCAGCGGCGGTACGCGTCGCGCGCCTCCACGAAGGCCTCCAGGCGGTCGTCGAGGTCCTTCTCTTCTTTCGCGTCTTTCAGGCGCTCCCGTGCATCGCGATGCAGACCTGCCGGTCCCTCCTGGAACTGCACGGTCTGGCGGGCGAGGTGGATTCTCGGCGCAGCGCGCTCCATCGCCGTTCGGGCCGCGTTTGCGTCGGCCGTGTACGGCGCGCTCTTTCCCTCCAGCGCCTTGTCTTCCTTCAGCTCCTTCTCAAGTGCCTCGCGCGCGCTCACCGCGTCGTCCACCTGCGAGCCGGAGAGCTCCTTCTTGCCCAGGGCCGCGAGCGCGTCGTCCAGCTTCGCCCGCGCCTTGCCCAGCGCTTCCTTCCGGAGCTGAACCTTCGCTTCGAAGTCGCGCCGGACGCGCTCCGCCTCCACGGCCGGGAGCCGGTCGGTGTCCGCCTTGTAGCGGTCCCGCAGCATCCCGTGCTCTGGGTAGTAGTCGATGTCCGCGTCGAGCAGCGCCGTCTTCGCGTCCTCGAGGTGCTCGCGCGCCTGCTCGGGCTCGAGCTGCGCCATCGCCTGCTCCGCCTTGTCGAGGTGCGTCTCGCAGTCCCCGGCTTTGCGCTCAGCTCGCAGCAGTTTGCCTTGCAGCCCCTTCGGGCCGCAGGTGCACAGAAACAGCGGGAGGAGCACGGCACACAGGCGACGCATGAATCGGTGAGTCTAGCGTGGGTGGCCTTCCATCCTCCGCCGGCGCAGGCGAGCAGGTGTGCGCGGGTAGACGCTGCGTTCAAGCGCCGCAGAGGGAAGTCCAGCGGTTTCGGCGGCTGCGCCACATCGCGGGGATGCCCCCGTTCGCGTCGAGCGTCGCGCCGTCAGCGCATCGTCGAGACGTTGGCTGTGCTTTCGAAGGTTGGCGCAAGTCGCCGAGAGCGCCGATCCGCTTCGCCGGGCGGCGCCGGACGCCCTTGAGATAACGACCCGTATTCCGGCGGGAGGTCTCCTTACGCGGCTCGCGGCTCGCGGCTCGCGGCTCGCGGCTTGTCGGTTCGGCTCTGTCCGGTAACTTGCTCGGCGCTCTAAGCGGTGACGGGTTGGCGACGGATGCAGTGGAGGGCTCGGGCCTCACCGCTCGCGGACTGACGCAGCACATCCCGTGGGGAGACGGGGGACGGCGTAGCGTGCGCAGCGCTTCAGCGGAGCTGGCCCGAACTCGCGCCGCGGTGGAGGCGGTGCCTCATCGGCTGCTGCGCCCGGGGGGGTCGGATGCAATTCTCCAGCTGGCGCGCCAACGCCCAGAGGCCGGGCCGGGGCGAAAAGGCAAAACTGAGTTGTTAACACATTCGCCATACAGCGTTGTCTTCAAGCTGCTGAATTGATGAGGCAATTTTGCCGACACGTCAACACGTCTGTGTTGACAACTGCAGGTTCGATTTTGCCCCGCCGCGTTCCCGCCTGCGGAGTCACGTTCATCCTCGAGCAATGCGGGTGGAGGCGCTGCCCAGAGCGCCGACCAGGTTACCTCCCGTCGCCGAGGGCGCCGATCTGCTTCGCCGGGTAGCGTCGGCCGTCCTTGAAACACCGACCCGTATTTCGGCGGGCGGCCTCCCTCCGCGGCTCGTCGCTTCGGCTCGGTCGCCACCGGACTGGTGTTGCCGTCGCTCGACATGCGCGCCTGGAGCGACGCGTCCGCCCGCCGCGGTCAGCGTGATGGCCGCAAACGACGGGGCAGAAGTGGACTTGCAGTTGTCAACACAAACGTGTTGACGGGTATTCAGAATTGCCTAATTTATTCAGTGTCTTGGAGGCGCCGATGTCCGGTGAATGCGTTAACAACTCGGTTTTGCCCTTTCGCCCCCGGCCCGGCCCCCGGAGACTTACTGTGTCGAAGCAGGGGTGGATCTGGGGCCTACACATGGGCGCGGCAGCGGGTGAGGCGCCGCCTCCACCGCGGCGCGAGTTCGGGCCAGCTCCGATGAAGCGCTGCGCACGCTACGCCGTCCCCCGTCTCCCTAAGGGACCCATGCACTGCAGCCCGTGCGGGCCGCCTTCCCCGGACGTCTGCCCCCTCCGTCCGCCATGTGGGCGCGCATCAATTCGCCTCCGGGCCGCCCGGAGACACCTCGGACGGCCCGCGAAGGTGGCTGCTCTAGGCTCTGCTTGAAGCAAACCGGCGAAGTGCCGTTGCGCAGGTTTGCGCCGACGTCTCGACTATTCGTTTGGCGGCGCAACGCTCCTAGAGAACAGCTCACCAGGGCCCCGCAACACTCGCGGGGCTGCCCCCGTTCGCGTCGAGCGTTGCGCCGTCAGGCGCATAGTCGAGACGTCGGCAGTGCTTCCGAAGCTTGGCTCAAGGGCCGCTTCGCTCTGCTCGAAACAAACCGGCAAAGTGCCGTGCGTGGGTTTGCGCCACCTCTCGACTATGCGCCTGACGGCGCAACGCTCGAGGCGACCGGGGGAGGCGCCTGACCTGAGAACAGCTGTTCCTCCGACGAAATGGCTGGCAAAGTGCCGTGCGTGGGTTTGCGCCACCTCTCGACTATGCGCCTGACGGCGCAACGCTCGAGGCGACCGGGGGGAGGCGCCTGACCTGAGAACAACTGTTCCTCCGACGAAATGGCCGGGAAGTGCCGTGCGTGGGTTTGCGCCACCCGCCACCTCTCGACTATGCGCCTGACGGCGCAACGCTCGAGGCGACCGGGGGAGGCGCCTGACCTGAGAACAGCTGTTCCTCCGACGAAATGGCCGGTCAGGGCCGGTTTCCCCCTCGAGGCGAGCGGGGGAGGCGCCTGACTGAGAACAGCTGTTCCTCCGACGAAATGGCCGGTCAGGGCCGGTTTCCCCCTCGAGGCGAGCGGGGGATGCGCCTGCGCTACAGCCTCGGCGCGGGCGGCTCTGCGTCGTTCGCGCGGGGGAGGGTGCGGCGGCGCGGCTGTCTCAGCTCATACGGCCGATAGAGCATCTCCCACATCGACTGGTGGTGGACGCGGCGCCGGGGGCGCAGCTCTCCCAGCGGGGCTCGCGAGATGAAGGAGGAGGCGAACAGCCCGGCGCAGCCGAAGGAGAAGAGGGTCATCAGCGCCACGACGAGCCAGCCGGGGAGCGGGCCGATGTGCGCGCGGGCGACGAGCTCTCCGAAGCGGGTGGGGCCGGCGGGGTGCGAGTAGATTTTCACGAACCACGCGAGCAGTAGAATCATCAGGAGCGAGCCGTACGCACGGTTCATCCGCGTGGAGAGCGCGCTCAAATAGGAGAGCTGCAGCTGCGGCCGCTCCATCTCCAGCGCCAGCTCCTTGAGCGAATCCGGGTCTACGGGCTCGTGTCGAAGGAGCGGCGACCAGTAGCCGTCCTCCAGCAGCCGCACGCGCCGGTTCCAGAGGTCGTAGTAGCGGTACCGGCGCGCTTCAATCAGCAGGAAGGTCATCACCAGCCAGATGCCGACCAGCAGGGTGACGTGGGGGGTGTTCGGGCTGGCGAAGGCGAAGGAGATGACCGCCGCGGTCGTGGTGAGCGCCCAGTTCGTAGTCGTGTCCAGCCGCGTCCGCCAGCGGTCCGACCGGCCGAGCTCTCCGCGGTAGAGCTGGGCCATGGCGGCGTCCGACAGGCCCATCTCCGCGCCTCGCTCGCTGCTGCGTCCTTCGCGCGCCCTCACCGGGTGCAAGCTGGGGGCGGAGGCGGGCAGGCGCAACCCTTCCGCTCGGCGCGAGGCGGGTGGAACCGTCGGCTGGCTGGCTGCCCGTCCGGCGCGCGGCGCCGTTTCCATCTGCGCCTGCCATGAACAGATTGCCGCGTAGCGTGTCCGCCACGGAGCCCACGGAGTTGCTCGCGACCTTCCTCGACGAGGAGAGCGACCGGATTGTCCGGTTGTGGGCGAAGCGGCTGCGCGCGGAGCTGCAAGAGGTGGAGCTGCCCGGCCGGGACCTGCGCGCGCCGCTGGAGCAACAAGTCACGGAGCTCGCGCGGCTGCTTCACACGCGCGGGGAGGAGGCGGTGCGGCTCTGGCCGGAGACGGTGCGGCCGCGCGGCGCCGCCCGGTACGCCCAGCGCTTCGACGCGGATGACCTGGCCCGCGAATACAAGATTCTCCACCGCCTGCTGGTGCGGCTGTACGCCCGCCGCCGGGGAGAGCTGCCGGTGGAGATTGCGGAGCTGCTCGCGGAGCTGATGGGCGAAGCCTGCGCCGCGGTGGAGGCGTCGTACACGCGGCTGATGCGCACCGAGGAGGTCCGCTTCAAGGACGCGGCGGTGATGGAGTCCATCCTGCAAAACGTGGACGTGGGGATTGTCCTGGGTGAGCTGGACGGCACGCTCTCCTACGCCACGCCCGCGGTCGCGCGCCTGCTGGGCGTTCCTGTCCGCTCGCTCCTGGGCGGCCGCGGGGCGCATCCGCTGGCGCTGGTCCTCTCGCAGGTGAACGCCCGGCACCCCGACGGTTCGTCTTTCCACGCGGCGGACCTCCCGTTTGCCCGCGTCCTAAAGGAGCACCGCGCGGTGCGGGGCATCACGCTGCTCATCACCCGCCCCAGCGGCGACGAGGTCGTCCTCGAGCTCTCCGGCATCCCCATCTGGGAGGAGTCCGCCGGGTCCCAGATGATGGGCGTGCTGCAGACGCTCACCGACCGCACGGAGAGCAAGCACAAGACCCGTGAGCTCTCCAACGCGCACGAGGAGCTGCGGCGGCTGCAGGGGCGCCTCTTTCAGCGCAGCCGGACGCAGGCGCTGGGCCAGCTGGCGTCCGGCGCGGCGCACGCGCTCAACAACTTCCTCAACGTCATCCGCCTGCGCGTCACGCTGCTGCGCCGCGAGTTCAAACCGGACCACCTGGACGCGCTGGACCGCACGGTGAAGAACATCGGCGAGCTGGTGGCGCGGCTGCAGGAGTTCTCCGTCCAGCCGGGGCAGGAGCAGCTGGCCGACGTGCCCTTCGACGAGGTGCTGCAGGAGGCGCTGGAGCTGGTGCGGCCAGAGCTTGCGCAGACGGACCCGCCCATCCAACTTCAAGCGGAGCTCGGCGCCGCCGGGGTGCGCGCGGACCGCGGGCTGCTGCGTGAGCTGCTCACCAACCTGCTGCTCGCGGTGACGGACCGGCTGCCGAAGGGCGGGCGCGTCACCCTGCGCACGCGCCGCGAGGAGGGGATGACCCACTTCACGCTGCAGGACGACGGCCCGGCGTACAGTGACGACCAGCTGGCCCGCCTGTTCGACCCGCTCAAGGGCGCGGCGCGGCAGCCGCAGCTGTCGCTCCTGCTGGCGATGGCGCGCACGCAGGTCCAGCGCTGGGGCGGAGAGCTGGGATGCGAGCGGGTCTCCCGCGACACAGGTGCGGTCTTCCACCTGCGGCTGCCGACCGCCGAGCGGCCCGACGAGCGGCCCGCGCCCAGCCCGCCTCGCCACACGCTGCGGCGCATGGGTCAGGCCCGCCGCGTCCTCGTGGTCGACGATGACCTCGACAACGCGCGGATGATGGCCGAGGTGCTGGGCGAGGAGGGCTACGACGTCAAGGTGGCGCACGCAGGGGACGCGGCGCTGCAGCTCTGGGAGCAGCACCGGTTCGACGCGGCGCTCCTGGACGCCCTGATGCCGGACATGTCCGGCTGGGAGCTGGCGCGCAGGCTGCGCGAACGGGCCCCGCACGTGCGCCTGGCGATGGTCACCGGGGCGGATGTTCGAGGGCAGAACCGGAACAACCTCGCGCTGGTGGATGCGGTTTTCCGCAAGCCCATCGACGTCGGGGCGCTGGATGACTTCCTGTCGAACCCCGAGGAAGTCGCGCAATCCGGCGAGGAACGGCCGCCTCCGCTCCTGCACTCTTGAGAAGACACCCGAGGCAGCCGCGACCCAGGGCAAACGGCCGTGCCTGTCTCACCGCCGCGCTGAAAGCGGCTACACTCGCCCGCTGTGGCAGACGACTCCATCGAACGGGTGCGGCACAAGGTTGAGCGCGGGGAGACCCTCTCCGAGGCTGAGCTGGAGGCGCTGAGGCGGGCGGCGCAGTCGCAGGGCGGGCCGACGTTGCGCCTGGCGCTTGCGCACGCGCTCATCAATGCGGAGCACCCTCACGTCGCGCTGCCGCTGCTGGAGACGCTGCGCCGGGACCACCCGCGCGATGTGCAGGTGGCGCTGGGGCTGGCGCGCGCGTACGTGGCGGTGGAGCGCTTCGGCGAGTCCGAGCGCGCGCTGGAGGACGCCCTCAAGCTCAACCCGGGAGACCCGGAGGCGATGAAGGGCATCGCCGTGATGGCGATGCGGCGCGGAGAGCTCGCGCGGGCGCGGCGGTTGATTCAGGACGTGCTGCGGGTGGACCCCATCGACGACGAGGCGCGGCTGCTGCGCGAGGAGCTCACCGCCGTCGAGCTCTCCCAGGTCGCCACGTCTCCGCGCGCGGACCTCCCGCTCTTCGCCGCGGCGCTGCAGCGGCGCCTGCGCGACCTGCACGTCAGCTTTGAGCAGCAGAGCGACGCGCTCCTCGTGAAGCTCACCGAGGACCGGGTGGCGCGCGTGGACCTCGCGTCCATGTACGCCGCCTACCGCGAGGAGGCGCACCCGCTGGAGAACGTGGTGGACGCCATCGCCAAGGAGCTCTGCGAGCTGGCCTCGGGTCTGCCGCGCACCGCGGACGAGCTTTTGGCCAACGTGCTGCCGGTGCTGCGCCACGGCGAGTTCGCGGACCAGGCGCACGGCGCCGCCCACCGCGAGGGCCCGGCGGGGCTGAATGTCTTCTACGTGCTGGACCACCCGGAGCTGGTCCGCTACGTGCCGCGCTCCATGCTGGAGGAGCTGAACGTCGGCCTGGAGGCGCTGGATGCGCGGGCGTTCGAGAACCTCGAGTCCCGGCCTCCGCTGCCAAGGCGGGTGAAGATTCAGGGTGGGATGGCGAGGGTGGTGCAGGAGGACACCGGGCTCTGGGCGCTCTGCGAGGGCGACGGCCATGACGCCGCGCGGCTGCTCATCTCTGCGCGGGTGAACCTGCGCGAACAGCTGGGCCGAGGGCCGCTGCGTGTGGCGCTCGGCTCGCGCGAATTGGTGGTGGTCTGCCGCGAGGATGACCCCGCCGCCGTCGCGAAGCTGGAGTCGCTGACGGAGGCACCCAACGCCATCCCCGGGCGCTTCCGGTTCGGCGTGGATGGCGTGCTCGCGCGGTTGGACGATTGAGCCGGACTTGCAAACAATTCCGGCCGGGCGTATTTGCTTGCGCCGTGCGGCCGGTCGCTCTGCTCACGCTTGTGCTCGTGCTGGTGGCCACCGCGTTCGGTGCGGTCCACGGCCACGGCCTCGGTGACCGCGACGACGGGCAGGCCTGCTCGGCCTGCCAGCTGCGGTCGAACCCCGGCGACGTCAGCGAGCCTTCCACTCAGCCGCTCGCGTACGTCGCCGTTTCGGTGCAGCTGCCGCCCCCGGTCCTTCCTGCTCTGACGGTGCGCGCCAGCTGGCGAACCGTGCCTGAGCAGGGACCTCCCGCCCGCAGCTGAAGTCGGCGTCGCACCCTTTCACGCCCGCGCCGTTCTCTCCTCGCGTGTGAGCGCCGCCTTCAGCCTGCACGTTTGCTGCGCGCGCGTCTGCATTGGCGCTGCGCGCTCCTGACACGGCTGTGGTCCTCCTTCTTTCCTTCACAGGCATCTTCTATGCGCCGCTTGCTGCTCGCGTTGCCGTTGTTCGTCCTGTTGGGTTGCGCCCTCTCCCCGGGAGCGCCGTTCGGCGTCCTCGAGGGAGCGCTCTCCAGTCACTATCCGCAGGAGGGTGACGGGTGGCGTCTGACGCCTCTGGGCTACGAGGTGCGCGTCGCCACGCTGCAGCTGGGGTTCGAAGGGCTTGCGCTGTGGGGCGTCACGCCTGCAGCGCCGGAGGCGGTGGCGCAGCTCGCGGTGGCGCAGCTGCCTCCGCTCTCGCTGGTGCCGGGTGAGCGCGGAGGCTTTTCGTGCGGCGGTCAGCCCTGCGAGCTGCCGCGGAGCGAGGTGACGCGCGCCGTGCTGGCGGTCTCTTCGCTCGCGGTGACGGGCGAGGTGCGGGATGCGCACGTGCCGCCCCGCTTCGGTGACGCGCGGCGGTTTGAGTATCAGGCGGCGACTTCTGCCCTGGCGTTCGAGGCGGAGGTCCCCGCGGGGACGGTGGCGTTCACCGGGAGGAATCCAAGCGCCACGCTGAACCTCACGCTGGTTCCCCCGGCCGGGCTCTTCGCGGAGATTGATTGGGCGCCGCTGGCAGGGACCGGCGTCATCGACCTCGGCGCAGCGGAGAACGCGGTGGCGGCGAACGCGCTGCGCTCACAGCTGGCCACGACCACGCTCGAGGTGACGGAAGGGGAGGCACCATGAGCGCGCGAAGGAAGATGAACGCCCAACCTCCCGTTTCGAGCGTCAGCCCAGGCGCCTCCCCCGCTCGCCTCGAGCGTTGCGCCGTCAGGCGCATAGTCGAGAGGTGGCGCAAGCCCACGCACGCCACTTGGCCGGTTTGTTTCGAGCAGAGCGAAGCGGCCCTTGAGCCAAGCTTCGGGAAGCACTGCCGACGTCTCGACTATGCGCCTGACGGCGCAACGCTCGACGCGAACGGGGGGACTGCGCGCCTGCGGCGCTACGCTCGACGCGCGCACCTTGTGATGCTGGCGTTGTTCCTGGCAGGCGCCACAGCGCGTGCGCAGAGCGACGCGGGCGTGGAAGCACCCTCGGCGGCGGACCTCGCGGACATCGAGCGGGCGCTGGGTCAGGACGCACAGGAGGCGAAGCGGACGACGACCGCGCCGGGCGTGCTGGAGCGGGTGGCCGCGCCGGTCGCCGCGGCGGTGCAGTCGCTCAACCCAGACCTGTCGTTCATTCTGGACGTGGCGCTGGCAGGGTTCTCCGCGGAGGAGCCGCTCCAGGGCGGCGGCCATGACCCGACGAAGAACGGCTTCAACCTCCAGCAGCTGGAGCTGGCCGTCGGCGCGGCGGTGGACCCCTACTTCCGCTTCGACGCGAACATCGTCTTCGGTCAGGACGGCGTGGAGATTGAAGAGGCGTACGGCACCACGCTCTCGCTTCCAGCCGGCCTGCAAGTTCGCGCCGGGCAGTTCCTCACGCGCTTCGGCCGGCACAACCCCATGCACCTGCACGTCTGGGATTTCGTCGACCAGCCGTTCCCGCTCACCCGCGTCTTCGGGGGCGAGGGGAACCGCGGGCTGGGCGTGGAGCTCTCCTACCTGACGCCGCTGCCCTGGTACGTGGAGCTGGTGGGCTCCGCGACGGACGCGGCGGGGGAGGGGACCGCGCGCAGCTTCTACGGCGCGGACGACCTCGGCGTGCGCAGCCCGTTTGACCTCCAGCTCACCGCCGCGCTCAAGCAGTTCTTCCCGCTGTCGGATGACCTCTCGCTGGCGTGGGGGCTCTCCGCGGCGAATGGGCCCTCGTCCACCGGGTACGGCAACCGGACGGACCTTTACGGAACGGACGTGTACCTCAAGTACCGGCCGCTCTCGCAGGGGAGCGTGGCGGTGGTGGCCTTCACGGGGGAGCTGTTCTACCGGCGGCGGCAGGTGCCGGGCGACGTGCTGCAGGACACGTCCGCCTATGCGCAGGTCTTCTGGCGCTTCGCTCAGCGCTGGGCGGTGGCGGCGCGCTACGAGCTTGGCACGCCGTCCCGCGGCGCGCAGGACACTCCGGACCCACTGGACCCCGACTGGACGTCCAGCCGGCAGCGGGTGACCGCCAGCGCGACGTTCTGGCCCACGGAGTTCTCCCGCCTGCGGCTCCAGACCGCTGCGGACTTCGCGCCCTGGCGGACGGCGCCAACCTACTCCGCGTTTCTGGCGCTGGAGCTCGCCGTGGGCGCGCACGGGGCGCATTCCTTCTGATGCGTACGGCACTACCCCGCGTGTGGCGCCCTGAGGCCGTCGACGAAGCGCACGCTGCGGAAGCCCAGCGTCAGGAGGAGCGCTCGGATTTGTCGCTCGCCGGAGCTGCGCGCGCGCTGCAAGAGCCGGCGGTCGCTGCGCACGTCCGCCTCGAACGCGCGCTTGGCCTTCTCGAACAGCTCCGCCGTCTCCGCCGAGCTGAGGTTGGAGTCCACTACCTCCGTCTCCCCTGGCTGCAGCTCCACCGTGACGCGCACCGGCGGCAGCGTCAGCTCCACGTCCGGCCCGGTGACCTGGAAGCTGTCCGCCTGCAGCGCGTCCAGGTCAAAGCCGATGTGGGCGGTGGCGAAGACGATGGCCCGGCCTTTCGGGTTGCGCAGCGTGTACTTCGCCCAGTTGTAGACGTCCCCCCACGCCGAGCCCGCCATCGGTGGATCCGGTACGAGGGACACCTTCTTGTAGAGCGACACCTCGAGCGTCTCCAGCCGCGCGATGTCACGGACCTGGGTGACGAGGGACGGCGGGTCCGGCAGCGCCCGGCGCCCCTGGAGGAGCCAGAACGTCCCGGTGATTCCTGCGGCGCCTGCCAGCAGCGCGACGAGGAGCACTCCGAGCAGGCGGCGCATGGCGCGCAGCGTAGCCCGAATGGCCGTGAAAGGGCGGCAGGACAGCCCGTGATGAGAATGAGGAGGACACCATGAAGCGAGCACTCGTGGCTTGCGCGCTGCTGTTTGGCGCGACGGCTCTGGCGAAGGTGAAGGTGGTGGCGTCCGTCGCGGACCTGGCGGCCCTCGCGCGGGCGGTGGGGGGAGACCAGGTGGAGGTGCAGGTGCTGGCGAAGGCCACGCAGGACCCGCACTTCGTGGACCCGCGGCCCAGCCTGGTCGTGACGCTCTCGCGCGCGGACCTGCTGGTGCTGACCGGCATGGACCTGGAGGTCGGCTGGCTGCCGTCGCTGCTCACCGGTTCGCGCAACGGGAAGCTGCAGAAGGGCGAACCCGGCTACCTTGACGCGTCCACGCTGGTGACGCCGAAAGAGCTCCCCACCCAGAAGCTGGACCGCTCGATGGGCGACATCCACCCCGGCGGCAATCCGCACTACCTGAAGGACCCCGGCAACGGCGTCCTGGTGGCGCGGGGTTTGGCCGCGCGCCTGGCGGAGCTGGACCCGCCCCACGCCGAGCTCTTCCGCGCCAACGCGAAGGCGTTCGAGGACCGGCTCAACGCGCGCATCGCCGAGTGGATGAAGGCGCTGGCCCCGTTCCGCGGGACGCCCGTGGTGCCGTACCACAAGAGTTGGATTTACTTCACCGAGTGGGCGGGGCTGACCGAGGTGGCGTTCGTGGAGCCGAAGCCCGGCCTCCCGCCGTCGTCCGGGCAGGTGGCGAAGGTGCTGGGCGTCATCGTCGCCCGGAAGGTTCCGCTGCTGCTTCAGGAGGAGTGGTACTCGTCGAACACCACGGAGCTGCTCGCCTCCAAGGGCAACGCCGCGCTGGTGCGGGTGCCGGGGATGCCGGGGGAGGGTCAGGCCTTCGAGGATTACTTCGGCGGCGTCGTCGCGGAGGTGGTCAAGGCGCTGGGCTCTCGGAAGGCTCAGAACTGAGGCGTGCGCTCCGGATGGAGCCGGGGCAGGTGGCGCCTGCCTCGTGGTTGCCCTGCTCCAGGGCACTGCCTGCGGGGATTTCGGCAGAGCATGAATGGCTCCGGCGCCAGGAGCGGGTGGGGCACTGCGCGTGTCAGGCGCAGCCGCGGTTTGAGGGGCGAGGCTTGCGGCGCCTGCTTTGTCCAGGCCTGTTCCAAGGCAGTGCAGTTGTCCTTGAGGAGCCGGGACAGGGCCGGGGGTCTGTCGTGGGGGCCTGGATGTTTTCCGCGGAGGCTGCCCGGTCCTCGGTTGAGGCGGAGATGACCCTAAAGGCCGTGGGAGCCCGCACTCCTGCACTCCGGGCGGTCAGACTGGGACCTGTTTGCCAGTGTTCGCTAAATAAACGTCTTTTTTATGTGCATGAGCTGAAGTGGGGAGGATTTGTTAGATATATATAACAAATCCTCCCCACTTTTGTTTGTTCGTGTCTGGCAGGGGCTCCCACTGCACGGGCGAGGAGCGCCGACTCCACCGAGGACCGGGCAGCCTCCGCGGAAAACATCCAGGCACCGACGACGGAACCCCGGCCCTGTCCCGGCTCCTCAAGGACAACTGCAGTGCCTTGGAACAAGCTCCGCGAAGCAGACGCCGCAAGCCTCGCTCTTTAGCCGCGTCTGCGCCCGGCAAGGGCAGTGCCCCGCCTGCTGCTGGCGCGGGACCCATCCATGCTCTGCCGAAATCCCCGCAGGCACTGCCCTGGAGCGGGCTGACCACGAAGCAGGCGCTACAGGCCCCTGGCCCGGACACAGCAACGTCCTCGTGCTGAGGCCGGAACGCAGCAGACCCAACCGCTCACGCGCGCCGCGAACGGAGCACGCGGCTCAACCCGGCAAGCGGCCAGTACGCGGCAGCCACGGCGACCATCATGGAGCCCGTGGGCCACTCGGTCAGATACGACAAATAGAACCCGCCGGCAGCAGCGACGAGGGCGCCGAGCGTGGACAGCACCAGCACCCGCGCCACCGACTGAGACGCGATGAGCGCGGCGCCTGCGGGGAGCACCAGGAACCCGAACACCGGCACGGCGCCGATGGCGCGGGTGGAGACCGCGACGGAGACGCCGATGGTCAGGTGCAGCGCGGCATCCAGCGCGCTCACCGGGAGCCCAAGGGTCCTGGCCATCTCCGGGTCGAACGAGATGAACAGCAGGTCCCGGAAGAGAAACAGCTGAGTCAAAAACACCACCCCGGCGACGACGATGAGCTCCACCACGTGTTCGTTCCGGACGGCCACCGGGTTGCCGTAGAGCAGGTCGCCCACCTCGTGGGCCTCCTGGACGATGCGCGGGCTGTTCAGGACGATGAAGGCGAGCGCCGCGGCGGAGAGGTACACGAACGCCACCACGGTCTCCGGCGAAACGCGGCGCACGCGCGGCACATACGAGAGCGCCACCGCCACCAGCGCCGAGAGGCCGATGGCGATAATCACCGGGTCCAGGTGCAGCGGCGTCTGTTCGTGCGGGTCATGCCCGAAGAAGCTGCCGAGCAGAAAGCCCGCGGCGATGCCCAGGCCGGCGGTCTGCCCCAGCGCGGTAGACACGAACGCCACCCGCCGCACCACCACGAAGAAGCCCAGAAACCCGCACAGCGCGGCCGCCAGCATCCCCGCCAGCATCGAGGTGCCGAAGAGCTGCCAGAAGTCGCCGGGCGCGTTCTCCATCCTCACGCCTCCAGGTAGACGAGCGTGCGGCCTTCGCGGCGCTCCAGCCTGACGGTCTGCCCGTACAGCGCGGTCAGCCGCTCGCCGGTGAGCAGCGCCTCCGCCGGGCCCGCTTCGAAGAAGCCGCGCCGGCTGTCCATCAGCGCCACCTCCTGCGCATGCGCGGCGGCCGCGGCAATCTCATGCGTGACGAACAGCACGCCCACATTCGACTGCGCCGTGAGCGCGGAGACCTCCTGCAAAAGCCGCGAGGACGCAGAAGGGTCCAGCTCCGAGGTGAACTCGTCCAGCACCACCAGCTCCGGTTCGCCAGCCAGCGCGCGCGCCAGCAGGACGCGCTGCCGCTGCCCACCGGAGAGCGCCCGGAACGGCACATCCGCGAACGGCCCCAGGCCCACGCGGACCAGCTGCTCAGCGGCGCAGTCCCGGTCTTTCTTGCGCAGAAACCGCCCCACGCCCACCAGCCCGTACCGGCCCTGGAGGGTGACCTGCAGCGCGGTGAGCGGGTAGACCGGGTCCGCCCGGTGCGCCTGCGGCACGTAGCCGATGCGCGGCGGCCGGCCCAACGGAAAGCCGCGCTCCCCGGCGAGCAGCGGCGTCAACCCGAGCAGACTCTTGAGCAGCGTGCTCTTCCCGCTGCCGTTGGGGCCCAGCACGGCCAGCCGCACGCCCGCGCGCACGCGCAGGTCCAATGGCGGCAACAGCCTGTGCCGGTAGCCAATCTCTGCACCCTTCAGGAAGATGAGCTCCACGGCCGTAGACCCTTTTGGACGCGCAACGGCGGGGGGTCAAGCGGGCTATGAAACTCGCCGCGGGGGCACTACCCTCCTGGGGCGTGGCGACCCCGAAGGAGAGCCCCAGCCGTCCCCGGAAGGTGGGTGCGTGCCGCGTGCTCGGAGAGCTCGGGCGGGGCGGAATGGCCACGGTCTACCGCGGCATCCACGAAACCCTGCAGCGCGAGGTGGCCATCAAGGAGCTCCTCCCGGAGTCCCTCAAGGACAAGGAGGCTGTCTCCCGCTTCCGCCGCGAAGCGCTGGCCCTGGCCGCCTTCCGGCACCAGAACATCGTCACGCTGTATGACCTCATCGAGAAGAACGACGCGCTCTACATGGTGATGGAGTTCGTCAACGGGCCCACGCTGGCGGACCTCCTGCGCGAAGGCCCCCTCCCGGCGGACGTCACCGCGGTGCTCGGCGCCCGGCTGGCCAGCGCGCTGGACCATGCGCACTTCAACCGCATCATCCACCGCGACCTGAAGCCCTCCAACGTGATGGTGACCAAGGCCGGTGAGGTGAAGCTGATGGACTTCGGCATCGCCAAGGATGAAGGCCTGGAGGCGCTCACCCAGGAGGGCATCGCCATCGGCACACCGTCGTACATGTCTCCGGAGCAGGTGAGCGGCACGCCGCTGGACCACCGCACGGACCTCTTCTCCCTGGGCACCGTCCTCTTCGAGTGCCTCACCGGCCAGAAGCCCTTCGTCGGCCAGAGCGCCGGCGAAGTCTTCGCCCGCATCCGCGACGGCAAGCACCCGCCCTTGCGCAAGCTGGCGCCGCAGGTCCCCCCGCTGCTGGAGCAGGTGGTCCGCCGCGCCATGCGCCCGCGCCTGTCGGACCGCTACGTCGACGCCGCGCGCATGCGCCGGGACCTGGAGCTGTATCTGGCCCGGCGGGTGAACATCTCCCACCAGGCGCTGCTGGTGGCCTTCCTCAAGCACAAGAACCGCATCACGGAGACCGAAGCGCTGGCCCGGCTCACCCGCCACGAGCTTTCATTCATCGACGCGTTCGACGGCAAGGGCCGCAAGCGGCGCGGCGGCGGCTGGCGCTGGGTGGCAGCGCTCGCCGGCGCGGGGACCGCGCTGTACTTCACGCAGCAGCACTGGGTGCCGCTGCTCCACCAGCTGATGAAGTAGCAAGAGGGGCCCATGGGCAGACTCCTGGTCGTCATCCTCGGCGCGGGCGTGGTGCTGGGCGCGGCGTGGATGATGTTGAACCGCGCGGTGGAGAACCAGCCGAAGACCAGCGAACCCAGGCGCCAGCTGGACGACGTGCGCGCCAAGGCGAAGGCCATCGAAGACGCCGACGCCCGCCGCGCCGAGGACGCCCTCAAGCGGACGCAGGAGGGGGCGCAGTAGCCGCTACTGGTACAGCACGCGCGCGCGCTGCCGCGCCTTGGGCGCTATCTCAATGCCCAGCGTCTTGGCCGTCTTGAGGTTCAACGAGAGGGTGCCGGGCGCGAACACCGGCGGCGGCAGCGGCAGCCGCCTGCCTTCGGGGCGGGTGAGAATCTCCGCCGCCAGCTTGCCGGTGCGCTCGCCAATCTCCCCGTAGTCCGGGCTGACCGACGCCAGCGCGCCGCCCTCGGTCAGCTTGTCGAGGAAGCCCACCAGCGGGAGGTTCCGTTCGGCGGAGAAGCTGAGCAGGAAGGCCACCAGCTCCTTGGGGAACAGGCGCGGGTCCGCCGGCAGCCACAAGAGGTCAATGCTCCCGGCCATGCCGCTCACCGCGCTGCGCACCGCGGAGGCGCTGGAGACGGGCCGGGCCACCAGCGTCAGCCCGAGCGCCGCCGCGGCCCGGGTGGCCTCCGCGTAGAGCAGGTCGCTGCTGGCGGGGTTGAAGACCAGCCCAATCCGCTTCGCGCGCGGGGCGATGGCGTGCACGTGGGAGAGCACCGCCAGCGGGTCCGACTCCAGCGGGACGCCGGTGACGCCGGGGGAGAGGGACGCGGTGGTGACGCCCAGCACCATGCAGAACACCAGGGGCGTGGTGGGCGCCTTCTCCCGCGCCAGCGCCAGCGCGCGCTGGCCAACGGGGATGATGAGCGGCGTCTGGGCCAGGCGCTCCGCCAAATCCGGCGCGTCGACGTCGACCTCCTCCGCGGCCGGCAGCTGCTTGCGCACGCCGGCCGCCGCCTCGCGGTACTGCGCGACGCGAGCCTCCACCAGCACCAGCGGGGGGGCGGCGACGGCGGCAGCCTGGAGAAACACCAGGAGTGCGAGCGTTGTGCGAAGCGCGCTCATGCGGCCGTCTGGCTCGCCTCCTCGGGTGACCGCTTACGGTGGGCCTGCCCGCTTCGAGCGCGGCAGGGCTTTCTGATGGGTGGCGCGGACCACCGTTCCAATGCCTCCGCGGACGAAGAAGTCTCCTTCGACGACGAGGAACCGAGGTTTCAACGCCTTCACGAGGTCGTCCAGAATTCGGTTCGTCACCGCCTCGTGGAACGCGCCTTCATTCCGGAAGGACCACAGGTAGAGCTTGAGGCTCTTCAGCTCCACGCAGAGGACATCCGGGATGTAGCGGATTTTGAAGTGGGCGAAGTCCGGCTGGCCCGTCATCGGGCACACGCAGGTGAACTCCGGGCAGTCGAAGGCGACCTCGTAGTCGCGGTCTGGGGCCGGGTTCTTGAAGGTTTCGAGCGTCTTGGAGGGTTGACTGGGCATGACCCATAAAGTCCTTATCGCAGGGGTCGTGCTATTCAAAGCGTGTGTCTGAACGGCGCCGCCAATCGAAGAGGGTTGCCCTCAACGTTCAGTTCCGGGGCGGGGGGATGAGCACCAACCTGGCGGGGCGCATCACGGACCTCTCCAGCACCGGGCTCTTCATCGCCACCAAGCAGTTCATCCCCATCGGCAAGGAGATTCACCTCGAGTTTCACCTCCCGGGCGGGAAGGTGGAGGCGGTGGGTGAGGTGCGCTGGGTGGCGCGGGGGGAGGAGGTGTCCGAGCCGGGCCTGGGCATCCGCTTCGTCCGGCTGGACGCCGCCAGCGCCCAGGTCATCGAAGCCGCCATCTCCTGAGGTATCAGGCCGCCCGGAAGTCGCAGGGCTCAATGCCCTCCGCCTCCAGCCAGCGCCGGGCGTCCGGGTGGGTGAAGGTGGCCAGCTCCACCTCGCGCTGGGAGGAGTAGCCGCTCTTGAGGGTCTGGGGCGTGTAACCGGGGTGGCACATCAGCTCGGTCAGACCTTCAGGCAGCGCGCGCAGCGACTCCCGAAGCTGCTGCAAGGTCCAGTAGGCCTCCGCGCCCGCATCGCCGATGAAGTGGGGGTTGGTCCTCACGCCCGCCGCGCGCAGGGCGGCGCGCATGCCTGGGTCGATGGAGCGGACGGGCAGCCCCTTCGCGCGGGCCGCCGCGGCCAGCCCCTGAAGCACGGCCGGGTGCCGGTGCAGGTGCTTGTGCACATCCACGTGCGTGGCCGGGCGGCCGAGCAGCGCCTCCAGCCGGTCCAGCTGGGCCTTCGCCTCCGCCTCCACCACCTCCGCGGGCAGCTGCGCGGCGTTGCGCTCGTCAAGCTCGCCCGCGCTGGTGCGCAGCGCCGCGGGGAAGCCGGCCCACACCGCGCGGCCCCGGGCGAGGTTCAAATGGAGCCCCACCGCCAGCCCGGCCGCTTGCTGCGCGGCGTCCTCGGAGAAGGGGAGGTTGACCATCAGCGTGGCGGAGGTCACCACGCCCTGGCGCATGGCTTCGAGGATGCCGCGGGTGACCGCCGGGTCGTAGCCCAGGTCATCCGCATTGAGGATGAGCCGCCGGACGCTCACGGCGCCACGCTCACCGCGGCCGGCCCGCCGCCTGCGTCGGAGAGCGTCAGGACCAGGCGCTCTGGCGTGAGCGGCAGGTGGGTGAAGCGGTGGCCACAGGCGAAGGCGATGGCGTTGGCAATGGCCGCCGCGGTGGGGATGAGCGCGGGTTCGCCCACGCCCTTGGCGCCGTAGGGGCCCAGGCTCCAGGGCAGCTCTACCAGCAGCGACTGCACCGTCGGCGCGTCCGCGGAGGAGGGGATGAGGTAGTCGGTGAAGTTGGGGTTCTGGCAGCGGCCGTCGACGACCTTCAGCTCCTCCATGATGGCGTAGCCCATCCCCTGGACGATGCCGCCCTCAATCTGCCCGGTCAGCATGGCCGGGTTCACCGCCTTGCCCACGTCGTGCGCCGCCGTCACGTGCGTCACCCGCACCCGCCCGGAGCGCAGGTCCACCGTCACCTCGGCCACCTGGGTGGCGAAGCAGTAGACCGAGTAGGCCTCGCCCACGCCCACCGTCTCGTTCCACTCCTTGCGCGGCGGCGCGAACCAGCCCTCGGCGGTGAGGTTCACTTTGCGCTCGTAGCAGGCCTTGGCCACCTCCTGGAACGTGAGCCGAGCAAGGCCCCCGGCCACGCAAAACCCGCCGCCCGCCACCTCCACCTTCTCCTCCGTCACGCCCAGCTTGTGCGCGGCTACCTCGCGCATCTTCGCCTTCAGCTGCCGCGCGGCATCCAGCACCGCGTTGCCGCTCATCACCGTGGTGCGGGAGGCGACTGTGGGCCCCGAGTCCGGCACCAGGTCCGTGTTCACCGGCAGGACCTTCACCGCCGAGAGCGCGCAGCCCAGCTCCTGCGCCGCCAGCTGCGCCACCACGGTGAACGCGCCCTGCCCAATCTCCGTCCCGCCGATGGCGACGTTGACAGAGCCGTCCGCCCGAACATGCAGGAGCGACCCGCTCCCCTCGAGGAACTGCCCGCCCGCGTGCAGGCAGCAGCCGTACATGCAGCAGCCAAGGCCAATGCCCTTCTTGAGGTACCGGCTCTTGGCGTTGAAGTCGGCCAGCGCCCGCCGCTTCTGCTCGTAGTCGCTGGCCGTCACCGCGGCCTCCAGCGTCTCCACCCCACCCACGCTCTCCGGGAGGACCTGGCTGGTGGCCGTCGCGTCGCCCTTGCGCAGCAGGTTCCGCCGGCGGATTTCCGCCGGGCTCAGCCCCAGCCGCGCTGCGGCTTCGTCCAGCTGCGCCTCCATGGCGAAGGTGACTTGAGGAGAGCCGAAGCCCCGGAACGCGCCGCCGAAGAGGTTGTTGGTGTAGACGACGTAGGTGTCCACCTGAACGTTGGGCGCGCGGTAGGGGCCCAGCGCGGTGGCGTTGGCGCGCTCGGCCACCACGGCGGAGAGCCCGTTGTAGGCGCCGGCGTCCACGTACAGCCCCACCTCGCAGGCGGTGATGCGCCCCTCGCCGTCCACGCCCAGCTTGTGGCGGATGGTCATGGGGTGCCGCTTGGAGGACCAGAGGATGTCTTCCGCACGGTCATAGACGAGCTTCACCGGCCGGCCAGTGCGCTGCGCCAGCAGGGCCGCGCACGCCGCCGGCTCCGACGGGTAGTCCTCCTTGCCGCCGAACGCGCCGCCGGTGGCGGCCTGGATGCAGCGCACCGCGGCCAGCGACAGGCCCAGCACCCGGGCCACCGCCTTCTGGATGTAGAAGGGGCACTGCGCGGACGCGTAGACGGTGAACACCCCGTCCGGCTCCGGCACCGCCAGCACCCCGTTTGTCTCCAGATAGGCGTGCTCCTGGTAGCCCGTGCTGTAGGTCCGCTCCAGCACGTGCGTGGCCGCCTGCCAGCCCGCGGCCATGTCGCCCTTCACCACCTGCTTCTTGGCCAGAAGGTTCCCGCGTTCGTGGACCGGCGGCGCGCCGTTCGCCAGGGCCCGCTCCACGTCGCCCACGACCGGCAGCGGCGCGTAGGTGACCTTCACCTTCCGCGCGGCCTCCCGAGCGTGCGGAAGCGTGTCCGCGGCGATGAGGGCAATCCGGTCCGCCAGCATCCGCGCCCGGGTCTCCACCAGCAGGGGCTGGTCCGCAGTGGACACGCCAATCTGGTTCTCCC
Organism: Myxococcaceae bacterium; assembly: GCA_044230055.1. GTDB lineage: Bacteria > Myxococcota > Myxococcia > Myxococcales > Myxococcaceae > JBGART01. Next base: position 63,093 of record JBGART010000012.1, on the reverse strand, counting down.
CCGGGATGTCGCGCGCGGTCAGCACGGCGAACACGCCGTCGGAGGCGGCGGCTTCCGACACGTCCACCGACGTCACGTCCGCGTGGGGGTGGGCGCTGGTTACCACCTTGCAGTGCAACATCCCGGGGAGCTCGAGGTCATCGACGTACTTCGCCGTGCCCCGCACCTTGTCGAGCGCGTCCACCCGCGGCGGCGAGGGCGCCAGCGCCTCGGCAGCCTCGGCGCTCATGACGTGGGCCCCTTCGCCACCCGCGCGGCTTCAAAAATCTTCGCGTAGCCGGTGCAGCGGCAGAGGTTCCCGCTCAGCGCGTCCTTCAGTGTCCCGTCGTCCACCGCGCCCCCTTTGTCCAGGTGGTCACACCCGGAGACGATGACCCCCGGGGTGCAGAACCCGCACTGCACCCCGCCGGTCTGCACCATCGCCGCCTGGAACGGGTGCAGCTGCCCGGGGTGGCCGCGGCCCACGCCCTCCACCGTCACCACCTCGCGCCCCACCGCCTGCTTGGCGTAGACGAGGCAGGCGTTGGCGGTCCGGCCGTTCAACAGGACGGTGCAGGCGCCGCACTCTCCCTCGCCGCAGCCCTCCTTGGTCCCCGTGTAGCCCAGCCTGCGCAGCGCATCCAAAAGCCGCGCGCCCAGGGGAAAGATGCCGGTGCGGCGGGTGCCGTTGATGGTGAGGGTGAGCTCCTCGTGCTTCACGGTGGAGGCTCCTTCAGGCCTGGGCCTGGGCTAAAGCCAGGGTCAGCGCGTCCTGGGTGGCGCAGATGGCCAGGTGCAGCTTGTAGCGCCGGCTGCCGCGCACATCGTCGATGGGCTTGGCGTCCTTGGCGACCGCGGCGCCGATGCCGTCCACCAGCGCCTGCGAGAGCTGCTGGCCCATCAGGGCCTGCTCCACCTGCGTGGCCCGCAGCGGCCGGGGCGCCACCGAGCCGTAGGCCACCCGGGCCTCGGCGATGCGACGGCCGTCCAGCTTGAGGCAGAGGGCGGCGTTCACCACGGAGATGATGTTGGCGCCGCGGCTGCCGTACTTGGCGAAGTGCTGGAAGTGGCCCTTGCGGCGGGGCACGCGCACCTCCGTGATGAGCTCATCCGGGGCGATGGCGGTCTTCCCCATCCCGAGGAAGAGCGCCTCCACCGGCAGCTGTCGCGAAGCCTTGAGCGAACGCAGCGTCACCTCCGCGCCGTAGGCGATGAGCGGCGGGATGAGGTCCGCCGCGGGGGAGGCGTTGCCCAGGTTCCCGCCCAGCGTGGCGCGGTTGCGGATTTGCGGGCTGGCGAACTCGCGGGCGGACTGCACCGCCGCCGGCAGCTCCGCGCACACCTCCGGGTGGACGAGCAGGTCGCTGATGGGGGTGCCCGCGCCAATCCGCAGCGCGTCCGGCTCCGCCTTGATGAAGCTGAGCTCCGGCAGGTCCGCGATGGAGATGAGCTTGCGGGCGGAGAGCCGGCCGGCGTGCAGGCGCAGCAGGACGTCGGTGGCGCCGGCGACGGGGCGCGTGAGTGGATCCGCCGGGGAGAGGAGCTCCAGCGCGTGGGAGAGGCTTGCCGCCACCTCTATCTCGACCGCCATGGGCTCCTGCCATACCACCCCGCCGGACCTCGCGTGCGCCTTGGTTTTCGAAGGGTGGGCCGGCGGGGTGCGTCAGGCGCCGGTGTCGGACGGCCAACAAAACGCCCGGTGGCCGGGGGTTCCCGCAAGACCCCATGGTGACGGGGCAGAGGGTCAACTACAGTCGGACACAAGCATGGGCTCGACACTTCTCCTGGTCGACGACAGCGCGACCATCAGGAACATCATCAAGATTTACCTGATGGGGATGCAGTTCGAGTTCATCGAAGCGGACCGGGCGGAGCGCGCGCTGCACGTCCTGAAGACCGCGGGCGTGAACCTGGTCATCGCCGACATCAACATGCCGGGCATGGACGGGCTGGAGTTCGTCCGCGCGCTGCGGGCGGACGCCGACGCGCGCATCAACAGCCTGCCCATCATCCTGCTCACGGGCGAGAAGTCCGAGGAGCTGCGCAAGCTGGGCAGCATCGCCGGCGCCAACGACTTCATCCTCAAGCCCGTCACCAGCAGCAACCTGCGGGAAGCTGTGCAGAAGTTCATCCCACTGTTGAGCTGAGCTTCAGCTTCCGGCTTCTTCGCGCTCCACCCGGTACTGCGTGACCAGCTGGGCCATCTGGTCCGAGAGCGACTTCATGTTCTTGGAGGCGCTCTCCAGCTGGCGGATGCCGCTGGCGTTTTCGTTCACCGCGCGGTCGATTTCGCGCATCGCCTGCCAGATTTGCTCCACACCCACCGCCTGCTGCCGGGTGGAGGCGGCAATCTGCTTGGCCGCGGTGGAGGACTCATTGATGGCGCGGTCCAGGTGGAAGATGGACTCGCCCGCCTTGGTGGCCAGCTCCACGCCCGCCTGCGTCTTCCGGGTGCCTTCTTCGATGACGCCCAGGGCTTCGCGGCTGGCCTTCTCGATGTCCTGTAGGATGGTGCGCACCTGCGCGGTGGAGTCCTTGGAGCGCTCCGCCAGGTTGCGCACTTCGCGGGCGACCACCGCGAAGCCGCGGCCCTGGTCTCCGGCCTTCGCCGCTTCGATGGCCGCGTTCAGCGCCAGCACGTTCGACTGTTCGGCCAGGTCATTCACCGCGTCAATGATGGTGCCAATCTGGTTGGTCCGCTCCACCAGGCCAATCATCGTGCGCGAGATGGCAATCACCTGGTCCCGGATGGACCCCATCGCGCCGATGCTCTCCTCCACCGCCAGCCTGCCGGAGGAGGTGGACTCTTCAGACTTCTTGGCCAGGTCAATCACCGCCTGGGCGCGCTCGGCCGCCTGATTGAACGTCTCCCGGAGCTCCGCCACCGTGGCGCCCGTCTCCGCCACCGACGTGGCCTGCTTCGTCGCGCTCTGCCCCTGCTGGGAGCTGGAGGTCAAAATCTCCGCGGAGACCCGCGCCAGCGCGCTCGCCGCGTCCTGCATCCGGGCCACCATCGTCCCGGTCCGCTGGGTCATCTCCGTCAGGGAGCGCGCCAGCCGCCCAATCTCGTCGTGGCTGACGTCCTCCAAATCCGTCACCAGGTCCCCGCCCGCCACGCGCTCTGCGAAGACGCCCATCCGGTTCAGCCGCCGCGCGATGGTGGTGAAGAACCAGAGGAAGGCGATGACCAACACCACCGCGGTCACCGACACGGTCACCAGCGTCTGCACGCCCAGCGACTCGCGCGCCTGCCGCGCGGAGAGGCCGAGGACAATGCGCCCCAGCGCCTTCTTGCGCTCCGGGTCATCCCCCGTCGCGAAGTCCAGGCCGGAGGGGTCCCCCTTGGCGCCCTCGTTGCTGCGCGCCACCTCGTAGGTGAAGCGGTGGATGTCGCCCTGCTGCGTTTCGCCCAGCGGCTCACGCGCGACGTTCGCCACGTCCAGCTGTTCCGTCTCCCCGGCCCCGCCCAGCACCCGCCCGTCGGAGTCCAGGAGCAGCACGTAGGCCACGTCGGCTTTCTGGATGTCGATGGCCACGTTGCGCGCGTCTTCCTCGCGCTTGAGCGACAGCGCCAGCCGCAGCTGCTGGTGCTGCTCCAAAAGCTTCGTCATCGCCTCGCCGCGCTTGGAGAGCTCCTTCTCCACCGTGCGGGCGTAGACCTCCGTCCCGGCGAAGTAGGCCACCACCGCCACTGTCGCCACCACCACCAGCAGCAGCGCCAGCGCCTTGGCGGTGAGCGTCCGCAGCGCGGAGCGGGCGGGGTTTTCGGCGTCGGTCAGTTCACCGTTGTCCATCAGTCGCCTCGAAGGTCACGACTTGCCCTTGCCCTTGGCCAGCGCCAGCAGCCGCGGTCCTATGAACGGCAGCGGCAGCTCCTCCACCGCGCCGTCCATCTCTTTGGCGACGCGCGGCATTCCGTACACCAGACTGGTGGCTTCGTCCTGGACGATGGTGTGCGCCCCCTGCGCCCGGAGCGCCACCAGCCCCTTCGCCCCGTCGCCGCCCATCCCCGTCAACACCACGCCCACCATGCAGGAGCCCTCCTGCCGCGCCAGCGACCCGAACAGCCGGTCCACGCTGGGCACCGGCGAGTCCTCCCGCCCGGACAGCGCCAGGACTTCATCCCCGGCCACCTCCATGTGCATGTCATCCGCGGCCAGGTACACGCAGCCCGGCAACAGCTTGAGCGGCCGCTGCACCAGCTGCACCTCCAGCGCGGTCACGTCCGACAGCCACTGCCGAAGGCCGTGCGCGAAGCCGGAGGCCAGGTGCTGCGCCACGACGACCGGCGGGAAGTCCGTGCCCAGGTGCCGCAGCACCTCCACCAGCGCCGGCGGCCCGCCCGTCGAAGAGCCAATGGCGACGACTTTCACCCGCTGCCGCGGGGCGGTCCCCGGCTCCGGTGGCCTCAGGTTGGGCCGGCGGCGGATGACCTTCACGCTCGCCATCGCCTTGAGCGTGGCCAGCAGGCGGTCCCGGGTGGCCTTCACCCGCACGTCGTGCGGCTTGCCCAGGACTTCCACCGCGCCCACCCGCAGCGCTTCGAAGATGAGCTTCTGCGCCTGGACCTCCATCAGGGTGCTGATGATGACCACCGCGCAGGGCGCTTCGCTCATGATTTGCGCGGTCGCCTTGAGCCCGTCCATCCCCGGCATCACCACGTCCATGATGACCAGGTCCGGCCGCTTCTCCCGCACCAGGCGCACTGCCTCCAGCCCGTTGTGGGCGGTGCCCACCAGCTCGAAGTCAGGGTCCTCCTTCAGCACCAGCGCGAGCGCCGAGCGGAAGCTGATGCTGTCGTCGACGAGCACAGTGCGAATCATGGCTGGAGCAAGGCCCTCACGAGTTTGAGCAGCTCACCGCGCTCATAGGCGCCCTTCGGCAGGTAGGCGGACGCTCCCGCCTCGTGCGCGCGCAGGCGGTCCTCTTCCGAATCCAGGCTGGACACCAGCACCACCGGCACCCGCGAAAGCTTGAGCTCCTGCCGGATGCGCCGGGTCAACCCCAGGCCGTCCAGCCGCGGCATCCGCACGTCGGAGACCACCAGGTCCGCCCCCTGCGCGCGCAGGATGCGCAGCGCCTCCTCGCCGTCGCTCGCCGTCGCCACCTCGAAGCCCGCCGCCTCCAGCACCTGCCGGTGCAAGGAGCGCGTGGTGATGGAGTCGTCCGCCACCACCACCCGCGGGCGAATCTTGAAGCCCTTCGGCTTCTCCGGCGAACGCACGTCCTGCGCCGCTTCTCCCAGCGCGCGGGGGCTTAGAATCCACACCAGCCGGCCATCTCCCAGGGACGCCGCCGCGCTGATGTGCCGCAGCTTGGCGATTTCGGGCGGGATGGGGCGGACCACCACTTCCCGCTCGCCCAGAAGCCGGTCCACCCGGATGGCCATCAGCCGGTCTGCCGCCTTCACCACCACCACGGGGCAGCCGGGGTGCGAGGTGCCCTCGTCCTTGAGGTTGAGCAGCTGCGAGAGCGTGTGCAGCGTGAGCAGCTGCCCGTTGACGTCAATCTGGTCCGTCTGGGACTTCGCCGCGTTCAGGTACTTGGAGCGCGCCACCGCCACCAGCGGCAGCGCCAGCACGAAGCCGCAAGACTCGAAGAGCAGCGCCTGCGCGGTGGCCAGCGTCAGCGGCAGCTCCAGGACGAAGCGCGTCCCCCGGCCCCGCGTGGTGGTGAGCGACACCTTGCCGCCCACCTTCTGGACGTTCTCCTTCACCACGTCCAGGCCCACGCCCCGGCCGCTGGTGCGGGACACCGTGGCCGCAGTGGAGAAGCCCGGGGCGAAGACGAACTCGTGGGCCTGCGCGTCCGTGAGGAGCGCCGCCGCTTCCGCCGTCACCAGCCCCCGGTCCACCGCCGTCTGCCGCAGGCGCGCGGCGTCCATCCCCGCGCCGTCGTCGGAGAAGGCGATGTACACCTTGGCGCCGCGCTGCTCGACGTCGATGCGCAGCACCCCTTCTGCCGGCTTGCCCGCCAGTTGCCGCAGCTCCGCGGTCTCCACCCCGTGGTCCACCGAGTTGCGCGCCAGGTGCACCAGCGGGTCCTTGAGCTCCTGGAGCAGCCGGCGGTCCAGCGCCACCTGCGCGCCGGTAATCTCCAGCCGCGCCAGCTTCTGGACGCTGCGCGCGTGCTCCCATACCGCGCGGGACAGGGGCGCCAGAATCGTCTCCACCGGCAGCATCCGCAGCGCCCGCAGCTCCTCGTCCGCCGCGGTCAGCCGGCCGGTGAGCTCGGTCACGTCGGAGCTCAAGCCGCGGTGGAGCAGGTGAATCTGCTGGCGCACGTTCTTGGTCAGCTCGCGGTCCAGGCCTTCGAAGCGGCCCACCAGCGCCGCCTCCAGCGTCCAGGCAATCCGCCGCGCCTCCTCAATGCGGTGCTCCAGCGCGCTCTTCACTTCGCGCAGGTCGTCGAACTGGCGGTCCAGCGCCGACAGCCGCTCCACCGCCACGCGGATGGTCTCCACCGCGTCCGAGGCGCGCCGCTCCGGCACGTTGCGCGCCGGCGTGGGCTCCGCCGTCACCTCTGTCGGCGGTCCGGCAATCAGCGAGGGCGGGCCGCTGACCGGGGCCCCGCGGCCCGCGTGCGGGCGCGCCTCTGCGGCCAGGGCTGCCTGCGCGCCGTCCACCGTGCCCACCCGCCGGGTGCCGCGCGGCCGGCCGAACGGGTCCTCTTCGCGCGAGGAGAGCCGCAGAATCTCCGCCGCCGAGTAGGCCAGCAGCGGGTCCGGCGCGTCCGAGCCGCCGATGGCCGCCTCCACCCGCCGCTGCGCCTGGTCCAGGGACTGGAGGATGGCCGGCGCCAGCGACGGCACCAGCGCCCGCTCTCCGGAGCGGAAGGGCGTCAGCGCCGTCTCCACCGCGTGCGCCAGCTCCTCCAAATCCATCAACCCCAGCGTCCCCGCGTTGCCCTTGATGCTGTGGGCGTGCCGGAAAATCTCCTTCATCAGGAGCCGGCGCTCATCCAGCTCCTTGGAGCGCTCAATGCGGATGAGCGCGTCGCTGATGGCGCTGGTCTGCTCGCGGAGCTCTTCCGCGAACACCCCCAGCACCTGTCGCAGCGCGTCTTCCATGGCGGTTCTAGAGCCCTCCTTACGGGAGCAACCGGGGGTCCTGCAGCAGCCTGGCGGAGCTGAGCACCAGAATCGGCGTGCCGCCCTGTCGTGCAATCTCTGTCAGCCCGGAGCGCTCCAGGCCCTGGTACGCCGACGTCGCCATCTCCACGTCGTGGACGCCGCGCAGCTCCTCCACCAGAAGCCCTACCCGCGACCGGCCGTCGGAGATGACGACGTAGGTGGGCAGGTCCGCCACCCCGCTGGTCTCCATCCCCCAGAAGGCCGGCAGGTCGATGAGCGAGAGCACCGCCCCGCGGTGCTGGATGGCGCCCACCATCCACGAGGGCGCGCCTGGCGCCGCGGAGAGCTCTCGCAGCCGCCCGGCGCCCTCCACCTCCACCGTGCGCACGCCGTACACCTGGCCGGAACGCAGGAACATGGTGAGCGCGAGCTTGCCGTGCTCTTGCGCCGCCGGCCGCTCGGCCAGCTGCCGCGCCCGTTCTTGCAGAATCCCCAGCGGATCTCGGTTCATCGGGCGCTCCGGTCCGGGGGCGCACCCGGGAGACTCGCCAGCACCTGGCGAACATATGCGACTTTCATCCCGCCAATGCCCGCGTCCTCTTCATCCGCGCGGCCGGAGAGCAGCCGGTGCAGGGCGGCCTGGTAGTGCTCGGTGCCCTTCAAGTCGCCGGAGCGGGTGGTGATGAGCGCGAGGTGCAGGTAGGCGGGGATGAAGCCGGGGCGCAGCAGGAGCACCTGGCGCAGGAGCACCTCCGCGCGGGCCAATTCGCCGCGCTCGGCATGGATGGTGGCGGAGAGGTAGAGCGCGTCCGGTTCCCCGTGGAAGGCCTGCATCCGGGCCAGCGCTTCGTCGAACTCGCCGCGGTCCGCCAGCGCCCGCGCGTCCGCCAGCATCCGCTCCACCACCCGCGCCCGCGCCGACGTTGGCTTCTGGACGGGCGCCGGGAAGACCGGCGCCACCGGGCGGGTGGGGGGAGGCGCCACGGTGGGTGCCAGCGGGAGCACCCGCCGCAGGACGCAGGCGTTGGCTTCGGTCAGCATGCGGAAGCCGTCCGGCGCCTTCTCCGGCCCCTCCAGCGCGCCCAGCACCAGCACCCCGTTCTCCGCCAGGGCCTCCGTCAGCCAGCGCCGCACCGCCGCCGCGCGCGCCGGCTTGAGGTAGAGCAGCACGTTGCGGCAGAAGATGACATCCACCTTTTGCGGGACCGAGTTGGGCGGCAGCAGCGGGTCCACCGCGAAGTTCTGTTCGTGGAAGGTCACCAGCTCCCGGTAGCGCGACCCCACCTCCCACTGGCGTCCGACGGCGCGCATCCCGGCGATGCGCTCCGGCCCCCGGTCCCGGAAGCTCCAGGAGCCGTAGCGGGCCACCCGCGCAATCTCCAGCGTCTCCGCTGACACATCGCTCCCCGCCACCCGCAGGTCCGGGCACATCCCGGAGAGGACGATGGCCAGCGTGTAGGCCTCCTCGCCGGTGGAGCAGCCCACGCTCCAGGCGGAGCGGTACGGCTTGCCGCTGGCGGAGGCGGCGCCCGCAAGCCTCGCCAGCAGGTCGAAGTGCTCCGGGTGGCGGTAGAAGTAGGTCTCGTTGACCGTGATGGAGGAGACGAGCTCGCGGTAGGCCACCGGGTGGCGCTGGCAGACCATGGCGGCCGCCTGGTCGTCGTCCACGCCCAGCGCCAGGCCCACCTTCCGCAGCGCCTCCAGGAGGGTCCCGCGGTTCTGCTCATGGAGCCGGTGGCCCAGCAGGTCCGCCACCGCGTGCAACAGCTCCTCTGTCACAGCGTCCCCGCGACCGTCGAGGCCTCCACCGTCCGCCGCAACAGCCGCAGTCGTCGCTCTCCCACCAGCACGCTCGGGTTGAGCAGGAGCGCCCTGCGCCCCTGCGTCAGCGCCAGGCCCATCACCAGGTCCTGCCGCCCCTTAGGCTGCAGCCGCGCGCGCTCCTCGTCCGTCACCGCGCTGGAGATTTCCCCCACGTCCACCACCTGGTCCACCAGCAGCCCCACGGTGTTGGGCGCCGCGTGCACCAGCAGGACGTGGCTCTCCACCAGCCGCTGGAGCAGCACGTCCGCCCGCGCGGAGCGCCGCAGCCCCAGCATGGCCGCGGTGTCCAGCAAGGGCACCAGCTGGCCGCGGACATCCATCACGCCCAGGCACCCGAACGGCGCGCGGGGGGCGCGCATGGGCCAGGCGGCGCGCACCACCTCCGTCACCTCCGCCAGGGGGAGGGCCAAGGTCTCCTTCTCCAGTGAGAAGAGCAGCGCCAGGCTCATCGTCGGTGCTCCCGCTCCAGCGCCAGCCCGAGGGCAACCCCTGCCTGGGTGCGAAGGATGGAGAGCAGCTCCTTGTCTCTGCCGTTGAGCCAGCGTTTGTGGCGCATCAGCGTCTTCACGTCCAGCAGTCCCACCGACTTGCCGTCCCCGTCGCGGAAGCTGGCCAGGGCCACCGACCCGTGGGTGGAGTAGGAGGGCTCCGGGGAGAGGAGCGCATGCTGGAGCGGCCCGTCGCCCGACGAGAGCGGGACGGCCTGCTGCATCGCCTGTCCTTGACCCGCCCGCGGCACCAGCGCCTCCCCCTGGCGGATGTAGAACACGAAGTCTTCGGACCCCATGAAGTTGATGATGATCTCCTGGACCGCCTCCGCCACCGCCTTCGACGTCAAGTCCGCGAAGAGCCGGACGTGCATCACGTAGAGGTTGGAGAGGTTGCGGACCTCCCGTTCGCTCTCCTGCAGCGCGCCCTCGGTGCGCGCCGCCGCGGCCCGCACCTCCTCCAGCCAACGGGCCAGCTCCGCCCGGTCCGGAGGGTCATGGTCCCGGGCGTAGGCGATGGCTTTGTCGACCGTGGTGACCAATCCGCGCTCGGCCATGGAGGTGTGCCGTCCCGGACGTCAGCTGCCCACCGCTTCCTTCACGCGCAGCCGCAGCTCTTCGCGGTCGATGGGCTTGGTGACGAAGCAGAACGCGCCCAGCTCCCGGCACTCGCGCTTCACCTCCTCTTCGGACTTGGTGGTCACCATGATGACCGGGATGCTCCGGGTCTGCTCCCGCGCCTTGAGCTCCCGCAGGGTCTCAATGCCGTTCATCTCCGGCATGGTGACGTCCAGCAGGATGGCGTCCGGGCGCCGCGCCTCCGTCGCCGCGATGGCCACCTTGCCGTTGATGGCCTCTACGTACTCGTACCCGTCCCCCAGGGCGACCTTCTCAAACATCCGGACGGTGAGGGTGTCATCCACCAGGAGCAGGACCTTCTTCATCGGGGCGTTTGACCTTCGGATGGAGGAGGGGCTGGCGACTTGTGGGCTTCGGTTTGGTCGGAAGAGTAGCGCAGCGCAGCCGGCCGGACATAATCACCCCGCTTCACGTGGGCGGGGTCGCTGTGGGTGCCGGTGAGAAGCCGGCGTCAAAGACGCTTCGACGGGAGACGGAACGCACGTGCTTTCGCGCGGGGGCCAGCTGCTGGCAGTGACGCTCTTCCGGGCGAGCGCCGCGCTCGCCGCGGACCCTGAAACGCCGCCGCCCGCCGTCGAGCCCGCAGCGCTCCAGGCCGCCGACGGCCCGCCGTCCCACGCGGGCGCGCCGGCGGATGACTCCGCGCAGGAGCTGTTCAGCCTGGAGTCGTCTCTCGAAGTGCAGGTCGTCTCCACGACCAAGACGGAGCTGCGCACCGCGCAGACGCCAGGCGTGGTGACGGTGGTGGCGCGCGAGGAGATTGTGGCGCGCGGCTACGACTCGCTGGCGCAAGTCCTCCGGTCCGTCCCCGGCTTCTACGATGTCTACGACCTGGTCACCCACAACGTGGGCATCCGCGGCATCAACGGCGGGGCGCGCGCGTCCGGCAACCTGCTCAAGCTGATGATTGACGGCCACCCGGTGGACTACCGGGTCAGCACCGGCAACTTCTTCGGCCCAGAGCTCATCCCGCTGGAGGTGGTGGAGCGGGTGGAGATTATCCGCGGCCCGGCCTCCGCCCTCTACGGCGCCAACGCCTTCCTCGGCGTGGTGAACGTCATCACGCGCGGCGGCGAAGGCTACGGCGTGCGGGCGCGCCTGGAGGGGCTGCTGATGGGCGCGCGCCCCGGCCTGGGCGGGGGGCTGAGTGTGGGCGGCGCCGCCGGGGACGTGGAGGTGCTGGCCGCCGCCAGCCTGCGCTGGACGGACCGCTCCGGGCTGGCGCTGCCCGCCTCCAGCCCCATCCTCGGTCGCCCCCACACCCCGGTGGCCGAACGCGGTCCCTCAGAGCAGGACCTGGAGCGCCCGGGCTCGTTCTTCGCCAAGGCCCGCTTCTCCGGGCTGCTCGCCGGGCGCATCACCCTGATGGCGTCCATGCAGAGCCTGGACGCGGCGGGCGAGTTCCAGGACTTCGGCCCGCTCTCCCACGGCACCCGCATCGCCCAGCTGAACCAGAACTACCGGCTGCTCTACGAGGTGGCGCCCACCGACGCGCTCTCGCTGCAGCTCTCCGTCTCCTACCTGCGGGGCGGTCCGCGCGGGCAGGAGCGGCTGGACGTGGGCCGCAGCGACCACGTCTTCTTGCGCAGCGTGGCGGTGGACGGGGTGGGCGTCACCGGCGAAGCCCACGCGCAGGTCACCCAGAGCATCAACGTGGTGGGCGGCGCGGACTTCGTCATCGAAGACCACCTCCTGCAGAGCTTTGACCAGCTGCTCACGGAGAACGTGCTGCAGCCGGACGGCGCCGTGCTGCGCAGCGCGGGGACGGTCATCCCGCACGCGCAGCGGGGCGCCCGCGCGGCGCTCTGGAACGCCGGCGCTTTTTTGCAGGGCTTCGGCACGTGGTCGGAGTCGTTCAGCGCGGTGGCCGGCGCGCGGGTGGACATCCAGAACATCTATGGGACCAACCTCTCCGGCAGGGCGGGTCTGGTCTACGCGCCGCCGGACCGGGCGCTCTCGCTCAAGCTGCTCTACGGCTCCAGCTTCAAGGCGCCCTCGGCGGAGCAGCTCTACACGCAGCCCATCCGGCCGATGGACATTCAGGGCAACCCGGAGCTGCGCCCGCAGACCGCGCACACCACGGAGCTGGCGGGCGCCTACGCGCTGGGCGACTTCGGCGAGCTGGCGCTCAACCTCTTCGTCACCCGGGTGAGCGGGCGGGTGGAGTTCATCCTGAAGGGCGGCTACCAGCAGGCGCAGAACATCAGCGAGGAGTGGGCCTTCGGGGGAGAGCTGGACGCCCGCCTGCGCCTGGGGCGCTCCTTCCAGCTGCGGCTGGCTGCCGGCGTGGCGCGCAGCGTGGTGGCCCGGGCGCCCACCGCGCTGCTCCCGGATGTCACCAACCCTTTGTTCCCGCCCTACCAGGTCCACCTGTTCGCGGACTACGCGTTCGCCTTCGCCGGCCTGCGCGCCGGGTTGGAGCTCTCGTACATCGGCCCCCGGAGCGCCACCCAGTCCAACGCGCTGGAGCGCGGTCAGGCGTATGAGCTGCCACCCTATGTGTTCACCGCCGCGACCTTGTCGCTCCCGGCCCGACGGCTGCTGAAGGACCGGGAGACGACCGTCTCAGTGCGGCTGACGAATGTGCTAGACCAGCGCTGGATTGAGCCCGGGTCAGGCGGGATAGATCTCCCCGCCGGGGGCTTCACAGGTCAGCTGTCGCTGGTGCAAACGCTGTGAGCGAGGTCCCTTGGAGCCGATGGCACCCTCCCGCGCCCTGGTGATGCTCCTGGCGATTACGCTCGCCGCCTGCAAGCCGCCCGAGCGTCCGAAGATTCAGCTGGGCGCCATCCTCTCCACCACCGGCGCGCTCGCCAGCGTGGGCTACCAGCAGCTGCAGGCCGCGCTGCTGGCGGTGGACCAGGTCAACGCCGCGGGCGGGGTGCTGGGCCAGGAGCTGGAGCTGGTCCACAAGGACGACGGCACCGAGGAAGACCGCGGCGGCCCCGCCGCCCAGGCGCTGGCGGACCTCCACGTCCCGGTGGTCTTCGGCGCCGCCGGCAGCGCCATCAGCCTCAAGGCCAGCGAAGTGCTCGTTCCGGCGAACATCGTCCTCATCTCCGCCTCCTCCACCACGCCGCTGCTCTCCACGGCCTCCGACGACGGCTTGGTCTTTCGCACCTGCCCCTCGGACGCCCTGCAGGGCAAGCTGCTCGCCAAGCGCGCTCGCATGTTGGGCCACTCGCGTGTGGCGCTGGTCTATCTGCCCGGCGCCTACGGCGAAGGCCTGGCCAGCGCGTTCAGTCAGGCCTTTGTCGCCGCGGGCGGCCAGGCGCCCGCGTTCAACCAGCAGTACACGACGGGCCAGTCCAGCTACACCACGCTGCTCAGAGACCTGTATCAGGCGTACGCCACGCCTCCGGACGCGGTGGTGCTGGTGGCCTACCCGCTGGACGGCGCGCAGATTGTGAACGACTACAACCGGTCGTTCTCCGACAAGCAGAGCTTCTGGTTCTTCACGGACGCCACCGAAGACGTGGCCTTCGTCTCCGCGGTGACCGGCAGCGGCTTCTCCTTCAACCACGAAGGCACCGGCCCCGGCACGCCCTCCGGCGCCAGCTACGACGCCTTCCGCGACGCCTACCACGCGCAGTTCGGCGAGTGGCCGCAGGCGGGCTCCTTCGCGGTCAACGCGTATGACGCCGTCTTCCTGGTGGCGCTGGCGATGGAAGCGGGCGGCGCGTCCACCTCCGCGGCGGTGAAGGCCCAGCTGACCGGGGTCTCCCGCGGCGGGACGGCCTACGGGCCTTCGCAGTACGCGCAGGCGGTGCAGGCGCTGCACGAAGGGAAGGACATCAACTTCGACGGCGCCTCCGGCGTGGTGGATTTCGACGACGCGGGCGACGTGGTGGCGCCGTACCACCTGTGGCGGGTGGAGTCCGGCGCGCTGCGCGTCACCGTGCAGAGCGCGGACCCGTAACCCTCACTTCGGTTCGAGCGCGGTGATGCGGTTGTTGAGGATGAGGTTGTTGAGTCCCGTGGTCAGCTTCACGAACTCCACCGGCTTGTAGACGACGAAGCTGCCGCCCGCGGAGAGCAGCGAGGCTTCGTTGTAGCGGGACTCGTACGCGGTGATGAAGATGATGGGCGTGGTGAGCGTGGGGCAGGCCTTCGCGTACTCCGGCAGGTTCTGCTTGGGCAGTGTCCCCCGAAGGAGCCGGGTGAGCTGGAGGCCGTCCAGCTCAGAGCCCTTCAGCTGGATGTCCATCAGGATGGCGTCCAGGTCCGGCTGTGCGCAGATGGCCTTGCAGGCCTCCTCCGCGCTGCGCGCCCTCAGCAGCTGGTAGCGCTGGCCGAGGCGAAGCTCCGCCACCATCCAGTTGGAGTCCTCGTCTTCGACGTAGAGGATTTTCTTCCGCGCGCGGACTTCGCGCCCCTCACCGCCGATGCTCTTCATCGCTGGGCTCCTCGCACCGGGAAGGGGAGCCTACCTGGGGTGGCTGACGCGAGGGGTGGGTGGCGCATGGAGGGGGAGAAGGACGGGTTCGGGGCATTGCACCACGTCCTTCTCCCGGCGGCCATCCCCGCGCCGTCAGGAAAGCGGGGGAGCGCTCGCACCTTTCGGCGCGCTTGCTACCGGTACATCAGCCGCAGCGCGGTCCCGCTCACCGGCACGCCGTTGCACGCGTCGTAAGCCGTGGTGAGCGGATAGGAGCTGGCGAACACATTCTGCGCGCTGGTGCCCTGGGCGATGACCCAGTCCGGGTCGCTTTGACCTCCGGTGTGCAGGGTGGCCGCGTAGCCCGCGTTGCTTCCTGGCGTGAGGGCGACCGCGCCGGTCAGCGGCTGGTACCCCGTCCGCGTGCCGCCGCGGAAGAGGGAGAGGGCGCCGTTGGACGGGTGGAACTTCACCGCGCGGTCCGCCGTGCCGTCGTTGCACAGAGCGGTGAGCCAGATGGCCGTGGTGGTGGCGATGGGCAGGTGGCGCAGGCAGCGGGTGGCCGGGGTGGGGCAGTTGTCCGGGTCCTGGAAGGAGGCCTCCGCGTTGGCTTTCCCGGTGAGCCCGGCGAAGAAGACGGTCCAGCCGCCGCCGTCGAGCGTCATGTCGCACGCGGCGGTGTACGGCGAGGCCGGGGTGCCGAGGTGGAACAGGCCGCTCACCGCGGTGGGGATGTGCTGTTTGATTTGAAGGCAGGAGTCGCCCGGCGTGGCCGGCGCCGAGCCCATCGGGCAGCCGGTGATGTTCACCGTGAAGGCGCGCAGGCTGCTGGCGCCGCCCGGGTCCGTCGCCGTGACGGTGACCTGGACCTGCGCGTTGAGCGCGCACGCCGGCGCGGTGAGCACCGCCTGGGAGACTGTCGGCGCCGGCGCGCTGGTGACGAAGCTGCCCGCGCTGGTGGCCCAGGAGAAGGCCACCGGCGCGCCCTCAGGGTCCTTGGCCTGCATGCGCAGGACGACGGTGTCGCCGCCGGCCGCGCTGAAGGCGGACTGGAAGGTGAGCTCCACCTCGGGAGCGAAGTTCGCCTCCAGCGGGGAGAGCACGTTGACGGTGAGGCTGCCCGTGGTGTGGCCGCCGCGGCCGTCGTGCACGGAGACCACCAGCGTGCACTCGCCGTTGGCCGGGGCGGAGCTGGCGGTGAAGGTGGGGTTTCCCACCGCGGCGTCGGAGAAGGTGCCGGCGCAGCCGGAGGTCCAGGCGTAGGCCAGCGCGTCGCCGTCCGCGTCCGTGGCGGTGGTGGTGAGCGCGAAGGGCTGGCCCAGGGCCGCGCGGGTGGGGTTGGCGGAGACCAGCGACACCACCGGCCAGGTGTTCACGCCCACGGTGAGGCCCACGCCGCCGGTGGCGCTGGTGCTCGCCACGTCCAGCGCGAAGCTGACGCCGGCGGTGGCGCCCAGCGGGTCACTCACGGTGAGGCTCAAGGTCTGCGCGCCCAGCTCCGGCGGCGCGGTCCAGCTGGGGTTGGCCACGCCCGCGTTGCTGAAGCTGCCGCCGGTGCTGGTCCACTGGTACGTCAAGCTGCTGGAGCCGTCGCCGTCCACCGCGGAGGCGGTCAGCTGCACCACGTCCCCGGCGCCCGGCTGCGCGCTGGAGACGATGACGGAGACGATGCGCGGCGCCCGGTTGGAGAACGCCGGTGGCGCGGTCACCTGTTGCAGGAGCATCGACAGGAGGGTGACTTGCCCCTCGGCGATGGCGACGCCGGTGGCGGAGCCCGCGTAGCGCAGCGTCCCCCCGGAGTCGTAGGCGTTGACGTCCACCGTCCGGTTCAATCCCACCGGGATGGACATCAAGGTGCCCACCCACTGGCCGGAGCTGGCGACCAGGTCCGAGCTCAGCGGCGGCACCAGGTCCGCGCCCCGCACAATCGCGGTGACCCTCGTCACGTCGGCGGCGGAGAGCCCCTGCTGCAGCGTCACCACCACGCGCGCGTCGGACGTCGCCACCCCTCGCGCGCAGCTGGCAGAGAGGAGGGCGAAGACAGCCAGACACAGCATTTGACGTATCGGCGTAACCATTTGTCACCTCGTAGCCGCGGAGTCCCCGGGCGCGGCGACGATAGCCTCGGATGAATTGTCGCAACCGGAGGTTGTTGACACTCGACGTTTACACCCGGCCTTCAACGTCACCCGAGCGCCGACGCGCGCTTGCGAGGAGGGCGTGGCATGCGGAAGGTGCCTGTCCGGCAGCGTGTGAGCACAGGCGAGCCGCCTTGGAGCGGGCGTTGAAAGTCAAGTCGCCGCGGATGTCGTCAGGCGTGCTACGACCCCGTTTCAAGCCCATGCTCGTTCCGGTTCTGCGTGCCCCCTGCCCCGCGGTGGCGCTGCTGCTCACCGAGTCCGCGGTTGATTCGCCCGCAGGCGATGGACGGGTGCACCTCAAGACGACGGTCGCCTCGTTCACGCATGAGCACGAGGTGCGGCTTTTGGACGGGCGCATCCACTGGCGCGCGCAGGGCGCGATGGCGTGGGAGCTCTTGCCGCCGCACGGGTTGCCGCATGGGGAGTTTGAAGCGCCCGCAGCCGTCACCGCGCTCTCGGCGGATGGGGACAACCTCATCGCGCTGGATGCGCAGGGCGTGGTCTTCTACATGAAGTTTCACGACCTCCGCTGGGTGAACCAGTGGGGGCCGACCGGGCTGGCGGACGTGCTGAAGGTGCCGCTGGAGTTTCGAGCCTTCGCCATGTCTCACCGCGGGCCGCTGGCCGGCGGGTACGAGGACCTGGACGGGAACAGTCATCCCATCTCCGCCGGCGTCACCACGCTCTACGGGCTCTCCGCGGACGGGCGCCGGCTGCAGTACACCGACCCGTGGATTCCGCCGACGTTCGAGCGCGAGGTGTGCTTGCCGCTGCGCGGCGCGTACGAGGCGGAAGGGATGAGCGCCAGCGCCTCCATGCTCTTCGTCATCGACCGGGCGGGGAGGATGTTCACCCGGCTGGCGGACTTCGACACCATGGGGAACAACCCCGGGCTGCGCTACACGTACGCGCGCGGCGTGCACAAGGGCGTGCGGACGCTGCCCCCGGAGGATTGGCGGCCGCAGCCCTCGCCGCCCGGGCGGGTGACGTCGCTCATCACGGTGTTGCAGACCGGGGCGGGGAACGCGGCGCGCGAGCTGCGCGTGGAGGGGCAGGACGCCGCCGGGACGCCTGGGTACTTCGTGAAGGCGCTGCTGGATGCTCGGTGGCGGTTTGTTCCCACGGGAGCGCCGCTGCTCCGCGCGCTCTTGCCGCTGGATTCGGCGCCGGCGGTCATTCCCGAGCGCGGGAGGGACTACGAGGGGGCGGTGCTTGCTCCGCGCGGGGCGCGCGGGTTGGTGGTGCGGGCAGAGCGGTTTGACCCCAGCTGCTCCCCGGCCCAGGTGGTGTTCTCGCTGGGGGAGGAGCGGTTCGTTGTCCCGCTGCATACCCGCGACGTGCGGACCGGGATTCTCCGTCAGGCCGTCAATGACAAGCACCCGGCGGCGTTTGACCTGCTGCTGCGGGGGATGTTCCTGGTGCCGAAGCTCCCCGGCGGTCCGCTGGGTCGAGCGCTCCGGAAGCTCTTCGGGTCCCGAAGTCAGGTGCCGGTCCATCTGGAGGTGGAGCGCGACGGGATGAAGGTCAGGCAGGTGGGTTGGGCCCAGATGTTTGGCGGCCTGCGGCTGTTTTTGCGGCCGGAGTAGCCCCTTGTGCTCAGTGAGCCGGTTGGCAGGGAAAGCGGCCGATGTACGTGAGCTCGACGGAGTCGGTGGACGCGCTCCTGGGGTGCTCAATCTCCCTGTTCCACATGAGCACGAGGCCGTTGAAGGCGGGTCGGTTCAGGTTTTCGTACGAGGATTGTGCTGCGGTGCTGAAGGACCCGCCGAACGAATGCCCGGCCACGCGGGCTGCGAGGTTTGTGCTGAGCTCGTCGAAGGCGGTCTCGAGGAAGTCGTGGTCGTAGAAGTGTTCGCCCTGCGATTGCGCGAAGGGCGACAGGGGCGTGTCGTCATCGCCGTAGGTCTCGTGGAAGAAGGCGAGGAATGCGGCGTGATCGCGAAAGCGACCTACCCACACGTCGACAATCTTGTACTCGTCGGCCACGGAGCCGAAGCATAGCGTCGGCGGCCAACCGAACGGCGTTGTCGTTTGACGGTGCCGCGGGAGCTCATCGGCGGGTGGCCAAAAGAGCCAGCGAAGGCCTCAGGCGTCCGCAGCGCACTGCTCGGAACGGGCGCAGTGCGGTCGTCCCTGAGGGTGGTCAAGGCAGGCGGGATAGTCCCGGGCGGCTGGCGGGGGCGCCCCCGCCAGCAATGACCGCTGCGGCCAGGACGCACGCCCCTTCGCGGACCCTCGCTGCACTCCCCGAGGTGCTTTGCAGCGGCGCACCCACTGGCTGGAGCTGTCCCCCAAGCTTCGCAATCGGATTCATGCGCGTGTTCACTGCGTGTCCGTGTCCGCAGGCGCGGCAGCTCGCAGTGACGGGAAGTGGGGAGGATTTGTTATATCCATCTAACAAGAACTCCCACTTCCGGCCGCCACGCATTGGGTGGGGTCTGATTCCGCACTCCGAGTGGATTCAGAACCATCCGCGTCCCCATCATCGGCGGGTCGTCCCAGGGGACAGCTCCAGCCAGTGGGTGCGCCGCAGCGAAGCACCTCGGGGAGCGCAGCGCGGGTCCGTGAAGCGGCGTGCGTCCAGGCCGCAGCGGTCATTGCTGGCGGGGGCGCCCCCGCCAGCCGCCCGGGACTGTCCCGCCTGCCTTGACCACCCTCTGGGATGACTGCACTGCGCCCGTTCCGAGCAGCGCGAAGCAGGCACCAAAGACCTGCGCGCCCTCTGTCGGCGTACGCGAGCGCCGCATGCGAATTGGCGATGGCGAGTCGTCCACGCAGAGCTCACGTCGCGAACGGGGCGGCTCGGGCGCGACGTGCTCGCCGTCATTCACGCCGCATCGGCGGAGACGCGGGTGAATCAGCTCACTCCAGGCGGAGGTCGGCCTTCGACTCGGATGCGGGCGCGGCCGCGGCAGGCGCCTCAACCGCCTTGAAGCCCTCGCGCTGGACGCGGACGCGGTAGTTGCCCTTGTCCACCGACTTGAACCGGTACTGGCCCTCCTCGTTGGACTGAACGGACTGGACCACCTTGCCGGAGGCATCAATCAAATCCACCCGGGCGTTCGCCGCGCCCATGCCGGCGCGCTTGGCCAGGCCCAGGCCTCCGGAAATCTCACCGAACTCAGCGCGCTGACGCTCCGGCGTGTCGTGGGTGAAGAGCGCGCGCTCGGTCTGCAGCACGGCCTTGCCCTCCACGTAGGCCACCTCCGCGTAGTAGCGGCCGTTGGGCAGCGGCTTGCCATCAACGCCCTTGCCGCCCCAGACGAAGCCCATCGCGCCCTGCGTCCCGGGCAGCTGCGCGCGGTAGACCTCGGCGCCGGGGGAGGGCTGCCCGTCCTTCACCTCGGCCTTGCGGACGGTGAGCATCACGCTGCCGGTCTGCTTGGCCGCGCCGATGTTGCGCACGGAGACCTGGGTCCCTTCGCTGCCGAACCGCGTGGCCAGCGAGGTGATGAACACGTTGCCCGCGTAGACCTCATAACGGCGGCGGCTGGTCTGACCCTTCACGTTGGTGGCCACCACGTCCAGCACGTGCTTGCCGTCGGTCAGGCCGCCGGTCTTCCACGCGTGGCGCAGCGTCCCGCCCGCGGCCTTGGCGATGGAGAGGTCATCCACGAAGAGCTCCACCTCACGGATGGGGTGGCCCTGGTTGTCCTTGGCTGTCGCCTCCAGCGCGTGTTCGGGGGACACGTGCTCGCCATCATTCACGCCGGCCAGCGAGACCGACACCACGTCGACGGAGACCAACCCCATCACCGCCCACATCGCCTCGGCCTTGCCGCTGCCGCCGGCGCCCCAGCTGCCGTTCTCCTGCTGGTGGGAGACCAGCCAGCGGATGCCTCGCGCGACCTTCGCGTCGGTCTCCGACAGCCCCGCCAGGCGCAGCGCGTACACCGTCTGGCCGGTGGCGAAGGGGTCCGACGTGCCGGCGGAGAAGCCGAACCCGCCGTCCTCGTTCTGGGTGGAGAGCAGGAAGCGGACGAGCCTGTCCGCGGCGCCCTCGCTGCGCGTGACGCCAGCGGAGACCAGGCCCATCAGCGCGTAGTTCACGTCCTGGAGGTAGACGCCCTTCGGGTTGCCCTCCCACTGTGCTGCGCGGGTGGCGATGAAGCCCTCCGCGCGGCGGATGGGGGACAGCCACAGGTCATCGGCCGTGCGCGCGTAGACCTGCCGCCACGTCTGCATCGCCTGATACGTCGACTGCATCACGCCCGTGGTCACCGGGTACGACTGGTGGTCGCCGGTGACAGAGCCGTCCTTCTGCTGGAAGGCCAGGAGCTCCCGCGCCAGCTTCACCAGGTCATCGCGCAGCTTGGAGCCCATGTACTGGTCGTAGCGGGCGAAGGCCGCGCCGCCGAAGGTCTTCGCGGTGCGCGGGAAGCCGGAGTGGGACAGGCCGGTGGGAGTGCGCGCGCCGCCGCTGGAGAAGAGCAGGCCGTCGACGATGACCTTCAGCTCCGCGGCCGGGACGTCGTACTGGTTCTGCTTGGCGACGGAGAGGCCTTCGAGCGTCACCGCCTGCACGTGGCAGCCGTAGCAGTTGTTCTGCCGCTGCCAATCCGCCGTGGACCTGGCCAGGAAGTGGACGCCGCGCTGCGCGGCGTCGCGGGGGTTGCTGGAGGGCGCGGCCAGGGCAGGGGAGAGCGCCAGGGCGAGGAACAGGGGGAGCGAGCGCATCGGTCAGACCTTTAGGTGGGGGGACGCGCTTACGAACGCCCCAGCCTGCCGAAGGATCTACCGCGCATGTGCGCCCCGGTGGGACGCGCGTCGAAACGGCTACTTCCCCACGCTCATCGCCTTCGCCGCGGGCGAGTCCTTCATCGGCAGCTTGGTGCGCCGCACGCCGTCGAACCGGTAGAGCGCGTTGGCCACTGCGCCGGCGGTGGGGACCAGGCCAATCTCGCCCACGCCCTTGGCGCCGAACGGGCCGTCCGGCATCCCGGCTTCGACGAAGAGAATCTCCAGCTCCGGCATGTCCGCCGCGCGCAGCACGCCCAGCTTGCGCAGCGTGCCGTTGGTGATGCGCCCGTCCTCGACGCTGAGCGTCTCCGTCAGCGCGAAGCCCAGGCCCATGTGGATGGACCCTTCGAGCTGGCCTTCAAGCAGCTTGGGGTTGAGCACCCGGCCCACGTCGTGCGCGGCGATGAACTTCTGAATCTTCCCGCGCTCATCCAGGATGCAGACCTGCGTGGCAAACGAGTAGCCCATGTGCGTGACGGGCTCTACCGCGGTGTTCTCCAGGGACGTGGTGTAGCTGATGGAGAACGCGCCATCGAAGCTGCGCCCGCGCAGCGCCTCCAGCGTGCCGCCGTGCTCCTGCAGCGCCGCTTTGAGCTTCTCCGCCGCGTCCTGCACCGCGCGCCCGGCGAACACCGTGGCGCGGGAGGCGGTGGTCATCCCGCAGTCCAACGGTTCGCGCGTGTCCACCGCGGGGATGAAGACGCGCGGGTCCAGCCCGGTCACCTCGGAGGCCACCTGCATGCAGATGGTGTAGAGGCCCTGGCCCATCTCCGTGTAGCCCTGTCGCAGCGCGACGGTGGCGCCGTCAGCGGAGACGGTGAGCCGCGCCCGTCCGGTCTCCGGCACGCCGTTGCCGATGCCGCAATTCTTGATGCCACAGGCGATGCCGGCGAACTGGGCGCGCTTGTACTGGTCCTTCACCAGCGTGAGCGTGGCCTTCAGCCCGACGGAGGCGGTGAGCTTCTGGCCAGTGCCGAAGCGGTCCCCCACGTCCAGCGCGTTGAGCCAGCGGATGTCCCAGCCGTCCAGGCCCACCTTCTCCGCCAGCATGTCCAGACAGGACTCCATCGCGAACGCGGCCTGGTTGGCGCCGAAGCCGCGCATGGCGCCGCACGGTGGGTTGTTGGTGTAGACGGCGCGCGCCTCCACTTCGACGTGGTCCACCTTGTACGCGCTGGTCGCGTGGCCGGCGGCGCGCTCCAGCACCTTGGTGCCCACGGACGCGTAGGCGCCCTTGTCGCCCACCATGTTGGCGCGCACGAAGGTGAGCGCGCCCTTGGCGTCGCAGCCCACGGTGTACGTCATCTTGATGGGGTGGCGCTTGGGGTGGACGCGGATGGACTGCTCGCGCGTGAGGGTCAGCCGCACCGGAGCGCCGCTGACTTTCGCCAGCAGCAGCGTCTGCGCCTGGATGGAGAGGTCTTCCTTTCCTCCGAAGGCGCCGCCGTTGGTGACCAGCACCACCTCCAGCTCGTCCTCTCGCAGCGCCATCGCGCTGGCGACCTGGCGGCGGTCATCGAAGACGCCCTGGCCCTGGCTGTAGAGGGTGAAGCGCGCGGCGCCGCCGGTGGCCGGGACCGCCAGCGCGCTCTCCGGCTCCAGGAACAGGTGCTCTATGAATTGGGTGTCGAAGGTCTCCGTGACGACGTGCGCGCTGGCCTTCTCCGCCGCCGCTGCGTCGCCGCGGGAGAACTTCGAGGTGGAGAGGAGGTTGCCCTTGCCGTGCAGCTTCGCGGCGCCCGGCTTGAGCGCCTCTTCGGGCTGGGTGATGGGCGTGCGGATGTCGTACTCGACTTCCACCAGCTCCGCCGCCGCGCGCGCGGTGCGCTCGTCGTCCGCCGCCACCGCCGCCAGCATGTCGCCCACGTAGCGCGTCTCCTCGCCCTCGGCGACGAAGATGGGCCAGTCCTTGTAGATGAGGCCTTGGAAACGCTGGCCGGGGACGTCCCGGTACGTCACCACCGCGCGCACGCCCGGCAGCGCCCGCGCCTTCGCCGTGTCCAGCCGCTTCACCAGCGCGCGCGGGTGGTCCGACAGGCGGACCGCGCCGTAGAGCATCCCCGGCACCTTCATGTCTTCGATGAAGCGCCGCTCGCCCAGCGCCAGCGCCGGTCCCTCGTACTTCGGCAGGGAGCTGCCAATCTTCCCGGACCAGTCCAGCTCCGGCGCGCTCTCACCGCGCAGGCGCGCCGCGGCGAGCTCGATGGCGTCCAGAATCTTCACGTACCCGGTGCAGCGGCACAGGTGCGGGGTGAGCTGCTTGGCGATTTCGTCCCGCGAGGGGTTGGGCTTCTTGCCCAACAGCCAGTGCGCCCGCATCACGATGCCCGGGATGCAGAAGCCGCACTGCAGGCCCGCGCTCCAGACGAAGGACTCCTTGTAGATGCGCTTGTGCTCCTCCGGCAGGCCCTCCAGCGTCCACACCTCTTTGCCCTGCGCCTTGGCCGGGTCGATGACGCAGGAGACCACCGCTTTCCCGTCGAGCATCACCGTGCAACAGCCGCACTGGCCCTGCGGCGCGCAGCCGTTCTTCGCGGAAACGAGGTCGAAGTCTTCGCGCAGCACGTCCATCAGGGACGCTCCCGGCGCGCAGCGGTGCTCGCACGGTTTGCCGTTGAGCGTGAAGGAGAGGGGAGCTGCTTGGGGGGAGGGCGCGCTCTTGGGGTCGGTCATCCAGCCGCCTACACTGGCTCAGGCCAGGCGGCGACTCAAGCCGGCCTCAGTGCACTGACGCCGTGCGCGGGGAAGGCGCTGCCGGGGCTTCAGGCGCGTTGGCGGGGTCCAGCATCCGCACCCGTCCGCTGTCGAGGTCGTACACGCCCTGGACGAGGGTCAGCTTGCCGGCCTTGACCCGCGCCGCGAGGGCCGGGCTGCGCTCCAGCACCTCCGCCGCGGTGGCGCGCACGTTGGCTTCCACGCCCAGGTGCACCAGCTCTGCGCCCTCGTACTTGCCCTTGAGGGACCAGATGCCAGGGCGGATTTCGCTGACCAGGGCTTCGAGGTTGGAGGTGGGCATGTGCCCGTCGCCGGACGCCGCGGTGACGGCGCCGCACTTCTCGTGGCCGAGCACCATCAGGACGGTGGACCCGAGGTGCTCCGCCGCGTACTCCATGCTGGCCAGGCCGATGGCCTCTGCCACGTTGCCGGCGTTGCGGACGACGAAGAGCTCGCCCAGGGATTTGTCGAAGACCAGCTCCGGCGCCACGCGGCTGTCGGAGCAGGAGAGGACGATGGCCTGCGGGTGCTGGCCCTTCGCCAACACGTTCCGCTCGGCCATCATGTCGTGGCGGCGGGTGACGCCGCTGACGAAGCGTTCGTTGCCCTCGCGCAGCTCTTTCACCACGTCGGCGGGGTTGGCGCCGGGCGCTTCCGCGTGGGCTGCCGGCGCGGCTGACTTGTCGTGGGCGTTCTCCGCGGCGGCGGGCTTTCGGGCCTCTTTGGGGGGCGGCTTGCCCAGCGTCTGGGTGGCCACCACCGCGACGAGGACCACCGCGCCGACCGACTGGACGCCAATCACCAGGGGGAGGATTTTCATGGGTCGTTCCGCCTCCCGTCAGCAATGTGCGCGCCCGCGTTTAATGCCCCGTTCCGACGGGGCCAGAGTCCCCGGACGGGCGGGTCATTCGGGCCGGCCGAGGTCCGAGGCTACCCGCGCTCGCAGGCCCACATCTGCGCGGTCGCGGCTATAACGCCGCCATGTCGCTTGAACACGTCACGGGGCTCTCCTGCGTCAAGTGCGGCGCGCGTTACGGGCTGGACGTCGAGTACACCTGCCCCCGCTGCGGCGACGAAGGCATCCTCGACGTCGAGTACGACTACGCGAAGGTGAAGCAGTCGATGACGCTGGAGGCCCTGGCGCAGCGGCCGCAGTGGGCGTGGCGTTATCAGGAGCTGCTGCCCATCGCCGCCGACGCGCCGCTGCCGCACCTCACGGTGGGGATGACCCCGCTCTATCCGGCGCCGAAGCTGGCCGCGTCGCTGCATCTGCGCGAGCTCTGGCTGAAAGACGACGGCCGCAACCCCACCGGGTCGTTCAAGGACCGCGCGAGCTCGGTGGGCGTGATGAAGGCGCTGGAGCGAGGGAAGCAGACCATCGCCTGCGCCTCCACCGGGAACGCGGCGTCGTCGCTGGCGGGGTTCTCCGCTGCCGTGGGGTTGCGGTCGTTCATCTTTGTCCCGGAGCGCGCCCCGGAGCCGAAGGTGACCCAGCTGCTGGTGTTTGGCGCGAACGTGCTGCGCGTTCGCGGGACGTACGAGCAGGCCTATGAGCTGTGTCAGGCCGCCTGCGCGAAGTACGGCTGGTACAACCGGAACTGCGCGGTGAACCCGTATCTGGTGGAAGGGAAGAAGACGGTCGGGTTGGAGGTGGCAGAGCAGCTGGTGCGCCAGGAGCGGCGGGTGGACTGGGTGGTGCTCTCGGTGGGCGATGGGTGCACCTTCGCCGGCGCCTGGAAGGGGCTGCGCGAGATGCACACGTTGGGGCTGCTTCGGACGCTCCCGAAGATGCTCGGGGTGCAGGCTGCCGGCGCTGCGCCGCTGGCCGCTGCCTTTCGCGAGGGGCGGGATGTGGTCCCGTCAGAGGCGCACACCTTCGCGGACTCCATCGCCGTCGGGCACCCGCGGAACTGGCGGAAGGCGCTCAAGGCGGTCCGGGAGTCCGGGGGCGTGTTGCTGACGGTGGAAGACGACGAGATTCGCGAAGCCATGCGGCGGATGGCCCGCTCGGCCGCGGTCTTCGCGGAGCCCGCAGGGGCCGCGGGGTTTGCCGGTCTGGCGCGGGCGCTGGAGACCGGTGTGGTTGGACGTGACGAGAGCGCGCTGGTGGTAGTGACGGGTAATGGACTTAAGGACGTTCGGGGGGCTTCGTCGGCGGTCGAGCCACCCCTCGATGTGGAGGCGGACCCTCAGGCGCTTGACGCCTCCCTCAGAGCCCGTGCACTCCTCTAGACGGCCGGCGCAGGACTGCCAGAATCCCGCTCTTACCAAGGAGCCAGCGCGCGTTTGGGGACCCTCCTCAAAGGTGGGACAGTCGTGGAGCTCGAGCCGGCCTGCGCCGAGCTCGTGGACCTGCGCGTGGAGGGGACGAAGATTGTCGCCCGCGGCGCGAACCTCCCGCCCCAGCCCGATGATGAGGTGATTGACGTCAAGGGCAAGGTGGTGATGCCCGGCCTGGTCTGCGCGCACCACCACCTGTACTCGGCACTCTCTCGCGGGATGCCGCCCCCTTCCGTGCCTCCGGAGACGTTCCCGGAGGTGCTGGAGCGCGTCTGGTGGCGGCTGGACCAGGCGCTGGACCTGGACGCGTGTCAGATCTCCGCCAGCGTCGGTGGGCTGGAGGCCCTCGGCGTCGGGACGACCAGCGTGGTGGACCACCACGCGTCTCCCCGCGCCATTCATGGGTCGCTGGTCCGGGTGGCGCGCGGGCTCAATGACGTCGGGCTTCGCGGCATCCTCTGTTACGAGGCCACCGACAGGCACGGCGGGCAGGCGCGCGAAGAGGGGATTGAGGAGAGCGTCGCGTTCATCCGGAAGGCGAAGGGGCGCTTCCGCGGGATGGTGGGGGCGCACGCGTCGTTCACGCTCTCCCCTGAGGCGATGGAGAGCCTGCGGCAGGCGGTGACCTCCACCGGCGTCGGGATACACATTCACCTGGCCGAGGACCCCACGGACGAGCGGTACTCGTTTCATCGCTACGGCGAGACGCCGGTGAATCGGTTGCTCGCGGCCGGGTTGCTGTCGCCCAAGTCGCTCGTGGCCCATGCGGTTCATCTGTCGTGGCCGGAGCTCTCTGCCCTCATCTCCACCGGGTCGTGGATTGCTCACAACCCGCGCTCCAATATGAACAATCAGGTGGGTTATGCGCCCGCCGGGAAGTTTGGCGCGCGGGCCACGCTGGGTACGGATGGGATTGGCGCGGACATGTTCGCCGAGGCGAAGCTCGCGCACTTCCGTTCGCGAGATGCCGGTCAGCCGATTGATGTCCTGCGCTATCTGAGCAACGGGCACCGGCTTGTATCGCAGATGTTTGACGCGAAGATTGGGCCCATGCGCGAGGGCGCGCTCGCGGATTTGGTGGTCCTGGATTACCGGAGCCCTACGCCCATCACGAGCGAGAACCTCGCCGGGCATTTTCTGTTTGGGTTTGATGCCCGGTTCGTTGAATCCGCAATGATTGATGGGACCTGGCGCCTCTGGGCGCGCCGGCCCCTGTCGCTCAATCCGGAGACGGTTCACGAGGAGGCCCGCGTCGCTGCGGCTGCCCTCTGGGCTCGCATGGCGCAGATTCCCAACGGCACGTCGCGCGGTCCGCCTGCGCCGAAGAAGGCTCCGCCTCCGGAGGCTGCTGCCGCTCCGGTTCCGGAGGCCGCGGGTGGCGAGGCGGCGGCTTCGGGTTCGGCTGTGGCCGGGTCGTCTACCGCAGGAGCGTCGGCTCCGGGTACGGCTGTGCCGGTCGCAGCGGGAGCGCCGGTCGCGGGAGCACCGGTAGCAGGAGCAGCGGGAGCGTCGACAGCAGGGGCAGCGCCGGCAGCAGGAGCAGGAGCGCCGGCAGCAGCGGGAGCGCCGGCAGCACCAGCAGCAGGAGCGTCGACAGCAGGGGCAGCAGGAGCGGCCGGGTCGCCCGGACCGTCAGCTGCGGGGGCGCCGGCACCGGGAGCACAGACCGCGGGAGCACACGCCGCCGGAGCGCAGACCGCGGGAGCGCACGCCGCCGCAGGGCAGGCCGCGGGAGCGCAGCCTGCGGCTTCCTCGGTCGGAGGAGTTCAAGCAACCGGGTCGCAGTCTGGCGCAGGGAGCGCGGCCCCAACTGCCTCAGCGGCCGCTGCCCCCACCGCGAGCCTCCCGCTTCCCGCGAGCTCGGCCGTCGCCAAGGCCGGGGCCAGCGCGAAGACTCAACCCGCTGCTCCCGCGCGCCCAGCCCCCACCGCCGCTACGACCGGCGCGAAGCAGGCCCCTTTGCCAGCTGTGGCTGCGCGTCCCGCTCCCGGCGTCCCCAATGGTCGCCCGGGACCGCCGGTGCTCCTCCCCGTCGATGCGCTCCCGCGCCCAACCGCTCCGCCTGCGCGCCCTGCAGCTCCAGAGGGCGAGGCTGCCCCTGCTGTTGATGAACGGGTCGATACGCCCACTCAGTGAAGCTCGGGCGGCGACGTCCATTCAGCCGCAGCCATCGCTGCGGCTCGCCCATGAGTCGCGGGAGCCAGGCGCAGAGGCAGAGTCGTCCGCGAGTCGCG
Organism: Myxococcaceae bacterium; assembly: GCA_044230055.1. GTDB lineage: Bacteria > Myxococcota > Myxococcia > Myxococcales > Myxococcaceae > JBGART01. The sequence goes on along the minus strand of JBGART010000012.1, from coordinate 34,603 downwards.
GGAGCCGGGCGTAGCCGTCGGCTCGGAGGCAGCAATCCCTGCGGGAGACGGGGCACGCGGGATTGGCACAGGTGGCTGCCGGCGGCGCCGCCGGCAGCAATGCACGCGGGCGACGAGCCCACCTCCGCTTCCTGTCCCGCTCGCGGACTCCCCGAGGTGCTTCGCGGACGTTCACCCGCTCCTCGACCTGTCCCCACCTCGCGCCCAGCGCGACGCTCCGATGAACGCGGCGTCACCCCGAGAGTTCATGGCGCGGAAGCTGGAAGCTATCCGTCGCGCGACGGATAACTCCGCTTCCGAAGCAACGGTGGCTTCAGAACGGTTCGAACCCAGCGGTCATCTCGCGGATGAATCGCTGAACCTCGGGGAGGTGCTCGTGGAGGTCCAGCCGCGAGAAGCCACCGAGCCGGAAAGCCAGACGTAGGTAGTCGACAAACGGGAGCCCGTGCTCCTCGTTCAGGAATCCCGGGTCTGCGCCGAGAAAGGGCAACTCCACCCCGTAGGGTGGCCCTCCGCTGATGTTCGCCTTGTGCAGGTAGTCCGGCGCGAGGTCCAGCTCGAAGGGCTCGGCGAGCTCTGGGTCGACTCCCTCCTGCTCCTCCTCCCACTCCTCAAGGAGGTCGGTTGCCGCCCGTGCAGGTGAGAGGGAAATCGGATCCAGCTCGATCAGCGCCACGTCGAGCCCGAAGTCAGGCGGAGCCTCCTCGCTGTTGTAGTCCCAAACGAAGTCAATTCCGCCCACCACCTCCCAGAACGCCTTCAGGCTCGGGGGCACGGGGCCGCCCGTACACTCCTCGAGGTTGAGGATCGCCTCCGCATCCTCGGCTGAAGGTGGCGTTCGCAGAGCGCCACCCAGCGCAACCCAGCCCTGGCCCTGCAATCGCTTGAGCAGGAGGTTCGCGTTCTGCAGAACGCGCTTCATCGTCTCGCGCGAGACCTCCAGGGCTTCCTCCCTGAGCGGTCCCGAGACCGCCTCGTACTCCCGGAGCAGGTTCCACACCGCCTCGTGCTCGCCTCGCCTGTATCTCGACACCAGGTCTCCGCGAGGCGTGGTGACCAAACGATTTTCCCGCGGGTGCTCCGTCCTCTTGGCGGCCTCCAGCTCCGCAGAAACCTGCGCTGCGTCTGCGTAGCGGAGAACATCCCGCGCAACCGGTCCGAGCGTCGGGTGCTTCCGAAGCTTGACGCACAGCTGGACCCACCGGCGGTCTTCTCGAGACCACTGAGGAGCGCGCGGGTCCGGCCAGATGAGCGTGCCATCCCCTTTGACGGCGCTTGGACAGAATGTGGCGAGCACTTCTTGAGCAACGGAGCTGCCCTCCGGCTCCCCAAGGAGTTGCTCATCAAAGTGCGGGGCGAGGCGCTCAAACGCTGAAGCAGGATGCTCGTCAAAGCTCGCTCTGACCGCGAGGAAGACGGACAGGTGATCCGCGTCCGATATCAACTCTTTCAACGCTGCTCGGGCGGCCACGCTCCCAATCTCGCGGAGCGCGTGGCCTGTCGCCACCCGGACCGGCTCCAGCGCGCACTCCCTCCACAGCTGGGCCAAGGTTGGGACGGCGGGCTCGTACTTGGCCTTCGCAAGGCGCCGGATAATATCCTCGAGCGCGCGGGAGCTCTCCACCCGGCGGATGGCCGAGAGCCCCGGCGCCTGGTGCGCGCGCTGCTCGGCCTCCGACAACTGGGCGGCCTTTTGGTGACTCATCAACGTCCGCTTGGGGAAGTCGGCGGAGAAGAGAACCGACGCCTGGAGCTCCTTCAGCAGCTGCGCTTCATCACCGGGCATGAGGGGCCGCATAGCACAGGGCAACGGCCAGCCCACCGAACCGGGCCCGCGCCAAACCGACGGCCCCGTTGCTTCTGAACCCACACGAGCAGTTCTTGAACAGCGCCGGCACAGCCAGGTGGGCGAAGCCTGTGCAACGCCCCCCTTGAACCCCCCGTCTCCCCAGGGCGCAGGTTTTTCGCCTTCGAGGACGAAGCTCAGCAAGCGGACAACCCCCTCGTCGTCACCACGCCTCGCGTTGCGACGGCGGGCGCAGGCCGATAAGAGGCACCCATGCTCACCTCCCTGCTGACCTCGCTCCTCGCCACCACGCCTGCAGTGGGAGACGTGGCCCCTGACTTTCACGTGACCGACACCGAGGGCCGGGCCCAGAACCTCTCGACCCTGGTCAAAGACGGTCCCGTCATCCTCGCCTTCTTCCCCAAGGCTTTCACGGGCGGCTGCACGCGGGAGCTCACGGCGTACACCGGGTTGTCCTCGGAGCTGTCGAACCGGGGCGCGCGGGTGCTGGCCATTTCGACAGACAGTGCGGAGACGCTCAAGAAGTTCAAGGCGGAGCTCAAGGCGCCGTTCGCGTTCATCTCCGACACGGACGCCAAGCTGGCAAAGGCGTACGACGTGAAGGCGCCGATTCTCACGCTGGCCCAGCGCTACACGTTCGTGGTGGGCCCGGGCCGGAAGGTGCTCTCGGTCACCTCGGGCGGGGACGCGGTGGACCCCGCGGGGGCGCTCGAGTCCTGCCCCAAGCGCGCGGATGCAGGGACGTGACAAAGGGCGTGCGCCTGTGGAAAGACGCGGCGCATGCACGAAGTTGAGCTGCCGATCAACGAGATGACGAAGTTTGACCTGCCGCCCATCTGCGTCATCAGCGGCGGCACGGAAAACGTCACCTTCCGCCCGGTCAAGTTTCAGTGGTACCCGCGCTGGGTGGCGGTCTTCGGCTGCGCGCCGCTCATCATGGTCATCCTGATGCTGGCGCTGATGCGCAAGGCGAAGGGGGAGCTGCCGTTCAGCGATGCGGGCTGGGAGAGCTGGCGGCGGGCGAAGCTCGCGCTCGGGGTCTCCCTGGGCGCAATGATGGCGCTGCTCGCCGCGGGCGTGGTGCTGCTGGAGACCGACTCGGCGCTGGGCCTGCTCCTCATCGGCCTGAGCGTGGTGCAGCTGGTGGTGGTGAGCTTCGCCCTGGTGAAGGGCAAGGGCCCGCAGTGCGCGAAGATCGACAAAGAACAGATTGTCCTCAAGCTGCCCAGCGCCGAGGCCGCGGACCGCATCCGTGCTCACCTCGTGGCCGGGAAGGCGGCGTGACCGCGCAGTGAGCTCGCCCGCGCCCGACGGCGCACGCTGCGGAAACCACCTGAGCGCGCCCGCCACCTGGTGCTGCGGACGCTGCGGAACGTTCATCTGCACCGCCTGCGAGCGTCGCACCCGCCCCGAGGCGCTGCCCATGTGCCCCGGCTGCTGGGACAAGCGCGCCCAGAGCGCCCAGGCTCAGGCGCCTCACTCCACCACCCGCCTGCAGACCCTCGGGTTGGTGCTTGGCTGCATCTCGTTGCTGCCCATCCCGGCGGTTCAGCTCTCCGCGGTCCTCGTCTGCATCATCGGCTGGGTCAAAGCCCGCGCACCGGAGCTCGCGACCGTGCGGTGGAAGCCCAAGCTCGGCCTGGGCCTGGCGGCCACCGGCATCCTCATCGACGTCCTGCTCATCGCGCTGCTCGCCGGGCTGAAGCGCTTCTAAGGCGCGTAGCTGCGCGTCGGCAGCAGCGCCCTCACCGCTACGGCCCCCACGGCCAGCCCCAACCAGGGAAGAACATGGAACGGGACCAGGTGGCCGACCGTCCCGTTGGGGCAGTGCAGGTGCAGCGCGAGCAGCCCGACCACGCCACAGGCGGCGCCCAGCACGGCCGCGCGCAGGGCGGACGGCGCGGTGCGGGTGAGCAGGAACAGACCGGTCGCCAGCGGGAGGACGGAGAGCAGCACCTCGCTCACCAGACACTTGAGGCCGCTCTCAAGGAAGCCCCGGCCTGGCTCAAACCCAGACGCTCCAAAGAGGAGCGCCACGCCTGACACAGCCATCCCGCCCAGCAGGGTGAACGCGAGGGGACGCCGGCCAGGCGCCAGCGCGAGCAGCGCGGAACCGGCCATGCTCGCCAACAAGACGCACGCCACGGCCGCCACTGCGAACCCAGACGCGCGGTTCTGCACACCCAGCAGCAGTGCCGCCACCCCCGCCACCGCCGCATTGAAGCCGGCAAGCGCCAGCGCCCCCTGCCACCACGGGCGCACGGTAGGCTGCTTCGCCAACTCGCTCAGCGCAGCCGCGCGGATGCGGGGCAGGGCGAGCTCGGGCGTACTCCCCACGGAAGCGGCCTCGGCCGCTTGATACGCCGCCAGCGTCGCAGTGCAGTGCGCGCACCCATGGGCATGCGCGGCGAGCGCCTCCGGGAGCGGCCGCCCAAGAAGCTCGAGCACCTGGTCACACGCCGGAGTGAACGTCATTCCTTGAGCCCCTTGAGCAGCTCGCGCAGCCGCTCGTAGCCGCGGTGGGCGCGGACCTTGACGGCGGACTCCGTCACGCCCAGCGCCTGCGCAATCTCCGCGAAGGACAGCTCCTGAAACCGGTGCAAAACAATCGCGCTGCGCTGTGCTTCCGGGAGCTGCTCCAGTGCGCGCTGAACGGTCCGCTCCAGGCCCAGGTCGCGCGGGCCTGCGTCCTCCCCGGCTGCGCCTGTCGGAAGCTCGCCCGCCTGGGTCAGCTCCTCCGGCCTACGCCTGCGGTGCTGGTCGCGCGCGGCGTTGGTGGCGATGGCGTACAGCCAAGGCTTGAACCGCGCGCCCTCCTGGAAGCGTCCGCGGCCCCTCACCACCGAGAGAAACGTCGCTTGGGTGAGGTCCTCGGCCAGCGCCGCGCTCGCCACCATCCGCAGCAGGAACGCGTGCACCGGCCGCGCGTAGCGCGCGAACAGGACGTCGAACGCCTGCTCCTCTCCTCGCGTGAACCGCTGCATCAATGTCTCGTCCGAATCACCCACGGCCTCTGACTCCCCAGTACGAGAGGAGGCGGCAGGTGGTTTCAGGACAGGCGTCATCGGGCCAGTCGAAGAAGGTAGTCGACCCTGCGAAGGCCGACCACCTTCTTGCCACCCCGCGAAATTACTGGCGCTTCAGCAGGGGTGAGGGGGCAGGCCCCGCGACAGGGAGGCTCTCCCGGGCGGCCGCGATGGCGTTTTTCACGCGCTCCTTGGCCAGCCGGACGGCCTCCTGGTTGCCGAAGAAGCCGCTCTCCCCGCGCAGGACCTCGCGGTCGGCGTCCGAGTACTTGAGGTGCGCCAGCTTCACCGCGTCGCTCGGCAGGCGCAGGTCCCAGACCAGGCCCACCGCTGAGAGCGCCTTGAGGACGTAGTAGCTGAAATCCACCTCCCACCAGAACCAGCCCTGGTTGGCGGTGTTCTGGTGGTAGTGGTGGTTGTTGTGCCAGCCCTCGCCGCAGGTGATGAGGGAGAGCAGCCAGTTGTTCCGGCTGGTGTCCGTCGTCTTGTAGCGCCGGCTCCCGAACACGTGGCTGAGCGAGTTAATCGTGAAGGTGCCGTGCCACAGCAGCGTGGTGCTGATGAAAAAGCCCCAGATGAGCATGGAGAAGCCGCCCACCAGGAACAGCACGTGGCCCAGCACAATCGGCGGGACCAGGTAGTACTTGTTGAGCCAGCGCAGCTCCGGGTACTTGGCGAAGTCCTGGATCTTATCCAGCCGGGTGTCGTTGTAGCGAGAACACAGAATCCACCCGGCGTGGCTCCACCAGAAGCCGCGCAGCGTGGGCGAGTGGATGTCGGCTTCCTGGTCTGACTCGCGGTGGTGGTGCCGGTGGTGCGCGGCCCACCAGAGCACGCCCTTCTGGGTGGCGAGCGTGCCGAAGAGCGCCAGCAGGAACTGGAAGGCGCGCGAGGTCTTGTAGCTGCGGTGCGAGAAGTACCGGTGGTACCCCGCCGTGATGGCCCACATCCGGAAGTAGTAGAGGGCGATGCAGACCACGACATCGCGCAGCCGGGCGCCCGTGTAGAAGGCAAACAGGCACATCAGGTGGACGCCGAAGAACGGCAGCGAGCTGATGACCGACATCCGGTCCTCGCTCGGAAGGCTGGCTGCGGGGGTCTGGGTCTGCGTGTTCACGTAGTTGGCTCTCTTCACGAGGTGGCGCACGGAAAGCTGAGCAGCGGCACCCGCAATCAACACCCCCCCGTGTCATGGCAGTGTCAGGCGCGCCGAGAATGAGGGCCGTGGTAGAGAGGCGGGTGATGCCGTCAATTGGACCTTACGCCCTTCGCAATCCGTTCATCCTCGCACCCATGGCGGGCGTGAGTGAGATGCCGTTCCGCGTCCTTGCAACCAAGCTGGGTGCGGCGCTGTGTCCTACGGAGCTGGTCAGCGCTCAGGGGCTCTTCAGGGCCAACGCCCGTACGGTTCGCTACCTTCGCCATGACCCGGAGGTGGAGAAGCCCTACTCCCTGCAGATTTTCGGCGGTGAGCCGGAGGTGATGGCGAAGGCCGCCGTCATCGGCAAACAGTGGGGCGCGCAGGTCATCGACATCAACATGGGCTGCCCGGTCAAGAAGGTGACCAGGAGCGGCGCCGGCTCCGCGCTGCTGTGCGACGTGCCGCGCGCCGCCCAGATTGTCCGGATGATTCGCGAAGCCACCGGCCTGCCGGTCACCGCGAAAATCCGCTCCGGCTGGGACCACCAGAACCGCAACTTCGTGGACGTCGCCCTCGCCCTGGAGGACGCCGGCGTGGCCGCCCTGGCCATTCACCCGCGGACACGCGCCCAGGGCTACTCCGGCCAGGCGGACTGGACCTGCATCGCGGAGCTCAAGCGCCGGCTGCTGCGCACGCCGGTCATCGGCAACGGGGACGTGAAGACGCCCGAGGACGCGCGCCGGATGCTGGAGACCACCGGCTGCGACTTCGTGATGATTGGCCGCGGCGCCCTGGGCAATCCGTGGATTTTCCGCCAGCTGCTCGGCGGCCCGGCCCCCACCGCTGACGAGCGCGCCGCCACGGTGCTGCAGCACTTCGCGGAGCACCTCCCCTTCGTCGGTGAAGAGCTGGCGGCCGTCCGCGCCTTCCGCAAGCACCTCGCCTGGTATGCCCACGGCCTGCGCGGCGCCTCCGCCTTCCGCGCCGACGTCAACCAGCTGACCCGCGCGGCCGAGGTGGAGCTGGCCGTCCGCCGCTTCTTCGCCCAGGCGGAGACGGACGTCGCCGCCGCCAACACCGACGACTACGACCTGGACTACCGCACCGCGCTGGGCTGAGCCCCTGGCTTAAAGCGACTCCAGCGCCTCCGGCGGGATGGCCTCCCCGGCGACGAAGCGCTTGCGCAGCGCGAGGACGGGGGCCAGGTCCGCGTTCCGGCCGCAGGCCTTGAGCGCGGCGGCAAGCAGTCGCTTCTCGGGTTCGTTGAGCCGGCCGTCGATGATGGCCGCCACCGCCAGCGTCCGCAGGACCACCCGCTGCTCCTCCGGCGACAGCCGCGCCAAATCCTCCAGGAAGCGGAAGGTGTCGTCGGGGGCTTCGCGCACCGGCGCGCCAATCTTCGCGCCCACCTCGGCGAGGAGGCGGGCCAGGTTGGGGTGGAGGTCCGTGGTCCGGACGATGGCGCTGGCCACCGCGCGAAACACCCCGTCCTTGGCCGCCTGCGAGAGCGGCGGGGCGGACGCGAAGATGACCCGCACCAATTCGATGACCGCCGATGGGCCCATCGCGCGGATGCGGGCTTCGCGCATCACCTGCGCCGCCACCAGCGCGTTCCAGAGCGCGGTGACCGGGATGCTGACGAACTCCAGCCAGGCCCGTACCACCACCCGGCCCATCATCCGGCGCACCAGCGCCTTGAGGATGAAGTTGCTGACGCCAATCTTCGCCTTGTACGCCAGCGACGACACCAGCAGCTTGACCTTGGACGCTTCGCGCCGGGGGTCCACGCCGAAGAGCGGCTCCGGCGGGTTGGGCAGCTCCAGCGCGGCGCGCGCCAGCCCTGCCGCCACCGCCTCCTCCGGGTCCTCGCCTTCGAACAGCGGCACCCCGGCGGCCACGGACAGCGCGTGCACGGAGCGCAGCGCGTCCCAGTAGAGGAAGAGAATCTCCACCACGGAGGCGACCACCGTCACCCCTCCCACCACGGACCAGAAGCGCACCTGCTGCGCCACCGTCGCCACCTCCGGATGGGGACCCAGCAGCGGCTGCGCCAGCCGGTCCGCCACCGCCGCGGCGAGCGCCGAGAGCGCCCCCGCCAGCGCGGCGCGCGCCACGTTCGCGCGGGAGATGCGCTTGAGGGCCGCCCGCTCACGCGGGTTGAGCAGGTGGACCGCGTCGTCCGCCGTCACCTTGCCGCTCCGGGCGGAGAGCGCTCGGAAGTAGCGCAGCCCCATCCGCTCCAGAAACGGCCGCTTCGGGACGTCCGGCGGCGCGCTCGCGAGGGGTGCGGCCGGCGCGGGCGTGGCGCGCGGACTGTTCGGCGCTGCGCTCATCGTCGTCCTCCTTCGTTCGTCGGAGGTCTACATTCTTTGACACATCGAACCGTCGTCACTACCATCGCGCGCACTCACCGGGAGGGTCGAATGGCCGCGAAGAAGAAGACAGCGAAGAAGAAGCCTGCAGCGAAGAAGAAGACCGCCAAGCGGGCGGCGAGCAAGAAGCGATAGGCCTCACCGCTTTCCGCTGTGCCGACGGCCCGCCTTTTTGGCGGGCCGTCTCGTTTTCTGGGCGCGCTTCGCCTCCAGCTCCACGCCGTGCGCCTCCAGCAGCGGCCGCGCCTGTGCCAGCGTCAGCGCCTTGGCCTCCTGCCGCATGGTCGGGCTGGCCCACGCCCGCCAGGACTGCAGCGCGGTGGCGTGCTTGCCCAGCTCGGTGTGCTCGGAGCGGCTCACCACCAGCATCGCCGCCTCCAGCGCCTCCTGCGCCGCTTTGAGCGGCTTGCCCTTGAGCGCGCGGGTGGCCTTCGGCGCGTCCGGCTCTCCCAGCAGGTCCAGCCGCAAGCGGCCGCGCTCCACGACTGCGTCGTGCAGGGCGAGCGCGGGCTTGGGCAGCGCTGCGCGGGCCTGCTTCTGGCGCGCCGGGTCCGCCAGCGCGCGCAGGAGCGCCGGCCAGAGTGCGCAGTGGACGAAGGTCACCTTGCCGCCCACGAGCTTGAGGGTGAGGACCTCCCCGCTGTGCTCCAGCTCCTCGGCCAGCGTGTAGATGAGGGTGCCCTCCGGCAGGCCCCACCAGCTGCCGCGTACCGGCGTCTGCGCCACCGCGGAGACCAGCGACGGGACGCCCTTGCCGTTGGGGGTGAGGGTGGCGAGCTTCACCGTCCGCATCCACTCCAGCGCCTCCTCGGGCGCGCGCAGCAGGCTCATCGGCGCACCTTCCGGTCTCTTCTGGCCAGGCTCGACATCGCTTGCGCCCCCCGGCGAACGTTGAGAGATAGCCTACGCCATGAGCCTTCCCGTCGAGCCGCCCCTGGAACCCATGCTGTCCGCGCCGGAGGAGGAGATCCCCGCAGGAGAGGGGTGGTTGTACGAGCCCAAGTGGGACGGCTTCCGGGCCCTCATCTTCCGTGACGGAGACCGGCTCCACCTCTCCAGCCGCAAGCAACAGCCGCTGGAGCGCTACTTCCCGGAGCTGGTGGCGCTGCTGAAGGCCGCCTTGCCCGAAAAGTCGGTGGTGGACGGTGAGATTGTCATCGCCGGGGAGAAGAGCCTGGACTTCGACGCGCTCCTGCAGCGCATCCACCCCGCAGCCTCGCGCGTGGCCAAGCTCTCGGAAGCCGCGCCGGCCAGCTTCGTCGCGTTTGACCTGCTGGCGCTGGGCGACGAAGACCTGCGCGAGCAGCCGCTGACGCACAGGCGCGCCCGGCTGGCCGCGGCGTTGAAGGGAACCGAGCGCGTCTTCCTCACCCCGCAGACCGCGGACCTGGCCACGGCGAAGCGCTGGTTCGTGGAGTACGAGGGCGCCGGGCTGGACGGCATCATCGGCAAGCGGGAAGACCAGCCGTACCGTCCGGGCGAACGCGTGATGGTGAAGGTGAAGCACCGCCGCACCGCCGACTGCGTGGTGGGCGGCTACCGCGTGATGAAGAACGGCGACGGGGTGGGGTCGTTGCTGCTCGGCCTCTACGACGAGGCGGGCGTGCTCCACCACGTCGGCCACACCTCCGGCTTCAAGGCGAAAGAGCGGCGGGAGATTCGGGAGCGCCTGCGTCCGCTGGAAGGCGGGACCAGCTTCGGCCAGGGCCGGACGCCGGGCACGCCCAGCCGCTGGTCACAAGGAAAGGACCTCTCCTGGATTGCCGTCACCCCGGAGCTGGTCTGCGAGGTCTCCTTCGACCACCTGCAGGGCCCACGCTTCCGCCACGCCTCCACGTTTCAGCGCTGGCGTCCGGACCGCACGCCGCAAAGCTGCACCTACGCGCAGCTGCTTCCGCCTCACCCGTTCTCCCTGGAGAAAATCGCCAGGGCCGCCGGCAGCCCCGCCTAGTGCGCCCCCCCGTTCGCCTCGCCGCTGCGCCTCCCCCCGCTCGCCTCGAGCGTAGCGACGCGCACGCCGCTGCGCCTCCCCCCGCTCGCCTCGAGCGTAGCGACGCGCAGCGGCGCGCAGTCGAGAGGTGGCGCGAACCCACGCACTGCACTCTGCCGGCTTGTTTCGAGGAGAGCGCAGCGGTCCATGAGCCACACTTCGGGAGCACTGCCGACGTCTCGACTCTGCGCCTGACGGCGCAACGCTCGACGCGAACGGGGGAGGTTCACCCTACCAACCGCGAAGAGATGTGCAGGCTCGTGAGACGCTCGACGCGAACGGGGGGCGTCCCCGCGATGCTGCGGGACCCCATTGAGCTGTTCTCCAGGAGCGCAGCGCCGCGCAGCGGCGTGAAATCGAGAGGTGGCGCAGACCTACGCACGCCGGTCGCGCAGACGGAAGCGCCGGCGCCGTGCCCCGGGAGGAGTGCCAGGTGCTGCGTCCGTCCGAGCTGACCGAAGTAGTCCAGGAGGTGAACGCGCAGCTGACGGGCGCCATCGTTCAGAAGGCCTTCGTCCCCTGGCCGCGCGCCGTCTACCTGGAGCTGCGCCAGGTAGGCCGCAGCACGGTGCTGGCCGCCACGGTGGAGAGCGAGCTCGCGCGCCTGTCGGTGGTGGACCAGCGCCCGCGGACGCCGGAGGCGCCCGTTACGCTGCAGGCGAGGCTGCGGCAGGAGCTCACCGGCGCCCGGCTGGTCCGGGCCACCTTCCATGAGGCCGCGCGCGCGGTGGAGCTCGCCTTTCTCCGCCTGGAGAAGGAGCGCTCCCTCTGGCTGGAGCTGCCGGGGGGCGGCGCGAACCTCGTCCTGGTGGTGGGCGGCAAGACCGTGGCCTTCTCCAGCGAGCCGCGAGAGGGGCTGCGGGTGGGGCAGCCCTACCTCGCGCGCGAAGCGCCTGCCTCCGCGAAGCTCGCCGCCCCCTCGCGCCTGCGCCCCTTGGACGGCCCGCTGGGGTTCGCCCGCGCGGCGGAGGCGCTCTTCGCCGGGAAGGAGGACGCCCACCGCGCGCAGGACCTCCTGCGCCGGACGCTGGCGCCGCTGAAGGCCAAGCTCTCCCGGACGGAGCGGACGCTGGAGAAGGTCCGCGCCGAGGCCCGCCGGCAGCCGGAGGCCGAAGCGCACCGCCAACTCGGAGAGCTGCTCGCGCAGAACCTGGGGCGCTTCGCGCGCGGTCAGAAGGAGTTGCGGCTCACCCGCTACACCGAGGAGGGCCCGGTGGAAGAGCTCATCGCGCTCGACGGCCGGCGCTCGCCGAAAGAGGAGGTGGACTGGCGCTTCCACCAGTACCGCCGGCTCCTGCGCGGCTGCGAGCACGCGCAGCGCCGCGAGCGGGAGCTCTCCGCGCAGGCGGACGGGCTGCGCGCGGAGCTCGCCCGGCTCACGCAGGAAGGCGCGGCGCCGGGTGACGCCAGCGTCCCCGCATCACCCGTACGCGCGAAAGACGGCCAGGCGCGGGCCAGCCCCTACAAGGAGTACACGGGCAGCGGCGGGGCCAGAATCTGGGTGGGGAAGGGGAGCGAAGGGAACGACGCGCTGACCTTCAAGGTGGCGCGCCCGCAGGACCTCTGGCTCCACGCGCGCGGGGTGCCGGGCGCCCACGTGGTGGTGCCGATGGAGAAGGGCGTCACGCTGGCGCAGGAGGTGCTGCTGGACGCCGCGCACCTGGCGCTGCACCACTCCAGCGCCAAGGGCGAGCCCCGCGGCGAGGTGAGCTACACCGCCGCGAAGTTCGTCCGGAAGCAGAAGGGCGGGGCCAAGGGGCAGGTCCTCTACACGCGGGAGCGGACGCTGCTGCTCCGGGTCGAACCTGACCGCCTCGAACGGCTCCTCCGCACCGCGGATTGAGAAACCCCGCATATAAAGGAGGGGCGCCTTCGAGGTGTGTGGATGAAGGCAATGTGCGCCTACGGTGCGCGCGTTGATGCCCCTCACGGGGCGTGTTACACGAAACCCCTCTTCCCGACCCGGCCCTCCTTTCCCGATGGGGATGGCCGTTTTCCCCCGCCTCCGATGACGGTTTCTTGTCGATGGACACTCGAGTCGCTCGCGTTCGCTAACGCATGTCGCAGTTCGACTCGTGTTGGGCGGAGGCATGCACCGGAATGGCGGTACCTTCCGTGCGTGAGGGATGAGGTGGTCAAACGGAACGAACGTTGCTTGCCACCCCCGATGCTCTTCTTCCCGGCAGGGCGCACAGCCTCAACCCGGGCGCCTGGAGGTCTCTTTTGAAGCCTTTGCTCGCCGCACTCCTGACGCTCTCGGTCGCTGCCAACGCTCAAATCCGCGCGGACAATCCCGAAAGCGATCCGAAGCCCCCCGCACAGGCCGAGAACCCGCCTTCTGCGGAGCCGCCCCAGGAAGCCGCCGAAGCCCCGGGCCCCTCCGCCGCAGATGAGCCGGGCGTGGCGGAGCCGGACGTGGCCAAGGACGACGCGCCGCCGCAGCTGTCCGTGCTGGCGCAGACCGCCGAGGCGCAGGCCACCATCACCGGCTGGAAGTTCTCCGCATCCTTCGCCAACGACATCGGCCTGGGGACCTTCACCAATCCGGAGCAGGCCACCGCCAGCTACGCGGGCGGCGGGCTCTCCTTCGGGCCGTCGTTCAGCTTCAGGGCGCTCGGTAAGAAGCTGGCGGCCTCCGCCCGGATGTCGGTGGGCTGGGAGTACACGCTGCCGGACGCGAGCACCGGGCGCCGCTTCGACTGGAGCGACCTGCGCCTGGGGCTGTCGGCCCCTGCGGTCTTCCGGGAGACGGCGGTCACCGGCATCGCCCTCAGCCCGCGCGTGGGTTTCATGGTCCCGCTGACGCTGGAGAGCTGGAAGGCGTCCACCATCACCGTGCTCTCCGCCGGCCTGGACCTGTCCCGGACGTTTGATCGCGTGGACCTGCTCTACCGCCTCTCCGCCAGCCGCGGGATTCACGGCCGGGAGTTCGTCGCCACGCCGGCCGCGTCCGTCCCGTTCCAGAGCAACACGGTGAAGTGCCGCAAGGATGACGTCTTCTGCGACTACGGCGGGCAGAACACCGCCTGGACCGCCTCCAACATGATTTCCGCCACCTGGCGCACCACGGACTCGCTGGCCTTCGACGCCAGCTTCGTCCTCAGCCACAGCTGGCGTTACCCGCTGCCGCAGGATGAGTTCACGCCCAAGGCGCTGGACTCCAACGGCAACCCGGTGGCGCGCGGCGGCTTCGTCCGGAACGACATGGTCCAGGTCTCCCTCGGCGTCAGCTACGCCTTCACCGAGCACCTGGAGGCCGGCTTCAGCGTCGGCTACGGCCCGGGTGGCGGCGCGCTGCCGCTGGTCCAGAACAACACCCCCGAAGGCGGCTGGCGGGTGCGCGGTCCCTTTGACTACCCCGTGAGCAACAACACCAGCTTCTCTCTCGGCCTCTCCGCTCTCTACTAGCCGTACAAGAAAGTCCCCTCACCCGTGCCAAGCCTCAACCTCCGTGGAGGAATCATGAACCGGAAGCAACTTCGCTGGCCGCTCGCGGCGATGTGCGCGCTGCTCCTGGCCGCGTGCGCCCAGAGCAACGGCGACATCAGCCGCGTCCAGCCCAACGTCTTGAAGAAGACCGACCTGCTGGGCGCCCAGTGGTACTTCCGGAACACCGTCACGTCGACGCCCGCCAGCACCGGGTTCACCTTCCGGGGTGAGACGGGGAACATGGAGAAGCTGGTCTTCGAGGTGACGGAGACCAGCCTCATCGGCTACCGGGCCTATCCGTTCATGCCGGGCTCAGAGACGAACGTGGACCCCGCGTCCATCCCGTCCGGCAGCACCACCCGCTTCTGTGACACCACGGGAAAGTGCGCCGAGCCGCAGCAGTTCTTCGGCGCGCCGGTGGTGGCCTACCCCATCCTCAGCCACTTCGACATCCAGCGCTCCTACAGCACGGCCACCGGCGAGCAGACCAACGTCATCGTCGAGAACAGCAGCGACCGGCCCTGGAACGAGCGCGAGTACATGCGCGTGGATTGGTCCGCCAACACCGCCAACGCGGGCACCAGCATGCTGTGGAACACGGTGCAGAACCCCTCCGGCGCCAGCACGGTGAGCGCGTGGATTCAGCCGAACGAGCCGGGCACGGACCCGTACGACTGGCCGCTGCGCGAGTACAAGCCCGGCGCGGACGGCGAGAACGTCCTCTCGTACTTCGACTTCACCGGCCGCTACTTCGTGAAGCCGACGACGATGACCTACGGCATTTACCAAATCCCCAACTGCATGCTCTTCGGCGGCGAGCGCTACGACTGCACCTCGCAGCAAATCAACATGCGCACCTCGCTCGCGCGGGTGGATACCAACCGCAGCAACAACTACGAGCCGCTGCAGTACAGCAACGAAGCGCAGGGCAAGTTCGGCTACTTCCGCACGGAGCGGCTGACCTATGACCGCAAGCACGGCGTGACGGAGAGCGGCCGGCTGCTGCTCGGCAACCGCTACCGCATCTGGAAGGAGTCCTACGCGAAGAACGCGGACGGCTCGCCGGACAAGGCCCGCCCGCTGCCGTACGCGCAGCGCGAGGTGAACCCCATCGTCTATTACCTCTCGCCCGCCACGCGGATGGGGACGCCTGAAATCTACAAGCAGTACATGGAGGCGGCGCGGGTGCTGGAGCGCAACTGGGACGTGGCCTTCCGCCGCGCCGTGGCCGCCGCCCGCCAGCAGCCGTCCGTCACCGAGCAGGTGCTGTTCATCTGCGAGAGCCCGGTGCCCGCGCAGGACACGCTCACCGGTCAGCCGCCGCCTGCCGCCTGCGGTCCCGTCGGCTTCGAGCCCCGCATGGGCGACCTGCGCTACAGCTTCCTCAACACCATCACCGAGCCCGTCCCCAACGGGCTGTTGGGCTACGGCCCCAGCTCGGTGGATGTGGAGACCGGTGAAATCATCTCCGCCAACGCCAACGTCTACACCGGCGCGGTGGACTCCTCGGCGCAGGGCCTGCTCACCCGGATGGACTTCCTCGTCGGCGACAAGTCGGTGGACGACATCATCGCCGGCACCGACGTGCGCAATTACATCCTGAGCAACCCGGCCTACAGCTCCACGCTCAAGCAGAAGAGCGGGCTCATCCAGTCGGAGCTGCAGGGTGAGGCGGTCCAGCTGACGGACGCGCCCACCGTGGGCGCCTTTGACCGGCCCACCGCGCTCATGGCCAACACGATGTTGAAGTACCGCGCCACCGGGCTGCCCACCACGCAGCTCTCCTCGGTGAGCAGCGCCGCGGCGAAGCTGTCCCAGCTGCCCGCGCTGGAGGCCTCCGTCCTGGACAACCCGGAGCTGGAAGCCGACGCGATGGCGATGTTGCCCCCCGCGCTGGAGCAGCTGGCAACGAATGACCCGTCGCTCGCGCGGGACCTCAAGCGCGACGTGCTGCTGAAGTTCCCGGAGCTGCGCAGCCGGATGTCTCAGGCGCGCGTGGCGTGGGCGAACAAGAACAGCGTCACGCTGGTGGACTTCGTGGACCAGACGCTGGTGGGCGTGGCGCACGCGGAGCTCAACAAGAGGACCGCGCGGATGAACGCGCTCCAGTCCGTCCCGCACTGTGACCCCACGGCCACCACGGGGCAGGCCATCTGCACCGCGGAGCAGAAGGCGCTCATCGAAGACATCCGGAAGTACTGCGGCACCGCCTGCAGCGCGGCGCAGGCCCGCGCGGTGGCGGACCAGGAGATTCGCCGTCGCTTCCAGCAGAGCGTCTGGCGCGCCACGGCCGAGCACGAGATTGGCCACACCTTCGGCCTGATGCACAACTTCCAGGGCTCGTTCGACGCGGTGAACTTCAACGACCAGTACTGGGACATCAAGAAGGCCAGCCTGAGCGTGGTGCAGAACGGCACCGCGAAGGTTCCGCGCACGCCGACGGACTTGAAGAACCTGTCGGACGGCACCGAGGACCAGCTGATCCGCGGCCTCCACGACTACGAGTACTCCAGCATCATGGACTACGGCGGGAAGATTAACGGCGACTGGAAGGGCGTCGGGAAGTACGACGAAGCCGCCATCGTCTTCGCCTACTCCGGCGGCACCGAACCCGGCTACGTGGAGGTCTTCAACGGCGCCCGGCGCAGCACGCTCTCCTTCCCCGGCTCTGACGGGCAGAACTTCGCGGTGACCGGCGCGGGGCATGACCTGCCGGTGGTGAACGCGGCGCGGACGGCGAACACCGTGCCCAACTACGTCGAGCGCTTCCACTACTCCACGGTGCCGCTGCACTTCGGCGACGGGGCGAACCTGGCGGACGTGACGACGGACGGCATTGCCAAGCTCAAGTCCCGCCGGCTGATGAAGTGGTCCGACGTGAAGGCGGCCACTGCGGCGCTGCGTGAGAAGGTGAAGGCGGGCGTGGCGGTGACGGACGCCGACACGCAGTCCATGCCGCTGGAAGTCCCGTACATGTATTGCAGCGACTACGAAGAGGGGAAGCTGCTCTCCTGCAACATGTGGGACCGCGGGCCTGACTACTTCGAGATGACCAAGACGTGGCTGGAGAGCTACTGGAACAACTACTACTTCACCCACTTCAAGCGGGACCGGTACTCGTTCAGCTCGGACAGCGCCACCAACGACGCGTACGGCACCTTCCTCAGCACTGGCGCCGTCTACAAGCACTGGGTGCACGCGATGTACGGCCGCGGCACCACCAGCAGCCAGACCTTCGGCGACTACCGCACCGGTCCCTTCGGCTACGACGCGTTGATGCAGGACACCTGGACGATGGCCGCGCTGGACGGCATCAACAACCTGCTGCGCGTGATGTCGGTCCCGCCGGCCGGCTACTACATGTACCGGACGCGCGACCCGAACGGCGACACCGTCCCCCGTTGGGAAGTGGTCTCCGAAGGAGATGACTTCGACACCCTGAACGAGTCCGGCCGCAGCGTGCTGAAGGACTACTACTCCAACAACTCCAACTATTCGGCCACCCAGTTCGCGGTGCTGCCGCGCGGCGAGGCCCGCCGGATGTACAGCCGCTACGACTACAAGAGCGGCGCCGGGTTCTTCCGCCGGATGCTGGAGGCCGGGCACTACAACGACCAGTTCGGCGCCATGTTCGCCGCCGTCTCGCCGGACGCGCAGTTCCTCGGCGTGGACAACTACGCGGACCAGAACCGCTACTACATCCCGTACTACCTGGTCTTCGGACGCGAGCTGGGCGACATGTTCGGCGCGCTCTGGTCCATGGATGAGCCGAAGGTCCGGCCCACCATGTACTTCACCCGGAACAACGGCGGCGCGGTGACCACCACGCCCGCGCTGCAGTTCCAGACCAAGGTCGCCGGGTCGACGTACATCAACAACTTCCAGTACCCGAAGCCGGACGTCATCAACTTCACCGGCACCTTCGACGCGCCGGCGAACATCCAGCTCACCTGGACCAGCCGCATCTACGCGCTGTACCTGGGGATGGCGCTCTTCAGCGTCAACTACGACGTCGACTACGCCAAGCAGAACCAGGTCTACAAGGTGGGCGGCGCGGAGCAGATTACCGTCGCGCCCGGCTACCACACGATGGAAGTCCAGGACGTCACCACGGGCGCCATCTACGCGGCCATCGAAAAGGACGGCGCCACGCCCGCGCAGCGCACGCCCGCGCTGCGGATGATTAACCAGGCGCGGAACCTCCTGACCGTCGTCAACAACCCCAAGCTCGCGCTGCCCCAGGAGGAGTGGGACAACCCGGCCCGCGTCGAGGCCAAGCGGAAGGAATACACGGAGCTGTTCCGCGACAGCGTCCGCGACCTCGACCTCATGCGCGGCATGTACAGCCTCTACGGGCACCCCTTCTAGCCATGACCACCCATCCCACTCTCAGCATGAAGAAGCCTTTCGGAGCTCACATGCCAAACCGCATCCTCGGCCTCCTCTGGCTGGCCGCGACGTTGGCTGCCTGCGGCGGCAGCCCGGGCGTCGTTGACCGCACCCAGCCCAACTACGCCAAGAAGTCCGATTTCCTCGACGGCACCTGGTACATGCAGGACACCATCGTCGAAGTCCCCTCCACCTCCGCCATCTCCTTCGAGGGGTTGCAGGGTCGGATGGAGAAGGTCCGCTTCGAGGTGCAGGAGAAGCACCTCGTCGCCTACCGGATTTACGAGTGGCTGCCCGGCACCGACCCCATGGTCGACAAGGAGAAGTCGCGCATCGGCAAGACCGTGTACCTCGACGGCAAGCCGTACCGCGGCGCCCTGCTGGCGGCGTACCCCATCAGCAGCCACTTCGACCGGCAGCGCACGTACAACGCGGCCACCGGCGAGCAGAGCAACGTGCTGGAGGAGAACACCACCGACCGGCCCTGGTACGAGCGCGAGTACATGCGGGTGGATTGGGGCAAGAACAACGCCTACAACTTCCTGCAGGCCAGTGACCCGTCGCAGACCAGCGACCGCTTCATGAACGTCTACGTCACGCCGGTGGACCAGCGCCCCGGGGATGAAGCCTTCGTGAGCGAGTTCGGCACCGTCGACGGCAAGCCGAAGCTCACCTACTTCGACTTCACGGTCCGGTCCTACTGGAACCCCATGACGCAGGACTACGGCGCCTACGGCAAGGTGCCCTACTGCCTCTTCAACCCCACCTACGACTGCGAGGGCGCGGTGGTGAAGACCCGCTGGTCCTTCAAGCGGGTGGATGACGCGCACGTCCAGGACTACGAACCCCTGCGCTACACGGACCGGATGGCCACCAAGTTCGGCTACTTCCGGGACGAGCGGCTCTCCTACGACCGGAACCGCGGCGTCACCGAGTCTGGCCGTTCGCCCTACGCCAACCGGCACAACATCTGGGCCGCGGCGCACCAGACGGACGCCTCCGGGAAGGCCACGGTCATCCCGGTGGAGAAGCGCGTCCCCAAGCCCATCGTCTACCACCTCACGCCCAACTTCCCGGCGGAGCTGCTGCCCGCGGTGAAGGGGATTGAGAGCTCCTGGGACGGCGCCTTCCGGCGCGCGGTGGCGGTCCCCCGCGGCATCGCGGTGGAGGCGGCGCCGCAGATGTTCTACCTGTGCCAGACGCCGGTGCCTGCGGGCGCGCCCGCCGCCTGCGGCCCGGCTGGCTTTACGCCGCGCATCGGCGACACCCGCCGCAACATCGTGGCCTGGGTGGACAAGCCTCAGATGGCCGGCCCGCTGGGCTACGGCCCCTCTGGCTCGGACCCGGAGACCGGCGAAATCATCCAGACCGGCGCGTACATCTACGGCGCGGCGCTGGACTCCTGGGCGGGCGACGCGCAGCAGGTGCTGGAGGCCATCTCCGGCACCATCGGCGACTGCGACTCCAAGCCGGACGCGCTGCAGTGCTCGCTGGACGTGCTGGTGTCCGGCAAGAACATCAGCGACGAGGTGGTGAAGAACCTCTCGCCCACCGACGTGCGCCGGCCGCTCTCCGGCCCGTGGCAGTCGCAGCAGCAGGGGCTGACCGGTACGCCGCAGTGGCCCGCCGCCGCCTTCGCGAACCTCGCCCCCGGCCTGAAGAGCCAGATTGACGCCTACCGCGCGCAGCGCACGCTGCCGCTGCGCAAGGAGAACCGGCGCGCGGTGGTGGATGACCTCATCTCGAAGAACCCGCAGCTGCAGGCGGAGATGATCGACTCGCCCGAGGTCCGCGCGTACGTGCTGGCCATGGCGCCGGGCCAGGCTTACCGCCAGCGCCTGTCGTCGGACCCGGCCCTGTACCGCCAGGTGGCGCGGCAGACCATGCTCCGCCCGGATGAGCTCCAGCGGCTGCACCAGGAGCGCTTCCGCCTCGCCAGCAAGCACAACATCCACCTCGCCGAGTTCTCGGATGACGCCTGGTACGGCCTGGCGGTGGCGATGAAGGACAAGTTCACCGCCCGCCTCACCGAGCTGCAGGCCAAGGGGAACGCGGCGTGCGCCGTGAAGACGGCCTGCACGCGGGCCGAGGCGCGCGACATTGCCAAGCGGGACGTCTGGAATGAGCTGCGGGTGGTGGCCTTCCGCAGCGTGACGGAGCACGAGATTGGCCACACCCTTGGCCTGGCGCACAACTTCCAGGGCTCCTTCGACGCGCTCAACTACCAGGACGGTTACTGGGACCTGCGCAAGCAGACCATCGGCGTGATGGTGGCGGGCCGGCGCGTGCTGCCCAGCTCTCCGCAAAACCTCCTGGACGCGTCGCAGATGAACGAGGCGCAGATTCGCGGCGGCCTGCGCGAGCTCCAGTACTCCTCCATCATGGACTACGGCTCGCGGATGAACGCGCAAATCCACGGCATCGGGAAGTACGACGCGGCGGCCATCCTCTTCGCGTACTCCGGTGGCGGCGAGCCCGGCTGGGTGGAGGTCTTCAAGGAGGCCCGGAGCGACTACCAGTCGCCCAACCTGCCCATCGAGACGGACAACCCGGCCAAGCGGATGCTCGTCCGCGGCGCGCACACGGAGATTCCGCTCGCGCACGTGGAGCACTGGAACCCGGGCTCGCCGTTCTACACGGACCGCTTCCACTACACGACGCTGCCCTTCCACTTCGCCAACGGCGGCCAGACCTTCGAGCAGGCGCTGAACCAGGGCATCTCCCGGATGTCCATGCGCGGCTTCAAGAAGTGGAGCGAGCTGGAGCCGCAGTACCAGCGGGTGGAGGCCGCGCTGAAGCAGTGGAGCCTCTCCGTCGGCGGGTTCCAGGGTGCGGACTGGGAGCGCGCGAGAGACATCGTGGGCACCGCCGCGGCGGGGATGCCCATCGAGGTCCCGTACATGTACTGCTCGGACGCGGAGCTGGGCGCCAACCTGTCCTGCAACGTCTGGGACCAGGGCGCGGACTTCTATGAAATCAACCAGGACTACGTGAGCCGGTACAACAACTACTACCCGTTCACGAACTTCAAGCGCGACCGCTTCCAGTTCGGCCCGGACATGGTCCTGGGCCGCAACTACAGCCGGCTGATGTCAAACCTTCCGAATGTGTATCAGCACTGGCTGTTCAACATCTTCTGGATGCAGGACTACTACAAAATCAACTCCGAGCAGATGGAGGAGTTCTTCGGCGTGGGAGACCCGATGGTCCAGAACTACTGGACGATGGCGGTCTTCGACGGGCTGAACCTCATGCTGCAGACGCTGGCCACGCCGGCCGCCGGCTACTACGGGCGGACCGCGGCGGGCAGCTGGCGCCTGTTGCCGCAGAACAACGCCGAGGGCAGCCGCCTGGCCGCCCCGTCTGAAGACGCCCTGCGCACCCGCACGCTGGCGGGCGGCTACAACGACATGGTCTACGTGCCGCGCGGCAAGGCGCGCAGCATGTACACGCTGTACGAGAAGGACGGCTTCCTCTCCTACGACCGCGTGAGCGAGGTGGGCCACTTCTGGGACCAGTTCGCGTCCATGGTGTCCATCACGCAGAGCGAGACCAACTTCCTCGGCGTGGACAAGGGCTCTGACGCGCTGAAGTACTCGCTGCCGTACTTCATCACCTTCCCGCGCGAGCTCACCCGCGTGTTCTCCGGTGTGTGGACGCAGGACAACCTCAAGAACGCGGGCAGCCTGGTGAAGAACGGCGACGGCACGGCCCGCATCACGCTGCCCACGCTGGCGCGCGCGCAGGACTACATCACCGGCTTCGAATACCCGCCGCCCGCGCCCACTCCGGTGGACGGGAACGGCACCGCGCTGCCGGTGGAGAAGGTGGAGCCCACGCCGCCCTGGACCACGCGCTTCTACTCGGAGCTCTACGGGATGGCGTACTTCACGGAGAACTTTAACCAGGACTTCGCCAGCCAGAACCAGGTGTTCCGGCTCGGCTCGGGCGAGAGCGTCACGCCCGCGGCGGGCTACACGGTCCTCCAGTTCAACGACCCGTTCGGCGGCGGCTACACCTACGCGGCGCTGAAGAGCAGCACCGCGACGGAGCTCCCCGCGTCCGTCACCCTGGTCCAGGCCGGCATCACCGCGCAGCAGAAGTGGGAGCAGGCGAAGACCGCGGGCCCGGTGGACGGCCTCACCGCCACCGAGTGGGAGGCGAAGACCCGCGAAGTCGTGCGCTCGCTGGAGATGATGCGCGGCCTGTACGGCGTCTTTGGCCGCACCTGGTAGCGACAGGCTAGAAGGAACGTCTTTCGCGCGGCGCCCAGCGGTTTGTGGGCGCCGCGCTTCTTTTTGGAGTCGAAGCGTGTCCGAAGAGCACGTCTGCGCCCGCTGTCCCCGCGCCCTGGGCGCCTCGTGCTGCGAAGTGGGAGAGGGCGAGCAGCTGGCCACGCTGTGCCGCGCGGACGTGGCGAGAATCTCCCACCACACCGGCCAGCGGGCGGACCGTTTCAGCGAAGAGGAGTGGCTGACGCCGGACGAAGCCGCGGCGTATGAGCGGCGTCGCCCGCTCTATGCGGGCTACTTCCGCAGGGACACCGCGCGGCTCACGCTGCGGCGGCGCGCGGGCGCCTGCGTCTTCCTGGACCGCAGCCGCGGCTGCGTGTTGCCCGCAGACGTCCGTCCCACTGCGTGCCGGCTCTACCCGTTCGAGCTCTGGCCCGACGGGACGTGGAGCCTTCAAGTCGCCCGCTACGGAAACCTGGACGAAGCAGCGCAGCAGCGCGGCGCCGCCTGCCTTGCGGTCGAGCAAGCGGAGGAGATGGAGGATGTGCTGCGCGCATTCAGTCTCTCGCGCGCGGAGGTGGAGACGCTGGGCGCTGCGCTGCGCGAAGAGGTGCGCGCGCACAGCACGAAGGTTCGCGGCTTGACCTGAGAACGGTCGCGGCGTCAAGCGGGCGACGGTTGATGTGGGACGCTGCGCGCCTGCACGTCTTGAGTCTGGGCTCGCGCAAAGTAGGATCAACCCGCGTGACGTCGCAGGCTCCTTTCCAGCTCACCCTGTTCGAAGGGCACTCCTCGCGGAGCGCGCTGCTGCCGCGGCCGGTGCCCTCGCGCCAGGAAGCGCTGAGCAAGGCAGAGCACCTGGCGCACCGCCTCTCGAGGGAGCTGGGCCTGCCGGTCCGCCTGTCCGTCACCGACAACCGCTCCACGATGGTGAGCTTCCGCCGCGCGCCCAACAACCTGCGGCTGCGCATCCACCACATGTTCCTGGACGCGCCGGACGGCGTGGTCCGCGCCATCGCCGACTACGCGGGCCGCGGCCATCGGGCGGCGGGGCCGGTGCTGGACGACTACATCCGCGGCCGTCAGCCCCTCATTCGCCAGGAGCGCTTCCACGAACCGGAGCTCAACCCGGTGGGGCGCTGCTTCGACTTGCAGTCGGTGTTTGACCGCGTGAACGACGCGTACTTCCACGCCAGCATCACCGCGAAGATTGGCTGGGGCCGGATGCCGGGCAAGCGCCGGCGCAAGTCCATCCGCCTGGGCGTCTATGACCACCAGACGCGGGAGATTCGCATCCACCCCGCGCTGGACCGCCCGGATGTTCCGGCCTTCTTCGTGGAGTTCATCGTCTTCCACGAGATGCTGCACCAGCTCTTCCCGAGCGCTTCGCGGGGCCTGCGCCGCGTCCACCACCCGCGCGGCTTCCGCGACCGCGAGCGGGCGTTCCCGTTCTACGACGCGGCCATTCAGTGGGAGAAGCAGAACCTGCGCGTGCTGCTGCGCGCGTAAGCCCGGGCAGCTGCGCCAGGTACGCCTCGCCGCGCGGCGACAGCCCGTAGCCCACCTCGAAGCTCTGCGTCAGCCCCAGCTTCTTGAGCTTCCGCACGTCCACCTTGAAGGGCAGCGTCTCCCTGCCCAGAGACCGGGCGAGCTTGGACGCGGCCACCTTCGGCCGCCGGCGGATGAGCCGCAGCGTGGTGAGCGTCCACGGCGCCGCCGCGTCCATCTTCCGCAGCTTGGCGAAGAGCGCCTGCGCCGCCTCCGGCGCCAGGTTGCCATCCAGCGCCTCCGGCACGCGGTCCCCATCGCCGCCGTGGTGCAGCTGCACGCGGAAGAGCGCGGTGTCTTCGGCAAGCGGCCCGAGCGCCTCCAGGAAGCGGGCAAGCTCCTCGCGCGACTCGAAGCCCGCCTGCTGCGCGTCCTGTTCGCTCACGTCGCGGAAGGGCACCGTGGCCAGCGCATCCACCTCCAGCACGCCGATGGGGTGACAGCGGTAGCGGCCGCCCGGCTTGACGCGCGGCTTCTCCCAGCGCCGGAAGGTGAGGGTGATGCGGCCGTCGAGCAGACCTGCGTGGAACCGCTTCTGAAACAAGAGCATCCGGGCTTGACCTCCCAGGCGGCGCCCCCGATTGTGCGCAGCCACATGAGACGAGCGAAGATAGTTTGCACGCTGGGCCCTTCGAGCATGACCCAGGAAATCCTCGAGCAGCTGCTCGCGGGTGGAATGGATGTCGCGCGGTTGAACTTCTCCCACGGTTCGCACGAGCAGCACACCCGCTCCATCGAAATGTTGCGGCAGGCCTCGCTGAAGGTCCGCAAGGCGGTGGGCATTCTGGGAGACCTGCAGGGCCCCAAAATCCGCACCGGCCGCCTGGTTGACGGCAGCGTGGAGCTCAAAGAGGGCGCCGAGTACTCCATCACCACCGACGAGTCCGTCCCCGGCACGAAGGAGATTGTCTCCACCACGTACCCGCACCTGGCGTCCGACGTAAACGTGGGGGACCGCATCCTCCTGGACGACGGCCTGCTGGAGCTGCGCGTGCTGGCCACCGACAAGCGCAGCGTGGTGCGCACGGAGGTCATCCACGGCGGCCTGCTCAAGAACAACAAGGGCATCAACCTCCCGGGCGTGGCGCTGCGCGCGGAAGCCCTCACCCCCAAGGACCGCGAAGACCTCCTCTTCGGCATCAAGGCGGGCGTGGACTACGTGGCGCTCTCCTTCGTGCGTTCTCCCGGCGACATCGACGTCGCGCGCGCGGCCATGAAGGACGCCGGGCGCCAGGTGCCCATCATCGCCAAGCTGGAGAAGCCGGAGGCGCTGGCCCGGCTGGACGCCATCCTGGACAAGACCGACGGCGTGATGGTGGCGCGCGGAGATTTGGGCGTGGAGATTCCGCCCGAGGAAGTCCCGGCCATCCAGAAGGACATCATCCGGCGCGCCAACCACCGCGGCCTGCCGGTGATTGTCGCCACCCAGATGCTCAACTCCATGATTGACCACCCGCGGCCCACGCGCGCGGAGGCGTCAGACGTCGCCAACGCGGTGTTCGACAGCGCGGACGCGGTGATGCTCTCCGGAGAGACGGCCAGCGGCCGCTACCCGTTGGAGTCGGTCCAGATGATGGACCGCATTGTCCTGGCGGCGGAGAGCGCCATGCGCAGCAGCTTCCAGCGCCGCGGCCCGGGTGAACCGGCGGTGATGCCGGCGCCGTTCCCGGAGACCATCTGCGGCATCGCCTGCCGCGCGGCGCGCGAGTCCGGCGCCACGCTCATCGCCTCCTTCACCCTGTCCGGGACGACGGCGCGGCTGCTCTCCCGGTTCCGGCCCCAGGTCCCCATCATCGCCTTCAGCCCCAACCAGGAGGTCCGCCGCCGCTTGGCGCTCCTCTGGGGCGTGGTCCCGCGAGTGCTGGAGCCCATCCAGGAGACGGAGGCCATGGTTCGCCGCGTGGAGGAGGAGCTCCTCTCCCGCGGCCTCGCGCAGAAGGGCGACAAGGTGGTCATCGTCTTCGGCGCGCCTGTAGGCCAGCCGGGCAAAATCAACAGCCTGCGGCTGCACCAAATCTCCGGTTAGGAGGCAGCCCGTGCCCCGCGTCTTCACCGTTGGCGGCGTGAACAGAGACCTCTTCGTCCGGGTGGCCAGCGCGCCGGCCGCGGGGGAGACGGTCTCCCACGCGAAAATCGCCGAGTCCTCCGGCGGCAAAGGCGGCAACCAGGCCGCCGCGGTGGCGCTGCTGGGTGGCGACTCCATGCTGGTCAGCTGCGTGGGCCGGGACGCGGACGGCCGCGCGGTGAAGGCGGACCTGGCGAACGCAGGCGTGGACGTCACCCATGTCCACGAGCTGTCCCACGCGCCGACGGGCAAGGCCATCGTGGTGGTGGACGACGCCGGGCAGAACCGCATCATGGTGGCGGACGGCGCCAACGCGCACCTCGCGCCAGAGCACCTGGACGTCTTCGACCGGGGTGGGAGCGTCCTGCTGCTTCAGCTGGAGGCGCCGGAGCGGACGGCGGAGGCCGCGGCCCAGCGCGCCCACGCGCGCGGCCTGTCGGTCGTGCTGGACCCCGCGCCCGCCCCGGACGCGCTCTCGCCCGGGCTGCTCAAGTACGTGGACGTGCTGTCCCCGAACGAGACCGAAGCCCTCAAGCTGCTCGGCATTGAAGGCAAGACGGAGATTTCACTCGACGAGGCCCCGGGTATTGCGGACCGCCTCCGCAGCGACCTGGGCGTCAAGACCGTCGTCCTCAAGCTGGGGGACAAAGGCGCGTACATCGCCAGCGACCGTTACCACCAGCACGTCGCCGCGCCGGCGGTCAGCGCGGTGGACACCACCGCCGCGGGAGACACCTTCACCGCCGCCCTGGCCATTGGCATCAGCCGGGGCTGGGAGCTGCCGGACTCGGTCGCCTTCGCCACCCACGCCGCGGCGCTCTCGGTGACCAAGCGTGGCGCCATGGAGTCCATCCCCACGCTCGCCGAGGTGAAGCAGGCCTACCCGTTCCTCCCGGGGCTGTGAGCTCCCCCCGTTCACCTCGAGCGTAGCGACGCACAGCGGCGCGTAGTCGAGAGGCGGCAGAGTGCGGGCTGCGGGCTTCCGGGGAATGGTGTCTCGGGCTGCGGGCTTCCGGGGAAGGGTGTCTCGGGCTGCGGGCTTCGGGGAAGGGTGTCTCGGGTAAGGGGTAGGGAGCACGCGTTCGCGTTCGCGTTCGCCTTCGTTCACGGGTACGGGCCCGGGCAGGGGTTCGGGTCCGGGGAGGGGTTCGGGTCCGGGCGCGGGCAGTCGGTCACGGGCTCAATCGCCGCGAGGGTCCCCTTCAGGTCGGCGACCGGACGAGCCGTGTGCGGTGTCCCGAACCCGAACCCCTGCCCGGGCCCGTACCCGTGAACGAAGGCGAACGCGAACGCGAACGCGTGCTCCCTACCCCTACCCCTACCCGAGACACCGTTCCCCGCAGTCCGTAGCCCGAGACAGCATTTCCCGCAGCCCGCAGCCCGCAGCCCGCACAGCGAAGCGGTGCCTGCTCCCGTCCGAGGCTTGGCGCAAGACCGCTTCATCAAGTGCGCTGCGTGAGCGTGAATCCCGTCGTCAGCTACGCCGGCTTCGCCGGCAGGGCCTTCCGCGGCACGTCCGCCTCCACGAACACCGCGTAGAGCTCCTTGTCCAGCTGCCCGCCCTCGGCCTCCTTCTTCAGGATGTCGAGCGCCAGCGGGTGGGGCACTGCCTTCTTGTACGGCCGGTCCGAGGCGGTGAGCGCGTCGTAGATGTCGGAGATGGCCATCATCTTCGACTGCACGGGGATGGCGGGGCGGGGGATGGCGCGCGGGTAGCCGGTGCCATCCAGCTTCTCGTGGTGCGCGTAGGCAATCTCCGGCACCCGCCGCAGCGCGCGCGTCCAGGGAATCTGCGAGAGAAACCGGAAGGTGTGAGTGACGTGGCTTTCAATCTCCCGGCGCTCCGCCGCGGAGAGCGAGCCGCGGGGGATGGAGAGCACCTCCACGTCGCGGGCGGAGAGCAGCTGCCGGTCCGCCTCCCGGCTGTCCTTGAAGGTGAGGGCGGAGAGCCCGGTCAGCCGTTCAAAGCCGCCCTGCGCCAGCACTGTGGGCCGGTTGCAGGTGAGGATGAACTCGAACGCCTCATCCAGCTCCTTGAGGGACGTCGCCAGCCGCGCGTCTTCCTCGCCATCGATGGCGGGCAGCTCCTTCTCGCCGCGCACCCGCACCGCCTCCAGCCGCCGGCGAAGACTCTCCAGCTGCCGGTCCTTGCGGGCGATGTCGAACCGCGAGCGCAAAAGCTCCAGCTCATGCGGGTAGAGCTTCTCCGCCTTGACCAGCACGTTCTCGCGCACGCCCACCTTGCCGAAGTCATGCAGCAAGGAGGCGTAGCGAATCTCCTGCAGGTCCTTCTGCGTGAAGCGGGTGTCCGCGTAGGGCCCGGTGCTCAGCTGTTCCACGCACTGCGCCAGCTGCACGGTGAGCGCGGCCACCCGGCTGGAGTGGCCGGCGGTGGTGGGGTCACGGGATTCGATGGCCACCACCGACGCGGAGACGAAGCCTTCGAACAGCCGGTTAATCTCCTCATGCAGCAGCGCGTTCTCGATGGCGGAGGCGGCCTGACCGCCCAGCGCCAGGAGGAGCTCCTCGTCCTCGGAGTCAAACGGCCCCGCGCGCGAGTTGAGCGCTTGCAGCACGCCCACCACGTCGCCGGCCGCGTCGCGCATGGGTACGCAGAGGATGCTGTTCGTCTTGTAGCCGGAGGCCACGTCGAAGCTGCGGTTGAACCTTGGGTCCGCGTAGGCATCCGGGATGTTGATGACCCCGCCGGTGGCGGCGACAGAGCCGGCGATGCCCACGCCAACCGGGATGCGGATTTCGGAGCTGGAGCCCTGGGCAATCTTCGACCAGAGCTCATTGCGGTCCCGGTCCAGCACGAAGAGGGAGCAGCGGTCCGCCTCCACCACCTTGCTCGCCTCGCGGAGAATCAGCGGGAGCAGCAGGTCCAGGTTGCGCTCGGCCTGCATCGCCTTGGCGACGTCGAGGATGGAGGTCAGCTTCTCCACGCGGCGCTGCAGCTCAACCGGCGCTGGGGAGTCAGCGGTCGCCATGGCGCTTGCGGTTTTAACACGAAGCCATGTAGGTCCTTCAGGCGCCATGAAAACGCCCCTCATCGCCCCGTCCATCCTCAGCTGTGACTTCGGCCGCCTGGGGGAGGAGGTGCGAGCCATCACGGACGCCGGCGCCGACTGGGTTCACGTGGACGTGATGGACGGCCGCTTCGTGCCCAACATCACGCTGGGGCCGGTCATCGTGGAGGCGGTCAAGCGGGCCACCACGCTGCCGCTGGACGTGCACCTGATGATTGTCGAACCGGAGCGCTACATCGACGCGTTCGCCAAAGCGGGCGCCAACATCCTCACCGTGCACGCCGAAGCTTGCCCGCACCTGCACCGCACGTTGCAGCAGATTCGCCAGGCGGGGGCGCGGCCGGCCGTCGTGCTGAACCCCTCCACGCCGCTCTGCGCGGTGGAGGAGGTCCTGCCGGACGTCGACATGGTCCTCCTGATGTCGGTCAACCCGGGGTTTGGAGGACAGAGCTTCATCCCCCAGAGCTTGGACAAGGTGAAGCGCCTGCGGCAGCTCATCACTGCGCGGGGGCTCCAGGTGGAAATCGAAGTGGACGGAGGGGTCAACGCGCAGAACGCGGCGGCGCTGGCCCAAGCGGGGGCGACGGTGCTGGTCGCCGGCAACGCCGTGTTCAAAGAGAAAGACTACCGCAAGGCCATCCAGGCGCTGCGCGGGTGACGTGTCAGGCCGAAGCCTGGGCGCCGTCCTCCACGCCAGCAAGACGGGCCACCTTCCGCATGAAGCTCGAGTCGAAGGGCTTCACCTCATAGTCCACCGCCCCGAGCTCGAAGCAGAGGTGGCGCGTGTACTGGTCGGGGATGGCGGAGAGGATGATGACCTTGATGTGCCGCGTCTCAGGATCGCGCTTGAGCTGGGCCAGCAGGTCCCGTCCATCCACGTTCTGGACAATGTCCAGGATGATGACGGCGGGCTTGTGGGCCTTGGCGAGCTCCACCACGTGAGCGGAAGAGGTGTCGCTGATGAAAGAGAGACCGGCGAGCTTGGCCTGGCGGGCCAGCGCAGAGACAATCAACGGCTCGTCGTCGGCGATGAGAATGGTCGGGCGTGACATAGGTCGGATTCTTTTCGCGGGATGGGGGGCGACGGCTTCAGACCCGACCAGGCAGAGCAAGGACCGATCCGCGGAAGGACCGGTCGAGTTCAGGCGGTTTACGGTTCATAAGGGTGGGTCCTGCGAGAGAGACGAAGTCACTCTAACTGCAGGCCCGAAAGCGCAGCGAGGACGCCAGGGAAGGGAACCTGCCCCCACCCCACCGAAGAGAAGGACTGTGTGCGTCGTTGACTCTCGAGGTGCGCTCGCATAGATCGGCGCAGCTTCACAGCAGCACCCTCGGGGCCCCCAGACCCGAGGTAGGTGTAGAGACGACGGGGAGTGGCTCAGCCTGGTAGAGCACTTGGTTCGGGACCAAGGGGTCGCAGGTTCAAATCCTGTCTCCCCGACCATTAAAGAGGCCGGAACCGTTGGAGAATTTCCTTCGGTTCCGGCCTTTGTTTTTGGGCCGGTCCCCTCCGGTAGTAGCCCGGTAGTAAATGGGGCGGCATCGGGTGTGACTGGGTGCACCGATTCGGCGGCAGCGCTGGCGGCGACGATGCCGGACGCCGGCAGCCCATCGACAGCCGCGCGCAGGTCCTCAACCACCAGGTGGCCGTAGGTGTCGACGGTCAGCTTGATGTCCGCGTGCCGGAGAACCCGCTGGACGTGCTGCATCGGGGTCCCGGCGCGGAGCAAGAGCGTGGCGGTGGTGTGTCGTAGGTCATGGAAGCGCATGTTGCGCGGCACCGCCTGAGGCCACAGGCGCATCGCGCACTGCGGGCAGCGTCGCTCCTCACCAAGGTCGGGATGCCGCCAGGTGTGGATCTCCGCTTTACGCGCCTTACAGCGCCGGCAGATGCAGTCATAACCCTCGACGAGGCCCGCCCTCGCGAGTGCGTGCCGCAGAATCTTTTGGGGATCGAGCTCAGGCGAACGCATGTTGCCCTCTGCATCGGGGAAGACGAGGTCTCCCTTGGCCGCCTTCATCGCCTCCTCGAGGTGCAGCCGGAGCGGCTTGGCGATGGGAATTGCGTCGGCGTGTGCGCCCTTCGTGGTCTCGTTGTCGTAGGAGCGCGCGACGATCATCACTCCGGAGACGAGGTCCACGTCGCGCTTGCGGAGCCCGAACAGCTCTCCCTTTCGCATACCCGTGTAGAGGGCAGTGACGAAGAGGTTCCGCCAGTCGTCCGGGACGAACGGAAGAAGAAGAGGGACCTCCTCGGCTCGCAGCGTCTCGTAGACGCGCTTCGGCTGTTTCCAGGAATCGACCCGCTTGAGCGGGTTCGTCCCTATGTAAACCTCCGCCTTGTGCGCCTTCTCGAAGACGGTATGTAGCGTGCCGCGAAGACCGTTGATCGTCCACGGGCTCAGCTCTTCGCGCGCCATCTCGCGCAGTACATCCTCGATGCTGTTGCTCGTTAGGAGCTTCACCGGCGTCTGGCCGATGGGTGCGCCGAGAATGAAGCGCTGGAGACGTTTCCGCTCGTTGTACACCCTCCTCGGCGGGCACCGGTTCTCCAACCACCACTCGCACACGTCGACGAGCGTCATGGTCGTGTCTGAGGGCAAGGGCTCGAGCCCCATTCGCTGGCGCTCGGCTTTTCGCTCGAGTTCCTCAGCCAAGCGTTTGGCCTCGGTCTTCGTCTTCGCTTGGAGACGAACCAGTCGCCGTCGTCCGACGCCGTCCTTGAATTGCGCATACCAACTCGGGCCCTTCATGTAGACGCTCGCCATAGCTTTTCCTCTCGGTGCTACTAGCGGCAACTCGGGAGTCGGGTGGACTTGCCGCCTTCGCCGCGCACCCACGCCCTAATGACGGTCGGATCGAATCGCACGAGGGCGCCGATCCGGACGCAGGGCAATACCCCGGACGCGGTTGCCTGGTACACCCACGACTTGGAAACACCGAGGAACTCAGCAAGCCACGCGACGTCGCGCAGGGCGTGTTCGCGGCTGACCTCGCCGAGGTTGGATGCGGCTACTTCCTGGCTCATGAACTCTCTCCTTTGCTTGACGATGAAAGCGCCGAGTTTGACTTCGGAGTGGCTGCGCGTTTGTGGTCCTGACAGCAGAGCGACGAACAGTCGAGGGCGGCGTTCCCCGGCTGCTCCATATCAGCACTAAACGGCATTAATGAAGATGTTGCAAGCGCAGTGAACGCCCCGCCTCAGCGTCTTTGAACTCTCGCTGGCGGTCATCAGCGCGTGCCGGTTGTTGGCAGCTCGGGCGCGCAAACGGAGCACATCGAAGCGGCGAAGCTTCGCGGGCCAAGGGCCGCTCGACGCCCTAAGATTCTTGACTGAACTTACGTTCAGTGTACGCTTGGGCGAGTGGATCGCGCGACCCTGCTGACGCATGTGGCTTCTCTCGGGCTGGAGTTCAGACGCAGAGGAATGGCCTCGCACGCTGAGAAGCTTCGTGCCTTCTACGTCGTGGCGCGAGCTGGTGCGCTCGACCCGCGCCAGTCAGTGGATCTTCGCTGGTCGGCGGAGATGACTGTGGAGTGGATGCGCGTGCTCCAGGTGCCGCCCTACCAGAAGGACTATCGAGCGCAGTCGCGCATGGCTCCATGCGCGAACTGCAAGACGCGAGAACGGGAAGTCCAGACTGCGCTGAACTTCCCGGGCGGCTTCTTGGCTGCCTGCGCGAGGTGCGGAGAAAAGTGGCTCATCCTGGAGAAATAGGCAGCCGGTTCATTATCTGCGGGTCCTACGGAGCCGCGGGGTAGAGCACGGTCGCGACGTGCTTTTCGTCCCTTCCCCTGAGCGCGGCGCCGTAGTAGCTACGGTGCCTTGCAGCTTCAAGCAGTCCGCCTATGAGACAGCTACTGCCGTTCAAAGCGTTTGGGTGTGGACTTAGTGCGACCACCGTGGACGCTGAGTCCCCGGAGGCTGCCGCCCGCGAGCACAAGCGTCGGGTTGAGGAAGCTATCAGTAGGGGCACCACCAGCGTGTTCAAGGGCGTGATCTCGATCCCCTCCCGAACGGCGTGATCGCGATGTTTTCCTGGGAACTTGAGGCCATCTGGCCACGCTGAGCAGGGACCGACCCGTGTGCATGGAGCGCCCCGCAGCCGGCCGCCCACGCTCGTGCTCCAAGTCTGGTCGTCGCGTTAGATGACAAGTCCGTACGCGGGGCTCATGACACCGCGTCCGGAGTCATCACGTGCGAAACGGAAGCCGCAGCTTTCCTGAACCGCCTGCTAATGGTCATGCGTCGCCCCGCCGGCCAGAGTTGGGTCGTAGAAGAACAGTCCCAGCCCGGCAACGACGATGAGCAAGTAGGCAAGCAACTGCATCGTCCGGATCTCTTCGTTCGCCAATAGAACGGATAGCTGGACGAGTCCCGAGAGCAACAGCGCGGCGGCGATGATGCCGTGGAGAATCGCGTCCTGCGGCGAGCCGCCCTGATGCAGCGCGAACATCGCACCGACGACGGCCCACGAGAACGCGGCGACTAGCTCAAGCGACCTGACGTCGAAGCGGCGCCCGAGTGCTTGAACAGCGCCTGCCGCGATCAGAGTCAGCGCGATCAGCCGATGTGGCGTAGTGACCATCATTGGGAGCCCTTCGTGCGTGAACTCCGTGGCGACGATACCGGCGAGCAGTACGGCGGCGCCGCCCACGGTTGTCCCGGGGAGTAGCATTCTCCTCGCACCACCAAGCACTTCGCTGACGCCCATGAGCGCGATCACGAGGAACAGCAGGCCGACAAGCACGTGTACGGACATCAGCGACCTTCGGGAGCGATCCCGAGGGGCACGAGCGCGGCGGAGGGAGGTGGCACCTCGGGCTGCACGGTGACGTGCTGGATCGCGTGGGCCTCGCGCAGCCGCCCTGCAACGGCCGACGCGACGTCAGTTCCATGGTGGCCTCTCTCCATCACGACGTGCACGGTGACCAGCGGCATGCCGTCGGACAGAGCCCAGACGTGCAAGTCATGAACCGAGGTCACGCCAGCTGTCGTGGCGATCGTCTTCTCGAGCGCGGCCACGTCAATGCCCTTCGGAGCGCCTTCCATGAGCACGTCGACTGCCTCACGCACCAGCTTCCACGCGCTCGACAGGATCAGCAGCGAGATCAGGATGGAGATAATCGGGTCCGCGATGTTCCACTTGAACACCAACACGGCCACGCCGGCGAGGATCGCGGCGATGGACCCGGCCGCGTCCGCTGCGACGTGCGCGGCCGCCGCGCGGACGTTCGCGTTCGTTGTGCCGCCCGCCGTTAGCAGTCTTGCCGAGATGAGGTTCAGGACGAGGCCCACGCCGGCGACGACGAGCATGGGCACCCCCAGAACGTGGGGCGGTGCGCGAAACCTGCCGACGGCCTCGACGATGATCCAGATCGAGCTCGCGCCTAGGATGACGCCGTTCGCCAGCGCGGCCAGCACCTCGGCGCGGCGGTAACCGAAGGTGCGTTTCTCGTTGCGGACCCGCTGCGCGATTCGCTGGGCGAGGATGGCTACGGTCAGCGCCCCTGCGTCAGTGAGCATGTGCCCTGCGTCCGAGAGCAGCGCCAGACTACCGGTCATCAGTCCAGC
>JBGART010000011.1:0-183417 GCA_044230055.1 Myxococcaceae bacterium | reverse complement strand
CGCTGGCTCGATGGAGGACCGATCCACTACCGCACAGCGGACATCAAACTTCAGGGGCACCCATTTATGCTGCGCGCGATATGCGCTAGGTAGGTCGCATGTCGAACAAATATATTGTCGTGCCGCTTGTTGCATGCTGCGTCTTTGGTCTGGCGTACCCGTTTGTCATTACAGGGCATACGCGCTTGGGGGCGGGGGTTGTGCTGAGTCTCGGCCTTCTCGTTTTGGTCGCCGTCTCTTTCGCGAACCACCGAGCTGCAAAATTGCTTCCTCCTGCTTCGGGGATACTTCGACAGGGGGTGGCGACCCTCGACGGCAGCGGAGGCATACTTCGACTGACACCCAATTCCATGGACTTCTCAGCCCATGGATTTCTCCAGAGGCCGTTCGTCCGCAGTTGGCCGCTCACCGGGATGACGAGCATTTCCCCAGCGCGAGCTCTTTGGATCTGGCCCACCCTCGTCGTAATCCAAGTCCCTGGCAGCACCTTGAAACTTCTTGTTTCGGTGTCGGAACGAGACACCTGGCTGAATGCGATCCGTTCGGCAGGGCAGGGGGTTCGGAGCTCTGCCGCGCAATCAGCTTCGGTGGTTGCGACGTGAACGTTGGCGGCGCTTCATGCAGCGACCTCACTCGAGACGCGCCGCAAACCTTGCAGCGATGGGCGCGGCGACCCGGCCCCCCGCGCCCCCGCCCTCGACGAGGACCGCAAAGGCGACGTCCCCCCGAACGCCGATGAACCAGGCGTGGGTTGGCAGCGGCACTCCCTGCCCGAACTCCGCGGTGCCGGTCTTCCCGACCAGCCCAGGCACGCCGGAGCCGTAGACGCGGGCCGTGCCCTCAGTCACCACCGCTCGCATCATCACCTGAAGCGACTCACGCGCCCCCGACGTCAGCGGCGCCTCCGCGCCTCCTGAAGCCTCCTGAAGCAGGAACGGCGCACGCCACTTCCCCGTCGTAGCCGCAGCAGCCACCGAAGCCATGTGAAGCGGCGTGGCCAGCACGCGACCCTGGCCGATGGCAGCGGCGGCGCGCTCTGCATCGTCCACCGGCTGAGGGAACGACGCGCCGGGCGTCGGCAACCCCGGCCTGTACTCGACGCCGAAGCCGAACCGTCCCGCCGCCTCCTCCAGCGCGCCGCGCCCCAGCCGCTGCGCCAGCGCGATGAACGCGGTGTTGCACGAATGCGCGAAGGCGAGCCTGAGCGACGTGGCGCCGAACGCTTCCCCCTCGAAGTTCCGGAACGACTTCCCTCCCACCGCGAACGTCGCGGGGCACGCCGCTGGAGACTCCACGCTCAGCCCCGACGCGAGCAGCGCCTCCGCAGTGACGACCTTGAACGTGGAGCCGGGCGGATACCGGCCGGTCAGCGCGCGGTTCAGGGACTCCCCGAGCGGCCGGTTCGACACCGCGAGCACCGCGCCGCTGCGGCGGTCCAGCGCGACGAGCGCCGCGGGGAGCGCCACGCCCTCCAGGGCTGCGTCGGCCGCACGCTGCACCTCCGGCAGCAACGTCGTCTGAAGCGCCCCACCCTCCCGTCCTTCGAAGCGGTGCAGCACCCGCTCACCGCCGGGCCCGCGCAGCCGCACCTCGCCGGACGGCGTACCCGCCAGGGATTGCTCCCGCGCCAGCTCCAACCCGGAGAGCCCCACCGCATCCCCCGCCTGATACGTCGGTCCCAGGCGCGCGAGCAGCTCCGCGGTCACCTCCCCCACCCTGCCGAGCGTGGGCGCGGCGAAGCCCTCCGCCGGGGACAGCCGAGCCCGCTTTCGCCGGAAGAAGATGCCGCGCACGGGCGCGAGCCCGGCCCGCAGCGGTTCGAACTTCTCCGGCCTTAAATCAATCAACGGAACGAACCGGTCCGGCGCCGCCGCGAAGGCGGCCTCCAGTCGCGCGGGGTCAAGCCCCAGCCCCGCAGCCGCGAGCGCAGCGGACACCTCGGCGCGGCTCTGCACGCGACCGGGCTCCAGCCCCACCGTGATGACGTCCCCCTCAAGCGTGAGCGGCGCCCCGCGGCCGTCCAGGATGGGCGCGCGCGGCGGGCGCGTCCTCGCCCGGACGAAGCGGTCCCCCTCCCTCGCCTCCGGGTGGAACAGCTGCGGCGACCAGCGGACGCGGACGCCTCCTTCGGTCCGCTCCAGCCGCAGCGCATTCTCCACCTCCCACTCGCCCAGACCTCGCAGCAGGTGAACGGCGCGGAAGGTGGCCACGCCCTCGTCACGCGACAGAAGCTCGAAGCGCGAGCTCACCACGCCCAGGTCCTCGCGAAAGCGCCGGAGCTGCGCCTCGAGGTCCTTTGGTGCCTCCACCAGCAAAGCCCTCAGCGCGGCGTCGTCGCCTGACTGCCAGGCGTGCAAGAAGGCCTGCGCCTCCCGGCCTGCCAACGAAGCAGCGGGGCGGCTCTGCAGCCCGGCGCAGTGACACAGCGCCACCAGCCAGCACAGGGCGAATCCGCGCGGTGACCTGTCCCCTTGCCTCATCCGTGCAGACCTTACGCGTCGATGCCTGTGCAGCGGATTGAAGATTACGCGCTGCTCGCGGACACGCAGTCGGCGGCCTTGGTCGGCAAGGACGGGAGCGTGGACTGGTTGTGCTGGCCGCGCTTCGACTCGGACGCGTGCTTCGCGGCGATGCTGGGGACCCGCCAGCATGGGCGGTGGCTGCTCGCGCCCGAGGGCGAGGCGCGCGTTACGCGGCAGTACCGGCCGGACACGTTGATTCTGGAGACCACCTTCCACACGCTCGACGGCGAAGTCCGGGTGACGGACTTCATGCCGCCGCGGGGCGCGCAGCCCCACCTCATCCGGATGGTCGAAGGCCTCCGCGGCGAGGTCCCCATGCGCCTGGAGCTGCTCCCGCGCTTCGGCTACGGCGACCGCAGTCCCTGGACGCGCCAGGTGCGCGGCGTGCCCTCGCTCACTGCCGGCCCGGACACGCTGGAGCTGCACACGCCCCTCCCCGTGGAGACGCGTGACCACGGGCTGCACGCCGCCTTCGTCGTCCGGCCGCGAGACCGCCTCCCTTTCACGCTCAGCTGGCACCCCTCGCATTTGCCGGCGCCGCAGCCGCCTGACTGCGTGCGCTCGCTCGCGGCGACGGAGCGCTGGTGGCACGCGTGGGTGGCCACCTGCCGCCCCCGCTGCGCGGGGCCGCACGCGGAGCTCATCCGCCGGTCGCTCATCGTCCTCAAGGCGCTCACGTACTCGCCCACCGGCGGGATGGTGGCCGCCCCCACCACCTCGTTGCCGGAGCTGCCCGGCGGGGTCCGCAACTGGGACTACCGCTACTGCTGGCTGCGCGACGCGACGCTGACCCTCATCTGTCTGCTGGACGCGGGGTACCTCGAGGAGGCCGCCGCCTGGCGGGACTGGCTGCTACGCGCGGTGGCGGGAGAGCCGGAGGAGCTGCAGGTGGCCTACGGCGTCGCCGGGGAGCGCAGGCTGACGGAGCTCGTCCTGCCGTGGCTGCCCGGACACGAGGGCTCGCAGCCGGTCCGCATTGGCAACGCGGCCACGCAGCAGCTGCAGCTGGACATCTACGGCGAGGTGATGGACTGCCTGCACCAGGCGCGGGCGGCGGGGCTCGACGCGGAGCAGGACGCGTGGCGCCTGCAGCGGGGGTTGCTCGACTGGCTGGAGTCGCACTGGCAGGAGCCGGATGAGGGCATCTGGGAGGTGCGCGGGCCGCGGCGGCCCTTCACCCACTCGAAGGTGATGGCCTGGGTGGCGGTGGACCGCGCGGTGCGCAGCGCCACGCAGTTTCATCTGGACGGCCCGGTGCAGCGGTGGCGCGCGCTCGCGGACACCATCCACCGCCAGGTCTGCGAGCAGGGCTACGACGCGCGCCGCAACGCGTTCACGCAGTCCTACGGCGACCCGCAGCTGGATGCCGCGCTCTTGATGATTCCGCTCGTCGGCTTCCTCCCCGCCAAGGACCCGCGCGTCATCGGCACGGTGAAGGCCATTGAGGAGGACCTGATGCACGACGGCTTCGTCTACCGCTACGACAGCCGGGAGACGCTGGATGGGCTGCCCCCGGGCGAGGGCGTGTTCCTCCCCTGCTCCTTCTGGCTGGCGGACTGCTTCGCGATGATGGGGCGCACCGAGGAGGCCGAGGTCTTGTTCTCGCGCCTGGTCGGCGTGTCCAACGACGTGGGCCTCCTCTCAGAGGAGTACCTGCCCGCGCAACGCCGCCTGGCGGGCAACTTCCCGCAGGCGTTCAGCCACCTGGCGCTGGTGGAGTGCGCGCAGAACCTCTGGCGCGCTCGCGGCCAACCCCACTGGCGGGCGCGGGGCGCTCAGGCGGCGCGGGCCACCAGCTTCCGGGAGGGCGCCGGCAGCGTCCTGGGGCCGAGCGCGAACACCGCGGCGAAGTAGCGCGCCTGCGCCTGGGAGGCGTAGCGGTACTCGAAGACATTCGGGCCTGCCCCCTGGATCCGCACCACCCAGAAGCGCCCCTCTTGCACCACGTCTGGCTGACCCGGCTCCATGTCGTGCCCTCCTTCGCAGCAGGCGAAGTGGCAAAGCACCCGGTGTGCCGCGCGGGACGACTGCGAAAGCCCAGCAGAAACCGTCAGAGGGCACCTGCCCACAGGTAACAAGTTCAGCCCGCTTTCGTACGCATCCGTCGCGACCGGGTAGGCTTGCGGGCCGATGAGCGAGCGGCAAATCGAGATGCTGTGGCGCTGCACCTCCTGCGCACACCGGAACCTCGGCCGATACACCACCTGCCAGTCCTGCAAGAACCCGAAGGACGGCAGTGAACAGTACGAGATGCCCTCGGACACGGCGTCCGCCCAGAGCGTGGAGGACCCGGCGCTGCTCAAGGCCGCGCGCGCGGGCGCGAACTGGCGCTGCGAGTTCTGCGGAAGCGACCAGCGCGCCCCGGACGGCAAATGCAAGAACTGCGGCGCCGCGCCGGCAGCTGAGCGTCCGTCAGGGCCGCCCAGGCCCGCGCCGCAACCACCGCCCGTGGCCCCGCGAAAAGTGGGCTTCGTCGGCACGGTCGCCATTGCCGGATGGGCGGTGGTCGTCGGGCTGGCCGCCTTCGTCGCCGCCATCCCGGAGCACCGGCTGAAGGGGACCGTGGCATCCCTCGAGTGGGAGCACGTGGTGCACGTGGACCGCTACCAGGTCATGCACCGCGAGGGCTTCGCGGAGGCGCAACCCGCCGGCGCGTTCAACATCAAGCCGGCCGGCAAGCGCCACCACCACGACGACAAGGTCATCGACGGCTACAACACCGAGCACTACACGGAGCGCGTCTCCGACGGCTACAGCACCGAGCACTACACCGCGCGCGTCTCGTGTGGGCAGGACTGCCGGAGCGAACCTCAGCGCTGCTCGGAGAAGTGCACGTCGAACAGCAACGGCTTCGCCACCTGCCGCACCGTCTGCACCGGCGGCGGGCAGAAGTGCAGCACCCGCTATTGCAACGAGTCCCGCACAAGGCAGGTGCCGAGGTACCGCACCGTCCCGCGCACCCGGCAGGTGCCCCGCTATCGGGATGTCCCGCGCGACGCGCCGTGGTTCACCTTTGACGTCTGGGATTGGGCGCCCAACCGCGATGTCAACCTCGCCGGCCGCAGCGGCCAGACGCGCTGGCCCGGCGACGCGGAGCTGCGTCCGCCCACGCCGCTGGCCGAAGGGGAGCAGGAGCGTACGCGCCGGGAAGGCCGCTACAAGGTGACCTTCGTGGATGAAGACATGGCGTTCTATGACTACGCGCCTGCGTCGCTTGAGGAGTTTGGCCAGTTCAAGACCGGCGCCTCGTTCGAGCTGCGCAAGCACAACGACGGCAAGATGACGCCGGTCCGGCCTGCCGAGAAGTGATCCCCCGTTCGCGTCGAGCCCGGCAACATCGCGGAGATGCCCCCGTTCGCGTCGAGCGTTGCGCCGTCAGGCGCATAGTCGAGACGTCGGCAGTGCTCCCGAGACTTGGCTCATGGGCCGCTTCGCTCTGCTCGAAACAAACCGGCAAAGTGCCGTGCGTGGGTTTGCGCCACCTCTCGACCATGCGCCTGACGGCGCAACGCTCGAGGCGAGCGGGGGAGGCGGCCGGTTACCCCCTCGAGGCTAACGGGAGGATCACAGAAACGCCGATTTTCTGCGACGCCCGCGGCCCCGCCTGTCCTTGGGAGACATCCTTAAGGAGCCCCGATGCGTTTGATTCACACCGCAGCCCTGCTGCTGGCTGCTGCTGTTGCCCTGACCGCCTGTAAGACCGAGACGAAGCGCGAAGCCACCGCGGAGAAGGAAGCCCCGAACCCCGGCGCGCGTCTGGTCGGCTCCTGGGGTGTGGAGGGCGTGGAGATGTTCGAGTTCAACGCCGACGGGACGGGGAAGATGGTGGGCGACGAGGAGTCCTTCAAATGGACCGCGGACGCCACGGACCTCAAGATCAACCCGCCCGACGGGATGAAGATGTCCATGCCGTACAAGCTGGCCGGCACGCACCTGAGCTTCGACTTCGGCGACGAGAAGATGGAGCTGGACCGGATGACCCCGGAGCCTACGCCGGGCAAGAAGGTCGCCCACCAGAAGTGACCGTCAGACCGCGCGGTCCGGCGAAGAAGTGTTCCCCGTCGCCGGGCCGTGCCAACGTCGTTCCCCGTGCGGAGCCTTGAAGCAGCGCTGCTCTCCGGCGCGGAGCTCTACCGGGAGGTGGTCCTCGAACGGATGGCCCACGCCCGCGAGTCGGTGTGGAT
This sequence comes from Myxococcaceae bacterium, assembly GCA_044230055.1. Lineage (GTDB taxonomy): Bacteria > Myxococcota > Myxococcia > Myxococcales > Myxococcaceae > JBGART01. The sequence goes on along the minus strand of JBGART010000011.1, from coordinate 176,711 downwards.
CAGCACCGCGAACCTGAAAGCGATGTACGTGGAGCGCGACGGCCAGTTCGAGCCGGTGCTGAAGCTCTTCGCGCAGCTGACCCGGCGGAAGGTGGAGCTGCGCATCCTGCATGCGGAGCTGCCCTCCCGGCCTTTCCGCGCCGCGTTCGACCGCGAGAAGCGGCTGGTCGGCGGCGGGTTGTGCCTCAAGCTCTGTCCTCGCGTGCACTTCAAGGCCGTCATCGTGGACGGCGCCTGGTGCTACCTGGGCAGCGCCAACCTCACCGGCGCCGGGCTGGGCGCGAAGGGCGACGACCGTCGCAACTTCGAGCTGGGCTTCGTCACCGAAGACTTCGACGTCATCGACCGTGCCCGCGCGCTTTACGAGGCGGTCTGGTCCGGCGCGGAGTGCCGCGGCTGCAAGCTGCGGGACGTGTGCCCGGACCCCATTGGCGAGGCCGCGCCATCCCCCCGGCGCCGGCGAAAAGCTGACGAGGGCATCGTCCTCGGTCGCCCCCGGCGCTTCTCCCTGAAGCGCTGACATTTTTGTCCTTGGAGCCTGAGAAAAGCTGAGGCTATGAGGCCCTCGCCCACGCGCGGACTTCGTCAATCCAGCGGCTTGCGGGCGTGGGACATCTGAACACAAGGGCACGCGAATTGCTGGTCGCGGCGCCGAACTTTCCCTCAATCCGGAGCAGGTGCATGTCCCGAAAACTCGCGCTGAGCCTCGCCGCAGCGATGGCCGTTGGCTGTGGTGGTTACGACCTTACGAACGAGCCGCCGCAGGACCTCACTGAGGAGCGGCAGAACTTCAGCAGTGACCAGGCCACGCTGCTGGACTTCGAGTTCGACGGGGAGCTGGTGGCCCGTGGCGGCACGGCGCGGTCGCAGATTGACGCGCAGCTGCTCTACACCATCGGCCACCTGAACACGCACCGCAGTGTGGGGCGCCTGGACAAGGTGCAGATCTCCGGCATCGCCAGCGCGCCGCTGGGCGACGGCTCCACCCGCATCACCTACCGCGCGAAGCTGCCGGTGGCCTGGGGCGCGAAGACCAACCTCCCCACCCAGTACGACTTCCGCCTGCCGCGCGACGTGAGCTTCGCGGGGCTGGAGGCGTTCTCCAACCAGTACAAGACCACCTGCGTGGACGGCGGCGCGCACGACGTCGACAGCGGGAGCATGTGGTACTACTACCGGCCCCTCCGCTCGGGCTGCAGCATCCCGGACGCGCAGCTGTCGCGCGTCACCGCCCGTGTGTCGCCCTCCGCGGAGAACACCACCGGGAAGTACCCCGAGTACCACAAGGTCTGGGAGGACGGCTCCCTCAACGTGGTGGCCATCTTCGGCAAGTACGAGGACGGCGCCACCACCACCGACGACGCGGGCATCGCCGCGTACAACGCGTTCATCCGTTCAATCAAGGCGGAGCTGCGCAGCTACTCGCCGACCACTGTCCCCGCCAATGTCCCGGACGCGCCGGGCGTCGGCGTCCCCGACATCAGCTTCACCGCCACGCTGCCTGACGGGAAGAAGGTGGTGGTCACCGCGCTGCTGGTGGACAACGTCCGCACCGCGGGCGCCGCGTTCGACGCGCGCTACACCGCGCTGTCCACCTCAGCGGACGTCATCGCATACAACGGCCACGCGGGGCTTGGGCAGAACGTCCGGGCGCTGGCGCGCAAGGGCCGCTTCGTCGCCGGGAAGTACCTCGTCCTCTTCATGAACGGCTGCGACACGTTCGCGTACGTCGACGGCTCGCTGGCCCAAGCCCGCGCGGCCATCAACGCGGATGACCCCACCGGCACGAAGTACATGGAGATCCTCACCAACGCGATGCCGGCGTACTTCCAGTCCATGCCCAACGCGTCGCTGGCGCTGCTGCGCGGCCTCCTCCGGCACCAGGCGCCCATGACCTACGAGCAAATCTTCCGCAACGTGGACCGCTCACAGTACGTCGTGGTCACCGGCGAGGAGGACAACGTCTACAAGCCGGGCGGCACCTCCTTCACCGGCCTGCGCCAGACGGGCGCGGTCACCAAGGACCAGGAGCTGCGCTTCCAGACCTCGCAGGCGCCCGCGGGCACCTATGTGGTGAAGCTGGCGCACGACACCGCCCGCCCGGGCGGCGACGCGGACCTCTACGTGAAGGTTGGCGCCCAGCCCACCCGCAGCAGCTGGGACTGCCGCCCGCTGCGCAACGGCTCTGCCGAGGAGTGCAAGCTCACCCTCTCCGCGCCCGCGCAGATTTTCATCTCGGTCTTCGGCTACGCCTCCAGCAGCTCGGCGTTCGTGGTCACCGCCGAGGCGTCGAACCAGCCGTAAATCCCTCCGCCCACCAGATGGACGTGAGGAAGGACCGCTCCGAGTAGGCGACGCTGTCCTCGCCGTCGGAGACGAGGGCATTGATGTAGGAGCTGCCGAGCGTCTGCAGCTCCCGCGTCTCCCCGGTGCGCAGGTCCACGCTCTCCACCAGCACGGTGGCGGCGTCCGCGCTGGTCGGACACACGCGGGCGAAGGCGAGCTTGCCGCGCAGCAGCAACAGGTGGCCGACAAGGCACCCCTTCGTCTCGTGGCGGATGACCTCTCCGCTGGCCAGCGGTACCTCAATGAGGCGCGGCACGCCTCGGATGGCGACATAGGCGCGCTCCCCGTCCGCAGACAGCACCAGCCCCATGGCGAGCGCTGCTTCCGGGAAGACCACGGTCGCGGTGAGCTCCTGCGTGAGGGGGTTGAAGGCGTGGAGCTTCGCCCGTTCGCCCATGCCCGCGATGACAACGCAGCGCGGGGGCACGGTCGAGGTGCAGCTGGGCCAGGAGTACTCGCCCACTCCTGCGAGCGACGGAGGGAGTCCACCCGCGGACGGCTCCAAGCGCCAGGGGCCGCGCTTGAGCGCCCACAGCTGCGGGGCACCGTTGGCCTCTACCCTCCAGAAGGTGCCTCCTTCTCCCGGGACAATGTTCGTCTGCTGCAGCTCCCCCTCGACGTGGATGAGGAGCCGCTCGCGGGCCTCCTCCGTGGGGGACTGGGCGAAGAGCCCCCGCTGGCCGCCCTGGTCCGAGATGAAGAGGACCCGGCCATCCTCTGGCAGAAACCCCACCGGGAGGTCGTCGGCAACATCATTCGTCAGCCGCGACCGGGGCTGCTTCCCTGGCCCCAGCCAGTAGAGGTCCGTCCTCGGAGTGCGGCTGACGTAGCTCACGCGCCCCGACGCGGACGCAGTGAGGCTCATCACGCCTGCCCCCTGCACCACCCCAAGGGCCACAGGCTCGCTCACGCGGCGCCCCGCTGCGTCCAGCCGCAACAGGTAGAAGGTCGTCCCCGCCTCCACGGCATTGCGGGTGATGGAGACGATGAGCTGTCGGTCATCCAGCCACCCGAGGTCCAACCAGGGCCGTTGCCCGGGAGTCTGGGGCTCCTGGAACACCAGCGTCTCCGCGCCGCCGCTTGCCAGGTCCACCGTGCGCACAGAGAGAGGTGCCTCCGGCCCCCCGCGGAGTGGAAAGGCGAGGGCAATCCGCTGCCCATCCGGCGACAGCGCGACGTAGCCCGCGCGCTCGCCACTGGTGATGGGGAAAGTTTTCAGGGTCCCCGCCGCCAAATCAAAGAGCGCATAGGTCTGGCCGGACGGGTCCACCCCCGCCATGCGTTTGCCGTCCGCGGACACCTGCGAGGGGAGGTACACGCTTTCGGTGAGGACCTTGAACCGGGCGGGCGGCCCCAGCGACAAGGTCCCGAGCTTCATTGCAGAGCCCTCAATCACCAACCCGACCAGACCCGTGTTGTCCGGCAACCAACGAAGCAGGCCCGGGAACACACCCGCGGGCAACTCCACGCGGCGCTTGCTGCGGTCCTGGAGGTCGTGGATGTAGAGCTGCAGGTCCTCGGCGGCGGCGATGTAGCGGCCGTCCGCGGAGATGGCCGCGCTCTCGACCTCGGTCTCTCCCTGGGTCGTCAGGCGGTGGTACTCCAGCTTCGGCGGCGTGACCCGATGGGCGCTGCTCCACCACGCCGCGCCGAGGGCCACGGCGACGAGCGCCGCTGCGGCCAATGCCCAGCGCCACCCGGTTCTACGCGGGGTGAGCGCCTGAAGCTCCGCCACCAGCGCCGCGCCGTCCTCCGGGCGAGCGGCCGGGTCGCTCACAGACGCGCGCGCAACCAACGCCTCCAGCGGCTTGAGCTGACCGCGCGCCGGCGCGGGCCGCACCGCCGCGAGCAGCTCCGCGAGGACGCGGCCGTAGGCGAAGATGTCCGCCTTGAACGTCGGCGTAGCGCCGCCGGCGACCTCGGGTGCCAGATATCCCCGCGTGCCGCCGATGGCCCGGGACGGCTCCTGCGCGGTCAAGAGGAGCGCGTGCCCGAAGTCGAGCAGCTTGAGCTGGCCCTCGGGAGTGACCGCCACGTTCTCCGGCTTCACGTCGCCGTGGAGGCAGCCTTGCCCGTGCGCGTACGCGAGCGCGCTCGCCAGCGCCTGGGCCAGCGCCAGCGCGGTCGCGAAGTCCAGCCCATCGGCCAGCCGTTCGCGCAGCGTCGTCCCGGAGACGAGCTCGAAGACCAGGTAGCAGAGCGCCCCTTCCTCGCCGACCTCGTAGACCGAGGCGATATTGGGGTGGCTGAGCGCCGCCGCGCGCCGGGCTTCGCGGTAGAGCAGCTCTCGCTGGGCCTGCGGCGCGACGCGGGGCTGCAGCACTTTGAGCGCGACCTTGCGGTCCAGCTTCTGGTCGTGCGCGCGGTAGACGGTCCCCATCCCGCCTTCGCCCAGCCTGGCCTCCAGCTGGAAGTGCCCCAGGCCGCGGCCCACGAGCGGCTCCAGCGCGCCCTCCACCTTGGGCAGCGCCGCCACCTCGCGGATGAAGGAGCTCACGCCCTCGTCCAGCTCGTCTGCGTCTTCCGGTCCCGTGCTCTTCGTCATTCGACTCCACGTCCCTGCTTGCTGCGCTCTTCCGCCGCCCACTCGCGCAGCTTGCTCAAGGTGCGTTCGAACCGCTTGCGCAGCGCTGTGCTGTTGGCGGGCTCATCCAGGGCCTGCGCCACCTCGGACCAGCTGAGCTTCCGGTCCACGCGGAGGCTGAGGAGATCTCGCTCGTCCTGGCTGAGCCGCCCGCGGAGCTCGTCCGCCAACGAGCGGGCCGAGGTCTTGAGGAACGACTGCGTCCCCGTGCGCAGCGGCTGGGCGAGCCCGTCGGCGCTCGGCGCGTGCGAGAGGCCCACCTCCTTCCGCCGCGCCGCCTGTCTGCGGAAGCGCGAGGACGCGTGCCGCGCCACGGCGTAGGCCCAGGCCCGGAGGCTGCCGCGATGTTGATAGGTCCCCATCCCTGCCAGCACGTCTTCGCAAAAGAGCGAGAACACGTCCGCGGCCTCGTCCCGGTCCCGATGCGCGCCGAGGATGAAGCCGCTCACCTCTTCGCCCACCCAGGACAGCAGCGCCGCGGCAGCAGCCTTCGCGTCACCCTGTTGCAGGTGGTGGAGGACGTCCGCTTCGCTCACTGAGGACTTCATTTTCCGCGCGCACCAAAGCACGCGGCCTCGCCGGGAGTCACCCCTGCGGCCGTGCGTCAGCATCCCCGCTGTTTCATCCGGCTCCTTTCAGCAGAAGAGAAGCCGGTGCGTGGGGATGTGACGAACAAACTTCAAAAAATCCGGCGCGGTTGCCCCCATTCACCTCGAGGCCGTCAGGCGCATCCCCCGCTCGCGGCCACTCCCCGTCGAGCGCAGCGACGCCCCCGCTCGCCTCGAGGGGGAAAACCGGCCCTGGCCGGCCATTTCGTCGGAGGAACAGCTCTTCTCAGTCAGGCGCATCCCCCGCTCGCCTCGAGCGTTGCGCCGTCAGGCGCATAGTCGAGAGGTGGCGCAAACCCATGCACGGCACTTTGCCGGGTTGTTTCGAGCAGACCGAAGCGGCCCATGAGCCAAGCTTCGGGAGCACTGCCGACGTCTCGACTATGGGCCGACGTCTCGACTATGCGCCTGACGGCGCAACGCTCGACGCGAACGGGGGTGGCCGCTGCGCGGCGCAACGCTCGACGCGAACGGGGGTGGCCGCTGCGCGGCGTAACGCTCGACGGGGGTCGCGGCGAACGGGGGTGGCCGCGAACGGGGGTGGCCGCTGCGCGGCGTAACGCTCGACGGGGGTCGCCGCTGCGCGGCGCAGCGCTTAATCCGCCGCCTGGCCGAAGAGGCCGCGGACGACGGCGGCGATGGCCAGGGGCGTGCCGATGCGCTCGTCCAGGTGGGGACGGACGGCGTCGACGAACTCCGCGGCGGTGTGGAAGCGCACGCGGCGGTCGCGCGCGAGGGCGCGCTCCAGCACCGCTTCCAGCGCGGGGGGCACTTCCGGGCGCAGCTCGCGGACCTTGCGGTACTTGCGGCGGCGGATCTTCTTGTAGATCTCCTCCGTCGTATCGCCCTCGAACGGGCGGGAGAGCGTGAGCAATTCGTAGAGCGTGACCGCCGCGGCCCAGAGGTCTCCGGCCGGGGCAATCTCCCCGTCCAGCACCTCGGGGGACACGTAGAAGGGCTTGCCGGCGACGTAGGTGGGGATGTCCAGCTGCAGCAGGCGCCCGCGCGCCACGCCGAAGTCGCCGAGCTTGATCTCTCCGGTCCGGGAGATGAACAGGTTGGAGGGCGACACATCGCAGTGCACCAGGCCCAGCGGCGCGCCCGACGGCGTCACCGCCGAGTGCGCGTAGCCCAGGGCCTCGAACAAGGTCATGCCCAGGTAGAGGGCGAAGTCGATGGGCAGCTGGATGTCCTGCTCCTTGCAGCGGCGCAGGAGGTGGGCCAGGTCCCGGCCGTCGATCAACTCCATCACGATGAAGTGGGTGCCGCCGAGGACGCCCTCTTCATAGACGTCAATGATGTGCGAATGCCGCAGCAGCTTGGAGAGCTTGGCTTCGCTGTCGAAGAGCTTCACGCAGTTCGCGTCCCGCACGAGCTCCGGGATGAGCCGCTTGATGGCCACCTGCTGCCCCGCCCGCGGGCCGTGCATCACGCGCGCGCGGTAGACCTCGGACATGCCGCCGCGGCCCAGCAGCGAGAGAATCTCGAAGCGCCCGAACGCGCGGGCGCTGCGCGGGGGTGGGATGAGCTCATTTTGGCGGAACTCCGGGGATTCCTCGGAGCTGTCCATCAATTGCAAAGCTGAATCACGCAGCGACATGCGGGGCTGCTAATGCAGGTGCCTTGCCTGACGAACGGGCAGCACTTCGGGTCCCGGGGACGGTGTAGGCCCGCCATCGTTCCGGCGCCTTCGGGGCGGCCGCCCGCCAGCCCGTCCGGTTCACGCCTGGGTCGGGTCCGACGGCTGAGGTCCCTTCAAACCCGGTCGGTTCAGGTGGGCGGCTGCGCGAAGGCTGGACACACCGCGCTCAGGGCTCGCAGGCGAGCTGTCCGTAGAGTCCGCCGTCCGAGCCATACCCGATGGCGAGGAAGCCCTGGTTCTGCGCCAGGGCGGGCGGAGAGGCTGCACCGTAGGGCTTGCCGACAGCGGTGGGCGTGAGGTTGAGCGCCATGCCACCGTCGAGCCCGCGCCCCTGCATCCGGCCATCCTCGGCCTGGCACCAGACGACCAGGGCGCCCTTCCCGGTGGACATCACGCCCGCGGACCACTCGCCGCCCGGCGCGGGGCCGGCGACGGTGACTGCGGGGACCTTCGCCAGCGGCGCATACGAGGCGCGCAGGCTGACCGGGGACGGCTTCACGCTGGTGTCCACCTCGCGCCAGACCAGGCCCGTCTCGTCTGCATTCCCGGAGGAGGCCGCGCGGTTGGTGACCAGGCGCGGCTGCGTCACCTGCGCCTTCACGCTGAACGCGCCCAAGAGCGAGTTGGCGGGGTCCAGCGTTTCGTGGATGCGCCGCGAACGGAGCGTGAAGCCGCCGTCGTCATCGAGGCTGACCCAGGCCACCTGGAAGTCGTTGTTCCCCGCGTTCAGCGCGTCCACCTCCAGCGCCCGGTGGATGCCGCCGTCGGGCTCGGTGGCCACCGTGAGCAGCTGCGGCGGCTTCATCACCACGCCGTTCTGGGGCGACACCTGCGTGGCCACCAACAGGCCGGGGGCGCGCACCCAGATGGGCAGCACGTACTTGTCCATCTGGGAGCCCGACACGGCGATGCGCGGGCTGCCCACCGCGTCCTCGTTGGGGAAGGTCTGCGTCCAGCGCGTGGAGCCGCTGTTGAGGACCAGCCGCTTCACCTGCACGCGCTTGACGCCGTTGGCGTCCAGGTCCGCCCAGATGGCGTAGCCGTCGCTCGAGTCCGCGACGAGCACCGGCGCGCGCGAGAGCCGGGCATCCGGGTCCCCCAGCTCCTGCTCGTTGCCCACCGGCGCAAGCCTGGCGTCGAAGCGGCGGAAGTAGACCTTCCGCGCGCCGCTGCCCCGCACGCCCTCGTAGACCGCCGCGTAGCCGCCCTCCTGGATGGGCACCCAGGAGAGCGCATCGTGCCGCCCGGCGACCGTCACCAGGCTGACCTCGCGGCTCACGTCCGCGCGGCCGTCGCAGTCATTGTCCTTGTTGTCGCAGCGCTCCGCAGTGGGCGCGCCGGGCTGGGCGGAGCAGCCGAGCTTGCCGGCGACGCACACCCACTGCCCCGTCCGGGCGCAGTCGCCCAGGCCCGCGGTGCAGGGGCCGCCATCCGCCACACAGACGCCGTTGGGCACGGTGGCGCCGCCGTCGGGCGGCATCGGCGGGAGCGTGTCGCCGAAGGGGTCTCCGGACTGGGTGCAGAGGCCCTTCGCGCACAGCAGGCCCGTCGGACAGGCGTGCGCGTCGTCGCAGGCCCGCCCCGCGAAGTCGCGGATGTCCACCGAACAGGCGGAGAGCAGGAGGAGCGTGGGAAGCGCCCGCTGGATGACACGTCGAGTCACGGGCCGCTGATGCTACCCCGGACCCGCGGCCGGGCGCGACCTGCGCGGTCCCTGGCGACCGTCCAGCGCGGGCGCGGCGCGGGCGTCACGGGGTTGCGCCAGCGCTCGCAGCAGCGCCTCGAGCGCCGCGCTGCGGCGGCCCGCCCTGCCCTGCGCCCACGGCGGGGGCACCGGGGCCGTAAGGAGCGCGGCCGCCTGTTCAATACCGTTCGGTCGCTGGCGGAGGGCGCGGACCGCCGCGCCGCGCAGGTCGAAGTAGCTGTGGCCTTCGAGGCCTTCCGCGCGCAGCAGGTCCAGCGTGTAGAAGCCCCAGCCGCAGAGCAGGTCGCCCTCCCGGAGGAAGGCCCGGAAGCGCGCGAGGGCCTGGGCCCGGTCTTCCGTGAAGGCTTCGGGCGGGAGCTCCAGGAAGTGGGGCGTGCTCTCCGCCAGACGGGCATGCGGGGCCAGGAGGGACTCGAAGGGCGCGCCGTCCTGAAGGCGGCGGGAGACCAGGTGCAGGAGCTCTGGCGGCTGGTCCTCGCCCGGGCGGGTGCAGTGCGCGTTGGCTTCGCCGTAGACCACCACCCAGCGCTCCGGGTGCGCGGCCAGGGTGGCAGGGAGGAAGCCGGCGGGCGGGTTGCGGCGGCGGTGCAGCTTGTGGCGCGGCGGGCCCACGCGCTCCGCTTCGCATTGAAGCTGCCGGTCCACCATGTACTCGAACGCGGAGAGCATGGCGTCGAAGCGCTCCGGCGGCCCTTCGAGTTGGCCGAGCACCTCGACGACGGCTTCGATGGTGGAGAGGCATTCGGCGCTGGGCTCGCGCCGGATGCGGTAGTTGCCCGGCTTGCGGGGGATGAGCCCCACGCGCGGGAGGGCCTGCAGCAGGGGGTTGCGCTTGAGGACCTTCTTGGCCTGCGGCCAGGTCCCGTCGACCACGATGAGGTGGGAGAGCGCGCCGGGCGCCAGGTCGCGCGGGTCCGTCGCCCCTTCGCCCGGGAAGAGGACCGCCGTGCCCGGCTGGGCAGCGAGCGCGCGGACGCGGGCGTGGTCCCCGAAGTCCACGCCGGTGTGGAGCTCCGAGTTGGGCAGAGAGAGGTGGGCCATCCGGGCGGTGCCGATGGCCACGCGGCGCTCGCGGGGGTGCTGCAGGAAGACCACGCGGGCCCGGGTGTCGACGCGCGCCAGCTGTCCGCAGAAGCAGACCGCCTGCGGTCGACGACAATGCTGACACACCTCCCGGTAGGGCATCCGCACCCTTCTTGCCACGTCGAGCGGAAAGGGTCTAATGCCACCCTTTCCACCTTCAGTCGCCCGAGGTGCAGTGATGGCGCCATCGCTCAAGACCACCGTCAACGGGATGGAGTTCGAGAACCCTTATCTGCTGGGCTCCGGTCCGCCCGGGACGAACGCAAAGGTCATCGCCAAGTCTTTCGACCTCGGTTGGGGCGGCGTGGTCATCAAGACCATCAGCCTGGACTCCAGCAAGGTCGTGAACACCGCGCCCCGCTACGGGAAGCTCAAGGCCCGCGAGGACGACAAGGTGGTGGTGGGGTTCGAGAACATCGAGCTCATCTCTGACCGGCCGTTCGACACGTGGCTCACGGAGCTGCGCGACCTCAAGAAGAGCTACCCGAAGAAGATTCTGGTGGCGTCGGTGATGGAGGAGTACCGGCGCGAGGCCTGGCACGAGATCATCAAGCGCACGCAGGAGACCGGCGTGGACGCGTTCGAGCTCAACCTCTCCTGTCCGCACGGCCTGCCCGAACGGAAGATGGGCATGGCGATGGGCGAGGACCCCTCCATCTGCCAGGAGGTGGTGGGCTGGGTGAAGGAGGTCTCCAAGATTCCAGTCTGGGCCAAGATGACGCCCAACGTCGGGGACCCCACCGCGGCGCCGCGCGCGGCCATCAAGGGCGGCGCGGACGGCATCTCCGCCATCAACACGCTGCTCTCCATCGTCGGGGTGGACCTGCGGACGTTGCGGCCCATGCCCACCGTCGAGGGCTACACGGTCCCCGGCGGCTACTCCGGGCCCGCGGTGCGGCCCATCGCGCTGCGCCACATCATGGAGATTGCCCGCGCGTTCCCCGGCGTGCCGGTCTCCGGGATGGGCGGCATTGACACCGGGTTCGACGCGGCGCAGTTCATCGTCCTCGGCTCGCACACCGTGCAGGTCTGCACCGGCGCCATGCTCCAGGGTTACGAGGTCATCACCAAGCTCAAGGAAGAGCTCCTCAAGGTGATGACCGACCACAAGCTGGAGAGCGTCAAGGAGCTGGTCGGCAAGAGCCTGCCGTACTTCTCCACGCACCGGGATTTGGTTGAACGCCAGCGCGCCGCGAAGGCTGCGAAGGTGGGCCACGGGAAGGACCATGAGACGTGGAAGGGCGAGATCAAGAAGGAGACGGACTCGCTCACCAGCTAGCTCGAGTCCCCCGCTCGCCTCGCCCCGCTCGCCTCACCCCGCTCGCCTCACCCCGCTCGCCTCACCCCGCTCGCCTCACCCCGCTCGCCTCACCCCGCTCGCCTCACCCCGCTCGCCTCGAGCGTTGCGCCGTCAGGCGCATAGTCGAGAGGTGGCGCAAACCCACGCACGGCACTTTGCCGCTCTGTTTCGAGCAGAGTGAAGCGGCCCATGAGCAAGCTTCGGGTGCACTGCCGACGTCTCGACTATGCGCCTGACGGCGCAACGCTCGACGCGAACGGGGGAGCCGAACGGGGGAGCCGAACGGGGGAGCCGAACGGGGGAGCCGAACGGGGGAGCCGGCCGAACGGGGGAGCCGAACGGGGGAGCCGAACGGGGGAGGCGAGCGGGGGAGCCGAACGGGGGAGCCGAGCGGCGGAGGCGAGCGGCGGAGGTGAACGTGGGTCGTGGCCGAACGTGGGGATCAACCTATGAATCTTCTGCTCCTCGAACCGGATGAGCTGGACACCTCCGGCAGGGCGACGCTCTCCGGCCGCCGGCTGCTCCACGCGCGCGAGGTGCTGAAGGCTGCGGCGGGCGAGTCCCTGCGCGTAGGCGTCCTCGGCGGCGATGTCGGCGTGGGCACGGTGGTGGAGCTCAGCGCGGAGCAACTCGTCCTCCAGGTGGCGCTCACCGCGAAGCCGCCGCAGCGGCCCGGAGTGGACCTGCTGCTGGCCATCCCCCGCCCCAAGGCGCTCAAGAAGGTGCTTCCGGCCGTGGCGTCGCTTGGCGTGGGCCGGGTGGTGCTGGTCAACGCGCTCAAGGTGGAGAAGAGCTACTTCGACTCCAAGGTGCTGGCGCCGGACGCGGTGAGAGCGCTGCTGCTGCTGGGCCTGGAGCAGGCGCAGGACACGCACTTGCCGGAGGTGCACCTCAAGGAGCGCTTCCGGCCGTTCGTGGAGGATGAGCTGGACGGGCTGTTCGGCGCCGGGCGGCCGCGCTGGGTGTGCCACCCCGGCCCGCGCCCGCCTGGCCTTCCGCCGCGCGCACCCGCGGTCCTCGCCATCGGCCCCGAGGGCGGATGGATTCCCTTTGAGCTGGAGCTGCTGGCGGCGCGGGGCTTCACCCCGCTCTCGCTCGGTCCCCGCACGCTGCGTGTGGAGACCGCCGTGCCCTACGCACTGGGCCTATTGGCAGCTCACCTGGTTTAGGTAGGTCTGCGCCTGACCGCCGTTCTCGCTGATGGTGACGTACCCCATGCCCGAGGGGAGCCAGGCCACTGCCTCGCCCTTGGGCTCGTTGGCCACCGGCACCGTGACGAACGGCGCGGAGAAGAGGGCGTCGAACGACGCAGCGCCCGCCGGCACCGTGCCCAGATAGAGCTTGTCGTAGGTGCGCAGCAGCACGCGGCTGCCGCAGGGGTCGATGGCGCCCGCGGTGAGGCGGTCATCCATCGGGCCCGGGATGCTCAGCTGGGTGACGAAGCTCAAGGTGACCGGCTGCAGCAGCGACCAGGGGTTGTTCGGGAACTTGTAGACGGAGCTGGGGTTGCCGGCTGCCACCTTGGTGACCGTGTACATCGCCCCGGTGATGGGGTGGACCAGCAGCGTCTCCGAGTTGTGCTTGAGGCCGCTGGGGTAGTTGAAGTCCAGCCGCTCCGACTGGAGCATCACCACGCCCGCGGAGCTGGTGGCGCTGACGACCGGCTCCTTGACGCGGTAGATGAACTTGGTGACGCGGACCGCGTTGTTGTCGCCGATGTCGCCGATGTAGAGGCAGGTGCCGGTCGGGCAGGGGCCGATGTCCATGTCCTCCCAGTCGACGGCGGTGACGCCGGTCAGCCAGAACTCGCCGCGGATGGAGCCCTGGGCGTTGATGGCGAAGAAGCGGGCCGAGTCGCCCGAGTCATTGTGAATGTAGAAGATGCCCGGGTTCGCCCGGCTGGCGGCAATGCCCGAGGTCTCAATCACCTCGCTGTAGGCGACCGTGCCGATAGCGGTGGGCGGCTGGAAGAGGTTCAGTGGGCAGGACTGGCAGGTGGGGCCCGCGTCCACGGTGCCGGAGTCCGGCTTGCCCGCGTCCACGGTGCCGGAGTCCGGCTTGCCCGCGTCCACGGTGCCGGAGTCCGGGAGGCCGGAGTCCGGCTTGCCCGCATCCGGAGTGCCGGCGTCTGGCTGGCCTGCGTCAGGGATGCCGGAGTCGGCGTGCCCCGCGTCAGGCCTGCCGGCGTCCGGAGTGCCGGAGTCCGGCTTGCCGGCGTCCGGGCGGCCCGCGTCCGTGGGGACACCGGAGTCTGGCTGGCCTGCATCCGGAAGGTCGTCCGGAGGCTGAGGGCAAGCGACGAAGAGCACCGCGACGAGACCGAGGAGCACACCAGGATGGGGGCGCATGGGGGCCGCTTGCATACTCCAACTCGCCCGGCGCGCGCACTTGCCCAGCAGACAAGTGAGCTTCTCGCGTGACTCACTTTCGTCGCCCAAGAAGGCGAGACGCCCCAACGCCGAGGGCCGCGGAAAAAAGGCTCCGGAAGGCCTTGACGACCGCGCCCCGGCCTCTCCAGCGCGCTGTTACAGTCCGCGCGCATGGCAACCACCGACCGCGCCCCCGTCCCCTCCGAGCCGCAGGCCCCGGCCGTCGCCGCGAGCCACGACACCACGCCGCCCGCTGCGCTGCTGGAGTTCATGCTGAAGGATTGGAAGCCGACGTCCGGCAAACCGCCGCCGGTCATCAAGCACGCCGCCGCGTTTGAGGCGCGCCGCCGGGCGCTCTCCAAGCTCTTCCCCGGAGAGACGCTGGTCATCCCCACCGGCCACGAGAAGGTCCGCGCCAACGACACCTACTACCGCTTCCGGCCGGGCACGGACTTCTACTACCTCACCGGCTGTACCGAGCCCGACTGCGTCCTGGTGCTGCAGCCGAAGGCGGGCGGCGGCCACAAGGACTTGCTCTTCGTGGAGCCCAACCCGGGGCGGAGCGACGCGACGTTCTACACCAACCGCACCAAGGGCGAGCTCTGGGTGGGGCCGCGGCTCGGCGTGGAGTCCAGCCGCGTCCGGTTCGCCCTTGAGGAGTGCCGCGGCCTGCCGGAGCTGCCTGCTTTCCTGAGCTCGCTCAAGGACCCGGCCACCCGGCCCTGGCGGCTGCGGCGCACGCTCTCCCCGGAGACCGACGGCGCGCTGCCGGAGCAGGAGGGGCGCGACAAGGACCTCTCCTCTGCGCTGTCGGAGCTTCGGCTGCTCAAGGACGCGCAGGAGGTGCGCGAGCTCTCCGCCGCCATCGCGTCCACGAAGCGCGGCTTTGAAGACGTCATCCGGAGCTTGAAGGACGGCGGCACCGAACGGCACGTGGAGGGCGTCTTCGGCCTGCGCGCGCGGGTGGAGGGCAACGACGTCGGCTACGGGACCATCGCCGCTGCGGGCGCGCACGCCTGCGTGCTGCACTGGACGCGCAACGACGGGCCGCTGAAGAAGGGAGACTTGCTGTTGCTGGACGCGGGCGTGGAGGGCAACTCGCTCTACACGGCGGACATCACCCGAACGCTGCCCATCACCGGCCGCTTCACGCGCGAGCAGAAGGAGATTTACCAGCTGGTCCGCGACGCGCAGCTCGCCGCCTTCAAGGCCATCAAGCCCGGGGTGGACTTCATGGCGCCCAACAAGGTCGCCATGCAGGTGCTGGCGGAGGGGCTGGAGCGGCTGCGCATCCTGCCGACGAGCGCCGAGGAGGCGCTCAAGGAGGAGAACCAGTTCTACAAGCGGTACTCGCTGCACAACATCAGCCACATGCTCGGGCTGGACGTGCACGACTGCGCGCAGGCCCGGATGGAGGCGTACAAGCTGGGCACGGTGAAGCCCGGGATGGTCTTCACCGTGGAGCCCGGGCTCTACTTCCAGCTGGATGACCTGACGGTCCCCGCGAAGTACCGCGGCATCGGCGTGCGCATCGAGGACGACATCGTCGTTACCGCGAAGGGGATGAAGAACCTGTCCGCGGACATCCCGGCGGAGGCGGACGAGGTGGAGGCCTGGATGGCGAAGGTCTGGAAGGCGAAGAAGAAGACCCGTTAGCGACGGTCCACCCGGTAGACCGGGTCCTTCGTTTCGCCCGGCTCCGGCTCAATGGTGAAGCTGATGAAGCCGATGATGCGCGCGTCCTCGGTCTCCACGTACACCCTCCAGTCGCCGGGCTTGGCATGGCTGGTGGTGGCGAAGGTGCGGAAGCCCTGGTCCCGGCCGCCGGAGACCTTGAGTGGCTTGCCCACGTAGTCCACCCAGCCGCGGCGCGGGTCGTCGTAGCTCCAGCGGAACCGGACCGAATCGTCGAAGCGGTTGGGCGCGAAGATGCGGACGAAGCAGAAGGGCGGCTCGCCCTGGCGCTGGCGGAAGTGCTGGTCGCCGTTGTTCCAGAACCGCCAGTCCGGCCGCTGGTGAAACAGCCGGTAGGTCCTGCTCGCCGGGTCCAGCTCCACGCCGTGGTAGATGCCGATGAACTGCAGCGACAGGGGCACCGGCGGGATGGCGCGGACGAAGTAGAGCCCCAGCAGCAGCGCCAGCACGCCCCCGCCCGGCGCCAGCACGGCCTTGAAGGCGTAGGCCCGCCCGTTCCAGGCGGAGAGCTTGCGAAACAGCAGGAGGAGCGGCAGGGCGGCGAGCACCACCGCGGCGACGAACAGCACCGCGCGGACCTTCCCGAAGAGCACCGGCATCAGGTACGCGAAGTACGAGGTGAGGCAGAACGCGTAAAGGGCGAAGCGCAGCGACGGGCCCAGGCTCCGGAAGCGCGGCAGCTCGTTGGCCAGCAGGAGGCCGAAGAGGACGACCAGGAAGAGCAGCGCCGCCACGCCGGAGGCGCTCTTGAAATAGAACAGCGCGAAGGAGCTCAGCAGGCTGCCGAACAGGAAGTGGATGGCGTCCTTGGCGAAGCGCCACGGCTTGACCAGCCACTTGGGCGGCTTCGCCACGCCCAACGCGTAGCGCTGCTCCAGCGCCAGCAGCACGCCCAGCACGCCCAGGTACGCCGCCTGCTGGACGAGGGTCAGCCAGTCGTCAATGCGGCTGAGCGTGACGACGTCGAAGAGGAAGCCCGCGAGGAAGAAGAGGGCAATCTCCGCCTTCTCGTGCTTCTCCCGGAACGCCTGCAGGCGGCCGGTGAAGGTCTCAGGAGTAGCGGTCATCGCGCCACGGGTGAGCGGAGTTGCTGTAGCCCCTCACCTCCCAGAAGCCCTTGCGGTCCTTCGTGAGCAGCTCCAGGCGGTTGATCCACTTGGCTCCCTTCCAGGCGTAGAGCTGCGGGGTGATCATCCGGACCGGACCGCCGTGCTCGGCCGCCAGGGGTTCGCCGAGGGCCTGGTGCACCAGCAGCACGTCGTCCTTGAGCGCCTCCTCCAGCGGCACGTTCGTGGTGTAGCCGTCGTAGGCGTAGGCCAGCACGTGCGTGGCTTCCGGGAGCGGCCGGACGAGGGCGAAGAGCGTGGACAGCTGCACCCCGCGCCAGGGCACGTCGAACTTCGACCAGGTGGTGACGCAGTGGAAGTCGCTCACGTCGTCCGTCTGCGGCAGCGCCTGAAACTCCGCCCAGGAGAAGGTGCGCGGCGCCTCCACCGCGCCATCCACGGTCAACGCCCAGCGCGCGAGGTCAATCTCCGGCTTGACGCCCAGGTCCAGCACCGGCCAGCCCTTCGTCTCGTGCTGACCCTGCGGCAGCTGGGGCATGCCGTGCCGGTTCGCCGGGCCTGAGCCGAGCGGCCGGTCATCGCTCTGCGCCGGCGTGCGCTTCATCTTGTCGAAGAAGCGTTCGCGCAGCTTCATGCGCGCGTCGACGATGCGGGCGGTCTTGTCGTCGTCGCTGGCCATGAACGCCTTCCCGTCGCGTCAGCTCCCCTTGACCAGGGGCTCCAGCTCTCCGCGTTCGGCGAGCTCGCGGATGATGTCGCAGCCGCCGACGAACTTCCCGTGGATGTACACCTGCGGGATGGTCGGCCAGCTGGAGTACTCCTTGATGCCGTCGCGCACCTCCGGCTCCGCCAGCACGTCCACCGCGTGGAACTTGCCGAAGGGCTTGAGCGCCTCGCACACCACGGCAGAGAAGCCGCAGCGCGGGAAGAGCGGGTTGCCCTTCATGTAGACCACCACGGGGTTGTTCTTGATCTCCTCGTCGAACCGCGTCTTCAGCTCCGGTGTCATCGTGCTCCCTCGCCAGCTGGGCCCTTGAGCTTCTGCCATTGCTCGGGCGAATACGTCTTCAGGGCGAGCGCGTGCAGCTCCCCCGTCTTCAGCAAATCCTGCAGCGGCGCATAGACGAGCTGGTGCTGCTGCACCAGCGGCTTGCCGGCGAACTGCGCGCTCACCACCCGCGCCTCGAAGTGGTCCCCCGTCCCGGTGGTGTCGCGGATTTCAACCTCCGCGCCCGGCAACGCCTGCGTGAGGCGGGCGGCCAGCATCTTCACATCCAACATCAGTGCACTCCTTTGCTGCTCAAGAGCATGGCCGGGTCCACGCCCATCCCCCGCAGCGTGCTGTCCCACAGACTGGCCGGTTCGCCCTCTAGCACAGCGGAGGCCTTCGCTTCGGTGAACAGCCAGGCGCCGGCCTTAAGCTCATTCTCCAGCTGCTTGGGGCCCCAGCCCGCGAACCCCAGGCAGAAGCGCAGCCGAGCCTCCGGATCCATCAGGAGCGGGCCCAGCGCGTCCACCGTCACGCTCAGGAACAGGCCGGGCAGCACCTCCTGCTTCTCCGCCAGGCTCTTGCAGTCGTGCAGCACGAAGCCCCGGTTCGGCTCCACCGGGCCGCCCACGAAGACCGCCTGGTCCTCCCGCAGGGGCGCGACCTGGAGGGACTGCCCCTTTGCCAGCTCCTTCAGCGTGAGGGGCGCCGCCCGGTTGACCACCAGCCCCATCGCCCCGGTGTCCCCGTGCTCCAGCATGAGGACCACCGAACGGTGGAAGTTCGGGTCGCCGAGCTGCGGCACAGCGATGAGGAATCCGGGGGCAAGGCTCTTCACCCCACCGAGCATCCAGCCACCGGGGTGTGCCGCGCAACCCGCTTTGGCGTGCGGCGGTTAGTGCAGGGCGTCAGTGCCAACTCTGGTGGGGCGCGGCCAGCGCGTCGGCGAGGGCTTCGACCGCAATCGGCTTACCGATGAACAGATCTGCGCCCATGCCCTTGCACCGGCGGGCCATCGCCGCATCGGAGAGCGCGCTCATCCCAATCAGCATCACGTCCGGGAAGCGTTCGCGCAGCCGGGCGATGAGCGTGGCGCCGCTGCGTCCCGGCAGGAACACGTCCACCAGCGCCGCGTCCGGAGCGCGCGTACGGACCGCCTGCTCCGCCTCCTCCGCGCTGCCTACCGGCACTGGCCGGTAGCCCCAGAGGGAAAGGAGCTCCACCAGCAGCTCACGGTTGGTGGGGTCGTCCTCGACGATGAGCACGGACCTGCGCACGGTCTCCAGCCGCACAGGCTCCGAGGCCACCGCCGGGAGGCCCGCGGTCTCGATTTGGGTGTCCGTCATAGGGGTCTCAGGGCTCATGTCGCTTGGATAACTCCCCGCTCCCGCCCTCGCATTTCCCTCCTGGAGACGGCTTCAGAAGTGCGGCCTCGCCCGCTAGCTCGCCTGCGCGCTGCGGGCCCCGCGGGCGGCGAGCGTGGCGCCGAGGACGATGAGCACGAGCAACCCCCACGCGGGGAGCACCACGCGCGTGCCGCCCGAGTAGATGAGCGCCGCGTAGCTGGTGCCGAGGTACCGGCCGAGCGACATCGGCTCCATCCGGGCGATGCCGAAGAAGCTGACGGTGGACTCGGCGAGGATGGCCGCCGGGACGCGGACCAGGAAGATGGAGAGCGCGTAGAGCCGCAGGCCCGGCCAGAGGTGGACCCAGAGCAGGTGCAGCCGCCCGCCGCCCAGAGCCTTGGCGGCCGTGACGAACTCCTGCTGCTCCAGCGTGGCGAGCCGATTGCGCAGCATCCGCGCGGGCCCTGCCCAGCCCACGAGGGAGAGCGAGAAAATCATCAAAGGCACCGGGCTTATCTTCAGGCGTGGATCCAAATCCCCGGCCGTCTGCCCGGCGAACTGGATGACCATCAGCACCAGCACATCCGGCAGCGAGAAGAACGCGTCCGCCAGCCGCAGCGTCCAGCGCTCCACCGCCCCGCCGAGCGCCCGCGCCACCCCGGCCAGGCCCAGGCCGATGACCGTCGCCAGCCCGCCCGCCGCCAGCCCCACGCCGAGCGACACCCACAGCCCTCCGAACGCGAGCTCACACACCGTCCGGTCCGGCCGCAGCACGTCGCGCCCGAACGGGCACCACTGCGCGGGGACCTGAGGCCAGACGACGGAGAAGGCGAAGCTCGAACCCCAGAGGAGCACCAGCAACCCACCGCCCAGGAGCGCGGCCTTGTCCACCCGGCGGCCGCTCACGCGCCCGCTCCCTCTCGCGCGCGGGGATCCACCGCCAGCCGCGTCACCTCCACCACGAGGCCCACCCCCACCAGCAGCGAAGCGAAGGCCGTCGTCGCCACCACCACCACCGCCACCTGCTTCTGGAGCACCGCCGCGACGTAGAGCTGGCCGAAGTACGGCAGCCCGAACACCCGCTCCGCCGCGAACGAACCCGCGAGCAGCGAGGTGGCCACCGGGCCGATGGAGTCCAGCAGCGCGGGCAGCACGTTGGGAAGCACGTGCCGGCGGAAGGCGCGCTCCTTGGGCAGTCCCTTGCTCAGCGCGGTGCGCACGTAGTCACGCCGCTGTTCGGTCTGCAGCGTGTCCGTCAGCAGCGTGCCCAGGAAGACGCCGGGCCAGATGGAGATGACCAGCGCCGCGCACAGCTCCGGCAGGAAGTGGCCGCGCTCCACCACCGCCGGCGCCAGGAGGAGCGCCGGGATGAAGACGGGCGTGCCGAAGGCGATGGCGGGGAGGACCTCGGAGCCGGGCGTGGATTTCCCGGTCCCGCCGCGGGCGCGGAGCGAGGCGTAGGCGAACGCCCAGAGCAGCGCGAGCGCCAGCGCCACCAGCCCCACGCCCACGCTCCCGGAGAGCTTGAGCAGCAGCTCGTCACCGGTCACCCCTTGCGCCGCGGTGCCCAGCCGCTCGCCGCGGAGCAGCTTCTGCCACGGCCGCAGGAAGCCCAGTGGCTCGCCGATGCCCAGGTCCCGCCGATAGGAGGCGACCAGCTCCTTTGAGAGCTGCCGCTTCTGGTCCGTCTCCGTCACCAGGGGGAGCGACGCCATCAGGTAGTACGACGCGAGCGCCACGATGGGCACGAGGACCAGCTGGCGGGAGACCTTGCCGAGGACGAGTTGGATCATCGGTGGACGTCGCGCAGCGAGAGGAAGTTGAACGGGTCGACGTTGAGGCCCTGCAGGCCGGGGTCGCCGCGGAAGTAGCGGTCCGGGTGGTAGAGGGGCGCGACGACCACGGCCTCACCCAGCAGCAGGCGCTCGGCCTCGGCGTACTCTCCGCCGCGCTGCACCGGAGCGCTGTCGCCCCGCAGCAGGGCCTGCTCAAAGCGGTCGATGAGCTTCCCGCCGTCCAGGTGGTCCCAGCCGGAGTAGTGGTTGCCGGTCCGCTCGAAGAAGGTGAAGAACGTGTTCGGGTGCGCGTAGTCCGCGCCAATCCGCCGGATGTAGATGTCGTGCGACCGGAAGCCGTCCCCGGCCAGCCGCGCCACCTCGCTGGAGAAGTCGGAGCGCGGCTCCAGGTTCACCGTCACGCCGATGCGCGCCAGCTGCACCTTGATGCGTTCCGCGATGGCCACCTCGGGCACGAACGTTTCGTCTGACCGGTACAGCAGCCGCAGCGGGCGCAGCGGGACGTTCGCCGCCGCCAGCGCCGCCCGGGCGCGCGCCAGGTCAAAGTGCGGGAGCGCGGCGGCCTGCTCGGGGGTGGACGCGCCGGGCAGCAGCGGCGGCAAGAGCGTGTTGCCCACGCGCGCGGCCGGGAGCAGGCCGGCCATGAGCTCGTCGCGGTCCAGCGCGTAGGCGATGGCTTCGCGCACCTCGCGGCGGTCCAGCGGCGGGCGCTGGGTGTTGAAGACCATGAGGTAGGTGGAGAGCAGCGGGCGGCGTTCCAGGTCCTTCGCGGGCGGCGCCTGCAGCGCCACCGGACTGTCCACGAAGACGAACTGGACGCGGCCCCGTTCGTACAGCGCGGGGCCAATCTCCGACTTCATCAGCGTCATCACTTCCACCGGCGCGCCCTTCGGGGCGAAGGCGGAGTGCGGGTTTCGCACCAGCCGCACCCGCTCCGCCGCGCGGTCCCAGGTCTCCACCCGGAACGGCCCCAGTGAGAGCGGCCGCCCTTCGCGCGGGCGGTCGAAGTAGTCGCGAATCTCCTCGAGCGAGCGGCCTTTCAAGTCAGCGGCCGGCGCAGGGAAGAACAGGTAGACGTTCGCCAGGCGCGACAGGAAGTAGCTGTGCGGCTCGGTGAGGATGACCTCCAAGGTGTGCGGGTCCAGCGCGCGGACCGCGAAGCGCTCCAGCGCCGCGTCTACCTGGTCGCGCGGGGCGCCGGACTCCAGCAGGGCCAGCACCTCGCGTGCGCCCAGAATCTCCCCCATCTCCCCGCGCTGGTTGCCTTGCACCGCGCGGCGCCAGCCGACGACGAAGTCCTCGGCAGTCAAGGGGGAGGTCCCGTCTGACCAGCGGACGTCGTGGCGCAGGTGGAAGGTGTAGCGCTCCCGCCCCTCCGGGGTGCGTTCGACCTCCCAGCGCGTGGCGAGCATGGGCGCCAGGCTCTGGTCTGACTTGAGCGAGGTGAGGCCGCACATCGTCGCCAGCAGGACGGGGTAGTTGGCCCAGTCGTTCGCGTCCGACACGCTCCAGTCCAGGGTCGTGGGCATCGCCGGGACCACCACCTTCACGCCGGGGTCCGCCTGGAAGCCGCACGGGCCGCACGCGGAGGCCACGAGGGCGAGGAGACAAAGGGTGGCGCGGGGCGCTCTCAACGCGGGCAGGGTTTTAGACGGGATTCCCCCTCGCCGCGCGCCGGAAATCAGCGGCCCGGCGTCCGCTGGCCCACATCCGCGCCCCGTAGGCGCGGCGGCCGCGAGCAGCGCGCGGGGCCTCGGTGGCACAATCCCGCCGGATGCGGGCGCAGCGGACTCACCTCCTGGTCTCCCTCTCGCTGTCGATCGGCCTTCACGGGCTGGCGACAGCCGCGCTCTCGTCCTGGCGGCGTCCGTCCCGGGCCGGGCCGGAGTCCCTCGCCGCGAGAGCGGAGGCGACGCCACCCGCACCGGCGGAGCTCGAAAGGAAGCGGCGCCCGCGCATCCGGGTGGGGCTCGCCGGGACATCGCAGCGCTCCAGCCGGGCGGACGGCCTGCCGGGCCTCCCCTCCCTCGCCTCGCCCTCCAGCGCGGGCGGCGCGTCCAGCGCAGACGCCGCGCCCATCGCCACGTCGCTCTTCGTGCCCTCGCAGCCGCAGGCGGTGACGCCGCGGCCGGCGGAGGAGACGCGCGCGGCGAAGGGCGTTCAGGATGGGACTGGGAGCGATGAGGTCGCGAAGGGGGAGAAGGTCGGCAGCGGGAGCGAAAACATCGCTGCGGGCACCGCGAAGGGTGTCGGGACTGGAACCGGGACGGGTGTCCACGCCGAGATCGGAAGCAACGACGTCGCGGCGGGCGCCGCGAAAGGTGTCCAGGCAGGAAGCGCCAGCAATGACGTCACGGCGGCCTCGCGGGTGCCGGAGTTGCAGCACGCCGCGGCGAGGTCCGCGGCGGCCTCAGGATACGCGCCGCGGTCCCCGCCAGCCTCTCGCCGGGTAGAGCTGCCCCCCGCTGCCCTTGCGCGGCTGCCTCTGCCGCTCAACGAGGAGGTGGCCGCACCGGACCCGGCCACGCACGAAGCGCCGCGCCTCGCCGCGTTCAGCGACACCGGCTCCGGAGAGGGCGCGCGGGCGCTCGTACAGGACCGCCGCGGAGGAGAGGAAGGCGAAGCAGGTTTCGCCTCCACGCAGGGACACGGCGAGGAGGCGGCACGGCTCGCCCGCGGCGTATTCCTGGCAAAGCTCCGCCCGGCCCGCGCCGCGGAGCCCGGCGCGCGCGACGCGGAAGGACGACAGGACCGCGAGGGTGCGCTGGAGGGAATACAGGAAGGCGTCCGACATGCGTTGGACCGGCCCGCCGAGCGTGCGACTCACGAGGAGGCGAAACCAGCGCTCGTTCACGCCTCGCTCGTCCGGGAAGGTACGGCTCTGAAGAGCCCACGGCTGGGCGAGTCGCAGGCGCCGCGTCGCCCTTCGGCCGAGGATGCGCGAGACGTCGAGGGCGCGCGCGTGGGCGCGCGCATCGACCCGACGCCCGCGGGACCGACCGCCGCGAACGGTCGAGCCGCCGCGCAGACACGAATGGCGCGCACCGATGACACTGCCGCCCCGCGCTCAGCCGACGACGCTCCCGCGAACCCGGACTCGCCGACACAGGTCGGAAGCGCGCCCGCTTCACCCAGGCACGTCGGCGACGCACCCGAAGACCCGGCCGCGCCGACCGCCGGCACCTCAAGCGCGCACGCCAAGGTCGCGCTCAGTGAAAAAGGCGCAGAAGGCGCGAACGGGGTGAGCTCAGACGACTCGGGCGCACGGGCGGGACAGAGCGACCGGGTAGGCACCGACGCGGCGAGCTCGAAGACCTCAGACGTCGGCACCGAGGCGAGAGCCACAGACCGCACGCTGAGAGGCGCGCAGCTCCCCTCCCCCAACGCCGAGCTCCGACAAGCGGCGCCCGTGATGGGCGCGCGGGCACCCAACGCCGGAGATGCGACGACCGTGGGGGACGCCGAGGCCTGCTCGCGCAGGGTCGAGCAGGGCGCCACACCGAACCTCCAGCCCGAGCCCGGACACGAGACGAGCGAGGCGGGCGCGCAGGTCGCCCCACTGGGCCCCCAACCTGAGCGTGGACACGAGAGCGCTGTACCGGAACGACACCCCGAGCTCCGGCCGCCGGCGCCCGAGGCGGGTGCGTCGACCGAGGCGCCCACGCTCCTCGCGCTCGCCGCCACGGCGTCGAGCCCACGAGCGGGCCAGCGCGACAACACCGCGACGCTGGAGCGGCACGCGGTGGACCCCATCACGGGCCTGCCGGGAGACGCGGATGCCGCCGAGCAGCCGCTGCCGATGGGCCGCACCTCCAGCCCGGACGACGGCGCGGCGACGGATGGCTCTGCGCGGAAGTTGATCGACCTGTTGATGCGGGCGCAAGCGGCGCTGGCGAAGGCGAGGGAGGGTGGACCGGGCGCGGCGGACGCGCTGGCGGACGCAGCCCAGGCGCTCGAGGAGGTGGAACAACTCGAGTGGCTCGCTTCACACGCTGCCCGGCACCTTGCCATCGGCACGGGGGCAGGCGCAGGCGCGCCCGGAGCGGGAGAAATCGGCGCGGGAGACTCGGTGCTCCCGCTCGTGCAACAGCGGGTGAGCGAGACCGCGTCCCTCGTCGGCGGGAGCGTGGCGCGACGGCTGAACCGCTCGGGCGAGGCCACGGTCCGCTTCCGCGTGGATGAGCGGGGGTATGTGCAGGGGCTGGAGATCCTGTCCTCCACCGGCGTGCGCGAATTCGACGAGGAGCTCGCGGCAATCCTCCATCTCGCCGAGCCCTTCCCCGAGGCGCGCTCCAAGTGGGTCCGGGTGAAAGTTCCGTTCAAGGCGCCGGGGCCGAGCTTCTAGCGTCCGAATTTCCGGACGACGACCGAGAGCATGTGTCCAGCTCTCCGGACTTACAGTTGTCAACACGTTCGAGTTGACAACGACAACAATTAATCAAGTCATCCCGAGCCATTACACACCACCCGTGTCCCGGACCGCGTTAACAACTGGGTTTCAGCCTTTTGCCCCTCGCCCTGGGGGCGACCCCGTTCTGGGCAAACTGATGCGGACATCTCGGGGACAGCTCCAGCCAAACCATGCGGGCCCTGCGAAACACCTCGGGGAGCGCAGCAACTCGGCGGTGAAGGGGACTCCGAGCGGGGCACCCACGTTCGTGCTGCCGGCGGGCGCCCGCCGGCAGCCGCCCGGGCCTATCCCGCCCGCCCCGTGTCCCTCAGGGATATGTGCCTCCGACTTGAGGACAGAGATCATCACGGTGCTGCGATTGCGCCCATATCCTTGCTCCTCAAGCAGGTGCGTGCGATTTGAGGACAGAATCACGGCTCGCCTGCCGTCCGTGAATCCGGACGCACCCACGCGGCGCCGCCGCCCTACTCCACCATCCGAACGAACAGCTCCCGCGCGTCGGACCGGCCGCGGTCATCCACCGCGCGCACCATGTAGCGCCCGGGCTTGGCCGCCCAGCGCACGGACTCTCCGGGCTTCGCGCGGGCCACCAGGCGCTCATCGACAAACCAGAACAGCTCGCGCGCATCCCCGTCCGCGCTGGCCACGAACGGCACCTCCTGCGGCTCCTTCTGCGCGGCGCGAAGCGCGTAGTCCACGCCCAACTGCGGCGAGGAGATCTCCGGAGCCCGCCCGTGGGTGGAGAGCAAATCGAGCGGGCACGCAGGGTTCGCCGCGGGCGGCGCTCGCCGGGGCAACCCTGCGCGAGCGAAGAGGCGCATCAGCCTCGACGGCCACACCTCGTACACCTCCGCGCGGCTGAACGGGCCCGGCTCGCAGACCTGGCGGCCCGTGCGCCCATCCACCAGCACCTCGCGGTGCACGTCGCAGGTCTTCGTCGGGCTGACGCCCGGGATGAACCCGGTCTGCGCGAGGTGCTGACAGTGCGGGCCCGGCAACATGCCGGAGATCGCGCAGACGCGAACCCGGGTTACACCCTGCGGCACCGGCAGCCGTACCGTCACCAGCTCGGGCGAGGCAGAGCGCACCGAGTCCAGGAGCTCGAACAGCAGCGGCGCCGCCGCCTCCGCGCCGATAAACGCAGGCCCGGGCGAGCCATCGAAGTTGCCAATCCAGACCGCCGCCACATACGGCCCGGCGATGCCCACCGCCCAGGCATCGCGATGGCCGAACGACGTCCCCGTCTTCCACGCCACGGGGAGCGCCGCGCGCAGCCACTCTGACCTGAACCCCTGCGTCCCCTCCGACGTCCGCGAGGCGAGCACCTCCCGGACGAGGAACGCCGCCTCCGGCGAGAGCAGCGGCACCGGGCTGAGCTCCTCCTCCCCCGCGACGAAGCGCAGCCGCCGAAGCTCCCCTCGGTTGGCGAGCGCCGCATAGAGCTCCACCAGCTCCCGCATCGTCACCTCGGCGCTGCCCAGGGCCAGCGACAGCCCGTAGTGGCTCTCCTCGCGCAGCCCGGAGATGCCCGCGCGCTTGAGGAGCGCGTGCAGCGAGGGCGACAGCTGCGCGGCCAGCCGCACCGCCGGCACGTTCCGGCTGCGCACCAACGCGTCGCGCGCGCACAGCGGGCCCACGAAGTCGCCGTCGTAATTCTCCGGGTTGTAGCCGCCGAAGCTCTCCGGCGCGTCCTCCAGCATCGACAGCGGATGGATGAGGCCCTGATCGAAACCCAACCCATAAATGAAAGGCTTGAGCGCGGACCCCGGCGAGCGGCGGGCGTTGGTCCCGTCCACCTGGCCATCAATGGACGCGTCCTGGAACGACGCGGAGCCCACCAGCGCGCGGACCTCCATCGTCCGCCAGTCCACCAGCAGCGCGGACGCGTTGCGGATGCCCACGCCGCGGCGGCGCTCGACGTAGGACTTCACCTGCCGCTCGAACGCGCGCTGGAGCGTGACGTCCATCGTCGTCACCGCGCGGGCGCCCGCCGGGCTGCGCCGAAGGACGGCCTCCACCAGGTGGGGCGCGAGGAAGGGCAGCGCCGACGGCGCGCGCACCGGGAGCGGTGCCTGCATCACCTCACGCTGCTCGGCGTGCTCCGGGTGGCGCACGAGCCACCGGGTGAAGAGCCGGACCCGTGCCTGGGTGAGCGCCGGACCTGCGCGGCTGGGCTCGCGCCGCGCCGGGCTTTGCGGAATGACGCTCAAGGTGAGCGCCTCCGCCAGCGAGAGGTCCTTCGCCTCCTTGCCGAAGTACACCAGGCTGGCCGCACCCACGCCCTCAACGTTCCGCCCGTAGGGCACGCGGTTGAGGTACGCCTCGAGCAGCTCATCCTTCGAGTAGCGCCACTCCAGCTGCAGCGCCCGGAAGACCTGCACCGCCTTCCCGGCCGGAGTGCGCGAGTCGACGCGGTAGAGAATCCGCGCCAGCTGCATGGTCACGGTGGAGCCGCCAATGCGGCGCCCGCGGCCGACGTAGGTTCGCAGCGCGCCGCGCGCCAAAGAGAACGGGTTGACGCCGGGGTGCCAGAGGAAATGCTGATCTTCATGAAGCAGCGTCGCCTCAACGAGCTCCGGTTTGATTTCTTTGAGCGGCACCCACAGCCGGTACTGCTCATCCCCCGCCAGCGTCAGCCGCAGCAGCCGGCCCTCGCGGTCGAACACCGCTCGGGAGCGCTGGACTCCCTCCGCCAACGGCTCCGCCGGCACCCACCTGCCCGCTGCGAGCAGCGCGGCGAAGAGCGCCGCGCTGAGGGCCAGTCGACGGATAACGGCGGGTACCCTCATGATGAGGACGCCCCGTTCTCCTCGAGGGGGAACCCGGCCCTGGCCGGCCATTTCGTCGGAGGAACAGCGCATCCCCCGTTCGCCTCGAGGGGAAAACCGGCTCTGGCCGGCCATTTCGTCGGAGGAGCAGCACTTCTCAGTCGGGCGCCTCCCCCGCTCGCCTCGAGCGTTGCGCCGTCAGGCGCATAGTCGAGAGGTGGCGCAAACCCACGCACGGCACTTTGCCGCCTTGCTTCGAGCAGAGCGAAGCGGCCCATGAGCCAAGTTTCGGAAGCATTGCCGACGTCTCGACTATGCGCCTGACGGCGCAACGCTCGACGCGAACGGGGGCAACCCCGCGACCCTGATGAGCTGTTCTCTAGGAGCGTTGCGCCGTCAGGCGAACAATCGAGAGGTAGCGCAAACCCACGCACAGCACTTTGCCGGCTTGTTTCGAGCAAGGTGAAGCAGTCCATCGGCCGAGCTTCGGGAGCACTGCCGACGTCTCGACTCCGAGCCTGACGGCGCAACGCTCGAACGCTCGAGGCGATCGCTGAGCTCACGGCGCCTTGACGGTCACTCGCGATGGCGTCGACCTCGCGCGGATGGCGCGGTCGTACATGCCCTCCGCGAACGCGGGCGGTAGGACGTACGTTCCCTGGTTCGTCGCCTTGATGCGGTAGACGAACTCCGTCACCGCATTGCTGACGTACCCGTAGAGCACGACGCGGTCCTCCCGCAGGTCCAGGTACTGCGGCCGGAAGGAGGACTTCTCCGCGCCGATGGGCGGCACGTAACCGTACTCCGCGGGACGCGCGTCGCTCCGGGCGCGTGGCTCCGCGGGCGCGGGCGGCTCCTCGTCCTCGCTTCCCTCTCCATCCCCCTCGCCGCCGCCCTCCCCCTCTCCTCCGCCCTCCTCCGCTTCGTGCTGCGGCGCCGGCGCGTCCATCACCACCTCGAACCCGGCCGGGAGCAGGTCCACCAGCGCTACCTGAGAACCGACCCCGCCCGGCACGCCGCGGACCTTGAGGTGCACCTCCAGCTCTCCGCCGAGCGCAATCTCCTGCGTCACCTTCCCGTCCAGCCCCTGCAGCTCCCGCTGAATCTCCATCCCCTCCTTCACTTCACCCTTCGGAAGCTCCAGGTCGAACCCCGCCTGCGTCACCTGCCAGAACAGCGGCTGGTCCTCGTCGCTCTGGAGCCGCAGCGCGCTCGCCGCTTCGCTGAAGCTCACCTTCGGGAACAGCCCATCCGGCACCGTGAGCGCGCGCGGCTTGCCGTCGACCAGCTCGAAGAGCTTCACCTTCATCTGACTGACGCGCCCCTTGTCGCCGAGCGCGGTGGCGTACGCCTCCAGCGCGAGGATGGACTGCGCGGCGGAGAGCGTGTTGTAGCGGTTCGCCTGAATCGGCTTGGCGACGGCCAGGAGCCCCTGCGCGTCGACCCGGTCCAGCCGCTCCGGGAAGTGGCGGGCGAGGACAAAGAGCAGCTGCGCGTCGTACGACAGCCCATCGTAGAAGTGGCCATAGTCCGCGTTCTGCGGCAGCCCGAGCCGCGCCTTCTCCAGCGCCTTCTCCGCGGCCCGCTCCTGCTTGAGCAGCTTGTGGGCCGCGGCCAGGTGAATGGCCGTCGCGTCTGTCCTCCAGGTATCACCCAGCTTGGCGTTCAGCTGCTCGCCCAGCGCGGTGGCCGCGGCGCCAGTGGCCTGACCGTTGCGCGCCAACAAATACAGCGCATACGCGCGCACCCGCGCGTCGGACAGGTCCGCCGGCTTCCCTGCCTGGCGCGTCTTCAGATACCCCAGCGCGCGCGCCAGCACGTCCGGCGGGACCGCCAGCCCGCGCTCCTTCGCCTCCGTGAGGAAGTGCACCGCATGCGCGGCCTGCAGCGGCGACGCGTACGAGTTCGCCGCCCAGAAGCCGAACGCGCCCTCGTCATTCTGGCGCGACCTCAAGAGCCGCAGCGTCTCCGCGAACGCGGCGTTCACCTCCGCCGTCGAGAAGCCGAACTCGGGGCGCCCCTTGAGCACCACGACTGGGAACGTGCGACTCACCAGCTGCTCGGTGCAGGCGTAGGGGAAGTTGTCCAGGTAGTGGATGAGCCCCCGCGCCAGGCCCAGCGGCAGCGGCGACGCGGTCAGCTCCAACGTCCGGTGCGCGGAGAACATCTTGCGCGGCAGCGGTATCTCCGCCTTTCCGTCCGTCACGTGGCCGCTCGCCGTGGTGGTGAGGTACGTCACCGCGGGACGGACGCTCACGCCCACCGTCTGTTTGGACTTCTTCCCTCCGTGGCTCGCGACGAACGTCAACGTCGCGCCACCGGGCGCGGGCTTCGCGCGCAGACGGTAGGTGGCCGTCGCCTCGCGCCCCTCGCTGATGGCCAGGGTCTGCGACGCGCCCCCCAGGACCTCCAGCTGCTCGGAGGCAACCAGCTCCACGTCCACCGGCGCGTCCTTCCCGGAACCCTCCAAGGTGTTCGCCACCGCGACGCTCACCTGCACCTCGTCCCCCGGCGCGAGGAAGGTCGGCGCGTTGGGGCTCAACACGAACGGCCCGCGGACAATCGCCTTCTTCGCCGC
Organism: Myxococcaceae bacterium; assembly: GCA_044230055.1. Classification (GTDB taxonomy): domain Bacteria; phylum Myxococcota; class Myxococcia; order Myxococcales; family Myxococcaceae; genus JBGART01. The sequence continues at coordinate 146,425 of JBGART010000011.1, read as the reverse complement.
GGCGCCCACGGCTTGCGGAGAGACCGCCACCGCCATCACCCGCAGCGTTCCGTTGAACGAGTCCGGTGGCGTGTACACGACTTCCCGCTGCGTTTCGTCGATGTCGACAATCCCGGACCAGTAGGCCGCTGGCGGATCCCGCTTGCGCTTGAACGGGTTGAGGTTCTTGCCGATGGCCTCCTCGCCGTCGCCACCCGCGGACGACGCGGCCTTCGCCACCGAGAGCTCCGGCAGCAGGAGGTCCAGAATCTGCGACGTGCGCACCTCCAGCGCCCGCTTCTTGAAGAAGTGCGCCAGCGGGTCCGGCGTGCTGTAGCCGGCCACCTGGAGAATCCCCTCGTCCACGGCGAAGAGCACCGCCTTGCCGGCTTTCGTCCCTTTGTAGCGAATGCGGAAAGGCTCGCCCGGCCGCGACAGCTCCGGCACGTCGAGCGCAATCGCGTTCACCCGCGCGTCCCGGTTCACCGTGAAGGGCGCCGCGGCATAGCTCAGCGGGCTCATGAAAATCTCCGGCGAGCTCATTGACCTCACGAACGCCACGCTCACGTAGCCGTTGCCCTCCAGCCCGGCCGGCAAGCGGATGGCCTGCACGCTGCTCGTCGTCTCCGTCTTGAACCACCGGTGGGCGTAGACGCGGTCCCGCTCGATGGTGATGAGCCCGGCGCCCACGTAGGGCGCCTTTATCTGCAGCTCGATGTCATCCCCCACCGCGTACTCGGTCCGCGACAGCCGCAGCTGCAGCTCCGCGTTCTTCTCCAGCGTCCTCGCCAGGTTCGCGCTGCCTGCCACCGAGTAGTGGACCTGCGCCAGCACCGCGTTCTCCGCGTCCTTGATGACCAGCGTGAAGTCCCCCGGCTGGTCGGTGGTGAGCGGGAAGTTGAGCCCGTCCGCGGGGAGCGAGAGCTCCTTCACGCTCACCGGCAGCTCCTTCTCCTCTGACTGGTACTGGAACAGCCCGCTGCGCTGCTGCACCAGCACGGACATCCAGCGCCGCTCCACCAGCGACGCCTTGAGCCCCTTCACCGCCGTCTTCTTGAGCGCCGGGTCCAGCGCGATGAACGACACCGCGCGCGCGGCACCCTTGGTGACAAACGACAGCTCGCCGTCCGCCTTGTAGCCCACCAGGTAGGGCCGCGGCGAAACCAGCACCACCGCCTCGGAGGACACGCCGCGCCCACCTTCGGCCTCGTAGCCCTCCGCCAGCAGAGAGACCCGGTAGGTGGCCTTCTCGAAGCGCTCCAGCCCAAGCACCAGCTCCGCCTCGCCCTGCGCGTCCGTCTCCGTGTCCGCCAGCCGCTCGGTGAAGCTCTTCTTGGCCTGCAGCGGGTCCGAGAAGGTGTAGTCGCGGTACGCGCGGAACCCGGGGTAGGCAGGCGACAGCACCAGCTCCGCAGACACCCGCCGCTCGGCGGCCGGGATGCCGAAGAGGTTCTTGAGCGTCACCAGGCCCTTCAGCCCCTCGGGCGACACCCAGCCCTCGGCCCGCTCTGAAGAGAAGCCGGTGTGAATCTTCATCCGGTCCGGGAGGAACTCCTCCACCCGTACCGCCGTGGAGCCCAGCAGGCTGCTGCGGTGGCCGTCCTTCAGGATGTACACGTTCACCTGGTAGCTGCCGGTGGGTGAGCTCTCCTCGGTGCGGTGCTCCACCGCCTCCAGCCCCGCACCTGAGAGCGACAGCTTCTGCCGATGCACCTCCAGGCCGCGCGGGTCCGTGACAGCCACCTCCAGCGGCAGCCCGGCGATGCTCTGGCTCCAGTCCGTCGGCTTCACCATGAAGGCCACGTGGAAGGTGTCTCCCGGGCGGTAGAGCCCGCGGTCGGAGAAGAGGAACGCGGTCAGCCGGTCCGGCGAGCTGGCGCCGACCAGCCCGCCGATGTCGTAGCGGGTCAGGTTCAGCGCCCGGTCCTCGCGGGAGAACGGCAGGAAGGCCATGTCCTCGCCGCGGCGCGCGACGTAGACCACCGGCGTCTGTTCCCGCGCGAAGCCGCCCAGGTTCGGGACGGTGGCGTGGCCCTCGCTGTCGGTGGTGGCGCTGGTGACTGCCACGCCGTTCCTGCCCAGCACGCTCACCGTCACGCCGGAGGCCGCCTCGCCTCGACCCAGCGACTGGATGAACACGTCGTGGCTTGAGTCCGCGTTGTCCTTCACCACCACGCCGAGGTCCGTCACCAGCACCAGCCGGGCGTCGCGCTGGCCGGTCTCGCGCTTCTTCACCAGGTCCCAGCTGGAGACCTTGAGGAAAAAGACGCCGCGCTTGGGAGAGCCGTCCTTCGGCGAGAGGTACGGCGTCAAGTCCAACGCCGAGTACTGGGCTTTCCCGCGGCCCACCGGCTCCAGCGCCTGCACCTCGTAGAAGCGCTCCACCAGCTGGTCCTCATTGAAGGAGCCCATGAAGTTGGGCCGCGAGAACTCGCCGTAAGTCTGGCTCACCAGGTGGCTCACCTCGTTCGGCAGCACCCGGCCCACCTCCCAGCGCAGGGCCTGGACGTCGCGTGCGAGTACGGAGATTTTCCGCTCCCCGGTCAGCGAGAGCAGCGCTCCGGCGTGCAGCAACGTCACCTCCTGCGTCGGCCGCGGCACCTGCGCGACGGCGTGGTAGTCCTCGGCCAGCACGTAGCCGCCGGCGGACGTGGTGCCCTTCTTCACCCGGACGTAGACGTAGCGGCCAGGGTCCTCGTCGAGCTTGAAGCTGTGCAGCGTGGCGAACTCCTTGTCCGTCGGCACCGCAGCGGGCTTGAGCGCCTTGGAGACGGAGAGGACCTCCGGGCCAATCTCCGACGCATCCCCCCACCGGTGGTTCTTCACGCCGTCCCGACCCTGCACCGGCGGGAGGTCCTTGGGCAGCAGCCAGACGTTGACGTTCTTCTGCAGCTCCGGCTCTGTCACGCCGTCCGCCAGCTGCAGCACGAGCACCTGTTCGGGCTCGAAGCGCTCGTTGCGCACCAACGTCACGCTGGCGGAGTCCACCCGGAAGTACGTGAACATCCCGGGGACCAGCACCTGGGCCTGCAGCTCGCCCTTCGCCGGAGGCCCGCCCGCCGCGGCGCGCGCGCCGGGCTTCACCGCCACCGTCACCTGCGCGTTCGTCTCCGGGATGGGCACCGGGTCCGACTGGATGTACGCCTCGGACTTGAGCGCGTCGTAGCTGACGGTGAACGGGAGCGCGCGCACCTTCGCCTCGAAGAGCCCGCGCTTCTCCGTCGGCACCGAGAGGGCGATGCGCTGCGAGAAGTCCGCGCTGTCCACCGGATGGCTGAAGGCCACCGTCGCCACCACGCGCTTGATTTTGGGGTTGCGCGGGTCCTGATACAGCGAGCTCGCCGCCCAGCGCGCCGTGAACGGCTGGGTGGTGAAGGTGAGCGCGTACCGGCTCAACAGGACGTGCGCCGGAAACAGGACCGCCTTGTCGAAGGAGACCGTGACGTCCTGACCCACCGGCCAGTCCGCCGCCGGCGTGAAGAGCAGCACCCGGTCGCTCTCCCACTTCCACTCGCCGCGCTGGGGCGGCGACAGCGTGATGCCCAGCGGGACGCGCTTGCCGATTTGATCCAACCGCGCCACCGAGCCGCCGAACTGCACGCGCAAAGGCTCCGGCTTGGCGCCCTCGCGAATGGGCGTCAGCCCGGGCGCCTGGCAGCTCACCGCCACCTGCGCCGGCTTCGGGCGCCGCTCGTACCAGCGCCACCCGAGGTAGCCACCCGTGGAGAGCAGCGCCAGCGCCACAGCCCCGCCGCCCACTGCCATGCGGTGCGCCTTTAGCCAGGAGAAGAGCGCCGCCACCCGGCGGGCCACCCAGAGCAACCAGGGCGGCGGCTTCCACCGCAGCTCACCCGCAAGGGTGGTCAGAACGCCACGACGGCGCGGCTCGTTTTCCATGGCTCCCCACTCCCGTGCGGCCCAACGGCCGCGGACGGATGGCGTTCAGCCTTCCGGTTGCAAGAATGGGGACAGGCTACTTTTTCCCTCGGGGTCACACGGAAAAATGGGGACAGGTGAACTTGTTCCCCATTTCTACTTCGTCGGCGTGCGGAAGTGCCGGTGCTCCGGAGACTGCCAGTGCATCGGGTTCACGATCTCCGGCTCGGCGGGCGGCGGCGTGCTCCCTTGCGGGAGCTGGATGTAGGGCGGCGGCGCCTCCACCACCGGCAGGTCCGGGAGCTGCGGCGCGCTGGTGAGGCTCCACGCGAGCGCCGCGCCCGACACCACCGCGAGCCCGGCCAGGAGCGCCACGGCCCAGGGCAGCACCGCGAAGCGCCGGCCCGGCGCCGCCGTCACGCTGCGCGCCCGCACCACCCGCAGCGCCTGCTCGGCGGAGCGCAGGCGGTCCGCACGCCGCGGCGCCACCAGCCGCCTCAGGAACGCCCGCATCGCCCGCGAGCACTTCACGTGGGGCTCGAAGTCCAGGCGCATGCCATCCGACATCAGCTCCGACGGCGGCCTCCCGGAGAGCGCGTGCACCAGCGTGGCGCCCAGGCTGTAGAGGTCCGCGCTGGCGTCGATGGTCCCGCCCAACTGCTCCGGCGGCATGTACCCGAACGTCCCCACCAACGTCGCCCCGTGGGTCTGCTCGCGCGCCAGCGCCCGCGCCGCCCCGAAGTCGACCAACGTCACCGCGCCCTGCTCGCCCAACACCAGATTGGCCGGCTTGATGTCCCGGTGAAGCACCGGCGGCGCCCGCCCGTGCAGGTGGACCAGTACGGTCAGCACCTGTTCCGCGACCGACCAGGCCTCCTCCTCCGTCAACGGCTGGCGGCCGACGCGCGCCTGGAGCGTCTCGCCCTCCACGAAGCGCTGGGCCAGATACAGCCGCGTCTGCGCGCCCGTCCCCTCGCGAAAGGTGCGGGCAAAGCGCGGCACCTGCGGGTGGTCCAGCGCGCGGAGCATCGCCCCCTCGCGCTCGAACGCGTCCAGCTCCGTGGTGGCCGGCACCAGCGCGAAGAGCAACTCCTTGAGCGCGTACCGCGCGCCCTGCTCATCCTGCGCCAGGTACACCCGGCCGTAGGCCTTCTGCGACAGCACCCGCAGCGTCTTCAACCCGCCGACGGAGAGCGCCACGCCGCAGGCCTCACAGCGAGCCGCTACACCCGGCGCTTCGCACCCCGGGCAGACACCGGAGCCCTGCTCAGAGGGGTGAAGCGCAAGGCGTTCCATGGCACCTGTGACCGCGCGGCCCCCAACCTCAACGCCCCAGCCCGTATTCCTAGCGCTGCGCGAGCGCGAGCATGACCTCCGCGGTCACCTCGTGCACAACGTCGCCGACGAACGGCTCCGGGACCAGGTCATTGAAGGTGGCCCACCCGCCGCCCTGCAGCTGCGTCAAGCGCAGCCAGCGCCGGCCGCGCTCCGCAGAGGACGACGCGGCCTCATCCTTCCAGCTGGCCAGCCCGCGCACGGCGTACGCGGTGGCCTGCGTGTTCCGCGACACCCAGCTGCCACCGCGGCCCTGCGTCAGCACCAGGTGGTGCATCAGGTCTCTGCCCGCGCTCGCATAGCGGGCCGCGTCCACCGCGGCGAACGCCTCCAGCAGCGCCCCGCGCGAGGTGGTGAGGAAGCCGGTGTCTTTACCCTCGGACCACCGGGGCGCCAGCAGCGCCGCCGCGTCTGCAATCTCCCGAGCCTTGTCTTTCGCACCCACCGCCAGCGCCGCGCGGATGGCGAGCGCCGCGTCGAAGCCCACCAGGTGCTTGTCGTGCCGCAACCACAGCCAGCGCTCCACAATCTCCCGGCCGCTCGCGCCGTCGTAGCGAAGCTCGAAGGCCGCACGCGCCGCGTCCAGGTAGCGGGCTTCGCCCAGGACCTCGGACGCCAGCGCCAGCGCCTCAATCTCCGGGTCGAAGAGCTGCTGCCCACCCTGCGCCAGCCGCGCCTGGGCGTACCGCGCCAGCGCCGTCCGGGTGCCGCAGTCGCCGCCCACGCGGGAGAGCGCCACGGCCACCACGCCTGCCGCGTTGGGCGCCTCGGTCTGGCCGCCACGCTGCCAGGCCCAGCTCGGGCCATCGTCTGACGTCTGCGCGCCGACGAGCGCCCGCGCCGCGCGGCACAGCTGCGTCTGCACGGGCGTGGACAGGTTCTTCCGGTAGCTCGCAGGCACCGGAGCGCCCGCGAACGCCGTGAAAGCAAACATCCCACCAAGACTTACGAGGGCGACGGTCTTCATAGCCCCCGCAGGGTACTGCTACCCCGAGCGGGGGGGCAAACCGAGCCCCGCCTACTGGGGCGGGACCGCCTCGGGGGCCTTCTCCGTCACCGGCTTCTTGAGGAACTCGTCGGGCTTCTCGAGCACGAGGGCCTCGCGCAGCACGTCATCCACGAACTCCACAGTGACGATGCGCATCCGCTTGCGGATTTTCTGGGGGATCTCCCGGAGGTCCTTCTTGTTCTCCTTCGGGATGAGCACCGTCTTGATGCCCGCCCGGTGCGCCGCCAGGGCCTTTTCTTTAAGCCCGCCGATGGGGAGCACCCGCCCGCGCAGCGTTATCTCCCCCGTCATCGCCACGTCCTTGCGGACGGGGATGCGGGTGAGCGCGGAGACCAGCGCGGTGGCCATGGTGACGCCGGCCGACGGGCCGTCCTTCGGGATGGCGCCCTCAGGCAAGTGGATGTGGATGTCGAAGTTCTCCGAGAACTTCTTGTCGATGCCAAAGCGCTCCGCACGGGACCGCACGTAGCTCATCGCCGCCTGCGCGGACTCCTGCATCACCTCGCCCAGCTTGCCCGTGATGATGAGCTTGCCCTTGCCAGGCATCACCGTCGCCTCGGTCGTGAGCAGCTCTCCGCCCAGCTCCGTCCACGCAAGCCCGGTGACGATGCCCACCTGGTCCTCGCGCTCGGCCATCCCGAAGCGGTACTTCGGGACGCCCAGGTACTTCATCACCAGCTTCTTATCGAGGGTGACCACGTCCTTCTTGCCGTTCTTCAGCACGTCCCGCGCGACCTTGCGGAACACGGACGCAATCTCCCGTTCCAGCGACCGCACGCCGGACTCGCGCGTGTAGCGGTGCGTGACGGTGCGGATGGCCAGGTCGGTGAACTCGATGCTGACGTCTGCCAGCCCGTTGGCCTCCTTCTCCTTCGGGATGAGGTACCGCTTGGCGATGGACATCTTCTCCATCTCTGTGTACCCGGCGATTCGGATGACCTCCATGCGGTCCTGCAACGGACCGGGGATGTTGTGCATCGTGTTCGCCGTGCAGATGAACATCACCTTCGACAAGTCGTAGTCGAGGTCCAGGTAGTGGTCGTTGAAGTTGTGGTTCTGCTCCGGGTCCAGCACTTCCAGGAGCGCCGACGACGGGTCCCCGCGGAAGTCGGTGGACATCTTGTCCACCTCGTCGAGCAGGAACACCGGGTTGTTGGACCCGGCCTTCTTCAAAGACTGGATGAGCTTGCCCGGCATGGCGCCGATGTACGTGCGCCGGTGACCGCGAATCTCCGCCTCGTCCCGCACGCCGCCCAGGGAGAGGCGCACGAACTTGCGGCCGGTGGCGCGCGCAATGGACTTGGCCAGCGACGTCTTGCCGACGCCCGGAGGCCCCACGAAGCACAGGATGGGACCCTTGAGCTTCTGCACCAGCGCCTGCACGGCGAGGTACTCGAGGATGCGCTCCTTGGCCTTCTTGAGGCCGTAGTGGTCCTCGTTGAGGACCTTCTCCGCCTCCACCACATCCAGCCGGTCCTTCGTCTCCTCGTACCAGGGCAGCGAGAGAATCCAGTCGATGTAGTTGCGGACGACCGTGGCCTCCGCGCTCATCGGGCTCATCATCCGGAGCTTCTTCAGCTCCTTCTTGACCTTGAGCGTGGCCTCCTTGCTCATCCGCTTCGACTTCAGCTTCTCTTCAATCTCCTGAATCTCGTTCTTGAACTCGTCCCGCTCGCCCAGCTCCTTCTGAATGGCCTGCATCTGCTCATTCAGGTAGTACTCCTTCTGGGTCTTCTCCATCTGCTTCTTGACGCGGGTGCGGATCTTCTTCTCCACCTGAAGAATCTCGATCTCGCCCTGCATGAGCTCGTAGAGCTTCTCCAGCCGCTTCGCCGCCAGCTCCGTCTCCAGCAGCGCCTGCTTGTCATTCAGCTTGAGGGAGAGCTGCGCGACGATGGTGTCCGCCAGCCGCGCGGGGTCGTCGATGGTCGCCACCTGCATCAACATCTCAGGGGCGATCCGCTTGTTCAGCTTCACGAACGCTTCGAAGACCGAGTGGACGGAGCGCACCAGCGCCTCCAGCTCCACGCTCTTCTCGTTCGGCTCGGCCACCTCTTCGGCCTCGACGAGGAAGAAGGGGTCGTTCGGGACGAAGCGCTTCACCCGCGCCCGCTTCATCCCCTCCACCAGCACCTTGACGGTGCCGTCGGGCAGGGGCAGCAGCTGGATGACGTGACCCAGCGTGCCGAAGTGGAAGATGTCCTCGGGCGTGGGGTCGTTCGTCTTCGCCTTCTTCTGCGCGGCGAGGAGGATGATGGCCTTGTCGTCCGGCCCCTTGTGGGCCATCGCGTCCTTCAGCGCCGCGATGGACTTCTCCCGCCCCACGAACAGCGGCACCACCATGTGGGGGAAGACGATGATGTCCCGGAGCGGCAGCAACGGCACGGTCTCGCCGCGCTTCCGGTCGTCCTTCTTCTCCTCGCGTCCAAAGAACATAGGCGTTCACCCGCTAGGAATTGCGTCCACCGGTGAAGATCCGAGTCGGACGATAACGAAGTTTATAACACGACCCCTCTGGCCCGGCGTTCCCCTTAGAGGTGCGTGCGATGACGCTTCGCCGCAAGGGAGCAGCGAGGCGACCGTCTCACCGCGACCCCTGCGCCGTACCTGCGCCGCCCCCGTCGCCCACGCCGAGTGTCTGGAAGAAGAAGGCGTACAGGTCGGCATTCGCTTCGATTGCCTGCTTCACCCGGTCCGCCCCCTTATGGCCGGCGTTGGCCTCAATGCGCAGCAGCGCCACGTTCCCCGCGCCGGCCGACTGCACCGCGGCCGAAAACTTCCGCGCATGCAGCGGGTCCACCCGGTCATCGTGGTCTGCAGACACCATCAGCAAGGGCGGGTAGCGCGTCCCGGCCGCTACATGGTGGTAGGGCGAGTAGGCGTACAGGAAGGGAAGGTCCTCTGCCTTGTCCGCGCTGCCGTACTCCGGGACCCAGGTCATCCCGCTGCCAAACTTGTGGTAGCGCACCATGTCGAGGAGGGGTACCGCACACCCCACCGCACCGAAGAGCTCCGGCCGCTGCACCATCACCGCCCCCACCAGGAGCCCGCCGTTGCTGCCGCCGTAGATGGCCAGCCGCTTGGGCTGCGTGTACTTCTCCCGAACCAGGTACTCGGCCGCGGCGATGAAGTCGTCGAAGACGTTCTGCTTCTTCTCCCGCATCCCCGCCATGTGCCACTTCGCGCCGTACTCGCCGCCCCCGCGCAGGTTCGGCGAAGCGTAGATGCCGCCCGCCTCCAGCCACGGGTAGAGGCTGGCCCGGAACTCCGAGGTGAGGTTCACGTCGAAGCCGCCGTAGCCGTACAGCAGCGTCGGCGCGGTCCCGTCCTTCACCAGATCCTTGCGGTGCACAAGGAACATGGAGATGAGGGTGCCGTCCTTCGACGGGTAGCGAACCTGCTCCACCGTGAAGCGGCTGGGGTCCAAGGGCAGCTGCATGCGGGCCCAGACCTTCGTCTCCCCCGAGGAGAGCGACGCCCGGTAGACCTCTTTTGGGAACACGAACGAGCTGAAGGAGAAGTACGCCTCCGGCGAGTCCTCCTGGCCTGAAAGCGTGCTGGCGGTGCCAAGCCCGGGCAGCGACAGGGTCTGCAGCTTCTTCCCGGCAAGGCTGTACAGGCGCAGCTCGCTCGCGGCGTTCTTGAGGTAGAGGACCGCCAGCTTTCCGTCCACCAGCGTGAAGGACTCGACGGCCGCGTCAGGGTCCTCCGCGACAATCTCCTTCCACTTCGAGCGCGCGGGGTCCGCGCCGGACGCGGTGAAGAGACGCTTGTTGGGCGCCCCCTCATCCGTCAACACGTAGAGCTGGTCCTTCCACGCGCGTACCGAGTACTTGGCGCCCTTCCCCTTCGCGAGCAGCTTGAACTCGCGGTCCTTGCCCGGCCGCTTGACGTAGACGTCGTTCTCCAGCCACCCGCGCTGGATGTACGCGAAGAAGTACTTTCCGTCGCGGGAGAGCTCCCCGGACAGGAAGCTCTGGGGGTTCCCTGTGCGCGGATGCACCACCACGTCCTTCGACGGCGGCGTGCCCAGCTTGTGGAAGCGGAGCTCCGTGTAGCCCGGCCGCTCCGCCTCCGGGATGGCGGGGTCCGTGGGCAACCACTCATAGTGGAACGCCCGACTGTCGGCCGACCAGGAAGGGTTGGCGTACTTGGCGCCCGGAATGACGTCCACCGTGCTCTCCACGCCGGTGTCGACGTCCACCACGTAGAGCGTGGCCTCATCCGCCGAGTTGGGCCGGCGCATGAACGCCAGCTTCTTCCCGTCCCAGGAGGGCACCCATTCCCCGAGGGAGACCGACTCGTCCTTCGACCAGGTGTTGGGGTCCAGGAGCACCGTCTCCTTCCCCGCTTCACCCTGGCGCCAGTACAGGATGGCCTTCTCCTTATCGGCGTGGGCGCGCAGGTAGAACAGCCGCCCGGCCCGCGGCACCGGGACGCCCACGGCCTCGTAGTACAGGAGCTCCTTGAACCGGCTGCGCAGGGACTCCCGGCTCGGCAGCTTGCCCAGCTCAACGCGGGCGAGGTCGTCCTGCGCCTTCATCCACGCCTGCACCTCCGGGCTCTTCTCGTCCTCCAGCCAGCGGAAGGGGTCCGCGACGGCCACCCCGTGCAGCGTGTCGACCACGGCCTCCTTGCGAGTCGGCGGGTACGTCATGGCGGGCATCCCCTTGCGAGCCTGCGGGGCGGGCGGAGGCAGGCCGGCGGCCATTCGCGCGTCGGCCGTCGCGGCGGTGAGCGTGGGGGAAGGCGCGGACGCCTGGGTCTCCTGGGCAACCGGCGCGTCCTCGCGAGCGGACTCCTTGCCCGACGTGCAAGCAAGAGGGAGCAACAGCAGCGCAGCGGGCAGAATCTTCATGCCCGGCCTAATACACCCGCGGCTCCGTCTCCTGCCGCTCTTTTTGCCTGTGAATGCCAGGCGCTGACGCGCAGCGTCTGGATTGTGAAACAAGCCGGCTTAGGCAGATTCCTTCTTCGGCTCTTCCTTCTCGTTCGCGTACAGGACCACCGGCTCCGACTTCTTGAGGATGACCTCTTCGGAGATGACCACCTCGCGGGCGGTCTTGCGCGACGGAATCTCGTACATCACGTCCAGCATCGCCGACTCCAGAATGGAGCGCAGGCCGCGGGCGCCGGCCTTCCGGCGGATGGCTTCAGAGGCGATGGCCTTGAGCGCGCCGTCGGTGAACTTGAGCGCCACGCCGTCCAGGTCGAAGAGCTTGCGGTACTGCTTCACCAGCGCGTTCTTCGGCTGGGAGAGGATGTCCATCAGCGCGGGCTCATCCAGCTCCTCGAGCGCGGTGACGATGGGCAACCGGCCGATGAACTCCGGAATCATCCCGAACTTGAGCAGGTCCTCCGGCTCCACGTGCTTGAGCAGCTCCGACAGGCTGCGCTGCTTCTTGCCCTGGATGTCCGCCCCGAAGCCGATGTTCCGGCCGCCCAACCGCCGCTCAATCACCTGGTCCAGCCCGCCGAACGCGCCGCCGCAGATGAAGAGGATGTTGGTGGTGTCGACCTGCAGGAACTCCTGCTGCGGGTGCTTGCGGCCCCCCTTGGGCGGCACGTTGGCGATGGTGCCTTCGATGATCTTCAGCAGGGCCTGCTGCACGCCCTCGCCGGACACGTCGCGCGTGATGGAGGGGTTCTCACTCTTGCGCGCAATCTTGTCGATCTCGTCGATGTAGACGATGCCGCGCTGCGCCCGCTCGATGTCGTGGTCCGCCGCCTGGAGCAGGTTGACGATGATGTTTTCAACGTCCTCGCCGACGTACCCGGCCTCGGTGAGGCAGGTGGCGTCCGCGATGGTGAAGGGGACATTGAGGATGCGCGCCAGCGTCTGCGCCAGGAGCGTCTTGCCGCTGCCGGTGGGGCCGAGGAGCAGGATGTTCGACTTCTGCAGCTCCACGTCGTCCATCGCGACCTTGGACTCAATTCGCTTGTAGTGGTTGTGCACCGCCACAGCGAGGACCTTCTTGGCCCGCTCCTGCCCAATCACGTACTCGTCGAGGATGACCTTGATCTCCGACGGACGCGGGATGCGGAGCTTGGTGTCCTTGGTCTCTTCGCGGTCAATCTCCTCCGCGATGATGTCGTTGCAGAGGCCAATGCACTCGTCGCAGATGTAGACCGTGGGGCCGGCGATCAGCTTCTTGACCTCCTTCTGCGACTTTCCGCAGAAGGAGCAGCAGAGGGTCTGGTTGTCGCGCTTCTCTACGTTCTTGCCCGGCATGTGGTCCTCTTCCTGACGCCCCGTTCCCGCCGAGCCGCCCGTCTCTCAAGTGGCAACGAATCTAGCCAGCGACACGGTGGCCCGTCCATTCCTGAGCCGTCTGCTCAGCAGTGAATGCTTGGACTTAACGCGGGCGGGAAACACCCGCCCCACCGCGCCTATGTCCGCCGCGGTGCGCGAAGCACAGCCGGCCTGGAAGGTGTAGGGCGCCGGCAGACGCCCGCTCCCCCGCACGCTCTTTCAGCGGTCCTTCTTCTCTTCCGCCTTGGGTGACGGCTTCTTCTGGATCACCACCTCGTCGATGATCCCGTACTGCTTGGCCTCGATCGCGCCCATGAAGTAGTCGCGGTCCGTGTCCTTCTCCACCCGTTCAATGCTCTGACCGGTGTGCTTGACGATGAGCTCGTTCAAGCGGGCCTTCATGCGAAGGATCTCCTTCGCCTGGATGTCGATGTCGGTGGCCTGTCCCCGCGCGCCGCCCATCGGCTGGTGAATCATGATCCGCGCGTTGGGCAGCGCGTACCGCTTCTTCTCCGCCCCAGCCAGGAGCAGCATCGCCCCCATGGACGCCGCCTGCCCCACGCAGATGGTGGAGACGGCCGGCTTCACGTACTGCATCGTGTCGTAGATGGCGAAGCCCGCCGTCACCGACCCGCCAGGCGAGTTGATGTAGATGTTGATGTCTTTGTCCGGGTCCTCTGATTCGAGGAACAGGAGCTGGGCCACGATGACGTTCGCCACGTCGTCGTCAATCTCCGTCCCCAGCATGATGATGCGGTCCTTCAGCAGGCGACTGTAGATGTCGTAGGACCGCTCGCCGCGGTGCGTCTGCTCGATGACGTAGGGAACGGGCATGAACGGCATGACGTGGCTCCTAAACGCGTGGGTGATGCGCCGTTACGACTCCGAATACGTAGCGCTGCCCTTCAGGAATTCAACGGTCTTTTGTTCGAGCACCCGGGAAAGCAGCCCGCGCCGCTCCTCGGGGTTCTTGAAGTGCTTCTGCAGCTTCTGCACGGGCTGCCCCAGCTCACCGGCCAGGGACTCTATCTTCTTCTGCACGTCCTCGTCGGACGCGGTCAGCTTCTCCTTCTCCGCCACCGCCTCGAACAGCAGCGCGCCCTGCACCTCGGAGAGCGCCTTGGGCCGCATCTCCTCGCGCAGCTTCTCGAAGTCCAGCCCAAGCTTCTCCAGGTCCACCCCGCTGCGCGCCATCTGGCGCAGCGCGCCCTCCAGCATCAGGCTGATGGCCCGGTCCACCATCGCGTTGGGGACCTCGAACGGGTTCTTGGCCACCAGCTGCTTGATGAGCTCATCCCGCTGATCCTGCTCCGCCTGCTGCTGCAGCGAGCGCTCCAGGTCCGCGCGGATCTTCCCCTTGAGCTCCTCCAGCGTCTCACCGCCGCCGACCTCCTTGGCCAGCGCGTCGTTCAGCTCCGGGACAATCTTTGTCTTCAGGCCCTTGAGCTGAATCTTGAAGCGTGCGGTCTTCCCCTGCACCGCCTCCACCCGGTAGTCGGCGGGGAACGCGTAGTCCAGCTCCTTGGTGTCGCCCACCTTCACGCCTTCCAGCGCGGCGATCTTGGAGTTGATGAGCTCGCCCGGCGCCACCTCCACGGTGACGTTCTCGTTCTTGCTGCCCTGGAACTCCTTGCCGTCCGACGTCGCGGTGAAGTCCACCAGCGCGTAGTCGTTGGCCGCCGCCACGTCGCGGCCGTTCACCGGCTCAATCCGGGTCATGTTCTTCTGGATGCTCTCCAGTTGCTCATTGATCTGAGCGTCCTCCACCTGCAGCTTGGGCTTCTTGAGCGCCAGCCCGGTGTAGTCCTTCGGGTCCAGCTTGGGCTTCACCTCCACCCGCGCCTCGAAGCGGAAGGGCTCATCCGCCTTCAGCCCGCCGTTGGTCACCATCGGGTTGGAGACGGCCTCCACCTTGTGCTCGCGGATGGCGTCGAAGTACGCGCGCTCCACCACGCGCTTGATGACGTCCCCCTCCACCTCCTCGCGGAAGCGCTGCTCGAGGATTCTTCGCGGGACCTTGCCCGGCCGGAAGCCGGCCACCTTCACCTGCCGGCCCAGCTGGTTGTACGCGCGCGACAGCTCGTCCGCGACTCGCGAGCTCTCGACTTCGATGGAGAGCTTGCGCTCGATGGGAGAGATCTCCTCGACCTGAACCTTCATCCGTTCCTCGCTCGGCAAGTGAAGCCCTGTAGCGGGACGGACGCGCTCGATGCGGCGCACGCCCCGCGTGGAAAGAGCCGGAGCGTTTAGGCTGCCCAACCCCGAGGGTCAAGCGATGGGCGTGGCGGGACTCGAACCCGCACACGTCGCCGTACCAGATCCTAAGTCTGGCGCGTCTACCAATTCCGCCACACGCCCGGGGCCGGTTCTACCATGGGACCTAGTCGCAGCCGAGCCGCGAGGTACCCAGCGCCACGTCGTCTATCCAGAGGTCAATGGGGATGGAGGCCTGGAAGTGCTCCCACCCCAGGCGGAGCGTGTCGAAGCGCGGGAAGAGCCAGTTGCCGTTCAACCCGTTGGCGATGCAGCCCTCGCCGCGGCCGGTGACCGTAAGGGCGGGGATGGCAGTGCCGTTGAGCCAGAGCTCCATCTGGTTCGTCGTCCCGTCGTAGCGCCACTCGAAGCAGGCCCACGCCTGGGCCGGCATGGTCACCTTGGATTGCTTCCAGCAGTCGCTGGCGACGTTCGACGTGTCGTAGTTGGCCATCAGCTGCTTCATCACCTGCCCGCCGTAGCGCACCGACGCGCGGACGTTGGTGCCTGCATCCGCGACCGGCCCTTCACCTTGAATGTTCGTCCAGTGGGTTGTCTGCGACGGGACCGCGTCCACCCAGAACCACGCGCGGCCATAGAAGGCGTTGCCCGGGATGGGAAAGACCGGCGCACCCACGCCAAAGAACGCTCGACGGTGCGCCGCCGCGCCGTCCGTGGTGACCTTCACCGACTGAAGACCGGAGTGCGCGCGGCTGCGGTCCACGCTGACCGTCCCGCCCAGCAGTGACACGCTCCACGGCGCGCGCGGCGGGGCCCCCGCGTCGTAGGACTCGAAGTCGTCGCACAGGCGCGCGGTGCAGCCTGCATCGGGCCGCCCTGCGTCAGGCGTCGGCGTCGGCCCGGCGTCGGGCTCGGGTGTGACGGCGCCTCCATCGGTGCCGGCATCCGCACCGGCGTCCGCGCCTGCATCGGCGCGCGGGTCCGGGTCGGCGAAGCTGCCGATACAGCTGGCGACACAGAGGGCGAAGCACGGGAGAAGCCGTTTCATCTGGTGGATGCTACCTGCGAGGACGACTCCGGGGCGCGGGCCCGTCGAGGAGGCAGAGCATTTGTGACACCCAGAGGGCGCAGTGTTCGCGCTTCCGCAGGTCTAGCTCCAACAACGGGCCGTAAAGGTCCGGCGCCATCACCCAGAGAAAGATGCTGGACCACAGCTGCGCCAGCGCCAGCCTCAGCTGCTTTCGCGTGCGGGCCGGGTACTCCGGCGCCAGCCGGTCCGCCAGCTTCGCCAGCAGGCCCTGCACCCGCTTCACGCTCGCGCTGTCGTACGTCTGTGAGACCAGCGCGTCCCGCAGGTGCGCGTAGGTGATGCGGGGATATTGAACCGCATTGAAGAGGTACTCCGTCATCAGCGCTTCGAACGCCACGCGCAGCGGCATGCCAGATTCGCAGAGCTTCTCCAGCTCCGGGAGGATCTGGCCGAACGCCTGGTCCAGGGTCTGGTCCATCGCCAGCCGGAGCAGGTTGTCCTTGCTGCGGAAGTAATAGCTGATGGCCGCGGAGTTCACCCCGGCCTCCTGAGCTATCTCCCGGATCCCCACGCCCTCGAGCCCATCCCTTTCGATGAGCGCGATGGTCGCCCCGAGAATTCTCTGCTCCACCTCGCCTGGCATCTGCGCACAGCCCCTTCGAAATCATGTCGTTTGAATGCCGAGCCCCCGGCCGGGAACGAACCCGTCGATTCAATCAACTGATTAACTCGGAGGATTATGTATGGGGTCACCGGAGAGCACAAGGCTGGGCAGGCGGGCGCTGTTTCGCGGTGCGGGGCTGGTGGCGGCGGGCGCTGGCGCGGCGATGGCGCTGGGCAGCAGCACGTCGGCGGAGGCGGCCCGCTTCCACGGCGATGAGATGGTGGGTCGGGGAGAGGCCGCGCACGTCTGGTACCGGTACAAGTTCATCGGCCAGGCGGTGATGGACACCCAACTTGTCTTCTGGCTGGGCCAGGCGTCGTCGGGGCTGACGGACATCGGGGAGGTCCTCGACACGGCCACGCGCATCCGGCCCGGCGACGAGGTCAGCTGGTTTGAACAGTGGCTGGCCACCGCCCGCCGCGTTCAAGGCTACGGGGACGAAGCGGCGGCAAGAGGCCATGAGACCAGCGCGGCCTCGCACTTCTACCGGGCGGCCGCGTACTACCGCGCGGGGCTGATGCGCTACGCAAACCCCGCGGACCCCCGCATCACGGAGGCCACGCGGACCGGGCTGGCGCTGCATGACCGCGCGCTGCGGCTGCGGGGGTACGACTCGCGGCAGGTGGAGATCCCCTACGAGCGCAGCCTGCTCCACGGCCGCGTGCACTACGCTCCGGGCGTAGACCGCGCGCCGGTCCTCGTCCTCAACCAGGGCCTGCACGCGTGGCCCGAGGACACGATGTGGGTGGTCGACGGGGCGCTGCAGCGCGGGTACCACGTGCTGTCGTTCCACGGCCCCGGTCAGGGCGCGTCGCTGCGGCTGCACGGCCATGCGTTCCGGCCAGACTGGGAGGTCCCCGTCGGACGGGTGCTGGACTTCGTGGAGCGGGATGCCCGGCTGGATGCAGGCCGCATCACGCTGATGGGCCTCTCCTTCGGCGGGTACCTCGCCCCGCGCGCTGCGTCCTATGACCACCGGCTGTTTGCGCTGGTGGCCAACCCCGGCGTAGCCAGCTGGGCGACGGCCATGCTGCGACACTTCGAATCCATGCCCGGGCTGCTCGCCCTGCACAAGCGCGGGCCCGCCGCGTTCGACAAGGCCATCGACGCGGTGGCCACGGTGATGCCGGACGCCCGCTGGTACTTCGACGACGTCACCTGGAAGCACGGCGTCTCCACGCCGCACGAGGTCATCGACGAGCTGCGCAAGTACGACAACGCGGACGGCGTCTCCCGCATCCGCTGCAAGACGCTCATCCTGGAAGGCAGCGCCGAAGACGCCACGCCCGGCGAGTCCCAGCGCCTCTTCGACACCCTCACCTGCCCCAAGACGGTGGTGCGCTTCGACGCCAGCACCGCGGCGCAGACCCACTGCCAGGGCGGCGGCCAGCTGCTCGCGCAGACGCGGCTCTTCGACTGGCTGGACGAGGAGGTGCGGCGATGACGCGCGCCCTCCTGCTGTTGATGTTGGCGCTGGCCCCCGAAGCGGCCCAGGCCCAGACCGACGCCGGGGTGCCGCTCACCTCGGGCAAGTTCAGCGTCGCGCCCTTCGCCCTGCCGGCGTACCAGCCGGAGACCAGCTTCCTCCTCGGCGGCGCCGCGTCGCTGGTCTACGAGCCCCCCGAGGGAAGCGGGCTCAAGCAGTCTCAGCTGCTGCTCGCGGGCGTGGCGACGCTGAAGAAGCAGTTCTCGCTGCTGCTCTCGCCCGACTGGTACCTGCTGGACGACCGGCTCCACCTCGGCGGGACGCTGAGCGTGGCGCGCTATCCGGATCAATTCTTCGGGCTGGGGGCGCAGACGCGCGCCGAGGACGGTGAACCCTACACGCCCGTCCTCTGGGAGGCAGAGGTGAGCCCCAAGTGGCGCGTCGCCCGGAACGTGTACCTCGGGCCCAGCGTGCGCTTCCAGCACGTGTCGATGGTGGAGCTCCAGGAGGACGGGCGCCTGGCGAGGGGCGACGTCAACGGGAGCGCGGGCGGCCGCACTGTGCAGCTGGGCGTGGCGGCGGTCTGGGACACGCGCGACAGCACGCTCTACCCCACGCGCGGGACGTGGGTCCGCGCCAACTTCCGCAGCGCCCTTCCGGAGGTGGGGTCCGACTACCGCTTTGACCTGCTGCGCGTGGACGCGCGCGCCTACTGGACGCTGCCCTGGGCGAACCACCTCCTGGCGCTGCAGGCGCTGGGCGAGCTGCGCTGGGGCGAGCCTCCGTTCTACGACACGGGCAAGCTCGGCGGAGACAACGCCCGCGGCTACTTCGAAGGGCGGTTCCG
This sequence comes from Myxococcaceae bacterium, assembly GCA_044230055.1. GTDB lineage: Bacteria > Myxococcota > Myxococcia > Myxococcales > Myxococcaceae > JBGART01. The sequence continues at coordinate 127,792 of JBGART010000011.1, read as the reverse complement.
GGAACGGCAGCACTTCTCCGTCCAGGCCGAATACCGCGCCCATCTCTTCTGGCGCATCGGCGGCGTGGTGTTCGGCTCCGTCTCCACCGTCGCCAGAGATTTAGAGGCGCTGCAGGTCAGCGCGCTCAAGCCCGCAGGCGGCGTGGGCGTGCGCTTCCAGCCGCTGAAGGACCTGCCCATCAACATCCGGCTGGACGTCGCGTACGGAAATGACCTGGCCTTCTACCTCAACCTGGGAGAGGCGTTTTGAGCGCGGCGAGGCGGTTCGCGGTGCTGTGCGCGGCCGTGTCGCTGACGGCCTTCGCGGAGGAGCGGCGGTACCGCGAAGGGGTGGACGGCAAGGCGTCGACCACGACGGTCACTACCGAGCCAGGGCGTACCGTCGTGCAGTATCCGGATGACCGGTACGACGTGCGAAGCAACGCGGAAGGCGCGGCGAGCTCCGTGGAGATTACTTTGGGGACCTCGGGCGCGAAGGTGCACGTCACCCGGACGAGGGACGTGCTGACCCTCAAACGCGGGACCACGACTGCGTCGGAGCGAATCGACGCGTCGCCCTGGCATCAGTCTCCGTTTCAGCTGCACGGCTTCGTCACCTCGGGGGAGAAGGAGCGCGCGTTCTGGGTCGTCACCACGTCCTCGGACGACGGCGCGGCGGAGGTGCTGAAGCTCATCGCCAAGCGGGAAGGCGCTGAGCGGAAGAGCATCAACGGCGTGACGCAGGACACCGTCCACGTGGTGCTCACCCTGCCCGGCTTCCGGTCGCTGTTCTGGAAGGCGCACTACTGGTTTCGTCCGGACGGCACGCTGCTGCGCTACGAGGAGCCGCGGGGGAAAGACGGATTGGTGGTGGGCCAGCTCACGGGCTCCGCAGCCGGTACCCCACCCCCGGCTCCGTGACGATGAGCCTGGGGCGCGCGGGGTCCACCTCCACCTTCTTCCGGAGCTCGGCCAGGTGGACGCGGACGTAGTGCGTCTGGTGCGCGGCGCCGGGGCCCCAGACTTCGGCCAGAATCTGCCGGTGGGTGAGCACCTTGCCGGCGTTCTGCGCGAGGTACGCCAGCAGCCGGTACTCGATGGGCGTCAGGTGAAGCTCCTGGCCGTCGCGTGACGCCAGGCGCTTCTCGAGGTCAAGCTCCAGCCCCTCGAAGCGCAGCACCGGCCCCGCGGGCGCGCTCTGGGCATGGCGCAACGCCACCCGCATTCGGGCGAGCAGCTCATTCACACCGAAGGGCTTGGTCAGGTAGTCGTCCGCACCTGCATCCAGCGCCGCCACCTTGTCGTCTTCCCGCCCCCGCGCCGAGATGACGATGACGGGGACCTTCGACCAGCTGCGCAGCTTCGGAGTGAAGGCGATGCCATCGCCATCCGGCAAGGCGAGGTCCAAAAGGATGAGCTCCGGATTGTGGCTCCTCGCGAGCGTCTCCGCTTCCCCGAGGGTGGTGGCTTCCACCAGGCGGTAGCCGTGCGCGGTCAGCGACGCGCGGATGAACCGCCGCATCTGCGGCTCATCCTCCACCAGCAGCACCAGCGCTGACGCGCTCATCGGGGCTGCTCCGACGGGACCGGCAACACCACTCGAAAGACCGCGCCTCCGCCTTCGCGATCATAGGCGGTGATTCTCCCGCGATGCGCTTCGACAATGCCTTTGCAGATGGGCAACCCAAGCCCGGCACCGGAGGTGCCCGCGTGCGGCCCCCTGAAAAACTTGTCGAAGATGCGTTCGCCCGCCCCCGGCGGCAGCCCCGCGCCGTGGTCCAGGACCTCCAGCAGCAGCTGGTTCCCTTCCAGCCGCGCGGCCACCTCCAGCGGTGAACCTGAGTGCGTGTACTTCACGGCGTTCTCCAGCAGGTTGATGAGCACCTGCTCCATCAAGACCGGGTCAACGTGGAGCAGCGGCAGCCCCTCGGCGAGCGCGACCTGCACCGGCCGGCCTGTGAGCTTCCCCTCGAGGCGGCCGAGCGCGCTGCCAACCAGCTCCTCGACAGGCACCCACTCGCGCTTCGGCAGGAGCGCGCCGGACTCCAAACGCGTCATGTCCAGCAGATTGCCCACCAGGCGCTCCAGCCGTTCGGCCTCGTCGCAGATGGACTCGACCAGCTCTGCGCGGGCCGGTTCCGGGAGCGGGGCGGTCGTATCCTTCAGCGTGGTGGCAGCGCCGGTGATGGCCGCCAGCGGCGTGCGCAGGTCATGGGACACGGCGGAGAGCAGGGAGCTGCGCATCTCCTCGGTCTTCGCGCGCAGCGCCGCCGCCTCGGCCTCCGCGGCCAGCCCCACGCGCTCGAGGGACGACGCGGCCTGGGCGGAGAGCGCCTCCAGCAGCGCTCGTTGCTCGCTGCCGAGCGGCTCCTGCCCGTGGAGCAAGAGGGCGACAACGCCTCGCACCCCGGCGGCCGTGCGCAGCGGCACACACAGGGCTCTGGTGCCCGGCAGCGTGTCGGTGCCAACGCCGGCCGGGCGGCCGTGCTCCGCGACCCACTCCGCCACGCCGAGCTCCGCCGCCTCCAGTGCCGTGCCCGAGGGCCACGCGGCGACCGCTTCAAGCCGGCCCGCGTCGCCCCGGATGAGCACCGCCGCCGAGGCATCGAAGCTGCTGGAGATATGGCGGGCGGTCAGCAGTGCGGCCTGGGCTTCGGTCGTGATGGCCGTCAGCTCGCGGCTCAACGCGTAGAGCGCGCGGGTGTGCTCCTCCCGCTGGACGGCGCGGCGTTCCTGCCTGCGAAGCCGCGCGGCGAGCTCTCCCGCGCCCCAGCCCACGCCGAACATCATCACGAAGGTCAGCACGTACTGCGTGTTGGCGACCGCGAAGGTGAAGAACGGCGGGACGAAGAAGAAGTCGTACGCCGCGACGGAGAGCGCGGCGGCCAGCGTCGCGGGCCAGCGGCCGAAGGCCACCGCCGTGACGATGACGCCGAGCAGGTACAGCATCTCCAGGTCCGGCACCGGCATGAACGCGCGGATGCCGAAGGCGAGCGCCGTGGTGACGGCCGGCAGCACGACCGCCGCAATCCAGGCCCGGTAGGTCCGCAGCTCCGGTTCGGGCTCAGGGCTGGGCGGCTCCGGCGGGCCGTCCGGGTCACCGGAGATGACGTGCACGTCGATGTCGCCGCTGCCGCGCACCACCTCGTCCAGCAGCGAGCCGCGGAGGCGGTCCCACAGCCGGGGGTGGGTGGGCTTGCCAATCAAGAGCCGCGTGACGTTCGCCTTCCGGGCGTAGGCCAGGAGGGCTTCCCCGACAGCAGCCCCCGTCAGCCGGACGACCTGCGCGCCCAGCGACTCGGCGAGCTTCAGGTGCACCTCCAGCCGTTGGCGGTCCGCCTCGGTCATGCGCGTGGACGTCAGCGCCTCCACCCAGACCGCCGTCCAAGGAGCGCGGATGCCCGCGGCGATGCGGCGGCCGGCGCGAATGAGCTTTGCGGACGCGGGCGCGGGCCCCACGCAGACCATCACCCGTTCGCTGGTGGGCCACGTCGCGAAGACGCCCTGCTGCTCGCGCCAGGCCAGCACGTCGGCGTCCACGCGCTCTGCCGTCCTGCGCAGGGCGAGCTCCCGCAGCGCGAGCAGGTTCCCTCGCTGGAAGAAGCCGCTGGCCGCCCGGGCAATCTGGTCTGGCAGGTAGACCTTTCCCTCCTTCAACCGGACGAGCAGCTCCTCCGGCGCCACGTCCACCAACTCCACCTCGTCCGCCCGTTCGAGGATGGAGTCCGGGACCGTCTCGCGCACCTGCACGCCGGTAATCTGCGCCACCACGTCGTTCAGGCTCTCCACGTGCTGGACGTTGAGCGTGGTGTAGACGTCGATGCCGGACTCGAGCAGCTCGATGACATCCTGCCAGCGCTTGGTGTGCCGGGAGCCGGGCGCGTTCGTATGCGCGAGCTCGTCCAGGAGCAGCACCTTCGGCTTGCGCGCGAGCGCCGCGTCGAGGTCAAACTCCTCCAGCGTCTTCCCCCGGTACTCCAGCGCGCGCCGAGGCAGCAGGTCCAACCCTAACAACAGCGAGCCGGTCTCATAGCGGCCGTGGGTCTCAATCGCGCCGCCGAGGACGTTTACGCCTTGCTCGACCAGCTCCCGGGCCACCTGGAGCATGCGGTACGTCTTCCCGACTCCTGGAGCGAAGCCAAAGAACACCTTCAACTTCGCGCGCCGCTCCCGGACCTCGTCCGCGCTGATGCGGCGCAGGAGCTTGTCCGGGTCAGGGCGCACGGCGGAGCTCACCGCTTCTGTTCCAGCGCGAGGTTCAGCTCCAGGATGTTCACCCGCGGCTCCCCGAGGAGCCCGAGCGTTCGCCCCTCGGTGCGCGCGTGGATGAGCGCCCGGAGGTCCGCCTCGGGCACGCCTCGAGCGCGGGCCACGCGAGGCACCTGATAGAGGACCGCGTCCGGCGAGAGGTGTGGATCCAACCCGCTGCCCGACGCCGTCACCAGGTCCACCGGGACCGGCCCGATATCGCGGACCTTCTCCGCGCGCTGGGCGACCGCTTCCACGAGGGCCGGGTTGAGCGGCCCCAGGTTCGACGCTGCGGAGGCCGCCGCGTCATGGCCGTTCGCCGACGGCCTGCCGAAGAAGAGCCTCGGGTCGGTGACGTTCTGCCCTATGAGCGCGCTGCCCACCACTCGACCCTCCACGGTGATGAGGCTCCCGTTCGCCTGCGAAGGAAAGGCGAGCTGGGCGACGGCCGTGACGGCGACAGGGTACACGACGCCGGTCACCCCGGTGAGCAGCGCCAGCAACGTGAGCGCCGGCCGAATCATGAGACCCCCGCGGCAGTGAGCATCAGGTCAATGCCCTTGATGAAGGGAAAAGGCAGCAGGAGCCCGCCCACGCCGTAGACGAGCACGTTCCGGCGCAGGAGCGCGGGGGCAGGGAGCGCCCGGTACTTCACGCCCCGGAGCGCGAGCGGAATCAGCGCCACGATGATGAGCGCGTTGAAGATGACGGCGGAGAGCACCGCGGTGGTCGAGGAGTGCAGTCCCATCACGTTCAGCGCGCCGAGCGCCGGGTAGGTGGTGGCGAACGCCGCGGGGATGATGGCGAAGTACTTCGACACATCGTTGGCGATGCTGAACGTCGTCAACGAGCCTCGGGTCATCAGCATCTGCTTTCCAATCTCCACCACGGCCAGGAGCTTGGTGGGGTTGGAGTCCAGGTCCACCATGTTGCCCGCCTCCTTGGCCGCCTGCGTGCCGCTGTTCATCGCCACCGCGACATCCGCCTGGGCCAGCGCCGGAGCGTCATTGGTCCCGTCTCCCGTCATGGCCACCAGGTGCCCCTTGGCCTGGTAGTCGCGGATCATCTTGAGCTTCTGTTCCGGCGTGGCCTCCGCGAGGAACTCGTCGACGCCGGCCTCCGCCGCGATGGCCGCCGCGGTGAGCGGGTTGTCGCCGGTAATCATCACCGTGCGGATGCCAATGCGGCGCATCTCCGCGAATCGCTCTTTGATGCCTCCCTTGACGATGTCTTTGAGCTTCACCACTCCCAGCACGCGCGCCCCGTCGGCCACCACCAGCGGCGTGGCCCCCTTCTTCGCCACGTCCTCCACCACCGCCTTCACGTCGGCCGGCAGCGCCCCGCCGCGCTCGGAGACGAAGCGGGAGACCGCGTCCGCCGCCCCCTTGCGCACGGTGTGCCCGGGCATGTCGACGCCGCTCATGCGGGTCTGCGCCGCGAAGGGCACGAAGGTCGCCTCCAGCTTCGTCACCTCTCGCCCCCGCAGCCCGTGCTTCTCCTTGGCGAGCACCACGATGCTGCGCCCCTCCGGGGTCTCATCGGAGAGCGACGCCAGCTGCGCGGCGTCCGCCAGCTCCACGACACCGACACCCGGCGCCGGCAAGAACTCGGTGGCCTGCCGGTTCCCCAACGTGATGGTCCCGGTCTTGTCGAGCAGCAGCACGTCCACGTCGCCCGCGGCCTCCACGGCGCGACCCGACATGGCGATGACGTTGGCCTGAATCATCCGGTCCATCCCGGCGATACCGATGGCGGAGAGCAGACCGCCGATGGTCGTGGGGATGAGGCAGACCAGCAGCGCAGCCAGCACCGTCATGTCCACCGGCGCTCCGGCGTAGGCGGAGAACGGCCGCAGCGTCACGGTGACCAGCAGGAAGATGAGGGTGAGCGCGGCGAGCAGGATGTCGAGCGCGACTTCATTCGGCGTCTTCTGGCGCTTGGCGCCTTCGACCATCGCAATCATCCGATCCAGGAACGTCTCGCCCGGCCTGGCGGTGACGCGGACCACCAGCCAGTCGGAGAGGACGCGCGTCCCTCCGGTCACCGCGCTGCGGTCTCCCCCGCTCTCCCGGATGACCGGCGCGCTTTCGCCGGTGACCGCGCTCTCGTCGACGGACGCCACGCCTTCGATGACCTCGCCGTCGCAGGGGACCAGGTCGCCCGCCTCCACCAGGACCACGTCCCCCGGCGCGAGCTGCCCTGAGGGCACCTCCTCCCTCGGGCCCGAGCGGTGAGGCGACTTCAACCGCTTGGCGACGACGTCCCTGCGGGCTTTCCGGAGCGTGTCCGCTTGAGCCTTGCCCCGGCCTTCTGCCATCGCCTCGGCGAAGTTGGCGAAGAGCACCGTGAACCAGAGCCACACCGACACCGCCAGCGTGAAGCCGCGGCGGTCGGCGAGGAACAGCAGCGTGGTGAACGCGCTGCCCAGCTCCACCACGAACATCACCGGGTTCTTCACCATCCGCCGCGGGTCGAGCTTGATGAACGCGTCCACCGCCGCGCGCCGGACGATGGCAACCTCGAAGAGCTGTCGGGGGGCAGTCATCGGAAGAGCTCCAGGTGTTCGACGACTGGTCCCAGCGCCAGCGCGGGGACGAAGGTGAGCGCGCCGACCAGCACAATCGTTCCCACCAGCAACGCGACAAACAGAGGCGTGTGCGTGGGCAGCGTCCCGGCCGAGGGCGGCACCGACTTCTTCCTGGCCAGGGAGCCCGCGATGGCCAGGACCGGGACAATCACCCAGTAGCGGCCGATGAGCATGCAGAGCCCCAGCGCCACGCAATAGAAGGTCGAGCTCGCGGTGAGCCCGCCGAACGCGGAGCCGTTGTTGTTGGACGCGGATGAGAACGCGTAGAGCAGCTCCGTGTAGCCGTGTGGACCGGGGTTGCCCAGACCGGCGAGCCCCGCCGGCGCCACGCAGGCGATGGCGGTGCCGATGAGCACCGCCGCGGCCGGGAGCAGGATGACCAGGCTGGCCATCTTCATCTCCTTGGCCTCTATCTTCTTGCCCAGATACTCCGGCGTCCGCCCGACCATCAGGCCCGCGATGAAGACCGCGATGAGGGCGTAGACCAGCATCCCGTAGAGCCCGGAGCCGACGCCGCCAAAGACAATCTCTCCCAGCTGCATGAGCCACAGCGGCACCAACCCGCCCAGCGGCATGAAGCTGTCGTGCATGGCGTTGACGGAGCCGTTGGACGCAGCCGTCGTCGCCACGGCCCAGAGCGCGCTGTTCGTCACGCCGAAGCGAGTCTCCTTGCCCTCGAGGTTGCCGAGTGATTGCTCCACGCCGAGCGAGCTGAACCGCGGGTGTGGCTGGCGCTCCGCCCAGGTGGTGACGCCCAGCAGGGGCACCAGGAGGAGCATCATCGCCGCGAAGAGCGCCCGCCCCTGCCGCGCGTCCTTCACCAGCTTCCCGAAGGTGAAACAGAGCGCGACGGCGATCAGCAGAATTGCAATCACCTCGACGAAATTGGACGTCGGCGTGGGGTTCTCAAACGGGTGCGCCGAATTGACGTTGAAGAAGCCTCCGCCGTTCGTCCCCAGCTGTTTGATCGCAATCTGCGACGCAGCGGGCCCCACCGCGATGACCTGCCCGCTCAAGGTCTCCACGTACGGACCAAAGGTCTGCACCACGCCCTGCCAGACCAGCACCAGCGCAAGCACCGCCGACAAGGGGAGCAATACGAACGTGGAGCGGAGCAGGTCGACCCAGAAACTCCCCACCGTTTCGCTGTGGTTGCGCGTGAAGCCGCGAATGAGCGCCACCAGAACCGCCATCCCGGTCGCGGCTGAGACAAAGTTCTGAACGGTCAACCCAACCATCTGGGTCAGGTACGAGAGCGTCACCTCACCGCTGTACGACTGCCAGTTTGTATTGCTGGCGAAGCTGACCGCGGTGTTGAACGCCAGCGCCGGCGACACGGCGGCGAGCCCCCGCGGGTTGAGCGGGAGCAGCGCCTGCGCTCTCTGCAGCGCGTAGACAACGAGCGCCCCCAGGAAGTTGAACAGCAGCACCGCCAGCGTGTAGCGCTTCCAGGTCATCTCCTCCTCGGCCGCTGCGCCTGCGACACGACAGAGGAAGCGCTCCAGCCTCCCCGCCGGGCCGGCGTATACCCGCGCCATGAACGCCCCGAGCGGTACCGCAAGCAGGAGAAGGACGCCGAAATAGGCGGCGTACTGCGCGACGGCGTTCAAGAGAGCTTCTCCGGAAAGAGCAGCGCGAAGAGCAGGTAGCCAAAGAGGCCGATTGCCAGCAGACCCCCGATGAGCACGAGCGAGGACATGGCGTTCACACCCTCTCGCAGAGGCGAACAAAGCCCCAGGTCAGGAGGAAGAAGCCCGCCAGCAGGCCCACGAAGAGCACGTCCGTCATGGGCGAACAGCTAATGCGTGCCCACCTCAAGAAGGCATCAAGATTCCGGACGGCCCGGCATCCTTACAAAAGGCTGACATCACGCCGCTCTAGATAGCGGGATGACAACAGCCCTCCTCGTCGCACTGATGTGCGTCGCCAACACAGACACTCCCGCACCGCTTGGCTTTGCAGACTTCTCGTGGATACCGGGCAACGCCGGGCCGACCGAACGGCCGCTGACGTTTGGCCCCTTCACCGGTGAGCTGCGAGCGGACGTCGCGTACCACCACAGCTTCGCGAACCCGATCGACAACACCCTCTCCGGCTCCAGTGAGGTGTTCAGGAGCGGCGAGTTTCAGGTGACTCAGCTTGGCGTGGGCGGCGACTTCTCCTATCGCGGCGCGCATGCCCGGCTGATGACCCAGTTCGGGATGTACTCGACCACTACCCCGCGGAACGACGCGAGCCCGGCGCGCGGCCAGTGGAGACTCGACGACGCGTATCGATACATCTCCGAAGCGTACGGCGGGTACCACATCGACACGCTGGGCGGCATCAACGTCCAGGCCGGCATCTTCATGTCTTACGTGGGGCTCTGGAGTTACTACAACTTCGACAACTGGACGTATCAGCCGTCGTACGTCTCGTCGAATACGCCCTGGTTCTTCAACGGCGTGCGCGTGCAGATCTTCGTGAACGAGCACCTGAAGCTCGAACCGTGGTTGGTGAACGGCTGGCAGGCGTACGGGAAGTTCAATCAAGCGCCGGGCCTCGGCCTCCAGGTGCTCTGGCGTCCGAACGGCTGGCTGTCGATTGTGGGCAATCAGTACTTCGGGACGGACACGCTGGGGGTGCCGGACCGGAAACGCATCCACACTGATGACAGCGTGATGGTGAAGTACCACGACAACCCCAGCGGGCTCGTCACCAAGGCAGCGGCCTCCCTGACGCTCGACGCCGGCTGCGAGTGGGGCGGCGGAGTCGACTGCATGAACCAGTTCTTTCTCGGCTTCATGGCCTACAACCGACTCTGGTTCTGGGAGAACCGCGTGGGCCTCACGGTCGGCGGCGGAGCGATCGCCAACCCTGGCCGCTACCTCGTGCTGGTACCACCCATCAACGGCGCTACGGCCATCTCCGGGACGCCCTACTTCAGCTACGCCAAGGGAGATCCGTTTCAAGCGTGGGACCTGCAGGTCTCCGCTGACGTCTCACCGGTCCCCTTCGTGACCTTCCGGCTCGAGCTCAACCACCGCGCTGCGAGCGTCCCCTACTTCACCGGCCCCGGAGGGATGACCCCGCCGGACGGAAACCAGGGCCCGCCCGGTTCAAGGGTGGAGGGCTGGTCGCCCGACCTCGTCAACAGCGAGGACCGCATCACCGCCGCCTTGATGGTGCGGCTGTGAGCGCAACCCGCTGGGTGACAAGGGCCGCTCTCGTCGCCGTCGCCGTGCTGCTCGTCTTCTTCCTGTTCTGGCACGGGACTCAGCAACGACGCGCCGTGCTGGAGCTTCCCGCCGCCGAGCGGCGGGCCATCTACGACAAAACGCTGGCCGCATTCAGGGAGCTCTGCACGCAGGACGGGAGGGGCGCGTTCGAATCCCGATGCGGCGACGACGCAGCGCTGCTCAGCCAGTTCCCGGAATGCGACGAGTCTTGCCGCACCGCCATCGCGCCGTACCTGCCAGCCCCGAGGCGCTGACCGTTGAAACAAAAGGCCCGGTCAGCTTGCGCGGACCGGGCCTTTTCAAAACATCAGGACTGAGATGAGAGCGGAGGGAATCGAACCCACAACCTATGGATTAAGAGTCCATTGCTCTGCCAATTGAGCTACGCTCCCGCACCGTCGTCGCTCGAAATACTGTCGAGCGGCGGGGGCTTCTAACCGACTGCCTAACCCCTGTCAACGAACCAGCGCCACCTCTGCGTAACGCTGTGACTGGGGTCTTACGGGGAGCAACGGGGTTCCTGACCAGGCCCCCGCCGCCCCGCATAAACCAGACGGTCAGGCGCCGCCGAGAGCTTCCTTCAGGCGCTTGACGGTCACCTCGTCCTTCGCCGCCGATCCCAGGCCGTACATCTGGATGACGAACGGATCAATCTGGCGGCTGCGCCTGGATCTCGGCGGGATCACCCTGTCCGCCTCGAAGCTGCGCCACATCGTCCCGCGCTCGGCCGCCGGCATCCGCCAGCCCTACTTGGCCGCGTCCGGCAGCGACGGTGGTGGCGGCATCTCCCAGCGGAGTGGCGATTACTGACGGCGGGGTTGTCCGTGCTGCGGGAATCGACATCGGAACGGGAGCGCTGGGGGGGTAGGCCGATGTAGGGTCGACCCAGTGGAATCTTCCACCTATCTCGAACAGGTGTTCATCGATGAGGAAGCTCGCTTTGTCTGCAGTGTGCTTTGGGCTGTTGGCTGTTGGTTGTGGGGCGGGCCAGGAGGAGGCGACCGAGGGTGACCTGGCTGGTACGGCGAGGGAGTCGGACGCGGCGGAACGCCAAGCGCAGGGCGGGGTGACGTGCGACCTGCGATCCTGCTGGCCAAATCCCAATTACCCCGGCCAATACGTTCGAAAGTACTACTGCTCCAGCGATAACCTGTATCACTACGTCACGACCAGGAACCGCTGCTGACGTCTGACACTCGCGCCGGCGCTTGTTCAACCCGCCGGCGCGAAACAGACGTGGACAGAGTGCGCCCAGAGGGAGTCGAACCCCCGACCTTCGGATTCGAAGTCCGACGCTCTATCCAATTGAGCTATGGGCGCTGAAGACGAAGGGAGAAAGAAGGGCGACCAACCGGGCTTGAACCGGTAACCCCCGGAGCCACAGTCCGGTGCTCTGCCAATTGAGCTATGATCGCCATCTCCACTGCCGCAGCGGCTGAGTACCGAAAAACCGGCGCCCGTTCAAGCGTCCTGCCATGGACAGCGCCCGCCGCCGAATCCTGACTTACCGCACGGCCACCAGCTCAATCTCAAAGAGCAGGGTCGCCCGGGGCGGGATTCCGCCCATTCCCCGCTCTCCGTAGCCCAGGTCCGGGGGGACGGTGAGCTTCCGCTTCCCGCCCACCTTCATCCCCACCACCCCCTCGTCCCAGCCCCGGATGACCTTCCCTGCCCCCAGGCGGAAGGAGAACGGCTCCTTGCCCGCGGTGGAGTCGAACCGGCGACCATCCGTGAGGTACCCCGTGTAGTGGACGTCCACCGTGCGCCCCCGCACGGCCTCTTCACCGGTGCCGAGGACCAGGTCCTCCTTCTGCAGCTGGCTGCCGTACTGCTCCAGCACCTCCTCGGGCGGGTCGCCCGGCTGGGCGCCGGAGACCGTCGCCGTCTTGCATCCAAACAGCACGCACGCGAAGGTCAGGAGGAGAGGTCGCACGGCCGGCCTTCTAGCACCGCCTCTGGCGCGCGCCGCCTCCAACGATGCGCCGCCTGGGTCCCCTCAATAGCTTCGCGCTGCAACGACACAGAGAACGCGCAAGGAGAAGCACCATGGGCAAAGCGACCGGGCAGTTCGTCTGGCACGACCTGCTGACCTCGAACCTGGAGGGGGCGAAGTCGTTCTACACCGCCATCGTGGGGTGGACGGCGTCACGCTGGAAGGCGACCGCGGGCTGGGACGAGGCGTACGAAGTCTGGCGCATGGGGGGGCAGCGGGCCGGCGGTTTGATGGCGCTCCCGGAGGAGGCTCGCAAGGCGGGCGTGCCACCGCACTGGCTGGGCTATGTCGCGACGGACGACGTGGACGCGACCGTACAGCGCGCCACCCGGCAGAAGGGCAAGCTGCTCACGCCTCCCGAGGATGTGCCCGACGTGGGGCGCTTCGCCGTGTTGGCGGATCCGCAAGGCGCCCGCTTCGCGGTCTTCAAGCCCGCTCAGCAGCACGGAGAGGCTCCAGAGCGGGCCCCGAATCAACCCGGGTACTTCGGCTGGGCGGAGCTCAACACGACCGACTGGAAGGCCGCCTGGGCTTTTTACTCGGAGCTGTTCGGTTGGAAGCACGCCCGCTCGATGGACATGGGACCGGAGCTCGGCGAGTACTTCATGTTCGGCACCCGCCCCGAGACCGCGATGGGCGGGATGTCCAACGTGGCGACGCAGATGAAAGCCCCGGCGCACTGGCTGCACTACATCAACGTGAAGAGCACCGACGAGGCGGCCAAGCACGTCCCCGAGCAGGGCGGCCACGTGATGAACGGCCCGATGGACGTGCCCGGCGGCGGGCGCATCATGCAATGCGTGGATCCTCAGGGCGCGATGTTCGCGCTGTTCTCGTAGTGACTCACAGGGCGATGGTCACGTAGCTGCGCACTTCGTACTCGTTGCCCCAGGCGCCGGGCGCCTCGGGCGACGGCACGAAATCCGGCGAGAAGCCGTTCAGGTAGCGCAGCGTCCCGCGCACGCCCAGCCGCGTCTGCGCCAGGCCCAACCAACGCGGCGCGCCGAGCACGACCGAGACATCCAGATGCGTCTGCAGGGGGAACGTGAGGTTGAAGTCCCGGTAGTAGTCGTACGGGCCCCAATCGTTGAAGCGGAGGCTGGCGGACACCGCCAGCTTCTGCCACGTCACGCGCACGTCGCCCCCGTAGCGGTTGACCAGGCGGGGGTTGTCGCCGCGCGCCTCGCCGGTGCCGGCGAACAGGTGCGCGAGGATGCGCAGGTCCAGCCGCGGACGGGCGACGAGGCGCGCTTGCACCTCGTACAGCCCGCGCGCGGGCGTGGCCGCCGGGAACGCGAAGAGCGTCCCGTCCTCGAGGATGCCGATGGCCGCGTCCGCCGAAGTCAAATGCTGGCGATAGATGAAGTCCAGGCTGGCGGCGAACGGCGCGTCCTCCTGCACGTCGTTGTCCCAGGCCCAGAGCCAGGTGGCGGGCGTGGGGTCGTACACGAGCAGGAGCTCCGCGCCGACCATCTCGCGGTTGCTGCGCACGGCGAACGGGTCATCCAGGATGTTCCGCAGCGCGCGGTCCGGGTTGATGCTGGGCCCGGGCGCCACCACCGGCCGCTGCCAGATGAGGTTGGGCGCAATCTGAAAAGGCGTGAGGTCAATCGCCAACCCGGTGAGCGCGTTGGTCTGGTTCCCGGAGCCGCTGTCCTTCAGCGACCAGCCAGTGAAGGTCACCGTCTGCGTGGGGCCCGCGTCGGCCACCAGGCCCATGTACGCGGCCTGCGCGTACCAGTGGAGCCGGCCCAGCTCCAACGTCACCTTGAGCTTGCCGCCCAGCGTGTCGGTGGCCTTCACGAGATGTTCTTGCCGGCCCAGCCCAGGCGAGTCGGTCAGGTAGCTGCGCCGGAGCCTGGGCGTGCCGCCCCAGATGCCGCCCAGCTCCACGCCCAGCCGGCCAATGCGGGTGGCCGCGGAGACGGTGGTGCGGCGGGTGAGCTGCTCCGGGATGGCGGCGGACGTGGCCACCGCGCTCTGCGGCGCGAACTGCTCTTCGTCCATCAGCGTGAGGTCCACCGGTCCCAGGTGCAGCTGGTACTTCACCAGCAAGGCCGGGTTGGCGCCCCACCAGAGCTGCGGCCCGAAGGCCACCTTCAGCCCGTCAAGCTGCCGCTTGCCAGTGAGCTCCAGTCCGATGGGGACGTCCGCGTTGTACGTGTCGATGGACGGGCCGTAGAAGGCTTCCCGGTAGAGGTTGAAGAAGTCGCCCTCGTAGCCCCAGTGGTAGTGGCCCTCCCGGTAGAAGCCGGTGAGCGTGAAGAGCGACTCCTCCCAGGAGAGGCTGGCGCGGTAGACCTTCACCCGCTCGCGGTCCACCAACGTGAAGGGCGCGCCCGCCGCGTCGGTCAGCGCCACCGTGCGACCGCGCCGCTCGTAGAACAACTGGTCGATGGGGTTTGTCGGCACGTTGCCCAGCACGTTGAGCGACAGCCCGCCGCGCACCTGCGGCAGCGGGTGCGTCTCCACGTCCAGGTAGAATGACTCCAGGTGGTCAAACGCGCGCTGCGTGGCCGGCGTCGCCGCGCGGGTGCCGCCGGTGCTGAAAGTGGACAGCTCCATCCGCAGGCCGGCGACGCGCGCCAGGCCCAGGACGTTCAGCTGCGAGAGCGCGCTCTCTGCATGCGGGCGCGCCGCGAAGGCGGTGGGGTCCACGGCGCCGAAAGATGCTCGGATGGCGCTTAAGTCCGTGGTGGCCGCGTAGGGCGGGAGCCGCAGCGCCGCCTGCAGCGCGTAGTAGGCGGTGCGCGGGGTGAGCTCGTAGAGCCCCTGCGCGTCCGTCGGCCCCTTGGCGCACAGGCCCCACCACTCCTCGTTCATGTTGTTCTGACCGGGGACGTGGTCGTGGGGGTACGCGTCCGCTTCCCAGGACGCCGTGGTGTCGTGCACGTCCAGTTTCGACTCCTGGTTGTACTTCCACCAGCCGTCGCTCCACTGGAAGACCATCCCGCCGATGGCGTTGCCCACCCTGCCCTTCCCGTGGGACTGCTCGTAAATCTCCGCCCACTGCGCCAGCAGGTAGCGCGCCTGCGCCACGTCGTCCTCGCGCATGCGCCGGGCGTCGTAGGCGTCCGCGCCGAACTCGGTGAAGAGCACCGGCACGCCGAGCGCGCCCTTCACGCGCTCGAAGAGGTCCCTCGCGGAGACGCCGCGGTAGACGTTGGTGCCAAAGACGTCCAGCCCCTTGCACTCCTGGGCGATGACGTCCAGGTACTGGAGATCTCCATTGGCGATGGCCACCGGGTGGCGGAGGTCCTCCGCCTTCACCGCCGCGGTGAGCTCGCCGAAGAGCGAGTAGAGGAACCGCGCGCGCTGGGTGTCCCGCTCCTCCTTCGGGAGCGACTCAATCTCGAACGACTTCCAGGTGAGCCCGTAGTTGTTCTCGTTGCCCAGAAGCCACATCAGGATGCCCGGCACGTCGCGGTACTGGCGGACCAGCGCCACCACCTCGTCCTTCAGCGCGGCGCGGATGCGCGGGTCCGAGTAGTCCGTGGAGCCCTGCCAGACGCCCTCCAGCGTGAAGCCGTAGCGCCCCACCACCGGGTTGAGCACCGTGTAGAGGCCGTAGGTCTCGTAGAGGTACTGCACCCAGCGCGCGGGGATGCCGACGTAGAGGCGCAGGGTGTTGACGCCCATCCGCTGGAGCAGCGGCATCTCGCGCGCGAGCGCCTCCTTGATGACGTCGTCCGGCTGCTCCCAGAGGTTGAAGCGGTAGTTGTAGCCGATGGGGATGTAGTCCCAGTTCACGCCCACCACGAGGAAGTCGCGCCCGCCCACCTGCAGCTTGGCGCCCTTCTCGTCCTGGAGGACGCGGACCTCTTCGCCCGCGGGCCCAGGCTGGGCGAGGGCCGTCCCGGCGAACAGCAACAGACCGCAGAGCGCTCGCCTCATCCTGCGCTGGCCTGCGCTGAGAGGTCGAGGAGCCCGTTCGCCGCGATGGTGTCGCGGTACCAGAGGGCGCTGGCCTTGGGCAGGCGCCGCTGCGTCGAGAAGTCCACCCAGATGGCTCCGAAGCGCTTGGTGTAGCCGGCCGCCCACTCGAAGTTGTCGAGCAGGGACCAGAGGTAATAGCCGGTGAGCGGCACGCCCTCGGCGATGGCTTCGTGCGCCGCGCGCAGGTGCGACTCCACGTAGGCGCGCCGCAGCTCATCCGCGACCTGCCCGGAGGCGTCCGGGCCGTGGCTGTAGGCTGCGCCGTTCTCCGTGATGATGAGCTCCTTTGGCTTGTAGTCCTTGTGCAGGCGCACGAGCAGGTCTCTGAGCCCCTGCGGGAAGACCTCCCAGCCCATGTCGGTGCGCTCTCGCTCTGGCGGCGCGCTCACCAACCGCGGCGCGTTCTGCGCGTCGCTCACCACCTTGCTGCGGCAGATTTCGCGGCTGTAGTAGTTGACCCCGAGGAAGTCGATGGGCGCGGCGATGGCGCTCAGGTCTCCCGCCTGGACCCACGGCATCGCTCCGCCCGGGAGGTGCCCCTGGCGCGCGTGGTCCTCCACGCCGTCGGACGGGTAGCCGCCGCGAAAGAGTGGATCCAGGTACCAGCGGTTGAAGGCCGCGTCGAAGTGGCGAGCGGCTTCGCGGTCCGCCGCGCTGGGCGACGCCGGGTAGGCGGGCACCAGGTTGAGCGTGATGCCCACCCGCGCGCGCGGGCTGGTGGCCCTCAGCGCGGCGACGGCCCAGCCGTGCGAGAGCAGCAGGTGGTGCCCCACGCAGAGCGCCTCGGTGGGGTTCTGGTGTCCCGGGGCGTGCTCGCCGGTGTGATGGCCCAGGTGCGCAATGCACCAGGGTTCGTTGTGCGTCACCCAGGAGCGCACGCGGTCTCCCAGGCGACGGCAGACCACCTCCGCATAGCGGGCGAAGGCGTCCGCGGTGGCGCGGCTCTGCCAGCCGCCGCGGTCTTGAAGCGCCTGCGGGAGGTCCCAGTGGTAGAGCGTGGCCATCGGCGCGATGTCCGCCGCCAGCAGCCCGTCCACCAGCGCGTCGTAGAAGTCCAGGCCGGCGGGGTTCACCGCGCCCACGCCTTCGGGCAACACGCGCGGCCAGGCGATGGAGAAGCGGTACGCCTTCGCGCCCAGCTCCCGCATCAGCGCCACGTCCTCGCGCCAGCGGTGGTAGTGGTCGCAGGCCACGCTGGCGTCGCTCCCGTCGAGGATGGCGCCCTTCTGCGCGGTGAAGCGGTCCCAGATGGACTCGCCCCTGCCGCCTTCATTGGCGGCGCCTTCAATCTGGAACGCGGAAGTGGCGAAACCCCAGCTGAAGCCTGGCGGGAAGGAGAGCCGTTTCATGGGTGGGCAGTGCTCCTCGTGGAGAGGGGTTGAAGCGGCGTCGCGTCCGCCGTCGCGGCGAGCAGGGCGCGGGTGTAGTCGTGGGCGGGCTGACGGATGACCTGCTCAGTGGGGCCCTCCTCGACGAGCTGCCCGCGATGCAGGACCAGGATGCGGTCCGCGAGGTAGCGCGCCGAGGCGAAGTCGTGGGTGATGAGCAGGACGGACAGCCCGCGCTCGCGGGTGAGCCGCGCGAGGAGATTCAAGACGCCCACCCGGAGGGAGACGTCCAGCATGGAGGTGGGCTCGTCCGCCACGAGCAGCTCCGGCTCCACCGCCAGCGCGCGGGCGATGGCCACGCGCTGCCGCTGGCCGCCGGAGAGCTCGAAGGGGAACTTCGCCAGGAACTCCTCTGCGGGCGCCAGGCCCACCGTCTCCAGCAGGGCCAGCGCCTGCGCGCGCACGGTGGCCTTCTGCGCGCGTCCGTGCCGCAGGAGCGGGCGGAAGAGCTGGTGCTCCACGCGGTGAACCGGGTTGAGGGACGCGAACGGGTCCTGAAACACCATCTGCACGCGCGAGCGGTAGCGCAGGGACGCCCCCTTCGGCTCCTCGCGCAGAACGTCCACGCCGTGAAGCCGCAGCGCGCCCCGGTCCGGCTGCTCCAGCCTCAGGATGAGCCGCGCGAGCGTGCTCTTGCCGCTGCCTGATTCGCCCACCAGCGCCACGGACTCGCCGCGCGCAAGCTGGAAGCTCACGCCCTTCAGGACGCCGCGCTCCCTGAAGGACTTGTGCAGCTCGACGACTTCGAGGAGCGGAGCGGGCATGTCACAACCGGTCGAAAGGACAGATTTGGCGCGGTGCGTCTTTGTTTGTTCGATGAACAAACTATTTTAGACGCCGCCGACCGTCAAGCGAAAGCCATGGAATGCTTGACGACGGATTTGAAAGCAGTTTAGTTTGTTCATCGAACAAACAAAGTTTCATTCGTTTCTGTAGCCCTCGCACGTGAGGTCGCCATGAGCCGGAGAGCTTTGTGGGTCGCAGTGGTCTTTGCGGTGGGCTGCGGACGCGGTGGAGCCTCTCCGGAGGGGCTCACGCAGCAGCAGCAGTCGGTGGAGGGCCGGCTGGGCGTCACGGCCTCCGGCGCGTCTGCGATCTTCTTCGTGAAGGACGCGGCGTGGGCGGATCTTCACTACCGCGTCGACAACGGCCCCCAGCTCAACGTCCGGATGGCCAGCGTCAACGGGCGCAATGAGTACGCGGTCGGCGGGCTGCGCGACGGCGCTCGCATCGACTACCAGTTCACGTACTGGGACAACGCCTGTCCCTGCGCGTTCGACTCGCCGTGGACGGCGTACACCCACGCGGGCGCGCCTCCCCCGCCGCCTCCTCCGCCCGACGCGGGCACCCCCCCGCCCGTCGTCGACGCGGGCAATCCCCAGCCGCCTCCTCCCCCGCCGCCGCCTCCTCCCCCGCCGCCGGACACCAACCCCAATGCGTACCCGGAGCCCTCACCGCCGACCGGCCCCACCAAGGGCGGCAGCGACGGCAGCGGGAGCGTGGTGCCGCTCTACCCGAGCAGCACGGCGCTGGAGCCGGCCATCGTGGAGGAGACGCCGTCCGCCCTCATCACCCGCGTGGGAGACCGGGTGCGTGACCGCCACGCGCGGGAGTCGCAGTACCGCATCCATGACCACTTCCTGCCGCTCTACTTCCAGGACCGCACGTTCACGCTGGAGATTGTCGACAAGATTGCCCGCGGCGGGACCGAGATTGTCGTCAACATGCGGACCCTCCACCCGCAGGACAACCCCAACTTCCGCGCGTTCTTCAAAGGCAACAACACCGTCGCGGAGTACTGGCACAACGCGGACCTCACCAAGGTCAATGACCTCCTCTACACCGGGACGGTGACCTTCAACGCGAAGGAGGGGCGCCCCATCAAGGTGGGAGACCGGATGGAGGTGGAGCTCGGCATCTTCCTGAGCAACCCGGTGGAGGGCCGCTTCAACTACTACTCCAGCGTCTGGCTCTACATCGTCGGCACCGGCGGCATCGCCCCGTTCGAGGGCGTTGGCCCCACGCTGGACTCGGTCCCGCTCCCGGAGGCCGCGCTGCTCGGCGGGCGCGGGACGCTCAACGCGCCGTACTCGAACGAACCCGACAAGCGCTTCATGCAGATGCCCATCAACATCTCGCAGGTGAGCGCGCAGCCCTGGGTGGAAGGCCGTCGCCTGCACCACACGGATTTCTCCAACGGCGAGCACTCGGAGCCCGGCAACCCGGCCTTCGCCGCGCAGGCGAACAAGCTGGGCCCCAACTTCGTCGCCGCCAGCTGCATCTCGTGTCACGTGCGCAATGGACGCGCGCTGCCTCCCGCGCCGGGCACAGTGCTGTCCAATTATGTCGTCAAGGTTGGAGAGCTCAGCGGCGGAGCCATCCGGCCGCACTCCAGGCTGGGAAGCACGGTCCAATCCTTCTCCACCAACGCCGCGCCCGAGGCGACGGTGCAGCTCTCCAGCTGGGTGACCACGTCAGGCGCCTTCAGCGACGGGACGCCCTATGAGCTGCGCAAGCCGCGGTACCGGGGCACCGGGCCCATCCCCAGCTACTACTCCGCCCGCGCCAGCCCCCAGCTGATTGGCCTGGGCCTGCTGGAGGCCGTACCGGAGAGCGCCATCGCGGCGCTGGTGGATGTGAACGACGCCAACGGTGACGGCATCTCCGGGCGGATGCAGGTGGTGGCGGACCTCCAGACCGGCCAGCTGCGCATGGGCCGCTTCGGCTACAAGGCCATCCAGCCCCGCCTGAGCCACCAGGTGGCCAACGCGCTGAACCGCGACATGGGGGTGAAGACCTCCCTCATGCCCACGCTCGACTGCGGCAGCGCGCAGAGCGGCTGCACCTCCGGGAGCGCGCCGGTGAGCGACGCGGACCTCGCGAAGATGGTCCGCTACGTAAGTCTGCTGGGCGTCCCCGCGCGGCGGGACGTGGGCAACACCTCCGCGGGCGAGGCGCTCTTCTCCAGCGCCGGCTGCGGCAGCTGTCACCGGGCCACGCTCACCACCAGCGCCTTCCATCCCAACGCGGAGCTGCGCAGCCAAACCATCCGCCCGTTCACCGACCTGCTCCTGCACGACATGGGGCCCGGGCTGGCGGACGCGCTCCCCGAGGGCGCCGCGTCCGGCGCGGAGTGGCGCACCACGCCGCTCTGGGGCATTGGCCTCACCGCGGGCGTCAGCGGCGGCGAGTCCTACCTGCACGACGGCCGCGCGCGGTCGCTCAGCGAAGCCATCCTCTGGCACGGCGGAGAGGGCCAGGCGGCGCGGAACGCCTTCGCCTCCATGTCCGCCTCCCAGCGCGCCGCGCTGCTCTCCTTCCTGCAGTCGCTTTAGTCGGCACCCACCACCCACCCTTCAAGGGGCGAACATGGCTCGCGGCAGCTTCTCCGTGCTTTCACTCTCCCTCGCGCTCGCAGCGAGCGCCTGCATTGACCCCGCACCGGTGCCGGACGGGCTGACGGGCTCGGACGCCGGGGCCACGCCGGCGACGGATGCGGGCGGAGCGGCGGACTCGGGCACGCCGGCGCAAGCCGCCTTCCCCATCCTCTTCGAGGACAACTTCACCGCCGGGCTCTCCATCGCCTACTTCAGCTCCGCCAATGACATCCGGGTGGACACGGCGGAGGCGCACAGCGGCAGCGCGTCCCTGCGCGTGGGCGTCCCTTCGACCGGCTACATCGGCGGCGCGCTGAAGGCCGACGCGCCGAGGTCGCTCGCCGCGTACAACGCGGTCACCTTCTGGGCAAAGGCGAGCGTCGCCGGCAAGCTGCTGAACGTGGTGGGCCTGGGCAACAACGCCGGCTCCACCACCTACTTCGCTGAACGGAACGCGCTGCCGCTCACCACCGAGTGGACGCGCTTCGTCATCCCCCTCCCGCTGCCCGGCAAGCTCACCGCCGAGGACGGCCTGTTCCACTTCGCGGAGGGCTCCGACGAGGGCAGCTACACCTTCTGGCTGGACGACATCCGCTACGAGGCGCTGCCCGCCTCGGAGCTCGGTACGCCGCAGCCCGCGTTCGCCGGCGGCACCTTCGACAAGCTGGTGGGCGACAGCTTCACCCTCGTGGGCACCTCGGTGGCGTACATGCTGGGCGGCAACCCGGTGGTCATCGCCACCGCGCCCAGCTACTTCACCTTCACCAGCTCCGCGCCGACGGTGCTCTCGGTGGACAGCGCGGGCCTCGCCACGGCGCTCACGCCGGGCAGCGCGACGGTCACCGGCACGCTGGGAGACCTCGCCGCGCCCAGCAGCCTCGCCATCACTGTGAGCGCGGTCACCGCCCCGGCCACGGCCGCGCCCGCACCGACGGTCACCCCGGGCAGCGTCATCTCCCTGCTCTCCGGCGCGTTCAGCAACCGGGCCGTCGACACCTGGTCCGCGTCCTGGGACATGGCGGACGTGGCGGACGCGACCATCGGCGGAGTGCCGACGAAGAAGTACACCTCGCTCAGCTACGCGGGGATTGAGTTCTACTCGGCCGCCGGCGCGCTGGACGCGACGGAGATGACCGTCTTCCACCTCGACCTCTGGACGCCGGACGCCAGCCGCTTCGGGGTGAAGCTGGTCGACTTCGGGCCCAACGGCGTGTACGGCGCGGACGACACGGACCACGAGCTCATCTTCGAACCCACCACCACGCCCGCGCTCACCAAGGGCAGCTGGGTGAGCCTGGAGCTGCCGCTCTCCAGCTTCACGAAGCTCACCTCGCGCGCCCACCTCGCGCAGCTCATCCTCTCCAGCAACGGAAACACGGTGTACGTCCAGAATGCCTACTTCCATAAATAGGCTGCTCCGCGGCGCAGCCCTCTGCGCCTTCGCCTGCCTCGGCTGCATCGACGAGCCGTCCGCCAGCACCTCCGCGGCGGTGTTCCTGGATGACTTCGGCGACGTCGAGTACCAGGCGTTCCTGGGCTCGAAGTACGACGCGCTCTCCCAGGACACGGTGGAGCTGCACGCGGGCCGCGCGGCGCTGCGCATTGTGGTCCCCGGGCCCAAGGAGGCCGGGGGCGCCTACGCGGGCGGCGCCTTCGTGTCGCGCGGCGTGAGGGACCTCTCCGGGTACGACGCCCTCACCTTCTGGGCGAAGAGCAGCCAGGACGTCACGCTGGACGTCATCGGCCTGGGCAACGACAACACCGGGGCGTCCAAACTCGAAGCGTCCACCCGCAACGTCGCGCTCACCTCCACCTGGACGAAGCTCACGCTGCCGCTGCCGTTGCCCTCGCGGCTCACCGCGGAGCGCGGTCTGTTCTTCTTCGCGGCCGCGCCGCAGGGCTCGCCCGCCACCGGGTACATCGTGTGGCTGGATGACATTCAGTTCGAGAAGCTCGGCGCGGCGCTGGGGCCGGCGCGGCCGCAGCTGAAGATACCCTCGCTCACCCGGCAGACCGGGGACGCCATCGTCATCCCGGGGACCGGGGTCACCTTCGCGGTGGACGGCGCGGACGTCGCGCTCTCGGCCTCCAGCGAATACTTCAGCTTCCGGTCTTCGGACCCGGCGGTGGTGCGCTTCGAAGAGGCCGCGCGCGGCAAGGCGATGGGCGCGGGGAACGCCACCGTCACCGCCGCGCTGGGAGAAGTGGAAGCCGAGGGCTCCACGCTGGTGCACATCGCCGACGTGCCCGGCCCCACCAGCGCGCCGCCCACCCCGCCCTCGCGGGCGCCGGCGAGCGTCATCTCCCTGCTCGGCAGCGCGTATCCCAATGTTGGCGTGGACAGCTGGATGGCCAGCTACAGCCAGGCCGACGCGGTGTTCGACGTCACCGTCGGCGGAGAGCCGGTGAAGAAGTACGAAGGGCTGCGGTACGCGGCGGTGGAGCTGGTGTCCAAGCCGCTGGACGCGACGGCGATGGCCACCTTCCACCTGGACCTCTGGACGCCCGAGTCGAAGGGCTTCCAGGTGAAGCTGGTGGACTTCGGGCCGGACGGCGCCTACGGCGGCGGGGACGACTCCGAGGGCGAGGTCATCCTCAAGCCTGGCGGGACGCCGGCGCTGACGCCCTCCACCTGGCTGAGCCTGGACCTGCCGCTGAGCGCCTTTTCGGGGCTCTCCCGGCGGGCACATGTGGCGCAGATCATCCTTTCGGGCTCCAATAGCACCGCGTACGTGGCGAACGTTCACCTGCACAACTAGGAACGCAGATGGCGAAGGACAACCTGAGCCTGCTTCGGCCCGTCAAGGGCGAACGGATGGGCGCCGAGGCCGAGCGCCTGGCCCGCGCGGCCCGGGAGCGTCCTCACGTGACCGAGGTCCTCAAGCTCATCTGGAAGGGTGGGCGGGTCTCCCGAGCGGACATCGCCAAGCGCATGGACCTCAGCCGGTCCACCGTCTCCAACATCGTCAACCAGCTGCTCGAGGTGGGGCTGGTGGCGGAGATTGGCGCCGGACCTTCACGCGGCGGCCGGCGGCCCATCTCGCTGCAGTTCGAGTACGACGCGTTCAACATCCTCGGCATTGACATGGGCTCCTCCCACGTCGGCGTGGCGCTGACGAACCTGGGGACCTCGGTGCTGGCCTGGGAGGAGCGCGCCCACCCGGTGCGCACGGACCCCGCCGGCACGCGGGAGCTGCTTCTGGAGATGGTCTCCGCCTGCGTGAAGAAGGCGAGCGCGGGCCGGCTGGTGGGCATTGGCCTGGGCGTGCCCAGCCCGGTGGACCCTAAACACCCCAACCGGCTCTCGGAGGTGGTGCTGCCCGCCTGGCGCGGCCAGGGGCTGGTGGACTTCCTCAAGGACTGCTTCGGCCTCCCGGTGCTGGTGGACAACGACGCGAACTTAGGCGCGCTGGCGGACAGCTGGTGGGGCGCGGCGCGCGGCGTGGATGACTCGGCGTACCTCAAGGTCGCCACCGGCGTGGGTTCCGGCCACATCATCGGCGGGCGCATCTACCGCGGCGCCAGCGGCACGGCGGGCGAGATTGGACACCTGGCCATCGACCCTCAAGGGCCGGCCTGCATCTGCGGCCTGCGCGGCTGCCTGGCGACCTTCGTGGGGACGCAGGCGCTCATCGAGCGCGCCGCCGCGCTGCTCAAGGAGCACCCGGACAGCGCGCTGGCGCAGCTGCCCATCACCATCACCGCTATCGAGGACGCGGCGCTGGGCGGGGACCCGCTGGCGCTGCAAGTCATCCGCGAAGCGGCCCACCACCTGGGCATCGCGGTGGCGGGCATGCTCAACCTGCTCAACCCCTCCATCGTCTCCATCGGCGGCAGCCTGGCCCGGCTGGGCGAGATTCTCCTGAAGCCGCTGCGGCGCGCGGTGGACGGGCGCACCCTGGGCAGCTCCTTCAGCGCGGCCACCATCGTCGCCAGCGAGTTGGGGGCGCGGGACGTCGCGGTGGGCGCGGCCACGCTGGTGCTCGAAGCAGCGCTGAGCGACCCGGCCTACTTCCCGCTCGCCGCCGCGCAATGACGGGGCGCGCGCTCCTGCTCGCGGCCCTCGCTGTTGCCGCCTGCGATAGGACCGCGCCGGTGCAGGCGCCCGACGTGCTGACGGTCTCCGTGGAGCAGCAGGCCTCCTGGGTGCGCAACTTCAACCCGCTCTCCCCCGCGGGCAGCGCGCGCTGGCCCACCCAGGCCGGCGTGTACGAACCGCTGATGGTGTTCAACAGCGTCCGCGGCGAGTACGTCCCGTGGCTGGCGCTCTCCAGCGAGTGGCGGGAGGGCCACCTCGCGCTGCGCTTCAACCTCCGCCCGGGGGTGCGCTGGTCCGACGGGGCGCCGTTCACGGCGAAGGACGTGGCCTTCACCTTCGACTTGCTCAAGCGCTTCCCTGCCCTCGACAAGAACGGCGTCTGGCGCTTCCTCGCGGGCGTGCGCGCGCTGGATGAGATGACGGTGGAGCTGAGCTTCGCGCGCCGCTTCATCCCCGGGCTGGACGACATCGCCCCCCAGCCCATCGTGCCGGAGCACCTCTGGCGGGACGTGCCGGACCCGGTGACCTTCGCCAACCCCACGCCCGTCGCCACCGGGCCGTTCACCGAAGTCCTGGCCTTCGAGCACCAGGTCTTCGAGCTGGGCAGAAACCCGCACTACTGGCAGCCCGGCAAGCCGGCGCTGCGCGCGCTGCGCTTCCCCGCCTACCCGAGCAACGAGCGCGCGAACCTGGCGCTGGCCTTCGGCGAAGCAGAGTGGGCGGCGAACTTCGTCCCGGCCATAAACCGCGTCTTCGTCCAGCGCGCGCCGGCCCACCACCGCTACTGGTTCCCGCTCACCGGCAGCTCCATCTTCCTCTACCTGAACACCGCGAGAGCCCCGTTCGCCGACGTCCGCGTGCGCAAGGCGCTGAGCCTGGGCGTCGACCGCCAGCTCCTGGTGGACGTGGCGCTCCACGCGTACTCGCGGCCGGCGGACGCCACCGGCCTGTCCGACGCGTACGCGACCTGGCGCAGCGAAGCCGCGGTGCGCGAGGGCGATTGGGTACGCCACGACGTCGACCGGGCCAACGCGCTGTTGGACGATGCGGGCCTGCCCCGCGGACCGGACGGCATGCGCCGGCTGCGCTTCCAGGTGCTGGCGGTGGCCGGCTGGTCCGACTGGGTGCGCGCGGCGCAGGTGATAAGCCGCAGCCTGCGGCAGCTGGGCATCGACGCGTCGGTCCGCACCTACGACTTCAGCGCCTGGTTCGAGCGGCTGCAGAAGGGCGACTACGACGCCAGCCTGGGCTGGTCGCTGGAGGGCCCCACCCCGTACAACTTCTACCGGGCGCTGATGGGCTCCGGCACCGTGAAGCCCCTGGGCGAGGCCGCACAGGAGAACTGGCACCGGTTCGGGAGCACGGAGGCGGACGCGCTGCTCGCGGCCTTCGAAGCGGAGGCGGAGCCGGCGCGCCAGAGAGCGCTGTCGGACGCGCTCCAGCAACTCTTCGTGGCGCAGGCGCCCGCCCTGCCCCTCTACCCGAACCCCTCGTGGGCCGAGTACAGCACGCGCCGGGTGCAGGGCTTTCCGTCCGCGCAAGACCCGTACGCGGACCCCTCCCCCAACAAGTTCGCGCGCGGGGAGTGCCTGCTGGTCCTCACCGCGCTGACGCCGCGCACGGGGCCGTGACGATGCGCTTCCTCCTCCGCCGCGTGGGCTTCTACCTGCTGGCCGCCTGGGTGGCGCTCACCGTCAACTTCCTCCTCCCGCGCCTGATGCCGGGGGACCCGGCCACCGCGCTCTTCGCCCGCTTCAAGGGCCGGCTGAGCGAGGCCGCGGTGCAGGGCCTGCGGGAGACCTTCGGCCTCGCTGACGGGCCGCTGCCGGTGCAGTACTTCACGTACTTGAAGCACCTGCTGCAGGGGGATTTGGGGCTCTCGGTCGCCTACTACCCCTCGCCGGTGAGGGACGTCATCGCCTCCGGGCTGGGGTGGACGCTGCTGCTGGCGGGCAGCGCGCTGGTGCTCAGCTTCGCGCTGGGGACGCTCCTGGGCGTCGTCACCGCGCTGACGCGCAGTGGGCGGCTGGACGCGCTGTTGCCGCCGGTGCTCGCGCTGCTGGGGGCCTTCCCCTACTTCTGGCTGGCGCTGGTGATGCTCTACCTCTTCGGCTTCCAGCTGGGCTGGTTCCCGCTGGGGCACGCGTATCGGGATGATCTGGTCCCCCGGTGGTCCTTCGAGTTCATCGCGGATGTCCTGCACCACCTGGCGCTGCCGGTGCTGACGCTTGTCCTCACCACGCTGGGCGGGTGGCTCTTGTCCATGCGCAACAGCATGGTGGCGGTGCTCGGCTCCGAGTACGTGACCCTGGCGCGGGCGAAGGGGCTGCCGCCGCGGCAGGTGGCGCTGCGCTACGCCGCCCGCAACGCGCTCCTACCGAGCGTCACCAGCTTCGGCATGGCGGTGGGCTTTGTCCTCGGCGGCACGCTGCTGACGGAGATTGTCTTCTCCTATCCCGGCCAGGGCTATCTGCTCGTCCAGGCGGTGCGCAGCCAGGACTACCCGCTGATGCAGGGCATCTTCCTGGTCATCACGCTGGCGGTGCTCGGCGCGAACCTCCTGGTGGACCTGGCCACGTTCTGGCTGGACCCCCGCACGCGGGAGGCCACGTGACGGGCGGCGCGTTCTCCACGCTGCTCTCCGCCGTGGCCCGGAGCCCGCGGGCGCGGGTGGGCGCAGGGTTGCTGGGCTTCATCGCGCTCGTCGGCGCGCTGGGCCCGCTGGCGGTGGCGGACCCGGACGCCCTGGTGGGCATCCCGCTGCAGCCGCCCTCGCTGCAGCACTGGCTGGGCACCACTGGGCAGGGGCAGGACGTGTTGGCGCAGCTGGTGTGCGGGACGCGGGTGTCCTTGCTGCTCGGCTTCGGCGTGGGGCTGTTCGTGGTGGGGCTTGGCGCGCTGCTCGGCGTCACCGCGGGGTACCTGGGCGGCTGGGTGGACGCGGTGCTGTCGCTGGGGACCAACGTCTTCCTGGTCATCCCCGGGCTGCCGCTGGCCATCGTGCTGGCGGCGTACCTGCCCGCGGGCCCGCTGGCGATGGGCGCGGTGCTGGCCGCGACAGGCTGGGCGTGGAACGCGCGCGTGCTGCGGGCGCAGACGCTGGCGCTGCGCAAGCGGGACTTCATCGCCGCGGCCATCGTCAGCGGGGAGAGCAGCGCCCGCATCATCCTGCGGGAGCTGTTGCCCAACCTCACCTCGGTCCTGATGACGCAGGTGATTGGCAGCACCGTCTACGCCATCGGCGCGCAGGTGGGCCTGGAGTTCCTCGGGCTGGGCGACGTCTCCACGGTGACGTGGGGCAGCACGCTGTACTGGGCGACGAATGACTCCGCGCTGCTCACCGGCTCCTGGTGGACGTATGTGCCGACAGGAATCGCCGTGGCGCTGGTGGGCTTTTCGCTGGTGATGCTCAACGCGGGCTTCGACGAGGTGACCAACCCCCGGCTCCAGCAGGAGCGGGCGTGGCGCGCGCACCTGGCGAAGGCCGGGCAGGTGCCGACGGGGGCGACGCCGGTGGTGTTCGACCATGGGTGAGCCGCTGCTCTCGGTGCGGAACCTCCAGGTCGACTTCATCGGCCCGCGCGGGAAGGTGCGCGCACTGGAGCACGTGTCGTTCGACGTCCGGCGCGGCGAGGTGCTGGGCGTGGTGGGCGAGTCCGGCAGCGGCAAGTCCACGCTCGCCCAGGCGCTGCTGCGCATCCTGCCGGCGCCGGGCGTCATCAGCGGCGGGTCGGTGCGGTTCGAAGGGCAGGAGCTGCTCGCCCTCTCCGAGCGCGAGCTGCGCGCGGTGCGCTGGCGCAGAATCTCAATGGTGTTCCAGAGCGCGCTGGATGCGCTGAACCCGGTGCTCTCCATCGGCGCGCAGCTGGTGGACACGCTCCAGGCCCATCAGCCGCAGCGTGCGCGGGACGCGCGGGCGCGGGCGGCGCAGCTGCTGGAACAGGTGGGCATTTCAGCGGACCGGCTGGAGAGCTATCCGCATCAGCTGTCCGGAGGGATGCGCCAGCGGGTGGGCATCGCCCTGGCGCTCGCGCTCAAGCCGGCGCTGGTCATCCTGGATGAGCCGACCACCGCGCTGGATGTCATCGTGGAGCAGGAGATTCTGCAGCAGCTGCTGGAGCTCAAGGCGCAGGTGGGATTTTCGGTGATGTTCATCACGCACGACCTGTCGCGGATGCTGCAGCTCTCCGACCGCGTGGCCGTGTTCTACGCGGGAAGGCTGGTGGAGCTGGCCACCCGCGACCAGCTGCGCAGCGCTCCGGCCCACCCGTACACGCAGCGGCTGCTGCAGGCGTTTCCCTCGCTGCACGAAGCGCCCTCCGCGCGCGCGGCCATCGGCGGCGCCCCGCCGAGCCTGAGCGATCCGCCCTCCGGGTGCCGCTTTCATCCTCGCTGCGAGCTGGCGGTGACGCTGTGCCGGAGCGCGGAGCCGCCGCTGCGCTCGCTTGGAGGCGGCCAGGCCGCGGCCTGCCACCTGGCGCAGCACGCGCCGTCCCCGGAACCCGCTTCGCTCACGGAGCCCTGATGCAGCCCTTTCCGCAACCGAGAGACCAGCGCACCGCTCTGTTTGGCGGAGAGGGCGACGTCTTCGTCCAGGACCTGCTCGGCGGCGCTGCCGCTCCGCCCTTTCACGCGGCCCTGGCCTGCGAGCTGTCCCCGGGCGGCAGCGTGGGCCGCCACGTGCAGCAGGCGCACGACGTGCTGCTCATCGTCCTCGAAGGAGAGGGCCGGGCGCGGGTGGATGATCAGCCGGTGGCGCTCTCGGCCGGCATCGCCGTGCATGTGCCGTTTGGCAAGACGCTCTCGTTGACCAACCCGGGAGCGCAACCGCTTCACTACCTGATGGTGAAGGCGCGCTGAAAAGCGCCGATTGCCGGCCCTGGCCGGCCATTTTCGGAGAAACCGCCCCCCGCTCGCCTCGAGGGGGAATCCGGCCCTGGCCGGCCATTTCATCGGAGAAACAGCCCCCCGCTCGCCTCGAGGGGGAATCCGGCCCTGGCCGGCCCATTTCGTCGGAGGAACAGCTGTTCTCAGTCAGGCGCCTCCCCCGCTCGCCTCGAGCGTTGCGCCGTCAGGCGCATAGTCGAGAGGTGGCGCAAACCCAGGCACGGCACCTGGCCGGTTTGTTTCGAGCAGACCGAAGCGGGGCCCATGAGCCAAGCTCCGGAAGCACTGCCGACGTCTCGACTATGCGCCTGACGGCGCAACGCTCGACGCGAACGGGGGCATCCCCGCGATGTTGCGGGGCCCTGGTGAGCTGTTCTCTAGGAGGGGGGGACGCGGTTGACCCGCGACATTTCTAGGGACTAACTCGCTTGAGACATAGCCGGGGTCCGAGGCCGCGCACACACTGGTGTCTTTGTACCCGTTAGAGTTTGGTCCGGGGAGGCTGTCCACATCTCATTGGTGACACGCTCGCGTGATCCCGCTCAGGAGCCATTTCGCTCTTTGACCCTCCCTGGCCCCGGAGATGTTGTTTGGCTGCACTGCCCTGCGGCCTGGTTGTCGTGTACCCACTCGGGCAGTGCAGCTTCCCAACCCCTTGAACCTCCGTGCTGCGAGTTAGTCAGGAGCGTTGCGCCGTCAGGCGCAGAGTCGAGAGGTAGCGCAAACCCACGCACGGCGCTTGGCCGGTTTGTTTCAAGCAGACCGAAGCGGCCCATGAGCCACTGCCGCCGGCCGCCGTCTCGACTCTGCGCCTGACGGCTCGACGCGAACGGGGGCGACCGGCCTATCGCTTCTGCTTCTCCAGCTCCAACGCCAGCCGGGTCCCGTCGGACACGTAGGCCACGTTCTGCCAGGGCACGAAGTCGTGCGGCGCCTGGGGGTTCGCCTCCAGGCCGATGACCAGGCCCAGGGGCGAGATCTTCAGGAGCTGGGGCACGGTGTTCGGCGGGTAGCCCCAGTTGGAGAGCGGGGCCATCACGGCCAGGCGGACGTGCGTGGGCGGGTCCACCAGGTGAAGCAGCGGAAGCACCTCCGCCTTCGCGCTCTGGCCCACCTGAATCAGGTACTCCTTCATCGCCTTCCTCCCGTCACAGCACCGGCCAGCGGTTCCAGCTCTCGGACCAGCGGACCTTGTCCTTCGTGAAGCGCAGCGGGTCCCCTTCGGGCCACGGCGCGTCCAGCGGCTCCACGATGAGGTCAAAGCTGCCGTTGTCGAAGGGCAGGCCCGCGGCGCGCTCCTTCATCACCACGCGTTCGCGCAGCCCCTTCTTCGCCATCGACAGCGCGCGGTGGTGGCAGTGCGGGTTGTTGCCCGGCTTGTCGAAGAAGACGTGCGCGGTCCAGGTGCAGCCGCCGCGGCAGAGCGCCTTGTGCTCGCAGGAGCCGCAGAAGCCCCAGAGGTGCTCCACGCCCTTCGGCGTCCCGCCGTGCATGTTGAAGGTCAGCTCCTTCGTCTTGAGGATGTTCCGGAGCGACACGTCGCGGATGTTGCCGCCGACGTACGAGTCGGTCGGGAGTGAGGGGCAACCTTTAATCTTTCCGTCCGCCTCAATCCCCAACCCGCCCAGCCCCGCCTGGCAACCCTGCCAGTACATCCCCATCCGGTGCTCGTCGTAGCGGAAGATGTGCTCATAGGGCCCGAAGAAGCCGATGTCGTTCCCGGGGAGCACGGTCATCCCCTCGGACACCGCCCGCGCCGTCACGCGCGCGAGCACCGGGTAGAGCTCCAGCAGCTCACAGGGCTGGATGAGGATTTCCGGCCGGTCGGCCGCGTTGCCCATCGGCACCGTCAGCGAGAACTGCCAGGCGCGCGCGCCGCCGGCCTTGAGGATTTCGTAGAGCGACGGCACGTCCGGCGCGGAGAGCCGGTTGACCTGCGTGTTGAAGCCGAAGCGCAGGCCGACCGCGGCGAAGTGTTCGATGGACTGCATGCACTGCCGCCACGAGCCGACCTTCCCGCGCAGCCGGTCATGGACGGCCTCCAACCCATCGATGGAGACGGAGATTTGGCTCATCCCCGAGTCCTTCATCTTCTGCGCCGTGGTCCGCGAGATGCCGTAGCCGCCGGTGACCATAGTGGCGATCATCCCGGCCTTGTCGATGGCCTTCACCAGCTCCAACCAGTCCGGACGCAGGTAGGCCTCGCCGCCGATGAGCGAGACCTCCGTGATGCCCACGTCCGCCATCTGACGGATGAGCTCGAAAGCCTCCGCCGTGGAGAGCTCATGCGGCCGCGCTTCTCCCGCCCGCGAGCCGCAGTGCTGGCAGGCGAGGTTGCACTTCAGGGTGATCTCCCAGACGGCGTACGCCGTGCGGCGGTAGCCCTTCAGCTTGCTGGGGACCTCCTGAACGGTCTGCGCGGCGGCGGCGGTCATGGCGGCAGCTACACCCCTTCAGGAGGAGGCGGCCGCGCGCCGATGACCACGGCCTCTTCGACAGGCGCGGGCAGGCCGTAGCGCATGGCGATGGGCGGCTCCGGCGGCTCAGCCGGGGCAGGAAGGCCGTAGCGCAT
The DNA here is from genome assembly GCA_044230055.1 of Myxococcaceae bacterium. Lineage (GTDB taxonomy): Bacteria > Myxococcota > Myxococcia > Myxococcales > Myxococcaceae > JBGART01. The sequence continues at coordinate 95,568 of JBGART010000011.1, read as the reverse complement.
GGCGATGGGCGGCTGCGGCGGCACGAACGGCGCCGGCAACCCGTAGCGCATGGCGATGGGCGGCAGCGGCTCCGGGTTGTTGGCCGAGTCCGTCGGCGCGGGCGCGGGCAGGCCATACCGCATGGCGATGGGGGGCATCTCCGGCACCACTGGATCCGCCACCGGGAGGCCGTAGCGCATCTGGATGGGCGGCTGCGCCGACGAGCCCTCCTGCGAGAGGAACTGGAGCCGGTAGAGCTCCGCCAGCGTCTGACGGGTCTGATCAATGGCCGCGCCCAACGCGACCGGGTCCGCCCACCCGCGCCGCGGGAACTCGAAGCCTTCGGCGACCTCCGCCTGCGGCTGCGCTGCCTCCACTGCGGGCTCGGCCTCCGCGGCTTCAGCCGCTGGAATGACGACTGCGCCAACCCCAACGCCTCTGTCGATTTTTGTCATTGACGTGATTCCTCCCTGAATCGGTTGTCGCGCCCAGTGCGCCCCGGGTTTCGGGTGAACGAGCCATAAACCGCACAAACTGCTCTCCTGTTCAGTGTCAGTCCCGCGCGGTAGTTTGCGGCTCCTTCCACAGGAGGAGAAACGACATGAGTGAGCCGAAGACGAAGCGCGGTGCGCCGGAGGAGCCGGGGCGGGAGAAACCCCGAGAGACGATTGACACAGTGGAGCTGGAGTCGCGGCTGGCGAGCAGGCTGCGCAAGCGGGAGAAGGACGCGCTCTGGCTGCGCCGGTTCAGAAGCCTCCAGCGCAAGCGCAGGCGCTGAACGACGGCTCGACACGTCCGGAGCGTTGGACGATCGTGCGAAACGCATGTCGCCCAGCCCCCGGCCGCTCGCCCTGAACCCCGCGCTCGCGCGCATTGGCCAGTACCCGATGTTGGGACAGGAGGCGCTCAAGCGGAGGTTGGCGGAGGCGGGCAAGCAGGTCTTCGACTTCGGCATCGGCGACCCGGTGGAGGAGACGCCGGCGTTCATCCGCGAAGCGGCGCTTCAAGCGCTCTCGCCCCGAAGTCAGTACCCCACCGTGCTGGGCAGACCGCCGCTGCGCGAGGCCGCCGCCGGGTACCTGGCCCGCCGCTTCAACGTCCGGGTCGACCCGGCCACCCAGGTGCTTCACACCGCCGGCTCCAAGGAAGCCATCTTCCACCTGCCGCTGGCACTCATCGACCCGCAGTCGGAGCGGCGCGTGGTGGTGGCACCGGACCCGGGCTACGCGGTGTACGAGCACGGCGCCCAGCTCGCCGGCGGCGTCTGTCACAAGGTCCCGCTCACGCCGGAGAACCACTTCCGCATCGAGCCCGACGCGCTGCCGCGCGAGGTGCTGGAGCGCACCGCGCTGTTCTGGGTCTGCTACCCGCACAACCCCACCGGGGCGGTGGCGGACCGCGCCTACTACCAGCGCGTCTGCGCAGCAGCCGAGCAGTACGGCTTCGTGGTGGGCTCTGACGAGTGCTACGTGGACCTGTATTTCGGCGCGCGCCCACCCAGCGTCCTCGAGGTGTCGCAGACGCGGACCCTGGCGTTCCACTCCTGCAGCAAGCGCTCCGGGATGACGGGCTACCGCAGCGGTTTCATGGCGGGAGACCCGTCGCTCATCACCGCGCTCACCCAGCTGCGCCCCTTCGTGGGCACCGCGTCGCCCAACTTCATCCAGGACGCCGCGGCGGTCGCCTGGGCGGAGGACGCGCACGCAGAGGCCAGGCGCGCGCTGTTCGGCCGCAAGCGGCAGCGGATGATGGACTTCTTCCAGCGGCGCGGCCTGGACTGCTCGTGGAGCCAGGGCACCTTCTACCTCTGGGTGCGCGTGCCGGCAGGCCACACCAGCCAGAGCTACACGGACCTGCTCGCTCCCGCCGGCATCATCGTGTCGCCCGGCCCGCTGTTCGGGAAGACCGGCGAGGGGTTCTTCCGGCTGGCGCTGGTCCCCTCTGAGCAGGAGCTTGAAGAGGCCATCGCCGCCTGGCCGTAGGCACCAGTTGGCACAGCGGCGTGTAGGCCACCGCCTGTGAACGGCTCCGCGTGGGCGGCGGTGGCGTTGGCCCGAGCGCGCGTCCGGATGCCGAAGGCGGTGGGGTGGATTCTCCTCGGCCATGGTCTGCTGATGGCCGCCATGCTGCCCGTCTCCGGGGCCTGACTGGCGCTTCTGCCGGCGGTGCTCCTCGCCTTCCCCAGCGAGGGCTGGGTGTCCGCTCCAGTCTGCAGGTCTGAACCGACGGTGTAGGCGGCGAGCGTCACGTCTTGATGATGAACTTCACGGATGCGTTCACCGGCCGCGTCTCCGCGCCACCGCTGCTCTGCACCGCGACGTTGGTGGCTGCGTTGGCAATTCCAACGCAGCCCGAGCTGGCGACCGAGGTGCCGGGGCCTGGGAACGCACCACCGTTCACGCCCGCCGCCCAGTTGGGATTGTAGCTGTACGCACACAACGCTGCGGGGGTCCCGGCGAGCCCGTGACCATGACCTGGATCCGTCACGCCGTGTGCGTGGCTGGCGTAGGAGCCTGCCTGGAGCGTCCCGGGCTTGTCGCCCGTGGCCCCTCCCGCGGCGCTGGCGGTGCGGGTCGCCGCTTCCGGGTCCCGCCCCGTCCCGTCGTTGGAGCCGCGCAGGAAGCGTCCGCGGAGGTCAGGCAGGTTGAAGGTGTTGATCCCATCCCCGCCGCCCCAGCTGATGCCCAGCACGGCGAAGAGCGCTGAGTAGGCAGTGCGGTTCACCGCAGCGCCGTCGCACAGAAGCCAGCCGTCGGGCGCGGTGGTGCCCCCGAAGGCGATGATTGCCCCAGGGGTGAGCCCGGTGGCGGTGCCCGGGATGCCCTGCGCCCCCTGAGTCCCCTGCGCGCCCATCGGCCCTTGCGGCCCCTGCGGTCCCTGCGGTCCCTCGCCGCCTGCCGGGCCCTGAGGTCCGGTGGCGCCGCTGCAGGCAAGGCAAAGAACAGCGAACAACGAGAGGGTCTTGCGTACATCCATGGCAGCTCCTGAGAGGCGTTTCGGGGCGCGCGGTTCTTACGGTCGCGCTCCGGGGCTGTCCAGGATCGAGTTGAACACGTACGTGTCACGCCGCCCGGGGAGCGCGAGGCGGCGCCCGCCATCGAGCCACCCTTGCTTGCGCAGAGTCGGGATGAAGTACTGCTCTCCGGCAACCGCAACGAGCCGGATGGGGCGACTGGCCGCGTGCTCCCGGAGCTTGGCCAGCACCTTGGCGAGCGTCGCTTCCGAGAACGGGTCGTACGCGAAGAAGACCTCCCCGGAGAGACGCACGTGCGGGTCCGCCAGGTTGGCCGGTTCGTACCGGACATTCTCCAGCCCGTGCGCCTGCGCCACGCGCCTGGCCTCGGCGACGCGCTCAGCGAGCAGCTCGTAGCCCACGAACGGAACATCCGGTCGCGTCCTGCCGAGCACGAAGCCCAACCTCCCGTACGCGCTGCCGAGGTCGGTCACCTGTTCTCCCGGGCGCAGCTGCAGGGCAGAGAGCACGCGGACCAGGTCGACATATGGCGTCTGAAACACCTCCGGCTGGCGGTTCGCGTAGGTCGTCTCACTGCCGAAGCGCTCCTCGACGGCGCGGGCGAACGGAGTCAGCTGCCCATCTTCCGGGTAGCGGACATCCAGCCCATGGTCGATCAACCTGTCGAGGTCCCAGTACGCGCGCGAGTACGGGCTCCCGAGAATCTGAAGCGCCCGCTCGAGGACATGGGCGCGAGCCGCGGGCGACCCGTCCCGGCACGCCACCTGCGCGACGGACCAGCTCAACGAGGCCAGCAGGGAATCCGCCCGGTCTGGCACGACTCCCGAGGTCCGGGCGAGCTCGAAGAGCTGCGGAAACCGGCCGGCCAGCCCGTCGCTCGTGATGCCCAGCGCCTCGGAGCCCTCCCGTGCGGCCTTGGCCAGCTCCGCCGCGAAGCCTTGCGGCAGAAACCAGCGCAGCTGCTCCACCCGCTCGTAGAGGTCCACCCGCTCCGGCGTTGTCAGCTCCGAGAGCCCGCGCTCCAGCTCATCGCGCGGGAGCCGCGACGCCGCCGCGAGCGCGTCCGCCTGCGCCAGCGTGAAGGTGGGCGCGGCGCATCGCTCCTTCGGAAGCGACCGCGCGATGTCGCGCAGACCCTCGCTGACGGGCGGGACCACGCTCTTGCTACACGACGTGCACGTGGGGGACGGGGACGACGAACTTCCCGCCCGCGCGCCGGTACTCCGCCTGCTGCGCCAGAATCTCCTCCGAGAAGTTCCAGGTCAGCAGCAGCACCGCGTCTGGCTTCGCCTCCAGCAGCGCCTCCACCGGCCGGATGGGCAGGTGCGTACCGGGGGCGAACTTGCCCTGCTTCACGGTGCTCCGGTCCACCAGGAAGTCGAGCGTCTCCTTGCCCAGACCGCAGTACGCCATCAGCGTGGCGCCCTTGGCAGACGCGCCGTAGGCGGCGAGCCGCTTCCCTTGCGCCTTGAGCTCCTTGAGGGTGGCGTTGAGCGCCGACTTCAGCTTCTCCACGCGCGCGCCGAACTCCGCGTAGTAGGCGAACCCGTCCACCCCGCGCTTCTTCTCCGCCGCGAGCAGCGCCTCCACCCGCGCGCGGCCGGCGGCGTCCTTCCGCTTCGCGCCCCTCACCCGGAGCGAGCCGCCGTGAATGCTCAGGTGCGTGACGTCCGTGAACACCAGCCCGTTGCGCTCGAAGAGCCGCTCGATGGCGTGGCCGGAGAAGTAACAAAGGTGCTCGTGATAAATCGTGTCGAACTCCACGTGGTCGATGAGGTCCACCACGTAGGGGAACTCGAACTCCACCACGCCGTCCTCGGAGAGCAGCTCCGCGGCGCCCTTCACGAAGCCGTTCAAATCCGCCACGTGCGCCAGCACATTGCTGCCCAGGAGCACGTCCGCCGCCGTCCCCTGCTTGCGCAGCGACGCCGCCAGCTCCAGCCCGAAGAACTCGTTGACCGTCCGCACGCCCTTGTCGTTGGCGACCTTGGCGATGTTGGTCGCCGGCTCAATCCCGAGCACCGGGATGCCCGCCGCCACGAAGTGCTGGAGCAGGTAGCCGTCGTTGCTGGCCACCTCCACGACGAGGCTCTTCGGGCCCAGCGGGCGCTCCCGGCGCAGGGCGTCCACGTGGTCCTTCGCGTGCCGCACCAGCGCGTCGCTGAACGACGAGAGGTACGAGTAGTCCCGGAACAGCACCTCCGGCGCCACCGTCTCCGTCAGCTGCACCAGCGAGCACGCCGGGCAGAACACCACGCGCAGCGGGAAGCGCGGCTCCGCTTCCTGAAGCTGGTCGGCCGAGAGCAGGCGGTTGGCCAGCGGCGTGTCGCCCAGGTTCAGCACCGGCTTCAAGTCCGCGCCGCCGCAAATCCGGCAGCCGGAGAGGGAGGTCGAGTCGCTCATGTTGCCCACTTTCGTTGTGCTCACGCCGGCGCGCGCCAGAAGAAGTCGGCGTCAATCTGCTTTGTCTTGAGCAAATGTTCGAGCGACTTGAGCCGCGTGAAGCTGCGGTTCTGGAAGTCCTCGGCCTTGAGGTCAATCAAGCTGAACACCGCGCGCAGCTGCTCGGCGCCCTTGCGCGCGTCCCAGTCGCAGGAGAAGCCGGGGAGCTTGGTGTTGATTTTGTCGAACGACACCCGGTAGCTGCGGTTGTCCGACGACGGCGGGCCGAAGCTCAGCTTGCAGCCCTTGAACACGTCCGCGACGACCTCCGCGATTTCACGCACCCGGTAGTTGGTCTGCGTGGCGCCGACGTTGAACACCTGGTTGTGCACCGCGGGCAGCGGCGCCTCCAGCGCACAGGCGATGGCCTTGCCGATGTCCAGCGCGTGCACCAGCGGCCGCCAGGGGGTGCCGTCGCTGGTCATGGCGATGGTGCCCGTCGTCCAGGCCAGGCCGCAGAGGTTGTTCAACACGATGTCGAAGCGCATGCGGGGCGACGCGCCGAACGCGGTGGCGTTGCGCAGGAAGGTGGGCGAGAAGCGGTCATCCGCCATCGCTTTGAGATCCCGCTCCACCAGCGTCTTGCACTCGGCGTACGCCGTCTGCGGCGCGACGGGCGACTCCTCGTTGACGAAGTCCTCCCCCGCCACCCCGTACACGCTGCAAGACGAGGTGTAGACAAAGCGCTTGATGCCGAGCTCCTTGGCCAGCTTGGCCAGCCGCACGGAGCCCTTGTGATTTATTTCATGCGTGATGTGCGGCGCCAGCTGACCGGCCGGGTCGTTGGAGAGCTCGGCCATGTGGACCACGGCTTCACAGCCTTTGAGGTCCTCCGCCTCCACGCGGCGCAGGTCCTTGTGGAGCGTGGCGGCGGTCGTCTCCACGCCGTTGTACAGCCAGCCGCCGCGGTAGAAGCCGGTGTCCAGCCCGACCAGCTGATGCCCCCGCTTGACCAGCAGCGGCGCGATGACGGAACCCAGGTACCCGTCGGTCCCGGTGATGAAGATTTTCAAGCAGTGCTCCTTGGACGGTTGGAGGCGGCCCCGACATCGCCGTGGGCTGCCACGCTCGACACAATCTCTTTCGCAATCTCCAGCGACGCGGTGGCCGCCGGCGACGGCGCGTTGCAGACGTTGATGGACCGCGGGCCGGGGACCAGCAGGAAGTCATCCACCAGCTTCCCGTCCGGGGCCAGTGCCTGCGCGCGCACGCCGGCGCGGCACGGGACGAGGTCCTCGCTGCGAATCTCCGGGATGAGCCGCTGCAGGCTCTCCACGAAGGCGGCCTTGGAGAAGGACCGCCACAGCTCCTGCATCCCGTCCCCGAAGTGCTTGCGCGCCAGCCGCCAGAAGCCGCTGTACCCGAAGACCTCCGCGCAGTCCTTCAGGCTCACGTCCCACTTCGTGTAGCCCTCGCGCGCAAGGCTCAACACCGCGTTCGGGCCGCAGTGCACGCCGCCGTCAATCATCCGCGTGTAGTGCACGCCGAGGAACGGGAACTTGGGGTTCGGCACCGGGTAGATGAGCGCCTTCACCAGCGAGCGCCGCTGCGGCACCAGCTCGTAGTACTCGCCCCGGAACGGGACGATGCGCGCCTTGGGGTCCGCGCCCGCCTTGCGCGCCAGCCGGTCCGAGTGCAGGCCGCCGCAGTTCACCAGGAAGCCCACCTCGTGCTGCGCGCCGCTGGCGGTGGTGAGCACCGCGCGGTCGCTGCGCAGGTCGATGCCGGTCACCTCCTGCCCCAGCTCCACCACCCCGCCCTTCTGCGCAATCAGCTCCGCCAGCTTCCGGCCCACCGCGCGGTAGCTGACGATGCCGGTGCTGGGGACGCGAATCGCGCCCAGGCACTCGACGTGGGGCTCCACCTCGCGCGCCGCTTCGCGGCTCAGCCACTCCACCGGCACCTGGTTGGCCACGCCGCGCTCGTACAGGTCGCGCGCAATCTTCAACTCCACCTCGTCGCAGGCCACCACCAGCTTGCCGCAAATCTCCGTCGGGATGCCGTGCGTGGCGCAGAACTCCACCATCGACCGGTTGCCCGCCAGGCAGAAGCGCGCCTTCGCGCTCCCGGGCCGGTAGTAGAGCCCGGAGTGGATGACCCCGCTGTTGTTGCCGGTCTGGTGCGCGGTGAGCTCGCGCTCCTTCTCCAGCAGCAGGACGCGGCTGTCGGGGAAGCGCTCCTGGAGTCTCAGCGCGGTGGCGAGCCCCACGATGCCGCCGCCAATGACCCCGAAATCAAACATCGCGAGAGGGAACCCCAGAGCAGATTACGTGCCACATCACTTACGCCCGAGTCAACGACCGAGGGAGCTCCTCCACCACGCGAGCGTGTCCGCCAAGCCATCGCTCAAGGAGAAACGGGGCACCCAGCCCGCGCTCCGCAGCCGGCGCGACTCCCCCACCACCAGCGGCGCATCGTCGGTGGCGGGCAGCGCCCCGAGCTTGAGCAGCTGCGGTTGACCGGCGAGCTCCGCCAGCGTCTCCACCAGCGCGCGCACCTTCACCGGCTCTCCCGAGGCGATGTTGACCGCGCCCTCCAGCTCCCCCTCAAGGAGTGACACGAACCCCGCCGCCACGTCGTCCACGTGCAGGAAGTCCCGCTGCTGCTCGCCGTGGGAGGTCTTCGCCTCCTTGCCCTGGAGCAGCGCCGCGGCCACCGAAGACACCAGGCGGTTGGCGGGCTCGCGAGGGCCGTAGAGGAAGAAGATGCGCCCCCAGGCGAAGGACCCCTTCACCTGCGTGAAGTAGGCCTCCAGCACCTGCCGGAGCGCGTCCTTGCTGGCACCGTAGAGCCCGCGGGGCGCGCGCGGCGTCAGGCGCTCATCGCAGACGCCCTGGCTCCAGTCGTACTCGGCGCACGTCCCCGCCGCGACGAAGCGGCGGCCGCCCGCCTCCGCGAAGGCCCGCGCCAGCCCGAGCGACGCCTGCACCCACGCCAGGTTCTCCGGAGACGTCCAGTACGCGCCCGGCACCGCGTACCACGCGAGGTGCAGGAGCTTCTCCGGCGCCACGCTGCGCACCAGGCGAGCCGTCGCGGTGGCGTCCAGCAAATCCACCGCATGCCACAGCACGCGCCCTCCGGGCGGTGGAGGCGGCAGGCGCGCCACCGCGTGCACCTCGTGGCCGGCCGCTTCCAACAACCGCAGGCAGGCGCCGCCGATGAACCCAGTCGCCCCGGTCAGCAGCACGCGGCTCAAGGCGCGAAGTCCGGGTAGGTGCGGTCCTTGTCGGAGAGCAGCCGCTGCGCCGCGGGAGGCCAGGCGATGGCGAAGGCCGGATCATCCCAGCGCACGCCGCGGCCCAGCTCCGGCCGGTAGAACTGGGAGATTTGGTAGAAGACCTCCGAGTCGTCGCGCAGCGTCTGGAAGCCGTGCGCGAAGCCCTTCGGGATGTAGAGCTGCTTCCGGTTCTCCGCCGTCAGCTCCGCGCCGAACCACTTGAGACGCGTGGGCGAGCCCGCGCGCAAGTCCACGATGACGTCGAAGATGGCGCCCGCGGTGCAGCGCACCAGCTTTACCTCCTCGGCCGGCGCCGCCTGGTAGTGCAGCCCGCGCAGCGTGCCCGCGCGGCGGTTGAACGAGGTGCTGCACTGGGCCAGCTGCGCGTCCAGCCCGCGCTCCTCGAACAGCGCCCTGTCCCAGGTCCTGACGAAGAGCCCGCGCTCGTCTGCGTGCGGTGAAGGTTCGATGAGGAACGCCCCGGGAAGCGGGGTCTCCACGAGCTTCACGCCTTCCCCACCGCCAGCGTCAGCGCCGCGCCCTTGTTGCTCAAGGTCGAAGCGGCCTCCAGCGGCAGCGAGAGCGCGAAGAGCGGCGCCCCCGCGAGCACCGACGCCGCGAAATGGAGCGCGGAGCTGGCCGGGCTCATCTCCTTCAGCGCGCCGCGGTCCTTCACCAGCTCATAGAGGTAGTTGTGGTGCGGCAGCACCTTGTTGAGCGCGCTCTGCACCCAGCCGCTGCTCCCGTACTCCGGCAGGAAGCGGACCTCTCTCTTCTGCGTGAAGCCGGCGCGCGAGAGCGTCCCTGCCAGCGTGTGCGGCTCGAAGTGGATGAGGTGCCGCGGCGGGTCCAGGTGGAACCACTGCGCCTTGAAGAGCGCGCTCTGCCAGCTCTGGAAGTTGGGGACGGAGACGATGAGGACGCCGTCCGGCGCGAGGTGCTGCTTGAGCTTCTCCAACAGCTCCACCGGCCGCGGGACGTGCTCCAGCACGTGCCACATCGTGATGACGTCGAACTGGCCCAGCGTGGGCGAAGCGGACTCCAGCGGCGCGCGGACCAGCTGCAGGCCGCCCTCCACCGTCGTCTTCCCCAGGCTGAACGGCTCCATCCCCACCGCTTCGAAGCCGCTCTGGCTCATCCAGCGCGCGAACGCGCCGTTGCCGCAGCCGTAGTCCAGGAGCCGGCCGGAGGGCTTCAGCGACTTCACGAAGGCTTCGCGCTGGCGCAGGAAGACGCTGAAGGCGGAGCGGACCGTCTTCACCGCGCCGGCCTCTGTCTGGTCGAACGGCGGGTACAGCTCGCTCGGCGGGGGCGCGGTGCGGTCGTCGGTGAACGCCAGCGCGCAGGTGCCGCAGCGCAGGATGGGATAGCCGTTGGACCGCATCACCTCGGCGTCGACCTTTGCGTCGCAGACGGGGCAATGGGCCGCACCGTTGGTCTTTGAGCTCTCCATGCGGGGCACCTTTAGTATGCGGCCTGCGCCCTCACAACCGCGGTCAGATGAGCCGGAACTGGTGTGAGAACAAGAAGAAAAAGAAGCCCTGGAAGAGCATCAGCATGCCCAGCACCGGCCCCTGCCAGGCGGGCCGCTTCGCCAGCCAGAGCCCCAGCGGCAGGAAGGCCGGCCAGGTGGTGGCCGAGTAGCGACCGAAGCAGATGCCGCCGATGAACAGGTTCACCACCATCATCGCGCAGCCGATGGCCGCCAGCTCCAGCCACTTCTTCCGGAAGCAGAGGGCGATGGCGCCGCCCGTCGGGATGACCGCGAAAATCGCGTAGTAGAGGTACTCCGGGCGCTCGCGGTACGGCAGCTCCCAGACCAGCTTGAAGAGGCTGCCCCACACCATCGCGCCGTGCCCCACGCTGCGCCCGTTCACGAAGGCCAGCGGGTCTCCCAGCACGCGGTACAGGTAGAAGGAGAACGCGGCGATGAACAGCCACGGGATGACCAGCGCCAGCACGTCCTTGGAGAAGAGGAGGCGCCGCAGGCTGTCCCCGCGCTGCCGGTAATGGATGACGAGCAGCCCCGCGCCGCCCAGCAACGTCAGCTGCCGCCCCATCACGCCAAGGCCCAGGACGATGCCGGCCCAGACGTGGTGCTTGCGCTGCGCGAGCAGCAGCGCCCCCGCGGTGGCCGCCACCATCGTGGACTCGGCGTAGCCCGCCGCCTGGTAGTACGCGAAGGGGTACGCGGCGAAGAGCAACAGCCCCCAGCGCGCGACGTCCGGGCCCTCCAGCTCCTCGAACAGCTGGTGCACGACGTAGAACGACACCAGCGCCGCGAGGTTGGAGAGGATGAGGAAGACCAGCAGGTGGTGCAGCCCGGTGGCCTTCTCGATGGCCCACCCCAGCAGCGGGAAGAGCGGACAGACCGCGCTGTGCAGCGAGGTGGCGTAGCCCTCCTGGATAATCCGCACGAACCAGGCGCAGTCCCAGCGGCAGAGCCCGTCGAGCGCCGGGTACGGCTGGAGGAACTGCTGCCTCCCGTAGTCGTGCATGAACAGGGTGGGCATGAACGTCAGGCCCATCCAGGACACGCCGAGGTACGCCGCCCGGGTGCAGACGAACAGCGCGAGGGGGAACAGCGGCAGCCGGAAGAAGAAGGAACGGGCGCGTACCAGCACGCCCGCGCTATCCCACCACAGGACGCGTCTTGTACAGCGCCTCGAAGAACATCCGCTGGATGGGGTGCTGGCGGTGGAAGAGCTCCTGCCAGGTCTTCGGGAGCGGGTAGTTCGACTCGTCGATGGTGAAGCCGTTCACCTGCGCGCGGGAGATGCGCCACTGCTTCGAATAGAAGTGGCCGCGGCACACCCGGTCGATGTGGCGCAGGTAGTTCTCAATCTGCTCGTACGTCATCTCGTGCAGCGAGCTGATGTTGAGGAAGACGTCGAACAGGTCCGGCGGCAACAGCTCAATCTGGTGCCCGGCGATGAAGCGCAGCGAGGACGCTTCGAACTCTTCGCGCACGTCTTCGAAGGACTGGAACTCGCGGAAGAGGAACGCCTTCCGGTCCGGGAAGAGCTCCGTCAGGTAGCGCTGGGAGACGTAGAGCGCGGGCGGGATGTCGATGACGCAGTAGGTGGACTTGGCCAACGACGAGAGGAAGACGTGGCCCAGCCGCCCGTAGCCGGCGCCCAGCTCCGCGACCTCGATGCCCTCCTTCGAGCGGTCCAGGTGAGAGGTGGCGGCGTAGAACTCCGAGATGGAGTTGCAGAGGTCCTGCGACAGCCACTTGCCTTTGTAGCGGACGCCGAAGGGGTTCCCCAGCTCGGGCTCGGTGAGCCGGGAGAGCAGGTTCAAGGGGTCATTGTCGGCGACCAGGTCCGCCAGCAGCGCGACGTACGTCCGATACACCAGGGCCGCGGCGGGGTTGAAGGTCTTCGCGCGCGAGCTGCCGGAGGTCGGCCGGTTGCCGTCCAGCTCGGCGAAGAGGGGCGCGGAGCTGGGCTGACGCAGCCAGCGCCAGAGCACGGGCGTGAGCTGGTGGCGAACGATGCCCAGCACGTCCCAGCTGAAGTACTTGAGCGCCAGCGTGCGCTTGAAGTTGGCGAAGCCATCGCGGTCCAGCTCCTCGATGTGGCGGTCAATCAGCCGCTCCCAGAAGACCGAAGGCCGGTAGAGAGGAGGCGCGCGGTGCATCGCGCTCAGCATGTCCGTGAGGACCCGATCGAGCTGGACTGAAGGGCTGTTCACGCGCGGCACATATCAAGTCTGCTGCGGCGAGTCGACTGGGGCAGGCGTGACCGCAGGCGTGTGAAACGCGACCGCGCCGGCAAGTGCCGAGAGTCCCGCGATGAGGAAGTAGTAGTTGGCGAAGGCCCAGCGGTTGAAGGCGAAGAACAGCAGATAGGTCATCGCCACCGCCACGCCGAAGCTCTCCTTGGAGCCGCGCAGCTTCCAGGCGGTCAGGCCCACGGCCACCGCCGCCAGCACGAAGGCCAGCCCACCCGGGATGGCCAGCTGCCACCGGTGCCAGACCCAGTTGTTGAAGGTGAGCGCGTCCACCCGCGGAGGCAGCCCGCTCAACACGTCGTAGATGGAGAAGCGCAGGTCCGCGAAGCTCCAGAGCGCGAACGGGAGCACCATCGCCACGCCCACGCCGCCGATGATGAGCCACTGCTTGCGCGTGAAGCCCAGCGTCAGCCCGGCGATGCCCACCACCCAGAACATGGTCTGCTTCGAGGTCAGCACCAAGCCGAAGAGCACGGCGGAGAGGGTGGTCCGCTTCTCGAGGTAGGCGGCCGCGGCGGCGATGATCAACATCAACTGGATGGGGTCTACCCAGGACTGCTCGATGACGAAGAAGAGCTTCGGTGTCAGCCAGAGGAAGAGCGCCGGAGCGTCCTCGGCGAAGGCGGGCAGCGTGCGGCCCCCGCGGCGGACGATGAAGCGCAGCAGGAAACCGGAGAGGACTACCGCCGCCAGCATTCCGTAGCGCACGTCCCCGCCCAGCAGGTACGCCGGGAGCGTGAGGTACAGCTGCGTCGGCGGGTAGACGTACGGCACGCGCGGCAGGTTGGTGGGCCCGGTGTCCGCCACGTTCACGTGCGTGTACGGGTTCTGGCCGCGCGAGAGGTACGCCACCCCGCTCTGCTGCGCGGCCCACGCGTCGATGTGCGGGACCGGTGAGCTCTTGATGGTGTCCACCCCGCCGACCAGCAGCGCGGCGGCGAAGCCGACAATCCGGAACCACCGCAGCGCCCGCGGCTCCTTCCAGCGGCCCTCGATGAACGGGAGGTAGGTAAGCAGCAGCACCAGCCCGCAGGCCTGCGCGTCGCGGCCCATCACCCAGTAGCGGTGCGGGTAGATGATGATCTCCCGGTCGTTCCAGGCGATCCACGCCAGCCCGAAGACGCCCACCCAGAGCAGCGGCAGCACCGCGCGGAAGGAGATCCACGAGGTGCGCAGCGTCAGCCGCGAGGTGACCACCAGGGTGCCCGTGCCCAGCAGCACCATCAGGAGCGCCGCCTCCGAGTACGCGCCGCGCGAGTAGATGATGGCGAGGCCGATGAAGAAGCTGGAGAGCAGCGCGGGCCCGTAGGTGCTGGGGAGGAGCGGCCGGGGGGCCACCGCGACCGGCGCGGCGGGTTCGCTCATGACAAGTGCGGGTTCGCTCATTGAGGCCGCGCACCATTCCGCATCCGGTGCCGCGCGGCAACAACGCCCTGTTGCCGGCCCAGGGGTGGATCCCTACCTTTGACGTCTCTCACCCCGCCCGAGGAGGAGCCCATGATCAGCGTTCGCCCCATCGTTCCCTGCCTGTGGTTCGACGGACAGGCTGAAGACGCCGCGAAGTTCTACACGGGAATTTTCAAGGACTCGAGGATCACCAAGATCACCCGCTTCGGCAAGGAGGGCTTCGAGGTTCACAAGCGCCCGGCCGGCAGCGTGATGACCGTCGTGTTCGAGCTCGGGCGGCAGAAGTTCACCGCGCTCAACGGCGGCCCCGACTTCAAGTTCAACGAGGCGGTGTCGTTTGAGATCCACTGCGAGACTCAGGAGGAGGTCGACTACTTCTGGGACAAGCTCTCGCAGGGCGGAGACCCGAACGCACAGCAATGCGGATGGCTCAAGGACCGCTTCGGCGTGTCCTGGCAGGTCATCCCCACCGCGATACTGGACCTGATGGGCGACCCCAACAGCGAGAAGTCGGAGCGGACGACGCGGGCCATGCTTCAGATGAAGAAGCTGGACCTCGCCGCCCTCAAGCGGGCGTACGACGGGGCGTAGTCACCTCACGGTTGTTGCTTCGGGGTGAGCGTCCAGTCGAACTTCGCGTCGCTGGATTGGAAGTTGCTCTTCAGCTCGCCGGCCGCGTTCGCGACGGGCGGATTGACCGGCAGCCCGTTCATCGCGCCGTTGGTGAGCAGCAGACCGCCGGTGACGTCCTGGGACGGGCTGCTGCAACCGGTGCCGGTGACCGTGACGCTCACGATGGTGTTGTCCACCATCGCTCCCTGGTAAGCCCGCTTCTGCTGGCTGAGCCAGCTCTGGATGGCGGGATCCGGGCTGTGGAGCTCCGGGAAGGGGTTGAGCTGCAGGAACCCCGCAGTCATCCCGATGGGGAACATGTAGGGCCCGCCGGTGAAGGTGCAGCCGGTGGAGTAGCTGATGTTCATCGTCAGCTGCCCCTTCGGCGTCATCACGAGCGTACTCCCCACCCTGAGCGTCTCGGGGAAGCTGGGGTGCGTAAAGTTGAGCGCGCTGAAGGCGGGGTTCAGCTCAAACGAGACGTCTGACTTGATGGTCTTGCCCACGCCGCTCCATGAGACGTGGTGCTCCAGCAGATTCACCGTCCCCTCGTACTTGAAACACCCCATGTTGCTGCGCTTGAGGTACGGCGCCTTCGCCGCGGTGAGTTTGCCGCCGCCGGAGGGCGTGAACTCGCCGTTGCTGATGATGATGACCAGGTCCTTGGCTCGCTGGTTCTTCATGTCGCGGCAGAGGCCGACGTACTCGTAGTCGGACCAGTCCTCGTCCTGCCACGTGCCCGCGTCGTCGTTCCACAGCGCCAGGACCTTGATGGCTTTGCCCGCCTTCTTGTCGGGGAGAAAGCCGTTGTAGAAGAGCAGCGACCGCGTTGCCGGGTCGGTGAAGGTGAAGTGGTAATACCGGTTGGACAGGTTCGACTGCTCCGGGTTCAGCATGTCCGTCGCTTCCGCCTGGCCTCCGAGGTCCGCGACGAGGTCATTGCTCTTCGCGCCGTCGGTCAAACCGTCCCAGGCCTTGAAGGAGTCGGGCTTGGTATCAATTGGCGGTTTGTTCCACATCGCCTTGGCGAAGAGCGGCCAGTGTTTCTTGAAGCCGCCGGAGATGGTGCCGTCCACCGCCTCCACGCTGGTGGAGTACGTGGTGGTGGCTTCGATAATCTTCTTCACCGTCTCCGGCGTGCCGCTCTTGGCGAGGTACTGGAAGAACAGGTACGCGCCGTAGTCGCGCGCGGCGCCCGCGGCCCCCGGCTTGGTGCAGCCACCTGTTCTTCGGTCCTCCAGCGGGAGCGCGGGGAGGTTGGTGAAGCAGTCGGCGTACTGCTGCTCCAGCTGCTGCGTCGTCCCGTACACGTAGTCGATGGCCCAGTTCGCGGTGGCGTCCCGCAGCCAGCCGTAGGCCACCTGCTTCGTGGCGGTCTTGTACGACCACTGGATGGCGTGGAGAAGCTCGTGTGCGGCGGCGCCCGGGAGGTCGGCCGCCGACAGGCCGCTGCTGAGCAGGATGTACGTAGGGGCCTGCTGGTTGTTGAGCCCCTCCGGGACGGTCAGCCCGCGCGCGCCCATGTTCCGCACGATGTAGACATCGAGCTTGGTGGTGCGCCCACTGCAAGTGCCGGAGTCCCCTATCGGCGCCTGCAGCTTCAGCCCGGTGTCGATGAGCTTGGGCCAGATGTCATTCTCGATGGCCTTGGAGACAATCTCCGCCTTCGCCTTCTCTCCCGGGATGGCGAACTCGTACCAGACGTCCACCTTGCTCGCGGTGCCGTTGTACGTGGTCCAGCCGCTGGATTCCCCGCGGCAACTGGGGCGCGCGGAGTCGATGCCGGTGTCCGGCAGGGGCGCGTTGAGCCAGCTGCCCTTGTCCGCTGGGCGCAGCAGGTAGGGCGCCAGCGCGGTCTGCGTGGGGAGCGTGAACGCGTCAAAGCGCTCGTTGAGCTCCTCGAGGATGAAGGGGTCCGACTGGTCCGCCGGTCCTCCTTTGTACTGGATGGGCAGGCGCGGATCGGCGAACGCCGCGAAGACGCGGTACATGAAGACCTGCTCTTCGGTGAGCAGCCCGGCCTCACGGGCGTTCTCCAGCCGCTCCGCGGTGCTGGGCGTGCCCGCCGGCAGCGCGATGACCACCGCCGCCAGCTGCGCGCTCTCGGAGCCCACCTGCGCGGAGATGAGCGCGAAGCCCTGGGTGAGCGCGGTGATTTCTCCGTCGGTCACCGTGGCCACCGCGGGCGACCCGCTCGTCCACGTCACCGTCACGTCGGTCAGCTGATTCCCCAGCTCGTCAAAGGCCGTCGCGGCGAGGGTCAGCTTCTCGCCCACCACCAGGAACGCCTTGTCCGGGGAGAGCACCAGCGACTCGACCTTCGCGTTGTCCGCGCCGCCGCCGCCGTCGCCCCCTCCTCCGCCGCCTCCCGGCCCCGGACAGGAGCACGCGGACGCGAGCAGCAACACAACCAGGAATGAGCGTGGTGGGGGAAAGGCACGCATGTCTCACCTCGAAGGGGAGCCAGAGCGTAGTCGAGTCGGACGACGGCACGGTAACCGCCCCGCCTCGCTCATTGGGGTCTGCCGCATCGCGGGGTTACCCCCCGTCCACCGCGCGCAATGACGTGAGGAGCAACGCCGCGTTCACGTCGAGCGTTGCGCCGTCAGGCGCATCGTCGAGACGTCGGCGGTGCTCCCGAAGCTTGGCTCATGGGCCGCTCCGCTCTGCTCGAAACAAACCGGGCAAGTGCCGTGCGTGGGTTTGCGCCACCTCTCGACTATGCGCCTGACGGCGCAACGCTCGAGGCGAGTGGGGGAGGCGCCTGACTGAGAACAGCTGTTCCTCCGACGAAATGGCCGGCCAGGGCCGGTTTCCCCCTCGAGGCGAGCGGGGGAGGCGCCCGACTGAGAAGAGCTGTTCCTCCGACGAAATGGCCGGCCAGGGCCGGTTATCCCCTCAAGGCGAACGGGGAGGTTCGCGTCGGTATAGGTTGGGCTCTGCGCAACGCACTTAGCGCCCGCGCTGCCAGGCCTCGAGCTCCGCGAGCTCCCTGGAGACGGCCACCTCGCTCCGGCCGTAGGCCACCTTCGCGCTCGCGGCCAGCGCCAGCGCGCGCGGCCGCTCCGCCTTGTCCTCCCAGAGCACCTTGGCCAGCAGCAGCTGCGCCGCGCCCACCTTCTCCGGGGGGAGCAGCTCCTGGTTCGGAAGGCCCAGCGCACGGTCCAAGGCCTTCACCGCGCCCTCCCGGTCCCCCGTCGCCGCACGCACCTGGGCCAGAACAATCAGTGGACGGAACAGCCGCATGCTGTCGGGCGCGAGCACCGCCTCCAGCCCCTGAAGGGCTTTCTGCGCGGGCTCTTTCGCGCGCGCGGGCTCACCATCCTTCAGCAGCCCTTCTGCCTGTGCGGTGTACGCGTAGCCCATCTCCCAGGCCTTCTCCTCCGTGCGGCCGCGGAGCGTCTCCACCGCGCGGGCGAACGCGGCCCGCGCCTCCGCGCCCTTGCCCTGCGCCTGCAACGCGCGCCCCAGCCCCTGCAGCACCATGGAGCGGTCCTCGACGAGGAGCTCGGCGGGCGGCTCGCCGACCTTCAGCGCCCGACGGTAGAGCTCGACCGCTTCGGCGTGATTTCCCGTCGCGAGCAGCGCGTCCGCGACGACGCGCAGCGAG
Source organism: Myxococcaceae bacterium (assembly GCA_044230055.1). Taxonomy (GTDB): domain Bacteria; phylum Myxococcota; class Myxococcia; order Myxococcales; family Myxococcaceae; genus JBGART01. The sequence goes on along the minus strand of JBGART010000011.1, from coordinate 77,591 downwards.
ATGGCCAGCTCATTGGCCTCCCGCTGCGGGACGCCGTCGTGAATCTTGACCGCCGTGCGGGCGAACTTCAGCGCCTGCGCGTAGCGCCCCCGCTGCAGGTACAGCTCTCCCAGAAGAAAGTGGTCGTTCGCGCAATACGGGTGCTCCGCGCCGAACGCCCGCGTGTCGATGACGAGGTTGCGGCTCAGCACCTCCTCTGCTTCCGGCGTGGGCCCTGTGCCGTTGAGCAGCCCCAGCCCCAGGTTCCGGAGGATACCGTTCAACGCCGGATGCTCGCGTCCGTAGACCCGCTCCGACACCTGGAGCGCATTGCGGGCGCTGTCCACCGCGTCGCCATATCGAAAGACGCTGATGTAGGTGATTGAGAGGTTGCCGTAGTAGCGCGCCGCCGTGGCATCGCTGTTGGGCACATGCTTCTTGAGCAGCTCGATTGACCGGAGCTCTGCCGCGATGGCTTCGTCAAACCGCAGGAGGTTGTGCAGCGCGGCCCAGCGCGCGTTCTCCAGCGCAGATTCCTGCCAGGGGTTGCCACCCAGCCGTTCGATGGCCGCGCGACCGAGCTCCGCCCAGTCGAGGGCCACCTGCCCGCGGCTGGCCTCCCTGCTCTGACCGACCACGTAGGTGAGGTGCATGCTCGCCCTCACCACCACGTCCGTGCTGCTCCCCGCCACCGCCGCCCAGAGCGCCCGGTGCAGCGTCTCCTCGGCCTCCTTGAACCGCCTTTCGCGCGACATGAACTGCGCCTGGAGCTCCAGCGTCTCCGCCTGGACGGGCCGATACGACAGCGCCTGCGCCCGGGCGACGAGCTCCTGCGCCAGCTTGGAACCCTCCGCCTGCTTGGAGAGATCGAGCAGGGCGCGCCCGCGCGCGCTGCTCTCCCGAATCTGCTCCACCTCCTTCCGCTCCACCGGGTCCCCGGGGGGCGGGATGGCGGAGCGCAGGAGCGTGAGGTTGGCGCAGTCGGAGACGGGCGAAAGCTTGTTCACCGCTTGCATCGCCGTCCGCGAGATGTCGCCGGTGGATTCGGACAGCACCTCCACCAGCGCCTGCAGGCCCGTCAATCGTTGATCCAGGCACCCCATGCGCAGCGAGAGCACCTCGTCCGACTGCGATCCGTCCACCCGGGTCTGAACGCAGGCCTCGGTGCGCATCTGCACCACGCTGCGGGCGTACGCGTCGATCGCCGCCTGCACGTTTCCTGCGACGACGTCGGCGTACGCTTGCTTCCCGGCGCCATGTACGCCAGCGTCCCGACGACGGTCCCCACCCGCGTCAGCTCCGCTGAGAGCAGCTCGCCCGTGCGGACCGCGGTCTCGTGCGTCTCCAGCTCCGAGGGCTCCGGCTCCCGCTTCTCCGTGCGCGCGAGCCCGAAGTCCAGCACGCACACCCGCCCGTCCACCGCGAGGATGACGTTATCCGGCTTGAAGTCCCGGTGGATGAGCCCCTTCGCGTGCGCGGCCTGAAGCCCCTTCCCCGCCTGCAGGAAGACCTTCACCACCTCGCGCCACGGCCGCGCCGCGGCCTTCTGCCACGCGCGCAGGTTCTCACCCTCCACCAGCTCCATCGCCATGAAGACGGAGTCCTGGAACGTCCCCACGTCGTGCACCGCCACCACGTTCGGGTGGGAGAGCTGCGCCAGCGCCTGCGCCTCCCTCAGGAGCCGCACCTTCCCCTCGCTCACGCGCGACGCGTCCGGCCCCTTGCCGGGGTCAAGCCTGAGCAGCTTGAGCGCCACTGCGCGCTTGAGCTCCGAGTCCTCCGCCGCGTACACGACGCCCATCCCGCCGGCCCCCAGCTTCCGGGAGATGACGTACCGCCCGACGGCCGTCCCTGCGGGCAGCTCCACCGCCTCCGCCTCGAGGGGCTTCGGTGGGTCGAGCTCGCCTGTTTCGAGATCCGCGGTGAGGGAGCCTCCCACGGGCGCGCCGGGTGAGGGCACGGCAGCGGTGCTCCCATCCACCGGCGGAGTGCTGGGGTCCACAGTCTCCAGCGAGGGCGGGCGCATCTCGAGCTCGGAGTCTATGGGGGGCGCGGGGCGAGGCAACTGGAGCGATTTGTCCCCACGTAACCGTTCTTAGCAAATTGATGTGTGGTGACTCGCAACTGGCTGCGGGCGTTTCGGGAGAATGGAGGAGCCCCCTGTCAGCCATGACCCAGAAACTACTGCCTGCCCTCCCGCACGTCGCCTACAGCTCACCGCGTTTGCCGGGTCAGGTGCTCGCTGAGCACCCGTTTACGTTCCCGGATAAATGGAAGGGTTGGGAGCCGCGCGTCTTCTTCAAACCGAAGGCGAAGGCGGAAATATGGGGGCACCATGACTACGGGAGATCGAAGTTCCACAGCCTGGAGCTCCTGCGCGCGTTTCCTCCGAGAAATCACGCTTACGTGTTGGCGGGCCGCTCACCGACCTGGCTCCTGGCCTTCCTGGAGCAGACGGAGGGCGTTCAGGTCGCGAGCTTGCCCATCAGCGGATTGGGGAGGCTGAAAGGCGGCCTCCCCTCAGACGAGGCGATAGACTCCTTCTTCCGCCACTTCAACAAGTACGTGCCTGCGCACATCCGGAATGGGAGCCGGACCCTCGTCACGGTGGATGCATTCGATGGGCGCAACTCCCTCAAGACGCTTGAGCGGCTGATGCGGATGAAGGGGGATGGAGAGGGCCAAGCGATCTATGGCTTTGACCTCACGTCTCAGCTTCACGACCCGCCCTATCCCAAAGGATGGGTCGTGGCTCCCCACAATAGAGCGGGTCACTTTCTGGATTGCGTGCACAGCACGATGCGCACCAGTGAATTTGAGTTCGTCGCAAAACACGGTCAGGCGGATTGGGAGCACCTGGACGACCTCAGGCTTCCTGTGCGACCGGAATACGTGGAGTTCAAGAGGGAAATGGGCATTCGGATGGCCAATGACCCGACGCTGCCCGCTGACCTCGCGCTCCTGAATCTCGATTCACGGCTGGAGGCTCAACACAACCTGTATACGCAGGCTGTAGCCAAATTGATGGCGAACAAGCAATCCATGGACTACGGCCCTGCCCGGGTGAGAGTCAGCCAGGAGCTCTATCCACCGGGAGTGATATCGGAGCTCCCTTCAGAGGGCTGAGCTGGCCAAGCCTCAGGCCAGCTCGTACTCGGCGAGCTTGTTGTAGAGGGTGCGGCGGCTGACGCCGAGCAGCTTGGCCGCGAGCGACCGGTTCCCTTCGGCGTGCCGGAGCGCCTGCACCAGCGCCCCCTTGTCCACGGACCTGGACCGGGAGGGAGGCAGGAGGGCGCCCTCGGCGGGGTCCAGCTCGCGCGCCACCTCGGCCTGCAGAATCATCGGGCGCTGGGCCAGCACCACCAGGCGTTCGATGACGTTCTGGAGCTGGCGGATGTTGCCCGGCCAGGCGCAACCCTCCAGCAGCGGGAAGCAGGCGTCCTCCAGCCGGACCTGCTTGCCGTTCGCCGAGGCCACCTGCTGGCAGAAGTGGCGCGCGAGCGGCGCGATGTCCTCCGGGCGGGCCCGCAGCGGCGGCAGCCGAATGGGGACGACGTTCAGCCGGTAGAAGAGATCCGCCCGCATCTCACCGGCTTCGACCATCGCCTCCAGCGGCCGGTGCGTGGCGGCGACCAAACGGACATCCGCCTTGTAGGTGGTCGTCCCGCCCAGGCGTTCGAACTCGCGGTCCTGCAGCAGGCGCAAGAGCTTCACCTGGATGGCCGGGGTGATGTCGCCAATCTCGTCCAGGAAGAGCGTGCCGCCCTCGGCGAGCTCCACCCGTCCCGGCTTGCGCTGGACCGCGCCAGTGAACGCGCCCTTCTCGTAGCCGAACAGCTCGCTCTCCAACAGCGTGTCCGGCAGCGCGGCGCAGTGAATCTTCACGAAGGGGCCCGCCACGCGCGCGCTGCGCTCATGGATGGCCCTCGCGGCCACCTCCTTCCCCGTCCCGCTCTCGCCCCGCAGCAGCACCGTGGCCAGGCCGGAGGCGACGCGGCGGATGAGCGACTCCGGCTCCGCCATCGCGGGCGAGACGGACGCGAACCGGCCGGAAGCGCCGGCCGCCGGCTGCGATTCGGCCGGGAGGCAGTCGGTCCGGGCCAGCGCGCGCTTCACGCAGAAGAGGACCTCTTCGTTCTGGAACGGCTTGAGCATGAAGTCCGTCGCGCCCAGCCGCATGGCCTCCACCGCCAGCGGGACGGTGCCGAAGCCGGTGAGCAACATCACCGGGACCTCCGGCCAGCGCGCCATGATGCGCTGCAACAGCTGCAGGCCGTCCATCTCCGGCATCTGGAGGTCTGTCACCACCGCGTCGATGCGCGCCGAGCCCGCCAGCACTTCCAGCGCCTCGGCGCCCGAGCGCGCGAGGACCGCAGCAATCCCCGCCTGCCCCAGCAACGCCTGCAGCACCTTGCCTACCTGGACGTCGTCATCGACGACCAGCACCACGTCCTTCCGCTCCATGCCCTTCTCCGCTTCCAGCCCAGCGCGGAGAGCGACGTACACCGGGTGGGCGCGGAAGCACAGCCCTCAGGGGACGAAGCGGTTGAACGCGATGCTCGTCTCCCCTCCGTAGATGGGCGGCCTGTTCTCAGTCAGGCGCCTCCCCCGCTCGCCTCGAGCGTTGCGCCGTCAGGCGCATAGTCGAGAGGTGGCGAGGTGGCGCAAACCCACGCACGGCACTTTGCCGGCTTGTTTCGAACAGAGCGAAGCGGCCCATGAGCCAAGTCTCGGGAGGCACTGCCGACGTCTCGACTATGCGCCTGACGGCGCAACGCTCGACGCGAACGGGGGGCTCGGTGCGGCACACTGCAGCTGCCAGCCCCTATGCGCCTGACGGCGCAACGCTCGACGCGAACGGGGGGGCTCGGTGCGGCACACTGCAGCTGCCAGCCCCTATGCGCCTGACGGCGCAACGCTCGACGCGAGCGGGGGGGTCGGCTGCGGAACGCTGGAGATCGCCTGCGCCGCGCGGACGCGCTCCTCGAGGAGGCTGACCACCTGCCCCGCGCCGTCGGACGCGCGCAGCCGCTCCGCCACCTGCCGTCGCGGTCCTTCCGGGAGCGCGAGCGCCTCCTGCACGGCGCTCGTCAACCTGCTCGGCGTGATGCGGGCCATGGGCGTGGGCTTCGCGGCGAGGCCGGCCTCGTGGAGCCGGCGCGCGTGGTGAAACTGGTCGAAGATGAGCGGAAGAATCACCTGCGGAACGCCGGCGCGGAGGGCGCTGGCGGTGGTGCCGGAGCCACCGTGGTGCACCACCGCAGCGGTGCGTGGGAAGAGCAGCGCGTGCGGAGCGTCCTGCACGACGCGCCAGCCCTTCGGCAGCGCCTCTCCTCCGAGCCCGCCCCACCCTGCGCCGATGAGGCAGCGCCGGCCGAGCGGCTCCAGCGCGTGGGTCAACATCCCGCCCACCTTGCGCGCGGCGTCTCCGGCCATGCTCCCGAAGCCGACGAAGAGCGGCGGCTCGCCCTCGCGAAGCCAGGTGTCGAGCTCCGGGTCCAGCGCCCTGGGGTCGTCGTAGAAAAGAAAATTGGCGTAGGGGTAGCGCCCTTGCCACTCCTGTGACGGCGGGAGCACGCCCTCATCAACGACGAGGACGAACGGCGTGCTGCCGAAGAGATGCTCCGAGGAGCTGGCGACGGGCGCCAGCCCCAGCCTCGCCCGGCCTGCGTTCAGCGCCGGCAGGATGATGCCGTCCCCCACGCCGTTGTGCAGGCGCCAGAGCAGCGCGTTCACCCAGCCCGGCAGGCCGTACCACGGCGCGGTCGGCGGCGGGTGACCGCGCGCGGGGAGCACCGCCGTGCTGTAGGCGAGGACCGCGTGCGGGATGCCCAACAACGCGGCCACGGATTGCGCGGAGAAGGCGATGCCCGCGCTCACCAGCGCGTCGCTCCCCTGGGCGGCGGCCGCGAGCGCGGTGAACTGAACGGGGAGCTGCTCGTTGAAATAATTCGCCATCCCCTGCCGGAGCTTGAGCGGATTGCTGGAGAGGTAGCGCTCGTTGCGGCCCATCCACTCCTGCATGTCCGTCCCCAGCGGGACGAACGGGAGGCGATGCGACGTCACCCACGCCTCGAAGTTCGCCGGCGCGGCGATGACGGCCTGGTGACCGCGCCGGAGGAGCGCCTGCGCGAGGGCGACCATCGGCTGGACGTCGCCGCGAGAACCGACCGCTGCCAGTGTGATTCGCATGCCAGCGCCCGCTGTACCACGCCGGGGGCACCCCGCTGCGAGCGACAAAAAATCACCGCTGCGTTGGCGGAATGCTGACACCGACGTGCCATCCCTCTTGAGCGCCCCCAGGGGACACAAGGGATTGGGCAGAGGCACATGGATTGCGTCCGCGCGCGCGACCTCTCTCCACGGGACTCCACTTGAAGCGACCCCTGCCCTCCGCTCTGTGCCTCCTCGCTCTTGTCCTCGCCTCTGCCTGCGGGCAGACCCCTGACGTCCGGGAGGACGCGGGCGCGCATGAAGCCGACAGCGGACAGCCGGACGCCTCCACGCAACCGCAGCCGGACGCCTCGGTGCCGGGCGACGGCGGGAGCTGCCAGACGCCGTGCGCGGTCGGCACCTCACGGTGCGCGGGCACTGGCGCGCAGCAATGCGTGAGCCTGGGGGGGTGCGCCATCTGGACGGACGTCATCACGTGTGGCGCGTCGGAGACGTGTCACGACGGGCGCTGTCAGACCTGCGAGTGCACCGTGGGCACGAAGCGCTGTGGCACGACGGGGCCGCAAACCTGCGAGGGCAGCTCGCCCTCCTGCGGGCAGTGGAAGGCGGGCGCGGCCTGCGCCACCTCCCAGCAATGCCGCGAGGGCGAGTGCGTCTCCTGCGCCGGCACGAGCGGGACCACCTCCAACCTCACGCTGCAGGTCAACGGAGAGGCGCGGTTCTACTGGCTGCACGTGCCGCCCACCTACCAGTGCGGCCAGTCCTGGCCGCTGCTCATCGACTTTCACGGCACCGCGAGCGCTCCGGACCCCGCCACGAGCGTAGAGGAGTACTACGCGCTGGACGGCCTGATGACGGCGGCGAACGCGCAAGGCGTCATCGTGGCGCGCCCGAGATCGCGCTACGCGTCGGTCGACGGAACCCTCGTATTTCAGTGGGACGTCAACCCCGGAGACCTGGCACGAAACAAAGCCTTCGCCCTGGCCCTCGTCGCGGCGCTGAAGACGACCTTCAACATCGACCCAGCGCGCGTCTGGGCCTCGGGCTTCTCCAACGGCACCAACATGGCCAGTCAGTTCCTGGCCGACAGTCCGCCGGTTTTTCAGGGCTACGCCGTGATGGCGGGAGGGCTCTGGGACCCGCCCGCGCCGCGCGCGTTCACCGCAGACGCCCCGCGCATCTACGCCACCACCGGCTTCCGCGACTACATGCATGACACGTTCAAAGATCTGCGCGCGTATCTCTCCACGAACAGCCATCCGGCGGCGCGGCAGTGGATCCGCGAGTCAGACACCGGCCATGAGCTCTACGGCTGGCAGTTCCGGGAAGCGATGGCCTATCTGGACACAGGCGCCCGACCCGCCGCGGGAACGCTGAGGATGGGCTGGGCAAAGGAGACGCTCACCAGCGCGGAGTCGGTGCTCGCGCTGGCGGCCGCGCCCAGCGGAGAGGTGCTGGCCGGAGGCACATCCGGCACCCTCTGGCTCCGCAGCGCCGCGGGAGCGTGGTCGTCGACCGCACAGCTCAGCGGGGCCGCGGGGACGCCCAACTTCACGGACATCTGTCTGCTCCCGGGCGGCGAAGGGATTGCCGTAGGGGACCGGCAGGTCGCCGTGTACTCCCCCACGACCGGCTGGGCGCTGGGAGCCTCCGTCCCGGACTTCGGCATGATGTTCGGGCCGCCGGGCGCGGCGGTCGTCGCGGTGGGCTGTGGCGCGAACGCCATCTACGCCGGCGGCTACTGGATAGGTGCGCAGGCCTCATCACCGACGGGCAGCTGGCAGGACATCCCCTTCTATTCGGGGTTCGGGCAGTTCCGCTCTCAGGTCGCCGCCGTGGCGGTGAGCAGCGCCGGCACTGCGGTCGCTGTCGGCTACTACAACTACATCGGCGCGAGCCAGGCGGGCGGCGCGTTCGCCGCAAAGACGCCGCCTCTCTCGGCGGTGGAGTGGTTCACGGACGTCGCCTGGCAGCCCTCCGGGCGTTGGTGGGTCGTCGGGGAGGCAGGCGCCATCCTGGCCTCCACCGATGATGCGACCAGCTTCAAGGCGCAGGTCTCCGGCACAAAGGAGGACCTCTATTCCGTTGCGTTCGTCACGGCCCAACGAGGCCTGGCCGTGGGAGCGCATGGCGCCGCCGTCTACACGAACAACGGTGGCGCCAGCTGGAGCGACGTCACCACGGGCCTCGACGTGATGCTGGCCGACGTGGTGTGGCTCGACGGCCAGACGGCGCTGGTCGTGGGCGAGCGCGGCACCGCGCTGCGCTTCAGCGCCCCGTAAGCAAACTATCGGTGGGACGAACCGCGGCCCCCTTCGTCATGGCAGCACCGGCGCGCGTCGCGTCGGGACTTGACGAAGGAACCACCATGCCGCTCAACGCCCTGAAGCCCTCCGTCCTGCTGCTCATCGCCCTCCTCTCGGCTTGCGGCCCGGCGACGCCCCCGCCCGTCACCGTCCCTGAGAGCTGGGCGAGCTGCGACGTCACGAAGCCGCCGACCTCCGAGTGCGAGACAGGCTTCCTCTGCGCTCGCCGGGACCAGCGGGCACCGACGGAGGCCGGCGTCTGCATCCCGCCCCGGGGCGCCTGCGACAGCGCGCATTGTCCATCGGGATGGCTCTGCCAGCTCCATGACAGCAACGTCCCCGCGGCCATCGAGTGCGCCAGGCCCTGAAGCGCTCACGGGCCCGTGGTGAAGGAGGCCAGGGTTCGCGCGAAGTTTCCCTCGGCGTCATAGGTGTACAGGTACCAGCTGTGGGGAGTGGACGGAGCGAGCGTCACCCCCGCGGTGAGGGGCCCGCCCGGCGCGCTCGTGCCACTCCAGACGCGCGTCGACGTGCCGCCGCTCCTCTCGTAGAGCTCCACCCTCGCCACGCTGATCGGGCCGCCAATCGCGCTCACGGACCGGGCGCGGGGCACGCCGGGCCCGCGAGCCAACCGCTGATGGCCGCTCGCAGTCTCCGCTCTTCCTTGCCTCCCTGAGCGTCGAGCCCCGCCCTCGCCGCGGTCGCCAGCTCGCGCGCTCGAGCGCACTGAGAAGCGGGCAGCGCGCGCGCGAGTGCGAACGCGCTCCGCCCTCGCTCACGGGCTTCCGTCTCCGCTCCCGTGCGCAACGCCACTGCCTTCTCGGCCAGCGGCAGAGCGGAGCTCTTACGACCCAGCCCGAGCTCCGCCTCTGCCAGGCACGTGAGCGCTTCCCCGAGGTCCGAATTGTCGGGAGAACCCCTGCGCAGCTCCAGCGCCTCCCGGCAGTACCCGACAGCGTCCTTGAATCGCCCGCGTTGGAGCGCCACCGCCCCCAGGTTCGCCAAGGGACCTGCCGCGTCGGGATTCCCGGGCTCTACCGCCCGGGTCATCTCCAGCGCTGTGCGGAAGGACAGCTCCGCGAGGGAAAGGTCTCCTGCCCCCACGTGAACCAGCCCGAGGGTGTTGTGATGAAAGCCCAGCCGGGGGTGGCGGGCGCCCAGCATCCGGGTCGTCGTCGCGATCGCCTCCTCGATGAGCGTGCGCGCGCGGGGAAGATGGCCCAGCTTGAGCTCGATGCCCGCGAGGGTCCCGACCAGGATCGTGGTGGCCTCGTGGTCCGATCCGAGCGTCTTGCGCGCGCCGGTCAACGCCTTGTCGAACACCGCCTGAGCCTCGGAAAGGCGACCCAGCTGCTCGAGCGCCATCCCCAGGCCGTGGGTTGGCTTCACCCGCTCCGGATCGTCCGGCCCATAGACGACATCCAGGATGGCGAGCGCCTCGCGGAAGCTCTCCAGCGCCGCCAGCGCCTGGTTGTCCTGAAGCAGAATCATGCCGCGAATGCTGGCGAGGTCCGCGAACCCGGGGTGCTTCGGAGGATAGACGCGAGCCAGGAGCGACTGAGTCCTGGCCACTTCCTCTCGCGCCTCCGGCACGCGGCCAAGCGATATGAGCGCGGCGAGCTCGAGCTTCCCGACCCGGACTCGCCCCCGGCTCAGCGCGGGCTCCCCCAGCGCTCCGGCCTTCTCCGCCGCGGACAGCTGCGCCTTGGCTGCCTGGGCGCGTTCCACGGCCTCGGCGAAGCGCCCCTGTATCAAGCACAGCGTCAGCTGCGCCAGGTCCAGCTCCAGCCGCATCCGCGCCGAGCGGGTCCGCTCCACGGTGGCCCGCACCATCGGCTCCAGCGTCGCGGCCGCCTCCAGCTGCTGGTCTGTCGCCGCCGCGATCGTGAACAGCGCCAGCGCCGCCTCCGCGGCAGACTCGTCGTCGTTGAGCGCCCCCGCCTTCGCCAGAGCCTCGCGCAGCAAGGGCTTCGCGCCGTTCGGGTCGCGCCGCGTCCGCAGCCGCGCGCGGGCCAGCAGGAGCGCAAGGCTCGCTGGCGGGTGGGCCAGCGCCTGCGCCTCCTGCTCCAGCGACGGGAGCTCTGCCTCTGCGCCGGCCTCATCCCCGGCGGACGCTCGCACCCTCAGCGCTGCAATCCGGTTGCGCAGCGCTTGAAATCGCGCCTCCCGCTCCGCCGGCACCAGCGCCACCTCCGCGCGCTCCAACCGAAGCGGGTCGTCGCATTCAGAGACGGCGGGGAGCTCGGCAACCAGGTCATTGGCCTTGTCGACCGCTTGCGCGCTCAGCGGCCGGCTCCAGACGATGCCCAGGGTGGCCAGCGCCGAAAGCCGGTGGTCCAGGCAGCGAATCTGCGAAGCGAGCACCTCCTGCGAGACGCCCTCGGACGACGCCGCCTCGCACGCGCGCCGGTGGCTCTCCAACCAACGCTCACGGTAGCGCTTCAGGTCCGCCGAGACGCGCGCATGAACCTCGGCGGCATTCCCCTTCGACGTCGCCAGCAGGCGCTGGCGAACCTGTTCGTCGACCGCGTCGCTCCAAACTGCGCGCGCCCGCTCCTCACCTCCGGAGCACAGCGTCGTCACCCGCTTCAATTGGACCGAGCGCCGCCACAGCCCGCCCCCCGCCGCCACCACCGCAAGGCCCGCGATAAACGCCAGCATGCCCCACCGCCTCCTCGCTGCGAGCACGCCACGAAGCTCGGTGAGCAGCTCAGCCATCGTGGGATACCGGGCCTCCGGGCGGTTCGACATCCCTCGCGCCAGAATCCGCTGCAGGCGCCGCGGGTCGCCGTGTCGATCGCCGAGACACTCGGCCAGGGTCACGCAGAAGCTGTACTGGTCGCTGCGCTCATCGCTGACAAGCCCGGCGGCCTGCTCGGGCGCGGCGTACCCCGGAGTCCCCGCCGGCCGCGTCTGCCCTCCCGTCGCCAACGTCGCGGCAGGGAGCGGCCGGGTGAGCCCGAAGTCCACGACCAACACGCGGCCATCGCTGGCGCACAGGACGTTCTGCGGCTTGAAGTCGCGGTGCACCAGGCGCTGGCGGTGCGCGGCGAGCAGGCCCTGTCCGGCCTCGACGCATACTTGAACGATGCCGCGCCAGTCCCCGGCCTCGCGGAGCCGCTTCGCCTTGCGCGCGAGGTCCTCGCCCTGGACGTACTCCATGGCGATGTAGAGCACCTGCTTGTCGACAGCGACGTCGTACACGCGGACGACGTTGGGATGGGCGAGCTGTGCCATTGCCCGCGCCTCCGACCGGAAGCGCTCCTCTGCCCGCGGGTCCGCGAGCAGGATGTCGGAGCGCACGACTTTGATTGCGACGCGCCGGTCAAGCTCCGGGTCGTACGCGGCGTAGACCACCCCCATCCCCCCGCCGCCCACCCGTCCCTGAACCACAAACCGCCCCAAGGACACGCCTGCAGGCAGCGCCAGGCTCTCCCCGGCTGGCAGCGACAGCGGAGGCAGAGAGTCGTCGGCGCTCATCCCACTCTGCAACCGGACGAGCTCGCTCACCCAACGCCGGCAGACCGCGCAGGAGCCGAGGTGCGCTTCGACTGCGGCGCAGCGCTCCTCGCTGAGCGTGCGCTCGACAAAGGCCGCGGCAACCGCTTCGTCGATGCACTCTGTCCGCGGCGTCTGGATGGTCTGCTCTCAAGCTGATGCGTTACAGTGCCGCGCCGCATGGGCGCCGGCCGGACCAAGAGTAGCGTATTCGCGCTGGCCGAGCGCTGCGCGGCCGAGCAGCCGACTCTGGGAGGTTCCGTCGATGAGTTTGCTCGCCATCTGGAGACGCTCTCGGCGCTGGAGGAAGGCCTGGATCAGCTCCGACTGGGCGACCTGTTCCTGGCGTGGTGCTGCTGTCAGGGAGACGCACCGGCGCTCCTGGAGTTGTGGAGCACGCACGTCCCCGCGCTCCGTCATGCGGTGAAGAACGTGACGAAGGACGAGGCCCGCGCGGAGGACGTGCTCCAGGAAGTCATGGTGGAGCTGCTCGTGGGCAAAGCCGGCCGTCCGCCCACGCTGGCGTCCTACGAGGGCCGCAGCAAGCTGAGCCGCTGGCTGCGCTCCGTGGGAGTGCGCGCCGCGCTCGCCGCAGGGGAGAAGCTCAGCGCGAACCTGCAGCCGTTGGCGGAGAGCGCCGCGGAGCTCCTGCGCTCGCCGGACGCGGATCCAGAGTTGGCTGTGCTCAAGGCGCGCTGCGGCCAGCAGCTTGAACGGGCGCTCCACCAGGCCATGAAGGGCATGGGCGACCCGGAGCGGCTCCTCCTTCAACAGCACTGGGTGGATGGGCTGACCATCGACCAGCTCGCCAAGGTGTATCGGATTCACCGGGCCACCGCGGCGCGCCGGATTGCCAGCGCGCGCGAGGAGCTGTTGACGTCCGTGAGGCGGCGCCTGCGCGAGCAGCTCCAGCTCACCGGGAAAGAGCTCGACAGCCTGATCGAGCTCGCCCAGAGCCGGCTCCGCTTGAGCCTGAGAGACCTGAACCCGGTCTGACGCCTGCTCAGGGGCACGGAATCGTCAGGGCCTTCGTCATCACCGCGTCGCGGTAACCCTCGGCGTAGTTGCCCCCGCCCTCGTACGGCTCCACCCAGCGCGTGCTCATGGCGGTGCAGGTCTTGTCGGCGTTGAGCTGCACGATGGAGAGGTCAGTCTCCTTTTTCACCAGCGGGTCGACGCTGGTGCCCTTCGCCGCGAAGGCGAAGAGCTTGGCGCCGGGCACCAGCTTCGAGGAGTAGACCGCCTTGAGGCGCTTGGTCGAGGTGGGCTCGCCCTCCCCCACCTTCACCAGCTTCGCCAATGCCTTGAGGCCAGCAGGCGTGACGTCGAAGACGATGCGCCCCTGGGCAATGACGTGCTGGGAGGGATTGCTTAAATCATCGCAGAGCGCCTCGAAAATCACGTCGACGGCGTTCTTCCCCGGCTTCATGGCCACCGCCATGCCGAGAAAGCTCTTCGGGAGCTTGCTCTCGCCGTCGAGCTCGAACGGCTTGTTGGGCACCCACGAGGCCAGCCCCTTCTTCTCGGGCTCGGCCAGCGCGTGGGTCCGGATGATTGAGAAGAGCGTGGGCGCCTCCATGAGGTTGAGGCCCTCCCACCGCTCCTGGCCCTCCAGGCGCGTGGAGAACCGCACGGAGCGCTTCGACTCAGGGCACTGCACGTGCTTCTCCTCGTAGAGAAGGCGCGCCGGTGTCTTCGGGAAGAAGGCCCGGACGTAGAGCGGCTTGTCCAGCGTGGTCTCCGTGACGAGCTTGGACGTGGCGTTCTGGCGGGGAATCTCCTCGTTGGAGAAGACCACCTTGCCCTCGTTCGCGGCCTGCATGGGCCCCATGCTCCCTTCATCCTCGTCGGAGAAGGGCTTGGCGTTCTGCACCACCGTCTCCGCGGACGGCGCCTTCGCGGAAGCCGCCTCCGTGCCCTGGGACGTCACCTTCTGGGTCAGCGAGGAGAGGTGAGCGCATCCGGCAAATCCGGAGAGAAACAACACAGACAACACCTTGAAACACTCGTGCATAAGGGCTCCTGAAGGCGAACGCTTCGCCATAGGCCTCCCTTGAGGGGATGGGCTTCCGCAGGTCGCGGTTTTTCTTTTCCAGGGCACCCGTCTCCGCACTGGGACCCCTCACCAACCTCTACGGAGTTGCGTGCCGGAGGTAGTTCTTGGCTGTAAGCCTGAAGCGCGCCAGGCGGGACTCGAACCCACGACCCCCGGCTTAGAAGGCCGGTGCTCTATCCGGCTGAGCTACTGGCGCGTGCGGCGCACCGAACCACGCTCCGGATTGCGGGTCAATGGAGGTGTAGGCGGCAGCGTAAAACCTGCTGACGAAACCCTCGGGACCGTGCGGCAGATAACCATCGATGCCCGGCGGAAGCTTGGTGCGATGGCTCCCCCCCATCGTCCGGCGCGCACCGAAAGGGGAACTTCTTCCTGAGCTTCGCCCTCCCCAGGCAAAGCACGTGTCGGCCATGCAGCCTGGCAGCAACGGCCAGTCCAGCTGGGGTCTCACGCTCTTTGGCGCCCTCCCCCCGGCGTTTGGGGGCGCGCTCGTCCCCGCCTACTTCGCGCTGAACGCTGGCGCCCCGGGGCCCCTCACCGCCCTCGCGGTCGCCGCGGGCTCGGCGATCGGCGCGGGCATCAGCGTCGCGCTGAACCGCCCTGCCCAAGGGCTCGCCCCGTTGCTGGGTGATGCGGTGCTGGTCGACCTGGGTCGCCTGATTCGAATGCAGAAAGACGAGCTGCGCCGGCTTCAAGGCTCCTTGCGTGGCCTCGAGGCGCAGCATCACCGGCCCTGGACGGAGGAGCTGGCGGTCGTCGAGGACATCGTCAATAGCGGGCGGCGGACGTTCGGCAGCGCCGATGAGCGACGCCGGGCGATTGACCGGCTCCGCGAGGACGTCGAGGCGAGCAAGCGCTACATCGCGAACTACAAGGTGCAGGGCTACCACCGGGTGGCGAAGGTCATCACGGACCAGGTCGAAGCCCACGCCACGTTGCTGGAGGAGGGCGTGCGGCTGCGCAGGGCGGACCGGAAGGGTCTGACCGCCCCCGAGGAAGCGCAGCACGGCGCGGTCCAGTTGCTGGAGCGCATCGAGCGCTACCGGCAGGTCGTCCCGCGATATCAGCGGTTCCTCACGCGCCTCACCGCGAGCGCGCGGGCGAACCCGGAGAGCGAGGCCGCGCTGGCGCTCGGCCCCAAGCTCGAGGCAGCCCTGCTCTATGTGAACGAAGCGGGTCCGGCGCTCGACCGTCAAGCAAGCGCGGCGCGGGAGCTGATCGCCGACTGCACGTCCGATGTCCTGAGCCACTACCGCAGTCAGCTCGAAGACCTGCTCTCCGCCAAGCCCACCCGCCGCGGTGACCGGAAGCTCGCGGCGACGACGCTGGCCGCGGTTGCACGGTTGCGCGAGGCGGACGCGCTTCGCGACGACCTCAGCGCCCTCCTCTCAGAGCAGAACCCGCCCCCAGGACTTCGCAGAGCGGTCGAGCGGCTCGAGAGCGAGCGCGCCCTGCTGAGCGCCCAGTGCCTGCGCGTCGCCAGCGACCTGGACCCGGAGCAGGCGGACTGGCTGCTCGGGCACGCGCTGGAAACCTAGTGCTTCGCCCGCGGCACATTTGAGCACAGCGTCGCCTCCCCCGTTCGCGTCGAGCGTAGCGCCGCGCAGCGGCGCGTAGTCGAGACGTGGCAGGGATCCCGCACGCCCTCCTCGCGCTCTCGGATCGCGCCGTCGGGCGGATGGCGCTCTGCCCTCCATGGGCAGTGCCGCCGTCTCGACTACGCGCCGCTGCGCAGCGCTACGCTCGACGCGAACGGGGTTGCAGCTGGAATCAATTCGATCTGGGCGGAACCCTAAAACCCCTCGCCGAACGCCGCGCGCAGGCTCGCTTCGAGCTGGCTCTGCAGCAGCGCGGCGAGCTCCTCAGCCCCCGACCGGCTCAGCTGCAGCGCTCCCTGTAGCCGCTTCAACGTGGACGCCCTGAGCCTTTCACGCGCGGCAGACAGCCACCTCACTGCTGTCGCCCGGTGCACCGAGTGAACCTGAGCGAGCTCCTCCATCGTCAGGCCGAGCAGGTAGTGGAGCCGCAGGATGTTGCGCTCTCTCGGCTCCAGCTCCGCGAACGCGGCCTGAAACGCCGCCTTGAACGGTCCGCGCAGGCTCTCTTTCAGAAGCGAGACGTCCGCCGCCGGGAGGTCTGCGGCAAGCCCCTCCAGCGCTGCGTCATCCGAGACCGTCCGGCCAGCGACCTTCCCTCCCGCGCGACGGAGGCTCACCGCGGAGCCCACCAACACCGCCTTGAGCCAGCGCTGGATGGAGCCGACGCCCCGGTACTCGCGGAGCTTCTCGCGTCCGGACTTGCTGGGGAGGATGAGCCGTTCGAGGACAAACTGCTGCACCTCCTCCCGCGCGTGCGGTCGGGGCTCGATGTTGGCCAGCACGACCGCCGCTTCATCGATGAGGTTCTTCAGCCGCTCCAACGCACGGGCCTCCCGCAAGAGGCAGGCGCACGCCAGGAACAACCCCGGGCCGCTCAGGCGCTCCAACTTTCCGGTGGGCGCCTGCTCAAGCAAATAGCCTTTGAACAGCTGGCGAGAGAGCGTGACCTCCGGATACGCGCTCGCGCCCTCCTGGTAGAGCCGGCTCGCAGAGGACTCGAACGCCATTTCACTCACGGGTCCGCTCCGAGCTCGCGGCCAGGAGGTGCTCGACGCGCGCCTCGAGGACCGGTGACAGCCGGACAGGCTCAGCCCGCACTCGCTCCCTCAAGTCCTCCACACGCTGGGCGCTGCCTCCCGTGCGCGAGAGCGACAGCGCCAGGGCTGCCGTCGCCACGACCGGGAAGGTGGACGACTGTCGGGCCTGTGGGCTGAGCCGCAAGCCCTCCTCGAGGTCCGCCACCGCGGCCGCGTGCGCTCCCAACATCGCGCGGCAAACGCCCATCCGCGCCAGCAGGTCGCCGTAGTTGTCGTTCGACGGTCCGTACCACTTGAGGATGAGGGGCCGGAGCTCCTCCAGAATTGCCAACGCGTCACCTGGCTTCCCGAGCTCGCGCAGGATGTCCGCTTCGTCCCACCGCGCGCGCATCGAGTCCGGAGTGTCCGGTCCGCGCACGCTTGACAGCGCAGCATTGACCTCTCGGATGTGTTTCAGCGCGGAGTGCAGCTGGCCTCGCCCGTAGAGGCTGCGCGCCTCCTGGCTCATGACGTAGGTCCACTGCAGCGACATTCCCGCCTGCGCGCCGGTGAGCAAGGCGAGGGCCTGCTGCCGATACAACGCGCCCTCTTCGAAGCGCAGCATGGCGTCGGCCACGAGGGACTGGTTCGTCAACGTCCGCACCAACTCAGGATCTCCGGGATCCAGCCGCGCGAATCGAATCTCGTGGACGCGCCGCCAGACCGCCTGCGCTTCCTCCAGATGCCCCCGGGAGTACTCGAGGTTGGCGATGGAGGCGAGCAACGACGCGGCGCCTTCGTTGTTCTCTCCCGTGGCGGCGGCGCGGATTCGCCAGGCCCGCTCCAGGTAGCAGCCCGCTTCGTCGTAGCGCATCTGCTGCCGCAGGGAGTGCGCGACGATCGTCAAGGAGACGGCAACCTCCGGGTGCGCGGGACCGAACAGTCCCTCCTTGAGCGCGAGGGCCCGGTCCTGCGTCTCCAGCGCGGCGCTCAGGTCTCCTGCGCGCATCAAGGCCTGGCCGAGCACGTCAAGGGCGTCGGTCAGCTCGCGGCTCTGCTCGCCGTGGTAGCGCGTCGCTTCGGACACGGCCTGCTCGGCCATCGCCCGAGCACCGGCCACATCTCCGGACAGAGAGCGGAACCGCGCCCACTCCAGATACAGCGCCGGGCGAACGGAGCTTGGGCCCAGCCGGGCCGAAGCGGCCTCCGCGTAGCGAAACAGCTGCTGCGCCTCCTCGCGCTTTCCCAGCTCCAGCCCCACCAACGGCGCCAGCGCGACGTAGGACCGGGCGAGCAGCAGGTCCTGCCCGGATGCGTGGGCAATCAGGATGGCCTCTTCAAGCTCCTTCCTCGCGTCCTTCGCCTGACGAAGCCCGCCCATGGAGCGGCCGCGCAGGTAGTGCAGCTCACCCTCGAACACCGGAGAGCTCGCGCCCGCCAACCCCGCCTCGAGCTGAGAGAGCGACGCCTCCATCTCCTTGAAGCGCTTCGCCTGGCCGAGGGCCCACGCCCGTGCGGCGTGCGCGTGAAGGTCCTCACGCACAGCCCCGACCATCACCCCCGCGCTGCGGCACTCCGCTGGCCGGGGCAGCGCGTGCGCGAGCCTTGGCGCACCCTCCAGGCTTGACGCATCCGTCTCCTTGAGCAGCTGCAGCGCCGCGGCGAAGCGGAAGCGCTGGTCCCTCAAGCAGTCGCGGCGCCGGCCCGCATCCTCGAGCGCCAGGTCTCCGCTCCTCGCTGCCCGGCAGGTGCCCTGCGAGAGCTCTGCCCACTGCTGTTTGAACGCCGACAGCTGCCGCTGCACCTGCAGGAATGACGACTCAGCAAAGGACAGCCCCGTCCGGCGAAAGCGCTCCCCCAGCGCGCGGTCCGCGTCGTCGTTCCAGAGAGCGTCCAGCTGCCCAGCCTCTTGTTCGCAGGCCCGCTGCGCGAGCGTGTGTTGACCCACGGCGGTCGCCGCGGCGGCAGAGAGCACCAGCGCAGCCGCCCAGCTCGCCGCACGCCTTCGCGCGCGCGCGGCGGAGCGCAAGGCAGCCAACAGCTGCGCCATCGATTCGAACCGTGCTCCCGGCGCGACGGCCAGAGCGCGGGCCAGGACCCGCTGGAGGGGGCGAGGCAGCAGTCGCAGCTGCTCCCTCGGCAGCCCGCGCGACATGGCTTCGCGCAGCTGATGAACGTCATCGCCCGCGAAGGGCAGCGCTCCGACAACGCCCTCATAGAGCGCGACTGCGAAGCTGAACTGGTCTGTGCGAGCGGACGCGTGCGCGCCCAGCAGTTGCTCCGGGGCCATGTAGCGCGGGGTGCCGGCCAGCGTGCTGGCATTCACCGCCCCCGTGAGAGCGCCCTCCAGCGCCGTCGAGAGGCCGAAGTCGGTCAAGCACGCGCGCCCCTCCTCGCCCATCAGGACGTTGCTGGGCTTGAAGTCGCGGTGGACGAGCCCCGCATCATGCGCGGCCCGAAGCCCCTCGCCCGCGCGGATGAAGACGTCCAGCACCTCTCGCCAGCCCCGCTTCTGGGCGCGCAGCCAGGCGTGGAGCGTCCCGCCCGGCATCAGCTCCATCGCGATGAAGACCCGGTCCTCGACGGTCCCCACGTCGTAGACGGAGACCACACTGGGATGGCGCAGCTTCGCGATGGCCTGCGCCTCGCGAACGAGCACTTGATTCTGCTCTGAAGCCCCGGCCTTCGCCGAGGACACTTTGAGGGCGACCTTCCGGCGCAGCGTGCTGTCGTACGCCGAGAAGACAGCGCCCCAGCTCCCCTGCCCCACCGGCTCCAGGACAAGGTAGCGCCCGAGGTTTGCGCCGGGTACGAGCGGCTCCTTGGGCTCCGGCCCATCTGGAACCGTCGGTGCGTCACCGCCCGAGCTCGCCAGCAACCCCTGACGTGAGAGCTCGGCCAGCACCTCGCGGCAGCTCGGGCAGGAGTCGAGGTGCCGCTCCACGCCCACGCGAGCGCTGCTGATGTCCAACCGGGAGGCGAACGCGATGAGCGCGGCCTCATCGAGACAGCTCGTCATGCTCACAGGTCAGCTGCCACGCGACTTCGGCCCAGCGGCATCACGTTCCTCGAAAAGGCCGGCGACGGTAGCACGCCGCTCGCAACCTCGCGAAACCCGCCGGGGTCGCGGATTTTCTGCGCCTGCTTTCCGCCCCGAGGCGACCAGGAAAGTCGCGTGTGTCCGCGCCAACGGGAGCTTCACCCATGTCCATCGACCGCACAGGTTCTGCCGTCCGCACGCAGGCAGCGCTGAACGAAATCGAGGAGTTCGAGGGCGAGGAGGAGGTGGACGGCGATGAGGAGGTGGATCCGGTCATCGTGGAGACGGATGTGTCGGAGTTCGAGCCGCAAGGCCCGCTGATCGCGTCCAACCCGTTCCAAGCCGCCGCCCCACTGAACCCGCCTCCCAGCGGGCTGCCAGCGCGCTTGGCTGCACAGGTCTTCGCTGCACCCGCAGGCCCGGAGCGGGCGCGTCTGATGGAGCGGCTGAAGCTTCCTGCGGATGTGCAAGTGCTGGTGAACCCCATGCCCGCGGTGGACGACGACTACACGCTGGAGCAGGCCGACGCGGATGCGAAGACCGTCTATGACGCGACCGACGGCGGGCTCACCGGCTGGGGGACGGACGAAGACGCGCTGTGGCGAACGCTGGAGGGAAAGACCGCCGCCCAGCTGAACCGCCTGCGCGAGGCGTATCAAGCCCACTATGGCAAGGCGCTGGATGAGGTCGTGACGGGCGAGTTGAGCGGCGAGGACGCTGCACGCGCAGTCATCGCACTGAGCGGCAAGTCGAAGAGCACACGCTCCAAGGAGCCCGGCGAATCAGCGAGGAGCAGTCCGGAGTCCTCCGCCAAGCGGCTCTATGAAGCCATCGATGGCCTCGGCACGGATGAGGACGCAATCCGCGCAGAGCTGAAGGGCAAGTCGAAGGCGGAGATTGACGCCATCGCGGTGGCCTACCGCCAGAAGTACGGCGCTGACCTCCGCGCGGACCTTGACTCCGACCTCGGCGGGCGCGACAGCGTGGAGCTGCTGCACCAGCTGTTCGATCGCGGCGACGTGGACCCGAACAGTTCAAACGCCAATCAAGAACGCCTCGACCGGATCAGGGAGCAGCACGAAGCCGAGGGCGGCTTCGGCCTCACGAACCTGATTCAAACGCTCACCAAGGGCGGGACCGAGACGGACGAGTACCGCTACTCGCAGAACGTGGAAGCCGCGCAAGCAGCCCTTGACCAGGGCGGCAGTCCGCAAAGCGAACGGCTCGTTCGGTTCGCCACCGGGGACCTGGACTCGCTGCAGCACGCCAAGGACACCTCGGCGGAGCTCGCCGGCGAGGCCGCGGCGATGGTGGGTGCGGGGACTGCGGTGGCGTTGACGAGCGGGGCGCTCGCGGTGCCGCTGGTCGCCGCGGTTGGCGCTGCCGCTGGCGCGGCCTCCGGCGCCACTGCCTATGCCGCGGCAGCGGGAAACTCCGCGGAGGCGGGAGATGTCGCCCGGCACGCCGCGACCGGCGCTGTCAGCGGCGCGCTCTTCGCCGCGGCTCCAGGCGTCTCGCTGCTTGGCAAGGGCGCCGCCACCACTGCGAGGGCAAGCACCCTGACCCGAGACATCGCCGGGTGGGGCCGGGTCGGCGTCTACTCGGGTGCCGCAGACGGAGCGGTTCGAACCAGCTTGCACGACGAGACGTGGCAGGGGGACGACGGCGTCTCCCGCGTGCTCCAGGGCACGTTGACGGGCGCAGCGATGGGCGGAGTCCTCGGCGGCGCGATGGGCGGAGCGCTCGGCGCAGCCGGCCGTGGCCTCGCGAGGAGCAGCGGAGCCAGCAGGGAGGCGGCCGGCGCTACCACAAACGTTCCTCCGCCTGCAGGACAAACGGTGGCGAGTCACAACCCAATCGCCGGCACCGCCAATCTCCCAGCGCAACCCCTACTGGGTGGCACCCCTGCGGTCCCTGCCTCCACGCGCGCTGCGCAGCCCGCGTTCGCCAACACGGCCACTCGCGGAGCGCAAACGGCTGCGGGCCGCCGCCCTCCCGCCAGCAATGCAGGGCAACCGACTCGCTCAGCTCCGCCGGCGGCTGACCACAACGCTCCCGCCAGCAATGCGCCCACAGCGACCCCCAACCCTCGCGCCAGTCACGCCACGCCGGTCGCCGGTGACCACACTCCCGCCAGCAACGCCACGCCGGCCGCCGGTCACAGTCCTCCCGTGCGCACCACTCCGACCGCCGCCTCCGCAACACCCCTCAAGTACGAAGTCGCCGCCTCAGGGCCATGGCCCGTGCTGAGGAGACCTGACCTGGAGGGCGTTCTGCCCACGCGCCGAAGCGGCTGGTCCGCGCGCACGCACCCATTCAGAGACCCGAGCTTCGTGAATCTCTCTCCCGGCGTCCGCGGGGGCAAAGCGTTCTGGCGGCCGATTCACTTTGATCGCGTTAAGGACCCTGCCGTGCTGGGCCACGTCGGGAACGAGAGGATGTGGACCACAGCCAGGCAGTATGGCCTCGAAGGGATTCGTTTTCTGAGAGGCAACAGCGCCGAGGCGATTCTGCGGGCGCGGCACCGCGGCGTCGTGATGGACACGCCGAACGGTCAAGCGGCGGCGCACACCAATATGGGCCTCGCTGAGGCGGAGACGGGCAGTGTCTCCGGTGGCCATGGCCACAACGAAGACGCCGTCTTTCTCGACCACATCCCAGGCTCGAACGGCTCATCCGGAGTCACGGTGTTGGGTGCCGCAGACCAGGCGACGAACGCAGGGAGGGTGCACAAGGCTGCCAATGGCGCAGGAAGCAGGACGGCGGCAGAGGAAATCCTCGGGTCGATGCGGTCCCACCCCGACGCGGACCTCACCGCGGCGCTGCGCACGGCGTTGCGCGCGGGCGACAGGAAGGTCTTCGACGCCTTCAATGCACGCTCGGCGACGAACCCGACAGGCAAGGTCGCGACAGCGAGCACCGCAGCCGTCGCGGCCATCCGGGATGGCGTCCTGCACGGCGCCGCCGTAGGGGACGCCACCGTCCTGGTATTCAGAGCAGACGGCACCCTCAAGCTTCGCGTTGGGGGTGACCGCAAGCTCGTGGGCGGAGAGTCCGGACTCGAGGGCTACGTTGGCCGGGGCAACCTGAAGGACGAGGACATCGACGTCGACTCGGTGCGGCTGGAGGAGGGCGACGTCACCCTGACCTTCACGGATGGCGTCGCCAACGCGCGCGGTGACAGCGACGCGATGGTCGAACACGTCATTGGAGACCTGGGCGCCATCGTCCAATACGCCCGGAGCCAGGGGCTGGGCGCCCAGGAGATTGTCGAGTTCAGCCGGAACCACGCGATGAACTCCGTGTGGGACCGGCAAGTGGCCAGCGACAACCTGGGCATCAGCGCCCACGTCTACTCGCCCGCGAGCGGAGCCTGACGTCAGGTCGGGTTCTTCTTCAGCTTGTAGAGGCCGTTGAAGTACCCATCCATCTTGAAGCGCAGGGTGGCCCGGTTGGTGTTCGGGTCAATCTCGTAGACGTCGCTGGTGACGTTGTCCAAGCTCTCGCCGGAGTAGAGGCGGCCGTCGAGCATGGCGCCCTCGAACCCGATGGTGGAGAACGGGATGCCCTCCACCTCCTCGGCGACGGGAGGGTTGGCGAGGCGAATCCGCCACATCTTGTGCGCCCGCTCGCCCCAGAAGTCGAAGCTGTCCGCCTTCACGCCGGACGGGAGCTGGTCCGGGTAGAACATCTTCGCGAAGCCGAACCCGGAGCCGTTGGCCGCCGTCTCCAGCTCGGTGATGGACTGGCGGCCGCCGGTGAGGGACGGCAGCGTGTAGAAGTAGTCCTTCTCGAAGGCGATCTGACCGGGCGCCATCCGCAGCAGGCAGTTGTCTGGCGCAGTGGTCCCCGCGGCGTTGGCGTACATGTGGATGGAGTAGTTGCGGCCATCGCCCATCACGTACGCGTAGCCATCCGCGCCGAACACCACGCGCCCACCGCTGGCGCAGCGCTCGTCATACGCCGTCCCGAGCACCTTCATCTCGTACGGGTCCAGCACGGTCAGCGAGACGGCCGGGAAGATGCGCCCGCCCTCCCAGTCCGCCCAGCGTCCGGGGATGTAGACCTTCCCGCCGTGGGTGACGGTGGTCCACACCTCCAGCCCGTAGCCCCCGCGCGCGAGGCCGCTCAGGTCCACCTCGCCGCGAATCTCCATCGTCGTGGGATTCCAGATGACGGCCATCGGCGGGTCGCTCAGCACGGAGACCGCCGTCTGCGCGTCCACGTACGCGTTGCCGTAGTCAATGCTCTTCGCGCCGAGGTTCAGGAACGAGAGGCGGCCGGACTCCGCGATGACACCGCCGCTGTTCACCGAGTAGCGCACCCACGTCGGCTCCTCGGCGAGGCCGATGAAGAACGCGTCCTCGCCGGCAATCAGCACGCCGTTGCCAGGCAGCTCGATGGCGGTCTTGTTGTTGAACGGGCCCTCCAGCGACGGCACCGTCTGGACGTAGGTGGTGCGGTTGCCGTCCGTGTCAATCACCACCGAGCCAAGCACGTACTGGCCCGCGAGCTGAGGGTCTGAAGGCTCCTTCGGCTTCCCGCACCCGGCGAGGACGACGAGGGCAGTGACGGCGACGGTAAGGCGCTGCGTACTCATGACAAGACTCCTTCGGGGGTTGAGGCTTTGGGTGCGACGACAGCGGGCGCCCGGAAGCGGGCGACGGGGTTCTCCAGCGTCCCGGCGAAGGCGAGCGCCTTGGCAGGGTCTGAGAGGTCCACCATGTGGAGCGTGTTCCGCAGCTGGAGGCGGTTCAGGCAGGAGTGCGGGAAGGTCTGCGCGAACGGGTCATACCGGTCGAACTTCTCGCGCAGCGCCGGGTGCTCCTCGCGGTAGCGCGAGAGGCACTGCGCCACCTGCCGCCAGAACTGCTCCTCCGGGTAGGCTGCCTGCTCGAGGAGAATCTGCGCGAGGTAGCGGAACACGCCGTCGAACACGTCGGTGAACAGCGTGAGCGACTTGAGCGCCTCCGGGACGCTGGCGCGAATACGGGCCACGCGCTCGGGGAGCTCGCGCGCGGGGTCCATCAACACGACTTCCTCCGCCAGGTCCTTGAGGAAGACGCCGACGGGGAGGTTGTCCTCCAGCACCAGGATGAGGTTCTCCCCGTGCGGCATGAACGCGAGGTCATGCTGGAGGAAGCAGTGGACCAGCGGCGCCAGGTAACTCTCGAGGTAGCGCGTGAGCCAGGTGTCGACGTCCACGCCCGCGGCCTTGATGAGCTGCGGGACCAGCGCCGCCCCGTCGCGGTCGCGGTGCAGCAGCGCCGCCATCGTCATCAGGCGCTGCCCGGGCCGCAGCTTGGGGACCGGGCTCTCCCGCCAGAGCGCGGCGAGCAGCTTCCGGTACGGGGAGGTCTTCGGAACTGCCGCTTCGAACGACGGGTTTCGGTAGCCCACCGCCGCCACCTCGCGCAGGAGGCGAAAGCCCTTGGACGCGAAGTAGCCATCGCCCTCGACCAACGCCTGCAGCCAGTCATTGATGGCGGGCGTGCCGCGCATGTAGTCGGCCGACAGCCCACGCATGAAGCCCATGTTCAGGACGGAGAGCGCCATCTTCACGTAGCGGCGCTGCGGGTGGCTGACGTTGAACAGCGTGCGGATGGACTGCTGCGCGCGGTAGCTGTCCGGGCCGTAGCCCAGGCACACCAGGTGGCGGGTGGCCACGTCCGGCGCGAAGGTGAGGGCCAGTTTGTTGAACCACTGCCACGGGTGCGCGGGCAGGAAGAGGTAGTCCTCGGGACGCAGGCCCTGCTCCTCGAGGACGCCGTTGAAGCGCGCGACGGTCTGCCCGCCCAGCTCTTCGTCCAGCAGTCGCTCGTAGGTGAGCTCCGCCGACGTCGACAGCTCCGCCCGGCTGCGGTGGGCGGCCAGCCAGACCAGCTGGATGGGCGCCGTCGCCTCCGGCGCGTACGCGAGGAAGTCGTTCGCGTCGAAGCCCACGCGTCCGCTGTTGGCGATGAAGGCGGGGTGGCCTTCGGTCATCGCCCCTTCGAGCTCCTGGAAGTCCGCGTGGACCAGGTCCGCCGAGGAGAGCCGCTGGTGGGAGCGCTTGAAGGCCGCGGAGCCGAGCGTGCTGGAGATTTCCTCCAGGTAGATGGGCAGAAGCTCCGGGTCGACGGCCAGCCGCTGGCGAAAATCGAGCACGAAGTCCAGCGCGTCCACCGGCGAGGGCTCGCCGTCCGCCCAGCGCTGAACCGTCGTCGGGTCCACATCCCAGTGGTTGAGCGCAAGGACTCGGGCGCGAAAACGGTACGCCACGGTCGGCAGGTCCGCCGCGAGCGCGTACTCGCCCGCGCCGTTCAGCGCGCGGGGCTCCAGCACCCGTTCATGGGCCAGCTCCGAGAGGGCCTTGCAAACGAGGGCGCGGTTGGCGGCGCTCCACGCGTCCGCGCGCTGCCTCGGCGTCGGCTCCGGGAGCGCTGGCGCCGCGCCCCGCCGGGCCGCCAGGTAGTCCTCGCGCGTGCAGAAGGCGAGATGGGCGGTCTTATTCGGCAGCTCCAGCATCCGCTGGTACCGGAAGCCCGCGCGCCGGTTGAGCGCGTGGATTTTGGCGTTGCGGATGTCCGGCTCCACCACCACCCGGCGGGCGGCGGCGTCCTCGAACAGGAAGTCCATCACCACGGTGAAGACGGCTGAGGAGAACCCGGCCCTCGGCGCGTCTGGCGGGGAGAGCAGGACGTGCATCCCGCGGTCACCCGGCTCCACCTGA
Organism: Myxococcaceae bacterium; assembly: GCA_044230055.1. GTDB lineage: Bacteria > Myxococcota > Myxococcia > Myxococcales > Myxococcaceae > JBGART01. Next base: position 51,212 of record JBGART010000011.1, on the reverse strand, counting down.
TAGTGGTTGCCCACCGGGTGGTGCGCCGGGTGGTAGCACTCGACGAGGAAGCTCGGCTGTTCTCCGAGGAAGCCGAGGTAGACCTCCGCCTTCCGGCAAATCTCCGCATAGCCAGCCGCCACCTGCTCCGGCGTGAGCCCCACCATCCCCCAGTAGCGCGCGTACTCCTGGCTCACCCACGAGTGCAGCACGCCGAGGTCCTCCGGCAGGCGCAGCGCTCGTAGCTTGAAGGTGCCGAACGCAGTGACCTCGCGCTCGAACGCGAAGCCGTCGACAGTCACGTGCGGCGAGAGGGCGCGCGGCGCCAAGGCGCCAAGGTCAGCGGTGCTCATGGGTCTCTCTGCGAATGGGGTTGTCCAGGGTGCCCACGAACTGGAGGCTGTCCACCGGCTCCGCGGCGTTCAGGTCCACCATCTCCTGGTTGTTGCGCAGCTGAAGCCGGTTGAGGCAGTTCCGCGTGAACGTGGGGGCGAAGAGGTCGTACCGCTGAAACTTCGCCGCCAGGACCGGCTGCTGGGCCTGGTACGCGCGGATGCACTCGCCCACCCGCTGCCAGAAGCGCTGCTCGGGGTAGCCGGCGTGCTGCTGGAGAAGCTGCGCCACGAAGCGGAAGACGCAATCAAAGACGTCTGTGAAGACCGTGAGCGTCATCACGCTCTCGGGGACACGCAGGGCGAGGTGGCGCACGCGCTCCGGCAGCGGCTGCTCCGGGTTGAGCACGCCGATGTCCTCCGCGAGGTCCTTGAGGATGACCCGCGAGGGCGCGTTGCCTTCGAGCACCAGCTGGGTGTTCTCGCAGTGGGGCGTGAAGGTGAGGTTGTGCGCGTAGAAGCAGTGGACCAGCGGCGTGAGGTAGGCCTGCAGATAGCGCTCCACCCAGGCGTCGGTCTCCAACCCGGAGGAGCGGATGAGCGCAGGCAGCACCGCCCCGCCCGCGCGGTCCACGTGCAGCAGCGCCGCCATGGTCATCAGGCGTTCGCCGGGCCGCAGCCGCACGGTGGGGTTCTCCCGCCAACAGGCCGCCAGCATCTCCTTGTACGCGTCGGACCGTTTCTGGCTGGCGGCCTCGTAGTACCGGTGCCGGTAGCCGATGAACGCCACCTCGCGCAGCAGGGAGAAGCCGTTGGCGCGCAGAAACGGGTCGTCGTTGACGAGGTCGTTCACCCAGTCGTTCACCGCCACCGCGCGCTGGGCGATGACCGCGGAGAGCCCGCGGGTAAAGCCCATGTTCAGGATGGAGAGCGCGGTCTTCACGTAACGCTTGCGCGGGTGCGTCACGTTGAAGAAGGTCCGGATGGACTGCTGCGCCAGATAGGAGTCGCGCCCCGGGCCGAGGTGCACCAGCTCCTGGGTCTCCAGGTCCGGCGCGAAGAGCTGCGCCAGGCGGTTCTCCCACTGCCACGGGTGGACCGGGAGGAACACGTACTGCGCGGGGTTCAGCCCTCGGTCCCACAGCTGCCGTCCGAAGGCGTCCCGGCCGCTGGCGCCCAGCTCCTCCTCCAGCAGGTGCTCGTAGGTGAGGTCCTTCACGCAGGCGAGCTCCACCCGGCTGCGCTTCGCCGCCAACCAGTGCAGCGCCACGGGCACCGCCGCCTCCGGCGCGTACCGCGCGTGGTCCGCCGCGCTGAAGCCCACGCGTCCTCCGTTCGCCAGGAAGATGGGGTGGCCCTCGCTCATCGCGCTCTCCACCTGCTGGAAGTCGGCGCGGGTGAGCCCTTCGGCGCTCAGCCCCGGCCGCGCGCTCCGGAAGGCCGCACCGTTGAGCGTGCTCGCCAGGTCGCTCAGGTAGTCCCCCATCCGCTCCGCAGGGATGCCCAGCTGCGCTCGCAGCTCCACCACCAGCTGCATCACGTCCGGAGGCGTCTGTTCTCCGCTCTCGGTCCGGACGATGGAGTCGGCATCCACCCACCAGTGGTCCAGGCTCAGCACCTGCGCCCGGAAGCGGTAGGCCGCCGCTCCGGAGTCTGTCTTCACCTCGTACTCGCCCCACCCGCCCTTCTGCGCGAGGAGCGTGGGGCGCAAGAGCATCTCGTGGGCGAGCTCTCCCAGCGCCTTCGCGCCCAGCTGCCGGTTGACCGTCGCCCACACCGAAGGCGTCAAGTGCGCCACGGCGTCTTCCGGACGCATCGTCATGTCAGGCCTCCTTCGCGCGGCTGCGACAGCCCGGTGGGCCAGAGCTCGCGGCGGAACATCACCCCGTAGAGCACCGCGGCCACCGCGAAGCCGCCCATCGACGTCAGGAACGCCGCCCGCTGCCCAAAGCCAGACACCATCGTGCCGGCGGTGAGCGAGGCGGCCAGAACACCCAGCCCCTGGAACAAGTTAATTTTGGAGAATTGCACCGAATATTCCTCGGGAGGACAGAACTGAAACAGCAGCGAATCCAGACGGACCATGGACTGAAACAACGCCCAGCCGTAGAAGAGCCGCCCGACCAGGACCGCCGGCAGCACGCCGGACGCCTCCAACCACAGCCCGGCGATGGCGAGCAGGATGGAGGGCAGGATTCGGCCGAAGCCGCCCTCCTCTTCCCGCGTCTTCGCGTTGACATAGAGCCCGGCGAGCGCGGCCAACCCGGGGATGGCGAACACCAACCCCATCACCACCTTGTTGCCGTTGGCCGAGATGCCTTCCCAGTAGGAAGAGAAGAACGGGTCGGTCAGGTACGCGGCGAAGTACATCACCAGCATCACCAGCCCCAGCCGCGCGACGAAGCGCCGCGGCGTGAGGCCGACGTCCACCGCCTCTTCCGGCTCCGGAGCGGGCGCCTCCAGCGCCTCCAGGTCCTTCCGCAGAACCAGGCACAGCACCGTCTGCACTACGTCCCCGCCGGCCATCACCACGAAGAGGAAGCGCGGGCCGATGAGCTCCAGCACCGTCCCGCTCACCACCGCCGCCAGGATGTTGCCGAAGTAAACGACGAAGGCGAGCACGCTGATGGTGGCCACGTGCGAGGCCTTGCTCTCCAGGCCCATCACGTACGGGTAGACCAGCAGGTAGCTGGCCTTGAACACCATCATGAACAGCGACAGCGCGCAGAACCACCGGACGTCGGTCAACCCGTAGCAGGCGACGCTCAGCACGCCGGTGACAATTTGCGTCGCGATGAGCAGCCGCGGGACGGAGTACCGCTTCGACAGGTGCGCCCAGAGCGGGAAGGAGAGCAGCACGATGAGGCTGCACGCGGCGATGTAGCCGCCGACCTTCAGCGGGTCCACAACACCAAAGACCTCGGCGAAGTACTGCGGATAGAACGGATGCAACAGCGAGTCGCTCACCACCGCGGTCGCCGTCATCAGCACCATGAAGAGCTTGAGCTTCATTCCCGCCCCTCCACGCGCAGGGCCTCGAGCTCGGACGTCGCCCGGCGCGGACGGCGCGCGGGTGCTGCAAGCCTGGGCGAGTCGAACGTCGTGAAGGCGGTTCGCTGCGGCAGGCGGTACACCTCCCGGCCGGTGACGCTGTTGAGGATGGTGGCGTTGCGGAAGGCGCAGATGCCCAGGTCCGGCGTCGCCACGCCGTGGGTGTGCAGCTCCGCGTTGGCCACGAAGAGCCTGCCGGTGACGGACGGGTCCAGCTCCACCGAGTAGTCCAGCCGGACGCGGTAGCGCCCGCGCTCGTCCCGGCGCAGCAACGGCTCCAGGGGCGCGAGCAGCTCCGGCCGCCGCTCCCGGTATCCGGTGGCGGCGATGACCAGCCCGGTCGTGTGCTCGAACGTTGCGCCCGCGTCCCGGTCGCAGCACTGCAAGAGCACGTCCCCACCCGGCAGCGGCAGCGAGGACTCCACCTCCACGCCGCACCTCAGCTCCACGGGGGCGAGCCCGCTCCGCAGCTCGCGCTCGTAGAGCAGCCCGTAGAGCTCCTGCAGCGTCTCGCTGGAGATGCCCTTGTAGTGCTGCCACTGCTCCGCGTTCAGCCGGTCCTTCGTGTCCTGCGGCAGCCCGTGGAAGTACCGGATGTAGGCCGGCGTCGTCATCTCCAGCACCAGCTTCGTGTAGTCGAGCGGCGCGAAGGACCGGGTGCGCGTCAGCCAGGTCACCGCCGGGCCGCCCTCGAGGTTGAGGCGCAGGAGGTCCCGCACCACCTCCGCCGCGGACTGACCGGAGCCGACGACGGTGACCGCGCTGGCGCGCTGCACGTCCTCGCGCCGGTGCAGGTACGCCGACGAGTGCAGCAGCGCGCGCACAGGCAGCGCGGCCAGGCCGCCGGGCACCGACGGCTCCGTCCCCAGCCCCAGCACCAGGTTCTTCGCCAGCGCCGGCTCGCTCTCTCCGTCCACCTGGAGGGAGAAGCAGCCGCGCTCCGCCTCCCAGCGCACCCGCTCCACCCGCCGGGAGAAGCGCACCGACGGCAGCTTTGACGCCGCCCAACGCAGGTAGTGCTCGTACTCCCGGCGCGTCGGGTGAAACACCTCGCGGATGTAGAACGGGTACATCCGGTCCACGTCGCGCAGGTAGGCGAGGAACGAGAGCGGGTGGGTAGGGTCCACCAGCGTGACCAGGTCCGCCAGGAAGCTCAGCTGCAGCACCGCGTCGTCGAACATCAGGCCGGGGTGCCAGCGCAGCTCCGGCGCGGCCTCGTAGGCCACCAGCGACAGCCCCTCCACCTTCGACGCCAGCGCCGCCAGCCCCAGGTTGAACGGGCCGCAGCCAACGGCGATGACGTCTTGCACCTGATTGCTCACGAGCGCGTCCCCTCGCTGCGCCGCTCCACGTCGCTCCCCGCGCGCACGATGGCGCCCAGCAGCGCGTCCACGTCCGTCGGGGTGGCCACCGGGTTGAGCAGCGTCAGCTTGAGGCAGACCCGCGGCGCGGAGCCCGGGCCGCGCGTGGGTGTGGTGGTGCGGCCGATGACGGCGGTGCCGCGCTCCAGGAGATGTCGGCGCAGCGCCGCGTTGAGGGCGTCCTGCGCTTCGCCCTCCTGCTCCGCGCGCAGCCCGCGGTAGCGGAACACCACGGTGGTGAGCTCGGCCGGCGCCACAAGCTCGAAGCGGGCGTCCTCGCGCAGGCGCTGCTCGGCGTGCCGCGCCAGCTCATGGCAGCGGTCCACCATCGCGCCCAGGCCTCTTCGCCCGTGCGCCAGGAGCGTGGCCACCATCTTGAGCGCGTCCGGCCGGCGCGTGGTCTGGAGGCTGCGCCCCAGCAGGCCATCGAGGCCGCGGTCGGCGTCGTCGCTGGGGTTCAAATAGGCCACCTCGCGCGAGAGCGCGGCGAAGCTGGCGGCGTCGGAGACCAGGAGCACGCTCGCGGCTGCGGGCTGCCAGCCCAGCTTGTGGAGGTCCAGCGTGACCGAGTCGGCCCTCTCCAGCCCCACCAGCCGGGGCGCCAACCGCTCCGAGAAGAGCGCGCCGAACCCGTAGGCCGCATCCACGTGCAGCCAGAGGTGGTGCGCGCGGGCGAGGGCGGAGAGCTCCAGCAGCGGGTCGACCGAGCCGAAGTCGGTGGTCCCCGCGGTCGCGACGAGGGCCAGGGGCGTGTGCCGGGCCGGATCCAGCTCGCGCAACGCACGCGAGAGTGCCCCCACGCTCATCCGCCGGTTTCGGTCCACCGGGAGGGGGCGCACCGCGTCCTCGCCCAGCCCCAGCGCCGCGCAGGCCCGCTGCACCGAGAAGTGTGCCAGCTCCGAGCAGAAGACCACCGGCCCGGGCAGCGCCGCCACGCCCTCCCGGCGCGCATCAATCTGCCGCCGCGCCGCCGCCGCGTCGCGCGCCAGGAGCAGCCCCAGCAGATTTGAGAGCGAGCCTCCCGGCGTCAGCACGCCGTCCGCGCGCTCGCCCAGGCCCGCCAGCTTCGCCAGCGAACGCACCACCCAGCGCTCCGCGGCGATGGCGGAAGGGCCCGAGTCATAGGTATCTACCGACGCGTTGCTGGCGCTGGCCAGCGCGTCCGCGGCCACCGCCACCGCGAGGACGGGAGGCTGGAGGTGGGCCGCCGTGTTCGGGTGGGAGAGGTCCAGGCCCCGGTCCGCCACCATCTGGGCCAGCCGGCGCAGCGCGCGCTCCGGGCCCACGCCGTCCAGCGGGACCTCCTCGGGACCCAGCGCGTCCATCGCCGCGCGCAGGACTTCGGCGGGAGCGCCCGAAGGCAGCGGGTGCGGCCGCAGCGCGCGGACCACCGCCGCGCTCTGCGTGGCCACCGCCAGCAGCGCCGGCAGCTGCGCCAGCCCTTCGGTGGACCAGGCCAGCAGCGGCGAGTGCAGCCTGGACGTCGCGCCTTCCGCGCTCCAGGGCTGCGAGGACGTCTCTACGTGGAAGAGCTCCATGGGTCCCGCACTCCGTTCCCGCCGATGTCGAGGCGGGCCGATGAGGCGCGGGACGCTGAGGTCTCTGGCCGTATTGGGTGTGTCTGCCGCCTGCTCACGTCGATGCCTTCGAACTCTCCCCGTGCGTGATGGGGATCATCACCGCGCGCTTGCAGCGACGGCACTTCAGCTCCACCTGCCCGCCCACGTACCGCGCGAGGAGGCTTCCGCACGCGCAACGAAGCACCGCCCCCTCCGCCTTCCCGCCCTCGCACTCCGCGCACTGCGGTTCTTCCTCGGTGCTCATGGCGGGGCCCTTGTCGCATGATTGATAATGATTTGCAACTTCATAAATGCCCAAACCGACATGAAGCCTCAAGCGTCTTGACAGTTTGGCCGTGCGCGTGGAATTGCGTCTGCAAGTCAAAATCAGAATTGGGTGAAACCAGTGATGACGAAGTCCAGCGTGCGAGCCAGAGGTTGCATCCTCCTTCTGGCCACGCTTCTACCGCTGGGCGCGCACGCGGAAGACCTCACACCGCCGAAGCTCCTGAGCGGCGCGGAGGCGCTCTATCCGGAGACGGCCAGGGCGCAGCGACTGGAAGGGACCGTCGTCCTTCGTCTGTCGCTCGACAGCGAGGGCCGGGTCACCGACGCGGAGGTGTTGGAGCCGGCCGGTCATGGCTTCGACGAGGCGGCAGGAGAGGCCGCGGCGCGGCTCCAGTTCGAACCGGCGCGCAGAGCGGGCGTCGCCCTCCCCTCCCGCATCCGTTTCCCGTTCGTGTTCTCCCTCCCGCCCGAGCCCGTGGAAGCCCCCACCGCGCCGCCGGTCGCGCCACCCCCAGCGGTGGAGGTCACGGTGAGCGGCAAGACCACCGACGCGCAGCGGCTGCAGCGGTCCGCGGAGGCGGTCAACGTCGTGGACACGCGCAAGGCCAAGGAGCAGACCGCGGACCTCGGCGAGGCGCTGGCGCGGACGCAGGGCGTGGCGGTCCGCCGCGAGGGCGGGCTGGGGAGCGAGGCACGCTTCTCTCTGAACGGGCTCTACGACGATCAAATCCGCTTTTTCCTGGACGGCGTCCCGCTGGACCTCGCGGGGTACCCGTTCGGCATCGCCAGCGTGCCGGTGAACCTGGTCGACCGGGCGGAGGTCTACCGGGGCGTGGTGCCCATCCGCTTCGGCGCGGACGCGCTGGGCGGCGCCGTCAACCTGGTCAGCGACCAGACCTTCCAGACGCACCTCGGCGCCAGCTACCAGGTGGGCTCCTTCTCCACGCACCGGGCGACGGTGGACGGCCGGTACCGGAAACTCGGCTCCGGCCTCTTCGCCGGAGGCTCTGCGTTCTTCGACGCCAGCCGGAACGACTACCGCGTGAACGTGGCCGTGCCCGACGAGCTGGGCCGCCTGTCTGAGCAGCAGGTGACGCGCTTCCACGACGGGTACCGCGCTTACGGCGGCGCGGTGGAGCTGGGCCTGCTCGACAAGCCCTGGGCGCGGCGCGCCTCTGTGCAGGCGTTCGCCTCGGCCTACGACAAGCAGCTGCAGCACAACGTGGTGATGACCGTCCCGTACGGCGAGGCGACCTACGGCGAGAGCGTCTACGGGGCCACCGCCCGCTACGAGGCGCCGCTGTCCCCGGCGTGGCAGATGGAGCTGTTGGCCAGCTACGCGCGCCGCACCACCCAGTTCCGCGACCTGGCGGAGTCCGTCTACGACTGGTACGGCAACGCCATCCGGGCACGGCACATCGCTGGAGAGGTGAGCTCCCGGCCCTCCGACCAGGTGGTGTGGCAGCACGGCGGCTTTGCGCGCGCGCTGGTGAGCTGGCACCCCACGCCGCACCACGCGCTCTCGCTCTCGCTCTCGCCCACGCTCGTCACGCGCCAGGGCGATGACCGGCTTCAGACGGACCCGACCCTCAGGGACCCGCTGGCCGTGCGCAGAGACCTGCTGACCTTCGTCAGCGGCGTGGAGCACCAGCTGACCCTCTTCGAGGAGCGGCTCTCCAACGTGCTCTTCCTCAAGACGTACGTCTACCGGGCCGCCTCCGAAGAGCTGCTGCCCACCGGGGAGCTGCGCGCGAAGGACCGCGCAGTGGACCGCCTGGGCGCGGGCGATGCGGTGCGCCTGCAGATGACGCGTTGGCTGTTTCTGAAGGCCTCCTACGAGTACGCCACCCGGCTGCCGCGGCCGGACGAGGTCTTCGGCGACGGTGTGCTGACGCTCGCCAACCTCGAGCTGGAGCCGGAGGTGAGCCACAACGCGAACCTGGGACCGCGGCTGGAGCTCCTGCGCACGCCGGTGGGCGACGTGACGGTGGACGTCAACGCCTTCTGGCGCGAGAGCGACCAGCTCATCGTCCTCATCGGAGACGACCGCTTCCTGCGCTACCAGAACGTCTACCGCGCGCGCGGCGTGGGCGTGGAGAATGCCCTCTCCTGGGCCTCTCCCGGGCACCGCGTGGGCGTGGACGGAATGCTCACCTGGCAGGACGTGCGGAACGCCTCGGACGGCGGCGCCTTCGGAGGGCTCGTCGGGGACCGCATCCCCAACCGCCCCTACCTCTTCGCCAGCTGGGGCGCGCACCTGCGCTTCGCAGGTCTACCTGGGAGCGACGACACCCTGGAGCCGTTTTACAGCGGCCGGTTCGTGGAGGCGTTCTTCCGCGGCTGGGAGAGCCAGGGTCTCAGGGAGACCAAACAGGTGGTGCCGGCGCAGGTGACCCACAGCGTGGGCGTGACGTGGAGCGTGGCGTTCGGCGCCGGCCGGGCCACCGCCACGCTGGAGCTGGACAACGTCTCCGACGCGAAGGTCTACGACTTCTTTGGCGTGCAGCGGCCCGGGCGCGCCCTCTTCTTCAAGCTGACTGGGGAGCTGGACTGATGATTGAGACCGTTACGCGGTTGATGGTGCACTCGGGCGCGGCGTGGGTGCTCTACCTCTTGTTCGCGCTGAGCCTGGCGTCCGTGGCAGTGGCGGCGGAGCGCCTGTGGGCCTTCCGTCGCACGCGGTCGAGCGCGGCGACGCTGGTGCCCAAGCTGCGCGCGCTCCTGCGGCGGGGCGATGAGAGCGGGGCGGCCACGCTGCTGGCCAGCACGGACACGGTGGAGGCGCGGGTGGCGAGCGCCGGGCTGGCAGAGGCGGACGGCGGAGCTGGCGCGGCCGAGGAGGCGATGGCCGCGGCGATGGGGCTGGAGCGGGCGCGGCTGGAGCGCCGGCTGCTGTTCCTGGGCACCGTGGGCAACAACGCGCCGTTCGTGGGGCTGCTGGGCACGGTCATCGGCGTGGTGGGCGCCTTCGAGGAGCTGGGCAAGCCGCAGGCGATGGCGGGCGCGCTGGCCGCCGCGAGCGCGCTGGCGCCGGAGCGCGTGATGGGCACCATCGCCGAGGCGCTGGTGGCGACCGCGGTGGGCCTGGTGGTGGCCATCCCCGCGGTGGCCGCCTTCAACGCGTTCCAGGGCCGGGTCACCGTGGCCATCGCGGACGCGGAGACTGTTGGGCACGTGCTGCTCGCGCACCTCCGGGCGCTTCCTCCAGGCGAAGGCGTGCCTGTGCCCACGCCCCGAAACGGGTCCTCGGCGGAGCTCGCCGAGCCGGCGGCGGGCTGACGCATGGCTGGATTCTCAAGCAAGCCGAGCGCGCCCATCACCGGCATCAACGTGACGCCGCTGGTGGACATCACCCTCGTGCTCCTCATCATCTTCATGGTGACTGCCAAGCTGGTCGTTTCCCGCGCGCTGTCGATGGACCTGCCGCGCGCCGCGACGGGTGGCGAGGTCCAGGACGTCTTCAGCGTGGGACTCCTGGCGACGGGCGAAACCCAGGTCGACGGCGTGCCGTCGAGCGGAGATGAGGACCTGCTCAAGAGGGCGCGCGCGGCGCTGAGCCAGCACCCGGAGCTGCGCGCCGTGGTGAAGGCCGACGGCGAAGTCCCGCACAGCCGCGTGCTGCACGCGCTGGACGTCCTGCGCCAGGCCGGCTTGTCGCGCGTGGCGTTCGGCGTTCAGCAAGGCCCGCCGGTGGAGGTGCAGTGAGCCCCACCCTGCCCTTGAGCCCGCTGGATGTGCCGCCGCGCCGGCGGGGGGCCGAGGGCGCCATCGCGCTGCTGGTCGCGGTGGCGGTGCACGCGGCCGTCGCAGCCCTGGCCGCGCTGGCACCCGCGGCGGACCGGCCGGCGCCGACGCCTGCGCAGGTGACGGAGCTGATGGAGGTGGAGTTTCCGCAGGCACCTGCGCCTCCGCCGGCGCCGAGCGCCACAGCGCTCCCGGAAGCGCCGGTCGCGCGCGCCCGCGTGGAGAAGCCGAGCCTCGCGGCGCCGCCGCCCGCTGCGGCGCAGGCAGGGGCAGCGCTGACCGCCCTCGAGGAAGAGGTGGTCGACTTCGGCGACACGCTGGTGGCCGGCGAGGGCCAGAGCTACGCGGGCGGCGTGACGGAGAAGGGCGGCACGTCCACTACCTCCGTCCGCGACGCGAATGCCCGCGCGGGCGGCGTCGAAGGCGGCACCGGGACGGACCTCTCGCGCGCGCCACAGCTGGCCGGCGCGGCGAAGTGGGATTGCCCGTTTCCTCCAGAGGCGGACGACGCCGGGCTGGACGAAGCGCGCGTAGGGCTGCGCGTGAGCGTGAGCGCGGACGGCACGGTGACGGGCGCGCAGGTCACGGATGATCCGGGCCACGGCTTCGGGCGCGAGGCGCGGCGCTGCGCCCTGCGCAAGCGGTGGCAGCCCGCACAGGACCGGGCCGGAAGGCCGGTGGACGCGGATGCGGTGGTGAGGGTGCTGTTCGAACGGTGAGGCGCTGGGCGATGGAAGACGGGCCGCGGAGCTACCATCTTCAGGGTCCGCGACACACTCGAGAGACAGCGCCGTGTGCGGGGAAGGTCACCGGCTGGAGACGTGCTACATGCTCCTCCTCATGAAGACGAAGCTGCTGCCCGTCGCCGCGCTCATCTCCTTCTCCCTCGCGTGCGGTCCCGCCTCGCCGCTGGATGAAACAGCCGAGAGCACGGACGGCCTCGCGGTCGCGCTGGACAACCCGCTCGTCTTCGACGCCCGGCGCTACATCGACACGTACCCTGACGTCGAAGCGGCCTACGGGTCGGACGAGGCCGGCGCCCGGCAGCACTGGCTTGCCAACGGAATCCGCGAGGGGCGGCGCGCGTCGGTGGTCTTCGACGTTCGCACGTACCTGTTGCTCAACGACGACGTGCGCGCATCGGTGGGGACGGACCACGCCGCGGCAATACGGCACTACCTGACGGGCGGCCTTCGCATCGAAGGGCGGCGCGCGGCGCTGGAGTTTGATCCTCGCGACTACCTCCAGCGCTATGGAGACCTGCGGAGCGCCTTCGGCGCGGCGAACTACGAGGCCGCGGCCCGCCACTTCATGGGCTCCGGGCTCCTGCGCGAGGGCCGCAAGGGGGCGCCAGAGTTCGACGTCTCCTACTACATCTGCCACCACTCGGACCTCGCGCGACTCTTCGTCGGTCCGAACTACAGCGGCGCGTTCACGCACTGGCTGCGGAACGGCTCGGCCGAAGGCCGGCGCAGCTCCACTACCTTCGCGCTCAAGTACTACGTCGAGGGCTACGCGGACCTGAAGCAGCTCTACGGGTCCAAGCTCAAGAACGCCATCCACCACTGGTTGGCAAACGGCCGCGACGAGGGACGCACCGCGGCGCCCAGCGACAACGGCGGCCGGGACTGGTGCCCGACGACTGCGCTGGGCGGCACGTTCTCCGTGGGCGACGTGCCGGGCATGCGGGACCTCAGCGCGCCGGACAACACCGCGAAGTTCAGGGCGCGCGGCGGGCGCCTCTACATTCACGAGCTGGGGTGGATCCGCTCCTCTCCGGCGGAGCGCGCGGCGATCGCGCAGCTCTACCCGGAGCCGCCCATCTTCGAGACGAACCTCGCGCAGGCCGCCGGGTCGCTCACCAACAACGTGCTCCCCTACTTCCCCCAGGGCGTCTGGGTCACCTGCGTGCAGCAGACGACCACCAGCGTCCCCCGCACCGCGGCGGAGATCACCGACCTGCGGAACAAGCTGGGCGGGAAGAGCAAGCTCGTCGGCGCGTACTTCTCCCCGAACAACGCCGAGGCGATGAAGATCCCCTTCGACAGTCCGCACTGGGATGAGCACCGCGCCGCCATGCTCGCAGGCGGAGTGGTCTGCGTCGACGCGCCTCCGCAGTTCTACCTCACCCGTCCCGACTACTACCGCGAGTGGGCGGCGAAGCAGATTGCCTGGGCCATCGCCCACGACATCGTCGTCGTGTACTCGCTCTACCCGATGGGCAGCACGGTGGGCCTGCGCGACGCCACCTCGACCATCAAGGACCTCGCCCGCCGGGGCGCCCTCCCCACCGTCTGGGCGGTGAACGGCTACTACGCGACCAGCAATCCCAACCGGCTCCGTCATCCGCTGGGGAACGAAGACGTGGTGGAGAGCTCCGCCAACATCGCGCTGGGCGTGCAGAGCAGCTACCCGCGTTAAGGCCTGGAGCGTTGCGCCGCCAAGCACCTCCCCCGCTCGCCTCGAGGGGGAAACCGTCCCTGGCCAGCCACTTCGTCGGAGGAACAGCTGTTCTCAGTCGGGCGCCTCCCCCGCCTCGAGCGTTGCGCCGTCAGGCGCATAGTCGAGAGGTGGCAGGTGGCACAAACCCACGCGCGGCACTTTGCCGGGTTGTTTCGAGCAGACCCAAGCGGCCCATGGGCCAAGCCTCGGGAGCACTGCCGACGTCTCGACTATGCGCCTGACGGCGCAACGCTCGACGCGAACGGGGGACGCGAACGGGGCAATCCCGCGACGTTGCGAGCCCTACCGAGCTGCTCTCCAGGAGCGTTAGAGCTGGTGGCAGCTGATATGAAAACTCCCCCATGCCACCGAAACGCCGGAAAGCCCTGACTCCCGCGGAGCGCAGGGTCAAGAAGGACCACGACCTGACGGACGACGAGGCCCGCACCGCCATCAAGAAGGGCTACGTCTGGGACATCGGCATCGGGCCGCGGGGGGCGGCCGACGCGCTCGCCGCCCTCGACCACGTCGCCGGCAAGATGCACGCGGAGGCTGCGGCAGAGTCGCTTCGGGAGGGCCGAAAGGAGCTCAAGCAGGGTCGGCGGAAGGAGGCGCTCGAGCACCTCTCGCGCGCCATCCGGTACGCAGAGCTCAAGCCCCAGGCGACGCCCTGGAAGTTCCGCCTGGAGCGTGCCCAGCTCTACGAGACGCTCGGAGAGACGCGGAAGATGAAGATAGATCTCCGCGTCGCGTTGAAGCTCGCGCCTCCGACGTGGTCCGGCCGCAAGCGCGCTGAGCGGATGCTGGCGACTGGAGGCAAGTAGGTTTGACCGGCGCCCTCGAACGCAGCGGCTGTGCGTACTGCGCCCTCTACTGCGAGGAGAACGTCTGGAAGCTGGCGCAGGACGCCCGGCTGCCGGAAGCGCGGCGCTCCGTGCTGCTCATCTCCAACCCCACGCGCTCCGTGGCGATGCGGGCGCAGCGCGCGGGGGACCCGGAGCGTGGCGGGCTGGTCGTCTGGGACTACCACGTGGTGCTCGCGCTCCAGGGAGAGCGCGGCGTCCGTGTGTACGATCTCGACAGCCTCCTCCCCTTCCCCTGCCCCCTCGACGAATACGTGCGCACGACGTTCGGTGCTCAATCCGCGCTCCCCCCGGCGCTGCGCGCGCTCGTTCGCATCGTGGAGGCAGAGGACTACGTCCGTCAGCTCCGCTCGGATCGCTCACACATGAGGAACGCGGAGGGCGAGTGGCTGGCGGCCCCGCCTCCGTGGGACGCGCCGGCAAAGGCAGAGCGCGCTTGGCCGCTGCCGGAGCTGATGGACATGACCCGCGGGCAACCTGGGCAGGTCGTCGCTCCCGGTCAGCTGGCGGAGACACTGCGCTAGCCGTCCAGTGATGCCTCATCCGGCGCGTCCACAATCCTGGAAGCGAGCGTGTAGCTGAACCCCGACCGCGCGAAGGAGGCCAGCTCACGGGCGCGGTCCTCCCGCGCGGCCAGCGGGCGTTTCCGGAACGGCCCCAGCCTTCGCCGCCGCGCGTAGGCCACCGCCGCGACCCAGTCTGGCGACGCGTCCTCCTGCTTCAGCCCCTGCACGCTGGAGGCGACCAGCGCGGCTGACACGCCCTTGAGCTTGAGGCGCTGCTGAATCATCCGGACCGAGGTTCCGCGCTGGAGCAGGCTCCTGGCCCGGGAGGTGGCGAAGCGTTCATCGTCGAGGTAGCCGCTGCGCTGAAGCTTTGGAAGCAGGGCCTCTATCCAGCCCACCGCCTCTTCGCGGTCACCGCCGTGAAACCGCAGCGAACGGTCCACCTTGCGCAACAGCACGCGCTTGAGCCCCAGCACCGTGCTGCTGTGGCGGCGTAGGTGGAACAACGCCGCGTTCTCCAGATAGCGGGGGCTCAGTCGGCGCGGCTTCATCTGCACAGTGTAGAGGCCAGGCTGACAATCCGCAGCTGCGAGTCGTGCACGTACATCTCGCCGCACAACGTCAGCGCCAGCAGCGGCCAGGGAAACCGCTCACACCATGTTGCCATCGAACACTTCAAATGTTACCACTGACCACACTCAAGCAGCCGGAGCCCGTTTATGAGCGAAGAGAGCGCAGACGTCGTCATCATTGGTGCAAGCCTCGCGGGCTGTACCGCCGCGGTTTTCCTGGGGCGGATGGGGCTGAAGGTCCACCTGGTGGAGCGCGAGAGCTCGGCGCAGTGCCACAAGCCGGTCTGCACTCACCTCATTCAGAACGCGGCGGTGCCGACGCTGCGCCGGATGGGGGTGCTCGATGAGATGCTGGCCGCGGGAGCTCAGCGGACCGCCTTGCAGCTCTGGACGCGCGGACACTGGATCCGATTGGCGCGGGAAGAGGCGGAGGACGCGCACGGCCCCACCTGGCAGCTCAACCTCCGGCGCGAAAAGCTGGACCCAATGGTCAGGGACCTGGCCGTCCGCACGCCGGGCGTCACGCTCCATCTGGGGACGAAGCTGCGCGCGCTGGTGGAGACCGGCGGCGAGGTGCGCGGCGTCCAGGTGGAGGGGCCTGACGGTCAGCACAAACGGCTGAACGCCAAGCTGGTGGTGGGCGCCGACGGGCGCAGCAGCCGCACGGCGCAGCTGGCGGGAATCCTTCCGCAGTCCTCCCCCAACATCCGGGGTGGCTACGCGGGCTACTTCCGGAATGTGAAGCTGCAGACCGGGACAGACACCCAGTTCTGGATTCTGGAGCCCGACGTCGCCTACGCGTTCCCCACGGATGACGGACTTGTGTGCCTGGCGCTGACCGTCCCCAAGGCGAAGCTCCCGGAGTTCAAGCGGGACGTGGCCGGGTACATGCGCCGCCGGTTCGAGACGATGCCCAACCCGCCAGACCTCCGGCGCGCGGAACAGGTGGGACGCTTTGACGGGATGCTCGACGCCCCCAACCTCTACCGGCGCCCCTCCAAACCCGGGCTGGCGTTGGTGGGCGACGCCGCGCTCACGACCGACTTCATCTGGGGCGTGGGCTGCAGCTGGGCGTTCCGGTCAGGTGAGCTCCTGGCGCAGCGCGTGGGTCCGGCGCTGGCAGAGGGTGCGCCGCTGGCGCCCGCCGTGCAGCGTTACGTCAACGACCACGCGAAGATGCTGCTGCCGACTCACCGCCAACATGAGCTGTTCTCCGACCGCGAAACCCTGGACCCCATGCGCCGCTTCCTCTTTACCGCCGCGGCCCATGACCCCACCGTCGGGCGCCTGCTGTTCGACTACGTGAGCCTCCGCGGGGGTCAAGCCCCCGTGCTGCTTCGCGCCCTGTACTCGCACGCCACACGCTGGGCCCGCCGGCACCCGGCCGTCGGCCCGCGGCTCGTCACGGAGCTGGCCCAATAGCTTGAATGTGCGCCAGGCGGGATTCGAACCCGCGACCCCCGGCTTAGAAGGCCGGCGCTCTCGTCCAACTGAGCTACTGGCGCATGCAGACGTTCGGCGGCGGACGTCGGCTGGGCCTGCGGCCTGACGGCGTTTGAACTTGCCATCGGCTGATGGCACAGTCCCAGCTGTGAATCCGCCCGACCTGGACCTGCCCCGCTTCCGCGCCGTCCAACAGCTGGCCTACCGGTGCGTCGAGGAGGTGGGGCGCGAGCTGGAGGCCGGGGTCACCGAGCGCGAGGCCGCCAGGCGGATAGCGCAGTGGCTGGAAGCGAACGGCGTGGACGACTGGTTTCACCGGCCGTTCGCCTGGTTCGGGGACCGGACCGCCTTCAGAGGCCGGTGGCACCCCCTCAAGTTCTTCCCCACCGACCGCCGGCTCGAGCACGGGATGCCGTTTATCCTGGACGTCGCGCCTGTGCGGGGAGGCGTGGCCGCGGACGTGGGCTATGCGTCAAGCCTTGGCCCCAACGCCATCCTGGAGAAGCTGCTCGAAGACCTCGCGCTCTACCGGTCGTCGATTTTGAAGTGGGTTCAAGAGCGGGTGCCCTTCGGCGAAATCTCCCGGCGTGTGGACGCGCTCGCGCTCAAGCATGGCTACGACGTGCGGCACCGCGCGTACCCGCTGGGCGTGCTGGCCCACCGGGTGGATCCGCTCCCCGCTGCGCCCGGGGGCACGACCTTCGCGGGCTTCGGGGTGCGCTCGCTCGGCTCGCTCGGGCGTCAGGCGCTGGCGGGACGACGCGAGGGCTGGTCTCCTTTCTGGAATGTCCGCTCGGACCATCCACCCATCCCCGGGCTGTGGGCCGTGGAGCCACACCTGGGGTTCCGCGACGTGGGGGCGAAGTTCGAGGAGCTGCTGTGGGTGACGGAGGAAGGCGCGCAGTGGCTGGACGATGACCTTCCCCACGTCCGCCGCTGGAGCAAAGGCAAGGCGGTGGCGGCGTGAAGACGCACCGCATCCGCAGCGGCGACGCGGAGCTCGCGGCCTGGACGCAGGGGCCGGACGATGCGCCCGTGGTGGTCCTGGTGCACGGCTATCCGGACACGCATGCCGTGTGGGCACCGGTGGCGGCGCTGCTGCAGGCGCGCTTCCGAGTCATCTCCTACGACGTCCGGGGTACCGGTGAATCCACCGCCCCCGGGTCGCTGGCCGGCTTCTCAATGGACTCCCTCCGCTGCGACCTGGAGGCGGTGCTCGCCGCGCTTGCGCCCGGGCGCCGGGTGCATCTGGTCGGCCACGACTGGGGCGGCATCCAGCACTGGGAGAGCGCCACCACGCCGGGGACGGCGCTGGCCTCGTTCGTCACCCTCTCCGGCCCTTCGCTGGACCACGCCGGCCACTGGCTTCGCGCTGGGCTGCAGCACCCGGGCGCGCTCGCGCGGCAGGCGCTCCACGGCTCCTACGTGCTGGCGCTCCTCTCCCCGCTGGGGAGCGCGGTGGGCCGCGGCGTCCAGCTCTACCGGAAGAACTTCGCGCGCGCGCTCCTCTCGCCCCGCGTCCGGGAGGCACAGGTACCGGTGCTGCAGCTGGTGCCGGAGGCAGACCCCTTCGTGCTGCCCGCCCTCGCGCAGGCCGCGGACCCTTTTGTCACGAAGCTCTGGCGGCGCTACGTGCACGGCGGGCACTGGGTCCTCAAGAGCCACCCTGAGCGCGTGGCCCGGTGGCTCACCGAATGGGTGGACTTCCAGGAGGGCGGCGCTCCGTCGATGGACCTGCGCCGCGCGGAGGTGCACGCCGCTGCGCCGCCGCCGGGGCCGCTGGCGGTCATCACGGGCGCGGGCTCTGGCATTGGGCGGGAGACGGCGCTGGCCCTCGCGGAGCAGCGCGGCCGCGTCGTCATCGCCGACCTGGACCTCCCGTCTGCGCAGCGCACCGCGGAGCTCTGCAACCTGCTCGGCGCCACCGCCACCGCGGTCCAGGTGGACGTGGGCAACGCCAGCGCGATGGAGACCTTCGCCGCCGGCGTGGAGCGGGAACACGGCGTCCCGGACCTGGTCATCAACAACGCAGGCATCGGGATGGCAGGCGGCGTGCTGGACACCACCGTCGCCGACTGGGAGCGGGTGCTGCGGGTCAACCTCTGGGGCGTCATCCACGGGTCGCGGCTGTTCGGGCGACAGATGGTGGCCAGAGGCCAGGGCGGGCACATCGTCAACGTCGCCTCGATGGCGGCGTTCGCTCCGTCTCGCAGCCTGCCGGCGTACTCCACCTCCAAGGCGGCGGTGCTGATGCTCACCGAGTGCTTGCGCGCGGAGCTCGCCGCGGACGGCATTGGGGTCAGCGCCATCTGCCCCGGCATCATCGACACGCCCATCATCGAGCGCACCCACTTCGCCGGCGTGACGGAGGAGCAGCAAGCGCTGCACCGCACCGCGGGGAAGCGGTTGTATCGCCGCCGCGGTTTCTCCCCTCGGGCGGTGGCCTTGAAGGTGATGGACGCGGTGCGAAGGGACCTCGCCGTGGTGCCCGTTTCTCCCGAAGCCAGCGTCTCCCTCCTGCTCTCCCGCTGGGTGCCGCCGCTGATGCGGAGGCTGGCGCGACTGGACGTGACGCCGCGATGAGCACCCTCCGCACGCGCCAGGTCCGCTTCGACTTCTCGCAGGCGCCGCTGCACTGGCTCCCCGGCGACGCGCAGCTGACGCACACCTTCAACGCCTTCCACCTGCTCTTGCCCGCGGGCGAGCGCTGGTTCATCGAGGTGTTCAAGGAGGCGCTGCCGCACGTGAAGGACGCCGCGCTCAGACAGCGCACGAAGGCGTTCATGGGCCAGGAGGAGACGCACGCCCGCGCCCACGAAGCGGTGCATGAACGCCTGCGGGAGCAGGGGCTGGACCCTGCGGCGCTTATGGCGGAGCTGGACGCTTTCTTCGAGAAGGTTCTCGCGCCCAGACCGTTCGGACAAGCCCTGCCGAAGAGCGCGTGGCTGTTGCACCGCGTCTCCCTGGTGGCCGCCATCGAGCACATGACCTGCGTCCTCTCGACGTGGCTCTGGGCGAACACGGAGCGGCTGGCGGTGAGGATGTCCGACGAGCAGATGCTCACCTGCCTCAAGTGGCACGCGGCCGAGGAGCTGGAGCACCGGCGGATTGCCTTCGAGGTGTTCCGCGCGCTGGGCGGCCGCGGGTGGCACCGGACCGTGGCGATGGCGGAGGCCTTTCCCCTGCTGACCTACGCGCTGGCGCGGGGGACCAGCGCCCTGATGCGCGAGGACCCCACCGGACCCGGGGCAGCCCGCTGGGGACGCTTCTTCCAGCACGGCGCGCAAGGCGAGCTGCCGCGGTTGTCCGCGCTGCTGCGCTCCGCCAGCCGCTACCTGCAGCCCGGGCACGACCCGCACGACGAAGGCGAGCAGTGGCCGGCGGCGCGCGCCTTCCTCGCCACGTATCCAGGCTTCTCGCGATGACCGGGCGCTACCGCATCGACGAGCTGGCCCGCGTGGCGCGCACCACCGTGCGCAACGTCCGCTCCTACCAGGAGAAGGGGTTGATGCCCGCGGCCGGCAGGGATGGGCGCGCCGCGGTCTTCGACGCGTCCCACGTCGCCCGCCTCCGGCTGATTGGCACGCTGCTGGAGCGCGGCTACACGCTCCAGAACATCTCGGAGCTCATCGCCGCCTGGGAGGGCGGCCAGAACCTGCGGGACCTGCTGGGCCTGGAAGCGGCGGTCACCGCGCCCTTCTCCAATGAGCCGGTGGTCACCCTTTCGCTCCAGCAGTTGATGGAGCTGCTCCAAAGCGATGACGTGGAGGCGCTCGGAATCGCCGTCGAGGCCGGGCTCCTCGAGCCCGTCGAGGGCGGCTTCCGCACCTCCAGCCTGCGCCTGCTCAAGGTCGGCGCGGAGCTCTCCCGCGCGGGCGTGCCTGCGGGCGTCATCCTTCAGGAGCTGATGTCGCTGCGCAGGGACCTCGACAAGGTGGCCGGACGACTGGTGGCCATGGTCTCCAAGCACGTGCTCGTCCCGCAGCTCGCGCGTGACCGGGGGGGCGCAGATGCCAAGCACGCGGCGGCGCTGGTGCGGCGGCTGCGCCCGCTGGCCGAGGTGGCGGTGACGACGGAGCTCGCGCGAGCGCTGGAAGAGCAGGTCCGCGTGCAGGTGGGCAAGGTGATGCCTCGCCTCGTCCCCAGGCCCCGGGCCGGTCGCAGCCGCGCCGTCAGGGGATGACCGTCCCGGCCGGCGCCCACGCTGGATTCCTGTCTGAGCCCGGGTGGTCCGTGAGGTTGAAGGGCGCGCCGCCGCCCGCGGAGATGAGGAGAATCTCCGCCCCGACGGCCCCCTCGTACAGGATGAACCCAGGTCCCCAGGCGGGCCGGCTGCTGTTGTCGAAGCTGGGAGGAGAGACGCGTGTCCCTTCCCGGCAGGGGTCCCCGGCGGTCCCCGCGGTCGGCACACTCCAGATGCTCTGGATGCCCGGTTCGCAGTAGGTCGCGAACGCGAGGTTGCTGCCGGTGGGGTCGACGGATGGCATCCACTGCGTGTTCGGCATGGGGGAGAGGATGAAGCGCTGGGACCCGCTGGAGCTCACCACCAGGATT
This sequence comes from Myxococcaceae bacterium, assembly GCA_044230055.1. Classification (GTDB taxonomy): domain Bacteria; phylum Myxococcota; class Myxococcia; order Myxococcales; family Myxococcaceae; genus JBGART01. Next base: position 30,518 of record JBGART010000011.1, on the reverse strand, counting down.
TGATTGAGACGGTCGAGCACCAGCTCGCCCCCGGGCAGGTAGGTGGGGTGGGCGTAAGCGTTGGAGAGGTCCGGGCCTTCGAGGATGAGCTGCTCGTCCAGGCCATCCGGCCGGACAGTGATGACCGCCGCCTTGCGCCTGAAAGCGAGGCGGCTGCCATCTGGCGCCCAGGCTGGCTCAGCGACACCCTCCGTTCCTCGGGTGACCTGCGTCACCTTGGCGCTCGCCAGGTCCAGCAGGAACACCTGAAACACGCCCTGCGCCCGGTCGGAGACGAAGGCCAGACGCTTACCGTCCGGGGAGAACGCCGGCTCCCGTTCCACCCCCGGCTCGAAGGTGAGCCGCTTCAGGCCGCAGCCGGAGGGGCGGATGACGTAGAGGTCCCGATTGCCGCCCTCGCGGTTGGAGTCGAAGGCAATCCAGCGGTCCACGTCCGCGGCCGGGCTGTTTCGTGAGGCGCAGGTGAGCAGGGCGCAGCTTCCGCTCTCGCAGCGTTCGTTGGCCTTGCACGCCACGCACTGCGCGCCTCCGCTGCCGCACGCCGCCTCCGCCGTGCCCTGTTCGCAGGCGCCATTGGACGCCCGGCACCCGGCGCAGGAAGGCTGGACACAGGCGCCCTGCACGCAGGAGGCGCCCGCGGCGCACGCCACGCACGCGCCGCCGACCGGACCGCACGCGGCCACCGTGTCACCGCGCTGGCACCCGAGCTGGTTGGTGCAGCCGTCGCACGACTTCGGCGCGCAGGCACCTGAGGAGGAGCACACCTCCGAATCCGCGCAGGCGACGCAGAGGTTGCCGCCGACGCCGCACGCCAGCACCCCAGGCGACTCCACGCAGACGCCCTCCAGCGTGCAGCAGGTCGCGCACGTTTGAAGGCAGGCGCTGGCGGTCACTCGCACCCGGTCCACGCAGCTGACCGCCAGGATGGCCAGAACCCAGATCCATCTCGAAAGAACGCTCATCACTCTCCTCCTTCGAGGGCGGAAGCCAACTCCGGCACGAGCGCCTCAATGCGTGAGCGCGCGGCGCTGTCAGGAAAGCGCTCCAGGAACAGCTGAGCGCGGCCGAGGGCCTCGGCCCTGGCGCCCTGCGCAACCAGCACGCGCACCCAGAGGACTTCCCGCTCTTCCACGAGCTGCCCTTGCGGGAACTCCGCCTCGTGGAGCTGCAACCAGTGGAGCGACTGCGGCACGTTGACCAGCGCTCGGCGCGCCTCTTCCAACAGGAGCTGCTCGCGCGCGAGCCCTGTCGGCGCGGCGACGGGCGAGACAGGTTTCGAGTGGAGCTGACGTGCCATTTGGCGCGCAGGGGCGGCGGCGGGAGCGGGCGGGGCGCTGACGACGACGCGAGGCTCCGGACGGGTCTGCGCTGGCTGCGGAGCTGCACTTGGGTGCGCGACCGCGCCCTCCCCGCTGGCAGCGCGGCGTTGGACGAACACCCCCGCGCCCACCGCCCCCAGCACGACGACGATGAGCGCCTTGGTCCCCAGGAAGGAAGCGCCGAGATGACTGGCGCCCTTGGCTGCAGCTGTGCCCGCCACAGGCACCGACGTCGCCACCGCGAGCCCGGTGACGCTGGCACCTACTCGCGCCAACACCCGCTCGCGGGCCTGGGGATCCACCGTGCGGCTGCGTTCCACAGCGAGCGCCCCCAACACATCCGGAGGGAGCGCCTCAAGGGGAGAGGGAATCATGGGGCTCCTCGAAGGGCGACCACGGCGCGATACGCGGCGGTGAACTTGTGCCGCGCCGTGCGCAGGCGCGTGTAAGCGGTGTTGAGCGGGATGCCGAGGTTGTCGGCAATCTCCGGCACAGAGTGCCCGTCGATGTCGTGCATGATGAAGACGGCGCGCTGGTTCCAGTCGATCTCCTCGAGGGCGCGCAGCACGTCCCGCTGGGTTTCCGCCGCGGACAGGCGCGCGTCAGGGCCGGCCGCCGGGTCTGCCTGCTCTGGCGCGGGCTGAGAGACCTCCGCCGCATGGCGCGAACGGTTGCGGTAGGCGGAAGCGCTCCTGAAGGCGATTCCGAAGAGCCAGGGCCTCACCGCGCGGGTGCGGTCATAGGCGTCGAACCGGCGAAGCGCGGTGACGAAGACATCGTGGGCGAGATCTTCGGCGTCGCTGCCTCGGACTCCCAGGCGTTGGATCACCTGCAGCACGTAGTCGACCTCGGCCTCATAAAGCGCCCGGAATTCCTCTGATTCCATTCGGGGAGGAGGCCGATGAAGGGTGGCGGTGACCATCTGGACCTCTATTGCGCCGACCCGAATAAATCCGTTGCGCCCAGCACACCGCCGACTCCGACCGTCCCGGCCAGGAGCGGCGCCGTCCAGACGTTGCCATCGCCCAGCTCCACCTGCGCGCGGCGCAGCTGGGCCCAGGCATCGACATGCACCCGGAGGCGCCAACGGCTGGCCGCGGGCCAGTCAAACTGAGCGCGAGCCCCCAGACCGAGCGGGAAGGCCGTGGCCCGTGCTCCGCCCTCCGAGAAGGTCACCGCGCTCCCGTTCAACAGGGCGCAGGCGCCGAACCCGCCCGAGTGGAAGCACGGGGTCAGCCCCAGCCCAACGAGCTCGCTTTCCACTCCACCCTGCCTCAGCCTCGGTGACGCCTGGACGCCGAGCCCGATGGACCAGCGTTCACGCCCGAGGCGCGCTTCGACGGCCGCGAGCGGGGCGAAGCCCGGAGCCAACCCTGCCACCGCGCCCAGCTCCAAGCTCAGCGCGCCGAACCAGGGAAAGGCCGGGGCGGCCGCGACAGGGACGGTGGGCGTCAACACCCGCCGCGGCGGTGCGGGAGCATCTTCGTCGGCGGAGACAACGAGCAGCAACTTGAGCGCCGCCGCGAGCTCCCGGCAGTCGGTTGCGGCAGACCGCAAGACGCGCGCGGGGGACGCGCGCCCGCTCGAGTCCCGGTGAACCACACGCGCCTGGAGGCCGGGCGGGGCGGCTTCGATGGCCACCTCCTGCCGCTCTCCCGCGGTGTCGCCAGCGCTGCCGTACACGGTGCGCCCGAGCTCCGCGTTCACGGCGCGCGTCAATGCCGCCGCGTCGGGACAGCGCTCCGCGCCAGGGTTCCGGACGTACTGAAGGGTGCGCGGCGCCGCGGCGGCGCCGGTCGCCATGAAGACCGCCAACGCCAGCTGCGCTCGCGAGACGAATCGCAAGCGCGGGAGCCTCCCGGCAAACAGGGGGTACAGGCAAATTCCACCCTGCGCACCGGAACGCTCGAGTGCGCCCGGAGCCGACGGGCCACTGAATCGCTGCGCCACGGACGGAGCGCAGGAGCGTTCTTCCGACGGAAAAACACAGCGCGGCGTCCCCCCCAGCGCGGGGCCCGAATTCAAGACAGGTACAGGAGGTTCGCTACGGGGCCCCTCCCTCCGCATGGGCCGCGTCGTCTTCCAGCTCCTGCAAATCCCTCCGCATGCGGGCGAGCTCCGCGTCCACCTGCGACTTCAGCGCGAACACCTGGCGGTCCAGCTCGCTGGACTCCGCGCGCACGCGCGCCTTCTCCCGCTTCAGTCGCTGGATCTCCGCCCTCAGGTTCATCCGGGGCTGCCCGGCCACGGTGAATGCGGGCTCCGGCTCGGGTGGCCGAGGTGCGATGACCTGCGCTCCGGGCGCCACGCTCTCCTCCTCCGCGACGGCTTCCGGCTCTTCGGCCAGCGCGACCTCCACCGCCTCCGCCTCGCAGCTCTTGTCCCCCTCGGTGCTCACCAGCTGGATGGCGTAGCCGTCGCCGACGGGCTCCTTCACCAGGGCGCGCCGGGTGCCGGTCCGGCACTCCTCCCGCACCTTTTCCCGCGCGCGGACCAGCGCCTGGAGGAGCTGAGCCTGAAGTCCGTCATCCTGAAGCTTGGACGCTGTCTTGCGGAAGGCGGGCTCAACGAGGGCGTCCACGCGCTGGTGCTCCAGCACCTCCTCCAGCACGCCCTTCTTCCCGTCATCCCCGCCGATGCGCTCGGCCAGCGCCAGCGCCCGCACAATCACCGACGCGGGGACGACCGTGGGGTGGAGCTGCTGCTTCAAGGCCGTGGTAAGCGCCTCGGTGGACCGGAGCCCGCGCGCGACCTCCAGATACGCCACCGCCAGCGGGCCGCGAACCAGGTCTGCTTCCACAATCTCGTGCATCATCCGGAGGACCTCGAGCTTCCACTCGTCGGACCGCAGCCGGTGCACCAGGCGCAGCACCTCCGCGCCGGACTCCACCGTGATGGGCGCCTGCCGGAGGAACGCGACCAACGCCTCCGCGCGCAGCTCATCCGAGGGCAAGCCCTCCACGCCCGCGAGGTAACTGCGGCAGACCTCGATGGAGGAGAACGCGGCGCGCGGCGGCAGCTTCAACCTCGGAGGGCTCACGACGGCAGGTACTTCCTCGGCCACGGTCACAGCAGCTGCTGTCCGGACCGGGACCGCCCCAATCCGCTTGACCGACTCCCCTCGGCTGAGCCGGGGCAACGTCGTGGGCCGCTTAGGGCCCTTCCCCTTGTCGCCTCCGGTGGCGGGCGCCGCAATGAACAGCGCGAGCGCGGTGAGGACCATCGGAGCGGGGCTCGACATGACTGACCTCCGGAATGTGGATGGTCAGAGTTGTAGGCCTGTGCGTCGCGCGAAGAAACGCGACGCAGGCCCGGCGTGACCGCCTGAATCCGGACGGCGAAACACCGCGATACTCGGAGCGCGCCGCCCTCAGGGTTGAAGCTGGTACAGGAACGAGCCCGCAACCAGCAGGTCGCGCTGGCCGTCCCCGGTGACGTCGGCGGAGACGAGCTCGGACACGAGGCGACGCTGCTCTGGCGGCAGCGACGGCGTGAGGATTAACGGCGCGTCCTCCACAGCCCTGCGCCCCGGCGTCAGCGGACCCCAGAAGATGTGGAGCGTTCCGGCACGGGCAATCGCCAGGTCGCCCGTGCCATCGCCATCGATGTCCAGCGGACGCGCGCCCGCCCAGGCCGGAGAGGAGCCGATGGCAGGCGGCACGACGACCACGACCTGCGCGGCGCTGATGGGCGTCTGACCCGGCGAGAGCGGAGCGAACACCACCCGCGCTGAGGTTTCACCGGCTTCCAACGCGAGCACCACCACATCCTCGGCGCCGTCGCCGTTCACGTCACCGGCGATACCGCCGCCCTGAATCCATGAACCGGACGCGCTGACGGTGGCGAAGGCATCCGCGGCGGAGAGCGTGGACCCGGAGAGCGGGCCTCGGAAGACAAAGAAGTCAGCACCCCCGCCGCCGACGAGCAGGTCCGGCTTGCCATCGCCCGTGAGGTCCCCAATGGAGACGCTCTCCTCCGGGCACTTGCCCGGCAGCGTGAGGGTCAGGCTGGGCGCCGGCCTGGATGCGGGCGCGAGGGGACCAAAGTAGACGAACACGCCGATGCCGAAGGTGCAGGCCTCCTCGCGTTCCCCGGGCGCGCCCACCACGAGGTCATCCCGCCCATCGCCGTTGAGGTCGCCCACCGCGAGCGTCACGCCGAAGAGCGCGGTGGCATCATGGATGGGCGCCACGAGGATTGCGCCCGTCGCCAACGAGTCCATCCCGTCCACCAACGGGCCGAGCTTCACGTAGACCTGGTCCCGCCAGATGTCGGCGACGACGACATCCGGGATGCCATCCGCGTTCAAGTCTCCCGTCGCCAGCTGCGTGATGATGGGTATCCGCTCGCCGGGGTCTCTCAGCGTCCCGCTGTGAGGCCGTACCTGACCTCCTGGAGCCGCGGGGCCGCGAAGGATGCGCACCACCCCTCCGTCCGGCGACCAGGGCTCGGCGCCGTACAGGAGCTCGCCCTGGCAATCGCCGTCCACGTCCGCAACGTGCATCGCCGACGAGAGGGCCGGCGTGCTGAGGAGCACCGCGCGGCGACCGCCCTTGTGCACGACGCAGGCCCCCGCGTCGCTGTCATGTCCCGCGTCCGCCGCGATGCGGGCGTCCAGGCCGCCGTCGCCGGGCGCTCCGGCGTCTGCGCTCGAGTCCTTCCCCGCGTCCGCAAACACCCCCGCATCCGGGAGCGGACCGCCATCGGTGGGCGGCTCGAGCGGAGTCTGCCTGAGCGGCGCACAGGCAAACGCGAACACGGCGCACGTCGCGACGGAGCAGCGGGACAGCGACATCTTCGCCCTCGAAACCCGGCCCCGGCGGCCTCGTATCAGCGACAACGGGTGTCAGTCCAGTCCCGCGTCAGCCCGAACAATTGCATACAAAACACCGTGTTACAGACGCGCAAATCCCGGAACGGCCTTGGGGCCGGGAGGCCCGGTCGGGGGCCGCTTTCTTTTTTGCTACTTCTCCCCGCTACGCTCGACCTGGAAAGGCGTGCGTCCACGCACGCGCAACTGGCGAGATCTCAAGTTCATGGCGCCCATCCAGAGCACTGGCAGCACCTCGTCCACAACAGCTCCCTCTCAAGGCGACGCCGCAGCGCAACAGGCGGAAGACGAGGCGCGCCGCGCCGCCGAGGAAGCTGCCCGGAGGGCGGAAGAGGCGAGGCGTGCGGCCGAAGAGGCCGCGCGGAAGGCGGAGGAGGCGAAGCAGGCGGCCGACGAGGCGGAGCGGCTAAAGGCCGCCGCGCTTGCCAGGCGGGACGGGCCTCCCACCGGAGAAGACCCTGTCGCGCTTCAGGCGGCGCTCGACGCCGCCTCCGCCACCGCGCAGCAGGCCGCTTCGGCAGCAGACGTGGCCCAACGAGACGCGGCTGCCGCCGCCCAGCGGGCGGGAGACCTCCACGCCCAGGCCACCGTGGCAGCTATCAGTGCCGGAGTCTCTCCGCCTCCACCTCTTGAGGCGGCACCGGTCGATACCTTCACGCCAGGGAGCCAAGCCGCCAGCGGGACGCCACCGCTCACAGGCACACCCGCCTCCCCCACCAACCCGCAACAGACCGCCGAGGCGTGGGTGGCGAAGGTCAAGGATGACCCGCTCCTGAAGCACCAAGCCCTCATCTTCCTGGACGACCCTTCGCAGCAGACCGCCGGCGCGGTGCTGGTGGAGCAAGGCGACGGCAGGTTCCTGGACCCCAGCAGCGACCCTACTCAGCCCAGGGTGTACGCGTCGCTGGACGAGTACCGCGACGGCCGCGACCTGCCCGAGGCAGGGAGGGCCACCGCGGCACAGCTGGCGCCCATCTTCGCGGCGCCAGCAGAGTCCACCACGCGCGCCGCGGCCATCGACGCCGCGGGGCTCGGCAGCACCCTCGCCGCCACCGAGGGGGGCGCCGGGTACACGAAAGAGCAGGCCATTCAGGACGCGCAGGTCCTCTATGACAATTCGTGGGGCGGCCTGACTGACTTGGGCACCAACGTGGAGGCCATCGCGGAGGTGCTCAAGCGGGTTCCGCCCGAGGGGCTCCCGCTGCTCGGCGAGGTCTTTCAGGACCACTTTCGTGAGGACATCAAGGCGCTCCCCGACCGTGTGGACGGCGACCTCAAGACTGCGCTCGCGGCGCTGGTGGACCCCTCGCTGCCGCGGCCAGAGGCCATCGCGACCTACAACGCGGCCCTCGTCCACCAGAAGTTGGGGAGCGACGGCGAGGGCGTGCTGAAGGTCTTCGAAGACGCGTCGCCCGAAGAGCGGGTGGACTTGCTCCAAAAGTACTCCGACCTGTACGGGGGCGCCGAGTCAGGCGAGTCACCCAAGGACTTCCTGCTGACCGAAGCCTCCACCCCAACTCAGGCAGGGGCCGGTCGATTCCATCGCCGGGTGGAGAAGCTGGACGGCGGACAGCTGGACCGCCTCAAGGCCCTCCTCGAAACCACGACAGATGCCGCGCACCCACTCGGCGGCCCGAAGGCCGAGCTCGACGCAGCGGTGAAGGGTATCGCCTCTGACCTCTCAGGCCTGAACGACGTGAACGCGGCCCTCGGCCAGCTCGAGCGGCTGTCCCCCGAAGCCCGCGCGCTTGGGATGACGGACCCCACGCTGCAGGAACAGCTGCAGGACCTGGACCCGGAGGAGAGAGACCACGCCAACACCATCCTGTCGGGAGACCAGGCCGGAGCAGCGGCCGCTGCCATTCGCAGAGCGGACGGCCCGGAGGGCATCCGCCAAATCCTGAGCGCGCAGACCCCCACTCAGCTGCCCGACGTCCTGGCGTCATACGAACGGCAGACGGGGCACAGTTTGGAGTCCGAAGTCCGGGGGTGGGGCCAGGAGGACGTCGACGTCACCTTGCCACTGCTGGGCATCACCACCAGCCAAGGCCCGGCGGAGGCGTCCGCGCAGCGGCTGAACCTGGCCATTCAGGATGGCAACGTGGACGCCATGCGGGCAGAGCTCAACGGGTCGCCGGAGGCGCTCGACGCGCTCGCCATCGCCTCGTTCAACCTCTACCGGAGCGAGGTGACGGCCAAGCTGGAGCCCGCGCCCGTCGGCGTGGAGACGCCCATGCCCACCGAAGACCCCTTCGCCGAATTCCGCGACATGCCGGACATCGGCCAGGAGCCGACGGCGGAGGGGCTGAAGTCAGCCCGCAGCTTCGTGGCAACGCGGCTGAACGACGTGCTGGATGGCAGAGACCAAGTCGAACTGGTGGAGCAACTCTTCAAGCACGGCGCCATTGACCAGGACAACCCAAACGCTTCAGCGGAGTCGCTGCGGCGATCGCACGAGCAGCAGGACGCGGAGAATCGAGACGGCTTCGGCTCCTGGATGACAGACGCCATCCAGAACACGTTCAAGGATGGCGAGACGGACCAGGAGCGCCTCGACCGCACACTGACAGACGGAGATGCCGCCGTCGCGCAGGGCAATGACGAGCGAGCCTCGACGCTCGCAGGCTACGCGGGGCAGGACGTCCAGACCTACCAGGCGTCAAAGGACGAGACGGCGAACCTCGTCCCAACCGCGCTCTCCGCGGTCGCGGTCACCGCCGCCAGCATCCCAACGGGAGGGCTCGCGGCCGTCGGCTACGCCACAGCCGCAGGTATTGTGACGAGAGTGGGCAGCTACATGGCCCTCAACGGCAACGCCAGGGGCTCGGAAGTCGGCAACCAAGCCGTGATTGGCGCGGTGGAAGGGTTGACCGCCAACATCCCGCTGAGCGCTGGCATTCGAGCGGCCCGCGCGGGCAAGACCGCGGATGATGTGGCGCGGGTAGCGAATGACACAGTGCCCGACCCGCGCCCGGCCTCCGAGACAGGCAGCGCGAGCCGCGCCACTATGGCGACTGCACCGCCCCCCGTCATCGTGAACGGAAGGCTCATTCATTTCACGCCCGCCGAGGAGGCACCCACAGCGACCGAAGCCGCCTCGGCGGCGCCGACCGAATTCTCGTGGGGCGACGTGCAGGCGGAGGGCATCCCACCATTCAAGCGCACGTGGACTGACGACACCGCCGGTGGGTCGACGGCGGCAGCGTCCGTTCAGCCTCGTCCGCCGCTCGTGCATGACGGTACGCCGGAAGGCATCTCGGACGACCTCGCGCGGCCCGTGCCCGGCGCCCTGCTCCCCTCGGCGCGGGACGTCCTCTCCCGGCCTTTGTCGAGTGGCACCCCGATTCGAGAGGGCATGACGTCACCCGACGGCATGAGCCTCACGGTCGGCGCGGGGAGCGACGCGCGCATTCGAGACGTGTTCGGCCAGGACGTCCCGCTCGAAGCCTTCCTCTCCACCCTCGGGAAGGACACCGTCGAGTCGGCGCACATCGGCGCGCTAGAGGATGGCACTCTCGAGGTGCTCGCCCAGACGGGCAACCTCCGACACAACGTCTTCTACCGAGTCGAGGATGGGAAGCTGAAGGTCGAGCACTGGGTGGACGACGACTGGCCCGGACTTCCCACGCAGCTGCCTTCGGGAGAGAGCACACTCCCGTCGGGTCTGCCGATCGAGGAGTCGTGGAAGGTGATGCGGCCGAAACCGCCCCTCGTGCTCCGCGACGCGGGCGGCAACGCCATCGACACATCGAATTCGGAGGCGGTCGTGGCGTGGAGTCGCGGCGCTCAGACCAAGTCACAGCTTGAGTTCGAGGTCGGACCTGGCCAACGGACAAGCCTGGACATGTTTGGTGCGACCGCCGAGCACCAGGCCGTCTTCAAGGAGATTCCCGAAGTCCTGCAACAAATCGGGGAGCCAGATCTCCTCGCTCAACTCAAAGAAATACATTTTGTGGATGAGATTCCGGGGGAACCCTTCGCGAACGCTGGAATCTCCGGCAGCACCATGCTCGTACGTCGCGATCTCGCGGGGGACGACCTGCGCCACGCCTTCTGGCACGAGCTCGGCCACGCTCATGGCGACAAACATTGGAGCGAGTACCAAAAGACGGACGTCTTCGGAAAGGCGCCATACGTTTCCTTCTATGCATCCCAGGACGCCTGGGAGGATTACGCGGAGTCCTTCGCGTCGGTGATGATCCAGATGTCGCACAGCATGAACGGGCGTCCGCTTCCGCCGGATCTTCAGGCGGTTCTTCGAGCGACGCCCGACGTCAAGCGGAACTTCATCCTGAGCCTTGCTGGCGGCCCCTAGCCTAGCCGCCGCTGCCAGCCCGCTGCACTTGGCGTGGCTGCTGCCCTGCCGGGTCACTGGAGCTCGAAGTTCTCGATGGTCGCGGTGCCGCTCAGCAGGAACGTCCCGGTGGCCAGCGCGGTGCTGCTGGAGTTCGGCTGCATCTCCACGTCGGTGAAGACAATCTTCAGCGTCTTGCCGTCCCAGGTCGTCGTGCTGACGGTGCCGCGCTTGCCGGTGCCCACCCACCAGCGCAGCTCTCCGCCATTCCGGTAGTCCGTGTACTGAACGCCCGCGGCGCCGGTGTGCGTGGCGTCCGGATCGCTCGGCAGCTCCTTCACCTGCCACGTCGCGCCCACCTCCGGGTTCTCCGGGATGGTGACGGTGACTTCCCGGTCCGGCCGCCAGCCGCTGATGAACTGCAGCCGCTCCGGCCGGCCGGAGAACGTGGTGGTGCTCGCGTAGCCCTTCACCGTCTGCGCCTCGAAAGGGTCTCCCAGGGTGTTCGCGCCGGTGAGGGCGCTGAAGGTGGCGTTGAACGTGCCGCCGCTGCTCCCTCCTGAGAGGCCGAGGAGGTCGCAGCCGGACAGCGTCAGTGCGACGAGGGCGATGGCAGCGCGCATGGTGGCGCCATGCTAGTGAGCCGGCCCGCGCGCCAGCGACCCCACACCAGAGGCGAATGAAGGACCGCGACGCCCTACTGCGCGCACGCCACGCGGTGGCCCGGCAACCCCACCGCTGCGTAGTGGTCCCAGGCGGTGGGGTAGGTCCCCGCGGCGACCGCGTCCTTCGCGGCGGGAGTGCAGGCCGTGTAGACCGCCTCGTTGAACTCGCAGCTCGGCACGCCGCAGCCCCGGCGGCCCTCCCACCGACCGTAGTTCTCGTAGTGCCCGCGCGCGGTGGTGGAGCCCGCCTTCACCGCGGCGGCGACGTCCGGATAGCCGGCCAGATACAGCGCCTCATCGAAGCACTCCACCCGCTCCGTGGCTCGGTAGTTTCTCAGCGAGAGCCCCATCCATGAGTCGTGGGCCGGCTGGTTCACCACCAGCGCAATCTCCGGATTGAGCGCGACGAGCTCCAGCTGGTAGTCGGAGGCCTTGAGCGAAAACGGGAAGGTCCCTGCGAACTGCGACTTGGCCTTCTGCAGCGCCTTGAGGAGGTCGGGGGTGCGGACCCTGAACCTGAAATTCTTGAGGTCCTTCCACGCCGTGCGCATGGCCGTCGAGCTCACGGGCGTGACGTAGGGCGCGCCTTTGCGGAGGTCCGAGTGAACGACGGCGTAGCCGGTGCCGCCCGCAGCAACCCCGTCCACCAGCACGAAGTCGCGCAGCGCGATGGAGCGCGTGTCGGAGAGCCCACCGCCAATCCAGATTTTCAGGTTCGGCTTCGTGGTGTCCTTCAGGAGCAGATAGAGGTTCACGTAGCCCACGCTCGAACCCATCATCGAGTACTTCGGCACGCGGAGGTCCAACGCCACCTCCACCTCGGACGCCGACGTGCGCCACGGCCTGGAGGCAGGCCCGTCCGCAAAGGAGCGCAGCACGGTGATGGTCTGCAGCGAACGCTCCAGCGTCCCGCGCTGACGGATGCTCTGCGTGTGGAGCTGAATCCCGATGTCGCCCTTCTCCAGTTGCACCGCCGTGGACCCGTACCAGTCCGCCGCAATCCCCCGCTGCGCCGCCGTCGGTGCCGCGGGATAGAAGCCCGTGAAGTCCCCCACCGCCCAGCGAAGCTGCTGTCCCATCGGGTTTGGGCCCATCGCCACGACCTGGACGTAGAAGCTCCCCGGCGGCGGGATGGCCCCTCCCGGTTTGTCCGGATTCACCACGAGCGTATTGGCGAAGGTGGGGGTCGTCGGTTGGGTGAACAGGTTGCGCACGGCAGGCACGAACGGCGCGCTGCAATTCACCGCCGCCTGCTCGGCGACGCTCTCCGACTCAACCGCGGGCTCCTCACTGGGACCACAGGCAGAGAGACAGACAACGAAAAGGGCAACGGCGTAAGGGCGCAGCAAGCACGGACCTCCAAGGAAAGGCGCACATCTCAGCCAAACCCGTGCGGGATGTCGTGGCACGGCGCGCCAGCTGGAAGTCGAGACAGCGTTCTGTCCACTTCAGGGGACGGCCACGGCAGGCTTCGTCGAGCTCCAGCGCCCCTCGCGAACGCGAATGCAAGAGGGCCACCGCGCTTGAAGTCCACCTCGTCCACGCGGCACTCTCTCTTCCGCGCCGGAATGGGGCGCGGGGAATGGGATGAGAGGACTCTCTATGAGCGACAAAGATGAGATTCTGAAGGCCATCGCCCAGCTCGGGGTGGACCTCCGCGCGGAGATGGGCAATCTCCACGCGGAAATGCTGAAGGGATTCTCCAAGGTCACGACGCGGCTGGAGCGACTGGAGACCTCACAGGAGCAGTTGGACACCGCCAGCAAGCGGGGCGTGGCCAACAGCGAGGCGTTGGAGGAGCACGAGCGGCGAATTGGCGCGCTCGAGGTCGCCACGAAGTAGCTCGCGGTGGAAGCCCGCGACCCTTGGGCAGAGTCGCGGGCTTGTGCAAAGTCGGGGCGAGAGGATTCGAACCTCCGACCCCCTGCGCCCAAGGCAGGTGCGCTACCAGGCTGCGCTACGCCCCGAAAAAGCGCTGCATTCTTGGACCATCCTCAGCCGCAGCGCAAGGCCAGCCGACGAGGTCGCATCCTGCGCAACGAATTTCCCGGTGCCCACCACGCAACGTACGGAGAGGAGACCCGGAGCACGTCCGCACGCCGTTGAAATCCAACGGAGCAGCTTCGCGATGCGTCAGCCCCTTGCGCCGACGCCGGGCGATCTCGAGAGGGAGTACGGCGGTGGATCCGCCAGCACCTCGCAGCAACGCTCAGCCCTGCTGCTCCCCTCATGACGAAAACCGCGGAGAAGAAGCCAGCGCGCCCTGAGGCCAAAGGCACCCACCTCTCTTCTCCGCGCTCGGCGTCGGATTTTGGTAACGCGTTACAGCCTTCACGGCAATCTGCGTAGCACCACTGCAGACACCCTTAGGAAGGTGAGGCGCCTTCACTCCTCGTCTCACCTGGCGACGCTCTTTTGCCCGGTCATATGTTTCAACCTCTCAACGGCAGACGGCGGCTGAACGGCGAGCGACATGCCGAGCGTTTCACGCAGTCCGCGCCTCAACTCTCGCGAACCCGCGACGCTCAGTGTCTTCCCAGGCAGCCCGGCAGATGCGCATGTCGTCGGGTGGACCGTTGCGAATGCCCACGACGCTACTCCTGAGGCCATCTGGACCGCATGGTCGTCCGCGACCGCGAAAATCGTCACCTGGGTGCGCGTCGCCGCAGAAATCACCAACGCCTCTGTTGAGGCGCTTCGGCGCAAGTCCGCCCGGGACCTCGCGGCTTTTCTGAGCACCTTTCCGGACCCTGAGCTTCTGGAATGGATGGTCACCGGCGCCGCTCACGCGCTCCCTCGGGATCCGCTGAAGCGTATCTCGCGGCTCGCTGGCCTGTGCCGCTCACCTCCGGTCGCTTTTGTCTCCTCCGACTGCGCCGCGGCGACCGAGGTGCTGGCTCGACTCGCGGCGTCCGCGCCAGAACTTCCCTTGGGGATCATCGTCTCGTCCGGCGCGGCTGCAGGTTGGAAGCAGCGTCTCAGCCCCCGCACCCGAGCCATGCTGAGACATGTGACGGCGGTGGCCGCTGATCCCTTGCGGCAACCTGCCGATAGGGTCCGAGGCCATCGACTCGGCGTCCTCTCCGGTAAGGCGCTGCGGCAAGCGGAGGAGTGCGCGGCGGCAATCGCCAGCGGGGACGAAGACGCAGCGCGCAGCGCAGCTGAGCGCTTCCTGTTCGAGCGGCTCGAGGAGGCTCCAGACACCCGTTCCCTGTTTCGCCTCAATCAAAAGCTCAGGGTGCCTGGCGCCAGTCGTCAGCTCGAGGTGGACCTCCTGTCCACTGACCTTCGGATCGCGATCGAAATAGACGGGCACTTCCACTTCGTGGGCCCGGAAGCCTACCGGCGTGACCGTCGGAAAGATGTCGCGCTGCAGCGAGCCGGAGTTTGGGTGCTGCGCTTTCTCGCGACCGACGTGGTGTCGCAGCTCGAAACCATTCTGCAGATCGTCTCCACCGCAGTGCGCGAACGCAGTCGGCAGAAGGAGCGAGCATGACGACGCAAGACAACACACGTCTGGGGCACCTCGTGCTAGCCCGGTTGGCGACCTCGGCCGACGGGCTCCAGCACTGGAAGCTCCGGCGACAGACTTACCCGGTGGTCAAGACTCGCTTGAGCCAAGGAGAGTGGAGGACGACGCTCAGTGCGGCGGTCCTACGCCTCGAAAAGGCAGGGGCGATCCGTACGGTCGAACGCCGCCTGCAGCTGACCCCGAGCGGGCGCGCGATCTTGACCAAGGCGCTCGGGGTCTCCGAGATCAGGGCGAAGAGTCGTTGGAGCGACCTCTCAAAGCTGCTCGCTGCCCAGTCGCTGGGACAGCTCCCCGCGGGGGTGCTTGGTTCAGCCGAGAGTCTCCGCGTGGCCCTCGTCGCGCGGCAGCAGGGAGTCAGCCTCGCCAGCGTGAGATCCGAGGCGCAGCTTCGGGATGCGCTGCTGGCGAAAATTCTGGGCATGGATCCCAAGCAGCCGCTGACCCGCAGATCGATGCAGAGATACCTGCTGGCTCCGCTTCTCCAGAGCAAGACGCCCATTGACCCAGACCAGCTCATCAAGCTGCTGGCCGCCCGAGCCGTTGGCGCCCGCCACGGCAGCGCGGCGGCCCTGCTCGACGCCGCGCTCGGCAACTACCTGTGGGCCAGAGGCGATACGGCGCCACCACAGCGGACTACCAGCTCCTCGTTTGCCGAGCAGGTCTTGGAGATCGCGCGTTCAACTCCGTCGGACGCCCGCTTTGGCGACAATAAGGTCTTCATTTCCGAGATCTGGTCGCGGCTCTCGAAAGGCGCGAACCGTCCGGATTGGTCCGAACCGACATTCAAGCAACTTCTCACCGAGGCAAACCGACGCGGAGAGCTGCGGCTGGTTCGAGCTGACCTGGTCGAAGTGATGAACCCCAGGCAAGTGGCTGCCTCAGAGACCCGCTTCGAAAACGCAACCTTTCACTTCGTTCGGCTCTAGGAGCTTCCATGTCCGTCCCGCAAGATTCACGGCTCGAAGCATTCTGCTCACCCCAGCTTCCTGAAGTCTTTCACTCGGTCTGTCACCGCCACGAGATTTTCCAGGAGGACCCGCTCGACGCTCCGGCGATTCACCGCCACGCGCGGGACGCTTTTGAACGGCTGCTCCAGCTGGCCATTACGCCACCAGGACTCTCATCAGGCCGGATCCTCTTGCTGAAGGGAGAGTCTGGCGCCGGCAAGACACATCTGATGCGAGCCTTCCGCAGCGCCACTCAGAACAATAGCCACGGATATTTTTGCTACATGCAGATGACGACCGCCACAGATGACTACTCACACTACATCCTGAGCAATGTCATTGACTCGCTGGACCACGCTTACCAGCCTGGCTCCGAGTCAGGAATGCTTCGGCTCTCGAATGCGCTGCTCGATGGCGAAGGGCTCATCAAGGAGGAGATGCGCAAGATCCTCCGCGAACGCGAAACGAGCGTCACTGGCATCGACAAATTAGTCAATTCGCTTGCAGACCAGCTCGTTCAAGACGACCCCCGCCTGCACAAGATCGACGTTGAGGTGTTACGCGCGCTCTTGTTCCTGCAAACCGGCGAACCGAAGCTCAAGGGCCGCGTCCTCAACTGGCTCCGCTGCGAAAATCTCTCGCCTCACGACCAGGCCCTGCTCGGCGGCATCGTCCCGAAGCAGCGGCAGGATGCTCAAAGGATGATCGAACAGCTGGCCAAGCTCATGTGGGAGCTTCAGGGCGCCGCGCTGGTGATCTGCGCTGATCAGCTTGAAGACATGGTGAATTTCGAAAGCGCGGGGGAACGCTTTCGAAGGGCCATGAGCGCACTCACTGCTATCGCGGACCGCACTCCATCCGCGGTAATCGTCATCTCCTGCCTCGAGGACTACTACTCCGAGCTCAGCAAGCTGCTGACGAGATCCGTTCGAGATCGAATCGAGCTGGATCCTCCCCCCATCTCTCTGGTGGGCAACCGCAGCGCCGAGGAAATCGAGGCTCTGGTGCGTATTCGACTGGAACACCTGTACGACCGGCTCGACACGCCCTTCTACGCGAAGGACCCGCTCTACCCTTTCACCACTGCGCACGTCGAGCGCTGGAGCAACATGCGCGCGCGGGACGTTCTTGATGCCTGCCGCGGGCTGCGCGAGCAGGCGATAGCCCTCAAGCGCTTGCCGAATCCGAACGCGGTCCCGGACGACAAGAGCGGCCCATCAGCGCCTCCGCCGGCTCCCTTGGCCACGTCGGACATCGAGCAGGCCTGGAACGACCTTGTGGCCGGGTGGACAGGCCCACTGGACGACGACGACGACCGGCTGGCAGAGCTCCTCGCAGTGTCGATAGAGCGGTCAGCGGCTGAGCTGGAGACCGGCCACACATTCAAAACCCGCCCCTTCGAAAGCTACGTCGAGGTGGACATCTTCGCGCAGGGCCAAAAGCGGCCGGTGGAGCAGCTTCTGTTGGGAGTCTGCAATGGGCGAGCGCAAGCTGGAAAGCTGGCGGCTCAGCTCGACGAGCTGGTCGCAAAGGCAAAGGGCCGCACGCCGGTGGCGCTGCGCACGTCGGATTTTCCGGACAATCCCAAGACGCAGATCGCGCAGAAGCTCGGGAAGTTCATCACCAAGGGCGGCCGCCGTGTCGTGGTGAAGGAGAGCGATTGGCGGGCGATGCGGGTGATGACGGACTTTATCGCCCGAACCGGCACCGATGCGGCCTTCGCACAGTGGCAAAGCGACGAGAACCCCCTGAGCCGTCTGGTGGGCCTGAAGGACGCGATTCGGTACGAGGCCCTTCCCGGGGCGACAGCGAAGGCCGCTGTGTCGCCAGCTCCCGCTGAGTCGCTTAAGGCAGCATCGGCCGCTGCAGTCCTCGGCGTGAGCGAGGCGTCAGCGGCGAGGCCCGCGGTGAGCGCAAGTCCGCAAGCCCCCCTCGTCGTCGGGTACGGACGGGACGTGAGCAACGAGCCCATCGCCCTCGACCCGGGCGAGCTGCTGCGGCATGCCGCGTTCCTCGGAGGAACCGGCAGCGGGAAGACGACGCTGGCGATGTACATCGTCGAGGCAATGCTCCAGCGAGGCATTCCAGCCATTCTGCTGGATCGCAAAGGCGACCTCTCGAGCTACGGCTCCACGATGGCTTGGCGGTCGCCGGCTCGGGATACAGCGCATGAGACAGCCCGGGCGGCGCTTATGGCGAAGGTGGAGACGCGCGTCTACACGCCAGGAAATCCTACGGGCCGGCCCTTGGCGATTCCCCTTGCACCGAAGGACCTCAAGCTCATGACCGCGCACGACCGTGACCAGGCGGTCACTTACTCTGCGGCGAGCCTTGCCAGCATGTTGGGGTTCACGAATGACCGTCGGGCACAGACCAGCATCGCGGTTCTGCGGCAGACCCTATCCTTCCTCGTCAAGATGGAACAGGAGGTCAATCTGGAGAGTCTGCTTAAGACGGTAGGCGATCCGCCCATGGCGCTTGTCAATGCACTCGGCCTCATCGATACGAAAATGATCGGCAGACTGGGAGAACAGCTCCAGGCGCTTCAGCTCAACGGCGGGCCGCTCGTGAATGGCGCCGGTGAGCAGCTCGAAGTCGACGCCCTCCTGGGACGAGGAACCCACGCCACCCCCGGGAAGACGCGGCTGTCCATCGTCAGCACCAAATTCCTGGGCGATACCCGCAACGTCCTCTTCTTCGTAGCTCAGCTGTTCGTCGCTCTGGGCCGCTGGACCAGCAGAAACCCCAGCAAGCAGCTGCAGGCGATCCTCCTCACCGACGAGGCAGACCTGTACCTGCCGGCGACGTCCAAGCCATGTACGAAGGAGCCGCTCGAGCATCTCTTGAGACGTGCGCGTTCGGCCGGGCTCTCTATGTTGCTTGCGACTCAGAGCCCCGGTGACCTCGACTATCGCTGCCGTGACAACATCCGGTCGTGGTTCGTTGGCCAAGTGCGCGAGCCTACCGCCATCAACAAGATGAAGCCGATGCTCAGCGAGATCAAAGTTGACGTCGCCTCTAAGCTTCCGAAGCAAGCGACGGGCGAGTTTCACCTCCTGCGTGATGGCGGAGCGCAGAGCTTCAAGGCCCTACGCTCCGCCGTGAACCTGGAGCAGCTCTCTGAGGATGACATCGTCTCCGCTTCGATGAGCTGAGGGCCGACGTCCGTTGCGGACGTCGGCGCCTTGCTCCAGAGCCCCCAGTGCAAGCTCGAGCTCAGTGCCTCATGCGACCGACGCCGCGACTGAGGGTCAGTTGTAGTTCTCCTGGGTGAGGAGCTCCGGCGAGATACCCGGCCCCTCCCCGAAGGCATCCAGCAGCGCCTTGTCAGCGACGATGGATGGCTGGAGGTGGACGAAGTCCCACTTGCTGATCGAGATGAGACCCTGCGCCGCATCCTCTACCCGCGCGCCTTGGAGCTCCGACGGAGCCCCCTGTCCCTCCGGGATGGCCCCCCAAGGGTTGCGCAGGAAGACGCGCCCGTCCTCCACCTTGTCGTAGGTGAAGACGTGGCGATTCAACGCGCTCATGGTGACGAGAATGGGCTGCTCGGGGCTGTTGTGCTGCTCCAGGAACTGCACCGACTTCTCGGGCTGTGCCCAACCTCGCTCCGAGTACGTCACCCCATAGAGGCTGGCCAGGAGGCGATCCGCGAAGCCCTTTCCCGTCGGTGCGGCGCTTGGGTTGTTGGCGTCGTACACGCCCGTGGGGTCGCCGTACTCCATGGCGGCGCTCTGGAAGAGGGCCTCGGTGAGCGACCGCTGGTCTCCCGGCTGTTGAGCCAGGTACTCGGCCTGCAGCTGCAACAGGCCTCCGCCGCGCATCTGAACGCTGCCCGCGGCCTGCGCTCCAGCGCCGGCTCCCACCAGGCCGCCGACGAGCCGGGCGTACTCCGCAGGGTCGTTCGTCACCATGGAGTACTGGATGGAGGTGGGGAGACAGGTGCTGTACGTGCTCTGGTTGATGAGGTTCGGATTCGCGACCTCCACCAGCAGCGAGCCCATCAGCTTCGAGCGTGTGTATGCGTCAGAGGGCGCATCCGGGGCCGCCGGTGCGCTGCCATTGAGCCCGATGCTGCCGTTGAACGCGAAGGCGCCCACTTTGTAGCGCGGCGCCAGACCGTCGTCCGAGTCAAGCTGAGCGCCTTCGACCGCGGCCTGGCCCCGCTCCTGAAGCTGCAGCGCGTTCTGTGCGGCAATCAGCTGCGGGTTGAGCGGCTGCGTCGAAACCGCGGCGAGGTTGTCCAGCAAGGTGACGCCACGGCTGTCCGTCTGGAAGACCCGGTCGCCATCCGCCAGCAGCGCCGTCATCCCGGCGATTCCGGCATTCATGTCGTCCTGCGAGAGCGTGGTCAGGACGCTCATCACCTTGCTCTTGGCATCCGGTTGCAGCCGGGAAAAGGTGCTGGCGTTGACGAACTCCCGGATGTCCGGCGTGTTGATGCCCTGCGTGACCAGAGCGGCGGCCTGCTCCGGGGGCAGCCCGCTGCCTGCGGCAAGCAGCTGCCGCGCATCCAGCGCCATGCCGGCGTACATCGGGTTCTGCAAGCTGGACAAGAGCTGCGAGCGCGTCACGGTGTCCAGCGGCAGCGACTTGATCTGCTGGGCTGCCTCCGCTGGCGACGGCAGGATGGCGTCGAAGCGCTCGTTGTGGAGCTGGTACGCAAGCACTCCGCCCTGGTTGAACGCATCCGTCACGCCCTGGATGACGGCGAGCCGCGCCTCATCCGTGGTGTTGGGCAGGTCCCAGTGCGCCTTCAGCGCGTCCGCCAGCTTCTGGGTCGACCCGCTGTCCCATGAACGGGCCGCCGCGCTCAGGTCGCACAGCAACTTCGACACCGGTGAGTTGGTTGGATCCGCCGCAGGCGGGAGCATCAGCAGCTGCCCGCCGAGTTTTTCAATGGTGGCCTGGTTGCGCTCCACCAGTGCGGAGGCGAGCTCCGGGTTCATCGCGACGTTCTGCACCTGCGCGGTCAGCTCCTGCATTCCCGCCGTCGTGCCTTGCTTGAGCGCCTCCGTCAGCGCCACCTCGCTCGCATCCAGCGCGTCCTCGTCGGTGATGACGAGGCTGCTGCCGAAGATGGACTGCTGGAGACTGGGGTCCAGGCTCGCGGCGGCGTAGATGTCACGCATCCCCGCCTGAACGGCGTAGCCGGTCGCGTCCGCGGCCTCGGGGGAGAGTTCCGCCGCGGTGTTGTAGGCAGCTTGTTGCGCTTCGAAGGCCTCGCTGGCCGCAGCGACCGCTGAGGCGTGGGCCGCCTGGGCGGCGCGCTCTGCCTCTGCGGCAGCGACAGCGGCCTGGGCCGCCGCCTCCTTCTCGGCCTGGTCTCGCGCGGCGGCGGCCTGGCGCTCTGCCTCCGCCCGTGCAGCCTCCGCTGCGGCGCGCGCTGCCTCCGCCCTCGCCTGCTCTTCCGCAGCGCGTCGGGCCGCCTCTTCCGCCTCCCTCCGCGCCGCCTCGGCAGCCGCAGCCGCCTGTGCTTCCTGCTGGGGGGGCGCAGAATTGGAGGCGCCAGAGACGGACAAGCCCATTCTAAAGCTCCGAATCCCCTTGGGGGTCACGCCGGGTCACGCTGAGGGGTCAGGTGGCCAAGGGAAAGACAGGCTAGCCAGGAGTCGTCGCACGCTCAATGCGAGCCGGGACCCTTGAAACTCCTCAGCAAGTGCCCGCTGCGTCCACGGCGCTCCTGAAGGCTCCGCCCTGCAGGGACGGGGCAACACGCTGCAGGCCGTAGCCGACAGCGGCGGAAGCCTGTCCCTCTGGCGGTGGGTTGGCCCTGTGGTTGCTCAGGGGTGGCGCGTCACCTCTCACCAGGAGCACCACGTGCAACTCAGTCGAAGCGCCCTCTTGCTCGGACTTCTCGTTGGCTGCGGAGCGTACGAAGAACAAGCGGAGGACCTGACCGGCGGCGAGCAGGAGCTCGAAGTACCTATACAGGGTCAGCTGTTCCCGCCCCCCAGCCCCATGGCGAAAGACACGCCTTCGCCGGCAACACTCAACTCAACGAAATTCGTCTGGGCTGCCGCGGGAGATTCCTACGCGTCCGGCGAGGGGAATCCCATCACGGAGAGAACCGGCACCAACGTGGGGGACTTCACGGGGGTGAGCTGGACGAAGACTTCGGAGTATTTCGTCTCACCCAACACGGTGCCCTACTCCCCCAACCTCTACAAAGACGACGCGTACACCTGCCACCGGAGCGATGAGGCGGGAGTACCGAAGGCCCATCGCAAGCTCAAGCAGCTCTACCCAAACGTCAATTTCTCACTGGGTTTTGTCGCCTGCAGCGGCGCGCGAACCGAACATCTCATCGACACGCAGTATGCCGGGCCCGACACCGTGTTTGGCTCCAACCTGGGGTACTTCCACGTTCCACAGCCACCGCAGCTTGAGCGGATTGGCAAGTTCAAGGAGCTCAACGGCGATCAGCTCGATGCCTTGTTCATGTCTATCGGCGGCAACGATGTCGGCTTCGCCAAGATTGTAGCGGATTGCATCACTCCGTTTGCCGGCAGCTGCAAGGACAAGTGGACTCCGCTTCTCCCGAGCAAGCTCCAGGCGCTGAAGAACAGCTATGCGGCACTGAGCTCGAAAATCCATACAGAGCTGGGGAACGTTCCCGTCTTCATCAGTCACTACCCGAACCCGTCGGACGACGGCGGTGGAGGGAACCCGCCGGTCTGCCAGGGCGCGGAGTTCGGCAACAACAAGCACGACGCCCTTCTGCGGAATGAGCTCACCCTGGACGAAGCGAAGTGGGCGTTTGGGCTGTCCGGGATGCTCAGCGATGCGGCGACAGCGGCCGCGAACCAACATGGCTGGACCGCGCTCTCCGCGCATACGGCCGCCTACGAAGGCCACGGCCTGTGCACGTCATCCCCGGCGGTCAATCTGAATTCCGTTGCGCTCCAAAGACAGGGCCGCGATCTGGACGTAGATATTCTCCCTCTGGATGTCGACAAAAAGGTCGATATCGACGAGCTGCAGTTCAGCGCAGGCTTCATGCACCCGAATGACCTCGGATACCGCGCCTACGGCGACGCCCTGGTCGACGCGCTTCGCCCGCTGGTCGACGCGAAGCTGCGCGGCGGAATCAAACAGCCGCTGCAGCTCCGCGTCGCAGCGGCGACCAAGAACGGTGCGCTGACCATCCGCTGGAAAGACATGTCTACGAGCGAGAGCCGCTACGAGCTCGAAGTCACTCCCGCGCGCGCGGAGGACACGCTGCAGATGGTCTACCCGCCGCAGGCGACCCGGCTGAGCAATGGCGGTTTCCTGGTAAACCTGCCGGCGAATACGAACGAGTTCCTGCATCTCGTCGCCGGCCCAGGCCGGTTCAAGTACAAGCTGCGCGCCTGCAACGGGAGCGCGTCGACATCAGAGTGCAGCGCGTACTACTTCCTGGATGGGACAAATACATTCCCCGCCGCTCCGGCGAATGTTCGTGTCGACAGACTCTCAGTCACCGTGAACGGGCAGACCCATCTCGGGCAGCCGCACCTGAATTGGGACGACAAGGGTGACACCATCGAGTACGTCGTGCGCAAAGACCCCGTGAACGGCAGCGCCGCGACGGAGACGCGCCAATCAAGCAACACGTTGACGCTGCCAGAGCCTGTCTCACAGGCGAAGTATCGCGTCGCCGCCTGCAACCGCGTGGGCTGCTCGGCGTACGTGTTGGCGGCGCAGTAGCCCGCAACGGCCTTCACCCGCCCAGGGGGACGAATCAGCCCTGGGCGGGATGTGCGCCCTTCCTGGCCCCGCCTCAGCCGCCGCGCAGGGCCAGGAGATGCGGTCTCATCTTGCGGAACGCATCTCCCCGGTGGGAGATGCGTGACTTCTCCTCGGCGGTGAGCTCCGCCATCGTCTTTCCGAGCTCCGGGATAAAGAAGACCGGGTCATAGCCGAAGCCGCCGTGACCTCGGGGCTCCTTCAAAATCGTCCCCCGGCACTCGCCCTCCTCGATGATGACGCTCCCGCCCGGCAGCGCCAGGGCCAGCGCGCAGCGGAACGCCGCGCCGCGCCTGGCCTCCGGGACGTCGGCCAGCTCCTGCAGCAGCTTCTGGATTCTCGCCAGGTCATCGCCCACGGCGTAGCGCGCGGAGAGGACGCCCGGCGCGCCCCCCAGCGCGTCCACGCACAGGCCGGAGTCATCCGCCAGCGTGGGCATGCCGGTGGCCTCCAGGTTGGAGACGGCCTTCTTGCGCGCGTTGCCGGCGAAGTCCGGTTGGTCCTCCACCACGTTCGCGTTCCCGGGGATGTCATCGAAGGACACCACCGAGAGCTCCGCGCCTACCAACCCGCGCAGCTCCTTCAGCTTCCCGCCGTTGCCCGTCGCGAAGAAGAGCCGGCTCATCCCAGCGCTTCTTTCTGCAGCTGCATCAGCTTCGCGCACGCGGCGAGCCCACCGTCCAGCATGGCGTCCAGCTGCTTGCGTTCGAACGCGCCGTGTTCCGCGGTGCCCTGGACTTCCACCAGCTTCCCCCCGCCAGAGGAGACGATGTTCATGTCCACGTCCGCGGTGGAGTCCTCGTCGTAGTCCAGGTCCACCACAATCTCGCCTTTGACAATCCCGACCGACACCGCGGACACCGGCGTGAGGGTGGGGGAGCCTGAGAGCACGCGCTGCTCTTTGAGCTTCCGGACCGCCAGGCAGAGCGCGACGTAGGCGCCAGTGATGGACGCGGTGCGGGTGCCGCCGTCCGCCTGCAGCACGTCGCAATCCAGCGTGAGCGTCCGCGGCCCCAGCGCGGAGAGGTCAATGGCGGCGCGCATGGAGCGGCCAATCAGCCGCTGAATCTCCAGCGTGCGGCCGGTCTGCTTCCCCTTCGCGGCCTCACGCGCGGAGCGGCTGTGCGTGGCCCGCGGCAGCATCCCGTACTCCGCGGTCACCCAGCCGGTCCCCTTCCCCATCAGGTGCGGCGGCACGCGCTCTTCGACGGAGCAGGTGACCAGCACCCGCGTGTCTCCAAACTCCACCTGCACGGAGCCTTCCGCGTGCTTGGTGACGTGCGGCGTGAGCTTGACCGGGCGGAGGTCCAACGGGCTTCGGGAAAAGGAGCGCATGGGCGGCTGCTTTAGCAGACCCGCCGCCGGATAGCGCCCCGCTCAGCGCGGACGGGCGGCCCGCGCCTCTCGCTTCTCCAGCTCGGAGAGGAACGCGCGGGCGCCCTCGGAGATGGCGAGCGCAATCTGGTCCTGGTAGCGCTCGTCCTGCAGGCGGCGGCCCTCGCGGGGATGGGAGATGTAGCCAACCTCGACGAGGACCGCCGGCGCGTCCACGCCGGTGAGGACGAAGAGCGGGGCCTGGTACACGCCGCGGTTGTGCGCGTGCGTCTGCGCCACCAACCGCTGCTGGACGAGGTACGCCAGGCGCGAGGATTCGGCGTGGGCTTCGCTGCGCTGCAGGTCCGCCAGGATGAAGCCCAGCGTGTCCGAAGTGCGCGAGGGCGTCATCCGCACCGGCGCCTCTGCGTTCTCCCGGTCCACCGTGCTCATGACCTCTTGCTCGGACACGCTGGCGGAGAGGAAGAAGGTCTCAATGCCCTCCGTCCGCTCGCGCGACTTGCGGGTGGGCATGGAGTTGGCGTGGATGGAGATGAAGAGGTCCGGCTGGTGGCGGTTGGCCAGCGCCACCCGGTCCGCCAGCGGGACGAGGACGTCGTGTTCGCGCGTGAGCAGCACCTTCGCGCCCAGCATCCGTTCGAGGTGGACCTTGAGCTTGGCGGAGATGGCCAGCGCTACCGTCTTCTCCTTCAGGCCTTTCGCGCTGGTCGCGCCTTCTTGCGAGCCGCCGTGGCCCGGGTCCACCACGATGCGCGGCGCCGCGTGCACGCAGAGCGCGAACGCGCAGGCCGCCATCGAGATGAGCCAGCCTCCGTGTCGGGCGCGCGCTCGCACGAGGGCCATCGTAGCGAGTGACCCAGGTGGTGCTGGACGCGACCCGGCCTCACTCCCTGCGAGGCCGCCCTACCCAGCCCGACGTCAGCCGGCGCGGACGTAGTCCTTCTGCATCAGCTGGAGGACCAGCTCCGCGCAGAGGACGTCGTCCTTCTCCGAGTGGTCCAGCACGCCCTGCAAGGTGCCGTAGTTGTGGACTGCCTGGAGGACGTCGAGCAGGTCCGGCGGCAGCTCGCGCAGCGGCGCGGTCATGGGCATGGAGAGCGTCAAGGTGGCGTTCATGCCCGGCAGCTGCGCCTGCATCCGCTTGAACTCATCCAGCTGCCGGAGCGCGTCCATCAGGAGCGCCTCGGTGGAGCTGTCCAGCTCCACCATGAACTCCTGGTTGTCCGGGGGCTGGAGCTCGAAGTCGCCCACTTCCCAGGTGATGATCCGGTTGAAGCTCTTCTGCGGGCCGAGCTCGTGGTTCTCGTCCACTACGGCGTAATAGACCTTGCCCTGCCGCAGGTAGATGCGCGCCTCGTGGTCATTGCGGACCACCAGCACGCCGTTCTTCTTCGAGGTGTGGAAGAGCTGCAACAGGTCCGGCAGCGGGACCTCTTCAATCTTCCCGGTCATCGACGAGGACTTGGTCTGCCGCGCGGCCTGCACCGCGGCCGCCTCCTCCAGCTTCGCCTTGACCGCCGTCTCGTCGAGGTCCTGCGCGTCCGCACCCTGATGCACCAGCTTCAGGATGGAGGTGCCGATGAGGATGCGGTCGCCCTCCTTCAGCCGCGCCTGCTTGATCTTCTCGCCGTTGACGAACGTGCCGTTGGTGGAGCCCAGGTCTTCGATGGTGATCTTCCCGCCGGCGGCGGAGATTTTCGCGTGCTTGCGGGAGACCATGTCCTCCACGAGCACCATGTCCAGCTCGCTGGAGCGGCCGATCACAATCTGCTTGTCCATCTTCAGAGGGAACTCGCCCCCCTGGTACTTGCCGGAGATGAACCGCAGCGCGAAGGACTTTCCGGCGCTGGTTTGGGCGGGAGGACTCACGTTTCGCTCGACCTCAGGTTCCCGAATCGGACTTCGCATTGTCACGCACCAGGTTCAAATACATCTCCGCGCTCTTGTGCCCGGGGCTGCGGGACTGCACCTCTTCCCACGCCTTGATGGCCTCGGGACGCCGGCCGGCGGAGTAGAGGGCGATACCGTAGTGCACCCGGGCCGGAAGGAAGTTGGGGTTCTGCCGGATTATCTCTTCGAATTCGGCCAGCGCCTCTTCCGTGTTGCCGTTGTCCCGGCACGCATCCCCCAGCCGGAGGCGGATGTCGACGAAGTGCGGACAGATGCCCAGCGCGCGGCGGTATTCGACGATGGCCTCGGCGTACATGGAGCTCGACATGTAGACGTCCGCGATGTCGGCGTACATGTTGGCAATCTTCCCCTTCACGAAGGGGTCCAGCTTCCCGGGCGCGTTGCGCTGGCGCAAGAGCGCGGCCTGGTAGACCTCCTTGGCCTCGCGGTACTTCCCCAGGTCGTTGTAGATGACCGCGAGGTTGAGCGCGGCCTCCGTGTACGCGGGGTTCAGCCGCAGCGCCGCCTCGAACGAGCGCTGCGCGCGCGCGAACTGGCCCTGGTCGTGGTAGATGAGCCCGAGCATGTTGTAGACGTCGGCAAACGACTGGCTCTGCTCGACCACTTGAGTCAGGTACTTCTCGGCCTCCGCGTACTGCTTCTTCTCGAAGTAGCCGCGACCCAAGGTCAGCAGCTGCTTGAGCGCCTCATCCATTTCGCGTGAACCCCTCTTTGCTTTGGGTGCTCGTAGCCTACATGAGCTCTCCCGAAAAGAAGAATCCCTCTCCTCGGCGGACCAGCGAGAGGGTCCGTTCCGCGCGCGAGTCCACGGGGCGGTCCGGTAACACCCCGCTCAAGCGGTAGCGCTCCGTCACCACCGCGCCGTCCCGCTCAATCCGCACGTGCCAGCTCTGCGCCCGGTAGGAGCGCTGCGTCAGCGCAGCCACCGCCTGAAACCCGGGCTTGGCGGCGACGTCCGCCGGGGTAAGGACACCGCCGGTAAGGTGCGCCAACCGCTCCGCGTCCGCTGCCTCCAGTGCGGCCCGCCGCGCCTCCAGCTGCGCCACCACCGCAGCCAGCAGCGGCGCCAACCCCGCCGCCGGCTGGAGGCCGTCCTCCCCAGGCCGGAACGGGACCCGCTCCACGCCCAGTGAGCTCACCTCGGTGCGCCCGAGCTCACCATCAAAGTCCAGCGTGGCGTGCGCGACGGCGGACGCGTCCTTCTCCAGCACCACGGCGATGCGGTCAAAATGCGCGCGCCGGGCTTTCAACCCCGGCGCCACGGCCAGCGTGAAACCCTCCCGCTCCGCGCGCTTGAGCGTGTCCAGCACCTGCCCCTCCGGCCCGCCGGTGAAGGTGAGCAGTGGGCGAAGCCAGACCGCCGCCAGCACGCCCACCGCGGCGAACGCGAGCAGGAACGCGAGCCCCTTGCGCGCCTCCGGATGCACGCTTTGCCTTGTCTAGCTGCCGAGCAGCTTCTGCGCGCGGGCCGCCGCGTCGGTGCCCGGTAGGCGGCTGATGATGGTCCGCAGCGTCTCCTGCGCCCGGGCCTGGTCCGAGAGCTTGAGATACGCCTCGTGCAGGCCGAACAGCGCCCGCTCGTCGAAGCCCACGCCCGGGTAGTTCTTCACGACGTTGTTAAGCCGCCCCACCACTGCCGGCCAGCGGTCCCGCCGGGCGTAGAAAGCGGCGACGTAGAGCTCGTGCTCCGCCAGCCGCTTCTTCGCCTCGTCACCGTACTTCTGCGCCTCCGCCAGGTACTGGGACTTCGGGTACTGCCGCATGAAGTCCTGCATGGACTTGAGCGTGGCGCGGACCTCCACCTGGTCCTTCTCGCGCGAGGGCGGGAGGATGAAGAAGTCGCTGGGGATTTCTTTGTAGTGCGTGAAAGCGGCCCGGTACGCGGCGTAGTCCACCTTGGGATGGGACGGGTGGAGCTTGATGAAGCTCAGGTACCGGTCCCGCGCCTCGACATAGCGCTCGCGGTCGAAGTCGGTGTCGCCCAGCTTGAGCTCCGCTTCCTTGGCCGCCTCAAGGAACGGGTACTTGCTCTTCACGTACTCGAAGTACTTCTCCGCCTCCAGGTAGTTGCGGCTGTCCAGGGCCTCAACGCCAAGGCGGAGGTTGGTGTCTGCGTCGTTGGCGTAGTCCGGCTCCGCCGTCTGCGCGTCGCCGAATGTCTTGCAGCCGGCCAGCGCGGCGAGCGCCAGGAGAAGGACAGCGGGCTTTCGGAGGAGGGCCATGACAGTGCTCGTAAGGAAGAAAGAACCCCGAATGCTTTAGTCCTGTTGAATGTCGGGGTCCAGCGCCGGCTCGCCCAGCAGGTTGTCCACCAGGTCTGGGTCAAAGCCTCTGCTCAAGAGCAGCCGCTCCGCTTTCGCGCGCTCTCTGGGGGTCAAGGGCCGCTCGCCAGCCCGCGCCGTTCGAGGAGCCCGGCGGCGACGTCTGCGGGAGGTGGGGCCGACGCCGCGGCCTGCGCCACGGCCGCCCGCGCGTCCGCTTCGCTTACCCCGCGCGCCACCAGCCGGCGCCGGACGCCCGCGGGGGCGAGCTTCCCCTCCCCCAGCAGCACCGCCGCGCGCCCCTTCGCGTACGCCGCGTCATCCAGGTAGCCGAGCTCCGCCACCCGCTTGAGCGCCGCCTCGCGCGCGCCGGGAAGGTAGCCGCGGCGGGTGAGCGCCTGCTCCAGCTCGGAGCGGGTGCGGGCCCGGACAGACAGCAGCCGCACCGCATGCGCGGTGGCTCGCTCTGTGTCGGCGTCGGTCTCCATCGGGTCTGCTTCATGACAGAGCCGGCGCCGGCGATGAAGTGGCGTTCAAGCACCGCTTGCCTCCGGGCTTCCGGGCTGTGCTAACAGTCGCGAGACGCACCCATGCACCCCACCCTCGCGCGCTATTTGAACCTCGATGTTGCGGCGGACACGCTGCACCGCGATGAGCTCGGCCAGGTCCTGAAGGCGGAGGAGCGCCCCTTCGCGGAGGCGGCGCGGCAATCTCCCGAGCGCCGCGCGGCGGTGCTGGCGGCGCGGGGAAGCGAGCGCGCGAGCGACGCCAGCCAGCAGGCGCTGCTCTATCTCGCAGCCCACGCTGCGGTGCGGGCGCTGCGCGAGGATGAGCGCTTTGCCCCGGCGCTGACGGATGCGGAGGCGGCGCTGCGGGCGGAAGGCGCGGATGAGGAGGAGGTGGAGCGGTTCCTCGCCGCCGTCGTGCTGGAGGAGGCCTTCGGCTACGACGAGGGGCCGGACCACTTTGACCGGCCGTTCTTCGAGGAGACGCTCCGCTCCGTGCCGGAGCTGGCGAAGTTGACCCGCGAGCGCGTGGAGGCGCTGCTGGAGACGTTCACCCGCAGCGCGGACGAGGGCTGGCGGCGCGCGCACCAGGTGACGGGCCGGGCCCTCATTGAGACCGCGTGGGAAGAGGGCCCGGAGCCCATCAACCCGGAGCACGTGGAGGCTGCGCTCGACGTGGCCGCGCGCCGGTTGGGCACCGCGGAGGGCGGCAAGGCGCCGGAGGCCATGCGGCGGATGATTGAGCTCCTGGAGAACCACAAGATTGTGGGGCCGCTGCGGCGAGGGCACCTGTTCGAAGCGCTCGCGCGCGGACAGGGCGGCAAGAGCCCTCCGGACACGCGGCTCAACTGACCTACGCCGTTCGCGTCGAGCGTTCGAGCGTTGCGCCGTCAGGCGCATCCCCCGTTTGCCTCGAGGGGGACACCGGCCCTGGCCGGCCATTTCATCGGAGGAACAGCTGTTCTCTCAGTGCGTCGCCCCCCCGCTCGCCTCGAGGAGGAAGACCGGCCCCGGCCGGCCATTTCGTCGGAGGAACAGCTCTTCTCAGTCCGGCGCCTCCCCCGATCGCCTCGAGCGTTGCGCCGTCAGGCGCATAGTCGAGAGGTGGCGCAAACCCACGCACGCCACTTTGCCGGGTTGTTTCGAGCAGACCGAAGCGGCCCATGAGCCAAGCTCCGGAAGCACTGCC
>JBGART010000066.1:0-43195 GCA_044230055.1 Myxococcaceae bacterium | reverse complement strand
ACGGCGGCATCCACCAAGTGCGAATGGAAGCGTGGCGGAACGAGTTCTCGGATGCACCGGACGTCAGGGCAATGCTCCGGAGGGGCCTCTGCTTGACACGAGGCGACCTCTTCATGGAAGACGTCGGCAGTGCTCCCGAAGCTTGGCTCATGGGCCGCTTCGCTCTGCTCGAAGCAAAGCGGCAAAGTGCCGTGCGTGGGTTTACGCCACCTCTCGACTATGCGCCTACGGCGCAACGCTCGAGGCGAACGGGGGGCGCTACGCTCTTAGAGAACAGCCAGGGCCGGCTTCACCCTCGACCTCAACGGGGAGCTACGCCCCGGGTGGAGCAGTAGGCGATGGCGGCGGCGCGCTCAGGACTCCTGCGTCGGTTGCCTGTCCTGGCGGTGGTGGCCGTGGGCGTGCTGCTCTGGCGGGCGCCGTTCTTTCCGCAGGAGCGGACGCTCGTGTATCAGCTGCCGGATCGCTTCAGCGCCGCCACCCACGTTGACTTGCAGCTGTACGACGACGACGGCGCGCTCCTCTCGCGGGAGCAGCGCTACTTCTCGCCTGCGAACGGCGCGCCGCGGGAGCTCTCGCAGAAGATTACCCTCCGGGCGGGGCGCTACCGCGCGCAGGTCTTCGCCCGCCTCCCCGGAGAGGCGGCCATCGCCTCCGCCACCGCGGAGCTGGACGTGCGGCGCGAGCCGACGTTGGTGGCGGCCATTCAGTAGGCAGTAGGCGAAGACAGGCGCGGCGGATCCGCGCTAGATGACCGCCTCTATGCCCTACCAGAATCTCCACCTGGCCTCGGAGGACGGGGTCGCGCTCCTCACGGTCAACCGCCCCAAGGCCCGCAACGCGTTGGACCGGCAGACGTTGGAGGAGCTGGAGCAGGCCCTGCGCGCCGTCGGGCAGGACGGAACCGTCCGGGCGTTGATCCTCACGGGCGCGGGGGAGAAGGCCTTCGTGGCGGGGGCGGACATCGCGCAGATGGCGGCCTTCACCCCGGAGCAGGCGCGCGAGTTCTCGGGGCTGGGTCACCGGGTCTGCCAGCTGCTGGAGGGGTTGCCGGTGGTCACCGTCGCCGCGGTGAACGGCTTTGCGCTGGGCGGGGGCTGTGAGCTGGCGCTGGCGTGCGACCTGCTCTACGCGTCACAGACTGCGAAGCTCGGCCTGCCCGAGGTGGGGCTGGGCGTCATCCCGGGCTTCGGCGGGACGCAGCGGCTGACGCGGCTGGTGGGCAAGGCGCGGGCGAAGGAGCTGGTCTTCACCGGCGAGGTGCTGGACGCGGCGAAGGCGCACGCGCTGGGGCTGTGCCTGGAGGTGCTGGCGCCGGAGGCGCTCCTGCCGCACTGCAAGGCGGTGGCGCAGAAGATCGCCAGCAAGGGGCCGCTGGCCGTCGCGCAGGCCAAGCGCACCATCGAATTCGGCGCCGACGCGGACCTGCACAGCGCCAGCGAGCTGGAGCGCCAGGCCTTCGCGGTGCTCTTTGGTTCCGAGGACCAGCGCGAGGGGATGAGGGCGTTTCTGGAGAAGCGTCCTCCGGCCTTCAAGGGGCGATAACCCTGGTAGAGTGCGGCGCCTTTTCTTGACGACGAAAGCCTGAGACGACCATGAACTTCGAGCTGACCGACATCCAGCGCGAGATCCAGAAGCTGACCCGTGAGCTCGCGGCCCGGGAGCTGACGCCCAACGCCCGCCGCTGGGACGAGCACCACGAGTGGCCGACGGACGCGGTGAAGAAGCTGGCGGAGCTCTCGCTCCTCGGCGTGGCGGTGCCGGAGGCGCTGGGCGGCGCGGGGTTGGACAACGTCTGCTACGCCATCGCGATGGAGGAGATCAGCCGCGGCTGCGCCTCCACCGGCGTCATCATGAGCGTGAACAATTCGCTCTACTGCGACCCGGTGCTCAAGTTCGGCACGGACGAGCAGAAGAAGGAGTTCCTCGTGCCGTACGCGCGCGGGGAGAAGCTGGGCTGTTTCGGCTTGACGGAGCCGGAGGCGGGGAGCGACGCGGCGGCGCAGAAGACGGTCGCGGTGCGCAAGGGCGCTGACTACGTCATCAACGGCTCCAAGAACTGGATCACCGTCGGCCCGAAGGCGGACGCCATCGTCCTCTTCGCGATGACCGACAAGCCGGCGGGCCACAAGGGCATCTCGGCGTTCCTGGTCCCAACGAACACGCCCGGCTTCAACCGGGCGGCGCCGGACAAGAAGATGGGGATCAACGCCGCGCACTCCTGCTCCATGTACTTCGAGGACCTGAAGGTCTCCGCGAAGAACCTGCTCGGCAAGGAGGGCGACGGCTTCAAGGTCGCCATGTCCACGCTGGACGGTGGGCGCATTGGCATCGCCGCGCAGGCGCTGGGTATCGCGCGGGCGGCCTTCGAGGAGGCGGTGGCGTACTCGGGAGAGCGGAAGACCTTCGGCAAGCCCATCCGGGATCACCAGGCCATCCAGTTCATGATCGCGGACATGGCGACGGAGATCGACGCCGCGCGCCTGTTGGTGCTGCAGGCGGCCATCCTCAAGGACAAGGGCGTCCGCCACTCCACGGAGAGCGCGATGGCCAAGCTCTACGCGTCCGAGATGGCCAGCCGGGTGGCGAACAAGGCCCTGCAGATCCACGGCGGCATGGGTTACAGCAAAGAGATGGACGCGGAGCGCCACGTGCGCGACGCGCGGATCACCGAGATCTACGAGGGGACGAGCGAGATCCAGCGCATCGTCATCTCGGCAAACCTGCTCAAGGAGTGAACGATGAAGACCCTCTTGTTCGCGTCGCTGCTCTGTCTTGGGACCGCGGCCGTGGCGCAGGACGCCGGCGCCGAGTCCACCGAGCGCGCAGATCCCAACGCCCCGAACGTCGCCAAGCTGCCCTTCACCCAGGACTCCATCAAGGCGGTGGTCGCCTACCACCAACCGAAGATCCAGGGTTGCTACAACGAGATGTTGGCGGCGCGGAAGAACGTGGTCGAAGGCAAGCTGATGACCTCCTGGGTCATCACCGGCGAGGGCCTGGTGAAGAAGCCGAAGGTGGAGAAGAAGGGGACCACCTTCAAGGACGCCAAGCTCACGGAGTGCGTCATCGCGGTGCTGTCGGCGATGGAGTTCCCCAAGCCGGCGGACTCGCGTGACCACCCCATCGAGTACCCGTTCAACCTCAAGGCCGAGAAGTAGCAGATGGACTTCGAGCTCACGCCGACGCAGGCGCTGGTCCGGGACAGCGCGCGGACCTTCGCGAAGGAGCGCGTGGCCAAGCAGGCCCGGCGCAGCGAGCGCGAGGAGCGCGTACCGCTGGAGCTGCTGGAGGAGATGGCCGGGCTGGGGCTGATGGGCGTGAATGTGCCGGCGGCGTTCGGCGGCTCCGAGGCGGGCACGGTCGCCTTCTCCCTGGCCATGACGGAGCTGGCGGCGGCCTGCGCGTCGACTTCCGTCATCGCTTCGGTCACCAACATGTGCGCGGAGCTCATCCACCGCTTCGGCACCGAGGCGCAGCGGCAGAAGCACGTGACGGCGCTAGCGTCCGGGAAGGCGCGGGCGGGCGCGTTCGCGCTCTCTGAGCCGCACTGCGGTTCAGACGCCGGGGCGCTGAAGACGACGGCGGTGAAGCGGGGAGACCGGTACGTCCTCAACGGCACCAAGCAGTGGATCACCTCCGGAGACATTGCCGGGGTGATCGTCGTCTGGGCGCGCACGTCACCGGACGGGAACCGCGGGCTCTCCGCCTTCGTGGTGGAGGGCGGGACGCGCGGGCTCACGGTCGGCCGTCCCGAGGACAAGATGGGGCTGCGCGCGTCCCACACCGTCCCACTCACGTTCGAGGACTGCGAAGTCCCGGCGGACAGCCTGCTGGGGAAGGAAGGCGAGGGCTTCAAGCTGGCCATGGTGGCGCTGGATGGTGGCCGCATCGGCATCGCCAGCCAGGCCTGCGGGGTGGCTCGCGCGGCGCTGGAGGCGTCCATCGCCTACGGGAAGGACCGCCACGCCTTCGGTGCGCCCATCGCGGACTTCCAGGGCATCCGCTGGTTCCTCGCCAACATGAAGGTGGAGCTGGAGGCGGCGCGCCTCCTGACGCTCCGGGCCGCGGTGCTGAAGGAGACCGGGCGGCCGTTCACGCGGGAGGCGTCCATGGCGAAGCTCTTCGCCAGCGAGATGGCCAACCGCGCATGCGACAAAGCCGTACAGATCCACGGGGGCTACGGTTACATCGACGAGTTCCCGGTGGAGCGCTACTTCCGCGACGCGCGCGTGCAGACGCTGTACGAGGGCACCAGTGAGATCCAGCGGCTGGTCATCGCCCGCGAGGCCTTGAAGGCCGCGGGCTGACCCGAAGCACAGGTCTGGAATTACCCTTGTCTCTCCCTGGCGGTGGCTGGAGAGTTGGAGTCATGGCTCCTCCTCGATGGCTGCTCGGGTTGGGCGCGCTCGTGTTCCTCTCCTGTGCCGGCCGGCCTGCAAGCGGCGGCGGCGGCGGTGGGTACGACCTCAAGATCATCCACGGCCGCGTCGTCGACGGGACGGGCGCTCCGTGGTTCCGCGCGGATGTGGGGATTCGCGGCGACGAGATTGTCTTCGTCGGAGATCTCACCGACGCGCCGGCCAAGCGGGTCATCGACGCGCGAGATCAGATCGTCGCGCCCGGCTTCATTGATCTGCTCGGGCAGTCCGAGGAGCGCGTCTTCGAGGATCCGCGGCTGGAGACGAAGATCCGCCAGGGCGTGACGACGGAGATCACCGGCGAGGGGCGGGTCGTCGCGCCGCTGACGGACGAGATGGCACAGGCCTATCGCACGGAGCGGCCGGACTTCATCCCGCTCCCGTGGCGCTCGTTCGGCCAGTTCTTCCAGGCGCTGGAGAAGAACCGCAGCGCGCTGAACTTCGGCTACTTCGTCACCTCCTCGAACGCGCGCCAGGCCGTGATGGGCTTCGTCAAGAGAGAGCCGACCGAGGCTGAGATTCAGCAGATGGAGAAGGTCGTCGACGATTCGATGAAGGACGGCGCGCTGGGGCTGTCCACTGCGCTCATCTACGTCCCGGACACCTATTCCAGCACGGAGCTCATCATCCGCCTGGCGAAGGTGGCCGCGCGGCAAGGCGGCGTCTATTTCTCCCACATCCGCGACGAGCGGGACACCGTCCTCGCCGCGGTGGACGAGGCCATCCAGATCGGCCGCGAGGCTTCCATCCCGGTGGACATCTGGCACCTCAAGGTCGCCGGGAAGAAGAACTGGGGGCGGATGCCGCAGGTCATCGAGAAGATCGTCGCCGCGAGGGCGAGCGGGCTGGACATGTCCGCCAACGTGTACCCGTACATCGCGTCCTCGACGGAGCTGGTCGCCATCGCGCCGACCTGGGCGCAGGACGGCGGCTACGCCCAGTTCCTCCAGCGGCTAAAGGACCCGGCGAAGCGCAAGCAGATCGCCGAAGCGATGCGGGAGGAGACGGGCACCGGCGAGCACATCCTGCTCACCCAGTTCCAGAGCCCCAGCCTGGCGCGCTACCAGCGCAAGCGGCTCTCGGAGATCGCCCGGGACATGAAGGTGGACCCGGTGGAGGCCGCCTTCCGGCTGCTGGAGGCGTCCACCGCGTCCCCCAACGCCATCTTCTTCATCATGAGCGAGGAGGACCTCCGCCTTGCGATGCGCCAGCCCTTCGTTTCCATCTGCGCGGACTCCGGCGCCGTGGTGGGCGAGGGGAGGAACCAGGGCGCCCACCCGCGCGCGTACGGCAGCTTCCCGCGCGTCCTCGGCCGCTACGTGCGCGAGGCGAAGCTGTTCACGCTCGAAGAGGCCGTGCGGAAGATGACCTCCCAGTCCGCGGCGCGGGTGAAGATCACGGATCGCGGCGTCATCCGCCCGGGCAAGAAGGCCGACGTCGTGGTGTTCGACCCGGCCACCGTGAATGACCCGTCCACCTACGAAGATCCCCACCAGATGTCAGTCGGGGTGACGGACGTCATCGTCAACGGCAGCCCGGTGCTGCTGGACGGCAAGCTGACCGGCGAGCTCCCCGGCCGCGTCCTCCGGGGCCCGGGGTACCGGCCCGCGAAGTGAAAAGGGACAGGCTGCTTTTCCGCGCCTGCCCCTCAGTTTTCCCGGGTGCGCTCTGCCGTCCGAGCGCAGCGCGGAGATGAGTGCAGCGGCGGCGCGGAGGCAGCTTGGACAGGGGGACGCGGGTTCTACGCTTCAGGCGTCCGAGCGCAACGCGAACCTGGAGCGCGGCGCCGTGCGGAGGCAAGCATCCCTGAGGGACACGGGGCAGGCGGGATAGGAATGGGCGGCTGGCGGGGGTGCCCCCGCCAGCAATGACCGCTGCGGCCAGGACACACGCTGCTTCACGGACCCTCGCTGCGCTCCCCAAGGTGTCTCGCGGCAGCGCACCCACTGGCTGGAGCTGTCCCCGAGCTTCGTCACCAAGACCTCAGCACATTCACTGTGAGTGCGCCGGTCCGGGCGCTGAACAGCGCGGTCGGCGCGAAGTGGGGAGGATTTGTTGGCTGGATATAACAAAAGCTCCCCACTTCCCTTCGGAACGGATCTCCGCATCCGCCCAGGCGCACTCAAAGTGAACAGAGGATCCATTGCGGTGGCGAAGCTCGGGAAGCCCAGCCAGGGACGAAAGCGGTTAAAGCACCTTGGGGAGCGCAGCGAGGGTCCGTGAAGCAGCGTGTGTCCTGGCCGCAGCGGTCATTGCTGGCGGGGGCACCCCCGCCAGCCGCCCATTCCTATCCCGCCTGCCCCGTGTCCCTCAGGGATGCTTGCCTCCGCACGGCGCTGCGCTCCAGGTTCGCGTTGCGCTCGGACGCCTGAAGCGTAGAACCCGCGTCCCCCTGTCCAAGCTGCCTCCGCGCCGTCACGACACCCCGTCTCCGCGTTGCGCTCGGATGACACGTTTCGCCCGAAGAAAAATGGAGACAGGCAACTGTTCCTGCGGACGAGGGCCGCCTTTCGGAGGGGCGGGCGCGGAAAAGGAGTCTGTCCGGACAGGCTGCTTCTTCGCCAGCAGCGCGGCGGCGCAGAGGGCCAGCAGCAGAAGCACAGGCGCGCTGCCGGGTGTCTCGCCGCAGCCGCAGCCTCGCCGGGGCTCCGTCGTCCCCGCATCCGGCGACTCTGTACCGCCGTCCGTCGGCGCCGTCCCGTAGGTGGCCAACCGCTCCTGAAGCGCCGGCCAGAACGGCGTGCACTGCGTGGCGACGGCCGTGCCCTCGGGGCAGGCGATGGGCCCCTTGACGTCCTGGAAGCGGAGCACGGGCGTCCACCCGGCGTCCAGGTCCTGCGCGCGCGCCAGGGACCACCGCTCCGTGAACGGCGAGCCGCAGACATAGACGCTGTCGCCCACCACCCGGCCGCAGGCATTCTCCGTGGGCGCGGGGAGCTTCTCGAATGTGAGCCCGGAGTCCAGCGAGCGGTAGACCGCTGACAGGTCCACCGCGTAGACGGTGCTCCCGTCCGCGGAGAGCTCCACGCCCCGGGGCGGGTTCTGCAGCCGCAGCACCTCCTGGAAGCTCGCGCCGCCGTTGGCGCTGCGCAGCAGGCGATAGACCGGCGGCGTCCCGCCTTCCTCCGCGGTCGCGAAGACGACCTCGGCGTCCACGGGGCTCACCGCCTGCACCGTGAGCGGCCCCACGCCCACCGCGCTCCGGTACACCTCGGAGAAGGTCGCGCCCGAATCGTCGCTCCGGTACAGCCAGCCTTCCACGGGTTGAAACCACCAGGCCGAGGCGTAGACGCGCGCCGGGCGGGACGGCGCCACCCGCACGCCGCTGAAGTAGGTCTTCTCACGCATCAGCGAGGTGCGGTGGAAGCTGAGCCCTTCGTCGGTGCTCTCGTAGACGCCGTTGAGGCTGTTCGTCTGCGCGCTGTAGCTGCTGGTGGTGGCGAGCACCACGGAGGCGAGCGTGGGGTGGAGCTGGAGGTCGCTCACGCCGATCAGCTGGAATGTCGCGAGCTCCGTCCAGCTGCAGCCGCGGTCGCGCGAGAGCCCCAGCCCGTAGAAGTCACCCGCGAGCAGGTGGCCGTTCTGGGTCCACACCAGCAGCGGGTTGATGCGAGCCATGGAGCCCATGGCCTCCTCGCAGATCCACCGCCAGCTCTGGCCGTTGTCCTGACTGAGCAGCGTCCCGAAGGTGGTCCCGGACACCAGCTCCGAGGGGCTCCCACGCCGCGCCTGGACATTCGTCGTCGCGGGCGGCGCGGAGTGGGCCTGTGCGGCCAGCGGCAGGGCGG
The DNA here is from genome assembly GCA_044230055.1 of Myxococcaceae bacterium. GTDB lineage: Bacteria > Myxococcota > Myxococcia > Myxococcales > Myxococcaceae > JBGART01. The sequence continues at coordinate 34,986 of JBGART010000066.1, read as the reverse complement.
CGATGGCGAGGGCCGCGAAGGCGACGAGGAGGCGCGGGCTCATCGGCGGTGCGTGAGGGCCCGGATGGCCGCGTCCAGCTCGTCCAGCGTGGGCACGCGGCGCGGGGCCGGGGGCGCCGGTGGCGCTGGGAGCGAGAGGCCGGAGGACACCTTGAGCGGGAAGTCGTCGTACGCGCCGCTCCCGTCCGCGTCGACGAGCAGCGCGTTGGTGAAGGCCGCGGGGCCCGCGCTGCGAGGACGGCAGGTGGCGCCGTCACAGGTGACGCCCTCGTAGGCGAGCGGGAAGAGCGTCCGCGTCGTGGAGGTGGAGCGCAGCATCACCACGTACCAGGTGTCCCGCGCGGGGGTGACCTCGAAGGCGTGCGTGACGTGGATTCGGCGGAACGTGCCGGGGCCCTGGACCTGTTCAACGGGCAAGGCCGCCGCGTCGAACGTCTTGCTGTCGAGGATCCGGCTGGCCGGCCAGGTGGCGTTCTCCTGTCCGTCCAGCGCCTCGCGGCCGGGTGCGTGCGTGTACAGCTCCAGGACGTCGAAGGTCATCCACTCCGGCGCCTGAACGTCCACCGAGATCCGCACCGTGCCGCCCGCGGCGACCGACAGCGTGTCGCCCACCGCCACCACCGGTCCCACCGGATTGCCGCCCGCGTCCAGCGCCTGCGCGGTGGCGGTCAGGAACGGCCCGTTGGTCCCCACGGCCCGGCGTGCCTTGAGCGCGGCGGCGAAGGCGGCGGGGTCAAACGCCGAGGGCGCGTCCACCCCGGTCCGCACGAACGTCCGGGCATATCCGCCAGTGAGCTCCACCAGGAGGTGGGTGTCGGAGACGGCGGTGGCGGCCTTGAGCGAGCCGCGGGAGAGGAAGGTCATCCAGTCGTTCAAGTAGGCGCGCGAGGGCTGCAGGCCGTTCTGCACCTCGATGGCGTCGAAGTTGTCGCTGAAGAGCTTGGAGTCGCCGGACGTGGCGGTGGGGTCCGCCTCCATCCGGAAGTCCGCCGGGTTCGCGTGGCTGGCGCCGGTGGCGGTGTCTACCCGCAGCTGCGTCAGGACGCCGCCCTCGCCGCGCGGGTGGTTCAGCTGCACCAGCGCGCCCGGGTACTTCTCTTTGAGCCCCGCGAAGAGCTGCGGCAGCCGCAGCGCGGGTCCCTCGCCGCCCGCCCAGTCGAATGCGCCGCCGGGCAGGTCCTCACGGGTGAGCGGATACGCGTTGAAGTGGCCGTAGTCGAAGGAGGTGACCTCATCCCCCATCATCGAGGCAATGACCTGGGTGGCGCCGACCGCGCGGATCGCCGGGGCGTAGTCCACCACCGCGTCGTGGTCCGTCGAACAGAGGACGTCCACGCCCTCCGCTGCGAAGTTGAGCACCCGCTGCTCGTTGGCCGCAGAGGAGTCCGCGCTCGCCGCCGCGTGGACGTGGAGGTCCGCGCTCATCCAGCCCGTGGTGTCCACCACGCGCGCGAGCGTGACGGTCCGGGCCTGGTCCGCGGTGGTGAGGTCGACGGGGGCGCCCGCCGTGGGCCAGGTGTCCGGGTAGAGCGAGTACTCGGGCCCGCGGCTCACCACCAGTGCGTACGCGGCGGGCGGCAACGGGAGCTCCAGGTGCCCGTCCGGCGGGACGAAGGCGACGGCGGCGACGTTGGAGGGGAGCGTCTCTGCCTCCGCGAAGGCGCGCAGGGCCTCACTCTGCTGGGCGCAGGCGCCGGAAGGGCAGAGCACGGTGACCTTGGCTGGGAGGGGCTGACTGGCGGGGTCCTTCACCGTCACGGAGAGCGTCCGTGAGCCACCCAACGTGAGCGGGACAGTGGTGGTCCCGGTGGACGCCAGCGCGACGTCGGTCAGTGCGGGAACGGCGTGTCCCGGGGCCCAGGCGTGGGTGCGGTAGGTGCCGGCCGGAAGGTCCGTCCTCGCCTTGCCCTCCGCGTCGGTCACCATGAGCGTGAGCAGGCGGCCGCTGGTGGCGGAGAAGACCGCGACGCGCGCCTTCACTGCGGGCTTGCCCGCACCGTCCTGCACGGTGACCGCCAGCCGAGCTCCACCGGTACCGTCCAGTGCGCGGAAGAGCGAGGTGAGCTCCGCGAGGTCCCTGCCCACGAAGAGATCTCTGAGGTACAGGTTCTGCCCGCCCGCACGGAGCCCGAACGTGCCGGGCCGCTGCATGGACTGGGGATCCAGCCAGCTCAAGAGGCCGATGTTGTTCTGGCCGTCCGCTACCGTGGCGGCCACACCGGCCAGCGTCAGCAGCGCGTTGCCGGCGCTCGGCGTCTGCCGGCTGTCCAGGCGGTGGCTCCGGACGGCGTACGCCACGTCGTCGCCCTGGTACCCGAACCAAGGAGAGGGATCGATGGTGCAGCCCAGGGAGCCGAAGGCGTTTGAGCAGCTCCCGGGGTTGAAGAACGAGGTGCTCCCGCCTTGATCCACCAGGTCTCCCACGGCGGTGAACACGCTCTCGTTTCCGTCATTGCAGACGGCGGTGAGGATCCGCACCCGGCTCTCCCCGGGAGACAGGACGAAGTACGTGGTCATCGTCAGCTGCAGCGGCGCGTCGGGTTCGAGGACCAGCTTCACGCCCGGGCCGACGAACGTACCCACCTGCTTCTGCACGTTCACGTAGTCCAGCAGCGCGTCCTTGCCCGTCGCCGCCACGACCGCGCGCCCGCCGCCCGCGCCGCTCTCCAGAATCTCCACCTTCGACGTGTTCACCGTGCGGCCGAAGGAGTAGAGGAAGCCCATCTTGCCGAACTGATCTTGCCCGGCCGCGCCGGCCGCGCGCGCCCGGTCCACGTCGATGATCGCCCCGCCGTACGGGATGGGGCCGATGTGCCGCCCCGGCTGCTGGATGATCACCCGCAGCTTGTCGTTCTGCAGCAGCACGTCGCCCGGCCGGCCCTCCGCCGCCTGGCCGCCGATGAGCGCGTCCGCGGACTCGATGGTTTCGGCTCGAGCGCCGCTGCCCACCCGGGAGAAGAGCGCCAGTGCGTCGAGATCCACGTTGCAGCGCTCCTCGACGGGAGGCGGCGGCGGGTTGGTGCGGTTGGGACAGCCGGTGAGGAGCAGGAGCGCGGCGGCGAAGGGGAGGGGGCGCATGAGAGGGGGCCCGAAGTCCGCCCGGACGCGGAGTGGGCCCAGGCGGGATCTACGCTCAATTCGCGGGCGGGCGCATCCCTCACCGCGCCGAAGGGTCACCTGTGACCACGCCAGGTGTTTGCCACCAGTCGCGGCCGGGTGCTACGCGGGCAGCCATGTCTTCCGAGGAGCGGGCACTTCGCGAGGAGCTGGAGGCGCTGCAGGTGCGGCGCCGGTCCCTGCTGGAGGAGGCGCGTCCCAGTGAAGCCCTTCAGGAGCTGGAGGCGCAGCTGGAGGCGGTGGAGACGGCGAGAGACGCTGCCGTCGCGGCTGAGCCGCCGTTGGGGCAGTGCCCAGATCTGTGAGGCACTTCCCCGGGAGCGGGCCGCCCACGAGGCAGGCGCCGAAAGCCCAGCAAGCTCACTCCTCGCCCAGACCGAACTCGCGCAGCTTCCGGCCCAGCGTGTTTCTCCCAATGCCGAGCGCCTTCGCCGCGGCCGTCCGGTTGCCACCGACGGCATTCAGCACGGACTCGATGTGCCGGCGCTCCGCCTCGGCCAGCGTGAGCAGCTGCGCGGCAGGGCTCTCCGCCGGGCTTCGCGCCTGCGGCAGTGGCAGGTGAACGGGGAGAATCTCCCCCTCGCTCAGTACCACCGCGCTCTCAATGCAGTTCTCCAGCTCCCGTACATTCCCAGGCCACCGGTACCCCTTCAGCGCGTCCAGCGCCGCAGCGGAGAGGCGAGGCGCCGGCTCCACCCGGTGCTTCTTCGCGGACGCGGCGAGGAAGTGATGCGCAAGCCGCTCCACGTCCTCCGGGCCGCGTTCCCGGAGCGGGGGCAGGATCAACTCCACCACCCGGATCCGGTAGTACAGGTCCTCGCGGAACTTCTCCTCCGACACCAGCCTCGTCAGGTCGCGGTTGGTGGCGGCCAGAATCCGGACGTCGACCTTCACGGTCTGCGTGCCGCCTACGCGCTCGAACTCGCGGTCCTGGAGCACGCGCAACAACTTTCCCTGCACGGCCGGCGGCAGCTCGCCCAGCTCGTCCAGGAACACCGTCCCGCCATCGGCCGCCTCGAACTTCCCGCTCACCCGCTGATCCGCGCCGGTGAACGCGCCCTTTTCGTGACCGAAGAGCTCGTTCTCGATGAGCCCTGCCGGGAGCGCCGCACAGTCCACCTTGACGAACGGCCGGTCGCGACGAGGCGAGTTCACATGCAACGCCCTCGCGCAGACCTCCTTGCCGCAGCCGCTCTCGCCGCGGATGAGCACGGTGGCTTCCGTCCCCGCGGCCTTCTGCATGACCTTGTAAATGGCCCGCATCGGCGCGGACTCGCCGATGATCCGGTTGAAGAAATACCCGACGGGCGCCTGGGGCTGTTCGCGGGCGCGGCGCAGCTCGGCATAGAGCGAAGTCAGCTGAAGCGCGGCGCTGATCTGCTTCGCCAGCGCGCTGAAGGTCTGCGCCTCCTCATCGGAGAACCGGCTGGCGCCCCGGCGGTTGAGGACCTGGAGCACGCCGTAGATCTCCTCCTCCTTCCCGCGCAGCGCCACCGCGAGGAGCGAGGTGGTCCGGTAGCCAGTGAGCTTGTCAATGTCGGGGAAGAAGCGCGACTCGCCGCCGGGGTCCGGGACGTTGACCGTGTCGCCGGTCCTGGCCACATGCCCGGCGATGCCCTGGCCCACCTTCAGGCGGATCTGCGCCAGCTCCGGCAGGTGCGCGGCGCGGGAGAAGAGCTCCTGTCTCGGTGAGTCCAGCAGGTACAGCGTCCCGCGGTCCGCCTGCATGGTGGCAGCGACGCGGTCCACCAGCGTCTGCAGGAAGTCATCAAGCTGCACCTCCCTGCCGACGAGCCCGCCTACCGAGAGCAGGACCGAAGAGGCGTCGTCGGGGCGCGTCGGGCTCATGTGGGGGAGCGCCGGCATTTCGAAGGCCGGGCGCTCTGAACTATAGCAGCGCATCTGCGCGCCTCCTGTGATGCCAATCGGGGGACAACACCTTCACGCGCAGCGCCTGTCGCTCCTGCCTTCGAGGAAGATCCGCTTTCCCTCGCGGGCAGGCTCGCTGGCGGCGAAGTGCTCCCGGGCCTGCTCCGCCATCAGCTCCACCAGGTCATCGCTGCGGCCGGGATCATGGTGGAACAGGAACAGCCGGCGAGCCCCGACGGCGCGGGCGACCTGCGCCGCGTCCACCATCGTGGAGTGGCCCCAGCCCTTCTTCGGCACGCCCACCTTCCCGGCGTACTCGTCCGGCGTGTACTGCGCGTCCAGACACAGCCCGTCCACGCCCTGGAAGGCGGCGGCGATCTCCGGCGTCAGCGCGTCGGCGGAGAGCTCCACGTCCGTCGCGTAGACGAAGCTGGCCCCATCTGCCTCCACCCGGTAGCCCATGCAGCCGTTGGGGTGGGGGAGCGGGATGGGCGTCACCCGGAACGGCCCGGTGGTGAAGCTGTGCTCGGCGGCGCGGAACTCCATCTGAGCGCCCATGATGGAGAGCGGCACCGGGAACCCTGGCGGTCGCATCTGCGCGTCGAGCGCGCTGAACAGCGCCCGGTCTCCGCCCGGGCCCGGCCCGTAGAGGACCAGCTGCGTGGTGGGCACGAAGGCGGGCGTGAAGAACGGGAACCCCTGCACGTGGTCCCAGTGCAGGTGGGAGAAGAGCATCGTCGCGTGCAGCGGCTTCTTCTCCCGCATGAGCTCATCGCCCAGGGAGCGGATGCCGGTGCCCGCATCGAGGATCAGCCGGTGGCCCTGGCTGGTGATCTCCAGGCACGACGTGTTCCCGCCAATCTTCGCCACCTGCGACCCTGACGACGCCACCGAACCGCGAACACCCCAGAACCGGACTTCCATGTGGACCTCCAAGCAACGGCCCTGATCCAGGTGCCGTGCGATGAGGTCTGGCAGAGCAAGGGCGCGGCCAGAGCAAAGGCCGCGGGTTCGCTCGGGTGAGCCTGCGCCTACAGCGGGGCTCGCTCCAGAGTGGATCGCCCGGGCTGATCCATTCCGGCGCGCTCAGTCCTTCCAGAGGAACTTCCAGGGGTGGCGCTTCAGGTCGGCGACCAGCACCTTCAAGTCCTGGTAGAGCTGTGGGTCTTTGTACATCCCGCCGAGGCTGCCCTCGCCCGCTTCAATCCGCGTGAGCACGTTCTCCGCACGCAGGGCAATGCGGTCCAGCTTCTCCCCGGCAGCGGTGTACTTCGCCAGCGCCACCTTCAGCCGCTGGCCATCCTCCACGGTGAGCTGCCCGGTGACCGCGGCGGCGCCAGAGAGCGCCTTCTTCGCGTCCGCCGACAGCTGGGGCAAGTCCGTCCGGAGCGCGCGCGCCGAGGCCGCCGCGTCGTCCAAAAGCTGCGCCCCTTTGCCGCCGGGCATCAGCTGCCCGCGGGCCAGCGCCGCCACCTCGCGCAGCTCCTTCGCGGCGGCGGCGGCGTCCGACAGCAGCGTCTGAATCTCCGCGCGGTTCTCCTTCATCACGCCATCGACGGTGCGGGAGAGCCCGGCCACGTTGCCGATGAGGTCCCCCAGCGCCTGAGGGTTCTGATCCAGCAGCCGTGTGGCGCCCTCCAGCAGCGAGGAGAGCCGCGACGCCACCAGCTCCAGCCGCGCGGCATCCACGCCGCGGATGGGCTCGCGGGCGGCCAGCAGCGGCTCCCGGGCGGTGCCGACGAAGAGCTCCAGGTAGGGCTCGCCCAGGGGGCCCTGGGTGGCGATGGTCACCTGCGTGTCGTCCCTTAGCGCGGCCCGCGAGGACGGCTCCAGCGCCAGCTGCATCCGGACCGGCAGCGGGTTGCCATCCGCATCCCGGCGGTCCGGCGTGAGGACAATCTTGTCCACCCGGCCGACCACGACGCCGCCCAGCTTCACCGGCGCGCCGGCCACCACGTTGCCGCTGTGAGAGAACTCCACGGCCAGCTGCGCGCCGCGGCCGAACGTGAGCTCGCCCATCAGCCAGAGGATGGCGAGCACGCCGGCCACCGCTGCCAGCACCAGGCCCCCCACTCTGATCTCCAACCGCCGCTCGTCCATCGCCCTCGTCCAGCTGCCCTACGGTGCAGTCATCGCCCGGATCTTCGGATCCGTCGACGCGAGAAACTCGCGCGCGCTTCCATGGAACGCCACCTGACCCTCGGCGATCATCAACACCCGGTCCGCCACCTCCTGCAGCGACCCATAATCGTGCGAGACGACCAGGGCTCCAAGCCCTTCCCCGCGCAGCTTCGCCAACGCCTGGTTCACCTGCCGCGCCGCGCCACGGTCCAGCCCGGTCGTCGGCTCATCCAGGAGCAGGTAGCGCGGCCGCAGCGCCAACGCCCGGGCGATGGCCACCCGCTTCTGCGTCCCTGGCCCCAGGCTGGCGGGGAACGCTTGCGCCAGTCCGGTAAGCCCCAGCGTCTGCAGCGCCGCGAGCGCCTGCGCCTCGTCTCCACCCGTGGTGAGCGCCACGTTCTGCAGGACCGTCCGCCAGCTGAGCAGCGCCGGACCCTGGACCAGATAGGGAACCTCGCGGCGCAGACGCCGCAGCGCGCGCTCCGGCTGGGCGTCCACCCGCTCGCCGAGCAGCTCCACCTGACCGGAGTCCGGCCGCAAGAGGCCCACCGCCAACCGGCACAGGACGCTCTTGCCGCCACCGCTCTGGCCGACGATGTAGGTGACGCCTTCGAGCGGGACCTCCGCCGAGAGCCCGCGCAGCACCGGCCGGCCCGGGACGAAGGCCTTCTGCACGTCGACAAAGCGCAGCGCGCCCGCGGTCACGCGCCCGCCAGGGAGAAGGCGAGGGTGATGACGAAGTCGATGATCAGGCACCCGAGGCACGCGCTGACCACGCCGTCCGTCGTCGCCGCGCCCACCGCCGGCGGTCCGCTGCCCGCCGTGAGCCCGCGCCACGACGCCGCCAACGGGATGAAGACGCCGCACGCCACCGCCTTGATGCCCGCGAACGCGAAGTCCCCGGCGCTCACGTAGCGCGCGTCGACGAAGGCCCGGCCGTCGATCCCGAAGCCCAACGACGCGGTGAGGACCGAGGAGAGGCTGGCCGCCAAAATCCCCAGCGCGCAGAGCAGCGGGACGCCCAGCACCCCGCCCACCACCCGCGGTGCGACGAGGTCCGCCAGCGGATCCCCCGCGGACATCTCCAGCGCCTCCACCTGCTCGTTGACCTTCATCGCGGAGAGCTCCGCGGAGCTGCTGGCCCCGGAGCGCGCCGCGGCGAGGATGGCGGAGAGCATGGGCCCGAAGGCGCGGACGAGGAGCTCGAAGTACGCAGGGCCGATGACGGTGAGGTTGCCCGTGAGCCGGCGCGCCTGGCTGTAGCCGATGCTGACCAGCACCGCCCCGAAGCACGCCATGCCGGCGATGACGAGCAGGGCGGAGCGGTTGGCCACCTCGTGCAGCTGGACCAGGCACTCGCGCCAGGAGAGCCCGCTCCGGGCGCACGCCCCCGGAAGTCGCGCGAGCAAGAGCCAGGGCGCGCCGACGGAGCGGAGCAGCCGGGCCGGCGCGCCGGCGCTCACGTGAGCCACCGCGCAAGGAGCGGGGTGAGCAACAGGTCCAGCGCGAAGATCGCCGCGCAGGCCTGGACGACCGCGGAGGCCGCGGCCTGGCCCACGCCGCGAGCGCCGCCCGTCGCGCGCAGGCCCGCGGTGGTGGAGATGAGCGCGATGGCCACGCCGAAGGCCGCCGCCTTGATCACGCCGCCCAGGAGATCCCGCGGCGAGAGCATGTCCGCGAAGTTGGCCCAGAACGCCTTCTGCGCGAGGGAGAGCGTGGCGTAGGCGGCCGCGGCCTCCCAGGCGATGGCCACCACGAAGGCGAGGGAGGAGAGGGTGAGCATCGAGAGGATCAACGCCACGACCCGCGGCGCGACGAGGAGGCGGAAGGGGTCGATAGACACGCCCCTCAAGCCTTCGATCTGCCCGGCCACTGTCAGCGTGGCCAGCTCCGCGGCGTTGCGCGCGCCCACCCGCGCAGCCAGGAGGAGGCCGAGGAGCAGCGGCCCCAGCTCCCAGAGCACCGCGTACCCTGCCGCCCAGCCGACGAAGGCCCGCGCCCCGAAGTGCTCCACGTAGAGCCGGGTCTGGAGGACGACGGTGGCCCCGGTCAACGTCGCCACGCCGAGCGCAAGCCAGAGCGACCCGTTGCCGAAGTGGACCAGCTCCCGCAGCAGCTCGCGACGGTTCATCCGGGGGAGTGCGGCGGCGGTCCGCGCGGTGACGAGCGAGAGGGCCCCCAGCCCGGCCAGCGCGTCCCGCACCGCGCGCCCCACCTGCGCGAGCGGCCTCACGCCGTCGCCCCGGCGATGTCCTCGGGTTGATCCAGCAGCTCCGGCGCAGGGGCCCCATCGTGCGCCAGCCGCCCGTTGCGCAGCACGAGCCAGCGCGGGAGCGGCAGGAAGGGCAGGGGCTCCGGCGCGGCGAGGATCAGCGTGCCTTCGAACCGTGCGAGCAGCGCGCTCACCTGGCGGCCTGTGGCGGGATCCAACCCGGCCAGCGGATCATCCGCCAGCAGCACCTCCGGCTGGCCCACCAGCGCGCGAGCGAGACCGGCCCGCTTGCGCATGCCGCCGGACAGCCGCTCCGGAAAGGTCTCCACTGCGTCTGCCAGGCCCATGGAGGCGAGGGTGCTCAACGCGGTTCGTCGCGCGTCGGCAGGGCTCACCTTCCGGCGCAGCGGGAGCAGCACGTTCTCCAGCACGGTCATGGAGTCGAACAGCGCGTCGGATTGAAAGACCATCCCGAACCGGGATTGCCCCGCGCGGCGCTCCGGGAGGTCCAGTGAGGACACTGAGCGCCCGTCCCAGAGGACTTCGCCCTCATCCGCCGGCCGCAGCCCCGCGAGGAGCTTGAGGAGCGTCGTCTTCCCGCTCGCCGCCGGGCCGACGACCAGCACCCGGCTGCCCGCTTCGAACGCGCAGCTCACCCCCGCCAGGGCGGGGACGCCGTCGAAGCGGACCGAGGTGTGTCGCAGGCGGAGGTCCAAGCGGGCGGCAGCCTGCCATGAAAGTGGACGCTCTGAGTCTCCCGGTTCACGTCCCCGTTAGCCGCCCCCGCCCCCGCCCCCGCCCCGTTCGCGTCGAGCGTTGCGCCGTCAGGCGCATAGTCGAGACGTCGGCTCGTCGGCAGTGCTCCCGAAACTTGGCTCATGGGCCGCTACGCTCCGCTCGAAACAAACCGGCAAAGTGCCGTGCGTGGGTTTGCGCCACCTCTCGACTATGCGCCTGACGGCGCAACGCTCGAGGCGAGCGGGGGAGGCCCGCTTGTCCCCATGCGCCGAAGGATGTCAGGGTGCGCCCGGATGGAGCTCAGCCCACTCACCGCGCTGCGCGCGCCCGAACTGGCCACCCTGCTCGGCAGCAAGACCCGCGCGCACGCCGTGCTGCGCTGGCTCTACGCCTCAGATCCACTCTCTGAAGCGCTCCCCGAGGAAGGACACGAGGTCGCCCGTGCGGCCTGGGCGCAGCTCCGGGATCGTTGCCGCCTCCCGTGCCCGACCGTCCTCGACCGCAGCGCGAGTGAGGACGGCACCGTGAAGTGGGCGCTCTCCTTTGAGGGCGCGAAGGCAGAGACCGTGCTCATCCCCTCGCGCGGCCGGAGCACCGTCTGCGTCTCCAGCCAGGCGGGGTGCACGCGCCGGTGCACCTTCTGCGCAACCGCCTCGCTCGGCTTCACGCGGAACCTCACGGCGGCGGAGCTGGTGGCGCAGTACCGCCTGGCCCAGGCAGCGGCGCCACCGCACGCCCCCGCGCGCAACATCGTGTTCATGGGCATGGGCGAGCCGATGGACAACCTCGACGCCGTCCTCCAGGCGGTGGAGCTCTTCACGCAGTCCCCGGCGCCGCAGCTCGCCGCGGGGCACATCACCGTGTCCACCTCCGGCGTCCTGCCCGGGATGCGGCGCTTCCTGCGGGAGAGCCGGGCGGGCCTGGCGCTCTCGGTCAACGCCACCACCGACGAGGTCCGCGAACGCCTCATGCCTCAGACGCAGGTCTGGCCGCTCCAGGCGCTGCTTGACCTGCTCCGCGAGGATGCCCTCGCCACGCCCTCCCGCCTGCACTTCATCGAGTACGTCCTGCTCGAAGGCGTGAACGACTCTGACGAGGACGCCGTTCGCCTGAGCACGCTCCTCACGGGCGTGCGCGCGCGGGTGAACCTCATCCCGCACAACCCCTTCGCGGGGAGCCCGTTTCGCCCGTCTGGCGCGGAGCGGACCTCACGTTTCCAGAGGCTCGTCGCGGCGGCCGGCCTGCGCTGCTTTATCCGCCAGCCGCGAGGCGAAGAGATCGCCGCGGCGTGCGGCCAGCTCGCGCTCTCGGCCTGACATCTGCTTGATTTCAATAAATCAAGAAATTGTCACAGAAGACTCCTGCCTGGCTCTCTCTAGAACACAGCCGGAAATAGGAGCAATTCAAATGTCAACAAAGATTTCGACGTTCCCCGCGGTCCAACGTCCGATCGCCCAGCAGGTGGACCAGCACCTCGGCAATGGTGACGGGCAACTCTCCAAGGCAGAGCTCAGCAACTTCAAGAACGTGGTGGACGGCCAGACCACCACCCTCGCTACGGAGGTGCGAAAGTTGGCCGGCGGGCAGGGCGTGAAGGTCAGCACGATCCCCAGCGCTCCACCGTTCGGCGAGGCATTGTATGCCTTCGCCGCCAGCGCAGACCTCGGGCTGACCGGCAACAAGGATGGCTTCGCCACACGCAATGAGATTGACCAAGCGGAGAAGCGAAAGCGGGTCCAGGTCAAGAATCTCGTGGACATCTGGGGGATGCTCGTCGACCGCCCCACGCCTGCGGCGGGCAGCAGCATCGCCAAGATCGAGCAGCTCTTCCAGCAGACACCGGTCCCCGTTCCCGCCAGCACTTTGACCAAGGCCTTCGACACGGCGGCAGCGGATGGGACGGTCAACCCGAAGGAGGCCAAGGCGATCGCGCTCGAGTGGGCTGCCACCGTCACCGACGGCGTCTTCCAGGTGCTTCCCGAGGCAGTCCCGGTCTTCATGCAGCGTGGGCCGCGCAACGACTTGCCCTACATCGCCCCGCCCATTGAAATGTGAGCCTTCCGGGTGCTGCTTGGCCGCGCGAGGCGACGAGAGGTCGCCTCAGCGCACCAGGCGCCGGCGGTTGCTCTTGAAGAACGTGGAAAGCCGGAGCTTCCGGAAGCTGCCGCCAAAGAGGTACCAGGTGGCGGTCCCACCGAAGAGCGCGGCGGCGGAGACAATCCCCAGGAGCCCCAGCACGGGCCAGCCGCCGGCCATCCAGGGGTGCTCCGCGAAGGAGATGAACGTCCCGACGATAAAGCCGCAGGCGCACAGCCCGCAGAAGCCGACCATGGCCAGCGCGCGCAGGTTGGAGTTGAGCTGGTCCAGCTGGTCAGACCGCACCGTGACCGAAAACTTCCCCGCTTCCAGATCCAGGAGGATCTGCGAGAGCTGCACCGGCAGATCGCTGGCCAGGCCCTGGAAGCGCAGCAGCGTGCGCAGCATCCCGCCCTGGAACTGGGACGGATCATACCGGCCCGCGAGCAGCTGCTTGGCGTAAGGGAGCACAATCTCCAGCACCTTGAGGTCCGGGTGCAGACCGCGCAGCAACCCCTCCATCGCCACGGACGCGCGGGAGAGGATGGCGTACTCCTTCGGGATGCGGATCTTGTACTTCACCGCCAGGTCCAGCATGTCCCGGAGCAGCGTCTTGGCGTCGATGGAGCCCAGCGTGCCGGCGGCGTTCGGGAGGTAAGCGCTCAGGATGGCGTCGATGTCCTGACGGAAGCCCATCAAGTTCGCGCGGCTGTCGGAGCTGCCCAGCCGATAGAGGATCCGCGCCACCGAGTCGGAGTCCTTGAGTGAGATGGAGAGGACCATCATCACCAGGGTCTCCTGCATCTGCTTGGTGAGGCGGCCCACCATCCCGAAGTCCAACAGGGCGATCCGGTCCCCCTCGAGCACCAGGATGTTTCCCGGGTGCGGATCTCCGTGGAACAGGCCGTCCTCGAAGAGCTGACGGAAGGAGGCGTCCACGATGTGCCGGGCCAGCGCCTCCCGGTCGTGCTGCTTGACGTCGATCTGGGAGATCTTCGTCCCGGCGATGAACTCCATCGTCAGGACGGTGCGGGTGGTCAGCGCGTCAAAGACCTTGGGGATCCGGATGTAGCTGCGGTTCTCGTGGTTTTTGTAGAAGGCGCGGATGTTCTCCGCCTCGTTGAGGAAGTCGAGCTCCTCGTGGATGGCGCGGTCGAACTCCTCGATGATGCCGGTGGGCGTGTAGACGCCGGTCTCCTCCACCACCGCTTCGATCATCTTCGCCAGGCTCTGCAGCACAGAGAGATCCGCGCGGATCTGCTCGGTGATGCCGGGCCGCTGGACTTTGACCACCACCTCTTCGCCCGCCAGCGTCACCGCGCGGTGGACCTGGGCGATGGACGCCGCCGCGAGCGGCTCCGGCGAGATGGATTCAAACAGCTCCGCAGGCCGCTTCCCGAAGGCGCGCTGGATCTGCTCGTGGACCTGCTCCAGCGGGATGGGCTTGACCTGATCCTGCAGCGTGGCCAGCTCTTCAACGTACTCAGCCGGGAGAAGATCTCCGCGCGTGGAAAGCACCTGGCCCAGCTTGACGAAGGTGGGCCCCAGGTCATTGAGCATGCGCGTGAAGCGCTTGGCCTGAGACTCCCGCCGAGCCTCCGGCGAAGGCTCAACGGTCTCCTTCTTCCCCAGGGGCCGCCAGAAGTTGGTCCGCTCCAGCCAGTCGGCGAACCCGTGCCGAGCCGCGATGACGCCAATCTGCCGGAGACGGTTGAGGTCCTGGAAGGCTTCCTTCAGCACGGCGGCAAAATCGCATGCCTACCCAGGACCGCAAAGCGGACAGGTGAGAATCTCACCTCACTGGGGCTGGAGCCCCGGTTCGATGTACGGCACCGCATGCCGCGCCGAGCGCTGCGCCATGGGTGCCTTCGCCTCCGGCAGGACCTGGAAGTCTCCGTCCGCGACGGTGGCGGCCCACTCCTCGGCGATCGCCCGCGCCTCCTTGGGGCTGACCGTCCCATCCTGGAGCGCGGCGTCGAACGCCTGGGTCACCGTGGACGCGGGCACCGGGACGGCGGTCTGGTTGAACAGCTGTTCGATCTTGCCCACGCTCGTTCCCGGAACGGACGGCGGACGTGCGATGAGACGCTGGAACATCGCCATGATCACGTCGATCTGGTGAAGCGCCTTCGGTACGAACTGGTCCACCTCGGCCCGGGTGACGATCGCGTTCTTGTTCCCGACAAGGTCGCTGCCCGCGGCCATGGCGATCAGCGGTCCGTCCGGGAAGGCGTTGACCTTCACCCCGCTGTTGCCCGCGCGCTTGCGGACCTCTGCCGTCGTGGTTGTGAGCTCGCTCCTGAGGATGGCGCCGAGCTTGGCGAGCTCCGGCTTGGTGAGGTTGCCGTCGCCGTCGCCCAGCCCGACGTCGATGGACTCCGCAAACGGGCGCTGGACTGCAGGGAAGCTCGAGATTTTGGTTGTCATTGTCATGCTCCGGGTGAGAGGGCGGCCGGCTGCCCCGGGGTTGAGAGAGAGAGCTGGGCCCCGGCGTGATGTGACAATCTCTTGTTTGTTGAAAACCCGAGCAGCGGCGCCTCCGGGTTTGACTTCACTCCGTCGCTTCCGGGAGTGTTGTCATTCGCGTGTCGACAGCAACGGATCCAGGTGATGACCCGGTCTCTGAGGAGGGTGAGGACTCCCTCATCCGCGAAGTGGCGCGGACGCCGCCGGGCGCTCCACTGCTGCGTCCGCTGATCGGTCGGAGGCTTGGGCATTTCCTGATAGAGGAGCGGCTTGGCGCGGGCGGCATGGGCACCGTGTATCGGGCGGTCGACGAACGCCTGCAGCGCCCGGTGGCACTCAAGCTCCTTCGTTCCACCTCCCGGCGCGAGGGCCATCTCTCCGAGGCGCGGACCACCGCTGCGCTGACCCACCCCAACGTCGCCGCGGTCTATGAAGCCGGCGAGGCCGACGGGCTGAGCTTCATCGTCCTGGAGCTGGTCCGCGGGCAAACGCTGCGCGAGCGCCTGAAGGTCCCCCTGTCCGCGCCTGCCGCGCTGCAGTTTCTGCTGCAGCTGGCGAGCGCGCTCGAGGCGGTCCACGGGGCGGGATACGTCCACGGCGACGTGAAGCCTGAGAACGCGATGGTGGCGGACGATGGCGGACTGAAGCTGCTCGACTTCGGGCTCGCGATCTCTGGCGCTGACCCGGCTCCGGTCCCGCGCAGGGGCACCCACGGCTACCTCGCGCCGGAGGTGGAGGAGGGCGCCCAGCCGTCCACCCGGGCGGATGTCTATGCGTTCGGCCGGGTCGCCGAGGAGGTGCTCGCGGCAGTCTCTCCCCAGTCCGCGCTCTCTGCGGTGCGGACGCTCGCCCGCGCCTGCGTGGACCCGGATCCGTCGCGCCGGCCGGCGGAAGGCGCGGTCCTCGTCTCATCCCTGCGAAGTCTCTCCGCGCGGACCTCCCGCGCCCGCCTCGTGACCGCCGCAGCAGTCATGGGACTGGTGCTGGCCGGTGGCGCCCTGCTCCTGTCACGTCGTGACCGGCGGCCGCGCCTGGCCCCGCCGCCCGTCGCGCAGCGGGTCTTCTCGATGGCCCAAGACGTCCGGTCCGAGAGGGCCGAGCTCAGCCCCGACGGTCAGCAGCTCGCCATCAGCGGCGACCCTGGGTTGGTCATCCACAACCTGAAGGAGGGCACAAGCCGGACGGTGGCCCTGCCAGAGGACCTGGGCGCTTCGGACTTCGCCTGGCTGCCTGATGGGAAGACCTGGATCCTCTCCTGTCCGGTGGAGGATGGGATGGGGTTGGTCCGCTACTCGGAGGTCGACGGGCGGCGGGAGCTCATGGCCAAGGGCACGTTCTACATCCTCAGGCTCAGCCCGGACGCCCGCACCCTGGTAGCGCTGGATCCCACGCCGCGGATCCACCTCTTTGACCTTGTCCAGGGCAGCCACCGCACGGTGGACCTCCCACCCGAGCAGCTCCCCTTCTCCTTCGCATTTTCGCCAGACAGTCAGGATCTCGCCTACGTGAGCCTCCGGGGCGCGTCGACGAAGGAGCCGCTCTCGCTCTTCCTTCACCACCTGGCCGACGGGCGCACCCAGAAGGTGTACCAACACCCCGGCGCGGTGGACGGCAACAGCTACGGGGCGATCGCCTGGCTTCCCGATGGACGGCTGGCGTTTACCTTCACCGGCCATCCTCAGCGGACGGGGACGGTCGGCTATCTCCTTGAACGTCCCAGCGCGGATTCACCAGCGGCCGCGCCCATTCAGCTCTTCGCCATCCCAGGCGTGTCCATCCGCAGCCTCACCGCGTCCATCACCTCCAACCGCCTCGCGTACCTGACGACCTCGGAGCAGGCGGACGTCTACTGGGGAGATCTCTCCAAGCCTCACGAGGGCGAGCTCCCGCTCGTGAACCTCACGCAGAACGACGCGGACGAGCTCGCGGTCGGCTTTGTCTCACCCCAGACGCTGCTGTACCGCTCGGATGAGACGGGCGTGTCACACGCGTATCTGAAGACGCTCGAGGGCGCCGATCAACGCGAAGCCGTACCCGGCGCGGAGTTCCTCGAACCCGGTCCTCTTTCAACCTCCGGGCGCCTGCTGTTCTGGCGGCCGACGAAGGGGGACCACGCCGAGCTCGTGGAGATCAGCGGCAGCGCCCCGCGAACGCTTACGCCCGTGCGCGGAGGATTCCCGGCCTCCCATCCCTTCAAGAAGAGTCTCATGACCAGCTCGTGCGGCAGGCGGCTGTGCGTCGGCGGCTGGGAGCGGGACGGCGAGCTGGAGGTCGTTTGGTTTGACTGGTCTGAGGCGAAGCTCGTGGGGTCGCTGCGGCTGCGCGAAGACCCCCGGCGCGCGCGGGGGATTGCGCTGATGGAGGAGACGCAGAAGGCCTACCTCACGCTGCGCATCGGGCCGCTTTATGAGTTGGACTTGACGTCGGGCTCGGCCCGCACCGTTCCGCTGGAGGCGGGGTGCTACGCCAATGGGCTCACGGTCCTGCCTCAGCAGCTGCTGACCTTCTATGTCTGCATGAAGGGAGGGGAGGGGCTGGTCGAGGTGGATCCGGTGACGGCGGGCGTGCGCTGGCTGGCGCATCGTCCCGGACAGAAGGGCACCTTGCTGATGACCGACGGCCACAGCCGCGTGACCATGACCCTGCGCAACTTCGTGTCCAAGGCCTGGTGGCTGGACGTCCCCGCACAGTAGCCGTCAGGCAGATTTGCGGGCCCGCGCGACGCCGGCCCAGCGCTGGAGCTTGTCCTTGGTCCGTTCGTACTTCTTTCGAAGCGCGGCGATGGCCCGGGCGCTCGGCACCGGGTGGCCCGGAGGCGTCATCGCGATGGCGGTCTCCTGCCAGGACAGCTGACGGTCCACCCGGAGGATGAGCAGCGTCCGCTCCTCCGGCGTCAGGCGGTCCCTGAGCGATTCGATCAGCTCCTGCGCGGAGCTCCTGAGGAAGGACGCGGTGCTGGTCTGTTCCGGCGCGGTCGCCGCCAGGGCTTCCGGAGACTGGGACAGGGGAACCTGTTGCCGCCGCTGCCGTCGCTGCAGCACCTTCGCGGACGCGTGGCGGGCCAGGGTGTAGACCCACGCGCTGAAGCGACCCTGGGCCCGGTACGACGGCAGCCCGCGCCAGAGGTCCTCGGTGAGCAGGGCATACGCGTCAGCCGCTTCGTCGTAGTCGCGGTGGACGCCGATGAGGAAGCTGGACAGCTCAGGCTCGTAGCGCCTCAGCGTGAGCGCCAGGGCCTCTTCCCAACGCTGCTGCGAGAGCAGCTTCAGGAGATCCTTGTCTTCCTCCGTACGAACCATGTTCCGGCGACGAAGCGTACCACGCCCCGCCGCCCAGGCGCACGCCGACGTGTCACCCCTATTCGGTACGGTGGCCAGACGCCATGCGCTTCCGGTTCGTACACGCCGCTGATCTCCACCTCGACAGCCCCTTGATGGGCCTGGGTGAGCGCGTACAGAACGCCACCTTCACCGCGCTCTCGCGCATCGTCGGCATCTGCCTCCGGGAGCGGGTGGACTTCCTGGTCCTGGCGGGAGACCTCTTCGACGCGAAGGACCGGTCTGTCCGCGCGCGGCTGGGCCTGCGGAAAGAGCTGGCGCGCCTGGACGCCGCCGGCATCCGGAGCTTCATCGTCCACGGCAACCATGACCCGCTCACCAGCGACGTCGCCGGCGCCACCCTCCCGCCCTCGGTGAAGGTCTTCGGCACGGCCTGGGAGGAGGTGCCCATCACGCGCGAGGGGCGCGTCCTGTGCCGCGTTCAGGGCATCTCGTACCCCGAGGAGCGCGTGACCGAAGATCTCTCCCGCCATTTCTCCCGCGGCGGGCCCGAGTTCACTGTGGGTCTGTTGCACGCCAATGTCGGCGGATGTGCTGCGCATGCCGACTACGCCCCTTGCACGCTGGAGGATCTCACCGAGCGGGGCCTGGACTACTGGGCGCTGGGGCACGTGCACACCCGCGCAGAGCACCGCTTGGAGAGCGGGTCGCTCGCGGTGTATCCAGGAAATCCGCAAGGCCGCCATGTGAATGAACAGGGGGAGCGCGGCTGTGTCCTGGTGGACGTGACTGATCGCACCGCCACTACCCGGTTCCTCGCCGTGGACTCGGTCCGCTGGCACCGGCTCGACCTGGACACCTCGGAGATTTACTCGCTGGAGGCGCTGCTCACGTCGGCGGAAGAGCGCTGCGTCGTCGCCTGCCAGGACGCGGTGGACGCCCATGCCGTGCGGCTCACGCTGACCGGCCGCTCGGTGCTGCGCGCGGAGCTGACCATGCCGGGCGCGCTCGGCCAGCTGGAGGACCAGCTGCGGGAATCGCTCGCCGCCCGCACGCCGCCCATCCTTTTGGAGTCGCTGAAGGACCGGAGCCAGCCGGACCTGGACATCGCCGCGCTGGCCGCGTCCGGCGGGCTCACCGGGACGCTCGCGTCGTATGTCCACCACGGGGTGGAGTCCCGCGCGGTGCTGGATGACCTCTGGTCCGAGGAGGAGATCAAGAAGCTGGACGCGGCGCTGCACCGTCTCTCGCTCCCGCGGACCCGCGAGGCCGCCGCGGAGCTGGTGAAGCTCAGCGGGCAACGCGCGCTGGAGCTGTTGCTTGAGGAGGACGGGTAGGGTGCGGATCCGGCGGATCAAGATTGACGGCTTCGGCCACTTTCAGCACTTCGACCTGGCGCTCGCGCCCGGCCTGAACCTGCTGCACGGGCCGAACGAGGCGGGCAAGAGCACGCTGCTGTCCTTCGTCCGCTCCATCCTCTTCGGCTTCGAGCGCCGCACGGACCCCGCCCGCTACGAGCCGGAGTCCGGGCCGTACGGCGGCGAGCTCTGGCTGGACACGCGGGCGGGTCAGCTGATCGTCCGCCGCACCGGGAGCCGCCGCCGCTACGACGGCGAGCTGGTCCTCAAGGGCCCCGGCGGCGAGCTGCAGCCGGAGAGCCGCCTGTCGGACGCGCTCGCTGGGACCACGCGCGAGCTGTTCTTCAAGGTCTTCGCCTTCGGGCTGGACGAGCTGGCCTCGTTCGAAGAGCTGGCGTCGCAGGGCTCGGTGTCGGAGGCGCTCTTCGCCGCCGGGATGCAGGGGGCGGCGCGGCTCCCGGCGGTGCTCGATGGGCTGCGGCGCGAGAGCGAGGGCCTCTTCGCGCCGCGCGGGACGAAGAAGGAGCTGAACGTCCTGTTGGGGGAGCTGCAGGAGCTCCAGGAGCAGCTGCGCGCGCTGGGCGACCGGCCTTCGCAGTACCAGGAGCACCTGGCGGATCTCCCGCGGCTGGACACGGAGCTGACCAGCGTGGAGGGCCGGCTGGAGCACGCGCAGCGGCGGCTGGCCCAGGTGGAGCGGTTCTCCGCGGTGGCCATGGACCTCGCCCGGCTGGAGGTGCTCCGGTCAGAGCTCGTCGCGCTCGGGGACCTGACGGACTTCCCCGAAGGTGCGCTGGAGCGGCTGGAACAGCTGGTCGCCGCGCTGGCTGAAGCGCGCGGCGTGCGGGACGAGGTGCTGGCGGAGGCGGCGACGGTGGAACGCGCGCTGGCGGAGCGCGCGGCGGACGCCGGGGCGGCGCTCACCGCGCCCGGGCTCAAGCTGGCGGTGGAGGCGTTCCAGTCGCGGGTGCAGCAGTTCCGCGCCCTGCCGGCGCGCAAGGCCACGCTGGCGGAGCGGCGGCGGCAGGTGGACGCGGCGCTGGCGGGCCTGGGGTTGGCGGTGGACGCGCCGCGCCTGCTGCAGATGGAGCTGGGGGCGGCGGCGCGGGCGAAGCTGGGGTCCCTCAAGGATCAGTTGGCGGAGGCCGGCGAGCACCTGCGTCAGGCGCAGGTTGGGTTCGCCGCTGCGCGCATCACCCGCGAGGAGGTGGAGTCGGCCATCCGGCGGCTCACCAACGAGGTCGCGCGGCTGCCGGGTTGGCCGCTGGAGGCGGTCCGCCGCCGGCAGGTCAGCCTGGGCCGGATTGACACGCTGCAGGCGGAGGCGGCGGGGCTGGTGGAGTCCAGCGCGGAGCGGCGGGCCAGCGCTAACGCCCAGCGCGCGCTGATGGCGGCGGACGTGAAGCCCACGCCGCTTTTCCCGCTGAGCGCGGCGGCCTCCGTCTCACTCGTGCTCGCCGGGCTGGCCGGTGGCGTCTACTTCCTCCAGGGGCTGCGCCTGGGCGTGCTGAGCGGGCTCGCCGCGGCGGGGCTCATCGCCCTCGTCGTGGTGCTCCAGCGGCGCAGCGCGAAGAGCCACCGCGAGGCCATGGCCGCCTACGAGGGCCGCCGCCAGGCGCACGACCGCGAAGCGCAGCGCCTGACGATGGAGGCGGAGCTGCTGCAGCATAAGGCGAAGGAGCGGCGGCAGGACCTCGCCCAGTGCGCCGCGGAGGTGGGGCTCTCGCCCGAGTCGGACGCGCAGGCGCTGGCCGCGCGCGAGGATGAGCTGGAGCAGGAGCTGAACGAGGTGCGGCTGCGGCAGCAGCTGGCGGTGGAGTCGGAGTCGCTCACGCCGAAGCTGGTGACGGCCCGGACGCTGGAGAAGAACGCCGAGGTGGACCGCAACGTCGCGGAGGCGCGCGTCTCCGTGCTGGACCGGCTGGTGGAGGAGCTCTACGCGTCGCTGCACTTCCCCGCCAAGCTGCCGCCCGGGCGCGCGCTGGAGCTGTGGAGCGAGGTGGTGGCGCTGCGGCAGCGGCTGCTCGACGTGAAGAGCGAGGAAGAGGGCCTCAACGCGGAGGACCGGGACTGTCTGGAGGCCGCGCGCACCGTGCTGGACGCGGCGCAGGCCGCCGGGGTGGCCGCCAGCGGTCCGGAGGAGGCGCTCTCGGGTCTCTCCGGCCGGCTGCAGCGCGCCAGCGAGGACGCCCAGGAGCGCAAGGCGCTGGCGGCGAAGCGGGAGGAGCTCAAAATTCGCCGCGTGAGGTGCGAACGCGGGTGCGTGGAGCTGGAGGCGTCCCTGACGCGCTTGCTCCTTCAGGGCAGGGCGGCGGACGCGGAGGCCTTCCGGCAGCGCTCGAAGGCGGCGCAGGAGCACCGGCGGGCCAGCGCGGAGGCGAAGGAGCTGTCCATCCGCATCGAAGGCGCCTGCGGCCGGGGCATGGCGGACGTGCAGGCGGAGCTCAAGGCGCTGGGCGGGCGTGACGGGGCCACGCGGGAGCTGGAGACCTTGCGCGCGCGGGTGGCGGGGCTCATCGAGGACCGCAAGCGGCTGTCGGATGAGCGGGGTGGGGTGAAGAAGCAGCTCTCGCTGTGGGAGACCGACGGAGAAATCTCCCGGCTCCGGCGGCGCGAGGAGCTGCTCGGCGCGCGCGTGGGGGAGCTGGCGCAGCGCTACGCGGTGGACCGGGTGGCGGTGGCGCTCCTTTCGCGGGCGCGGCAGCGGTTCGAGAAGGAGCAGCAGCCGCGGGTGGTGAAGCTGGCCAGCCAGCTCTTCGGGGAGCTCACCGGCGGCAGGTACCCGCGCATCTACACCTCCAGGGAGCAGCAGTCGCTGGTGGCGTGCGACGCCACCGGGAAGGAGTGGGCCGCGGACCAGCTTTCGCGCGGGACCCGCGAAGCCCTGTACCTCGCGTTCCGGCTGGCGGTGGTGGAGGACTTCGCGGAGGCGAAGGGCCCACTCCCACTCCTGGTTGACGACATTCTCGTCAACTTCGATCCGGAGCGGATGGGGGCCACCCTGGGGCTGTTTGCCCGTGTCGCACAACGTCAGCAAGTCATCGCTTTCACCTGCCACCCCGGCGTGGAGCAGGAGTTCCGTCGCCTGGGGGCGGCGGTCCACGCGCTTGCCCCGTCGCAGGGCAGGCTCAGCGAGGTGCAGTCCGCCTGATGTCGCGGCTTTGTTCTGGAGCGTTGCTCGACGCGCCGTGGTACACAGTCGAGGCAGCTCCCTAGCCGGTTCACGGGGCCCGTCGGAGGAGGCAGGGCGAGAAGCCCTTCGGCATGGCTGACAAATCGCGCATCGTGGGGATTGATCTCGGGACGACGAATACGTGCGTCGCGTCCGTCAAGAACCGAATCCCCAAGGTGGTGCCGACGGACCGCGGGAATCTCATCCTGCCGTCCGTGGTCGCGCTCTCTGCCAAGGGGGACCTGCTGGTGGGCGGCGTGGCCAAAGACCAGATGGTCACCAACCCCAAGAACACCATCTACGGCGCCAAGCGACTCATCGGCAGGAAGTACAACTCCCGGGTCGTTCAGGAGCTGAAGAGCTACTTCAACTACGAGATCGTCGAAGGTCCGCAGGGTGAAGCGGCGGTCAAGCTGGGCGAGAACACGTACACGCTCCCGCAGATCTCCAGCTTCGTCCTTGGGCAGATCAAGACCATCGCGGAGCAGTTCCTCGGCGGCGACATCGACGAAGCGGTCATCTCGGTCCCCGCCTACTACACCGACAACCAGCGCCAGGCCGTGAAGGAGGCCGGGAAGCTGGCCGGGTTCCAGGTCAAGCGCATCGTCAACGAGCCCACCGCTGCGGCGCTCGCCTACGGGTTCAACCGCGGGTTGGATCAGAAGATCCTCGTCTACGACCTGGGCGGCGGCACCTTTGACGTCTCCGTGCTGCAGCTCAACGGCAACGTCTTCGAGGTGCTCGCCACCGGCGGCGACACGTTCCTGGGCGGCGTGGACTTCGACAACCGGGTCATCGACTTCGTCCTGGAGGCGTTCAAGAAAGAGGCGAAGGTGGACCTGGCCACCAGCCCCATCGCCATGCAGCGGATCAAGAACGCCGCGGAGGCCGCGAAGATTGACCTCACGCTCATCCCCAACGTCCTCATCGAGCTGCCGTACATCGAGGAGCGCAAGGGCCGCCCGCTGGACCTGCGCATCCCGCTCACCCGCGAGCAGCTGAACGACCTCACCGGCGACCTGGTGGACCGCACCTTCGCGCTCTGCGACCAGGTGCTGGAGGAGAAGGGCATCAAACGCACGGAGATTGACGAGGTCATCCTCGTCGGCGGGCAGAGCCGCATGCCGCTGGTGCAGATGAAGATCCAGGAGCACTTCGGCAAGCCGGCGCGCAAGGGCGTGCACCCGGATGAGTGCGTGGCGCTCGGCGCGGCGCTGCTGGGGGATTCGCTGGGCAGCTTCGACGCGGTCACCCTGCTGGACGCGCTGTCCATGCCCATTGGCTACGCGCTGCCGTCGGGCCGCTTCCGGCGCATCATCGACAAGAACCTCACCATCCCCCTCACCAAGAGCTTCCGCCTCCCGCCGCCGAAGGACGCGACGACGCCGTTCATCGAGCTGGACATCTTCCAGGGCGACAGCGAGCTCATCGTCGACAACGAGTACCTCGGCACGCTGCGGGTGCCCGCCGCCTCCACCGGAAAGAAGATCGACTTCCGGTTGGACGAGGAGTGCCTGCTCAAGGTGGCGGTGGAAGAGGGCAGCGGCGTGAAGGAAGTGACGCTGGCCACGCGCGACACGCCTGAGACGCTCAAGCGGGCGTTGGAAGAGGAGTACGCGCGCAGCGCAGCGGCAGGCCCTGAGGGGGCCGGCGACGGGCGGGGAGGCATCTTCTCCAGCCTGAAGAAGATCCTCGGAGGGCGTTGATGGCGCCCTTTCCCTCCCGGGAATGGGTCGCGAATGCCCTGCTGGTCCTCCACGAGGACCCGGACCGCGCCCTCGCGAGCGCCGGCTGGGAGGGAGACCTCGGCCTTGTGATGGACGCGGAGCCCGGTCTGCTCGCGCACCCCTTCGTGCTGCACGTCATCCCGGAGAAGGACGGCCCGTGGCGGTTCGAGCTCTTCGAGGATCCGGATGACCTGGACGCGCTGAACCCCGCCTACTTTGCGCGCGCCAAGGTGTCTGTCTGGAAGGCGCTGCTCACCGGCGCGGCGGATCCCGTCGAAGTGCTCCTGCGTCGCAAGCTCACCTTCCGGGGAGACCTCCAGCAACTGGCGGAGCGCGCCCGGTTCAAGGGACTGGCCCAGCGGGTCCTCGACCGTCTGCGCGCCACCGTGTCCTGAAGCCGCGGTCTTGCCTCGGCGGGGGAGGGTATGAAAGAAGGCCCCCTCTCGAACGGGGGTGCGGCATGAGTCTGAGCCAGGAGCTCAAGAAGCAGGCGATGCAGTTCTCGCAGAAGGCGATGGAGAGGCTGTTCGCCGACGAGAAGCGCGCCATGAAGATCGCCGGGGCCATCGGCAGCGTCCAGCGCAGCAAAGAGGCCTTCAACCGCGGCCAGGACGAAGTGATGCGCGCCCTGAACTTCGCCCCCCGCAGCGACTTCAAGGCCCTGGGCCGCCAGCTGTCAGGTCTCAAGCGCCGTATCCGTGAGCTGGACGAGAAGCTCACCGGATTGAAGAAGTCCTGACCCGAATCTGCATTGACACCACGCAGGCGCGATGGCAGTTTCCGCGCGCCTTTTGACCCAGCAGGGCACATAGCTCAGCGGTAGAGCACCGCCTTCACACGGCGGGGGTCGCAGGTTCGAAACCTGCTGTGCCCACAGACGAGACGGGCGGTTGGAAGCGATTCCAGCCGCCCTAGTTTTTTGGTGGGTACTCCGTGAGCAGCCGTCGCAGGCTCGCGTTGAGGTCGCTCTCCAGCATTCCGAAGATGCCGTCGAGCTCCGCGGGCGCGAGCTTGAGGTTCGCCTGCATCAGCGCGGAGGTGCGGGTGAGCAGCTGCTGGCGGGCGCTGGCGAGCCAACGCGACACGGTGGCGTTGTGGACGCGGTAGAGGATGCCAATCTCCTCCAGCGAGTGTCCGTCCAGCGCGTGCAGCTGCAGGACGTTCCGCTCACGTGGGGACAGCTCCCCCAGCGCCGTCTCCAGCGCGGCGCGGAACTCGCGCTGAAGGCCGCCCTTCATCAGGGCGCTCTCCGGGGTGGTGCGGTCCGGGATGTTCAGCGCGGCGGTGAGGTCCTCCGCGCTCAGCGGGCGCGCCTGCCCTCGCGGGACCCGTAAGCCCAGTCGCAGCGCCACCGCGCGCAGCCAGTTCGCCAGGCTCCCGCGGCCGCGGTAGGCGAGCAGCGGAGAGTCCGTCCCTGGCGCAGGCATCAGCAGGTGCATGCGGACCTGCTGGAGCAGCTCGTCGACGTCGATGTCCTTGTCCAGCCGGTCCAAGGACGCGAAGACGCGCGGGAAGACGCGGGCGTTGAGCGCGTCCTGCGCCGCTGCGTCCCCCTTCGCACAGCCGTACGCCAGGTAGAGGTCCGCCAGGTGCAGGCCGCTGCCGGCCATCGACTCCTCCAGCTGCGCCTCGACAGGGCGGCCCTCGAGCAGACAGCGGGCCAGGTGACGCACGAAATCAGACGGGGGGACGGCGAGGCCTGGCCACTCGCGCTGCACCCGTTCACAGAGGGCGCGGAGCGTGCCCTCCAGCGCTTCACTGGTGGCCTCGGGGCGCTCTGCGCGGAGCGTCTCCGAGAGGCGGGTACCTGACGCGGACACCATCGAGCCGGTCATTTTGGGCTGAGGGAGCCCCCTTGGTAAAGGTGACCCTGTGGAATGTCCCGATGAAAACCGGGTGATTGAGTTCATCCAGGGTTCGCTGTCCCTTGCGGAGAGTGAGGGTGTCGAAGCGCACGTGGCGGCCTGTCATGCCTGCGGGGCGCTCGTCTCCGCGATGCTTCGTCACGGCAGCTTCCCGCGGGCCTCCCTCGCGCCTGCGGAGGTGGCGTCGGATGTCCTGGCGGCAGGCACCGAGGTGCAGCGCTACCGGGTGGAGGCGCTGGTCGGCTCCGGGACGATGGGCTGGGTGTACGCGGCCTTTGACTCGGAGCTGCAGCGCCGGGTCTGTCTGAAGCTCCTCAAGCCCGAGCATTCGGGGGCGGGCTCCTCCTCCGGCAAGCGACTCTTGCGCGAGGCGCGCTCCCTGGCGCGGCTGGCCCACCCCAACGTGGTGTCGCTGTTCGACGTGGGGACGTGGCAGGGCCAGGTCTTCGCGGTGATGGAGCACGTGGAGGGTGTGTCCCTGGGCGACTGGCTGCGCGCGCGTCCGCGGGAGTGGGAGGAGATCGTCTCGGTGTTCGCCGCTGCCGGCGCTGGGCTGGCGGCTGCCCACGCCGCGGGCCTGGTGCACCGCGACTTCAAGCCCAGCAATGTGCTGGTGGGGGCGGATGGGCGCGTCCGGGTGGCGGACTTCGGGTTGGCGAACGCGCCGGACATGACCCCTTCGGGGACGAACCTGTCCTCGCACTCGCTGGGCCCGGACGCCACCGCGCTCGCCGGGACGCCGGCGTACATGTCCCCGGAGCAATTTCGTGGGGAGCCGGTGGATCCCCGCAGCGACCAGTTCGCCTTCTGCGTGGCCCTCTACGAGGCGCTGGAGGGCCGTCACCCCTTCGAGGGCAACACCCTCTCCCAGTTGCAGGGGCACATTGCGCTGGGTCAGGTGCGGCCCTTTCAGCACGCGGGGCTCCCGCCTGCGGTTCGTGCGGTGCTCCTCAAGGGGTTGAAGGCCTCTGCGGCCCAGCGCGCGCCTTCGATGCCCGCGCTGCTCAAGGCGCTAGAGCAGCGCAGCCCCTCTCCCGGTCGCAAGTGGCTCGTGGGCGCGGCGGTGGGCGCGGGGCTGTTGGTTGTCACCGCGGGCGTCCGGTTCCTCACGGAGGATCAGGACCGTTGCCGGACCTCCGCGGCGGCGCAGCTGCGCGGCGTCTGGGATCCGCAGGTCCGCGCGCAGGCAGAGCGCGCCTTCGCGGCCTCCCGACTGCAGTTCGTGAAGGACCTGTGGACCCCCGTCTCACGACAGCTGGACGCCTACGCCAGCAGCTGGGTCCAACAGAGCGCCCGGGTCTGTAGGGAGAGTGGGACGGAGCCGAACGACCGCCAGCAGCACTGCTACGAGCGCCGGCTCCGCGCGTTGGGCTCCTTCTCCACCTGGCTTCGCGAGGGTGAGCCGAAGCTCGAACATTCACTCGAAGGGGCGCTCGCGCTCGGGCAGCTCGAGGCGTGCTCCGCGAAGGCGGGTGGCGGGCGAAGCCTTCCGCAGGACCCGCTGCTCCGCGCCTCCGTCGAACGGCTGCGGGCGGACGTCGACGAGGTGGAGCTCCGCTTCCGGACCGCGCGCATCGCCGAAGCGAAGGCGCTGCTGGCGGGGACGCGGCTGGAGGTGGAGGCGCTGAAGTACGAACCGCTCCAGGCGGAGCTGCTGCTGGTCGAAGGCGGCGCGCTGCTCGACTCGGATGGCAAGGCGGCGGCGGAGCCGCTGCTCGTCAAGGCGATTGCGCTGGCGGAAGCCAACCGGGACGACGAGGTGGCGGCGCAGGGGTGGCTCGCGATGTTGAACCTCTCCAGAGCCCAGGCGAAGGCGCCCGCGCTGCTGGGAGAGCTCGCGTCCGCAGCCGTGGCGCGGCTGGGTTCTCCGCCGCGCCCTCGTGCGCTCCTCGAGCTGGGCCTGGGGCTGCGCGCGTTCGACGAGGGGCGGTACGGACCGGCGGCGGAGACGCTCGCTCGCGCCACGGAGCTGTGCGAGGCGGCCTTCGGCCCGCACGCGTCGGAGACCGCCAGCGCGCTGTCTCTGCGGGGCCTGGCGCTCCAGAGTCTGGGGAAAGAGGAGCAGGCCATCCCAC
This sequence comes from Myxococcaceae bacterium, assembly GCA_044230055.1. Lineage (GTDB taxonomy): Bacteria > Myxococcota > Myxococcia > Myxococcales > Myxococcaceae > JBGART01. The sequence continues at coordinate 6,912 of JBGART010000066.1, read as the reverse complement.
TCCTGGAGCGTGCGGTCGCGGCCACCGAGCAGGGAATGGGTGTCCGGCATCCGGAGCTCGCGCGCATCCTCAGCCCGCTCGGCAACCTGTACTACGACGTCGGGCGGCGCGCCGAAGGGCTGGCGGCGTTGCGCCGCGCGCTGGCCGTCGTTGAAGCGGCCGTGCCCGAAGACAGCGTTCAGGTGTTGGATCCGCTGATCGGCCTCTCCCGGCACCTCGTCCTCGAGGAGGACCCGTCGGCGAGCGCTTTCCTCGAGCGGGCGCTGGCGCTGCGCAAGGCGAAGGGGCTCTACGAGCAGGCCGGGACCGTCTCCCCCCTGGCGCTGCTGGGCCGCGCACGGTTTCAGCAGGGCCGTGAAGAGGACGGCATGCGGCTGTTTCGCGAGGCCGTCGCGCTCGGCAAGCGGACCTTCGGGGAAGCGCACGTCCGCATGGCCGTGGCCCTCCTTCATCAGTGCAGCGTGACGCCGAGCCGGAGGTTCCGCCGCGACATCGTGAAGGCGTGCGAGGGCGCCCTCGCCGTCGCGGGGGCCAGCAGCGGGCCGGTCAACTACAACGCGTTCAAGGCGCTGCTCTCGCTCGGGCGCCTGGCGGCGCTGGACGGCCGGGACGCGCTCGCCGCGGGCCACTTCAAGCGCGCCATCCAGCTGGGTGAGGCGCTCCGCGGCGAGGACAGCCAGACCCTGGCCGCGCCGTTGCTGGGCCTGGGGGAGAGCCAGCTTCGGATGGGCCAACGCGCGCTGGGCGTGGCGTCTCTTGCGCGCGCGGCGCGGCTGGACCGCGGCGTGGCCCTGACGCTCAAGGAGCGGGAACGATTGAGGAATGCCCAGGCGGCCCGGGCTCCGGAGAAACAGTCCCAAAGAAAGAATGCAGAGTATTGGGTCGGGGCTGCTTCTGGAGGATGAGGCGTTCTTGCCTCCGTTCGACCCAGGAGTCGCATCATGAAGAAGGCCACCGAGTCCAAGAAGGCGAAGCTGAACGCGGTCATCCGCGAGCTGGAGCAGAAGTTCGAGCTGCCCGTGAACACCAAGGTTCGCCCGCGCTCCTGCACCAACAGCCGCACCTACTGCATCCCGTAACCGAGCTCGCCGGATCTGCCGGTGCCGTGGGAGTGGTATTCACTCGTTCACCTACGGCGCCGGCATCTTTTCGAAATGCAGAGTGTCAAGCCGAACCCGTCGCTCCGACGACAGCTCCTGCGGTTGGATCGCGTGGACCGTGAGCTGCGCCAGCGCTGGGTGGAGAGCGGTTTCGAGGACCGCGCGCTCGCCCGGCAGCTCCGTGTGCTGGTGAAGGCGGGAAGGCAGTGGCTGGTGGACGTGATGAAGGTGCATGGCTGGCCAGGACGGCGCCTGGTGGGCGCCGCGGCAGCGGATGCGGCGTTCCGGCTCGCCTTGCACGTTGAGGGCGACGCGGCGTTTCAGCGGCGCTGCTTGCGGCTGGTAAGGGCCGCCGCGCAGCGCGGAGATGTTCCACTGAAGCAGGTGGCGTTCCTCACGGACGCGTCGCGGATCTCCGCCGGTCAGAAGCAGGTGTTCGGGACCAAGTTCCGGACGCTGCGCGGAAGGCTGGTCCCATTGCCCCTTCAAAACGCGGCGCGTGTGGACGCCCGCCGGGCCGAGTTGGGTCTGGAGCCGCTCACCGCGTACGCGCGGCGGATTGCGCGAGCCTACGCGACGTGAGCGCGATGGACTGGCGCGCGTTCGTGCGCAGCCGCTGGGAGCGGTCCGCCACCCGGTGGTCGATGCCGGAGCCGCTGCTGCCCGCGGAGCGCATGTTTCACCTCTTGGCGGAGGCGAGCGAGCCGTTCCGGCACGGACTGCGCGTCCACGCGACGACCGACGTGCGGCTCTTCATCGACGCGGCTCAGAGCAGCGCCGACAAGCTGCTGCTTCCTGGGCCCGAAGACCGCTCGCTCGACGGGTACGCCCGCCGGGTGCAGGCGCACCTCGGACGCCGGAGGTTCCAGCTCTTCGTGGATCAACCGCTGGTGCTCGACTACGGGCTCTGGGCGTCGGTCCGGCGCGCGCTCTCCGGGCTCTTCGAGGTGCTCGGCCCGCCGGTGGAGCCGCTGCGCTGCGAGGCGTCGCTTGGGACCTACGCGCATTCGCCCCGCGGCCTGGCGCGCCGGGAGCACCACGCGGCGTTCACCTTCGTGCTCTCCGGCGAGCTTCGCGTCCGGCTCTGGAAGAGGCTCTGGGGGAGCCCCTCGAACGAGCTGACCGACTTCGACGCCCACGCCCGCACGGCGCAGACGGTCTCTGCCCGCGCGGGGGATGCGCTGTACTGGCCGCCTGGGCTCTGGCACCTCGATGGCTGCGTGGGCCCCACGCTCTTCCTGCGCGTCTGGGTCCCCGTCCGGGGGCTGGAGCCGACGGAGGGCGTGCGCGAGGTGGTGGAGCGGCTCCTGGCGCGCAGCCTGGAGCATGATCCCGAGTCCCTCGAGCCCTACCTGCCGTCCACCTCGGGGCCTCCTGCGGCGGGCCTGGTGCGCGCGGGCCAGGCGTTGGCGCACGTCGCGCGGACCTCGCTCGCACACTCGCTGAAGGTCACCTGGGCGAAGCGGGTGAGCGCCTCCGGTCTGGAGCCCGTCCCGGCGCCGCTCGCGCCGGTGCGCCTGCCCGCGTCCGCCTGGGTTCAGCTTGATCGCGAGTCGCCCATCGTCCGCCTGAAAGAGCGCGGCAGCACGGCGCTCTGGGCGGTTAACGGCTACGCGCTCGCGGTGGATGAGGACGCGGGCGTCCTGCGCGCGCTGAAGGCGCTGCAGTCCGGAAGGCCGCAGCGGGTGGCGGAGCTCTGTCCGCGGGAAGACCTTCGCGAGCTCCTCGACACGCTTCACCGCCTTCGGGCGCTCCAGGTCGCGGTCGCATGAAGCCCTACGCCGTTCATGACCAGCTTGACTGGGATCGCTTCGCCGCTCGGCAGTGGAACCGCCAGCCGGTGCTCATCAAGGGGACCTCGGCGTCGCCGTTCCGGGATGCGGATGTGTTCGCGGCGGCGGTCCAGGCCGGGATCACGTACCTCAGCCCCTCCTTCTACCCAGGCGAGCAGCGATTGGTGCGCTTCTCGGTGGGCCGGAAGCAGCCGACGTTTCTCCGCCCGTGGCTGCCGGTTGGCGAGGACGGGTCGACGGCGGGCTACTCGCGCCGCGTGCTGCGCGCGCTGAAGGGCGAGCGCTACGGGCTCACCTTGAGCAGCTTCCACGCGTCCTGGTTCCCACTCTGGGCCGCGGAGAAGGCCTTCCTCGCGCAGCTGTGGGCACGCGTCGGGATTCCACAGGGCAACACCATCACCACGCTGTTTCACGGGAACTACGAGCACTCGGCGGTCGGCGTGCACCTGGACCGCTTCAGCACCTTCCTGTTCTGCGTGTCAGGCTCCAAGCGGATGCGCTTCTGGCGGAGGAAGCCGTGGAGCGCGCCCGTGTCCACGTGCCTGGACTACGCGCCCTACCTGAAGGACTCCTTCGCCGTACAGGTGGATCCCGGCGACATCCTGTACTGGCCCTCCACCTACTTCCACGTCGGGGAGACCGTCGGCGATGCGCCGGCCACCAGCGTGAACATCGGCATCCCCAGCGAGGCGCACCGGCTGGCGTCGGATGTCGACGACCTGTTCCTGGGCGGGCTGGAGGGCAGGGCGCCAGGAGGAGAGGAGGACCGTCTGAATCGGATCCCCAGCGCCCTCGGCCGTGCGTTCGAGCCCCGCGCGCTGGCAGCTGACGGCCGGTTAAGGACGGCGCTCCCGGAGGCGATGCGCCGGGCCGTGAGGGCGTACCGTGAGGTCAGCGAGCGCGCCGAGATGGAGCACCACCTGCGCGTGGTGTGGAGCAAGCGGATCTCGGCGGGAGGAATTGAGCCGGTACCGCCGCCTGCGCCTCTTCGCTCGCTGAAGCGCGGAGAGCGACTGCGGCCCGTGCCGGGCGCGATGGTCTGGAGCCGGAGCCGGGGAGGGTGGATCTGTGCGGCGAACGGACACGCACTGGAGCTCCCTGCCTCCCCGCTGGTCTCCGCGCTGCGCGAAGGCCGCGACGTGCGCGTGGAAGGTGCCCGGCAGCGTCACGTGCTGGAGCAGCTGCTGTCGTTCCGAGCGCTGGGACCGGTCCCGTGAAAAGGCCCCCCGATCGCGTCGAGCGTTGCGCCGTCAGGCGTCCCCCCGTTCGCGTCGAGCGTTGCGCCGTCAGGCGTCCCCCCGTTCGCGTCGAGCGTTGCGCCGTCAGGCGTCCCCCCGTTCGCGTCGAGCGTTGCGCCGTCAGGCGCATAGTCGAGACGTCGGCAGGGCCCACGCACGCCGCACATGCGCTTCCGGTTCACATCGACCGACGAGAAGGCGCTCTGCCCTTCGTAGGCACTGCCGACGTCTCGACTATGCGCCTGACGGCGCAACGCTCGACGCGAACGGCGGAGCGGCTTTCTTCAGGATGGTGCGAGGCGAGCGGCTCGTGAAGGGGCACCCGCTCATCGGCGTCCTCTCCCCGCCGCCAGAGGCTTCGACTCGAGCGCTTCCACACCACACCGCGCGCGTGGTGGCCGCGGTGCGGGCCGGCCGTGCGAGCGACCTCTTCCCGCCGATCGTGGCCCCGCTCCCGGAAGGAGTGCTCGCGCAGTCGCGCGAGCTGGTCGGAGACGAGGACGCGCGGTTCATCGCCTACCATCTGACGCAGCCCGGGTTCCTCCCGCTGGTGGAGCTGATCGAAGCGTTGGGCTCCTGGGCGGAGAAGGCACGCGCCGGCCACCCGAAGCTGTTCTCCCGCGGCGTCCTCGACGTGACCAACGCGGAGCTGTTCGGTCCCCTCTTGAGATCCGCGTTCGTCTGCTGCGCGCAGCCCTCCTCCGGCGCGCGCGCACGCAAGGCGGCGCGGCTGCTGGGAGACGGTTTCCGCAACTTCTTCGAGCTGTTCCTGAAGCGACTAACGCATGACACACGCGCGGGCGTGCTGCGGCGCGGCGGCTACCACGGGCCGATTACCCAGCTCTGGGCGAACCCGGACGAGACACACAACGGCCGGCAGCACGTCCTGAAGCTGCAGTTCCGCAGCGGCGGCGCGCTCGCGTACAAGCCGCGCCCTGCGGGCGGCGAGGCGATCCTCATTCGCGAGGGTACACGGTCGCTGTTCGAGGAGATCAACGCCTGCTCGCCAGCCTCGGGGGGCGTGCGGATGCCCACGCTCCGGATCCTCGATGGACGCGGTCCGGGCCGCGAGGCCTACGCCTGGCACCAGTGGGTGCAGCCTCCCCGGCAGTGGGGCGTGGTACGGCGCGCTGGGGCTCGCACGCTGCACGCCTGCGTCCTGCCTCCCGCCCAGGCGGCGACCTTCTGGCACCGGGCGGGGTCTCTCACCGCGGCGCTCTTCGCGTTCGGCGCGGTGGACCTCTTCGATGGAAACCTGCTCGTGGGCGACGGGCCGGGCGGAAGCCCGATGGCGTACCCGGTGGACCTGGAGCTGCTCTTCTCGCGGCACCGCCGGCTGGCCGACACGGGAATGATCGAGGACGACACGCCGGGAGAAATCCATCACGTGGGTTTTGAGCGGAGCGCTCGCTGGTGCACGGCGGGTGGGCCGGCCGACGTCCTCTTCGAGCGCGCGGATGGCGCCCTGGAGCTTCGCCGCCGGGCGCAGCCCTGGGGCCGGACCGAGGCCCGGTCCGTCATCGCGGACACGAAGGGCAGCGTCGGCTTCGCGGCATACCTGCTGCCCTACCTCCGCGGCATGTTCGACGTCTGGACGTTGCTTACGCTGGAGCGCAAGCCGCTGCTGGCGCGGGTGCGCCGTGCGTCGGCCGGCCGCTTCGTCCGGGTGTTGGCACGCAAGACGTCGGACTACGGAGACCCCCTCGAGCGCCTGATGGACCCCGCTGGCTACCGTGAGGCCGGCGGTGGTCTGCGCTACCGGCCCGAGGAGCGCGCCCAGTTGGGTCGCCTGGACGTGCCGTACTTCTTCCAGCGCGTCGACGGCGGCCCGCTGCTGGTAATGGAGCCGCCGCCCGCGGCCTTCCGGTTCCGCGCCGCGCGCTGCCGGCTGCCAGCGGAGCAGCTGCCCTCGACCGACGTGGCCGCCGGCAGCAACCTGAGCTTTCAGCAGCTGGCCATCGCCCTTCGCGACGCCGCGGCGAGCGCGTTCTCGGAGCTCCCCGCCCGTGGGCGCGTTGCGAAGCGGGGAAGGGACTACCTGGAGCTCCATTCCGCCGACGAGGGCAGCGTGACCTTCGACTGGCCGGACGCGGGGAAGCGCTTCACGTTTTCATGGAAGGGCCGAGAGCTGGGCGTCCACACCCGCTGACCTCCCATCCGGAGGTTGTCCTTGCCCCCGGAGTCTGTGGGTCCCACGCGCCGGTGAGCGGCTGCGCGCGAGGGTTACCTTCCGGCGGCTGCAAGCGTTGAGGAAGATGCACGCAGGCGCTGACGCAAGGGGGAGCCGTCATGAGGAGAGCCGTCGTGCTGGGAGCGTGCCTCTGGCTGCCGCGGGCTTTCGGCCAGGGCGACGAATGTGAATACGTGCGCTTCAAGAGCACCTGCCGTCTGGAGTCGCTGAGCGCGCGGACCGCAGGCGGTGCAGACAAGGTGACGCTCGTGGCCACCTACGCGGTGGAGACGCCGCAGGAAGGCTGGCTCAGCCCGAGGGATGCGCCGAAGCAGACGGAGGCCAGCTTCCCGGTGAAGCGGCGCGCCGCGGCGGCGATGGAGAAGCACTTGAGAGACAACGCCCGAGTCTCCTGCGAAGGCACGTACCGGGTGACTGGCACCTGCGCGCCGTACGACGTCAGGGTGAACGTTCCGGCCTTCGTCCCAGCTGACGCCGGTGCGCGCTAGGAGGCAGGCGGGAGAGGGGCATACAGGTCTTGTGCAGAGGTGTTCGCGCGCCACTGCGGAAACGAATGCGCTGCCGGCTCGGAGGCAGCTGTCCCTGAAGGT
>JBGART010000010.1:0-184829 GCA_044230055.1 Myxococcaceae bacterium | reverse complement strand
AGCCTCACGGCTTTCAGCCTTGCGAGTTGCCTGGGTCACAGCGACCTGTTTCCCGAAAGGACTTTCACCTCCTGACCATGCCCATGTTGGGCACACCGACTATGCGCCTGACGGCGCAACGCTCGACGCGAACGGGGGCATCCCCGCGATGTTGCGGGCCCCTTCTGAGCTGTTCTCTACGAGCGTTGCGCCGTCAGGCGCCTTGAGTGCAGGGCCGGAGTGTCGGGTTCGGGGAACGGTTTCTCGGGCTACGGGCTGCGGGTAACGGTTTCTCGGGGAGGGTCCTCGGTTTTCGTGGCCGCGTTCGCGTTCGCGTTCGCGTTCGGGCCGGGGTAGGGGTAGGGGTTCGGGCCCGGGTAGGGAGAGGCGGTGGCAGCGACTCTCCCTGATGAGCCGAGGGCGGCCCTGCTCCCTACCCCTACCCCGGCCCGAACCCCTGCCCCTACCCCGGCCCGAACGCGAACGCGAACGCGAACGCGGCCACGAAAACCGAGGACCCTCCCCGAGAAACCCTCCCCGAGAATCCGTTCCCCGCAGCCCGTAGCCCGAGAATCCGTTCCCCGCAGCCCGTAGCCCGAGACACCATTCCCCGAACCCGACACTCCGGCCCGGCACAACGAGGCGGTGCTCGCGCCAACCTTGGGGGAGCACTGCCGACGTCTCGACTCTGCCGCCTGACGGAGCAACTGCTCGACGCGAACGGGGTGACGACCTCAGTTCCCACGGTTCTCGTCGCAGCGGCCGGACGAGGACACCCAGACGTCGACGTCGTCGATGAGCAGGCTATCGCCCGGCTTCGCGTCGAGCGTGGTGACAAAAAGAAGGAGCCGCTGGGCGCCGTCCCCCGTGGCGTCCAGCACCAGGTTCGGCGGGATCCGCTTCCAAGTGGCGGACGGCACGCCCACAAAGCGCGCGTCGGTCCCGGGGAAGCGGCGCAGCACGAGATCCGACTTGGTCATCCCCTTCGCCCAGACCGTGGCGCAATAGGTCTTGCTGCCCAACTCCGTGTCGACATCGAGCTCGTAGGCGAGGACCGCCTGCAGCCCATCGCTCCCCACCGTCATCTTCACGGCGCGGGCGCCGGTGTGCGCGTCGGAGACGATGGAGAGCTCCCCGCTGCGCGCGAACCAGGACGTCGCGCCGGTGTCGGTGCCGCACTCGAAGGAGGGGTTGCTCACCAGCTGGGGCGGAGAGGTGACCGGGCGGCACGCCTCCGGGCCGCCGTCCTGCCGGCTGCCCCCATCGAGGCTGGAGGGCCCCGGGCAGGCCGCGAGGAGGGCGCCCAGCGTTGCGATGGCGAAGAGTCGAAGCATGGCCGCGCACCCTAGGCGGAACGGACCCACTGCCGCAAAGCGGCCTTCCTTCTGAACGGCGCCGGGCGCATCTTCCGGTCCGACATGGGAAAACCTGACGGCTCCGGAGGAAACGTGACCGAAGTTTTCAAGCGGCGCCTCACCCTGGGTGCGAACCCCCTGGGCGATGGCCGCACCCGCTTTCGCGTCTGGGCTCCGGCGCGGACCTCGGTGGACGTGGTGCTGGAGGGGCGCTCCGGCATCCGCCCGGTGCCGCTGGAGCGCGGCGCGGACGGCTACTTCGAGGGCACGGCGCCCGCGGAGGTCGGCGCCCGCTACCGGTACCGGCTGGACGGCGGCGAAGCCTTTGCGGACCCCTGCTCGCGCTTCCAGCCGGAGGGACCGCACGGGCCCTCGCAGATCGTCGACCCGTCGGCCTACCGCTGGAGCGACCGCGACTGGAAGGGCATCACCTTCGAAGGCCAGGTCCTCTACGAGCTGCACGTGGGCAGCTTCACGCCCGAGGGCACCTATGCCGGCGTCGCCGCGAAGCTGCCGCAGCTGAAGGCGCTGGGCGTGACGTGCGTGGAGCTGATGCCGGTCAACACGTTCGCCGGCCGGTTCAACTGGGGCTACGACGGAGTGGGGCTGTACGCGCCGGCCGCGCCCTACGGCACGCCGGACGACCTGCGCCGCCTGGTGGACGAGGCGCACCGGCTGGAGCTGGGGATCATCCTCGACGTCGTCTACAACCACATCGGGCCGGACGGGAACTACCTCTCCCAGTTCTCCAAGCGGTACTTCACCGACCGCTACAAGAACGACTGGGGCGAGAGCCTGAACTTCGACGGCGAGGACAGCGGGCCGGTCCGCGAGTTCTTCGTGCAGAACGCCGCCTACTGGATCTCCGAGTTCCACTTCGACGGCCTGCGCCTGGACGCTACGCAGAACCTGAGCGACGCGTCGAAGGACCACATCGTGGCGGAGCTGACCCGCGCCAGCCGCGCGGCGGCCCCGGGCCGGAGCATCATCCTCACCGCGGAGAACGAAGCGCAGGACGAGCGCTATGTGAAACCCGCTGCGGAGGGCGGCTACGGCCTGGACGGCGTCTGGGTGGACGACTTCCACCACACGGCCCGCGTGGCGGCCACGGGGCGCGCCGAGGCGTACCTGAGCGACTACCACGGCACCGCGGACGAGCTGCTCGCCTGCGTGCTGCACAACTCGCTCTATCAGGGCCAGTGGAGCCGCTGGCAGAAGCAGCCGCGCGGCGGCGCGCTCCGCGAGGTGCCGCCTTCCCGCTCCGTCCTCTTCCTGCAGAACCACGATCAGGTCGCCAACGGGCTGTCCGGAGAGCGGCTCACCCAGCTCTCGTCGGAGGCCCACGTGCGCGCGCTGACCGCGCTCTTCCTGCTCGCGCCGCAGACGCCGCTGCTCTTCATGGGCCAGGAGTGGTTCGCCAGCACCCCGTTCCTCTTCTTCACCGACTTTCCGGAAGGGCTCCAGAAGCTGGTGCGCGACGGGCGCGAGAAGTTCCTCGGCCAGTTCCCCTCGGCGAAGCACGCCGTGGAGAACGAGGGCTATCACCCGCCGCACGGCGCGCAGGCGCTGGAGCGCTCCCGGCTGGACTGGGGTGAGCGCGAGCGCCGGCCGGGCGCGGTCCGGTTGCACGAGGAGCTCCTGCGCCTGCGCCGGACAGATCCGCTCTTCTCCGGCGCCGGGCGGGCGGACCTGGACGGGTCCGTGCTCTCGCCCGCGGCGCTGGCCTTGCGCTACGTGGGCCACGAGGGCGCGGGAGACCGGCTGCTGCTCTTCAACCTCGGGGAAGATCTCACGCTGGATCCCTGCCCCCACCCGCTGCTGGCGCCGGTCCGGGGCAAGCCGTGGCAGCCGCTCTGGTCCTCCGAGGAGGTCCGCTACGGCGGCCACGGCGCGCTGACGCCGGACTTCAGGGGCTCCTTCCAGCTGGGCGGCCGCTGCGCGCTGGTGCTCACCTCCCAGGAGGCGCCCAGGTGATCTCCGCCGCTCCGGCGCTCCCCACCCTCAACGTCGAGTTTCCGGCGCCCGGGGCGGCAGACGCGCTCCTGTCGCGCGAGTGGCTGGTCACCAACGGCGTGGGCGGCTACGCCTCCGGCACGCTGGGGATGGTGAACACCCGCCGCTACCACGGCCTCTTCGTGCCTTCTCTCCCGCCGCCGTACGGCCGCACGGTGATGTTGCCGCGGCTGACGGAGCACGTGGAGATCGACGGGCAGGGCTACCGGTTGGACGGCGAGGAGCACACCGACGGGACGCTGGTCATGCAGGGTGACCCACTGCTGCGGCGCTTCTGTCTGACCGGGCTGGTGCCGCGCTGGGAGCTGAAGCTGGGCCCCTGCTGGCTGCAGCGCCGGTTGCTCCTCCCACACGGGGAGAACACCCTGCTCGTCGAGTATCGGCTCCTCGAGGGCCCGCCCCTCCGCCTGCGGCTGCGCCCGTTCTGCACGTTCCGGTTCCACGACCGCCCGGTGCCTCCAACGGACGAGGGCGCGCTGCCCTCGGTGAAGCTCGAGGGAGACCGGGTGGAGATCCGCCCGCAGGAGGGCGCCCTGCCCTTGCGCCTGCGGGTCTACGCGTCGCGGCCGGCGCCGTTCGTCGCGCTGCCAGAGCGCTCGGCGGAGCTGCTCTACCGGGTGGAGCGCGCACGAGGGCTGGACGACTGCGAACAGCAGCAGTCCGCGGGTTTCTTCGCCTGCGAGCTCCATGCGGGCGAAGCGATCACGCTGGGCGTCACCAGTGAGCCCTGGGCGCATCTGGACCGGGATCCCGGCGAGGCCTTCGAGCTGGAGCTGGCGCGCGAAGCCCAGCTGCTGGCGGAGGCGCCGCCAGCCGCGCGCAGCGGCACCGCCGCCCGGCTGGTCCTCGCGGCGGATCAGTTCATCATCGAGCCCGTCAGCCGCCCGCAGGATGAGGCCTGGGCGCGCGCCGTCGGCCGGCACGCACGGTCGGTCATCGCCGGCTACCACTGGTTCACCGACTGGGGGCGGGACACGATGATCTCGCTGGAGGGGCTCACCCTCTCCACGGGGCGCCACCGGATGGCCGCCGCCATTCTGAGGACCTTCCACCACCACATCCGCGACGGCCTGCTGCCCAACCTCTTCCCCGAGGGCGGCCGCGAAGGCCTGTACCACACGGCTGACGCCACCCTCTGGTTCTTCCACGCCATCGACCGCTACCTCGAAGCGACCGGCGACGCGCAGCTGCTCCAGGCGTTCTTCCCCGCGCTCGAGGAGATCACCTCCCTGCACGTCCGGGGGACGCGCTTCGGCATCGGCGTGGATCCCGCGGATGGGCTGCTGCGGCAGGGCGAGGAGGGCTACCAGCTGACCTGGATGGACGCGAAGGTCGACGGCTGGGTGGTGACGCCTCGGCGCGGCAAGGCGGTGGAGCTCTGCGCGCTCTGGTTCAACGCCCTGCGCCTGATGGCGGAGTGGAGCGAACGGGTGGGCGGCTCACCCGCGCCCTACCTGCGCCATGCCGAGCAGGCGCAGCGCTCCTTCAATCGCCGCTTCTGGAACCCGGCCGAGGGCTGCCTCTTCGACGTGGTGGACGGCGAGCGCGGGGATGACGCCGCGGTCCGGCCGAACCAGATCTTCGCCCTCTCCCTGCGCCACCCCGTCCTGGCGCGAGAGCGCTGGCCGAGCGTGCTGGACAAGGTCCGCCGGGAGCTGCTCACCCCGGTGGGCTTGCGAACCCTCTCCAGCCGGCACCCGGACTACCGCGCGAACTACGACGGCAACCTCCACACGCGGGACGCGGCGTATCACCAGGGCACCGTCTGGGCCTGGCTGATGGGCCACTACGTGGACGCCACGCTCAAGCTGGACCCGGACCACGTCCGCGCACGCGCGCTGCTGCGCGGGCTGGAGGACCACCTGCTTCAGAAGGGCGTGGGCCAGGTGTCGGAGATCTTCGACGCCACCGAGCCCTACCGCGACCGCGGTTGCATCGCCCAGGCGTGGAGCGTGGCGGAGCTGTTGCGGGCGTGGCTGCGCACGGAGCGTTGAATTAGCGACGTTAATATATTAAGTTACATTAACTTTGGTGTCAGAAATATAGTTTTGCGCAGGTCCCGGGCCTCTGAAGACCCCTCGAATCCACAGGATTTGTCACAGCCACCTGCCAAATCCATTTACGCGTGAAAACGAGTGATTGTGACGGACCCCGTAAGACATGTCTGGGGTGAGTGTGACTATGTGGGCGAAGGCGCACTGAACGAAAACCCCTTCTGGAGCCCACGAACCCCATGGTCCCTGAACTGTCCTCCCCCCGAGTCGCCGCGCTGTACCGGAAGTACGGAGGTACGATCTATTCGCGCTGCCGCCGCCTCCTGCAGGACGACGCGGCGGCGCAGGACGCGACGCAGGAGGTGTTCATCCGGGTGATGCGGCACATCGCGTCGGCGCCGAACGACACGGAGGCGTTGGCCTGGATCTACCGGATCTCCACCAACTTCTGCCTGAACCACCTGCGAGACCGCCAGCGCCGCGGAGAGGCGAGCGACGCGGTGCCGGAGGAGGCCATCCCGGATCCGTCGGAGGCGATCATCGACCGCCGGGTGGCCAAGCAGCTCCTGGCGAAGACGCCTGAACCGCTCCGGACGCCGGCCTTTCTGTACTACATCAAGGGCATGGAACAGGCGCAGGTGGCAGAAGTGCTCGGGCTGTCTCGGCGGACCATCATCTATCGGCTCGCGGAGTTCCTGCAGCTGAGCCGCGCCCGGCTCGGCCTCAGCTGATGTCAGCGCGCTGGCTCATCAAGAGCGAACCTCACGTCTACCCCTACTCGCAGCTGGAGCAGGAGCGGAAGACGTCGTGGACCGGCGTGCGCAGCTTCGAAGCGCGGAACAACCTCCGCGCCATGGCGAAGGGCGATCTCGCGCTCTACTACCACTCGGGTGAGGGCAAGGAGATCGTCGGCGTGGCGCGCGTGGCCAGCGGGCCGACCGAAGATCCGACGGCGCCCGGCGAGGACTGGGCGGCCGTAGAAGTGGAGCCGCTGCGCGCGCTGGCAAAGCCCGTCACGCTCGCGCAGGTGAAGAAGCTGGCCGCCTTCAAGCAGTTCCCGCTGGTGACGCGTTCACGCCTGTCGGTCGCGAAGATCAGCGACGAGCACTTCCGCGCCATCCTCGACCTGTCAGGCACCCGGCTCCCTCGCGGCGCCTGACACCCTGGCGAATCCGCGCACCAGGTGGGCCAGCGTGCTCCCATCCGCTGGCGCATGGACGCGCACCCCGACTTCCAACTGCGCGAGACCAGGGGCGCCGCACAGGGCCACCTACCGGCACAGAACCTGCTCCCGTCTGCCACCAGACACAGCAGAAGCGGAGGCCTACATGTGGACGGGCGTCACTGCGAGTTGGCGGGAACATGCGAAGCAACAGGTGGAGCACCTGCGCAAGCTGGCGGCAGATGCGTGGGAAGCGGGCCTGGCCGCGCGGGACTCGGAGCCCCGCGCCGCGTCGGACCTGATGCTTCAGGCGCACAACCTGGAGGTCACCGCGAACGGGATTGCGCGCCACCTGGAAGGCGGCGTTCGCATCGCCAGCTAGAGCGCCGAACAGGTTACCTCCCGTCGCCGAGAGCGCCGATCCGCTTCGGCTCGGTCCGGTAACCTGCGCGGCGCTCTAGAACTCGGCGCTCGCGCGCGGGTCGATGATCCCGCTCTCCTTGATTTTGTAGAGGAGCGCCTTGTAGCTGATCTTCAGCTTGGTGGCGGCCTTGCGCTTGTTCCACGCGGTGCGCTGGAGCATGGAGAGGATGGCCTCGCGCTCCGCCAGCATCGCGGCGCGCTTGCCGATGTCTTTCAGCGACATCTCGCTCTCCGGCATCGTCGGAGGCGGCGGCGGGGGCTGTGGGAAGTAGAACGGATTGGCGAAGCCCGAGGAGGGGCGGGCGACGTTTACCGCCGGGGAGACGGGCGGCTCGGCGGGCAGCGGGCCGACGTCGCCTCCGTAGGCGGTGGGCAGCGGCGCGGCGAGGCTGGCGCCCGCCACGCGTGAGCCGCTGCGGATCTCCTCCAGCACCAGGTGCGGATCCTTGAGGACCACGAGGCGCCGGACCATGTTCTCCAGCTCCCGCACGTTGCCCGGCCAGTCGTACTCGATGAAGGCCTGCAGGACCTCTGCGGGCAGCTCCGACACCGCGTTCTCGTAGCGCAGGCCGTACTTCTTCAGGAAGTGATCCACCAGCGGGACGATGTCGTCCTTGCGCTCTCGCAGCGGGGCGATGCGGATGGAGACGACGTTCAGGCGGTAGAAGAGATCCTCGCGGAAGTTGCCGAGCTCAATCTCGCGCTCCAGCTCGCGGTTGGTGGCCACCACCACGCGCGAATCCACCCGCACGCTCTTCTTCCCGCCCACCCGGAAGAACTCCTCGTCCTGCAGGACCTGAAGGAGCTTCGCCTGGAGGCGGATGGCCATCTCGCCGATCTCGTCGAGGAAGATGGTGCCCTGGTGGGCCAGCTCGAACTTGCCCGGCTTCTCCGCGGTGGCGCCGGTGAAGGCGCCACGCTCGTGGCCGAAGAGCTCTGACTCCAGCAGCTCCGCCGGGAGCGCCGCGCAGTTGATCTTGATGAAGGGCCGGTTGCGCCGCCGGCTGCGCGCGTGGATCTCCCGCGCGATGACCTCCTTGCCCGTGCCGGACTCCCCCAGCAGCAGCACCGGCACATCCGTGTCAGCAATCCGCTCCACCATCGCGCGGGCGCGGAGCATGGGCGTGGAGATGGAGATGAGCTGCCGCCCGTCGCCCCGGTCCTCCTCGGTGATGGCCTTCAGAAGGGACGGCTCCGGCGGACGGGCCACCGGCTCGGGCACCTCCACCCGGGCGAGCGGCTGACGCCCCAGCGCGCGGCCGAGCACGTCCTGCAGCTCCTCGTTGCCGAAGGGCTTGGCGAGGTAGTCCGTCGCGCCCAGCTTCATTGCCCGGACTGCGTCGTCTGCGCCGGAGAGGGCAGAGAGCACCACCACCGGCGCGCCCCCGCCGCTGCCGCGGTAGCGGCGCAGCACCTCCAGGCCACTCAGCTCCGGCATCACCACGTCCAGGAGCACGGCGTCGAACGAACCGCCCGCCAGCATCTCCAGCGCCTGGCTGCCGCTGGCCGCCACCCGGACCTGGTAGCCGCTCCCGCTGAGGAAGTCCGACAGGTACGTGCGGACCGACTCCTCATCATCCACCACCAAGATCGCGTTCTCAGACATCGCGCTCCTCCCCCCACCCGCCCTTGCCCCACTCCAGTCCGGGGCCCTGCGCCACCGCCGCTGCCATACGGGCCCGCGCCAGCTCTGCCGCGGCCGCCCCCAGAATTTGGGCGGGCGTCCCCACCACGTCCGGGAACGACGCCGCCCCGAGGGAGAACACCAGCGCGCGCGTCCCGCCGTCCTCCCGAACCGTCGACAGCCGGGCCTGCGCCCGCGCCACCAGCTCGCCCACGGCTTCAGCGGGGCAGCTGGCCAGCAGCAGCGCGAACTCGGACTCCCCTACCCGCGCCGCCACGTCCGCCTCGCGCAGGCCGCCCACCAGCGCCGCCGCCACCTGGCTGAGGAGCCGCTCGGTGCGCTCGCGCCCCAGCGCCTTGCGCAGCCGCGTCAGCCCCTCCAGCCGGCAGCGCACGATGGAGAAGCTGCCGCCGTGACGTTCGCAGCGCCGCACCTCGGACGCGAGCGCCTCCAGCAGATAGGGGCGGTTGTAGAGGCCGGTCACGTCGTCGCGCAGCGGCGAGCTGCGCAGGTCGCCCTGCTCCACCGCGGACCGCTCAATCGCGCACTTCAACCGGACGCTCGCTTCGATCTTCGCGGCCAGCTCCTCCGCACTGACGGGGCGCTCGAAGACGTCCAGCGCATGACCTTTCCGGATGACGTAGGTGCGAGAGAGCGAGTCTGCGCGGTCCACGACATAAAAGAGCGGCAGCGCGCCGTTGGAGACGAAGCGCAGCTGCTTGCCCAGGGCTATCTCCGGATAGTCCGGAGCGCTGGTGGCCAGCACGGCTGCGTCCGGCCGGAAGAACCGGTAGAGCGGCACTGCGGCCTCCGGTCTGGTGAGCTCGACCACGCGCAATCCCGTCTGCGTCAGCTGCGCACAGACGCCGCCAAGCTCATCGCCTCGGGCGTCCACCACCATCACCTTCGCCCGCTCTCCGGTGCTCGTCTTGGAACGCTTCTCAGCCACCGCCCCGCCCCTGGAAGTTTCTTCCACCCGTTTTTTCAGCCAGTGCTGCCGACTTCCACCACATCCTCCGGTTTTTCCTCCGGTGGGAACGTTCCTACTCTTCCCGCGGTCCGGAATGAGCAACCGATATGCCATGCTCTCTGCGAAGGCGCTCCTCGACGACGCGCGCGTCCAGGTGATGCTTGAACGCCTTCTTCCCGGCGATGAAGACCACCGGGATGTCGTAGCGGTAGCGGGCGAACAGCTCCGGATCCTGCTCGATGTCCACCTCTGCCAGCTCAAAGGGAACGCGCTTTCGGACCTGCTCGAGTACGAGCTTGGCCTCGTCGCACAGTGCACAGTCGGCTTTCGAGTAGATCTCGACTCTCATGTGGACCAGGATCTCCTGAATGCGAGGGCTTCACGGCGACTTCACGACGATGCCGCTCAAGGACCTCGTCGTCTACCTCGGCAATAAGCGCGCCTCGGGTGTGCTCACGCTCGAACGCGGCAAGGTGAAGAAGTCGGTCTCCTTGCGCGACGGTCAGGTGGTCAACGCCAGCTCCAACCAGCCGCGCGAGTACCTGGGCCAGTTCCTGATCAACCTCGGCCACATCACTGAGGACCAGTTCAACAAGGCCTACGAGACCCAGAAAGAGACGCAGATCTTCCTGGGCCGCATCCTCGTGATGATCGGCGCGGTGTCAGAGAAGATCGTCGTCTCCACGCTCTCCTTGAAGTTCCGGGAGACACTCCTGGAGGCCTTCCTCTGGGCGGACGGGAACTTCGTCTACAACGCGGCCACCGAGGGAGAGACCTTCGAGGGGCTGGATCTCCAGATCGACCTGCTGGACATCCACCGCGAAGGCGAGTTCCGGGAGACCGCCTGGCAGGCCATCCGCGGCGCCTTCCCACGCGGAGACCTCAGCCTCACGCTCAAGGAGGAGAACCTCCCCGAGCAGCCCAAGCCCGGAAGCCTCGACGACAAGCTCTTTACCCTCATCCGCGAGGGCCGCTCTATCGACGAGCTGGTGCTGGCCCTGCACGCCACCGACTTCTACCTCTACCAGCGGCTCTACGCGCTCTACCGCCTGGACGCCGTGACGCCGTCTGCCGCGGAAGTGGACGTGGAGATCGGCGAGCCCGGCAGCCCACTGCTGGGCGACGAGCCCTCCGCCGGAGACATCCTCCGCCACGCAAGAGAGTTCCTCTCCGCCGGAGATGCCAAGGGAGCCGAAGCGCTGGCCCGCCGCGCGCACGAGCTCGCCCCGTCCGTGGAGAGCGCCGAGGTCGTCCGCAAGGCGGAGACCACGCTCCTGGGGGAGCTGCGCAAGACCCTCGTGGAAGGCAAGCGCGTCCCCTCGCTGAAGATCTCACCCTCTGCCCTCAAGAGCCTCCAGCTCTCTGCACCGGAGCGCTACCTGCTCTCCCGGATCGACGGGCGCCGCGACGTCGGCTCCATTGTCCACGTCTCCCCGCTCCATGAGCTGGAGGCGCTGAAGTTCTTCGACAAGTTCCTCACCTCCGGGCTGGTCGAGCTCACGCGCTAGAGCTGGAGAGGGCTGCTTTTCCCAGCGGAAAAAATTGCCTGTCCCCATTTTCCGTGTCCCCCTGCCCGCCTAGGCTCGCGCAGATGACTCAGGCACTCCTCGAGCTCCAGGTCCGCAAGGACCGCGCGCTGCGCCAGCAACTCTCCGCCTCGCCCACTGTTCAGCGGGCCGTCACCCAGTTCCGCGAGCTGGGGATGGGACGCGGCTTCGGGTATCGCCGCGAGCTGCTGGCCGACTCGGTGCGGCTCACGCGCAGCATCGCGCCCCGGGTGCTGGACGCGATGAAAGAGGCCATCGCCGCGACGGGCTGCGACCGCCCAGTGGAGCTGTACGTCCGGCAGGACTACCTGTTCACGGCCACCGTCACGCAGCTCGTGGCCGGGCCGCTCATCGTGGTGCTGTCCTCACGACTGGTGGACGCCTTCAGTCCGGCCGAGCTCCGCTTCGTGCTCGGCCACGAGCTGGGGCACATCGTCTTCGACCACCTCGGCATCCCCATGCCGGGCATCGCCTCCTTGCGCTCCAACAGCGCGCTGCAGGCCAAGGACGAAACCGCGCCGTACGTCCTGGAACGACGGGAACTGCTCCCGCTCTTCGTGTGGTGCCGCGCCGCAGAGCTCAGCGCGGACCGCGCCGGCCTGGTCAGCGCAGGAGGGCTGGAGCCCGCAGCCACCGCGCTGTTCAAGCTCGCCAGCGGCCTGTCGACAGCGGACGCACGAGCAGACGTGGCCGCCCTCTCCGCCCAGGTGGACGCGCTGGGGACGGCGCCCGCGGCGGACCTCGCGGCCACCTCCGACGATGGGCTGGACATCTACCGGACCCACCCCTACAGCCTGCTGCGCCTTCGCGCCCTCGCCGCGTTCGGGCGCTCCAAGCGCTTTGCCGCGCTGTTCGGTGGAGACGGAGGCTTGAGTGACGACGAGGTCGAAGCGTCGATCGACAAGGACCTCGAGCACATGGAGCCCACCTACCTGCAGGGCGCCCGGCACGAGTCCGCCGTCTTAAGGCGGGTGCTCACAGGCGCCATGATCGCCGTTGCGAATGCGTCCGGAGACATCAGCCCCCAGGAGCTGGCGGCGATGTCTGCCCTCGCCGGCAAGGCGGAGCTCCCCGGCCGCGTCGACGCCGTCCTTCAGGATCTCGAGCGCATGCTTGAACACGCCAAACAGGAGCCGCTCCTGCGGCGGGCCCAGCTGGTCCAGCACCTGGCGATCATCGCGGGAGCGGATGGCCAGGTATCCCCCGAGGAGCGCGCGGAGATGCAGCGCATTGCCGGGAGGCTCGAGGTGGATCCCACCCTGGTCGATCAAACGGTGGCGGCGCTGGCCACTCCGCTCGATTGAAAATGGGGACAGGCTACTCGTCCCCGCGGTAGCGGACGGCTACTCTCCAGGAGCCGCAGCGCCGGAGGGCGCTGCAACGGGCGGGGTCCCACTCCCCGGAGCAACACTGGCCGGCACGACAAGTCCGGGAGCCGCCCCAACCGCGGGCTGAGCGACGCCCGGAGCAACCGCCGGAACCACGGCATTCGCAGGAGCCTGGGTCGCCACAAGCGGCAACGCACCCCGGCCCGCGCCCTCCAGGTACAACCGCATCGCCTCCCTGCCCAGGTACGTCGCGCGGATCCGCCACTTCGGATCATTCACCACCACCGCCGCGACAGCGACGCGAGGGGCGTCCTTCGGCGCGAAGCCGACGAACCACGAGTAATCCCGGAACGGACTCCGGTCCGCCAGGGTTCCGGTCTTCCCCACCGCGCCGCGGACGCGAAAGCCGCGCTCGCGAAAGATCCGCCGCGCCGTCCCGTTGGTGACGGTCTCCTCCAGCATCTGGGTGAGCGCCTTCGCCACGCCCGGCGCCATCACCTTCCGGGGCGCCTGCGCAGCAGCCGCCACCTCGCGCTCGAGCAGCACCGGCGCCCGCCACAGCCCGCCGTTCGCCGCCACCGCGACCATCGCCGCGCCATGGAGCGGCGAGAGGTACACATCCCCGAACCCGGCCCCCGTGGACGCCAGCTCAAACGGCGTCTCCGGAATCGCCGCGAGCGACATCTCCGTCGGGACGACAAACGGCAGCGGTCGATTGAAACCGAACGCCTCCGCCGCCGCCCGCAGCCGCGCGGCGCTCAGATGCTGATGGGTCAACCGCGCGAAGACCACGTTGGCGCTCGCGCCCAGCGCCGCGGCGAACGTCAGACATCGGCTGTCGCGCGCAGAGCCCGCCAGCAGCTTCTCCGAGAGGCGCCGCTTCCCGCCGTGGTAGCACTCGGTCTGATCCGGCTTCAGCCCCTCCTCCAGCAGCGCGGCGGCGGTGACGATCTTGAAGATGGACGCCGCGGGGTAGATGGCCTTCGTCGCCAGCCCGCGCAGCGCGGGGTTCGTCTCCGAGTGCTCCGCCATCGCCAACACGCGCCCGGTGGACGGCTCGAGCGCCACCACCGCGCCGTACGGCGTCTGGTAGCTGCGCAGGATGCTGGTGAGCTGGTCCTGAAGCGCCACGTCCAGCGTCAGGGGCTCATCCACCGTGCCTTGGCGGACGACATAGGTCCCCTTCACCTTGCGCGCCTGGAGCACCAGGTCAGACGCCTTCTCCAGCGGCTTGGCGAGCGCAAGGGGCGGAGCCGAGGCGCGCTTGGGGACCACCAGGTCCACGCGCTGTTCGTCCAGCGTCTCCAGCTCGTCCTCGTAGGCGTTGTCAGGCGAGGGCGTGGTCGCCGCGGGATCCATCGCCCGGACGGGAGCGGGCTCCGTCGCGGCGCCGCGCCGGGTGGGGATCAGGAGCGCGCCCAGGACGATGGCGGCGAGCGCGCCGCGCTGCAGAGAAGGGAGTCTCAACGGGCGCCATGGTAGCCCGGCCCCCCGCAGCCTCCAACGCCCCATCAGGCAGCCAGCCGAGCGCCAGCCGCCGTCACTCCACCGCCCGATCCACCCGCCGCAGCTCTTCAATCTCATCCAGCAGGTCCTCCGCCCAGAACTGGACGTGGGAGCCCGCCTCCTCGGGATCCGCCGCGGCCTCGCGCAGCACCGTTTCGCCCCGAACGCACGAAAGCTTCACCAGCGTCTCCGCCACCTCGTACCGCACCCACTTGTCCTCATCTTTCAGCAGGGGCGCGATGGCGTCGATCGCGCGCTCCGCTGCCACCTGGGCCAGCGCGGCCGCGGCCTGGATCCGGACTGGCGGCTGGGCGTCCCCCAGCAGCGCGCGCAGCGGCGCCTCCAGCGCCTCCCCGCCAATCTTCCCCAGCGCGCGGATGGCCCGCGGGCGGGTGGACGCAGGCCCGCGCTGCGCCGCCTCCAGCACCGCATCCCGCGCGGGCGCGCCCCACGCGGCCAGCGCCTTCTCCGCGGCGATCGCCACCGCGCCGTTGTTCTCCACGTCACCCAACGCCGCGACGACGACGCCCACGCCCCGCAGATCCTTAAGCTGCGCCAGCGCGTGCACCGCGTGCATCCGCACCGCGGGGTTCGCGTGCCCCAGCGCACCGATCAACGGCTCCACGGCGGCCGCGCCCAGCTCCACCAGACGCAGCTCCGCATCCACGCGCCAGGCCTCCTGGTCCGACGCGAGCCTCGAGATGAGCACCTGCGGGCTGACCTGTTCGCTCAAGGCCCTCTCCGATCTCCTGGCGAAACGACGGTCGGTCTTATAGCGTCCCGCGCCCTTGGAAGGCCTGAAAGAGATCGTCACCCTCTGGGGCGCGGAGACGCGCCGTACCCTGCGCAGCGTCCGCGCGGTCATCCTCCTCGCGCTCTACGCGCTCTTCACGCTGCTGGTGGTGCTGCTCAGCAGCCAGTTCACTGTGAAGGTCGACGGAGAGCAGGCGCTGGCGCTGGAGCAGACCCGGCTGCAGGCCATCGCGTTCTTGTTCTCCGCGGACCCCACGCTGGTGGACTTCCTCAAGTCCTTCCCGGTGGCCATCCTCTTCACCTTCAAAGCCACCCTCGCCTTCCTGCCGTTCTATGTGGCGATCATCGGCTACGACCAGCTCTCCGGCGAAATCGGCCCCAAGTCCATCCGCTACCTGACGGTCCGCGCGCGCCGCAGCTCCATCCTCATCGGCAAGTACCTCGCGCAGCAGACCGTGTTGCTTGCGCTCGCGCTGGTCGTGGACCTCGGGCTGCTCATCTTCGCCCGCATCCACTTCGAGGACTTCGAGATGTCCACCCTGCTGCTGGGACTGGTCCGGCTCTGGGTGGCCTCCGCGGTGTTCTCCATGGCGTACGCGGCGCTGACCGCGCTGTGCTCCGCCGCCTTCCGCCAGCCGATGATCAGCCTGGTGATGAACCTGCTGCTGCTCGTCCCGCTGTGGCCGCTCTCGTGGATCCCGTCGCTCATCTGGTCGGAGAAGCGCAAGGGCATTGGCGCCGCGCCGGTCGAGGAGGTCATCACCTCGCCCTGGGTGCACCTGCGCGCGCTCTCGCCCTGGAGCTACGTCGACAACCTGCTCCACCCGCAACTCGCTCCGTTCGCGCTCAGCGTGCTGGCCTACGCGGCCTTCGCCGCCGTCTTCCTCGGAATCGCCTACGCCGTCCTGCGGAGGACGGACCTGTGAGCGACCCGGCCGTCGAGCTCACCGAAGTCACCAAGGCCTTCGGTCCGCGCGTGGCGGTCAACCACGTCACCCTCACCATCGCGCCCGGCAGCTGCTACGGCCTCATCGGCCCCAACGGCGCGGGGAAGACCACCACCTTCTCGATGATGTGCGGCTTCCTCCGGCCGACGTCGGGCTCGGTGCGGGTGATGGGCATTCAGCCACTCCGGCCGGGCGCCCTCAAACGCAAGGTGGGCGTGCTGCCGCAGGACGCAGTGCTGCCGCCCTGGGCCTCCGTCGGGGAGCTCCTCACCCTCTGGGCCCGCCTCTCCGGCCTTTCCACGCCCGTCCAGCGGGCGCGGTCGGTCCTGGAGCAGGTGCACCTGGCAGAGACGTGGAAGATCCGTGCAGGCGCCCTCTCCCACGGCATGGCCAAGCGGGTGGCGATGGCGCAGGCGCTGCTGGGTGAGCCACCGGTCGTCCTCCTGGATGAGCCCACCGCCGGACTGGATCCGAAGATCGCAGCCCAGGTCCGCGAGCTCATCCGCGGGATGAAGGGGAAGCAGACCGTCATCGTCTCCAGCCACAACCTCCAGGAGCTGGAAGAGCTCTGCGACGGGGCGGCGATTTTGGACCGTGGCAAGCTTGTCCACGCCGGCGGGATGACCGAGCTCACCTCCAAGTCCGACGAGTTCAGCGTGCAGATCGCCTCCGGGACGGTCCCGCTGGAGGCGCTGCGCGCGCTGCCCGCCGTGACGGTGGCGACGTTGGACGACAAGAAGGTGCTGACCATCCGGTTCGCGGCGGATCAGGCCCGCCCGGAGGAGATGATCTCCCGCACGCTGCAGGCGCTGCTGAGCGCAGGCGTGCTGGTGCTCACGGTGACGCGCGGCAAGCGACTGGAAGAGCGCGTCCTGCAGCTCACCTGAACTGTCGAAACTTCGGCTCCGCGCCGCGACAGGACGGTAGAAACGAAAGCCGCACCCCTGAAGAAATGCCACGTTCTGGTCGGCCGCTGAACACTCAGCCGCCATGCGGACAGGCTTTTTTCCGCCGCAGGGATGGCGCCTCCTGGCACCCGCGTTGCTCCTACCCGCCTCGCCAAGGAGGGTCGACACATGTTCCGAAACCAATTCGGCGAGCACGTACGACAGCTGAGAAACTCACGCAAGTTGACCCAGGAGGGCCTCGCGGAGCGGTCAGGCCTCGCAGTGGACTCCATCCGCCGCATCGAGCGCGGCGCGTTCTCCCCCTCGCTGGACACGCTGGGAAAGATCACCCACGGCCTGGAGATCTCCCTCAAGACGCTGTTCGACGGCCTCGAGCGTGGGCGTTGCTCACTGGTCGATGAGCTGTGCGACCTGCTGAGCCACCGCAAGCAGGACGAGCTGCAGGTGGTCGCCCGCGTGGTGCGCGCGCTGCTGGAGACGAACGGCACCTAGACGCTCTTCGCGGCGCTTGTCACCGGCGCGGCCTGCCGCGTCTAGCGCCGCCTCGGCCGGTCAGTCCGGGAAGAACATCGGCTCGCGCTCGGCGACGAAGCGGTGGATGGCCTTGGCCGCTTCCGGCGAGAGCTCCGAGAACTGGACGCCGACGCCCGGGAAGATCTCCGGCGTCTTGTCATTGACCTCGCGCGTCCAGCGCACCACGCCGCGCACGTCCATCTTCCCGCCGCCCGGCAAGGTGAAGTGGAGGTCGACGGTGGTCCCGACATCGAAGTGGGCGACGGTGGCAACGAACAGGCCGCCCTCGCTGATGTTGGTGGAGAAGCCGGTGAAGAAGTTGGAGTCGCTGCCGAGATCCACGGCCGCCTGCATCCTCACGCGCGGCTGCTCCCGGCGGCCCATCGCCTGGCCCTTCGCGGCGGGCGCGGCGGCGGCGGTCGCGCGCGGCTGCATGGACGGCGGCGCGGAGGCCTGCGGGCGCGGCGACGGCGGCGAGGCCACCGACTCCGGCGCGGGAGCGGCGGCGCGCGCCTGGGCGGCCTGCGCTTCGCGAGCGCGGCGGCTGTGCTCGTCCTTCGCCCGCTTCTCCACCGCGGACAGCGCAGCCTCATCCGCCGACAGCTGCGACGAGAACCGGGTGAGCTCCGCCGAGTAGGCCTGCAGCACTTGCCGCGCGGACTCGCCTGCGACGCGGCGCGCCTCCACCGCCTTCTGCCGCGCTTCGAGCGCCTGCGATCTCGCGTCCGAGATGTCCAACACCGGGACTTCGGTCTCGGTCAGCCGCTGGCCCACTTCCAGAGCCTCGGGGCCGGAGTTGCGCATGACCTGGGCGACGGACCCGCGGATCTGTTGCAGCCGGGCGGAGAGCTCTGCGGCGGCAGCGCCCAGGCGCTCCGCTTCGCTCACACATTGACCTTCGAGCTCCGCGGCCGCCTGCTCGGCGTGCCACAGCTCGGTCTCAGGACGATCCGGGGACTTGTTCTGGATGACGGTGGGACGGAAGGCCACAACGGGCTCCTGGAAATGGGGGAAGCGCTTGCGACTCCATCAACGCACGTGCCACGTGGCGCGACGCGTCCTTCTTGGGGTTTGCCCGCCCCAGGCCACGGGTCCCGGTCCACCCGAGGGGGCCCCAATGACCTCTGCTCTTCCTGGCGCTTGGGTGCGCCAGACACCCACCCTCAGCGGAGCTCTACCAGCGCCTGGAAGCGCGCTCCCTCACGGTCCTGGGCCA
The DNA here is from genome assembly GCA_044230055.1 of Myxococcaceae bacterium. Lineage (GTDB taxonomy): Bacteria > Myxococcota > Myxococcia > Myxococcales > Myxococcaceae > JBGART01. The sequence continues at coordinate 166,591 of JBGART010000010.1, read as the reverse complement.
GCAGCCGGTGGCCTGTCGCCTCGCACCAGGCGGCGACGTCGCGCTCCACCGCGGGGTCCGTCGCCCAGAGGAGAAGTCGCGTCCCGGGCGCCTTTCCGCGTGACGCGCGGGCCAGCTCCAGGATGGGCACCGGGCACGCCGCACCGCACGCGTCGACACGGATGGGCTGGACGCTTGGCTGATCCGACACCGCTTCCCCGACGACCGGGCGAACGGGGGGCGAGACCGCTAATCAAATCGCCGCCTTGCGTCGCTCGGAAGGTGTTTGTTATCTAGCGCGGTCTTTTCCGGTGGGGAACCGGTTCCATCGGAAACCAGAGGAGCTCAAAACCGAATGAAACCCAACGTCATCGTTGCTCTGCTCGTCGGCCTCATCGTCGGCTTCGTGGTCGGCAAGGTGCTGACCGGTCCTGGCGCCGGGACTGACGGCGCCCCGTCTGCCGTCGCCGCTGCGGCGCGCGCGCCCAACGCCCCCGCTGCCCCCGCCGGCGCCCGTCCTGAGGACGCCACGGTCTTCAAGGTGCCGGTGGACGGCGCCCCGGTGCACGGCAAGGCCGACGCGCTGGTCACCATCGTGGAGTTCTCCGACTACCAGTGCCCGTACTGCTCCCGCGCGCACGCGACCGTGCAGCAGCTGGAGAAGAACTACGGGGACAAGGTCCGCGTGGTGATGCGGCAGAACCCGCTGCCCTTCCATGAGAACGCCCGCCCGGCAGCGCTCGCGGCCCTCGCCGCCGGCGAGCAGGGGAAGTACTGGGAGATGCACGACAAGCTCTTCGCCAACCAGGGCGCACTGGATGCCGCCTCGCTGGAGCGCTACGCCAAGGAGCTGGAGCTCAACATTGGCAAGTGGCAGGAGGCGATGAAGAGCCCCAAGCTCGCCGAGGTCATCACCAAGGACCAGGCCCTGGCGAACCAGCTGGGCGCCACCGGCACCCCGGCGTTCTTCATCAACGGCCGCAAGCTGGTGGGCGCGCAGCCCGTCGACCAGTTCTCCCGCATCATCGACGAGCGCCTGGCGGACGCGCAGAAGTACCTCGCCCAGGGCGTGAAGCCCTCCGAGGTCTACGCCAAGGTCATCGAGAGCGGCGCGGTTGCGCCCGCCCCGGCCCCGGCGCCCTCCGCGCCTCCCGCGCCCGCGGCGGCGAAGAAGATCGTCGTGCCGGCGGACTCGCCGGTCTTCGGCCCGAAGTACGCGAAGGTCACCATTGTCGAGTGGTCTGACTTCCAGTGCCCGTTCTGCAGCCGGGTGGTCCCCACCCTCAAGCAGATCAAGGAGACCTACGCGAAGGACGTCCGCGTGGTCTTCCGGCACCAGCCGCTGCCCTTCCACCAGAACGCGAAGCTCGCCGCCGAGGCGTCTATGGCCGCGCACGAGCAGGGCAAGTTCTGGGAGTTCCACGACAAGCTCTTCGAGAACCAGAGCGCGCTGGAGCGCCCCAACCTCGAGAAGTACGCCGCGGACCTCGGCCTGAACGTCGGCAAGTTCAAGGCGGCGCTGGACTCCGGCAAGTTCAAGGCGAAGGTCGAGGGCGACTCGTCCGAGGGCTCCGCGGTGGGCGCCAACGGCACCCCCACCTTCTTCATCAACGGCCGCGAACTGGTGGGCGCACAGCCGTTCCCCAGCTTCAAGGCGATGATCGACGAGGAGATCGCCAAGGCGGACAAGATGCTCGCCACCGGCGTGAAGCTGGAGAACCTCTACGAGAAGCTGCTGGCCGCCGCGCCGGCAGCGCCCGCCGCCCCCGCGCCGGGTGAGCCGCCCCCGCCGCCCCCCGTGCAGGACATCGCCGTGGGCACCGCGCCGGTGAAGGGCCCGAAGAACGCGCCGGTCACCATCGTGGCGTTCTCCGACTTCCAGTGCCCGTTCTGCAGCCGGGTGGTCCCCACCCTGAAGCAGATTGAGGAGCAGTACAGCGGGAAGGTCCGCCTGGCGTTCAAGCACCAGCCGCTGCCCTTCCACGACAAGGCGCGCCTCGCGGCCGCCGCGTCCCTCGCCGCCAACGAGCAGGGCAAATTCTGGGAGTACCACGACAAGCTCTTCGCCAATCAGCAGTCGCTGGACCGGCCGGCGCTGGAGAAGTACGCCGAAGAGCTCAAGCTGGACATGGGCAAGTTCCGCGGCGCGCTGGACTCGAACAAGTTCGAGGCGCAGATCAGCGCCGACAGCAACGAGGGCAACCGGGTGGGCGCCAACGGCACCCCCACCTTCTTCATCAACGGCCGCCAGCTGGTGGGCGCGCAGCCGATTGACGCCTTCAAGCAGATCATCGACGAGGAGCTGAAGAAGAAGGCGAAGTAAGCCTCCTTCCGTCTCACTTCGAAGGCCGCCTCCAGCTCGGGGGCGGCCTTTTTCGTTTAGAGCTCGCTCTCCATCTGCACGCCGATGCGCCGGCCCGGGGAGATGCGGGGGACCAGCGCGGTGGCAGACTCCAGCTCCTGCCGCAGCCCGCGCAGGACACGCTCGGCCACGAGGTCCATGGACGTGCCGCCGCCACCGTCCGCCCACGCCATCAGCGAGCTGACGGAGAGCTCCTTGAGGTACGCGAAGGTGAAGCCGCCAGTGCGATCTGCCAGGCGCTCCAGCGCGGCGCCGGAGAGCTGGGTTTCCGGGTCCAGCTGTTCGCTCCAGCGGGCGAGGTAGGTGAGGCGCTCGGCGCGCTCGGGCAGCGGGAAGTGGTACTTGCGGTCGAACCGCGAGGGGCGATCCAGCAGGGAGGGATCCAGCCGCTCGGGATGGTTGGTGGAGGCGAGGACGACCAGCCCTTCATTCCGGGAGAACCCGTCCAGCTCGTTCAGGAAGACGCTGCGGTTCAGCTCTGAGATGTGGCTGTCGATGTCCTCGAGGACGATCAGCGCCGGGGCCAGGGCACGGGCGCGGGTGAACACTTCGCGGATGTGCTGCTCTTCGGTGTCGCGGTCGCTCTTGAAGGTCTTCACGTAGAGCGCGGGGAGCGCCGCTTCCTTGATCATCGCCTGGAGCGCGCAGGTCTTTCCGTTCCCCGGCGGACCGATGAGGAGCAGCCCCCGCTTCCAGGGGATCCGGTGCCGCGCGTAGAGGGCACGGGAGGCCGTGAAGCGCCGGAGGTCTGCCTCGAGATCCGCGCGCAGCCGGGCGGGGAGCACCAGCGCGTCGAACGAAGCCTGCTGGATGGACGCGTAGAGGGCCGCCGATTTGGTGAACGCGCCGCCTTCGAAGACCAGCAGCGAGTCCGTCACCGTCTGCGAGTGCCGGCAGACCTCCTGGATGAACCGTTCAGCCAGAGAGGAGGACGCGGCGATGACCCAGTGGCTGGGAGATTCGTAGCTGGACCAGGCGTGCGTCAGCGTCACGACTTCAAGTGGCTCGCCCTCCCACCTGACCTCGCGCCACGCGTGGATGGCCTTGCGCGTCCAGACCTCCTCGCGCTCTTCGAGCTCGAGGACCGACGTTTCGCCTGCGCGCTCCGAGAGCTCACACCGGCCATCGCGTGCGAACGCGTCCAGGCCGAAGGTGCCTTCCCGGGTGAGGACGACGGCGGATCCCGGGCGACGCTCTTTCAAGAGCCGGGACATCTCGAAGACCACGGCATCTCGGGGCTGACGCAGCGCGCGGGAGAGGGGCTCTCGTTCCATCCCGCTCAAGACGGAGCGGGGCATGCCACCTGACCGCCGTCAGAACTGGCCGGAGAGGACCGGCACGTTCAAACCCACAGCCAGGCCATGCCGCGTCTGGCCGACGAGCGGGGTGACACGCGGGATGCCGGCCTGGAGCCCGCCCTCCGGCGTGTATTCGAGGCCGCCGAAGATGCCTGCCTGCCCTTTGGGGTGTTTGAAGAAGTTAAGCGCGGCCATCTGCGCAAGAGGGACCACTGCGATGGTGCCGACCAGCAGGCCGGGCGCAGCGCTCTCGTAGCCCGTCTCGCTGGCGAAGCCGCCCACCGCCGCGAAGATGCCCAACACGGCGGCCTGGGTGAGGAGCCCGGCCAGCGCGGGTGGCCAGAGCTCCGCCTCATAGTAGCGGCTGCCGTTGGCCAACCCGAGCTGCGTCTGGGCCACGGCCAGCGGCGTCGCGCCGAAGATGACGAGGGTCATGATGGTGACCAGCTCCGTCCCCGTCCCGCCCCCGCCGCTCAGCCCGCCCCCTCCCCAGAGCGCCCCACCGGGGCGCAGCAGGAGGAAGTACGTCAGGAGGCTGGTGCCGGCGGCGGTGAGCATCCCGAAGAGGGACTCGCTGATCATCAGGCCGATCTCCGGCCCGGGCTTGGCAGCCGGGGCGGCCCCCGGACCGTACGGCGAGTAGTACGGCGACGCTCCGCCTGGAGGCGGCACGTACCCGGGCGGCGGCGGCGTAGGCGCGCCCTGCTGGGCACCCGGTGCGGGCGGCGTCCCTGTGGCGTCCGTCGTGGCGGGCGCGGGCGCGGGCACCAGGGGCGGAGGGGGGACGGGCGGGGTGCTCGTCGCGGGCGTCTGCGCGAAGCAGATGCCGGGGATGAGGGCGAGGGCGAGAACGGATCTCAGAGCAGTGCGCATCGGTAGGGGCTTCCTAAAATCGCCGGCGGCCGGCCCTACGCCGCGGCTGGGGGATCAGGATACCGCGATTGCGTCGATCTCCACCTTCACCCCCCGGGGGAGGCCCGAAACGGCGACGGTGGAGCGGGCAGGCGGGGCGCCCTTGAAGTAGCGGCCGTAGACGTCGTTCATCTTCGGAAAGTCCGCCATGTCCGCGAGGAAGATCCCGCACCGGACGATGTGGGAGAAGTCCAGGCCGGCCGCGGCGAGCACCGCCTTGAGGTTCTCCATGACCCGCTCGGTCTGGACGGTGATGTCTCCCTGGATGACCTCCATGGTCCGGGGATCCAGCGGGATCTGCCCCGCGAGGAACGTCAGCTTCCCGGCCTCCACGGTGATCGCCTGCGAGTACGGGCCGATCGCCCTCGGCGCCTGATCTGAATGCACTGCGTTCCTCGACATGACTCCCCCACCCTTCTTCTTTCGCCGGTCAGATCCGCTCGACCGAGTAGACGCCGTTGAGCCGTTCGATGGTGCGCATCAGGTCGGTCAGCTGCTTCAGGTCCGAGATGGTGACCTCGAACGTGTTCACCGCCCGGTCATCCCCCGTGGCGCGGCAGTTGGCTTGCGAGATGTTGACGCCCTTCTTCGAGAACGTGTTGGAGATGTCCGCCAGGAGCCCGGGGCGGTCCGCGGTGAGGACCCGCAGCGTGACCGGCCGCTTGAAGTCGCCGCTCACGTTCCACTGCACGTCCACCCGCCGGTCCGGATCCGTGGCCAGCGCCTTCTCGCAGCCCACCGTGTGCACGGTCACGCCGCGCCCGCGGGTGATGAAGCCGGCGATGGGATCCCCCGGGACCGGGTTACAGCAGCGGCCGAAGCGGACCAGCACGTCGTCCACCCCGCCAATCTGCACGCCGTTGGCCTTCTGACGGCCCACCAGCTTCTTGGCCATCTCGGTGACCCGAGAGAGGCCGGGGATGACGCTGCTGGACTCCGCCTGCGCCCCGTCGCGCCCGTTCTTCTGTTCGACGTCCGCCACCTGCTCGGGCGGGAGCAGCCGGTGGATGAGCTGCATGGGGGCGACCTTGCCGTAGCCGATGGCCACCAGCAGGTCGTCCTCGGTGCGGAAGCCCAGCTCCTCGCAGGCCGGCTTGAGCTCCCCGTTCTTCGTCAGCTTGTTGAGGTTGAGCGCGTAGCGGCGGAACTCGCGGTCGGTGAGCTCCCGGCCAAGCTGGAGGCTCTTGTCGCGCTGCTGCTGCTTGATGAACGCGCGGATCTTCTGCTGCGCGCGGCTGGTCTTGACGAAGGTGAGCCAGTCCTTCGACGGGTGCGCCTGCGGGCTGGTGAGCACCTCCACCATGTCGCCGTTCTTCAGCTTGTAGCGCAGCGGGACGATCTTCCCGTTCACCTTGGCGCCCACGCACCGCCCGCCCACGTCCGAGTGGATGGCGTAGGCGAAATCCACCGGCGTGGCCCCGCGCGGGAGCGAGCGCACATCGCCCTTCGGCGTGAAGACGAAGACCTCGTCGGTGAAGAGGTCCACCTTCACCGTCTCCAGGAACTCCTTGGGGTCCTTGAGGTCCTGCTGCCACTCCATCAGCTGCCGCAGCCAGGCGAACTTCTCGTCGTCCTTCGAGATGAGGGCCTTGCCCTCCTTGTAGGCCCAGTGCGCGGCGATGCCCTCCTCGGCGATCTTGTGCATCTCCTCGGTGCGGATCTGCACCTCCACGCGCTCGGAGAGTGGGCCGATCACCGTCGTGTGGAGCGACTGGTACATGTTCGGCTTGGGGATGGCGATGAAGTCCTTGAACCGTCCCGGCACCGGCTTCCACAGCTGGTGGGTGAGCCCCAGCGCTTCGTAACAGGCGGGGATCGTCGGCATGATCAGCCGGAAGGCGATGACGTCGTGGATCTGATCGAAGTCCACGCTCTGCGCCTTCATCTTCTTGTAGATGCTGTAGGTGTGCTTGAACCGGCCGGTCACCCGCCCGCTCAGGTTCCGCTCCTTGAGCTTGGTCTGGATGAGCGAGACGACGTCTTCGATGTATTTCTCGCGCTCCTTCTTGCGCTTGTTCAGCTTCTCCGAAAGGTCCTGGAACTCCTGCGGCTTCAGGTAGCGCAGCGAGAGATCTTCAAGCTCCGCCTTGATCCAGCTGATCCCCAGCCGATTGGCGAGCGGCGCGTAGATGTCCAGGGTCTCCTGTGCGATGCGCTGCTGCTTCTCCTCCTTCATGTGATCCAGCGTCCGCATGTTGTGGGTGCGGTCCGCCAGCTTCACCAGGATCACGCGGATGTCCTGCGCCATCGCGATGATCATCTTCCGGAAGTTCTCCGCCTGCTTCTCCTCCTGGGAGAGCGTGGCGGACGCGGAGAACTTGGAGAGCTTGGTGACCCCGTCCACCAGCTGCGCCACCTCGGGGCCGAAGAGCTCGGTCAGCTCCTCAGCGGTGGCGAGGGTGTCCTCGATGGTGTCGTGGAGGAGCCCGGTGACAATGGAGGCTTCGTCCAGCTTCAGCTCTGCCAGGAGCCCCGCCACCTCCAGCGGGTGCACAAGGTAGGGCTCGCCGGACTTCCGGAGCTGACCCTGGTGGACCTTGGCGGAGTAGACGTAGGCCTTCTTGATGATGTCGAGATCCGGATCCGGATGGTAGGAGGCAACCCGCGTCAGGATGTCGTTCAGCCGGATCATCGAACCGGGTAATCGTAACTGCCGGATCTCACGCGGGCAATGCTCGCGCGGGGCAGTGCGTCGAACGCGGTGAAGGAACGCGCTCCAAGGCGAGGGAGTTCGCTTGACTCACCGGATCTCCCTCCTAACATCGCGCGCGGATGTCCACCCTGCTCCTCTCGGCCCTCGGCGTCGTCTGCCCCGCCTGCGATCACCACAACCCGCCGAGATCCCCTCAATGCGTCGCCTGTGGCGCCTCCTTCCAGCCCAAGGCCGCGCCGGCCGTGGGGCCCCCCAGGCAGACGCCGCCCGCAATCCCGGTCCCCTCGCCCGCGCTCACCCCGCGGCCCGGCTCCTCCGTGCCGCCCGGAATGAAGCCCGCCGCCGCCGCCCCCGTGATCGCCAAGCCTGCGGCCACGCCGCTGGCGCCGCCGGCCCCTATGCCCGGCCCCGGCGCACAGCCCATCCCCGCAAGCGAGCTCGTGAAGCGCCAGGTCACCCGCCCGTCCGCCGCGCCGAGCGCACCGGCGCCCGCCCCCGCGCCCCAGGCCGGGCCCGCCACGGTGTCCACCGCCCCGCGCTTCGGCCTCGCGGTGCTCTCCGGCCCCTCCCAGGGCCAGCGCTACCGCCTCTCCGCCGCCGGCGCCCAGCTGGGCCGAGCGCGGGGGGCCATCCTCTTCCCGGATGACCCCGGCGTCTCCGCCCACCATGCGACCTTCATGGTCCGTGACGCGAAGCTGTTCGTGCGCGACGAAGGCAGCGCGTCCGGCGTGCTGGTCAGCATCACCGGGCAGCAGGCCATCCCGCCCAACACGTACTTCAGCGCGGGGCTAAGGCTGTTCCGCTACGCCGGCGCAGTGGCCGCCGCGTCGCCGCCAGCGCCCGGCCGGCCCATGCCGTACGGTTCCCCCGTCGCGCCCGGGCAGCCGGTCTACCTGGTGGAGGAGATTTTGGTGGGCGGGCGTCCCGGGCGTGCGATCACCACCAGCGGCCCGGTCTTCGCCATCGGCCACACCAAGTGCGACTTCGCCTTCCCGCCCGAGGAGGGGCTCGCCGCGCGTCACTGCGAGCTGGCGCCCTCGCCCGCGGGCGCGGTGCTCAAGGACCTCTCCGGCGGAATGGGGACCTTCGTGCGCATCCCGCCCGGCGCGGACCGCGCGCTCGCCAGCGGTGACCGGCTGCGGATTGGCCAGCAGGTGCTTCAGATTGAAGCGCTGGCCTGACGTCAGAGGTCCGTGAACACCTGCTGGATGTACGCCCGGGCCTTGGAGTTGGCCTGGTCTCTCAGGTGCCGGCTCCACCAGCCGCGCGCGTCGTTGGTCTCGTCGCGCTGGTAAGCAAGCTCGCCCAGCTTGAAGGCCACGGAGGGATCCGGGTTCTTCTCGTACGCCTCCTGGTACTTCGTCGCCGCCGCGGCCAGCTCGCCGCGCGCGTGCGCCTCATCGCCCTCGCGCTCCAGCCGCGCGCCCGCCTCGGCGTCCCGCTGATCGCTGGGGACCTCGCGGTCGTAAGGCCGGGGGGCGTCCGGCGTCTGCGCGCGCCCCTGGCGGGGGACCGGCGCGTTCTGCGGCGCCTGGTACTGCTCCTTCGGGCCGCCGCTGAAGAGCGGCAGGTTGTAGACCACCAGCCCGAGCGCGACCACCACCAGCACCACGGTGACGATCTTGAACGCCAGCATGGGCGGGCCCGCGGTGGGGCTGCGGAGCACGGCGCTGGTCGCTCCGGCCTCCACCATCGGCGACGGCGCCGAGAGCACAGTCCGCTCCTGGCCCCACGGCGTGCTGACGCCGGGCGTGGTGGCGATCTGCGTGGGCGTGGAGTGGCGCTCCGGCGCCTGGGGCGTGGCCGCGCGCCGGCCGGCGGGTGCGGGGCGGGCCTTGTCCAGCGAGTTCAGCTCTGCCTTGAAGGCGTCCGCGTTCTGCGGCCGGTCCGCCGGGTTCTTGGAGAGCGCCCGGAGGATGAGCCGCTCCATCCCAGCGGAGATGCGCGCGTCCGGGCGGCGCTTGGACGGAGGCGGCGGCTCCTCGGTGAGGTGCTTGGTGGCAAAGCCCACCGCGGAGTCCGACTCGAACGGGAGCAGGCCGCAGCTGAGCTGGTAGAGGATGACGCCGACCGCGTAGAGGTCCGACCGGTGATCCAGCTGCGCCCCGCGCGCCTGCTCCGGGGACATGTACTCCGGCGTGCCGCAGACGAAGCCGGCGCGGGTGAGGGCCGGGCCCTCGTCGCCCGTGGAGTCCTGGATTTTGGCGATGCCGAAGTCGAGCACCTTGACGAAGTCCGGTTCGCCGCGGCGCTGCTCCACCATGATGTTTTCGGGCTTGAGATCTCTGTGGATGACGCCCGCGCCGTGCGCATCCGAGAGCGCGGAGAGCACCTGGCTGACAATCCGCACCACCCGGGCTTCGGGCAGCGGCCACTCCTTGCTGAGGATCTGGTGCAGGTCCTTGCCCGCCACGAACTCCATGGCGATGTAGAGCGCGCCGTCCTCCGCGGTGCCGAAGTCGAGGATGGCGATGGAGTTGGGGTGGTTCAGCCGGCTGGCAGCCTTCGCCTCGCGCTGGAAGCGCTGCACGGTGCGTTCGTCGGAGAGCAGGTTGTGGCGCAGAACCTTGAGCACCACCAGCTTGTCGAGCGTGGTCTGGGTGGCCTTGAAGACCTTCCCCATCCCACCTTCGCCAATCATCTGTTCGACGCGGTATTTCTTGGCGACGATCTTGCCGATGTAGTCGTCGCCCTCGGCCGCGCGAACCATCGTGGTGCCGCAGGCGGGGCAGAACTTCGAGATCTCACCGGCGTCCGCGCCGCACGAGGGACATTGCAAGACGGCTCGAAACTTCTCACGCCCCGCGGGTGACCCGCAACAAACTCCGGATGCGCGCACACGGGGGGCCGCCCGGTCGGGTGGCAGGAAACCTCCCTTGCCCACGCTGCGCTGATATACGACCTCTCAAAACGCAGGACGACCGCGCCATGTCCCTCCTCGCCTGTCCTCACTGCAGAGCCCAGATCCCCGCCGGCCTCGCCACCTGCCCGCAGTGCGGCACGGCCCTCACCGCCTCCGCCGCCAGCGCGGGGGATCCCAACGCCCCCCGCCCGAAGGTGCAGATCCGCGTGGTGCGCGCCGACGGCGGCCCCGAGTCCGCGGTGCGCATGCAGGCAGACGCGCTCACCTGCGGCCTTCAGGGCGACATCCCCCTCAAGGACGACCCGTTCGTGGCCCCGGTCCAGGCACGCTTCTTCTTCTCCGGCCCGCGCCTGGCCATCGAGGACGTGGGCGGGGGGAACGGCCTGTTCCTGCGCCTGCGCAACGAGCGCGAAGTGCTGGCCGGAGGCGAGGTGCGCCTGGGGCGCCAGCGGCTCCTCGTGGAGCCCATCCCTGCCGTCGCCCCTTCGGCCGGCGGCGCCATCGCCTGGGGGTCTCCAGATCCCGGCTTCCGCTTCCGGCTGGTCCAGATGCTGGAGGGCGGTATCCGCGGCTGCGCCTACCCCCTCAAGGCGGGCGACAACGTCCTGGGCCGCGAGCTGGGCGACATCACCTTCCCGACCGACGGCTTCGTGTCAGGACGGCACGCACAGGTGCATGTCCGGAATGACCGGCTGCTGCTGAAGGACCTGGGCTCCTCGAACGGGACGTTCATCAAGCTGAACGCCCCCACCTTCGTGGAGAACCAGGATCAGTTCCTCATCGGCAGGGAGCTCCTGAGGGTGGAGCTCCAGTAGCCCGCAACGTCAGCCGTAGGACTTCTCTTTCTTCTCCTGCTCCTCCTTGCAGCGGATGCAGAGCGTGGTCACAGGCCGCGCCTCAAGCCGCTTGGGGGAGATGGGCTCCTCACACCGTTCGCAGATGCCGAACGTCCCATCGTCAATCCGCAGGAGCGCCTTCTCGATCTTCTTGAGGAGGAACTTCTCGCGGTCACGGAGGCGGAAGACCATCGACTGCGCGTACTCCGAGGACGCAAGGTCGATCTCGTCCGGGAGGTCGTCCGTGTCGAAGTTGGACTCCTCCATCAGCGTCTTCTTTGCGCTCTGCAGGAGACTGGTCTTGCTGTCCTCGAGCATCTTCTTGAAGCGCTTGAGATCTTTCTGGTTCACGACCGCTAGCCCCCATCCGACCTGTATGAAGTGGCGTCCTACGACTCAAAAAATTGGCCGAGCAGCTTTAAGGAACGGGACTGACGCTGTCAAGGCGTGCCCGACAAGATCCCCCAGACTCTTTTACTCCACACACCTGCACGCACCTCGAGTGGTCGCCGGCTTGCTCTGCGGGCGGACTGGGGTACGAAGCACGCAACCGTGAGCGACAACTCTAAATTCGACCGCGAGTTCCTCCGCGCCGCCCTCGCGCTGGCCAGCAAGTCGGACGTCGACCACTTCCTCTACATCAGCGACTCGCTGATCGCGCCCGAGGACATGCGGGGCCGCAAGTGCAAGGCGAAGCTCATCTATGCCGTCACCTCGGACAAGATCGCCGAGGAGCTGACTGCGAAGAAGGCACGCGCCCTCGTCATCCCCCAGTACGACTACTCGCGGACCGAACGGGTGAAGGTGGCGCTGGTCTCCGCGTTGTCACAGGGGGCCTTCAAGGAAGGGGACCTGGTCCTCGCCGTCACCGGCAAGGTCGGCTCCTTCGTCGACACGCTTATGCACATGAAGATTGGCGGCACGCTGGATGACCGGGTGGCCATCGAAGGCGTGAAGCTGGGCGACGAGTTCAACTCCCAGGTGGTGGACGCGCTCATCCAGCTGGCCCTGCAAATCGGCCAGGAGGGCTTCGAGGGCCACCCCGTCGGCACCATCATCTGCATCGGCGACCATACGAGCGTGCTCGAGAAGAGCCGCCAGATGACCATCAACCCGTTCCAGGGACTGTCCGAAGCCGAACGCAACGTCCTGGATCCGAAGATCCGCGAAGCCGTGAAGAACTTCTCCGTCCTCGACGGGGCGTTCATCATCCGCGAGGACGGCGTGGTGCTGGCTGCCGGGCGCTACCTCTCCGCGTCGGACGAAGAGGTGAAGATCCCGCTGGGGCTGGGCGCCCGCCACGCCGCGGCGGCCGGGATCACGTCCACCACCAAGGCCATCGCGCTGGTGGTCAGCCAGACCTCCGGCGCCGTGCGGCTGTTCAAGGGTGGGAACATCGTCTTGGAGCTGCACCAGGCGGCGCGGCGGAACTGACTCTGTTGAGCGGCACCGCCGCGAGTCGAAGCTCGAGCGCCCCCCCCGCTCGCCTCGAGCGTTGCGCCGTCAGGCGCATAGTCGAGAGGTGGCGCAAACCCACGCACTCTTGCCGGCTTGTTTCGAGCAGAGCGAAGCGGCCCATGAGCCAAGCTTCGGAGGCTGCCGACGTCTCGACTATGCGCCTGACGGCGCAACGCTCGACGCGAACGGGGGGGCTTCCGGATTCCGGCGCCGGAACTGACTACGGCTCCTGGCTGCGGTCGGCCTTGTAGATCTGCGCCAGCGCGTGGGCCTTCTCCACTTCGTCCCGCGCGGCTTCCAACGCCATCACCTGCTCGAAGCGCTCCTGCCGCTGGCGAAGGGCGGAGGTGACCGCCAGGCCCACGGTGAGGCGGGCCTTGGCGCTGGCGCGCTCCCGGCGAAGGTCAGAGACGCGCGCGGCGAGCTCCTCCGCCGCGGCGAGCAGCGCGGTGGCGTCCTCCTCCGCCCGCGACAGGGCTTCGCGGGTGCTGGTCAGCGCGCTGTCCGCCTCCCGGCGGTCCCTTCGGAGGATGGCTTCGGACGGGACGTCCTTGCGCGTGCGGGCCAGCGTCAGCCGTTGATCCACGTCGTCCAGCGCCCGCGTGTAGCGCTCCTCGTCACGCCGCAGCTCTGAGCGCAGCGCGACCAGGGTGGCGGCGGAACGGCGGATCTGCGCCCCCTGCCCCTCCAGGTCTTCGAGGAAGCGGTCGTAGGCGGCGAGCGGATCCACCCCCTCCGCCTCCTTGGTGCGCTTTGCCTTCTTCCCGAAGCCAAACACGCCCGGGAGCCTACAGCGGAACGCCGCCGCAGGGATCTGGCTTCAAGGCCGGCAGAGCAGGCGCACCCGCTCCAGGGCCTGCGCGAGGGGCGCGGACGGCGCGTGGGCCGCCTTGAGGTAGGCCGGCATGGCGATGGCGTAGAGCGTCAGCAGATGCGTCAGCAGCGTCACGCTCTCCGCCGCCCGCCCCTCCAGCGGCGCAAGCGGCGCCGCCTCGGCGATGGCCGCCACGATGTCCGCGCAGCGCTGTGCCTCGGCAGGCGCGCCAGGGGCCGGCTGCCCCGGGGCCGGGAACATCGCGTCGAAGCTTGCCTGGGTGACCGTGGGCTTCACCGGCTCCCTTCGGGCCAGGGCCTCCAGCGCGTCCAGGTTCGGCCGCAGCGTCCGGAGCAGCTCCGGGGTGAGGTCCAGCTGCCGGGGCAGCAGCGTGCGCCAGCCCGAGTCGAACTCGCTCCGGGCGGAGGCGATCTCCCGGTCACTCAGGTGGTGGTAGAACGCCCGGCCCCCCTTGCTCCGCTGCTCCTGCGCGAGCTCCCGCAGATCCCGGTTCTCTTCCCCCAACGAGATGAAGGAGAGGGACACCTCCACCGCGCCCACCGGCGCGCGCGCTTTGCGCACCTGGGCGAGGTCAATCCGGTCCTCGCCATCCGTGATGAGCACCACCGTGGCGCGGGAGAGGTGCGGGTCCTTGCCCTGCGCCGCGCGGATGGACTCGAAGGCGGAGATGAGCGCCAGGGAGATGTCGGTCTGGCCTTCCGCGGGGCCGGCGGCCAGCAGCGACGTCATCTGCTGCCCCGCCTTCTGCGCGGAGTCCACCCGTGTGAGCTGCGTGGCGCGGTCGTTGAAAAAGCAGAAGTAGAGCGGATCAAAGGGCTCGCCGCGCAGCGCCTTGCGGCGCAGGTTGTTCAGCTCCGCCAGGAGCAGCGCGTTTCGCATCCGGCACCGCCGCCCGAACATGGAGCCCGACGCGTCACACACATAGACCCGCACCGCGGTCTTCACGACTTTCTGTGGCCGCGGAGCGGGGACCTCTTCCAGGTACGCCCGCACCGGCTGCCGGTTCGACGCGAGGTCGTAGACCAGCCGCCTTGGGTCGCTCAGGACGAAGTTGTGCAGCTCGTGGAGGCCGCCGGTGTGCTCGAAGGTCAGCGTCTGGGTGGGGTACGGCACGCGCCGCAGCACCGGGCGCTCCGGCCGGCCCTTCTCCTCCAGCACCTCCTGCCCAAGGGCGTCCTCGACGTCGAAGTAGCGCTCCACCCCCGCGGCCAGCTCGAAGAACTCGTGGGCGGCGGGGTCCAAACCGATGGCGAGATCCAGCAGGCGGTTGGAGAGCTCATCCCGCGCGCCACCCTCCCCCAGCCACGCGCTGCGCCGCAGCGCCTCCGCGTTCTCCACGGCTGGCTTGAGGGCCGGCGCGGTGAGGAAGGGTGCCAGCGCGCTGGCCGCCGCGCCGGCGAGCGCCTCATCCCGCGCCTCCACCGCCCGCTCGTACAGGCCCCGCAGCGCGGCGTACGCCTCCCGCGGCGAGGTGCGCCCGGAGCGCAGCTGGCGGGTCAGCTCCCGCAAAGACCGGGTGGGCGGGCTGCCCCGCGCGGCTTCGCGCGCCTGGGCGACAGAGGCCCGCAGGTGCCGCACCCGGTCCCGGTCCAGCTCATCGCCGATGACCAGCAAGAGCTCATACGCGGCGTCCAGGTCTCTGCGGCGGCCCAGGACATCCTCCGCGTTGGCGCCAGCGCGCGCTGCCCAGAGCTCCGCGATGGCCACCCGCGGGGCCGCCGGCGCCGGCAGCCTTGGGGACCCCGGCCGGGGCAGCAGCTGAAGTCCGCCGTCGTCCGAGCCCGCGAACAGCTCCGCCACCCGTACCACCCGCGCAGCAGCCGCCAACCGCTCCTTCAGCGCGGAGACCTGCCCGGCCGGGAGTTGCCCCGCCAGGTGTTGCCGCTCCAGCAGACCCACGGCGGCTGCGAGCTCCGCCAGGACCTCGTCCGCGCGCGCCCCCAACCCCTTGGCCAGCGCGCCGGCCCGGCCCTCCTGCACGCCGAGCGCAACCAGCAGGCGCGCGTCCATCGAGGTGTGAATGCCCACCGCGTCCAGCTCGCGGTCCAGCGCCGACAGCTTCTCCAGCACGGGGGCGCCGGAGCGCGGGGCGATGCGCGCCAGCGCCCGGTCCAGGAGTGATGCGCCCTGCACCTCGCCCCGGTGGAGCGCCTCCAGCCGTTCGCGCAGCGAGGAGAGCGGATCCACCGGCGTCCTCAACCGAGCTGCATGCGCGCGTCCAGCAGCTGACGGCTCAGGTGCCCGAAGTCCTCCGCCAGCCGCTGCAGCGCCGACTGCAGGGCGCCCGCGCGCTCTCCCAGCTCACCCGCAAGGGGCCGCAGCGCGCCCGCCGAGGCCCGCAGGCGGGCCAGCTCGCCTTCCTTCACGGCCAGCAGCGGGAAGCGGCTCTTCACCAGGCGGTCAAACGCCTTCTCCGCGTCCGCGCGCCGGGTGAGCTCCTGCGGCTTGGGCAGCTGGGCTTGAATCTGCTGGTACCAGGACTGGAGGAAGCGCACCCGCTGGGCGAGCGAGTCCAGCTCCGCCTGGGCCACCGCGCGCCGCACGTCTTCGGCCAGCCGCTGCGGCGGGGTGTGGCCGTTCTTCAGCCGCTCCTCCAGGCCCGCCAGCGCGAGCGACTCGCCGTCCGGGACCTGCGCCCCGGTGAAGCGCTTGCGGTAGAGCTGGTGCGCCTCGCCCTCCCCGGCCGCGGGCGGCGCGGCCTGGGCAGCCGCGGACAAGGCCTTGCAGTGCTCGCGCAGCCGCTCGTCGAGGAGCGGGCTGTGCGCGGCGAGCAGCTGCTCCGCCGGGAGGCCCTCGCGGCGCAGCGACTCCGCCAGCTGCTGGCAGATGAGGGTGAGCTGTTCAATGCGGCGGAACGGCGCATGGCGGAGCACCCCGGCCACATGCTGCGCGGCGAGCGGCTCCAGCAGCTCCCGCCGCAGCCCCGCGGCCTCCGGCGAGAGGAGCGCCACCGCGCGCTCTGCCTCCGCCAGCCGCCGGGCTGCCTGGTCCAGCGTCCGGATGGGCTCCGCACCGAACGCCGCGCGGCCCACGCGCAAGAGCCCCTCGCTCGCCTCCACCGCAGGCAGCGGGACGGCGGCGTCCGGCGCCGCCCGTTTGCGCGCCTCCGGGTCCGCGTGCGCCGCCACCCGGCCGGCGTGGAAGGTCCTGGCCAGGAGCTCGCGCAGCGCCGCCGCCGCCCGCTGCCGCGCGCGCAGCTCCTCGGCGACCAGCCGGCCCCCCCGCTCCGGCTGCAGCGAAGACAACAGCTCCGCCAGGAGCCGCACCGCCTTCAGCTCGTCGTCCAGGGCCACCGCGGACGCGCACATCGCGTCCCACTTCTGCTCCTCCTCCAGCGCGCCACCCTCCGCCGCCTGGGCAATCCGCTCCAGCTCGAACCCGCAGGTCTCCTCGACGGCGGCGAGCAGCCCCGGGAACAGGTCCGAGAGCTCCGGCGCCGACCGGGCCAGCTCCAGCACCGCGGTGACCGCCGGCAGGAGGGCCTGCGGACGGGCGTCCGCGCCGGAGGGCCGCCGCTGGAGCCGTGCCTGCGTCGACATCGCCAGCAGTCGCGCCGCGGCCACCGGCGCCGGGCGGTTCTCCGCGTGCCGAGGGCCCGGGACCAGCTTCGCCTTGAGCTCGCGCGCCAGCGTGAGCGCCTCCACCGGAGCGAAGGCGCGCTGCAGCCCCTGCGCGGAGTGGACGTCCTTGCCCGCCGCCAGCTGCGCGGCTTCGCGCGCCACGCCCCCGGAGAGCTGCGAGCGTACCTTGTCCAGCACCGCGTCGAAGGCCTCCTGCTCTACGCGGATGATCTCCAGCTGCGCCCGCTCCCTCGGGTCCGCCGCGGCCGACAGCAGCACCTCGGACTCGCCCGGCGGGGGGCCGCCCAGCAGGAAGAAGTAGCGCAGCTGCTCCAGGTCCGCGGGCTCCGCCACCAGCGCGCGGGCGGGTCTGCGGTAGAGCCGGTCCCGGACCACCGCCGCCTTCAGCGCCCAGAGCGCCTTCACCACTGAACGCTGGGAGAAGTACTTCGTCGGGACGTACTCCGGCAGCTTGGCCACCTGGGCCAGCAGCTCCCGCTCCAGCTCATCCGAGAGCAGCTCCACCGCCTCCAGGAGGTCTCCCTCCACCCGCACCTGCTCCACCTGGTGCTGCAGCTCATCCAGCTGCTGAAGGGTGAGCGTGGACCGGAGCTGGGGCCGCTGCCCGCGGGAGGCCCGGGACAACATCGCCGCGCGGCTGCCGCGGCGGGCGAAGGACTTGGGGACAAAGCAGACGAAGCTCAGCCGGTCCGCGAAGGCCAACAAGAGCTCAGGCGAGCGCGCCAACACCTCGGAGAGGTACCGGTTGGTGGTCATCACCGCGCACTCAATCTGCCCTGCGGTGACCCGCCGCCCCTCCTTCAGCTCCCGTTCGTGGAGCACATTGAGGATGGAGCGCAGCAGCATGTCGCGCCCGTCGAAGACCTCGTCCAGGAAGGCGTGCGTCGCCCCCAGCATCCCGTCCTCGGTGAGGTACTCGGTGCGGCCGGTCTCCGTGAGGACCTTGAAGTCCACCGGGCCGAGGAGGTCCGTCTGGACCGTGGACTCGGAGAGCTGCCGCGCGAAGAGCGAGGGCTTGCCCGTCCGCGCGTCGAGGATCCGCGAGAGCACCGCGCTGGCGATGGCGCTCTTCGCCGTACCTGGCGGGCCGGTGACCAGGACGTGCTCCCGCGCCAGGAGCGCCAGCTCAATCTGCGCGAAGAGCGTCTCCCGCTCGAGGAACACCCCGCGCAGCTCGTCGAAGAAGGCGACGAAGGCGCTGCCAGCGGTGGACGCGGGGTCTTGGCTCACGGCAAGCGCACACTACTTCGAAAGCGCGAAGCGCCAGAGTGAACGACCTCTGGCGCCCAGCGCTGCTCAGTGATGGGACCGACAGCTCAGCTGGAGCGGAACTCCGCGTCCACCACGTCGTCCTTCTTCGGCGTGGCCTGGCTGCCGGGGGCGGCGCCAGCGCCCGGAGGGGGCTCTGCCTGGCTGCCCGGGGCGGCGCCGGCGGCCTTGTACATCTCCTCGGCCGCCTTGTGGCTCACCTGCTCCAACTTCTGCACAGCGGCCTCGATGGCCGCCTTGTCCTGACCCTCGCGGACCGCGTTGAGGCTGGAGAGCGCCTCCTCCAGGCTCTTGCCGGTGTCGGCGGAGAGCTTCTCCTTGTTCTCCTTGAGCAGCTTGTCCATCTGGTACGAGAGGTTCTCGGCGCGGTTCTTAACCTCCACCAGCTCCCGCCGGGACTTGTCCGCCGACTCGTTCTCCTTGGCGGCGGCGACCATCTTCTCCACCTCATCCTTCGCCAGACCGGAGGAGTGGGTGATGGTGACCTTCTGCTCCTTGCTGGTCGCCTTGTCCTTGGCGCTCACGTTCAGGATGCCGTTGGCGTCGATGTCGAACGTGACTTCAATCTGCGGCACGCCGCGCGGCGCGGGGGGCAGGCCCGTCAAGTGGAAGTGACCGAGCGACCGGTTGTCGGCCGCCATCTCGCGCTCGCCCTGCAGGACCTTGATCTCCACCTGCGTCTGCCCGTCCGCGGCGGTGGAGAAGGTCTCCGACTTCCGCGTGGGGATGGTGGTGTTGCGCTCGATGAGGCGGGTCATCACGCCGCCCAGCGTCTCCACGCCCAGCGACAGCGGGGTGACGTCGAGGAGCAGGATGTCCTTGACCTCGCCCGAGAGGACGCCGGCCTGGACCGCCGCGCCGACCGCCACGACCTCATCCGGGTTGACCGACCGGTTGGGCTCCCTGCCGAAGAGCCGCTTCACCGCCTCCTGGACCTTCGGGATGCGCGTGGAGCCGCCGACGAGGACCACCTCGTCCAGCTGCTTCACGTCCAGGCCCGCGTCCTTGAGGCACTTGCGCGCCGGCTCCAGCGAACGCTCGACGAGGTCGTCGATCATCGCCTCGAACTTGGCGCGCGAGAGCTTGACGTTGAGGTGCTTGGGGCCGGTTTGGTCTGCCGTCAGGAACGGGAGGTTGATGTCGGTCTCCATGGTGCTGGAGAGCTCGATCTTCGCCTTCTCCGCCGCTTCCTTGAGGCGCTGAAGGACCATCTTGTCCTTCGACACGTCCAGGCCGGTGTCCTTCTTAAACTCGACGATCAGCCAGTCCATGATGCGCTGGTCGATGTTGTCGCCGCCCAGGTGCGTGTCGCCGTTGGTCGCCAGCACGTCGACGACGTTCTCCCCCACCTCGAGGATAGAGATGTCGAACGTGCCGCCGCCGAAGTCGAACACGGCGATCTTCTCGTCCTTCTTCTTGTCCAGGCCGTAGGCCAGCGCCGCGGCGGTGGGCTCGTTGACGATGCGTCGGACCGTGAGGCCCGCGATCTCGCCTGCGTCCTTCGTCGCCTGCCGCTGGGCGTCGTTGAAGTACGCCGGGACCGTGATGACCGCTTCGGTCACCTTCTCGCCCAGGTAGTTCTCCGCCGCACGCTTCAGCTTGAGGAGCACCTGCGCGGAGATCTCCGGCGGGCTGAACTGCTTTCCGTCGATCTCGACGCGCGCGTCGCCGTTGGGGCCGCGGGCGACCTTGTACGGAACGAGCTTCGCCTCCTCCGTCACTTCCTCATGGCGGCGGCCCATGAAGCGCTTGATCGAATAGACCGTGCCTTCCGGGTTCGTGATGGCCTGGCGCTTGGCGACCTGGCCCACCTTCCGCTCCCCGTCCTTCATGAACGCGACGACCGAGGGTGTCAGACGGCTGCCCTCTTCGTTCGTGATGACCTTCGGCTCGCGCCCTTCCATGACCGCGACCACGCTGTTCGTCGTCCCGAGGTCAATTCCAATGATCTTGGCCACGTTACATCCTCCTGAATTTACTAGGGGTTTTGCTGCGACAAATGTGGGCCTAACGTAACCACCTGACCTTTCGTGTCAAATGGGGGTCAAAAATCACGCTTAAGCGCTCCCTTGCTGAGGTCACGAGTGCGTAACGCGCTGCGCACCGACCGCCACCGCGGCTTTGCGTTACGCACCTGACCGTGTAGGTGCAGGCCATGACGCGAATGGCTAAGTCGGTGTCTTTCTTCAGGATAGAGCGCGAAAGGTGGGACAAGAAAGTTGGCTGAAAAGATGCAGAAGGCCCCGGGGACTGCTGCACCGCGCAACGACAGCGGCCCACCTCAGGAGCTCTTCGCATGTACGTCCAGCCCCTCCGCGGTCCCGACTACCGCTCGTTCCCTTCGCCCAGCGAAGCGGGCGAGCCCAGGGTCGCCGTCCTGCTGAACGCCAACGCCCGCAAGGTCAGCGACAAGGTGGTCCGCGCGCTCTCGCACGTGGTGCCGCCTGAAGATCTCTTCCTTTCGCGTTCGCCGCTGGACGCGCGCCGGATCTCCGACACGGTGGTGGAGCGGCGGTACAACACGGTCTTCTGTGGTGGGGGCGACGGGACCTTCATCGGGTTCGTCAACGAGATCCTGCGAGCGGTGGACGCTCGCAGGCCGTACCTCCCCTCCGTCCGCGCCCCGCGCTTCGGCGTCCTCAAGCTGGGCACGGGCAACGCGCTCGCCTCGCTGGTCTCCGCTTCGTCTACCCGCGGCGACGGCGTCCTGGATGACGTGCTGCGCGCCCGGGCGAACGAAGTCCCTGGCTGCCGCCCGCTGGACCTCCTGATGATTGAAGGCAAGCGAACCCACTTCGCCGGCCTGGGCGTGGATGGGAAGCTGCTCAACGACTACCTCTGGATGAAGAACACCGTCGCCCAGGGCCCGCTGCGCTCGGTGCTCGGCGGCGCGGGTGGCTACTTCTCGTCGGTCGCCTTCCGGACGCTGCCCCACTACCTCACCCAGTCCACCTGGGTGGAGTGCGAGGTGGTCAACGGCAAGGCCCGCCCTGCCTACCGCCTGGGCCCGGATGGGCT
Source organism: Myxococcaceae bacterium (assembly GCA_044230055.1). Lineage (GTDB taxonomy): Bacteria > Myxococcota > Myxococcia > Myxococcales > Myxococcaceae > JBGART01. Next base: position 145,527 of record JBGART010000010.1, on the reverse strand, counting down.
GCCGGTGGGTGAACCCATCGCGCCGGGCGGCCTCCTCTTCCGCGGCAAGGTGATGATGGCCTCCGCGGCCACCGCCCCGTTCTATGGCTACGGGTTCAAGATGTTCCCGTTCGCCGGGCGCCGTCGCGGGATGATGCACCTGCGGCTGGGCGCGGTCTCCACGCCCTACATCGTCATGAACCTGGCCAAGATGTGGAAGGGCAAGTGGTTCCCCCGCGGCATCCACGACTTCCACACGCAGGAGGCCACCATCAAGTTCGCGCGGCCGATGGCGCTGCAGGTGGGTGGCGACGCCGAGGGCTACCGCGATCAGATTACGCTGGGCATGGCGAGCGAGCAGATTGAGCTCGTCGACTTCAGCGGCGCGGTGAACTGAAGGCCTTTCGTTCGCAGTAGGCTGCGCGGCGCATGAGCCCGCCGCCTGTCGAAGAGCGCCACACCGTCTGCAACCGGGACTGCCCGGACGTCTGCGCCATCACCGCCACGGTGCAGGACGGGAAGGTCACCCGCATCCGCGGCGACCGCGACCACCCCATCACCCGCGGCTCGCTCTGCTACCGCACCAGCCTCTTCCTGGAGACGCAGTACTCGCCGGAGCGGCTGACCACGCCGCTGCTGCGCGTGGACGGGGAGCTGCACCCGGTCAGCTGGGAGCAGGCGCTGGACTTCGCCGCGGAGCAGCTGCTGCGCATCCGCGATGAATCCGGGCCGGCCGCCATCTTCCACTACCGCAGCGGCGGGTCTCTGGGTCTGCTCAAGCACCTGAGCGACTACTTCTTCGAACAACTGGGTCCGGTCACCGTCAAGCGCGGCGACATCTGCTCCGGCGCGGGGGACGCGGCGCAGCTGGTGGACTTCGGCATCGAGGACAGCAACGACCTGTTCGACCTGCTCAACGCGCGCAACATCCTCCTCTGGGGCAAGAACGTCTTTGTCTCCAGCCCGCACACGCTGCCGCTCTTGAAGGAGGCCCGGGAGAAGGGCGCCAGGCTCACGCTGATTGATCCCGTCCACCACCGCACCGCCCGCTTCTGCCAGACCTACCTGCAGCCCCGGCCAGGAGGCGACTTCGCGCTGGCCATGGCGGTGGCGCAGGTGCTCTTCGCGCGCGGCTGGACGGATCCTTCAGCGGCGCAGTACTGCGATCACCTCCCCGCCTTCGAAGCGTTGGCCCACACCCGGCCGCTCGCAGACTGGTGCGCGCTGGCGGACGTACCGGTCGCCGCGACAGAGTCGTTGGCAGAGCAGCTGGGTCCCGGGAAGCCCACTGCCCTCCTCTGCGGCTGGGGCATGGCGCGGCGGGCGTACGGCGCGGCCACGCAGCGGGCGCTGGACGCGCTTGGCGCGGTGAGCGGAAACCTCGGCATCTCCGGGGGCGGCGTCTCCTACTACTTCGCCCGCAGGTCCGCGTTCGACACCTCCTTCATCAAGGGGCTTGCCGTGGCGCCGCGCTCGGTGTGCGAACCGCTCTTTGGCGAGGAGGTGCTGCGGCACAAGGACCCGCCCATCCGCGCGGTCTGGGTGACCGCGGCCAACCCGGTGACCATGCTGCCGGACTCGCGGAAGGTCCTGGAGGCGCTGCGCAGCCGGGAGCTGGTCATTGTGGTGGACAGCTTCCTCACCGACACCGCGCGCGAGGCGACGCTGGTGCTGCCCACCACCACGCTGCTGGAGGCGGATGACGTGCTCGGCGCATACGGGCACCACTATCTGGGGGAGGCGCGGCCCGTCGTGCCTCCGCCTCCCGGCGTGAAGAGCGACCTGGAGATCCTCCAGGCGTTGGCCACCCGCGTGGGGTTGACGGCGGCGATGGCGGGCACGGCGCGCGAATGGAAGGAGCGCCTCATGGCGCCGAAGCTGGGACCGCACGGCGTGACGCTGGACCAGCTGTCGAAAGGACCGGTCCGCAACCCCACAGCGCCGAAGATCCTCTTCGCGGACCGAAAGTTCGCCACGCCGTCCGGCAAGGTCAATCTGATCACGCAGGCGCCACCGGATCCTGCGCCGCCCTCCGCTCAGTTCCCTCTGCAGCTCACCGCGCTCTCCACGGAGAAGGCGCAGTCCTCGCAGTGGGCGCGGCCCGCCATCGGGCCGGCGGAGGTCACCGTCCATCCGGACGCGGCGGCCGGCATCGCCGACGGCGCGCAGGCGGTGCTTGAGTCCGCGGTTGGACAGATGCGGGTCCGCGTCCGGCACGACGCGCTCCAGCGGCGCGACGTGGCGCTGATGCCGAAGGGTGGGCACCTGAAGGACGGCCGCTGCGCGAACGCGCTGGTGCGGGCGGCCACCACGGACCTCGGGGAGGGCGCGGCGTATTACGACGAGGGCGTGCGGATCATCCCGCTGGCGGACCCGGCGTAGTACCCTCCCGCCCATGCCTCGACCGCTGGCGCTGAACGATCAACGCGCTCACCCGCGGATCAGCGCGCCTGCCACCGCGTGGGTCCTCCATCCCACGCGCGGCCGCTTCGAGCTCCCCGTCCGCGACGTCTCCAAGGGCGGCGTCTTCCTCCTTTGCACGGAGGCCTTCGCCGCCGTCGGGCAGACGGTGGAGCTGGAGCTGGCGCTGCCCGCGGGCGGAGAGTCGGCACCGCTCAGCGCGCAGGTCGTCCGGGTGGTGGGCGGCTCCAACGGCGGCGTGGTGGGCCTGGGACTTCAGTTCGTGAACCTCTCCGCGGGCCAGAAGAACGCGCTGAGCGCCTTCATCACGCGGCTGGTCGCTGGGCCTGGAGGTGAGCGGCGCGCGTATCCGCGCATTGCCCACAGGATCAGCGTCCAGTGCACAGGGCGGAGCGACGTGAAGGCCCTCGTGCGCGACCTGTCGCTCGGAGGCGTGAGCCTCTGGCTCGACACCCCTGTCGCCATCGGGGAGGGCCTCGCGCTCTCGCTGGAGCGCGAAGGAGAGCCGCCCCTGCAGCTCTCCGGGCGCGTGCTGGCCACCCAGTGGGCCCGCGAGGGAGAGCCGTTCGACCAGGCTCGCATCGCCTTCGATGTGCTGAGCGAACCCACCGCATCTGCGCTGCGCGCCTATCTGGAGCGACTGGCGCAGAGCTGACGACACCTACCTCGCCCGCCTTCGCGAGGTTACGTCCGGTCTGTATCATTCTCTCCACAATGCGCGTCAGCGACCTCAGCGATCTCGCCTTCCGAACCACGCCCGACGAATTCGCCGATCAACTGGGCCCCTTCCTGCTCATCGAACGGCCTCCGAAGTCTGTGTTCGCCAACGTCGCGCTGGCGATATCCTCGGGCCGCACCGTGGGGATGGCCATCCGGTCGCGGATGACGGACGAGATTTTGGCGATGGTGATGCGCTTCAACGGGCTGCGCGTGCAGCAGCTGCCGGCGATGAGCGAGCCCCGCGATCTGTCCGTGGGCCGCGCCGACGGCTGCGATGTCGTCGTCCGCGAGCCGTCCGTGTCCAAGACCCACGCGGTGCTCCGGTGGGATCCCCGGACCGCGCGGTGCACGGTGAAAGACCTCGGCTCCACCAACGGGACCTTCGTGAACGCCACCGAGCTGTGCGGCGATGAAACGGAGCTCTTCGACGGAGACACGCTGGCGTTCGGCGACTCGCTGTTCCTCTACATGATGACGCCCACGCTGCACGCGCAGCTGCGCAGCGCGCCGCCGCCTCAGTCCGCTGTGGCGTAGAGGCGTGGCATGAGTGATCCCCCGTTCGCGTCGAGCGTTGCGCCGTCAGGCGCATAGTCGAGACGTCGGCCGTCGGCAGTGCTTCCGGAGCTTGGCTCATGGGCCGCTGCGCTCTGCTCGAAACAAACCGGCACGGTGCCCGTGCGTGGGTTTGCGCCACCTCTCGACTATGCGCCTGACGGCGCAACGCTCGAGGCGAGCGGGGGGAGCCGCCCGACTGAGAAGAGCTGTTCCTCCGACGAAATGGCCGGCGAGGGCCGGTCTCCTCCTCGAGGCGAGCGGGGTTGGCGCCTGACTGAGAACAGCTGTTCCTCCGACGAAATGGCCGGTTTCCCCCTCGAGGCGAGCGGGGGTGGCTACTCGTTGCGGGAGACCGGGGGCCGCTCGCCGGGCTCTTTGCGGCGGCCGATGACCAGGCCGTAGCTGAAGCTCCCGCGCCCGCCCGCCGTGCGGTGCAGGTCCATCTCATCGCGCAGCGGCTTGGCCTCGTCGCCCAGCGCCACGAAGGGCTCCAGCGCGCGGTAGAAGTCGTCCAGCTCCACGTCGCTCAGCGTGTCCACTGCCTCGGGCTCGTAGCCGGCCTTCTCCAACATCTGAAGGCAGTCGCGCGGGAGCATCAGCGGCTCACCCAGCCGAGCCTCCCAGTGCTCCAGCACCGAGCGCGCCGGATGCCGGCTCACGCGGACGGGGTACACCAGACAGAGGCGGCCGCGGGGGGCGAGGTAGCGGCGCAGCTGCTTCACCGCGCTGGACAGCGGCATCAGCACGCGGCCCAGGGAGAAGATGCCGTCGAACTGGCCATCGTTGAAGCTGAGCTGCGCGGGGTCCACCTTGCGGACCTCCAGCCGGTCGCCCAGCCCGTACGCCTTTGCCCGCTCCTTCACGCGCTCGAGCACCGCGGGATCTTCATCGGCCTCGATGAGCGAACAGCCCAGCTCCTTGGCCAGCGTCACGCCGAGGGCGGAGGGACCGCAGCCCAGCTCCAGGAGCCGCGCGCTGCTACCCCACTGCGCGACGCGCGCAATCCTGCGAACGCAGTCATCCGCCCCGAAGACCCTCCGCGCGTCTGCCGGGAAGTGGAGCGGGAAGTGCTCGGCCGAGGGCATGCCGCGACACTTATACCGGCAGCTCCCAGCCGTCGCCAGCTTGCAACGCGCTGTCCGACACTGTGGGCCCTGCAGCGGGTGCTACAGGTAATAGAGGACGCGCCGCTCCTTCGAGAGCTGGACGTAGATGCTGCGGCGCTGCTCCTCCGAGAGCAGGTAGACCGAGACCGAGACCGAGAGGTACTTGCCCATGGTGCTCGGCTGCTCGCTGATGGACTCCATCGGGATGTCCTGCGCCATCAGCCGTTTGAACAGCTGACGCACATACTCGCGGAAGCCGTGCTCCTGCCGACCCATCACCTTGAAGGTGTACACGGTCGGGTACTCAATCAGCGGCTTCTTCGGTTCCTGCGTCGCCACGCGCGCCTCGATTAGAGCAGGTTCGCCGCGAGCTCGGCCAACGCGCTCCGCTCGCCCTTCTGCATCGTGATGTGACCGGCGATCTTCTCCGTCTTGAAGCGGTTCACCACGTGAACCAGGCCGTTGTTCGTGGAGTCGACATACGGGTTGTCAATCTGGAACGGGTCCCCGGTCAGCACGATCTTCGTGTTGTCACCCACGCGGGTGATGATGGTCTTGACCTCGTGCGGCGTCAGGTTCTGCGCCTCGTCCACGATGATGAACTGGTTGGGGATGCTGCGCCCGCGGATGTAGGTCAGCGGTTCGATTTCCAGAATCCCCAGGTCGATGAGCTCGTGGTAGCCGCGCCCGGCCTTCTTGTCGGCGCGGGAGAGGTTCATCAGGAACTCGACGTTGTCGAAGATGGGCTGCATCCACGGGTTCAGCTTCTGCTCGACATCGCCGGGGAGGTAGCCGATGTCGCGACCCAGCGGGAAGATGGGCCGGCTCACCAGCAGCTTCTGGTAGGTGGCCTCCTCCGTGGTCTTCTGCAGCCCGGCGGCGATGGCCAGCAGCGTCTTGCCGGTGCCCGCCTTGCCGACGATGGTGACCAGCTTGATGTCGTCGTTGAGCAGCAGGTCCAGCGTGTAGCTCTGCTCCATGTTGCGCGGGCGCACGCCCCAGACGCCCTCCTTGCCGGAGCGCACCAGCGGGACGACCTTGCCGCGCAGCGCGCTGTGGCGGCCCATCGCCGTGTGCGAGGGGTTCGCCTGGTCCTTCAGCAGGACGAACTGGTTGGGGAAGAGCGACCCCTGGTCCGGGACCTCAATCTCGGCGGACGGCTTGTACATCGCGTCCACCAGCTCCGAAGGCACCAGGAGCTCCGTGTAGCCGGTGTAGAGCTCGGAGATCTCCACCCGCTCCGTGTCGTAGTCCTCGGCGACCAGGCCGAGAGCGTCCGCGCGGATGCGGAGGTTGGTGTCCTTGGTGATGAAGACCGCCTGGGTGTCAGGCTCCTTCTCCATCAGGTCGATGGCCACCGCGAGGATGCGGTTGTCCATCAGGTTGCCGTCCGCCATCGACTTCGGCAGGTCGCGGTTGGCGAACGACACCCGGATGGTGCCGCCGCTGGGCAGCGGCACGCCCTCCGCCAGCGAGCCCTCGGCGCGGAACGCGTCCAGGTAGCGGGCGATCAACCGAGCGTTGCGACCGAGCTCCGACAGGTCCTTCTTGAACTGATCCAGCTCCTCGATGACGTAGATGGGGATGACGACGTTGTTGTCCGCGAAGGCGTAGATGGAGCGCGGGTCATGCAGGAGAACGTTGGTGTCGAGGATGAAGTTCTTTCGCAAGGACGGGGCGACCTCTCCGATTGGGTTCGACGACTGGAGCTGGAGCTTCGCGTCATCAATCCACTGAGCGCGAATATAGCCACGTGCCCCATTCCGAGGCACTCGCTCAACAACGGAAAGCAGATCTTTGCGCCGCCTCACACATAGCGGATGTCAAGTACCACCAGCTCGATCTCGCCTCGAGGACGAAGGACGGTGACCGCGTCCCCTTTGCGCTTGCCAAGGAGCGCCTTCCCGACCGGTGACTCGATGCTGATGAGCCCTCCCCGGGTGTCCGTCTCATCCGGACCCACCAGCTGGTACGTGGTGACCTTCCCGTCCTCGTCCTCCAGCTCCACCGTGGCGCCAAAGAAGATGCGGCCGGTGTCCGTCTGCTCGCGCGGATCCACCACGATGGAGGTGTCCAGCCGCTTCTGGAGGAAGCGCAGGCGGCGGTCAATCTCCCGGAGGCGCTTCTTGCCATAGATGTACTCGGCGTTCTCGGACCGGTCCCCCTGGGCTGCCGCGGCGGAGACCTCCGCGGTCACCTTCGGGCGCTCCACGTTCAACAGCTGACGCAGCTCCTTGTGAAGCCGCTCCGCGCCGGCGCGCGTGATGTAGCGCTTCCCGCCGGTCGGCGCGGGGTCCTCGTCCTCCTCCTCCTCCGGCGCTTCGTCCTGCGTCATGCCCTCCCTATAGCCGAGCGATTTGCACCCGTCCCGCGTCGTGCTATCTGCCCGGCCGCATGAAGTTGCCCTCCACCCTGCTCCTGGCCTGCGCGCTCCTGGCCACCGCCGCCGCGTGCGACCCGGTCGACTACATCGACCTCGAGCCCTCGGTGGTGTTGCTGCGCAACCGCAAGGATGGGACGTGGCTCTCCGCCAAGGCGATGAGCAACACGCGGGTCCACTACCCGAACGAGAAGGTCTACTGGTCCGTCAAGGACCCCAGCATCGCCCAGGTGGACGAGAAGGGCCGGGTCACCCCCGTGAAGTCGGGGAACACCGAGGTCATCGCCACGCACCGCAAGGTCAGCGCGTTCGTCCCGGTCCAGGTCCGCTTCGCGGAGAAGATGACCGTGACCCCCACCACGCTGGCGCTGGCCGAGGGTGGGCCGTCCGTGGAGCTGCAGGTGAAAGTGTATGATTTCGAAGGCCGCGAGCTGAAGGACCGCACCGCCACCTTCACCTCGAAGAACAAAGAGGTTGTGAGCATGGGCCAGAACGCGGCCTTCCCGGTCAACGCCGGTCAGGCCGAAGTCGAGGTCCACGTCGAGGAGCTCAAACAGCGGGTGGTCGTCACCGTGGCGCCACAGAAGGGATCCGCGAAGACCACCCGCAGGTAATGATTTCGAGTCGCTAGCTCAGTTGGTAGAGCACCGGCCTTTTAAGCCGAGGGTCGGGGGTTCAAATCCCCCGCGACTCATGTTTCCCTCGAAGCCGTCGTTGCCAGCTTCGAACACTCTGCTATACCGCCGCCCCGCCGTTGCGGCGCCGTCGTTCAAGTGAAGATCCTGTCCCCGTCGTCTAGAGGCCCAGGACGCTGGCCTTTCAAGCCGGTAACAGGGGTTCGAATCCCCTCGGGGACATCGTTTGTTCGAAGTGGGCAGTGACAGACCTGTGGCGTAGAAGCGGCGGATGCGCTTCCTGACGTACGCCAGCCTCGCCGCGGGTGAGCTTCAAGACAAAGTCGAATGGGTACGGGCTGCCGTCGAAAGGGACGACTTCAAGAGCCCCGACATCAAGAAGCTCACGCCCGCTCCGTACTACCGCGCCAAGCTGGATGACGGCTCCCGGCTGCTTCTGAGCTTCGTGGAGTACCGCGGTGAGCGGGCGTGTCTGGCGCTGGAGGTCATTCGGCAGCACGACTACCGCAAGTCCCGCTTCCTCCGCGGCGCGGTGGTGGACGAGGCAAACCTGGAAGCGCCGCCCGAGCCCGCCAAGGTCGAGGCGAGGCCGGTCCGCTACCTCCACCCGACGCACTCGCGCTTCCACCTGCTCGACAAGCCGCTCTCCTTCGATGACGCGCAGGATGCCCTGCTCAGGACGCGCCCTCCGTTGATCCTCGTCGGCTCCGCGGGGAGCGGGAAGACGGCGCTGATGCTGCAGAAGCTTCGGGAGCTCCCTGGCAAGGTGGCCTACATCACAGAGTCCGCGTGGCTCGCGCAGTCCGCTCGCGCCCTCTACTTCTCCCACGCCTACGACTCCGGCGAGCAGGAGGCTGACTTCCTCAGCTATGCGCAGCTCGTCGAGTCCATCCGCGTCCCTGCTGGGCGCCCGGCGACGTTCCGCGAGTTCAAGTCGTTCTTCGAACGGCACCGTCAGAAGCTGCGGTTCACCGACGCCCACGCGGTCTTCGAGGAGCTCCGAGGCGTGGTGACCGCGCAGCCGGCGGGCGTGCTCGAGCGCGAGGCGTATCTGGGCCTGGGAGTCCGTCAATCCATTTACTCGCCGGAGCAGCGCGAGGACGTCTACGACCTGCTTCCGGCTTGGCGGCGCTTCCTGGCGGATTCTGGCCTTTATGAGCCGAACCTGGAGGCCCATGCGGCCATCCCTGTCGCAGCCGGGCGCTACGACTTCGTGGTGGTGGATGAGGTGCAAGACCTCACGCCTGCACAGCTGGTGCTCATCCTCCGGACCCTCAAGACACCCGGTCAGTTCATCGTCGGCGGCGACGCCAACCAGATCGTTCATCCCAACTTCTTTTCATGGTCTGGCCTGAAGACGCTCTTCTGGGCGGGCCTGGGGACCGAGAAGGCGCCGCAGCAGGTGGCCGTGCTCGACGTCAGCTACCGAAACAGCGAAGCGGTGACGCAGGCCGCGAACGCGGTGCTGAAGGTGAAGCACGCCCGGTTCGGCTCGGTGGACCGGGAGAGCACCTACCTGATGCGCCCCATCTCCGGCGTGACGGGGCGGGTCCAGGGCCTCTCCACCTCCTCCAAGGCATTGGCGGAGCTCGCCGAAAAGACGCGGGCCTCTGCGAAGGTGGCAGTGGTCGTCCTGCGCGAAGAGCACAAGGACGCCGCCCGGGCGCAGTTTCGAACCCCGCTGGTGTTCACCGTGCAGGAGGCGAAGGGGCTCGAATACGAAGGCGTGATTCTCTTCCGGGTTATCTCCTCCGAGCGCCGGCTCTACCAGGAGCTGGCGGACGGCGTGTCCACGGAGGATCTGGCGGTGGATGCGCTGGTGTATGGCAGGGCCAAAGAGCGCTCTGACAAGTCGCTGGAGCCCTTCAAGTTCTACGTCAACGCCCTCTACGTCGCCCTCACCCGCGCCGTGCAGGACGTCTGGTTCGTCGAGGATGACGCAGGTCATCCGCTGCTGCGGCATCTGGACGTCCCCTTCACCGAACGGCTCGGCGAGCTTCAAGTCAAAGCCTCCTCCGTCGAGGAGTGGCAGCGAGAGGCGAGCCGGCTCGAAGCGCAGGGCAAGACGGAGCAGGCTGAAGCCATCCGCAGCACCGTTCTTCGCCATCAACGGGTTCCCTGGACGGTGCTGGACGACGCGGGGGTCCGGGCGCTGGCCGTCAAGGCGCTCGAGCCCAGTGGGGTCTCCCAGAAGGCGCGCCAGCAGCTCTTCGACTACGCGTGCTTCCACAAAGACGCCGTCGTCGCCCAGCAGCTCGCCACCCGCGTGGGATTCCAGGCGGCAGCGGACTTTCGCGGGCAGGCGCCGGTCGTCCAGCGGCGTCTCCTCCAGCTGTATCAGTCCAAGAACATCAAGGAGGTGCTCTACGAGACGGAGAAGTACGGCCTTGAGCTCCGCACGCCGATGAACCTCACCCCGCTGATGATGGCTGCCGCTGCTGGCAACGCCCCTCTGGTGGAAGCGCTCGTTTCGCGCGGCGCCCGGATTGACGCGCGGGACCACCTCGGCCGGCAGGCAGTGCATTGGGCCCTGAGGCGCGCCTACTCCGAGCCCTCCTTCGCGACCTCCAGCTTCGGCGCGATCTACGACGTCGTCGCCCCCCCCTCGTTCGACATCCAGGTGGAGGGCCGCGCGATCCAGATTGGCCGCGAGCAGGGCGAGTACTTTCTCTTCCAGGTGCTCGTCGCCGAGTTCTCCCACCGGTATCAAACCCTCCACGCCCGCTCGCTGGGGATGAGCGCCGCGGAGGTCGTGAGGAAGCCCTTCGAGGCCTTTCCAGAGGTGGTGGTGTTCGAGGCCCGGCGCAAGCGGCCCTACATCAACCATGTGCTGGCGCGCGCGGAACGCGACAGCACCTACCCGGCCACGCGGCGCCTGTGGATCCGCGAGCGTCAGGGCCACTACCTGCCAAACCCCGCCCTCCAAATGAAGGTCGCGGGACCCGACGGCGGTGAACAGTGGCGCCCCATCCTTGAGCTGCTCAACGTGGCGTGGCTCGAGGCGTGGATGGCACCGTCCGCGCGGGGACGGCTTCAGCCAATCGACCGCCGCCCCCAGGGTGAGCGCGCGGCTGGGATGGAATGCCAGGAATAGGCGCGGAGCGGGTACGGCGCTCGGGCGGTGCGGCTGCCACTTGGCGCCGGCAGCACACGAACCCGCCAAAGAATTCCGACCGCAGCTGACGACTGTTACCGAACGCTCCCCTCGCGCTGTCGAGGAGTGAACAGAGAAACTCCGCCCATTGCTTTCTGGTTCTTCCTGTTAGCCTTCGGATCCATGGCTGCCAGGGAACCGCGAACCGAGGGCGCTCGCCCCGAGATTGTGGGAGTCCAGGTACCTGCCCCTGAGGCCAGGGATGCAGGCCGTTCGGAAGGCGCTGAAAAGCACCCAGCCGGAGGAACGATGCAGAGCATGGCGAAGGTCCTCGTCGTCGACGATGACCAGGTCATCCTGAGGGCGGTCGCGGAGACCCTGAAGCGCGAGGGTCACCAGGTCGTCTCCGTCGCGGATCCGATTGAGGCGCTGAGCGTGAGCAAGGATCCCACGCTCGACATCGTGATCACCGACATCAAGATGCCCAACCTCTCCGGCATTGAAGTCCTCAAGGCCTTCAAGCAGGCCCAGCCGGAGATTGAGGTCATCATGATGACCGGCTACGCCACGGTGGAGACCGCGGTGCAGGCGGTGAAGGCCGGCGCCTACGACTACCTGACCAAGCCGTTCGAGAACATCGACGACCTCATCCTCACCGTCGCCAAGGCGGCGGAGCGGCGCTTCCTCAAGAAGCGGACCGAGGCGCTCGAGCAGGCGCTCACCAACCGCAGCGAGTTCGAGGGCATTGTCGGGCACTCGGCCCAGATGACCGCGGTCTTCAAGATGGTGGAGACCGTGGCGCCCTCCACCGCCACCGTGCTCATCCACGGCGAGAGTGGCACGGGCAAGGAGCTGGTCGCCAAGGCCATCCACTACCGCAGCGCCCGGCGCGAGAAGCCGTTCATCGCCGTCAACTGCTCCGCGCTCACGGAGACGCTGCTGGAGAGCGAGCTCTTCGGCCACGTGAAGGGCGCGTTCACCGGCGCCATCGGAAACAAGAAGGGCCTCTTCGAAGCAGCGCATGGCGGCACGCTCTTCCTCGACGAGATTGGCGACATCCCGCTGGCCACCCAGGTCCGCCTGCTGCGCGTGCTGCAGGAGGGCGAAGTCAAACGCGTGGGCGCCAACGAGAGCATCAGCGTCGACGTGCGGGTCATCGCCGCCACGCACGTGGATCTCGTCCGCGCGCGCCAGGACGGGCGCTTCCGGGATGACCTCTACTACCGGCTGAACGTCATCGCGGTAAGCCTCCCCGCGCTGAGGGACCGACCGGAGGATGTGCCGCTGCTGGCGCACCACTTCGTTAAGCTCTACGCGTCCAAGCTGGGCAAGCGCATTGAAGGCTTCACGCCCGCGGCGCTGGTGCAGCTGACCGCGCACCGCTGGCCGGGCAACGTGCGCGAATTCGAAAACGCGGTGGAGCGCGCGGTGGTGCTCTCCGCCGGCCCGTTCATCGACGTGGAGGGGCTCCCCGCCGAGGTCCGCACCGCGACCAAGCCGAGCGGCGCCGAGGCCGACGTCACCAGCCTGGCGCACCTCCCGTTCAGCCAGGCCAAGGCGCTCACCATCGGCGCGTTTGAACGGCGCTACCTCACCGCGCTGCTTGAGCGCTGCGGCAACAACATCACCCAGGCCGCGCTGGCTGCCGGGATGGACCGCTCAAACTTCCGCCGGCTCCTCAAGGACCATGATCTGGCGAAGGGTCAGCACTCTGACCCCAACATGAGCTGACGCTGCTTTTCAGCTGCGGCGTCGGCGGAGCAGCTGGCCGAGGACCAGCAGCGCAGCCACCGGCGCGCTCAGCATGCCAGCGCTGCTGCAGCCCTGCCCCACCCGGACGCCGTCGACGAGCGGGTCGCTCCCGCCCTCGGGGGGAAGCTCCGTGTTCGCGTCCGGGCCACGGACGAGGAGGGCCTTGCTGGTGGCGCCGGCGCGGTCGTTCGTCTTGAGGAGGTTGCCGTCGGCGGAGAGGCCCGCCGCGAAGATTGTGGCCGGGCCTTCGCCGGTGGCCAGCACGGTGAAGCTGAAGCGCAGCGTACCGGCGTCCGGGAAGCGCGCGGGAGCGGAGTGGGTCAGCTCCGAGTTCACGATCTTCGTCCCCTCGCCGCTGATGAGGTTCACGCCCGCATCGCCCGTGGAGACGCCCAGGCCACCCGACTGCCCCGCGCCGCCGGTGATGGCGACGGTGAACTCCGCCGCCTGGCCCAGCTCCAGCTCGTCCGGGCCTTCGATGGTGACCGTCGGCTCTGCGCCGCCCGAGTGGCAGTTGTTGCAGGTCTTCGTCGCCTGACCGGAGAAGCCGGAGATGCCTGTGGGTCTGGCCCAGACGAGTGAGGGGACCGCGGCGGTGAGGCAGAGTACGAGCAGTGGATTCTTCATGGGGTGGCTCTCTTTCCAACCGCAGTGCCAAGACCGCCCGGTTGGTTGGGGAAAGGTGCGCTTCGGTCGAGAGCGCAGAAGCGTGTCAAGCGACGTGACAGCCCGCTGGTCAGCGCGCGCGCAGTCCGCGGAGTGCGAACGGCCCCTCGGCAAGGCACGCACGCGCCCGCACCGCGTGGCCATCCTCGCCCGCGGCGGCGAAATCTTCCGTTGTGCACGACGGGACCGCGCCCAAGGTGCGCGGCACGCTCGAGCGGAAAGTTCCCCTGGCACCGTCGTGAAGGGCGTCCGGTGTCGTCCCCGGACGCGCCGTCAGGTCCAGCCCCTCTGTCCTCCCCGGTCCGCGTTTGCATCGCGCGAGGGGCGCCCCAGCTGCCCTCCGCGCTACCGGCTTCCGTTTCTGTGCATTCCTGAGGCCCAACCGCCTGAAAGCTGTCGCCCGCGGAGGAATGAGGCAGATCCCGGTTTGACCTTCAGGGCCCGCAGACGGTTGGATGAATGCGCGAATGCCCTCTTCGCGCACCTTCACCGTTCTGCTGCTGCTGGCGGGCACCGCCCGCGCGGACGAGCCCAACCCTTTCCTGCAGCAGGCGAAGTCGTTCTACGAGCAGGTGAAGTACGAGAAGTGCGCGCAGCGGCTTGAGCAAGCCGTGCAGTGGAAGAGCACCGCCGCGGAGCTGGTGGAGATCGAGCTCTACGCCGGGCTCTGCCAGTTCAACCTGAACGCGCTCCGCGATGCGCGCGAACACTTCGAGCTGGCGCTCAAGCTGAACCCTGCCGCCACGCTGCCGCCGTATTCACCCCCGAAGGCGGTGAGCCTGTTCAAGTCGATCGCTCAGGCCAGGCCTGTGGAGGAGGTCGCCCCGCCCGTTGAGCATCCTGCGGAGGAGCCGCCTCCTCCCGAGGCTGTGGCCGCGGCTCCAGCAGAGGTCGCTTCGGCAGCGCCGCCGCCGCCGCCTCCTCCAACGCTTGTGCCGTCAGAGCGGGCGCTCCCTCCGGCTGCGGCGACCGAGGTGTTCCGGCCCGTGCCGAAGCTCACCATCGGCCTGGGCGTGGGCGCCGGGGTCGCAGCCGGCGTGGGGACGTTCCTGATTGTCCAAGCGCAGGCCCAGGCGAGGGATGCCAACCGCCAGGTGTTCGAGCAGGTTCGCAAGGAGCGCGGCGATGAGGCGGTCGCCAGCGCGACGGCTGCGTATGTCAGCCTCGGCGCCGCGGTCTCCGCCGCTGCCGGGGCCGTGATCGTCTATCTGCTCGAGCCGACGCAGCGCCGGTAGGGCCGGCCGTCGCCTCCTCCTATCGCTGGCAACTGCATCCCTGAGGAGACGGGGCACGCGGTTGTCCCTCGCACTGCCTTCGCCCCTCCGGCTGTGCCCGCGCCAATCAAGAACTGCTCGTCTGATTCGCCGGGTGCCATACCGGAGGCTTGCGGTCATTTTGAGCGAGGGCCGGCCGCGGAATCCAGCGTGGGGTACCAACGTCCGAGGAGCCCGCGCGGCCGTCGAATCAGACGAGCAGCTCTCGAGCAGTGCCGGCACAGCCAGAGGGGCGAAGGCAGTGCGACGCACAACCGCCTGCCCCGTCTCCTCAAGGATGCTTCTTGGCCTCCGAGCCCGACGCCAACACCCGGGCCCACACAAGAACCTCAGCGGCTTGAGCGAGGCTGCGCGGACATGAGGTTCGCCTCGAGCACGACGGGCTCGCCCCCGGCGGGGACGGTGACGAAGATCCGCCGCTCAACACCGAGGTCCGAATTCCTCAAGACAAACATCTGCCGGCCGGCGGCCACAGTCAGCGGCGCGGCCAGAGGGGTCGTGCCGTAGCTCCGCCCGCCGAGCAGCACCTCCGCCCAGGGATGCACGCGGACCTCCACGCGCCCGTTGCGCGGCTTGGGCTCGCCGCGGGCGGCGACAGGCTGCGTCCGCACCATCCGCCTGATGTCCGGCCCGCGCCCGGCGCCTGTGCTGGAAACGGGCTCCGGCGCAACCCTCGGCGCCACCACGGCAGCGGAAAGGTCAGGCCGCGGCGGAGCCTCCTCCACCTTCGGCGCCGGCGAGCCTTCCTCAATCGGAACCGGGGAGCGGGGCCCGAACACCGCCACGCCCAGGAGCGCCACAAGCGCCGCAGCCACACTTCCAACAACGACCCGCGGCCAACGACCGCCTCGTGCAAAGAGCCCCTCACCCAGTGTCTTCTGCGACTCGACGACAGGCGCCACCGCGCTGCGGGCGGTCACCGCCTCCTCCGCGCCCGCGAGTGGCCGCGTCCGCTGCCGCATCCCCTCCGCCATCGCGGCGGCGTTCTCCCCGAACAGCTCCTCCAGAAACCCGTCCATCTGACCCGGGCTCATCGTCTCCGAGTGACGGGAGGCGAACTCGATCAACGCGGACGCCATCTCCTCCGCGGACTGGAACCGGCGCGCAGGATCCTGCGCCAGCGCGGTGAGGATGATCTCCTCCAGCTCCCGGGGCACGCTGGGCGAGTGGGTGCTGGGACGCGCGGGCGGCTGACCCATGCCATCGAGGATGGCCGAGGGGCTGAGCGCGGTGTACGGGAGCCGCGAGGTCAGCAGCTCATAGAGCACCACGCCCATGCTGTAGAGGTCCGCGCGCCGGTCCAGCACCTCCCCGCGCAGCTGCTCCGGAGACATGTACGCGAACTTCCCGCGCAGCGTCCGCGTGTGCTCGCGCGCGGCGGCGACGGCCTTGGCGATCCCGAAGTCCAGCAGCTTCACCGCGCCGCCGAACCCGACCAGGATGTTGTCCGGGCTCACATCCCGGTGGACGATTTCCAGCGGCCGTCCCCGGTCGTCCTTCAGCACGTGAGCGTACTGAAGCCCATGCAGCGCCTGCGCGGCGATCCGCGCGGCCATCGTCGGCTCCAGCGTCTGGCCGCGCGCGCGCAGGGCCGTGCCCACTGCCCGCAAACTCCGGCCAGCGATGTACTCCATCGCGATGAAGTAGGCCCCCGCGTCCTCACCGAGCTCGAAGATCTGCACCACGTTCGGGTGCGAGAGCAGCGCGGCAATCCGCGCCTCGTTCACAAACATCTCGATGAAGCGCGGATCCGACGCCAGGTGCTTGAGGATGCGCTTGACGACCAGCGTCTTGGCGAACCCGGCGGGCCCTTCGTGGCGCGCCAGAAACACCTCCCCCATCCCACCCACGGCCAAACGCCGCAGCACGCGATAGCGGCCAATCCGGTCGCTCTCGGCCTCAGGCTGGAGGTCCGTCAATTCCACAGGGGCTGGACGATAGTCGCTCCTCACACCGGCTGTCGCCCTCCTGCCTACTCCGGATAAAGTCCCGCACCTTCATGGCAACGACCCAGCCACTCCTCTCGCAGGCCAATCTGCTGCGGCTGGATTCAAAGACCGGCACGGTGCGTGCCCGGAGCTACCAGCTGGAGCTCATCTCCGGCCCGCTGCCTGCGAAAACCCTACCCCTCTCCGGCCCCCTGGTCATCGGCAGTGCCGAAGAAGCCGGCCTGCACCTCCCGGATCCAACAGTTTCCCGCTACCACCTGGAATTGACGCCCCGCGGTGACGGCGTCCAGGTGAGAGACCTGGGCTCCACCAACGGCACCTATGTCGCCGGGGTGCGCGTGCGGGACGCGCTCATCGAGGACGAGGTCACCCTCTCCGTCGGCACCACCAAGCTGCGCCTGCGCTTCCTGGAGCAGGACCTCGGGGCGCCGGTGGCGCGGGCGTCTTTTGGCGCGGCGCTGGGCGACAGCCCGGCCATGCGCCAGCTGTTCGGGTTGCTGGCGCGCATCGCCCCCACCCAATCCACCGTCGTGCTCCTCGGGGAGACCGGCACCGGCAAAGAGGTGCTCGCCCGGGCCGTGCACGACGCCTCGCCGCGCGCGCAGGGCCCGTTCGTGGTCTTCGACTGCGCCAGCGTGGCGCCCACCCTCATCGAGAGTGAGCTCTTCGGACACGTGAAGGGGGCGTTCACCGGTGCGGTGGCGGACCGGAACGGCGCGTTCGCCCGCGCGCACGGCGGCACGCTCTTCCTGGACGAGATTGGCGAGCTCCCCCTGGAGCTGCAGCCGCGTCTGCTCCGAGTGCTGGAGGACGGGCTGGTGCGCCGCGTGGGGGACGACAAGAGCCGCAGCGTAGACGTCCGGGTGGTGGCCGCCACGCACCGGGAGCTGGAGCAAGAGGTCGCCTCGGGGAGATTCCGGAGGGACCTCTTCTTCCGGCTCGCGGTGGCGCCGGTCACCGTCCCCGCGCTGCGCGAGCGCCGCGAGGACATCCGCACCCTCGCCGAGCACTTCTGGAAACTCGCCAAGCCGCAAGGCTACCTCCCGCCCCGCCTGCTGACGCTCCTGGCGCAGCACGCCTTCCCCGGCAACGTCCGCGAGCTGCGCAACGTCATCGAGCGAGCGCTGGCCCTGTACGGCGGCGAGGACGAGATGAACGGCGTGTCAGATGAGGCGCTGGAGGCGCAGCTGCTGCAGCGGCGGGAGCCCCTTGCCCCGGCCGAGGCGCCCGCTGGCGAGAGGACCGAGCGCGACCAGATCATTGACGCGCTCCAGCAGTGCGCGGGGAACCAGACGCTGGCCGCGCGGCTGCTCGGCATCTCCCGCGGGACCCTGCTCAACCGGCTCAACACCTACGGTATCGCCCGCCCGCGCAAGCCCACGGGCGAGTGACGCGCCCTCAGTACCCCACCGAGTTGAAGAGGAACGGGTAGCTGACGATGACCAGGCCCCCGCGCGCCTGCGGGAACTGCCACCCCTTCAGCGACAACAGCATGCACCCCTCAACAGCGCCGTCGCGCAGCGTGGAGCTCTTGCTCTTCGCGGCGGTCACCCGGCCCGAGGTGTTGATCTGCCACTCCAGCACCACCTTCCCCGCGAGCCCGGGCGACTTGAGCAGCGCGCGCTCATAGCAGGCCCGCACTTCCTGGAGGTGCGCGTTCACCACGCGCGCCACGGCCTCCCGGTCAATGCTCCCTTGCACCGCCACCGCGCGCGCGCTGGCCCGCGCCACCGTCCCGCCCACGCGGCCGCCCGCGCCGTAGCCGCGCGCACCGAAGGCGCCAATCCCGCCGCCGCCGCGCCCGCGCAGCAGCTCCGCGCCGCGCACCCCGCTGCCGCCGCGTCCGCCGCCTCCGAGCCCGAAGGCGCCGAGCCCGGCGTTGAGCGTGGGCGCGTTGCCCAGCATCCCGGAGAGCGTGGGCAGGTTCTTCGCACCAGGCCCGGAGCCCAGCTTGTCCATCCGCGCCATGAGATCCCCCATCGCAGGCCCCGCGGCCGCCAGCTTGGCCAGCGCCTTCATCGCCTTCGCGGATGCGGGCGGCGGCGGCGCAACCTCGCGACGGTGGCCGCGTTCCCGCTTCACCACCCCCTCCTCGCGCTCTCTGACCTTCTCCTTCTCCTCCTTTTTCTCCTTCTTCTTCTCCGGGGGCTTCTCCGGGACCAGCAGGCGCACGGCGACCGCCGGTGGAGGCTGCACCGCGTGCTCGGCCAGCTCCTCACGGCTGGGCGCGAGGGAGACGAAGATCCCCATCACAACCAGGAACCCGGCCAGAAGCCCCAGCGGGAGCTTCGGAAGGCGCCCCAGGCCCAAGCGGGGGAGCGGCAGGGCGGACGCGCCCACAGTCAGGACCAGAGACATCCCGCCCTCGCGCAGGCGCAGGCCCTCCCCCTTCTGTGCGGAGAGGTACCGGCGCCCGCCGTCCATCCTCAAGTCTGCCGCCTCCAGCGGATGCCAACCGCGCACGGACCGCCGGTCCACGCTGGCGTTTGGGGGAATGAAGATCCGGAAGCCGCGCTCCAAAGACTGAGCCAGCTCGAAAGCGCCCGCGGGGAGCGAGAACCCCCAGAGCGGGAGCGCCGCGCCATCGCTGGCCGCTGCCAGGACCGGACGCTTGCTGGGCGCAAAGCTGCGCGCGTCCCGCCGCACCGCGCCCCAGTACAGCTCCGAGTAGAGACGCAACTCCCCGCCTTCGGGCGAAGGCGAAGGCGCCGGGCGTGACTTGCGCGGCGGCGCGCTCGGGGACGGCCGCGACGGCGCGACGGCCACGCGGGTCAGCTCGTCCGGGTTGCTGCGCTCCCCGTCGTCCGCTTCCACCACGACCTTCGCCCCGCGCTCGTCGCGGACCGGCGCGGACACCGGCTTCGGCCGTCCCAGCAGCGCGTCGAGCTCTGCCGGCATCGCGTGCAGCTGCGACGGGACGCGCTCCACCATCGGTGTCATCCGGAGCCAGGCCGCGCCGCACTGCACGTCGTCGCCAGGCTCCACCCAGGCGGACCGCACAACCGTTCCGTTCACCCTCACCGTCGCGTCGCCCGCGGCCTGGATGGCGGCCCTCCCACCGTCCACACGGAGGAACGCGTGGTGGGCACTGATGCCTCGCGCGACGATCTGCAGATCCGTGGAGGGCGACATCCCGAGCGTGTAGAGCCCCGGCCGCAGCGCCTCCTTGAGAATCACCACGCCTTCCGCGCGGACGACGAGCTCCAGCAGCCGGTCCGCCGCCTTCGCTCGGGCCAGGGAGTTACGCGACATCAAGCTCTCCAGCGGCCATTCCGCCTCCGCGCCATTCCGGGTGCACGACGCGGCGGGGCTGTTCAGGAAGCATGCCGGAACGGAAGAGGCGATCATCGTTGCCGTTCTTGCGGCTCTGGAGCAGCGGCGGCCCACGCAGGTTGAACATCAAGCACAACCCGCACGCTTGCTGGGCGCTGCGGAAACCCGTTCACCTCCAGCGATCCTGCGGCTGCCGCGAAGGGCACAGGCCTTGCTCAGCAGCGAACCATGATCGCCCCGCATGCCGCTTTCCACACTGCACCCTCCCCGGGGCTGCTGCGCCTGGACCCCCGCACCGGAACGCTGCGCGCCCGGCGCTACCGCGTGACGCTGGTGAGCGGCGAGGAGAGCGGCTACTCGCTGCAGCTGGAGGGTCCGCTGACGCTCGGCACCAGCCTGGACGCGGGCCTGCCGCTGAAGGACGCCACCGTCTCCCGCTACCATCTGGAGCTGCTGCCGCGCGGCGACGGCGTGCACGTGCGCGACCTGGGATCCACCAACGGAACCTACCTGGGCGGCCTGCGCCTGTCGGACGCGGTCATCGAAGAGGAGGTCACCCTCACCGTGGGGATGACACGCCTCAAGATCAGCGTCGACGAGGAGGACCTCGGCCGGCCCCCCGCCCTCACCACCTTCGGTTCCGTCATCGGCCGCAGCCCCCCCATGCAGCAGCTCTTCGGCGTGCTCTCCCGCGTCGCGCCCACCGACTCCACCATCCTGCTGCGCGGCGAGACCGGCACCGGAAAGGAGCTCATCGCCCGCGCCATCCACCAGGCCTCCACGCGCCGGGCCGCCCCCTTCGTCGTCGTGGACTGCGCGTCCGTCGCGCCGACGCTCATCGAGAGCGAGTTCTTCGGCCACGTCAAAGGCGCGTTCACCGGCGCCGTGTCAGACCGGGACGGGGCCTTCCTCTCCGCCAACGGCGGGACCGTCTTCCTCGACGAGATTGGCGAGCTGCCGCTGGAGCTCCAGCCCAAGCTCCTGCGCGTGCTGGAAGCGGGCACCGTGCGCCGGGTGGGAGACGATCACAGCCGCAGCGTGGACGTCCGGGTGATCGCCGCTTCGCACCGGGACCTGGAGCGCGCGGTGACGGACAACACCTTCCGGCGCGATCTCTTCTTCAGGCTTTGCGTCGTACCGGTGGAGATCCCCGCACTGAGGTCCCGGCGCGAAGACATTGGCGCGCTGGCCCACCACTTCGCCGAGCGCGCGCTCCGGGGCGTCCGGCTGCCGCAGCGCTTCCTCCAGGCGCTGGAGCAGCGGCACTGGGCCGGCAACGTGCGGGAGCTGCGCAACGTGGTGGAGCGGGCGATTGCCATCTACGGGACGGCGGAGGCGCTGCAGCTCGCCGCCCCCGAGGAGCTGGAGGAGCAGGTCTTCTGCGGCCTCACTCTTGGACCGCGGCCCGAGGAGCCCTCGCCGGGGCTCGCTGACGAACACCAGCGCATCCTGGACGCGCTTCAGCAGTACGCGGGCAACCAGACCCTCGCCGCCCGCGCGCTGGGCATCTCGCGCGGGACTTTGCTCACGCGGCTGGACACCTACGGCATCCCCCGCCCACGAAAAGGCGGCCGGACCGCGTAAGACATCAGGGCGCGACGATCTGCAGGTCGTCGAACGTCACCTCCGCGCCCATCGCCCCGAACCCCACGCCGCCGCGCGGATAGCTGAGTGGGTCCGACTCCGAGATGAGCTCCGTGCCGTTGTACCAAACGGTCACCAGCTTGCCGACGTGCCTCACCCGGAGGATGCCGCTCTGCGCGGTGCCGAGGGTGGTCTTGAGGACGTCGCGCGAGGTGCCGTCCGCCCGGCCCACCTCCATGAGGGGGAGGGTCTGCACAAAGAACCCCGCGTAATGGTAGTGCTGCGCGTCCACGATTCTCCAGCGCACATCCACCCGGCCAAAACCGGCGAAAGACGGCTTGAGCTTCACGCTCAGGTCGAAGTCCTCGAACAGCCCGGCGTCGGCCACGGAGTGCACGAAGACGTCCTGGCCGGGCACAAAGCCGCCGTCCGGGACGAGCGAGAGCACCTTCGACCCGCCCTCCATCACGAGGGAGGCCACGCCGGCGCTCGCTGTCACCACCCACCGGCCGTGGCTGCTCTTTGGCCCCCAAACGCCGACAGGGAACTGCTCGAACGTCTCCGTGAACGGAAGCAGCGAGCTCCCCCCATCCGTCACGGGGCCGCCGTCGGAGGTCGCGCCATCTGGCGCAAAGCCGCCATCTCCCGCGTCCGCGCCACCGTCGGGGAACACCCCTGTGTCCGGCACCTCGGAAGGGTCCGCGCAGAAGCCCGCCCGGCAGACGCGGCCGTCGAGGCACCCATGCCCCGGCACGCCGGGTTCGCACTGGAGCCCCTGGTACGGGAGGAGGTCCAGGCAGCCCCCAGCGAAGAGGACGAGGGCCGCCACAGGCAACCGCCAGACGCGCGCGCTTTTGACTTCGTGCTCAACCATGCGACAGCGAGGCTCCATCTTGCCGGCGTTCGTCCCTGCGAAGCCGCCACCTTCATCCACAGGAGGGCCGATAGGTTGCAACCTCTTTGCCCACCCTAGCGCCTCGTCCCGGCGCCCCACCAACCGTCCTGGAAATGCGACGTTTTTTCAAAGGGTCCCGGTCTCAGGGCGCCAGGCAGGTCGAAAGAGAGGCGGCGGGGCGACCGGGAGGGCTGCAAGGAAGACCGAGGTTTGGCTACAGTCTGCCCGACGATGTCAACGCTTGCCCCCATCCCCACGAAGCCCTCGCGCGCACCCGGCCCCAACGAGCCCTGCTGGTGCGGAAGCGGCACCAAATACAAGAAGTGCCACCGGGACGCCGACGGCGCAGTGAAGGTGCCCAGGCGCGTCAAGCCCGGGATTGTGAGCCCCCGCAGAGACGTCCCCGCCCACATCGTGCGTCCGGACTATGTCGCCAGCGGGAAGCCGGGGCCGGGCCTGCCCGGAGATCCGGCCACCCGCGTGACGCGGATGCGCAAGGTCTGCCGGGGCGCCGCCGAAGTGCTGGAGGAGGTTGGGCGTGCGGTGCGGCCGGGCGTGACCACGGATGAGCTGGACGCGCTGTGCCACGCGGCCTACCTCGCGCGCGGCGGCTATCCGAGCACGCTGGGCTACCACGGCTTCCCGAAGTCCATGTGTACGTCGGTGAACGAGGTCATCGTCCACGGCATCCCCGACAGCCGGCCGCTCGAGCACGGCGACATCGTGAACCTGGACATCACGCTCTTCCTCGACGGCATGCACGGCGACTGCTCCGCCACCTTCGCGGTAGGCGAGATCGACGAGAACGCCAAGCGGCTGATGCGGGTGACCCGCGAGTGTCTGATGCTGGGCATCCAGGCGGTCAAGCCCGGGCTCCCGCTCAACGTGATCGGCCGCGCCATCGAACTGCACGCCACCGAGCATGGCTACGGCGTCGTCCGCCAGTACTGCGGCCACGGCATCGGCGAGGTGTTCCATACCCCCTTCCAGGTCCCCCACTACTTTGATCCCAGCGCGACGGAGATCTTCGAGGAGGGGATGTTCTTCACCATCGAACCCATGCTCACCGAGGGGACCTGGCGTCACCTCGACTGGGACGACGGCTGGACGGTGGTGACCGCGGACGGTAAGCGGTCCGCGCAGTACGAACACACGGTGTTGGTGACAGCCACCGGCGCGGAGATCCTCACCACCCCCGCAGGAGCCTAAACACCAAGTACAGTTCGGACTTCGCCCAGCAACTCCAGGCTTCGGATGCCCCCTTCCCACCACGCGCCGAATCCGGATGAGCGCTCGCGCGCGCTGGAGCTCCAGGCGCAGGCCGCGCTGGATCCTTCCGAGGCCGCGTCCCTGCTCTGCCAGGCGGCAGACGTCCTCATCCAGCGCAGCCGTGAGCTGGACCGCGCCCAGGCGCTCCTGCAGCGCGCCGCCGCCATCGACCCGGAGGCCATCGAGCCGCTCAAGCGGCTGCGCGTGCTCTACGAACAGAACCAGAGCCTGGCCCCGCTGGCAGAGGTGCTGGAGCGGCTCGCCCAGCGCACCGGCGGCGCCGAAGCGGCCACCCTGCTCCACCGCGCGGCGGAGCTCCATGACCGCCCGCTGCGCCACCCGCACCGCGCCGTCCTCTGCCTCCAGCTGGCGCTCCGGGCGGACCCCAAGCGGCGGGAGGTCATCCGCCGCGTCCGCTCCGTCCTGCTGAAGGACGGCCGCCCACTCTCCGCCTTCGAATCCCTTGAGCGCGAGCGCGCCCTCTTCGGCGACGCGGGGATGGCCACCGAATACGCCGCCCTGGCCGAGCTCCTGCTGGAGGATCCACCGAGCCACGATCTCGCCCAGCGCGCGCTCGAACGCGCCATCGTGCTGGAGCCGGGGAACACGGTCGCCCAGAAGCTCAAGAAGGCGCTCGCCAACTACAAGCTGACCTGGCGCGACCGCGTGCGCACGCTCCGCTCGCAGTCGCTGGAGACGCAGGACCGGCAGGAGGCGGCCCGGCTCTCCCTGCAGGTCGCCAAGCTCTTCGCCCGCTACGAACCGAACGCCCGCGGCAAGGTGAACGAAGCCCTGGAGCGCTCCTTCCTGCTCTGGCCCGGCATGCCGGAGGCGGCCGCGTTCGTGGAGCTGGTGGCCCACCAGGACGGCGACTTCGCGCGCGCCGCGGCGCGCCTGGAGGAGCTGGCCGGCGTCACCACGGACCTCACCGCCAAGGTGGACCTCTGGATCCGCGCCGGCACGCTGCGGCTCTCCCGCCTGTCAGAGCCCGAGCGCGCGCTGGCCGACTTCCGGCAGGCGCAGCTGGTGGATCCCACCCGGACCGACGCCACCAGCCTGGCAGTGGAGCTGGCCATCGAGCTCTCCAACCCCGCCGGCGCGGCGGAGCTGCTCGAAGCCCACCTCGCCGTGGTGACCGACGTCGCCGCCGCGGTGGCGCTGCGCCGGCCGCTCGCCGGCCGGTACGCCGGCCCGCTGAAGGCCGTCCCCCGCGCGCGGGGACACCTGGAGGCCGCGCTCCAGGCGGCGCCCGGCGAGCTCGCCGTCGCCCGGCAGCTGGCGCAGCTGGCCGTGGAGGCTCAGGACGCAGCCGCGCTGGCCCCGCTGCTTCCGGCCCTGGACCTGCCCGGGCCGTGGAAAGCGGCCGAGCTGCTCCTGCGCTGCGCGGCCGTGTTCGAGGGCGCCGGAGATCTCCCGCTGGCCGCGCAGGCCCTGGCCCGCGCGCTCGTCCATGAGCCGGCACGGGTGGAGCTCCTGCCCCGCCTGCTCGACGCGGCAAAGGCGACCTCCTCGGTGGAGCCGCTTGCGCTCTGCCTGCGCCGGGCTGCGGCGCTGGCGCCGGGCGACGCGTCCAGCGCCCTCTGGCGCACCCTCGCGGAGCTGCTCGGGCGCTTCCCGGACCGCGCGGTGGAGGCGGAGGCGGCGCGGCGCGAAGCAGAGAAGCGGGAGAAGCCGCTGCCTCCCGCTCCGATACCCCCGGACTCCCCGACGGGCCCTGCTCAGCTGCGCGCGGCGCTGGAGGCGCTGGGCCCCACCCCCCGGCCGGACGACGCCCTCCCGCTGCAGCGGCAGCTGTCGGAGGCGGCGCCGGCGGACGTTACGGTGGCCCGGCAGCTCGCCCTCACCCTGGCCACGCTGGCGCGCTGGGAGGAGCTCGCGGCGCTCACCGGCCGCGTGGCCCACCATACCGAGGGTGGCGAGCACGTGGAGTGGACGCTGCGCCAGGCGCGGCTCTTCGCGGACCGCCTGGGGCGCGCGGACGACGCGGCGGCCCTGCTGCTGCCGCTGACGCACCTGGATCCGCTCCCCGCGGGCCTGCTGCAAGAGCTGGAGCGCCTGGCCGCCAGCGGCGTGCGGCGCGCGGAGATCCAGACCGCGCTGCTCCCGCACTACGCCCGCGGCGGAGACGAACAAGGGGAAGCCGCGGACCTCCTGTTCAAGTTGGGCGCCACCCAGGAAGCAGCGCTGCAGAAGCCACTCCTGCTCCGGCTGGCGGCGCTGCAAGAGACCACCCTGCGCGACGCACCCGCGGCGCTCGGCTCCCTGACCCGGGCGCTGGCGCTCGCCCCGGAGGACACCGCGCTGGCGGACCGCTGCTGGGAGCTCGCGCGGCGCGCGGGGGCGCTGCTGCCTCTGGCGCGGGGCTTCGCCGACGCGGCCGGGCAGCAGTCCGAGCCAGGCCGGCGCGCCCAGCTCTTCGACCGCGCGAGCGCCGCCGCGGTGGAGGCGGGCGCGGACGACGACGCGGGCCGCTGGGTGGAGGCCAGCCTGGCGGCCAAGGAGGAGCCCGCCACGCTGGACCGCGCGGTGGAGATTCTCCTGCGCCTCTCCCGCCCGGATGAGGCCGAACGGAAGCTGCGGCGCCGGCTGCTGCTGGCGGACACGCCGGAGAAGCGCGCCCTCTACCTGCGCCTGGCGGAGCTCAACCAGAAGCTGGACCGCCCCGGGGACGCCGCCGCCGCGCTCGAAGAGGCCATTCGCGCCGGAGAGGAAGAGCGCCCGCACCTTCAAAGGCTGTGCGACCTGTACGCCCGCGCCGGCCGCCCCGAGGCCTACGCGCCCGTCATGCGCCGGAGGATTGCGCTGGCGCGCGAGGGCGGCGACGAGGGCGCGGCGGCCGCGCTGGAGGAGGCGCTGCGCGCGACTGTGGAGGCGGAGCGCGCCAAGGAGACACCGGGGGTGGAGGAGGCGCTCGCGCGGGTGGGCCGCGGCGCTGCGGATCCAGACGCGCTCGCCGCGCTGGAGCGCGCGCTCCAGGATGACGGCCACCGGCTCAAGGCCGCGCGCGCACTGCGCATCGCCCTGGCCGGCCGGGACGCCTCCCGGGAGCTGCCCGCGCTGGAGGTCATCGCCGAGCGCGGCGAGTCCCACGACGAACGGCTCACCGCGCTCAAGGAGCTGGCAGAGCTGCACACCCAGGTCGCCCAACCGGATCAGGCGCTGCTCACGCTCGCGCGGGCGCTCCGCCTCTCGCCGCAGGACGCCGGGCTCCTGCACGCCGCGCTGGACGCGGCCATCGCCGCGGATCAGCTGGAGGCGCTCCGGGAGCTCTTCCTGGAGCTCCTCAAGACGCCCTCTGCCGAATCCAGCGCCCTGCACCTCGCGCAGGCCCAGGCGCTGGAGCGGCTGGGCGAGCCGCGCGCCGAAGTCCTGCGCCATCTGCACGCCGCCAAGGCGCTGGACACCGGCAACGTCGAGGTGCTGCAGACGTTGGTCCTCCAGCACCGCGCCCACGACGAGTGGGCCGCCCTCGCGGAGCTCCTGGAGACGCTGGCGCAGGTCACCCTGCGGCCGGAGGAGAAGTTGGCGCGCTGGCGGGAGGCGGCGCTGCTGCACGAGCACCGGCTGCTCGACAAAGAGAGCGCCGCGGTGGCCTGGCGCCAGGTCGCGGAGCAGCGGCCGATGGACGCGGACGCGGTGCTGGCGCTGGAGCGGCTGTACGTAGAGCTGGACCGGCCGCAGGATCTGGTCTTCGCGCTGGAGCTGGGCCGCAAGCAGCACGCCGGCACCGCGCGCGGGCGGGAGCTGACCGTCCGGCTGGCGCAGCTGAAGGCCAACCGGTTGGGAGAGCTGACCGACGCGGTGGCGCTCTGCGAAGAAGTCCTGGCCGAGGACGCCGCCCACCCCGCCGCCCGGGACGCGCTGGAAGGCTGGGTCTCCCGCAAGGAGAGCGCGGGCGCGAAGGCGCTGGCGCTGCTGGATCCGCTCCTCGCGCAGGCGCAGGACCATGGCCGCCGCGCGGCGCTCCGGGAAGCGCGCCTGGCCGTCGCCGTGGCGGACGCTGAGCGGGAGCGCCTCTCCGCGGAGCTGCGCGGACTGTACGAGCGCGAATTGCAGCAGCCGGAGCGCGCCTTCATGGCCGCGCTGCGGGCCTTCTCCGCGGGCCTGGGCCGGGATGCGCTCATCGACGAATTGGAGCGCCTGGCGCGCATCACCGGCCTGCCCGAAGAAGTGGCGGAGATCTACGAGGGCGCGGCGGACCAGCTGCTCCCCGGGGATCCCCAGCTGCCCCGCCTGCTGCGCAAGGCCGCCGCCTACCGCGAAGAGCTGGGCGCCTTCGAAGCCGCCACCCGGCTGTGGAATGAGCTGCTGGGCGAGCTGCCCTCGGACGCGGAGGCGCTGGAACACCTCTCCGCCCTCTACGCCCGCACCCAGAACGCGCAGAACCTGGCCGAGGTCTACGCGCGGCAGGCGGCCATCGCCACCGGCTCCACCCAGCGCCGGGAGCTCCTGTTGCGCAGCGCGCGCGCCTATGAGGACGCGGGCGGCGATGAGCCGGCCATCGAAGCGCTGCGCGGCGCGCTGGCGCTCGGCAAGACGCCGGACGTCCTCGCCTCCCTGGACCGCCTGTACGGGCGAACGAAGCGCGGGCCCGACCAGGCGGAGGTGCTCGCCGCTCTCGTGGAGGCCACGACGGACGCAGGCGAGCAATTCGGCCTGCGCGTGCGCCTGGGCCCGCTCTACGAAAAGCTCGGCAAGGCGGAGGAGGCCGGGGCCGCGTACCTTGCCGCCCTCCGCGACGCGCCTGCCGGCCGCCCGGAGGCCGCGTTCGACGGGGCGCTCGCGCGCCTGCACCGGCTCTTCGTCGAGGGCGGCGCGGCGCCGGCGGGCGCTCTTCTGGAGCGGCTGCACCGGGAGCGCGCGGACCGCCGGCCGCTGGCGGAAGTGCTGGAGCGCCAGGCAGAGGCCTCACCGTCCCTGGCCGGCTTTGCGGAGATCGCCGCGCTGCGCGAAGCGCTGGGGGAGCGGCTGGCCGCGTTCGCCAGCCGGCTGCGCGGCTTCGCGCTGGCCCCGGCCGACGAGGGCAACCGCCAGGAGCTGGAGCGGCTGGCGCGAGAGCTGGACAGCCCGGACGAGCTGATCGCCGCGTACGAAGACCGACTGGAGCGCGGGACCGAGCCGGAGGTGGCCGCGCGCCTCTGGAGGCGCCTGGGGGAGCTGCAGGAGGACCTCGGACGCAGCGAGCCCGCAGCCCGCGCCTGGGAGGAGCACGCCCGCCGCACGCCCACCGCGATTGAACCGCTGCGCCGTCTGGCCGGGCTGCACCAACGGGCGATGGCCTTCCGGGAGCTGACCGACGTCCTGCTGCGCCAGGTAGCCCTGGAGGGCTCGGACGAGCGGAAGGTGGACCTCCTCTATGAGGCGGCCACGGTGGCGGAGGACTCGCTCGGGGACGCGGCGGTGGCCATCCGCTGCTACAGGGACCTCCTCGCGCGCGCACCGCAGGAGGCCACCGCCCGGCGGTCGCTGGAGCGGCTGCTTACGGCGCAGGGAGACCACGCCGGCCTCGCGGACCAACTGAACCAGGAGCTGCTGGCGCTGCCGGCCTCGGAAGAGGACAAGGGCGCGGAGCTCCGCCTGTCGCTCGCCCGGCTCAAGCTCACCCGGCTGGCGGCTCCGCGGGAGGCGCTGATGCTGCTGGAGCAGGTGCTGGACACGGCTCCGCAACACGCGGGCGTCGCCCCGGCGCTGCAGGCGCTGCTGGAGCACCCGGAGGTCAGCGCCCGCGCGGCGCAGCTCTTGGATGGGCTCCTGGCGCAGAACCCGGACGCCTCCCAGCGCGTGGGCCTCCTCGAGTCCCAGCTGGCCACCGAGCGGGACCGCGCGCGCCGCGCCGCCCTCCTGCGCCGCATGGCCGAAGAGCAGGCCGGCCCGCTGGGCGAGCCGGAGCTGGCGTTCCTAAGTGCGGCTCGCGCCCTGCGGGAGACGCCTGAAGACGCCGCCTGCGTCGAGCTCTGCCTGCGCACCGCGGTGGCGGCGGAGGCGCAGGACGGGCTGGACGCGCTCTTGAGCGAGCTCGCCTCGGCGAGCCCCGAGGCGCGCCTGCTGCTCACCCGGACGCAGGCGCGGCTGCGCGCGGGCTCCCGCGAGGGGGCGGCCGCCGCCTGGCGCGAAGTGCTGACGCTGGCGCCGCAGGATCCGGAGGCGCTGGACGCGCTGGAGCGGACCCTGCGGGAGGCGGACCGCCAGGACGAGCTGGTCTGGCTCCTTCAGCAGCGGCTGCAGGCCGCCCGCGCGCCGGGGGTGGCAGCGGAGCTGCAGCTGAAGATCGCCGCCGCGCAGGAGACGCGCGGAGAGCTGGCGCAGGCGGTGGCGTCTCTGCAGCAGTCGTTCGCGCTGGAGCCCGCCACGGCGCCGCTGGTGGCGCTCGAGCGCCTCTACGGCAAGCTCAACCAGGGCCGGGAGCGGGCAGAGGTCCTCTCACGGCTGGCCGAACGGACCGGGGAGCCCGCCGCCGCGGCCGCCCTCCTGCTGCAGCGCGCGGCCGTCCTGGAGTCCCTCAACGAGCTCGACGCGGCGACGGTGGCCTACGGCGAGCTGCTGGAAGAGCCGGCCGCGGCGGACGCGGCGATGGCCCGGCTGGAGCGGCTGCTGGGACACCCCTCGGTGGGCCTGCGGGCGGCGCTGCTGCTGGAGCCCGCGCTGCGAACCCGGGGCGACTTGAAGCGGTTGGTCGCCGTGCTCGAGGTGCGACTGCCCTCCGCGGGCAAGGAGACGCGCAAGGCGCTGCTGGAGGAGGTGGCCCGGCTGCGCGAGGAGGTGGGGCAAACCAGCCTCGCCTTCGCCGCCCGTTCGCGCGCGTTGATCGACGCGCCGACGGATGACCTGGTCCGCGCGGAGATGGAGCGCCTGGCCACCGCCTCCGGACTGTTGGAGGAGCTGGCGGCCACCTACGAGGATTTGCTCGAACGCGCCTGCCCAGAGCCCCTGCGCCTGACGCTGCGGCGCCGGCTGGCGGAGCTGTACACCGGGCCGCTGGCCCGCCCCAGCGTGGCGGTGGCCCAGTGGGAGGAGGTGGCGCGGCAGAACCCCTCCGACGCCCAGGCGATGGCGGCGCTGGCGGACATCTACCGGAAGGCGAACGCGCACGAACGCCTGGTGGAGATTCTGCTCCGACAGGTGGACGCCGAGCCCGTAGGCGACCGGCAGGTGGAGCGGCTCTTCGAAGTGGCGGAGCTCGCCGAGGGCACGCTGTGCGACGACGAGCTGGCGATCAGCGCCTACCAGCAGATTCTGGACCGCGCACCCTCCGAACGCGGCGCGCTCCGCTCCCTCCAGCACGCGTACGAGCGCACCCTGCGCTTCGAGGAGCTGGCGGACGCCCTGCACCGCGAAGTGGCGCTGCTGCGCGCCGCGCACGAGGAGGCCGCCGCGCTGGACCGGCAGGTCGCCCTCGGCCAGCTGCAGGCGGACCGCCTCAATGACCCTCAGGGCGCGCTCGCCACCCTGGGGGCGGTGCTCGCGCTGGCGCCGGAGCACGCCGGCGCGCAGGACGCGCTGGAGGCGCTTGCGCTGGGCGGCGGCCCGGTGTGCGTGGAGGCCGCCCGGCTGATTGAGCCGGTCTTCGAGCAGCACGGCGCCAACGCCCGGCTGGTGAGCGTGCTGGAGGCGCACGCCCGCGCCGAGGAGGCGCCGGCGTCGCGCGCGGGGCTCCTGCGCTGGGTGGCAGGGCTGCAGGCCACGACATTGAAGGACCCCGAGGCCGCCTTCCTTGCCGCCGCGCGCGCGCTGCGGGAGGCGCCGGACGACGCGTCCTCGCTGGAGCTCTGCCTGACGCTGGTGAAAGGCGCGGACGGGGCCGAGGAGCTGACCACCCTGCTGGAGGAGCTGGCGCCGCTGGCGGGAGACCCCACGGCGCGCCGGCGCCTCCTCCAGACGTTGGCCCAGCTCCAGACGGACCAGGACGAGTCCGACGCGGCCATCGCCAGCTGGCGCGGCGTGCTGACGTTGCGGCCGGAGAACCTCGACGCGCTGGAGGCGCTGGAGCGGCTCTACGCCTCCACCCGCCGCTTTGAAGCGCTCACGGAGCTGCTCACCTCCCGCATCCTCACCGCGCACGGCGAGGTCCGGGTTCACCTCCTCTGCCGCCGCGCCGAGGTCCAGGAGCAGGCGGGGGACGAGGCCGGCGCGGTCAGCTCGCTCGCCGAGGCCTGCGAGCTGGACGGCGGCCGGGAGCGGCTCTTGGCGCTGGACCGGCTGCTGGAGCGCACCGGGCAGAAGCGGCAGCGGGCGGAGCTGCTGGCGCGGCTGGGCGAGCTGCCCGAGTGCGGCGGCGAAGAGCGCCGGGACCTGAGCCTTTCGCGCGCGAAGCTGCTGGAGGAGATAGACGAGCTGCCGGACGCCACGCAGGTCTACGCGCGGGTGCTGGCGGACTGGCCCGAGCACGGCCCTGCCCTCTTGGCGCTGCGCCGGTTGCTCACAGTGCCGGGCGCGAGGGCCCACGCGGCCACGGTGCTGGAGCCCCTGGCCCGCCGCCGCGCCCAGGAAGACCCCGCCTTCCTCCTTCAAGTCCTGGAGGCCCGCGGCGAGCACCCGAACGCCGAGGAGGCGGCGGGCGTGCTGGACGAGCTGGCGCGGCTCCACGAGCGCCGCGGAGACTTGCGCACCGCGTTCGCCCGGAGGCTCCGGCTGTTCCGCGCGCAGCCCGGGGACGGCGAAAACCGCGCGGCGTTGGAACGGCTGGCCGACGCGCTCCAGGGCCACGAGGAGCTGGCCGGGGCCTACGAGGACGAAGCGGAGCGCAACCCGAACGTGCCCTCCGGCGTGCTCTCCCGGCTGGCGCGTCTCTACGAGAGCGCGCTGGGCGATGGCGCCGCGGCCGCGCGCTTCTGGGAGCGGCTCACCTCCCGCGAGGACGACGCGCGCGAAGCCCTCACCGCGCTCCTGCCGCTCTACCGGTCGCTGCACAGCCCTGCGGCCCTCGCCGGCGCGCTGGAGCGGGCCACCGCGGCTGAGAAAAACGTCGAGGTGAAGCTCGCCCACCTGCGCGAGTTGGGCGCCGTGGCCGAGGAGGAGCTGACGGACCTTGACCGGGCCGCCAGCGCCTACCAGCAGCTTTTGGCGCTGACCCCGGAGGACGCGCCGGCCCGCTCGGCGTTGGGGCGGCTGCTCACGCTCACCGGGCGCTACCCGCAGCTGGCGGAGCTGGTGGAGGCGGAGATGGCCTCCGCGGCGCAGCGCGGGGATGACGCGGCGCTGAACGATCAGCGGGTGCGGCAGGCGCGGCTGCAGAGCGGGCACCTGGGCAACCCCACCCGCGCGCTGGAGCTGCTCCGGGCGGTGGTGGGCAGCGCGCCGCGGCACGAGGACGCGCTCGCCGCGCTGGAGGAGTTGCTGGGCGCGGACGGCCCCTCGCCGGCGGCCGCGGCGGACGTCCTGGGGCCGCTGCTGGACGAGACGAGCGCTTCAGACGCGGCGCGCCTGGCGCGGGTGCTGGAGGTGCAGGCTGCGGCGGCGACCGAGCCGCCTCAGAAGGCGGGCTTCCTGCGGCGGCTGGCGCAGCTCCAGCGGGACGTCCTGCAGGACCTGCCCGCGGCCTACCGGGTGGGCTGCGCCGCGCTGAGCGCGCACCCCGAGGACGAGGCGGCGCTAACGCTGGTCCTCGAGCTCTCGCGCAAGGCCGGCCGTGACGATGAGACGGCGCGGCTCCTGGCGGCGCTGGTGACGGACCGCGAGCCGCGTTCGCGCCTGCCGCTGCGCCGCGCCCGCGCCCGGCTGTTGGAGGCGCTCTGGAAGCCGGACGAGGCGGGAGCGGCCTGGCGAGAGCTCCTGCAGGGAGATCCCGGCGACGCGGAGGCGCTCGAGGGGCTTGCCCGGTCGCTGGAGGCGCACGGCGCGTCGCAGGCGCTGCTCGACGTGCGCCGCCGCCAGCTCTCTCTGGCGCAGAGCCCGGCGGAGCGCGCTCCGCTCCTGCTCCGCCAGAGCGCGCTGCAGCAGCAGCTGGGCGACGACGAGGGCGCGCTGGCCAACCTCCGCAAGGTCCTGGAGCTGGACGAGCAGAACGCGCAGGCATTGGAGCAGGCGGACCGCCTGAGCGACCGGCTGATGCGGTGGCCGGAGCTCTCCGGGGTGCTGGAGCGGCGGCTGCGTCTGCCCGCGTCTGCCGAGGAGAAGAGCGCGCTGCGCTTCCGGCTGGCGGAGCTGCGGGAGCTGAAGCTGGAGAACCGGACAGGCTCGCTCCCGCTGTACCGGCAACTGCTTCTGGAAGTACC
The DNA here is from genome assembly GCA_044230055.1 of Myxococcaceae bacterium. Taxonomy (GTDB): domain Bacteria; phylum Myxococcota; class Myxococcia; order Myxococcales; family Myxococcaceae; genus JBGART01. Next base: position 111,764 of record JBGART010000010.1, on the reverse strand, counting down.
GGGCCACAGCGGCGCCCTCGCCCGGTTGGAGGGCCTGTCCTCCCGCGAGCCGAAGAACGCCGCGCTGTTGGACGCGCTGATCGACGCCTACCGCGCGGCGCAGCAGCACGCCAAGCTGGCCTCCAAGCTGGAGGCGCGGGCTGCGCTCTCGGCGGACCCGGCTGAGCGCAAGCGGCTGTACGCGGAGCTGGCGGAGGTCCGGGCCGGGCCGCTGGCGGAGCCGGAGCTGGCCTTCCTCTCTTTGAGCCGCGCGTTCGCCGAAGACCCCTGCGACGACGCGCTGCGGGCGCGGCTGCGCGGCGCGGCGGAGAAGGCAGACGCGGTGGACGCGCTGGCCGCCCTGTACGAGCAGGAGCTGCCGCGGGTCCAGCCGGCGGAGCGGACGGCGGCCGTCCATCTGGAGCTGGGCCGCCACCACGCGGAGGCAGATCCTGCCCGGGCGGCGCCGCACCTCAAGGCCGCGCTCGGCGTCCCCGGCGCGGCGGCGGAGCCCGAGGTGCTGGCGCTGCTGGAGCGGGTCCACGCCGCGCTCGGCGCGCATGAGGCGCTGGCCGAAGTGCTGCAGCGTCGGGCGGAGCTGGAGACGCAAGGCGCGGCGCGGGCGGAGCTCTGGGTACAGCTGGCGCAACTTCAGGCCGGGCCGCTGGCCGCGCCCGGCAAGGCGGCGGCCACACTGGAGCGGGTGCTGGCGCTCTCCCCGGAGCACCCGGTGGCGGCGGAGCGGCTGGAGGGGCTCTACGCGCAGACCGGCCAGGCGCAGAAGCGGATTGCCATCCTGGAGCTGCGCGTCCGGCTCGCCACTGGCGAGGCGCAGGACGCGGTGACGCTCTCCCTGGGCGCTGCGCTGGCGGACGCGGGGGAGCTTGACCGGGCCATCGCGCTCTACCGACAGCTGCTGGAGCGCGCCGGCCGCAACCCTTCCGCTTTCGACGCGCTGACTGCCACGCTGGAGCGCAGCGGCCGACTGGAGGCGCTCCGCGAGGCGCTGGTGGACCGCATCTCCCGGACGGTGGACCCGGGCGAGCTGGCGCAGCTGCACGCGCGGGTGGGGACGCTGCTCCACCGGGGGCTGGCCCGCCCGGAGGACGCCATCGCGCACCTCAAAGCGGCGGTGGAGCGCGCGCCGCAGCAGGTGGAGCTGCTCGAGGAGCTGCAGGCGGTCTACGAGCGGCTCGGGCGGCATGACGACCTGGCGGAGATCCTCCGCAAGCGGATTGGGGGCTCCACCTCCACGGCGGAGCAGCGCCCGCTGCGCCTGAGCCTCGCCGAGGCGCTGGCGACCTTGGAGCGGCCGGAGGAGGCGCTGGAGGCGGCAGCCCCGGTGCTGAAGGCCTACGTGGCCAGCGTGGAGGACCCGTCGCTGCGCGTCACCGCGGAGGTAGCGCAGCCGACGACGGAGGAGTTGAAGCGGCTGGAGGCGGAGGACCCGGCCGCGCGTGTCACTGCGGAGCACGACACCCAGGGCCTGGCCGGCGCGCCGGCCGAGGTCCGGCGCCTGCACGCCCTCTACCGGAGGCTGGACGCGCGGATTGAGCGGGCCCAGCTGCTGCAGGCGCGGGGCGAGCAGCTGGCGGCCACGGATCTCCAGGCGGCCTCGGCGCAGCTGCACGACGCGGCGGCGCTCTGGATGGAGTCGGAGGAGCCGCTGCGCGCGGCGCCGCTACTGCGCCGGCTCCTGACCCTCTCCCCCACTGACGCCCGCGCCTATGAAGCCTCGCGCGCGCTCTACTCCACGCAGGCCCGGTGGCCAGAGCTGGCGGGGCTGATCTCGGACCGGCTCCCCCACCTGCCGCCTGAAGATCAGCGGCTGGCCCTGCTGGAGCTGGCGGACCTTCAGGAGTCCCGGCTCTCCCAGGGTGCCGAAGCGGTGGCCGCGCTGTGCCGGGCCGTGGCGCTCAAGCCGGACGACGTGCCGCTGCGCGCGCGGGTGGAGGCGCTGGCGGCCACGCACGGGGCCACCGCGCCGGTGGCGGCGGCCTACGAGGAGTTGGTGGCCCTCCTGCCGTGGGGCCCCACCGCAGAGCAGCTCTTGCGGACGCTGGCGCAGCTGTACGACGGCCCGCTGGACGACGTGGCCCGCGCGGAGGCGGCGCTGCGGAGGGTTCTTGACTCGGAGCCGGGCAGTGACGCCGCGCTGGAGTCCCTTCAGCAGCTCTTCTCCCGCCGCGGGATGCTGGAGCGCAGCGTGGAGGTGCTGGAGCAGAAGCTGGAGGTGACCGGTGAGCTCGCGGCCCGGAAACGGATCCTCCAGCAGATCGCCACGGTGTACGAGGAGCAGCTGAAGGATCCGGCGCGCGCGGTGGCCACGCTGGAGCGTTCGCTGCAGCTGGCGACGGACGCCACCACGTATGAAGGGCTGATCGCCCTGCACCGCCGCGGCGGCCGCTGGCCGGAGGTGGTGAGCGCGCTCGGGCGGGCGCGGGACTTCGCCGTCCGCGGCGAGCAGCGCGCGGTGTTCGAGGTGCAGATCGCCGCGGTGCAGGAGCAGCAGCTGAAGGATGTCTCCGCGGCGGTGGCCTCACTGCGGCAGGCCCTGGAGCACGACGGCGCCAACGCGGACGCCTTCGCGCAGCTGGAGCGCCTGTACACCACGCTGGACAAGCCGCTGGAGCTGTTGGCGCTGCTGGAGCGGCAGCTGGCGAGGACGGACGCGCGCGAGGAGCGGATCTCCCTGCTGCGCCGGTGCGCGGAGCTCTGCGAGGCGCGGCAGAAGAACCTCGCGGCGGCGGTCCGCCACCTGGAGCAGCTGGTCCTCCTCTCGCCGCAGGACCTGGACGCCCTGCGCGCCCTCACCCGCCTCAAGCGTGCGCTCGGCCGGCCGGCGGAGCTCACCTTGCACATCGAGCGCGTGCTGCCGCTGGTGCCCAAGCCGGAGCAGCTGGAGCTGTTGCTGGAGTCTGCGGAGCTGTTCGCGACGTCGCTGCAGCAGGGGGACCGCGCGCTCGCCACCTATGGCCGGGCGCTGGAGCTGGAGCCACGGCACCGCGGGGCGCTGTGGGCCAGCGCGGAGCTCCATGAGCGCGCCCGCGCCTGGCCCAGCGCGCTGGACTTCCTGCAGCGCGAGGCGCGGGTCATCGGCGCCGTGCCGGAGGGCGCGGACCTCCAGTGCCGGATGGGCCGGATCCTGGACGCGGAGCTGAAGGACCGGACCAAGGCGAAGAACGCCTACCAGGAGGCGCTGCGGCTGCACGGCGCCCACGCGGGGGCCACGGACGCCCTGCTGCGCATCTACCAGGAGGAGGGCAACTGGGGGATGTACGAACGGACGCTGGCCCACCGCGCGCAGCACAGCGACCCGGGCGCCCCCAAGGCGAAGGCGCTGGTGGCCGTGGGCCGGTTCTTCCTGGAGCGGCGCAAGGACCGGGAGGGCGCGCGCGGCTGGTTCGAGCAGGCCATCCGCGCGGATCCGCAGTGCGTGGAGGCGGCCGCCGCGCTGGCGGAGATCTACATCGCCACCGAAGACTGGCTGGCGGCGGAGCGGATGCTGGACGTGGTGGTGAGAGATCTCACCGCGCGCGCCGGTCCCACGCCCACCGGCGCGGACGCGCAGACGCTCTGCGCGCAGCTGACGCGCCTGGGGGAGATCTCCCAGCGCCTGGGGGAGCAGCCGAAGGCGCTGCGGTCTCTGGAGCTGGCGCTGGCGTTGAACCCCACCTACCTGCCCGCGTTGCGCGGCCTGGGTGCCCTGCGGGTGTCCCTGCGCCAGCCGGCGGAGGCCCTGAAGATCTTCGAGAGCCTGCTGCTGCACCACCGCAGCGCGCTCACCCCGCGCGAGGTGGCGGAGCTCCACGTGCGCGTGGGCGAATTGCACGCCTCGCTTGCCCAGCGGGCGCGCGCCCGGACGGAGTTCGAACGCGCGCTCGGGCTGGACAGCCGGCTGGCCCCCGCGCTGCGCGGCCTGGCCGCGCTTCATGATGAGCAGGGCGAGCACGACCGCGCGTTGGAAGTGCGGCAGCGGCTCCTCCCGCTCTCCGAGGGCGACGCGAAGTACGCCCTGTGCCTGGAGATCGCCGCGCTGGCCAAGGAGAAAGTAAGGAACCCCACCCTCACGGTGGAGGCGCTGCAGCAGGCCCTGAAGATCAAGCCGGACTCGGTGGAGGCGCTGGACCGTCTCTACGTCGCCTACCGGACCTCGCACCAGGGCGCACGCGCGGCGGAGGTCCTCCAAACGCTCCTCCGGGCCCCGGCCCTGCAAGGAGATCCCACCCGGCAGAAGGCCGTCCAGGTGTCGCTGGCGGAGACGTACCGGGACGAGCTGAGGGATCTGGACCGCGCCGCCGCCGCCTACAACGCGGCGCTGGACCTCGATTGGCGCTTCGTCGCCGCCCTGCGTGGGCTGGAGAAGCTCTACACGCAGGCCAAGCGCTGGAAGGAGCTCGAAGAGGTCTACACGCGGATGATCCGGCGGATACCGGAGTCCCCGGAGACGCTCAGCGCGCGGATGACCCTCTGGCGCACGCTGGGAGACCTCCAGCTCAAGGGCCTGGGCCAGCCGGACCGGGCCCTGGAGTCCTACCAGGTGGTCTGCCGCGGCACGCCGGACGACAGCGAAGCGCAGGAGCAACTGGCCACGCTGGCGGCGCAGCGGCCCGGGATGGAGGAGGCGGCCGCGGAGGCCTTCCGGCGCGCGCTGCCGGCCACCGCCAACCCCGCCGCGGTCTGCGTGGGGTTCGCGGAGCTGGAGGCCAAGCGCAAGCGCTATGACTCGGCGTACCTGGCGGCGTTGGCGGCCACCGGCCTGCTCGACACGTCCGGGCCCGGCGAGCTGGAGATCCTCGCCAAGCTGACCATCTTCGCGCGGCGCACCGAGGTGAGCCCCGCGCACCTGACGGACCGGCTGTGGAAGAGCCACCTGCTCCACCCCTGCACCCGCGGACCGCTGGCAGAGCTGATGGCGCTCCTGGCCGAGCAGCTCTCCGACACGCTGGCGGTGCCGCTCTCGAAGTACGACCTGCATCCCAAGAAGCACCGCGTGGAGCTCGCCACTGCAGCCGACCCGGCGCTGCGCGCCCTGGGCTACGCGGCGAGCGTGTTGGGCCTGGCGCTGCCGGAGCTCTACTCCTCATTCCTGGCGACGCGGGAGCGCAGCGGCAAGAAGGGCGGCAGCGGCGTCTTCTCCGACGTCCTGGTGGGCCTGGAGCTGTGCAACACGCATCCGCCCGCCCTGCGCGTAGGGGGCCGGTTCTTCGGGGAGACCGGTCAGAAGGAGCTTCTCTACCTCTGCGGCCGCTCCCTGGCGGCCCTGCGGCCGGAGCTCCAGCTGGTCCACCGGGTGGAACCGCCCCGCCTGCCCCAGCTCATCCAGGCCGCGGTCTGGCTCTCCGGCATGACGCCGCCGGGTGATGTGCGGCTGCTGGAGAAGGAGCGCCGGTTCCTCGAGAAGTCGCTCTCCGACAGCGGCCGCGCGGCGCTCCACCGCGTGGGCCGGGACGCCGCCTCGGCGCTGGCGGATCCCCAGGCGCTCCCACGCTACGTGGAGGGCGTGGAGCTCACCGCCATGCGCGCCGGCGCGCTGCTCGCCGCGGAGCCGCAGGCCATCAAGCGCGTGGTCCTCTCCGAGGCCGGACGGATTGGCGACAAGGCGAAGCTGCGCGACCTGCTGGTCTTCTTCCTCTCTGAAGATCTCCTCGTGCTCCGGCAGGCGCTGGGCCTCACCGTGGATCCGCTGAAGGGGTGATTCCGCGGGAGATCCCTCCGGAGCATCCCCGGAGCCCCTCCGAGGAATTCCCCGGAGGCCCCTCAGAGACATCCCTGGAAGCCCCCCCGTTCGCTCGAGGCGAGCGGGGGAGGCGCCTGAGTGAGAACAGCTGTTCCTCCGACGAAATGGCCGGCCAGGGCCGGTTTCCCCCTCGAGGCGAGCGGGGGAGGGACGCGCGCCACGCTTGGCGACTAGTTCAGCGCCGGTACCAAGAAGCAGTCGATGGACGTCTGAATCCGGAAGTTGCTCTCCACCGTATGGCGCTCCGCGTGGAACACGTCGAGCGGATAGGTCTGCCCGACGGTCAGCCCCAGCTCATCGAAGCGGATGGTGCCTTCCAGCGCCTGGTGAAGCCCGCCGAGATCCAGCGCCAGCTTCTTGTTCACGAACACCCAGACATCATCGTCGCCGCGGAAGGTGAACGCCTCGCCGCCCTTGTACTTGAATGACGTGTGCAGCTCCGTCGTGAAGTGGAAGTTGTGCGGGTTCCCCTCTTCACCGAAGCCCTTGCCGTCGAGGGGGAAGAACGCCGCGCTGTCGAAGATGAACGTGCCGCCCGCGGCGGGCGTCAGCGGGAGCGGGACGGTAAAGCGCTGGTTGACGCCTGGGACATCGTTGTACCACTGGGCGAAGTTGGCGGGCCCGGTGGTCTGAGTGGTGGGGCCGGGCGCCGCGTGCACCGGCTTGTGGTCCGCACCCAGCGCGCTCTGCACCAGCCCCTTCTCAGCCGTGCCGTTGAACGACTCGAAGTCCGGATGGGTCTTGTGAAAATCCCGGACGATGGCCACCAGGTCCGTGCAGGGAGTCCCGGCGTCGGTCGAGCCGCCGGCGCCTCCGCCATCCGTCCCGCGCCCGCCGTCCGGCGTGGGCGTCCCCTCGCCCGGTCCGCAGTCGCAGCCGGAGAGCAGCACGACGGTAAGCAGGGCGTTCAGACCGAGCGATGGGCGCATGCCGGCGCCGACTGCAGAATCCAGGCCTACCCCGTGGCGACCACGCGGCGCGCGCGGTTGAACACGGCGGCGGGGTCTGGCGGGCGGAGCATCACGACGAAGCGGAAGCGGGTGCCCTGGCCGGGGGTGGTCATGCACTCGATGGTGCCGCCCAGGCGGTGGAGCAGCGACTGACAAATGGAGAGCCCCAGGCCAGCGCCGCGGCCTGCGGGCTTGGTGGTGAAGAAGGGTTCGAACAGCCGCTTCTTCACGGCGTCGTCCATCCCGCAGCCGTTGTCGACGACGGACACCTCCACGCCGCGCGGCACGTCCCGGGACTCGACGGTGATCATCGGGTTCGGCCGGCCCTGCACGGCGTCCGCCGCGTTGGCGATGAGGTGCTGGAGGATCTGACTCACGTAGCCGGAAGACGCCAGGATGCTTGCGCTGTGCTGGAGGTCCTGCGCGAGCGGTGTGGCGCCCAGCTTGGGCTTGCAGGCCACCACCGCCGCCTCGACTTCTTTGGCCACGTCCATCGCCGCGGGAGGGCTCTCCGGCTGCGTGGCGAAGCGGCCCAGGTCCTTCACGATGGTGCGGATCCGGTTGAGGCCGTGCAGCACCTCTTCGTTGATCTCCTGCACATCCGCCAGCACCTGACGCCGCAGGTCCGGCTTCGCTTCCGGGTCTGCCAGGTCCTGCACCGCGTCCACCAACTGCTGGACGCCGCTCATCACGAACGACAGCGGGTTGTTCACCTCATGCGCCACGCCTGCCGCCAGCGTGCCGAGGGTGGCCATCTTCTCCGCGGAGAGCAGCTCCTGCTGTGTCTGGATGAGGCGCTGGTTGGACGCCTCCAGGCGCTCCTGCTGCGCGAGGATCTTCCGCTGCGCGTCCTGCAGCCGCAGCAGGGCCCGCACCCGCGCGAAGAGCTCCCGCTCATGCACCGGCTTGGAGAGGTAGTCGTCCGCGCCCTGCTCCAGGCCCAGCGCGCGGCCGTCCCGGTCATCGCTGGAGGTGAGCAGCACCAGCGGGATGTCGCGCAGCGCAGGCTCCTGCCGCACTTTTCGGCACAGCTCGTAGCCGTCGTACGGCTCCATCACCACGTCGGAGAGGATGAGGTCCGGGCGCTGCACGCGGGCCGCTTCGAGCGCAGAGGGGCCATCCGCAAACGGCACGCACTCGAACTCGCGCGAGAGCAGCTGCTGCAACTGTGTGCGGATGGTGCGGGAGTCGTCCACGACGAACACCCGCGACTTTTGCGCCACCACTTCCATGAGCGCACCGGATGCAGCAGGTGTTCCACGCCTGGGATGAACAGTGTTCCAGCCCCTTGGCTCACAGGGGAGGGGGTCCTCGGTGGACCGGCTGGGTCCCCGGGGCCCCGGCTACCCTGCCCGGCCAGCCAGGCTGCCGACCAGCGACATCAGCTCACTGGGCTCCACCGGCTTGGCGAGGTGATTCTGGAAGCCTGCCTCCATCGCCCGCCGTCCGTCCTCGGCGCGGGCAAAGCCCGTGACGGCGATGGCCGGAATCCGCCCGCCCCGCTCCGTGGGGAGCGCGCGCACCTTGCGCATCAGCGAATACCCATCCTCCGCCGGGAGGCCGATGTCGCTCACCAGGACGTCGTATTCGGCCCGAGCCAGCTCCTCGAGCGCGGTGGCCGCGCTGGCGACGGACGTCACCCGTGCGCCGTGCAGCTCCAGCAGCTCCGTCACCAGCTCGCGCGCGTCCTGCGTGTCGTCCACGAAGAGCACCCGGACGCCCTCCAGCGCCACCGGGCGCGGCATGCCCAACGGCGGCGTCCGTGCGCCGGGCCGCATCCACTCCTCGCGCTGCTGCTCCAGCTGGATGACCCGAAGCGGGAGGCGCACCGTGAACGTGGCGCCCTTCCCTTCCCCTTCGCTCTGCGCCCAGACGTTGCCCCCGTGCAGCTCCACCAGGTGGCGCACGATGGCCAGGCCCAGGCCCAACCCGCCCTGCGTCCGGGTGCTGATCCCATCCTCCTGGCGGAACCGGTCAAAGACGTGCGGGAGGAACGACGGGCTGATGCCGCGGCCGGTGTCCGACACCCGAAGCTCCACCTGGGAATCCGCCCGCACCAGCGTCAGCGTCACCCGCCCGCCGCGCGGCGTGAACTTGATGGCGTTGGAGAGCAGGTTCCAGATGACCTGCTGCAAACGGTCTGGATCTCCGGTGGCCTCGTCCGCGGTGGGGTCAATCTGCGAGACCAGCTCCACCCCGCGCGCGTCCGCGGTGGGCTTTACGGTGTCCAGGGCCGCCTGGGAGATCTGGATGCAGCTCACCTTGCGCAGCTGGATCCGCAGCTTCCCGCTGACGATGCGGGAGACGTCCAGGATGTCTTCGATGAGCTCCTTCTGAACCATCGCGTTGCGCAGGATGGTGTCGATGGCGCGCTCGAACTTCACCGCGTCCAAAAGGCCCGTCTTCAGCATGCGCGCCCAGCCGAGAATGGCGTTGAGCGGCGTACGCAGCTCGTGGGAGACGGTGGCCAGAAACTCGTCCTTGGCGCGGTTGGCCAGCTCCGCCTGGGCGCGGGCTTCGCGCTCCGCCTGCAGCAGGTAGCTGCGGACCTCGTCCGCCTTCTTCCGGTCATCCACGTCCATCGCGGTGAGGATCCACCCGAACACGGCGCCCTGCTCATCCCGCTCCGGGACCGCACGGCCGAAGTGCCAGCGGTACTCGCCGTCGTGCCGCCGCAGGCGGAACTCCAGCTCCAGCGGCTGCTCCTTCGCCAACGCCCGGACCGCCTCCTCCACCCGCGGCTTGTCCTCCGCGTGGACCAACTCCCCGCTCAGGAGCCCCAGCAGCTCCCCCGAGGGACGCCCCGCGTACTCCGCGAGCGTCCGGTTGCAGTAATAGGCCTGCCCGTCCGGCCGGGTGCCCCAGACGCAGGCCGGGAGCAGGTCCGTGAGGCCGCGGAAACGGCGCTCCAGCCGCTGCTCCAGGCCCTCACGCTCCCTCTGCCGCAGCAGCGCCTCCTGCTGCCGGAGCTTGGCGTTCTTCAGGTACAGGTCGACGAAGACGGAGACCTTGGACCGCAGGATGTCCGGGTCCACCGGCTTGAGCAGGTAGTCCACCGCGCCTTGCGAGTACCCCTTGAAGACGTTCCGCCCCTCGCGGTGAATCGCGGTGATGAAGATGATGGGGATGTCCCGGGTGCGCGGGCGCTGCTTGATGAGCTTGGCCGTCTCGAAGCCGTCAATCCCCGGCATCTGCACGTCCAGCAGGATGACCGCCACTTCCCGGGTGAGCAGGTGCTTGAGCGCCTCCTCCCCGGACGTGGCCCGGACCAGCGAGTGGCCCAGCGGCGCCAGCACTGCTTCGAGCGCGAAGAGGTTGGCCGGATGGTCATCCACGATGAGGACGCTGGCCTGCTCCAGCTCCTCCCGTCGCTGGGGCTCACCGTCCACGGTCACCCCAGCCGAGGGGACCGAGCTCTCGCGGCCGCTGTCGGCCTCTCGCAAGTCCATGGGCGGAATCCAAAGCCTCTGATCAGTTCTTCGGGTGAGAGGTCCACAAGCGCATCAGCTCCAGGAGCTTCTCTGGATCCACCGGCTTGGGCAGGTAATCGCTGGCCCCTGCGTCAATGCACTTCTCCCGGTCATCCTTCAGGGCTTTGGCGGTGACGGCGATGATGGGGAGCGCCTTGAAGGCGGGCTCGCTGCGGATGGCGCGCATGGTTTCGTAGCCGTCCATCTCCGGCATCATCACGTCCATCAGGACGATGTCCACCTCGGGTCCGCTCTCCAGCATCTCGATGGCCGTCCGTCCATTCTCCGCGTACATGACCCGCATCTGCTGGCCCTCAAGCACGCTGGTCATGGCGAAGATATTCCGGACATCGTCATCCACCACCAGCACGGTCTTGTTGCCAAGCTCCCGGTCCACCTCGCGCAGCGCCGCCAGGCGGGTCTGCGAGCGCTCGGGCAGGTTCTTCTGCACGCGGTGCAGGAAGAGCGCGGTGTCGTTGAGCAGCCGGTCCGGGGACTGCGCGTTGTTCTTGATGATGACGGACTCGGCGAAGTTGCGGATCCGCTTCTCCTCGGAGGGCGTCAGCTCCTTGCCGGTGTAGACGATGACCGGCAGCTGCGCGAACCGGGCCTGCGTCTTCACCTGCTCGATGAGCTTCACCCCGTCCTGACCGGGCAGGACCAGGTCCACCACCATGCAGTCGTACTCGTGCTCGTCCAGGGCGCGCAGCGCCTCTTCAGCGTTGGCCACCGCGGTGACGCGCACGTCCTCACCTTCAGCGACCAGCTCCCGGATGCTGTCCCGTTCAACGGCGTTGTCCTCTACCAGGAGCAGCAGCTTGAGGGTGCGGTCCAGGAAGTGGCTGATGTGGCGGAAGGCCGCCTCCAGCCGCTCCTTGCTGACCGGCTTCTCCACGTAGGCGAAGGCGCCCAGCGCCGCGGCCTTCCGGTTGCGCTCCGTCACGGAGATGACGTGGACCGGGATGTGGGCCGTTCGCGGGTTGCGCTTGAGGCGGTCGAGCACGGACCAGCCGTCTACCACGGGCAGCTGGATGTCCAGCGTGATCGCATCCGGCTGGAGCTCGTTGGCCAGCGCCAGCCCGGAGTCTCCGCGCGTGGCCACCACCACCTTGAAGCCGCCCTCCCGGGCCAGCCCCATCATGATGCGGGCGAACTTCACGTCGTCTTCAATGATCAGCACCACGCGGTCGCCCTCGCGCAGGTGCTCCCGGTCGTCCTCGATGGGCCGGTTGACCACCGCGTCCGCCACGGTGCCCAGCTGCTGCTCCTCCAGCAGCGGCTCCGAGCGTGCCTGCGCCGCGGCGATGCGGTCATCCTCCTCCGCGCCCAGCGGGCTCTCCCAGCGCTCCGGGAGGTAGAGGGTGAACGTGCTGCCCTTGCCCGGGGAGCTGTCGAGCTGAATCTCCCCACCCAGGAGGCCGGACATCTCGCGCGAGATGGACAGACCCAGGCCGGTGCCGCCGTAGCGGCGGCTGGTGGTGCCGTCCGCCTGCTGGAAGGCCTCGAAGATGATCCGCTGCTTGTCCTTCGGGATGCCGATACCGGTGTCCACCACGGAGAAGGCCAGCACCCGCGCGGCGCGGTTGAGCACCGGGTTGAAGAAGCGGGTCTTCTTGTCGGCCAGGCTGATCTTCAGCCGGACGAAGCCGGACTCGGTGAACTTGAACGCGTTGGCGAGCAGATTCTTGAGGATCTGCTGCAGGCGCTGGGGATCCGTGCGCAGCGTCTCCGGGACGCCGCTGCGGTTCTCGGTGGTGAACTCCAGGCCCTTCTGCTCCGCCACCGGCCGGAAGCCGCGCTCCACGAACTCGGAGACCTCGCGGATGGGGACGTCGCGCGCCTCCACCTGCATCTTCCCGGCCTCCACCTTGGAGAGGTCCAGGATCTCGTTGATGAGCGCGAGGAGATCTCCGCCGGACGCGTAGATGGTCCGGGCGTACTCCACCTGCTTGTCGCTGAGGTTCTGGTCTTTGTTGTCGGAGAGCAGCTTGGCCAGGATGAGCAGCGAGTTGAGCGGCGTGCGCAGCTCGTGCGACATGTTCGCCAGGAACTCGGACTTGTAGCGCGAGGCCAGCGACAGCTGCGCCGCCTTCTCCTCGATGGCCGCGCGGGCCTGCTCCACTTCCTTGTTCTTGATCTCGACCTTGGTGTTCTGGTCCTCCAACAGCCGTGCCTTCTCCTCCAGCTCCAGCGCCTGCCGCTCCAGCGCGGAGTTAGACCGCTTGAGCTCCTCTTGCTGCTGCGTGAGCTCCTTGGACTGGCTCTGCAGCTCCTGGGTGAGGCTCTGCGACTGCTGGAGCAGCTCCTCCGTCCGCATGTTCGCGCTGATCATGTTCAGCACGACGCCAATGCTCTCCGTCAGCTGATCCAGGAAGAGCTGGTGGATGGCGGAGAAGGGGTGGAAGGACGCCAGCTCGATGACCGCCTTCACCTCGCCCTCGAAGAGGACCGGCAGGACGATGATGTTGAGCGGGGTGCTCTCCCCCAGGCCGGAGGAGATCTGGATGTAGTCCGCCGGGACGCGGGTGAGCAGGATGGACTTCTTCTCCAGCGCGCACTGCCCCACCAGGCCTTCGCCCAGGCGGAAGCGGTTCGCCACGCTCTTGCGCTCGCGGTACGCGTAGGTCGACGTGAGCTTGAGCAGCGGCTGGTTGGACTCGATGTCCATCATGAAGAACGCGCCGTGGTGAGCGGAGACCAGGGGCGTCAGCTCGCTCATGATCAGCCGGCTGACCGTGCCCAGGTTCTTCTGGCCCTGCATCATGGAGGAGAACTTGGCGAGGTTCGTCTTCAGCCAGTCCTGCTCCTGGTTCTTCTGCGTGGTCTCACGCAGGTTGATGATCATCTGGTTGATGTTGTCCTTCAGCGACGCGACCTCGCCCTGCGCTTCAACGTCGATGGACCGGGTCAGGTCGCCCTTGGTCACCGCGGTGGCCACGTCGGAGATGGCGCGCAGCTGCGAGGTGAGCGTGCCGGCCAGCTGGTTCACGTTGTCGGTCAGCTGCCGCCACGTGCCCAGCGCGCCCGGCACCTTGGCCTGACCGCCCAGCTTCCCTTCAATGCCGACCTCGCGGGCCACGGTGCTCACCTGGTCGGCGAACGTGCCCAGCGTGTCGGTCATGTTGTTGATGGTCTCTGCCAGCGCGGCGATCTCGCCCTTCGCCTCCACGCCCACCAGCTTCTGGGTGAGGTCTCCGTTGGCGACCGCGGTCACCACCTTGACGATCCCGCGCACCTGGGTGGTCAGGTTGGACGCCATGAAGTTCACGTTGTCCGTGAGGTCCTTCCAGGTGCCGGACACGCCGGGCACGCGGGCCTGGCCACCCAGCTTCCCCTCCACGCCCACCTCGCGGGCCACCGTGCTCACCTGCTCGGCGAAGGTGGAGAGCGTGTCGGTCATGTTGTTGATCGTCTCCGCCAGGGCCGCGACCTCGCCCTTCGCTTCGACGGACAGCTTCTGCTTGAGATCTCCGTTGGCGACCGCGGTCACGACTTTGACGATGCCGCGCACCTGGGTGGTCAGGTTGCGGGCCATGAAGTTCACGTTGTCGGTCAGGTTCTTCCAGACGCCGGCGACGCCCTGCACCTCCGCCTGGCCGCCCAGCTTTCCTTCGGTGCCGACCTCGCGCGCCACGCGGGTCACTTCCGAAGCGAAGGAGTTCAACTGATCCACCATCGTGTTGATGGTGTTCTTCAGCTCCAGGATCTCGCCCTTCACGTCGACGGTGATCTTCTTGGAGAGATCTCCGCGGGCCACCGCCGTGGTGACCAGCGCGATGTTGCGCACCTGGCTGGTCAGGTTGGAGGCCATGAAGTTCACGTTGTCGGTCAGGTCCTTCCAGGTCCCCGACACGCCCTTCACCTCCGCCTGCCCGCCCAGCTTGCCGTCGGTGCCGACCTCCTTCGCGACGCGCGTCACTTCCGAGGCGAACGACCGCAGCTGCTCCACCATGGTGTTGATGGTGTTCTTGAGCTCGAGGATCTCCCCGCGCGCCTCGACGGTGATCTTCTGCGACAGGTCCCCGTTGGCGACCGCCGTCGTGACCTTGGCGATGTTTCGCACCTGGTCGGTCAGGTTGCCCGCCAGCACGTTCACGTTGTCGGTCAGGTCCTTCCAAGTGCCGGACACCCCGCGGACCTCCGCCTGCCCGCCCAGCTTTCCTTCGGTGCCGACCTCCTTCGCGACGCGCGTCACTTCCGAGGCGAACGACCGGAGCTGATCCACCATCGTGTTGATGGTGTTCTTCAGCTCCAAAACTTCGCCCTTCACGTCGACGGTGATCTTCTGCGACAGGTCTCCGTTGGCGACCGCCGTGGTGACCTTGGCGATGTTGCGGACCTGGTCGGTCAGGTTGCGCGCCAGGCCGTTCACGTTGTCGGTCAGGTCCTTCCACGTGCCGGAGACCCCCGGGACTTCGGCCTGCCCGCCCAGCTTCCCCTCGGTGCCGACCTCCTTCGCGACGCGCGTCACCTCGCCGGCGAACGACCGGAGCTGATCCACCATCGTGTTGATGGTGTTCTTGAGCTCGTTCACCTCACCCTTCGCGTCGACGGTGATCTTCTTCGACAGGTCGCCCTTGGCGACCGCCGTCGTCACCTCCGCGATGTTTCGCACCTGCGCAGTCAGGTTGTTGGCGAGCAGGTTGACGTTGTCCGTCAGGTCCTTCCACGTGCCGGCGACGCCCGGGACTTCTGCCTGGGCGCCCAGCTTCCCTTCCACGCCCACCGTGCGGGCCACGCTGGTCACCTGCTGCGCGAAGATGTTCAGCGTGTCCGTCATGTTGTTGAGCGTGGCGCCTAGCGCGGCGATCTCGCCCTTCGACGGCACGGCCAACTTCTGCGACAGGTCTCCGTTGGCGACCGCGGTCACCACCTTCACGATGCCGCGCACCTGGGTGGTCAGGTTGGACGCCATGAAGTTCACGTTGTCCGTGAGGTCCTTCCACACGCCGGACACGCCCTTCACGTCCGCCTGCCCGCCCAGCTTGCCGTCGGTGCCCACCTCCTTCGCGACGCGCGTCACCTCCGCGCCGAAGGAGTTGAGCTGGTCCACCATCGTGTTGACCGTGCTCTTGAGCGCCAGCACCTCGCCCTTCGCGTCCACCGTAATCTTCTTCGACAGGTCGCCCTTGGCGACCGCGGTCGTCACGTCGGCGATGTTCCGCACCTGCGCGGTCAGGTTGTTGGCGAGGAAGTTCACGTTGTCCGTGAGGTCCTTCCACACGCCGGACACGCCCTTCACGTCCGCCTGCCCGCCCAGCTTTCCTTCCGTACCGACCTCCTTCGCGACGCGCGTCACTTCCGCGGCGAAGGAGTTCAGGTTGTCGACCATCTGGTTGATGGTGCTCTTCAGCTCAAGCACCTCGCCCTTCGCGTCGACCGTGATCTTCTTGGAGAGGTCTCCCTTCGAGATGGAGGTCGTGACGTCCGCGATGTTTCGCACCTGCGCGGTCAGGTTGTTGGCGAGCAGGTTCACGTTGTCCGTGAGGTCCTTCCACACGCCGGAGACGCCGGGCACCGCCGCCTGACCGCCCAGCTTTCCTTCCGTGCCGACCTCCTTCGCGACGCGCGTCACTTCCGCGGCGAAGGACGAGAGCTGATCCACCATGCTGTTCACGGTGGTGCCGATGCGGAGGAACTCGCCCTTCACCGGCTGCCCTTCGATGTCGAGCGCCATCTTCTGCGTGAAGTCGCCTTCGGCCACCGCGCTGATGACGCGCGCGACCTCCGTCGTCGGCTGCACCAGGTCGCCGATGAGCGTGTTGATGGCCCGGACGCTGTCCTCCCAGCCGCCGCGCACTTCGCCCAGCGACACGCGCTCGGTCATCCGGCCTTCGCGGCCCACCACCCGCTCAATGCGGATCATCTCGTGGGCCAACATCTCGTTCATGCCCACCACCGAGTTGAAGGCGGCGGCAATCTCGTCCATCACCACCTCGCCGTTGTCCAGCGGCAGCCGGACGGCGAAGTCGCCGCGCTGCGCGGCGCGCAGGGATTCGAGAAGCTGGCGAAGCGGCGGCTCGTTCGCGCGCCGGACCGGACGTGCAGCGCGCCCCAGGCGCGGGCTCGCAGCAACCTCGGGCGGCTGCGGTGCAGGCTTGGCCGGGTGGGCATGCCCGCCGTTGCCGTTTCCGTTGCCGTTCTTCCCGCCGCGCCGATTGCTCTTCCCGTTGCTGCCGGGGTTCTCAATATCCATTGCGCGTCATCCTTGGTCGGGGCGCTCGAAAGCCCAATCCTTCGCCGGGTTTTTCGAAGGCGTCTGGTGAGCGAACAATTGAAACGTCAACGTGTACAGGCCGGGGGATTGTCCCGGCCGGTCGTCTGTTGGCTTACTGACAGCTCGCTGCGGCCACCGTTGGGAGTCGGACCGTGAATTGCCCCCCGCCTGACGGTCTGCTCGCGCTTACGGCACGTCCTGCGCCTGCGCTTCTGCCTTCTCGGCCGGCTCCTTCGCGGGGGGCACCTTCTCCCGCTTCGCCACCGAGCCCTGCTTTTCTATCTCGAACACGCGCGCGCCGGGAGAGACAACATGGACGTCGAGTGAGACCTCTGCCCCGTCCACGGTGACCATCTTCACCGTCGTCCGCCCGGTCTCCTTCCCCGTCAGCGTGACCGTCGCGCCCTTGTAGGCAATCTCCACGCGGGCCATGTCGGTGGCCTCCACGCGGGCCAGCCGCTGCGACACCGTCACGCGTTTGACTTCGCCCACCGAGAGGCCGACGGGCCCAGCAAAGGCGGGGAACGCCACCAACGCGAGAAGGAGGGAGAGGCGGAGAGCGGTCATGTGCTGGATCACCTGCTGGCCCGGGGTCGGCGGGAGGGCTCAGTTTCCGCAGAGGGTAGCACAGGCGGGGAGGTAGTCTCCCGCGCCACAGTGGACAGCCACCTGGCAGTCAGCGGCCTTGAGCGCGTGCAGGTCTCCCTCCCCGTCGCCGGCGTGGGTTACCGCACCCTTGCCTACCTGATTGACGCGCTGCTCCTCTTCCTGGGCTGGACCGCCGGCTACTTCGTCCTGTCGCTCCTGGTCTCGGATCTCCTGGGACTTTTTCAGGGGCTCTCCGCTGTGGTGCAGGCGGTCGCGCTCATCGCCCTGTTCGCCACGCAGTGGCTGTACTGGATTTGCTGCGAAGCGCTGTGGCGCGGGCAGACGGTGGGCAAGCGCCTGCTCGGCATCCGGGTGGTGCGGCTGGATGGGTCGCCCGTGACCGCCTACGAGAGCGCCGTCCGCAACCTGCTGCGGGTGGTGGACTTCCTCCCCGCGCTCTACGGCGTCGGCGTGCTCAGCATGCTGGTGACGGAGCAGCATCGCCGGCTGGGAGACCTCGTCGCCGGCACCCTGCTCATCCGCGAAGAGCGCATCAACCTGGAGCGGTACACCGTACCCGCCGCTGGCGACATCGCACCGGTCCCCGGCGGCGCGCTCCCGGCCGCGGAGCTGGAGCTGCTGCTCGCGTTCCTCGAACGCGCCCCCACCCTCGCGCCCGGCGCGCGGGAGTCTTTGACCCGCGCGTTCCTGGACCGCTACGCCGCACATCTGGCAGAGCCGGAACGCGCGAGCGCCGCGGCCCACCCGGCGCAGGCCGAGGCGCTGCTGCGCGCGCGGCTGTAATTGAGCCGCTTCGTTCTCTCTCGAGCGCAGCGGCGCGCAGCGGGACGCAGTCGAGATGCAGCAGGGCATTCGAGGTTTGACGCAAGCACTGCTGTGCGGACTGCGGGCTTCGGGGAATGGTGTCTCGGGCTGCGGGCTTCGGGGAACGGTGTCTCGGCCTGCGGGCTTCGGGAAACGGTGTCTCGGGCTGCGGGCTTCGGGGAACGGTGTCTCGGGTAGGGTCCTCGGTTTTCGTGGCCGCGTTCGCGTTCGCGTTCGCGTTCGCGTTCGGGCCCGGGTAGGGGAGCGGGTGCGGGCCCGGGTGACTTGGCGCGCAGGCCCCAGGACGTTGGGGAGTCTGTGCCGCGGTTTCCTCCGTCCCGAACCCCGAACCCCGAACCCCGAACCCCGAACCCCGAACCCCGAACCCCGAACCCCGAACCCCGAACCCGAACCCCGAACCCCGAACCCCGAACACTCCGCACTCAACGCGCCTGAAACGCAACGCTCGGGGGACTCGCGCCACCTCTCGACTCCGCGCATGGCGGCGCTACGCTCAAGGCGAACGGGGAAGGGACATGGCTGAACCACTCACCGCCTTCGTGGCACGACGCAAGCCGGACTGGGACGCCCTCGAGGCGCTCCTGGGCAACGCGCGCCGCGGCAAACTGCAGCTCCCCGACGTGGAGGCGCTGGACCGCCTCTACCGCGCGGCGGCGTCAGACCTCGCCCACGCGCAGTCCTTCTTCTCGGCGACGGACGTGCACCGCTTCCTGAACCAGCTCTGCGCGCAGACCTCCGGGCTCATCTACCGCCGCCCCGTGGACCGCGTGGCCGCCCTGCGCCGCTTCTTCCGCGTAGAGCTGCCCGCCACGCTCCGCGAGAGCCTGCGCTTCGTCGCCGCCAGCGCCGCGCTCTTCCTCGGCGGTGCGCTCGCCGGTGCGCTGGCCATCCTCTGGGACCCCACCGCCGCGGACGCGCTCATCCCGGCCGGCATCCGCGAATACGTGGACGGCGGAAAGCTCTGGACGGATGACCTCTTCGCGCTTGGCCCGCCCTCCGCGCTGGCGGCCGGAATCGCCACCAACAACCTCACCGTCACCATCGTGGCGTTCGGCGCGGGGCTGCTGGGCGGCGTGGGGACCGCCTACGTGCTGCTCTTCAACGGCGTGCACCTGGGGAGCGTCTTCGCCTACTGCGCGAAGGGACACTTGATGGGCCGGCTGGGCACCTTCATCGGCGCGCACGGGCCGGTGGAGCTCTCCATCATCGTCATCGCCGGGGCGGCCGGCCTTCGCCTGGGAACCGCCCTCGTCGCGCCCGGGGAGAAGACCCGCGCCCAGGCGCTCACGCACGACGGCGCCAAGGGCGCGCGCCTGGTCATCGGCTGCGCGCCGTTCCTCGCGGCCATCGGCGTGGTGGAGGGCTTCATCAGCCCGGGGTCCTTCTTCCCCAGCACCGTGAAGGTGGCGCTGGGGCTGCTGCTGGCCGCGGTGTTCTGGACCTACCTGCTCACGTCCGGAAGCTCCGCGGCCGCTTCGGCGCCGGCGGGCAGCGCTTCGGAGCGCCGCCGCTCCCGGTGATGCAGGACGCGTTCGTAGGCCACGTTCAGCTGCTGCATCTGCTCCACCGAGCCGCCGCGGTCCGGATGGCAGGACAGCGCGCGCTCGCGGTACTTCGAACGGACCACGTCCACCGAATCCATCGGCGAGCAGCCGAGAATCCGGTACGGGTCCTGGTCATCAATGGCCGCCAGCCAACGCTCCAGCCGACCCTTCACATCCTCCGAAGCGCCGGCTCGCGCGGTCGCCTCCTTCGGATGCGACTTGTAGCGGGCCGTGCTGTTGAGCACCTCGCGATAGACGCTGGAGACCCAGCGCATGCAGGAGGAGCACTGGAAATAGCGGACCACCCGCCCGCTCCCCAGGTGCGTCCCCATCCGGGTGCCACAGTGAGTGCATTCGACTTCCACGTGGTCGAGCGTGTCGAAGCGTTCCTCAACCTGGTCCGTGACCTTCACCTTCATCGTCTTTAGCCTCCGCTGCAGGCGTGTTGCGTCTGCTACAGGTTGCTGCGTCCCTTGTACGCGTCCCTGTGAAGAGGTCAAAAAAATTGACCGGGGCCCCCGACTGGGCCGGTGGACTTGCGGTAGAACGGCGGGCTCCAAGGCTCTCAGTTCGACGAGGTCGTGATGCACCGAATGGCATGCGTCGCCGCGCTCCTGGCGGCGGGGCTGTGGGGGACCGTCGGTTACGCGCAGGGCGCCGCAGCGGCGAAGAAGGGGGTCAAGGCGGCGGGAAGCCTCGGCTCCCCTAAGGAGGACGACGAACCAGCCCCTCCGCGGAAGTCGAAGCGACCGGACGCTCCGGCGCCGTCGCACGACGCGGACATCGCCCTGGCCCGGGCGCTGCTCTACGCGGTGGAGCCCGCGCCCCAGGAGGTCCGGGTCCAGGCGGTGGAGGACCTGGCGCTGCTGGGCGACGGGCGGTCCCTGAACCTGCTCGCTCAGCTCATCTTCGACGCCAACCCGGCCATCCAGCTCACGGCGCTGAGGACCATCGCCCACTTCCAGGCGCCGCGGGCTGAGGAGATCCTCGCCAACGTGGTCCGACACCCACAGGTCGCGGAGCTGCTCAAGGTCCGCGCGCTGGAGGGCCTGGTCTTCCAGCGCTCCCCCACCGCGCGCGAGTTCCTGGAAGAAGTGACCCGGCAGCCCCGCTACAACTACCGGCTCCAGTCCACCGCCCGCGTCGCACTGCAGGACTGGGGTGGCAGCCAGGCCGGAGCCCAGCGTTGAGCGCCTCCCTCGAGGGAAAGAAGATCGCCTTTTTGGGCGCGGGCAACATGGCGGAGGCCCTCATCAAGGGCCTGCTGCGCGCCAAGACGTCCCGCGCGGATGACCTCCTGGCCACCGTCCGCCGTCCCGAGCGCGGCGCGGACCTGGCGTCCCGGTACGGCGTCTCCATCGGCACCGACAATGTCGCGGCCGCCACTGAGGCGGACGTGGTGGTGCTCTCGGTCAAGCCGCAGGCGATGGCCAAGCTGCTCTCCGTGGTCGCTCCCACCATTGACCACCGGAAGCTGGTGGTCTCCGTGGCCGCAGGCGTGCCGATTGCGGCGCTGGAGCGAAAGCTCGGCGCGGGCGCTCGCATCGTCCGGGCCATGCCGAACACCCCCGCCCTGGTGGGCGCAGGTGCGTGCGCCCTCTCCGGCGGCGAGCACGCCACTCCGGCGGACCTGGAGCTGGCCTCGGCCCTCTTCGCGGCCGTGGGGACCACCACAGTCGTGGACGAGGCCCTCCTGGACGCAGTGACGGGCCTCTCCGGCAGCGGGCCTGCCTACATCTTCCTCATCATCGAAGCCCTCTCGGACGCAGGGGTGAAGGTGGGATTGCCGCGCTACACGGCGCTCTCCCTCGCGGCGCAGACGGTGCTGGGGAGCGCGAAGCTGCTCATCGAGACCGGCACGCATCCTGGGAGCTTGAAAGATCAGGTGACCTCCCCCGGAGGAACGGCCATCGCGGGCCTGCACACGCTCGAAGCGGGCGGCCTGCGGACCACCCTCATGAACGCGGTGGAGGCGGCGACGCGGCGGGCAAAGGAGCTGGGCGAGCAGTTCCTCGACAAGGGGTAGCTATACTGGGGCTCCATGAAGATCACTCCCCTGGACATCCGGCAGAAGCGTTTTGAAGCGGCGTTTCGCGGGTTCGACAAGCGGGAGGTGGAGGCGTTCCTGGAGCTCGCCGCCGGCGAGTTCGAGGAGATCGTCAAGGAGAACATTGCGCTGAAGGAGGAGCTCAAGCGCACCGGCGTCCGGCTCGAGCAGCACCAGCAGCGCGAGCGGACGCTGCAGGAGACGATGGTCACCGCCCAGCGGATCTCCGAGGACTTGAAGGCCGCCGCGAAGAAGGAGGCGGAGATCATCCTCGCGGACGCGGAGCACCAGGCGGAGAAGATCGTCCAGAACGCCCACCAGAAGCTGGTGCAAGTAGTGGAAGACATCAACGAGCTCAAGCGGCAGCGCGTCCAGTTCGAGTCGCAGGTGCGCTCCGTCATCGACGCTCACCACAAGCTGCTGGAGTCCTTCCGTCAGGCGAACTTCACCGACAAGGACTGGGAGCGGGTCGAGGACAACGTCGCCTTCCTCCAGAAGAAGAAGGTCAGCTCCGAGAGCTGACGTCGAGGTGAACCCGCCCTACGCCCGCGAGCTCCCCGACGGAGTGGAGCTCTCCATCTGGGCCCAGCCGCGCGCGTCTCGCACGCGGGTGGTGGGGCTGTACGGCGAGCAGCTGCGCGTGGCCCTGGCCGCGCCGCCCGTCGACGGCGAGGCCAATGCGGAGCTGCTCCGGTTTCTGGCCAAGGCGCTGGGTGTTCCCGCCCGGCAGCTGGAGCTGGTCCGGGGCGACACCTCCCGAAGCAAGGCGGTGCAGGTCAGGGGAATGACGCTTCCGGCGGTCACGCAGCTTCTCACACGCTGACTGCTGCGTTCGGCCGGCTGCTTGTTATGACTGCAGCCTGTGAAGTGGATCGCATCGCTCTGGCTCCTCCTGTCGCTGCTCCTTCCGCAGGCCGCGCGGGCGGACATCCCACCTGCCTGGCCGGTGTGGGGGGAGATCCGCACCCCGCGCTTTCGCATCCTGCACACGGAGAAGGCGCGAGGATCCGCCCAGGCGCTGGCGGAAGAGATTGAGCGCACGCGGGATGACTTCCAGGACGTGCTCGGCCGCGACTGGCCGGGCGTCACCGAGATCCGCATCGGCGTGGGGCGGGAGGAGCTGGAGCAAATCGCACTGCCCGGCGGCCGGCCCCCCGGTTGGGCGCTGGCGCTGGCCTACCCGGAGCAGAACGTCATCCTGCTGGAGGCGCTCTCGCTCATCGACCCGAAGAACGCCGCCACCGTCCGGCACGAGCTCGCCCACGTCGCGCTCGGGCAGTTGGGCAAGGGTTGGCCGCGCTGGTTCCAGGAAGGCATGGCGCAGCGGCTGACCGGCGAAGGCAAGGGCCTGAACCAGTACGCGGCCATGTTCCGCGCCATCCACTCCTCCAGGCTGATGCCGCTGGATGACCTCACCTCCGGCTGGCCGGAGCGCCCGAGCGACGTGGAGATCGCCTACGCCCAGAGCGCATCCTTCGTGAGCCATCTGATGGAGACGTACGGCCGAGAGGACCTGGGCTTCCTGATCGACCGCGTGCAGGCGGGCGACCCCTTCCCCACCGCCTTCGCCAAGGCCTTCCACACGTCTCTGCGGCTGGAGGAGGAGGCCTGGCGCACGCAGCTGCCCCGCCGCTACTCGTGGCTGCCCATCGTCACCACCGGCTCCACGCTCTGGGTGCTCGCCGCGGGCCTCTGCATCGCGGCCTACGTCCGGCGGCGGAGCGCGCGGAAGGCGCGGCTTCTGGCCATGCAGCTGGAGGACGCCGCGGAGGACGCCGCCGCCCGCATCGTGGAGGCCGAGGCAAAGGCGGAGGCCGAAGCGAAGGCCAGGCTCGAGCGCGACCACCTGCCCCTCGATGAGTCCACCCCGGCCTTTCACGACCGGGGCGACGAGGAGCCCAGTCAGGGCGGCTCCCCGGGCAAGCCCACGCTCCACTGACGCATCACCCGCCGCTGATGACGATGGGAGGCGGCGGGGGGAAGCGGGTGAGGAACGACCCGAAGACGTTGTCGTAGTTCACGTCCACGCTGTAGCTCTCACCGGCGGCGGCGGAGAGCGTGAACGAAGCGGAGACCGTGCTGGACACCGCGTCCGTGCGCGAGCTGCCCATCGACACGCTGGTGGTGAACGTCCCGGCCTGCGTCTGGCCCACGCCGATGAGCGACAGCCAGCCCGGGTGGCAGTTGCGGACAGTGGTGGTGGTGGTGAGCCGGCTGACCTTGTCCGTCTGCGTGATGGTGTGGCTGACCGAGTTCTGGAACGTGGTCCCGTTCAGGATGAGCGTGGTGTCCTTGGTGAAGCGGCTGGAGGGGAGCGTCACGCCGCCGCCAATGGCGATGGGGCCGGTGTGGATGGGGCGGGTGGAGAGGGACGCCATCGGATCCAGCTTGATGAGCGACTCCAGCGTCGGCGCGTCCAGGCCGGTGACCGGCGCCGTCTGGCCCGCGCGGGCGGCCGTGAGGTCGGTCTTCAGGGTGGCGATGGTCACCATCGCCAGCGGCCCGTGGTCCACCAGGGTGAGGGTCACCTCGCCCTGCTCCATCCCCCAGACGACGCGCGCGTCCTTGTAGAAGACGACGATGTCGCCCAGGCCGGGCCCCAGCTTGGCGTTGGTCTGGATGCTCTGCGAGTTGACCTGGGTCAGCCCCAGCGTCGAGTCCGTGTTGACCGTGGTGCCGGTGGTGGTGCTCACGTCCACGCTGCCCATCAGCGTCTTGCCCACGGAGAGCGCCGTCTTCACCGCGGCCGCCGGCTTCCAGTGCTTGGAGAGGCGGTCCAGGATGTCCCGCATGACAATGCCCGTCGCCCACTTCGGCGTGCTGCTGCTGCCGGAGCCGTTGGAGACGGTGGTGATGGTGGTCATCTCCTGCCGGAAGCCGATGTTGGCGACGTTGGTCTTGGCCGCGTTCATCGGCGGCTCGTAGACGATGGAGATGGGCAGCGCGGCGACGGTGAAGGCACCCGCACCAATCACGCTCGCGCGAGACACGTTGAAGACGTCGGACCGGGTCCACCCGCCGGCGTTGAGCGTCCAGGTCACCCGCGTGGCCCGGCCGAGGTTGACGCTGACGGAGCTGGTGGTGCTGCTGACGGTCTGGCCGTTGGCCGTCACGGAGAGGCCGCCGCCCGTCGTGGACCGGAACACCGCGATGAGATCAATCCCGTCGATGCTCACGATGGGCGTCATCGCCCGCGGCTTGTGGGTGAACGGGTCGATGGAATAGGTGGTGCTCAGCCCATCCCAGCTGCCGCTGGCGTTGAGCGTCCCGACTTCGACCGTCGCCGTCGGCAGCGGCTGGGGCAGCAGCCCCTCCACCTCGCGGAGCTTGCTGTAGAGGTCGTCCACCACGAGCGACTGCTGGGCGACCTCCACCCCCTCCCCCGTCTCCGGGTCAATGCCTTCTGGGGTGGGACCACACGCCATCAGGGTGGCGACGAGGAAGACAGCGGCGCTGCGCAGGGAGTGCATGGTGTTGCTCCTTTCGGGAGCGCGGCCTCAGCAACGGCCGTGCCTCCCGCCTCCCCTCTGGAGCGCCCACTTGCCCCGCGCAGAATCAGCGTGCCTGCGCCGCTTCAGCGCGCCGAGGATACCGGCGACGGCGCGGTGGACGCCGCCGCGAGGGCGCGCTTGGCCGCCGCGTACCGCTCCGGCGCCCGGGCGCACTGGTCAGGCGAAGGTGCGATGCGCGCGCTCCACGTCCGCGCGGCGGCCCCCCGGAGCTCCGCCCGCTTGAGCAGCTCGTAGTCCTCCAGCCCGTCGCGCAGCAGCGCCAACCGCACGCTCTCGATGGCCAGCGGCGCGTCCGGGCCCAGCCAGAGGCTTGGGTAGAAGAGCGCGGAGCCGGAGGGCGTCTGCTGGAAGCTCGCCGTCCGGAAGCCCTCGAAGGCGTCGGCATAGCGCACCCCCGCCGCGCCCGCCGCGTAGGCCAGCCAGCCAATCGCCCTCACGCCGGCGGGATCCGCGCCCAGCGCCAGGCGCTCCGCCGGGAGCAGCCACCAGGTGGGGCGGCTGGACTTCTCGCACTCCTCCCAGTTCCCGAAGGCCAGCGCTTGCCGCGGCACAAGCGCTCCGGGCGCCGCGGCGACGGGCAGCTCCACCGCGCCTTTCTCCCAGCCGCGGCCTTTGAGGTGTTGCCGGAAGGCGAGCGTGTACTTGATGCGGTCCACCGCGCTCGCGGCGGCCGGGGCGGGTACCAGCACCGCGCTGGCCTGCGCCCCGTCCAGCTCCTCCAGCCCGTTCATCCAGGGCTCCAGCTGCGCGTCATAGCCCGCGAAGTCGATCTCCACCCGCCCCTCGCCGGGCGTGAGGCGATAGGCGGGGACGCCGCCCAGGCCCAACAAGCTCAAGCGCCCGGCCAGCGCGCCGCGCCCGAGCGCATCCGCGAGCCGCGCGGGCTCCGTGCCCTGCGGCGCGCCGAAGCCCACCTCCTTCTCCGGATAGTCGAGGGCGGCGGGGAGGCTGGCGGACCGCGGCAGCGTCACACCCAGCACCTCGAGCCGGATGGGCACCGCCGCCGCCACCTGCCCCCCCACCGCCACCGTCAGCGCCCCGCTGTAGCGCCCGGAGGATGCGCTGCGGGGGACGAAGACGTCCACGAAGAGCGCCAGGTTCTCCGCCTCCCGCAGCGGCGCGCGGACGGGCGCGCTCAAAGGTAGAAGCGCGTCGGCCCAGAGCTCACCCCCGTGCTCTACGAAGGCGGCGCGTCGGACGGTGACCACGGGCGCCGCGCCCACCCCCGTCCCGCCTCGCAGCCGGGTCGCCCAGGCCTCCACCGCCGCGCCCGCGGGTGCGCCGCGGAGCACCACGAAGAAGGACTCGCGCTCCCCGCGCGCGGCCACCAGCGTTGCCTCGTCCCCTCCTCGCAGCGGCACCCCTGTCGCCGGAATCCGCTCCGACGGCGGCGTGACATACAGCTCCAACCCCGACCGCGGCGCGTCCTGAACCTCCGCCCCCCACGCCGCGCTGCACGCCGCAGCGCAGACCACCCAAAGTCCCCGCATCGCCGACCTCCCCCCAAGCGCCCGAAGGGTGAGCAAGCGTCGTGCCCCCCTCGAGTGTCGACCTTCGAACGCGCGCACGCTTCCAAAGGGCGTGTCAGTTCCCTCCCGCGGAACCGCAATTCCCTGTCAAACCCTCCAATGCCCTGCGGGAGTTTTTTTCTGCTCGCCGACACACAACCGCCGCACGCAAACGCCAACCGACCGGGATGACACGAGACAGAACGAAGCGACCGCTGGCCGACTGCTTGCTAACGACGGGCAGCACACCATTCGACCTGGGGGCGGGCATGGACGTTCGAGCCGAAGAGAGGGACGAGGGGATGTCTTCTTCAGCGAGCCGGCTCTTCGTCGACCAGCCCGACCGGATCGCCGCGGCCTGGCGCCGCAGCCTGGGCATCCGCCGCCCGCGCCGCCATCGGCATCTCCTGGACTGCGTGGTGGAGCCGTTCGTCCGGGAGGTTGGCGAGGCGCTGGCAGGCGCCGCAGGCAGCCCCTGGAGCCGGACCCGTGGCGTCCTGCGCGTGTCCGCGGACCGTGGCGTGAGCGCGCTGCTGGAAGAGTTCTCCGCCCTGCGCCGCTGCATGGACGACGCGTTGGAGTCGCTCGCCAGCTCAGCAGAGGAGCGCGCCACCGTCCGCTACGCGCTGGATGAGGCGCAGCACGCCGCGCTGGCGCTCCACGACCTGACCTTCGACCCCGGCGCGGAGCAGCCGCTGGTCCGGTTCGGCGGGCTGGTGGTGGAGTTCTTCGAGCAGGCCGCAGGCGCGCCGCGCATCACGGAGCCAGAGCTGGCCGCCGTCATTCACTAAACCGGCTAGACGATCACCGGGAGCTTCACCTCGAACGTGGTGCCCTTCCCGGGCTTGCTCTGGAAGGTCACCGTGCCGCCGTGCTCCTCCGCAATCTTCTTGACGATGGCCAGGCCCAGGCCGGTGCCGTCGGGCTTGCCGGAGGTGACGAAGGACTGGAAGAGCCGGTCCGAGATCTCCTCGGGGATGCCCGGGCCGTTGTCCGCGAAGCGCAGGATGAGGTCCCCGTTGTCCTTCTCCGCCGTGAAGGTGAAGCGCCCCCCGTCTGGCATCGCCTGCACCGCGTTGCGGGCGATGTTGTAGATGAGCCGCTTCAGCTTGACCTCGTCCGCGCGGACGGCGCCGGTGAACGTGGGCACCACCTTCAGCTCCACGTTGCTGCCCGCGAAGTCCTGGGTCAGGTGCTCACGCACTTCCTGCAGCAGGTGCTGGAAGTAGACCTTGCGGCGCAGGACAGACTTCTCGCCGCGGGCGAAGGCCAGCGTCTCCCGCATCATCGCGTGGACGTGCTCCAGCTGCTTTTCGATGACCTCCACCGCCGACTTGCGGCCCTCCTCGTCCAGCTCCTCGGCGATGAGCTGCGCGTAGCCGCCAATCACCGTCAGGGGCGTGCGCAGGTCATGCACCACGCCGGAGAGCATCTGGCCGATGGCCTCCATCCGCGCCCGCCGCTCGCCGGCCTCGCGCGTCTGGCGTGAGCGGATGGCCCGGCCCGTCTGCCCTGCCAAGAGCGTGGCCAGGCGTTCGTCCTCGGCGGAGAAGCCGCCCTCCTTGTTGAGCAGCTCCAGCGCCCCGACAATCTGCTCCTCGCCCGGGATGGGGACGCAGAGCACCGCCTTCACCTGGACGCCCAGCTTCCGCGCCATCGCCTTGTCGTGGTGGGGGGAGTCCGCCGCGTCGTCCAGGCGCACCGGCTTGCCCGTCTGCGCCACGTGCCCGGCGATGCCCTGCCCCGCTCCAATCCGCAGGCCCGTGAGGCCCTCGCTCTTCTCCCCGCGCGCGCTCTTGAAGTAGAGGGCGCCGCGCTCCTCGTCCGCCAAAAGCACCGACGCGGCGGGCGCGTGCAGCACGGAGGTGGCCTTGGCCAGGATGTGCGCCAACAGCTCCGCCTCTGTCTCGGTGGAGCTGATGGCCCGCTCGACCTCGAAGAGCAGCTCCAGCTCCGCGTTCTGGAAGGCCAGCCGTTCGTAGAGCTGAACGCTCTCCAGCACCGCCGCCACCTGGCTGGCCACCGCGCGCACCAGCGCCAGGTCCTCGTCGCTGAAGGCGTCCACCTTGCGGTCCAGGACCTGAAGCACGCCGAGCACCCGGCCGCTGGCGTGGCACAGCGGCGCCGCCAGGACAGAGCGCGTCTTGAAGCCGGACTTGCGGTCCACCTCGGGGTTGAAGCGGGAGTCCGCGTACGCGTTGCCCAACCGCATGGGCACGCCGCTCTTGAGCACGTGGCCCACCAGCCCGGACTGGACCTTGACGCGGATCTCCTCGAGGGAAGAGCCGCGCAGGACCTTGGACCAGAGCTCGCCCTTCTCCTCGTCCAGGACGAAGAGCGTGGCCGCCTCCGCGTCCAGCAGCGCGCTCAGGCGGTCCACCACCAGCTTCAGGAGCGCGTCCGTGTCGCGCGCGGAGGAGATGGCCGCGCCAATCTCCAGCACCGCGGCGAAGCGCTCCCCCTGGCGCGTGACTGAACGCTCGAGCTGCCCCAGCTGCTCCGCGAGCCCACCCAGCAGCCCGCCGCCTTCTCCGTCCTTCTCTCTGGTCGCCACCCTCGCCATGGCAGGGAGTCTATTGCCCCGGGCGGGAAAGTCTCTCTTGCTGCGCTGGAGCGCCGACCCGGTTACCGGACCGAGCCGAAGCGACGAGCCGCGCAAGGAGGCCGCCCGCCGCCGACGCCGCCCGGCGAAGCGGATCGTCGCCCTCGGCGATGGGAGGTAACCGGGTCGGCGGTCTAGGCTCGCCGGCCCGATGGACAAGCCCTCACCCTGGCAGCTGTTGGAACGCAGCCTCCGCCGCCTCCTCCGCTTCCGGGAGCTGGACGCCCCTGCGGACGTGGTGGACGCCGAGCTCCAGCTGGTCAAGCGCTTCTGGACGCACGTCCCACCCCTCTACGAGGGCGCGCGGCGCGTCTGGCCGCAGGAGCTGGAGGCCCTCGCGAAGGAGCTGGGCCTGGAGCCGGATCCCCGCCCCCGCCTGCCGGTGCCGCCCGACATCGCCGCGGGCGTGGCGCAGGCGTCTGCGCAATACGCGGCGGCCGCCCGGGTGCACCAGGCCATCGAGGAGAAGGCGGGCGTGGAGGACCTGAACGTCTCCGGGAGCAGCGAGGGGCTGGTGCTGACGGGCAGGGTCAAGGACGCGGCGGCGAAGGAACTTGCAGGCGAGATCGCCGCGGAGCTCACCGGGGCGAAGGTCACGAACGAGCTCGTCGTCGCGGCGGCGCGCAAGAAGAAGGCGAAGTCCCGCCAGTAGTCGACGGGAGCGTGCGCCGGGTCCCCCAGCGCTTTAGTGCGACTCCGCCCACGAGTGACCAGCGCCCACCTGGATGTCCAGCGGGACGCGGAACGTCGCCACCCCGGCCATGCACTCCCGGGCCAGCGCCATCACCGTCTCCACCTCCGCGTCTGGCGCCTCGAAGAGGAGCTCGTCGTGAACCTGGAGAAGCATCTGCGCCCGCAGCCCCTGCGTCCGCAACCGACGGTCGATCTCAATCATCGCCAGCTTGATCAAATCCGCGGCAGTGCCCTGAATCGGCATGTTGATCGCCGCGCGCTCCGCCGACGACCGCGCCTGCCAGTTCTTGCTCTTGAGATCCGGCATCCACCGCCGCCGGCCGAAGAGCGTCTCCACGTAGCCCACCTCGCGGCCCTTGGTGACGGTGCCCTCGAGGTAGCCCTTGATGCCCTGATAGCGCTCGAAGTACCGGTCGATGATGGTCCGCGCCTCGTCCTTGGAGATGTCCAGGCGGGTGGAGAGCCCGTACGGCGACAGCCCGTAGGCGATGCCGAAGTTCACCGCCTTCGCCTTGCGCCGCATCTCCTGCGTCACCTCCGCCTGCGGGACGCCGAACACCTCCGCGGCGGTGCGCGTGTGCACGTCCTGGGCGTGGGTGAAGGCCTCCACCAGCGCGGGGTCCTCCGTGATGTGCGCCAGGATTCTCAGCTCAATCTGGCTGTAGTCCGCGCTGATCAGCTGGTGTCCCTCCTCGGCCACGAAGGCCTTGCGGATCTGCTTCCCCAGCTCCGTGCGGATGGGGATGTTCTGAAGGTTCGGGTCCGACGACGAAAGCCGCCCCGTGGCCGTGGCCGCCTGGTGAAACGTGGTGTGCAGCCTGCCGTCCGCGGCGATGAGCTGGGGCAGCGTCTCCAGATACGTGCTGCGCAGCTTGGACAGGCCGCGGTGCTCCGTGATGGCCGCCGGCAGCGGATGCTGCTGCGCGAGCTTGTCCAGCACCTCCTGGTCCGTCGAGGGCCCGGTCTTGCCCTTCTTCAGGATGGGCAACTTGAGCTCGGTGTAGAGCACGTCCGCCAGCTGCGTGTTGGAGCCCACGTTGAACTCGTGGCCGGCGAGCTTGTAGATGCGCTGGAGGTAGATCTCCGCCTCCGCGTCCACCTGCTCGCCGATGGCCGAGAGCGCCTTCGGATCCACCTTGACGCCCTTGCGCTCCATGTCCGCCAGGATGGGCAAGAGCGGCAGCTCAATCTCCCGCGCCAGCTTGGCCAGGTGGGCCTGGTCGATGTCCTCCCAGAGCAGCGGGACCAGCCGCCGGGCGCCGTCCGCTGCGGAGCCGTACGCCACCGCCGCCTGCTCCACCGGCACCTCGTAGAGCGCGGGGCCCTTCTTGCGCACCACCGCGGCCGTGGGAGACGCCGGCAGCTCCACCAGCAGCCGTTCACGGCAGAGGTCCGCCAGCGCGTGCTCCCGCCGGGAAGGGTTGAGCAGATACGACAGCAGCTCCACGTCCCCTTCGGCGCCGGCCACCGGGATGTTCAGCCGCGCCGCCAGTACCCGCAGCGTCTTCAGCGAATGCCCGGACTTCTTCAATCCCTCGTCCGCCAGCACCGGCCCCAGCACCTCGCGCACCACGTCGGCGGAGAGCTGCTTGGGCGCGCCCAGATAGTGGTGCGTGAGCGGCACGTAGTACGTCCGCCCCCCGGGCAGCGCCGCCGCCAACCCCACCAGCTCCGCCGCGTAGGGCAGGCCCTCGTACGCCGGGACCAGGGCCACCTCCTTCGCCTCGCGAATCTCCTGCGCCAGCGCCTCCAGCTGCACGCGCTCCGTGACCAGCTGCGTCTCCACCGTCAGCGGCGTGACCGGCGGCGGCGGGAGCTCCTGGAGAATCTTGTAGAACTCCAGCTCCCCGAAGAGCGCCCGCGTCTGCGCGTCGTGGAACGGCCGGCGCTCAAGCCCCTCCACCTCCACGCCCACATCCAGGTCCAGCTTGAAGGCCACCAGTCGCTTGGCCACGCGCAATTGGTCCACGTTCGCCGTCAGCGCCTCGCGGACCTTCGGCTTCTTCACCTCGCCCACGCGGGAGATGAGGGTCTCCACGTCCCCGAACTGCTGGATCAGCTCCACCGCCGTCTTGGGGCCAATCCCCGGCACCTTGGGGATGTTGTCAATCGCGTCGCCGATGAGGGCGAGGTAGTCCTGCATCTGCGCCGGCTTGATCCCCAGATCCAGCTCCACCTCGGCGGGGCCCAGCGTCCGCTCTTTCCAGGGATCGTAGAGCTTCACCTTGTCGTCGACGATCTGGATGAAGTCCTTGTCGCTGGAGACGATCAGCACCTCGAAGCCGCGGTCCCGCGCCTGCAGCGCCAACGTGCCAATGACGTCGTCCGCCTCCCAGCCCGGCACCTCCAGCGCGGGGACGTTGAGCACGTCCACCACCTTCCGGATGAGCGGGAACTGCTGCACCAGGTCATCCGGCGGTGCCTCGCGGTTCGCCTTGTAGTTGGGGTCAATGGCCAGCCGGCCCACGCGGCTGTCCTTGTCGAAGGCCAGCGCCAGATGCGTGGGCTCCAGCTCCCGCATCAGCTTCAGCAACATCCGGGTGAAGCCCAGCACTGCGTGCGTGGGCGTGCCCTTGGACGTCGAGAGGTGCGGCAGCGCGTGGTACGCGCGGAAGATGTACCCGGACGCGTCTACCAGCGTGAGGATCTTCCCGCTGTGCTTGACCTTGGCTGCGGCCATGAGGCGAGCCGCTTAGCACGTTCCGTCAGGGACAGTTGAGCTTCGCCTTCTTCTCTTTGACCGCTTCTGTGAACCCGTCGCCCGGCACGGACTCCGAGAAGCGCGGCACCGCGAACTCGAGCACCCGCTGCAGCCCATCGCAGGTGGTGGCTCGGGCGAACGCCTCCCGCGCCCGGGTGGAGCAGAAGTCCATCGCCTTGAGCAGCGCCATGTCCCCCGTCGAGAACGAGAAGCCGGCCTTCCAGATGCGGCAGGCGCCCGTGAAATCCTGGCGCTGATCCGCCAGCAGCTTGCCGCGCTGATAGGCCGCGCTCGCCATGTCCTGCCGGATGCCGCGCGCGTACCACGACGGGTAGACCTCCACCTGGGTCTTCATCAGCTGCGCGTCCAGCGCCAGCGCCTCCGTGAAGGGGTCCACCGCCTTCTCCGGCGTCTCCCCTTTCAGGTAGGTCTGGCCAATGCCGAAGAGCTGGTGGACCTGGGAGATCTGCTTGAGCAGCTCGCGCGCGGTGCCGTGCAAGGTCGTCTTGTCCGGGTTGTCCACCAGCTTCTGCAGCCGGGTGACGGAGTCGTTGCCCTTGCCGCGCCAGTAGTCCATCAGCGCGATGACCAACCCGTTGTCCTTGAGGCGCTCCCGGAAGATCTTCTCGAGCGCCTCCTTCGCGTCCGAAGACGTCCGGTTGCCCTTGAGGATCTCCATCTCCGGGCAATCCCAGAGGGCCACATTGGGATCCCTCTGCGTGCGCGCCTCCAGCAGGTTGCGCAGCATGGGGTCAGCGGGCCGCCACTCGTTCTTGCCCAGCTTGCCCTTCAGCTTCACCTTCTCACCCGGCGGCGGCTGCAGATCGTCCCGGGTCATGTCCTGACAGGCGATCCGCATGTACGCTTCGCAGCTGGCCTCCGCCTCCTTCCAGAAGGCCCTCCCCGCGTAGCGCTTGCAGTCCGCCGCGGCGCGCTTCTTCACGCCCTTCGCCGCTTCCAGCGCCCGGGGCTTGGCCCGCAGGTAGTAGAGGCTGTCGGTGGGAATCTGCTGCAGCTTCTCCAGCGCCTCGTCGTTGGCGTTGCGGGAGATGAGCCGGTCTGCCTCGACGTAGGACGCGTGCGCGTCCTTGTCGCGCCGGATGCGGGCCAGAAGATTCACCGCCACCGGGTCGATGGGGTTGCGCTCCACGGCCCGCTGGCAGGCGGCCTCCGCCTTGTCCCAGGAGGGGTTCATCGGGTCCGCCGCGGCGAAGGTCCGGCACTGCGCCAGGAGCTCCTCCACCTCCAGCTTGAGCGCCTGGCGCGGATCCACCGGAGGCAGCGGCGCGCCGCTCCCCGCTGCGCGCGGGCTCGCGTCCTCCGGGGCCATGAGCAGGGCAATCGCCCCCACCACCACCACCGCGCCCAACGCCAGCCCCACGACGAGGCCCACCCTGGACTTCGGAGCCGCCCCCACCGAAGACACCGCGCTCCGGCTCCCGCCCCGGGACCGCCGCCGGATGGGCGCGTTCAGACGCTCCAGCCCGCCTTCGGGGGCCTGCGGTTCGGGCGCCTCCTCCTGCTCCAACACCAGCTCCACCACGCCCACCTGAAGGACGTCGCCCGGCTGCAGCGCCACCTTCTCGCCGGTGAGGGGTTCGCCGTTGAGCAGCGTGCCGTTGGCGCTGCCCAGGTCCCGGACGACGTACCCGTCCCCGGACTTCGTGACCTCTGCATGCCGCCGGCTGACCGACTCGTCCTCGATGAGGATCTCCACCGCGCCGCCCCGCCCAATCACCAGGCGGTCGGTCACCGGGAAGAGCTGGTTCGCCCAGGGGCCGGTCAGGCCGCGCAGCATCACCTCCGGCGCCGCCGCCGCCACGGGCTTGGCCTTGGGGGCCGGCCGCTTCGCCAGCGCCGCCGCCGGACGCCGCACGGCCAGGGCAGAACCCGCACGCCCGTTCGCCGCGACGCTCAGGGTGTATGCGCCGATGACCAGCTGCGCGCCAGGGCGGAGCACCGTCGGGCCGTCGATCT
The DNA here is from genome assembly GCA_044230055.1 of Myxococcaceae bacterium. GTDB lineage: Bacteria > Myxococcota > Myxococcia > Myxococcales > Myxococcaceae > JBGART01. The sequence continues at coordinate 77,390 of JBGART010000010.1, read as the reverse complement.
TCTCCCCGTCCACGAAGGTGCCGTTGGAGCTCGCCGCGTCCTCGACCAGGACCTCGTCGCCGTCGACCGAGACGCGCGCGTGCCGGCGGGACACGCCGCCCTCGGTCAGGATGAGATCGTTGGTCTCGCCCCGCCCGATGGAAAGCTCGCGCGTAAGCTCATGCTCCTCGCTCTTCCCGTCGGGATGCTGAACGACCAGCCTCGGCATTGCGCCCCTACTCCTCGCGGAAGATGCTCATGTTGACGGGGATGCCGCGGCGCTGGAGATCGTCGTAGAACTTCGGCACGAAGCCGGAGGCCACGAAGCGGCCCTTCACCTTGCCGTCCTCGCTGAACCCCTCCTGCTTGAAATAGAAGATGTCCTGCAAGGTCACGATGTCGACCTCCATGCCGGAGATCTCCGTGATGAAGCAGACCTTGCGGGTGCCATCCGAGAAGCGCGTCTGCTGGACGATGATCTGAATCGCAGAGGCAATTTGTTCGCGGATGGCCTTCACCGGGAGATCCATCCCCGCCATCAGCACCATCGTCTCCAGCCGCGCCAGCGCGTCGCGCGGCGTGTTGGCGTGCAGCGTGGTGAGGGACCCGTCGTGGCCGGTGTTCATCGCCTGCAGCATGTCCAGCGTCTCGCCGCTGCGGCATTCACCGACGACAATGCGGTCCGGCCGCATGCGCAGGCAGTTCTTCACCAGGTCGCGAATGGTGATCGCGCCCTTGCCCTCCAGGTTCGGCGGCCGGGACTCCAGCTGCACCCAGTGGTCCTGCGGCAGCTGGAGCTCCGCCGCGTCCTCCACCGTGATGATCCGCTCCGAGTCCGGGATGAAGGAGCTGATGATGTTCAGCGTGGTGGTCTTCCCGGAGCCGGTGCCGCCGGAGATGACCACGTTCTTGCGCGCCTTCACGCACATCTCCAAGAACTCGGCCATCTGCGGCGTGATGGTCTTGTAACGGATGAGATCCTGGATGAGCAGCGCGTCCTTCTTGAACTTCCGGATGGTGATGCACGGGCCCTTGAGCGCCAGCGGCGGGATGATCGCGTTGACGCGGCTGCCGTCTTTGAGGCGCGCGTCCACCAGCGGGGAGGACTCGTCGATGCGCCGACCGATGGGCGCGACGATCCGTTCGATCACCCCCAGCACCGCCTGGTTCGAGGAGAAGATCTTCTCCGAGAGCGTGATGCGGCCCTTCCGCTCGATGTAGATCTGGTTGGCGTGGTTCACCATGATCTCGCTGATCTCCTCGTTGGCGAGGAAGGCCTCCAGCGGACCCAGACCCAGCGCTTCGTTCAACACGTCTGTGAGCAACCCTTCGCGATCCACGTCGGTGGGCAGCTCTCCGTCCGTCTCCATCTGATCGATGATGTCTTTGATCGCCTTTTCGGTCCGGCGCCAGAGCTCCTCATCGCCCAGCCGGTCCATGTCCATCCGGCGCAGATCCAGGTACTCGATCAGCCGGTCGTGGATCTCCTTCTGGAGCTTGGTGTAGCGCTCCACGCGCGGGTCTGACCTTCGCTTCTGCCGCGCGATGGCCGCCGCCATCGACGCCGGCATCCGCGTGGGCGGCGCGGCGCGCGTCTCCCGTCCCGGCGCGGACTTCGGGGCTTCGGCGCGTGGGAGCGACGGTTCGTCCGCGGCCGGCGGCTCCGGCTCGTCGTAGGCCGGCGCGTCGGCCTCCGCGCCTTCGTCTCCTTCGGCGGCGTCGTAACCGGCGCCGTTCGCTTCGGGCAGCTCGTCCGGGCCCGCCCTCGTCTCCGGGCCCCGCCCCGCGCCGCTCTCGACGTTGATGATGTAGTCGCCGATGTAGATCTTGTCGCTGGGCCGGATCACCTGCGGCGCGGCAATCTTCTTGCCGTTCACGTAGGTCCCATTGGTCGACTTCATGTCGACCAGGATGAACTTCCCGTCCTTCTGGACGATCCGCGAGTGGTACTTGGAGACGTTGCCCTTCGCGAGCACCAGATCATTCCCGGCCAGCCGGCCGATGGTGACCTCGCTCTTCTCGAACTCCAGCTGCTGCGAGCCGCCACCCTTCTCGGCCAATGTGATGAGAAACATGCGCGGATCCTACACAATCCGCCCGCGGTTCCCCATGCTCATGGAAGCACAGAGAAAAGGGCGCTGCGTCACGGCCGGCTCGCTAAGGCTCAGTCGAAGACGTTGAAGTTGACCTCGCCGCGAGCCTGCCGGTACCGCCCCTTCATGTCCTCGATGATCCGCCGGATGTTGTCCGAGTCCGGGTTCACGATACGGGGCGTGACGAAGATGACGAGCTCGCGCTTGTCGTTGTCGAAGCTCCGGTTTTTGAAGAGCTCGCCGATGATCGGGATGTTGCCCAGGCCCGGGAGCTTGGAGACGTTCTTCTGCTCGTCCTGGCTGAAGACGCCGGAGAGGACGATGGTCTCACCGTGGCGCACGGTGACGTTGGTCTTCACCTTGCGGGTGCGGAAGCCGGGGACGTTGATGGAGCCGCCGATGGCCACCTGCACCGTCGAGTCCACCTCGGAGACCTCGGCCTCGAGCTCGGTCTGGATGTTCCCGTTGCGGTCCGCGGTGGGCCGCAGCTTGAGGATGATCCCGTACTGCTTGTATTCCACCGTGAACTGGTTGTTGGTGATGAGCGGGATGGGGATCTCTCCGCCGGCCAGGAACTCCGCCTTCTCGCCGCTGGCGCACACCAGCTTGGGCTGCGCGAGCAGCCGGCCATAGCCGTCGTTCGCCTGGAAGCCGATGCTGGTATCGCCGTTCAGCGCGGAGCCCGCAGACCACAGGCCGCTGTTCAACCCCGCCGGCCCCCAGTTCGGGAAGTTCCGGGTGAACGTGACGGACGCGTTCGTGGTGCCGGTGAGATCCGTCGGGTACTTGATGCCGTAGCGATCCCGCGAGCTGCGCCGGATCTCCACGAACTGCACCTCGGAGAGCACCATCCGCTTGATGCCCACCACCAGGAGGTTTTCCACCTTCTCGCCGATGGCCTTGGTGATGAGGTCCGCCTTGGAGAGGTCCTGCTGACTCTCCACGGAGCCCTCGAGGAAAATGGTGGCGCCCACCACGTTCGCCTGGACGTTCTTCAGGCCCGCCTTCTGAAAGGCCGCATTCAGGTTCTGCGCCACCAGCTTCTTGGCGTTGGGGGCAATCTTCACGAAGCTCTTCACGTTCGGGTACAGCCCCACCACCTGCTCAATCCGGTCCGCGTCCTGCGTCGTATAGGCCTGGCCGTCGAGGTAGATGCGGTCGCCCATCTGCTTGATGAGCACGCCTTCAATGTCACCCAGCAGCTTGCGGATCTCCGCCACCACCTCGGTGGGATCTTGCCGCCGGACGATGATCTGAAACGTCACCCGCTGACCGGCGGACTTCCAGACCAGCAGCGAAGTCTTCCCCTCGCCCACGCCGGACACCAGCAGCTGGCTGTTCGCCAACGCCTTCACGTCCGCGACGTTCGGATCGCCGATGGCCACCCGCTGCAGGCCGGGGACCGTGAGCACCCGCTGCGTGCCCACGCCCAGCGTGATGTTGGAGGACTCCTGCGCCATCGCCGCCCAGGGCAGCCCCGCAAGCACGACGAAGAGCAGCAGCCGCGCGCCGTGGATCAACCCCTGCGCCCCATGCCTACGTCGTCGCATCCGGTTCGTCCTCTCTGCCCTCAGCCGCCCGTGGCGGTGTGCCACCAGGCCGTCCACACGCTCCCCAGCGCAATCGCCACCCCGTAGGGGATGTGGCGCCCGCGACGGGCCAGCAGCGTCACCACCGCCTGGAGCGCGCCGCACAGGCTGATGAAGATCAGCGCCGCCAGCCCCAGCGGATATCCAAACGCCGCCCCCACCACCGCCATCAACTTCACGTCGCCCCAGCCCATCCGCCCCCGCCACGCCAGCAGCGCGAACAACCCGCCGCACGCCGCCGCCGCGAGCAGCCCGGAGACGAAACCCGTCTCCAGCCCGCCCAGCCCTTCCCACGCCAACCGGATGAGCAGGAGCACCGCGAACGCCGGGACCGTCACGATGTCCAGGATGCGCCGGTGCTTGAGATCGGTGATGACCGAGATGATCAGGGTCAGCCCCAGCACCAGCCACAACACGGGGTTGATCTGCATCCGTCGCCGTCGGGGTAGTCAAGGAGGCGACAAACTAGAGCAAGCAGGGCGCGAGGCGTCAATCACGGATGACGCCCTGCCCTGCGCTTTAAGGATCAGCGGACGACGAGCTTAATCTTCTCGCTGCAGATGAAGTACTCGTCGCCGTCTTCAACCTTGCGGCGCTTGATGCGCTGCTTGTTGAACCAGGTCCCGTTCGAAGAGCCCAGGTCTTCGATGTAGAAGTCGGTCCCTTCGCGGACGATGACCGCGTGCTCGCGCGACACCTTGCCCGAGTTGATCACGAAGTCGCAGTGCTTGCCGCGGCCGATGACGAAGCGGTCCTTGGCGATCTTGTCCAGCTCGCCGCCCTCCGCCATCAGGTAGAGGTGGCCGCCGTCGCCAGAGGGCTCGGCGCCGTTCTCCAGCCCGGAGCCTTCATCTGCCATCGGCTCGTCGTCTTCGCGCTCGTTCTTGCCCTTGATGAGGCGCTCGAGCTCCGCCGCCGTCTCCAGCACCCGCTCGGCCACTTCCCGGCGGACCGGATCATCATCGAGCTTGCCGCCGCCCCCGCCGCGGTCCTCTGCGGCGCGCGCGTTCGACATCGACTTGCTGCTCACCGGCGAGAGCACCGGCGGCGGCGCGCGGTTCGCGGTGCCACGCGGCGCGTTGCCCACGCCGTTCGGACGCCCAACCGACGTCTCCATGAAGCCATTGAGCCGAGCGAACATGAACATGGCCTGGTTGATCAGGCCGTCGCGGTCCACGCCCATCTGGTGGGCCATGTCTTCGAAGACGTCCCAGATGTGGTCGGCGATGGCGACCTTGCGCGCTGGGCGTGCTGAGTTCTGTTCCATCATGTCCTAGTTATGCCTGAAGGAATGTCGTAACGGCGGAAAAGATAACAGAGGTCCTGGTACGGGGCGAGCGCGCTACCGGTACGAAACAAAGCTCTGCGAGTTCACCGCTGCGGGGGTGACGCCTGGCAAATTCACCTCCAGGAGCCCCTTTGAGGCGGGATAGGCGATGAAGGCCCGCCACCGTCGAACCCCGTCATAGGTCCCCTCCCGATAGGCGATAGAGCTGGGAACGGACAAGCCGGCCGCGAAGGCCGCGTCATAGCTCAGATCAAAGGTGATGAAGTAGGGAACAAACCCAGCTGCCACCGTGAGCTCGAACCGGTCGTCCTGGTTGAACTCTGAGTTCCCGCCCCCCAGCGTGAAGCGGATCTGCGGCGCGGGATTGGCCGGGTCGTAGCTGGCGGTTCGGGCGAAGTAGCGCGTCACGTCGGGGATGAACTCGGCGTCGTTGCGCGCGCGACCCAGGTATCCCGTGACCCCGCCCACCACCACCCACATCTCATGAACCTTGTCGTCGAACGTCGCCGCCGGGGCCGCCCGCACCGTGTAGACGATGTCCCGGTTCAAGCAGGCGGCCGGAATGGGCTGCACCGTCGTGAGCTCGCTGCCGGAGAAGGCCCCCAGCGTGAGGTCCGCCGCGCAGGCCCCATCCACTGAGCCCAGCAGCACGTGATCGTCCACCCGCAGCCGCTCCACCGGCGCGGAGAGGTAGAGCGGGATCCTGTGCGCGTCCGCGGTGCTGACGCCGATGAGCGCGAAGCCCGGGAGCGCGCCTTTGTACGTGACGTTCACCAGCTCCGACACCGCCGCGCCCTCCGCCGCCGTCAGCAAGGGCGGCTGGCCGGCCGTGACCTGCTCCGTCGTCGGAATGGCAATGCCGCCCAACGGGAAGCTGTCCGGCGTGGTGCCGTCTCCATGCCGGAAGATGATCGCTGGGACCGTCGCCACCGCCCCGGTGTCCGCGTCCATCGCCCGCAAGTTCGCGCCGTCAAAGAAGACCACCTCGCCCGTGGCGACCGTGACCATCCCCAGCAGCGGAAACACCAGGCTCCCGCCGCCGCTCGGCTGGTTCACCCGGCCATTGGCCACCACCATCAAGCTGGTGGGCAACGAGTTGCCGAAGGCGATGGGCAGCATCGGCCCCACGTCCACGCCGTTGATGAACTGATGGGCGATCTTCCCGGTCGCCGTATCCACCGCCATCACGCCGCGGCAGGGAGGCTGGACCGCCGCGGGATGAGGCGTGGGCCTCGGCCGGTCCCGGCACGCGGCCTCGTCCAGCACGCCGAAGATGTACCGGCCCGCAGTCACCAGCACCGGCCGGTCACCGGTCCCGTTGGGATCCACCAGGACGTCCGGCGCCTGCAGCGCGGTCCCGTGGGTGGCCAGCAGCCGCACCGGCGCGGGGAAGTCGTACACGCGCGTGGTGCTGGTGGCCATGTTGAGCTCGAACGTCGTCCCGGAGCGGCCCCCGTCGCCCCGCGTCGCGACGATCAGCAGGTCCGAGGAGGGCACCGACAGCAGCGCGACGATGGGCTCGTTCGGCAGCGCCGCGACGACCGCCTCGGACTTCAGTGAGGCCTCGGTGGCGGCGACAATCTGGTCCACCGGCGGCAGCTGGCGCCGGCGAATCTCGCTCCGGGTCCCGTCGTAGGTCGCGAAGTAGAGGGTGCTCGCCTCCCCCGCGCTGGCGCCGCCGCGCGCGGTGAACGCAGTGATGGGCGCCGCCTCCCGCAGACGGCGCAGCTCCACCAGGCGCCGGGAATCCTCCGGCTTGGAGCTGATCGGCCCAACCACCGAAATCTCCGGGGAGCCCTCGCTGATGGCGTAGACGTACGGCCCCTCCACCTCCCCGCCCGTCCCCACGGCGACGGTCTCGCCCGGCGTCCCCAACGGCGACGCGTAGTGGACATCCCGCGTCAGCGAGCTCGGCCGGTCCACCACCGGGATGGAGAGCGGCTCCAACACGTTGGGCGCCCGGACGAACTCCAGCGGCTGGCTCGGCTGGTCGGAGCGCGTGGGCGCTGGCACCAGGTCCAGCACCCGGAGCTCTGAACGGTCTGCCGAGGTGACGAAGAGCAGGTCACCCACTGTCACAAGGGACCGCGTGCCGGACATCTGCGCCGCGGGCGCCGCCGTGCGCTGCGAACAACTGAGCCCGGCGGCAAGCGCGACGGCCGCCAGACGGATGGACGTGCGGCGGCTCATGGCGCCACCTCCTTGCAGGAGGCATCCCGCTCGCGAACGATGCAGGTCTGCGGCGCGCCCAGCCTGCCCACCAGGTGCGCCTCGTACGGCCGGAGCAGGTCGTTGATGTCCACCACCGCCACCGTGCCGTCGCCGAAGTTGCTCACGAAGACGCGCGCGGCGTTCCCGCGACGGTCCACGGCGAGGCCGTAGGGTTGGAAGCCCACTGCGGGCACCTGCGCCACGATGGAGCCCAGGTCCTCGTCGAAGATCGCCAGCACGCCCGCCGCGGTGCAGGTCATCAGCACCAGCGCGCCACGCCCGGGCCGCTCTATCAGCTGGATGAGGTTGGGCCCCTCGGGCGCGGCGACCGCGTTGGCCACCTTCAGGGACGGGAACTCCCGCTCCGGCCCGTCGATGTCCATCACCACCAGCGAATCCGGCAGCCGCGTGGCCATGTACACCCGGCGCTCGTCCGAGGAGAGCACCACCCCACGCTGGTCCAGCGCGTTGTAGCTCTCAGACATGAACGGGGTTCCTTCGAGGTTGGAGATCAGCACGTTGTCCGTCGCCCGGCGCGTGTCCACCAGCCGCAGCGGCGGCGAGTTGAAGCGCCCCGTCACGTAGGCGTACCGCTTGCCGACAGCTACCGAGTTGCTGCCACCCGACCCGATGGACGTGAAGCTGGCGGCGTTGATGACCTGCGGGTTGTCCGCGTGCAACCGCACCAGATAGGACTCAAACTCCTGGCCGCTGCCGATGGGGTTGTCCGCCGGCTGAATGTGCGAGACGAACACGTCGCCCTGCGCGGAAATCCCCACGCCGATGGGCTCCTGCGCCCGCGGCTTGGCCACCCGCTCGCTGGGATCCCAGTTGCTCAAGGAGACCGAACCTTGACGGCAGTCCTTCGCACCCTGCCCCGCCACGCACTCCAGCGTGCCGCCCACCGTGTCGATGGAGTGCAGCAGGGAACCCTCCGCCCGCGTGGGGACGAACAGCCGGGTGCCGCCATCCGGCAGCAGGTAGCTGGTCATCTCTCCGGCGAAGCTCTGGATGGTGACCTCGTCCGAGATGGCACCGCTCAGGTCTTCCAGGTTCACCGCTCCGCCGCCCGCCGAGCCCGCCAGCGCCGGCAGCCCCGGGCTTGCGGTGCGCAGCGCGGCCAGGTCAATGGCCGTCACCTTCCCCGCGCCGTAGCGCTTGTCGAAGTTCGACGTGGCCACGTACAGCATCCCGTCGTCCGTCGCCGAGCCAGGGGGCGACCGGACGAACGCAATGCCGGTGGGGAAGTAGAAACGGCCGCTCGGAGGCAGCGGCTCTTCAAACGAGGAGCAGGCCGCGCACAGCAGCGCGGCGGCGCAGAGGAGGAAGGGTCGCATTCGAGGGGGGCGCACGGTAGTAATGGGCCGGTCCTTTCACAACCTTAAACACCAGCCGCGAGAGGGTGTTGGAAACCCTCTTCAACCCTCGGCCTGAATCTTCGAGAAGTCGGCGACGCGGTTGAACAGCGCGCCGATCTCCACCAGCAGCCGGACGCGGTTCTCCCGCAGCGCCTTGTCCTCCGCCATGACCATCACCTTGTCGAAGAAGGTGTCCACGGCGGGCTTGAGCCCGGTGATCTCCTTCAGCGCGCCGGCATAGTCGTCCGCCGCGACTGCTTTCGCCACCCGCTCGTTCGCGGCGAGGGAGGCGGCGTGCAGGCCCTTCTCCGCCGGATCGGCCAGCCGCGCAGGGTCCGTCTGGCCGGCGGCCACGTCCTTCCCCTGCTTCTCGACGATGTTCACGACGCGCTTGAAGGCGATGGCCAGCGGCGCGAAGTCCGCCCGGCCCACCAGCGCGCCCAGCGCCGCCACCCGCTTCTCCGTCGCGACGAGGTCGTCGAACCCGGCAGAGAGCACCGCCTCCACCACATCCGTGCGGTACGTCTCCGTCCAGAGGGACCGCAACCGCCCGCGCAGGAAGTCCAGCACCCGCTCTTTCGGCGCAGGCTCGCCCGGCTTGCGCTTCACGTCGCTGACCTTCGGCTCCAGCAGCCGCAGCGCTTCATCCACCGCGCCAGAGAGCGAGTACCGGTAGCCGCGCGCCAGCGTGAGGTGGACAACGGCCAGGCAGGCGCGGCGCTGGCCGAAGGGATCCGCCGCGCCGGTCGGCAGCTTGCCGATGGCGTGCAGCCCCACAATGCTGTCCAGCCGGTCTGCGATGCCCAGCAGCGCCCCCGCGTCCTTCGTGGGCAGCGCGTCGCTCGCGTTGCGCGGCAGGTAATGCTCGAAGATGGCCAACGCCACGTCCGCCGGCTCGCCGCTGGCCTTCGCGTACTCGCGCCCCATCACGCCCTGGAGCTCCGGGAATTCGCCCACCATCCCGGTCACCAGATCCGCCTTGCACAGCGTGGCAGCGCGCGACAGCGTGGCCAGCTCCCCCTGCCGCTGCGCCTGCGTGGCGAGGAACGTTCCCAGCGCGCGGATCCGCTCCACCTTCTCCGCGTAGCTGCCCAGCTTCCCCTGCCACACCACCCGCGCGAGCTTCTCCACCCGGTCCGCCAGCGGCGCCCTGCGGTCCTCGTCGAAGAAGAAGCGGCCGTCCGCCAACCGCGACCGCAGCACCCGCTCGTAGCCGCGCAGCGAGAGCTGCTCGTCCCGGACCGGCGTGTTGGAGACCGCGATGAAGGCCGGCAGCAGCGCGCCCTCCTTGTTCACCAGGGAGAAGTAGCGCTGGTGGCTCTTCATCTCCTGCACCAGCACCTCCGGCGGGAGATCCAGATGCCGGGCGTCAAAGCTGCCCACCACCGGGCTGGGCAGCTCCACCAGGTTCTTCACCTGGTCCACCAGCCCCTCGTCCTCCAGCAGGGCTCCGCCCGCCTTCTGCGCCGCCGCCCGGACACGCGTCAGCAGCAGGGCGCGCCGCTTGGCGAGGTCCGCCACCACGTGCGCCTTCTCCAGCGCGGCTTCGTAGTCTGCCGGCCGCGCCAGCGCGATGGCGGCGGGCGCGAGGAACCGGTGGCCGTAGGTCGTCCGGCCGCTCTTCACGTCGCCGAACACCAGCGGGATGACCTCCTCGCCGTAGAGCGAGACAATCCAGTGCAGCGGCCGGGCGAACGTCGCGTCCACGTCTCCCCAGCGCATGGACTTGGGGAAGGTCAGCTGGTGGATGGCCGTGAACAGGACCTCGCGCAAGATGTCCGTGGCGCGCTTGCCCTTCTCCTGCACCTTCGCGCCCAGGTATTCGCCCTTCGGCGTGGCGATGCGCAACAGCGCCGGCACCTCCAGCCCCACGCTCTGCGCGAACTTCAGCGCCGCCTGCGTGGGCTGGCCGTCCTTGTCGAACGCCGCGCGCACCGACGGGCCCTGCACGTCCTTCGTGAGGTCGGGGCTCACCTCCGCCACGTCGCGGATCCACACGGCCAGCCGCCGCGGCGTGCCGAACACCTTCACCTCGCCGTGCGGCAGCCGCGCCTCGGCCGCCTTCGCCGTGATGCTGGTCTGCAGCGCGGCGAGCGCCGGCTCTATAAAGGATGCGGGCAGCTCCTCGGCGCCCAGCTCGAGCAAGAGGTCCTTGGCCACGGTCAGCCCTCCTTCTGAACGTTCAGCTTCACCGTGCTCCAGTAGTCCGACGCCGGCTTCCCCTCCAGCAGCGGCAGCTGCTCACCCACCGTCCACTTCGTCTTCGACAGCGGGTAGCCCAGCCGCTCGCGCATCTTGAGGTAGCCCTCGGCGCTCTGGCGCGCGTTGTCGCGGATGCGCTTGATGAAGTTGGCGCGTTCCGTGACGGAGATGGCGCCGCGCGCGTCCAGCAGGTTGAAGGTGTGGGAGCACTTGAGCGCGTAGTCGTACGCCGGCAGCGGCAGCTCCTTCTCGATGAGCCGCTTGCACTCCTTCTCGTACGCGTCGAACAGCCCGTAGAGCATCTGCGGGTCCGACTCGTGGAGGGCGTACTTGCTCATCTCCACTTCGTTGGCGTGAAACAGCTCGCCGTACTTCACGCCCTTGACCCACTCGAGCTCGTACACGCTCTCCACGTTCTGGAGGTACATGCAGATCCGCTCCAGCCCGTAGGTCAGCTCCGCGGACACCGGCCGGCACTCGTACCCGCCGCACTGCTGGAAGTAGGTGAACTGGGTGATCTCCATCCCGTCGCACCACACCTCCCAACCCAGGCCCGCAGCGCCGAGGCTGGGGTTCTCCCAGTCGTCCTCCACGAAGCGGAGGTCGTGCTCCATCGGGTCAATCCCGAACGCGCGCACCGAGTCCAGATACAGCTGCTGCACGTTCTTCGGCGCCGGCTTCAGGATCACCTGGAACTGGTGGTGCTGGAACAGGCGGTTGGGGTTCTCCCCGAAGCGTCCGTCGGCGGGCCGCCGCGAAGGCTGCACGTACGCCACGTTCCAGGGCTCCGGTCCCAGCGCCCGCAGGAACGTCGCCGGATGGGAGGTCCCCGCACCGACCTCGAGATCGTAGCCCTGCATGAGGACGCAGCCGGCGCTGGCCCAGTGGTTCTGCAGCTTGAGGATGAGATCCTGGAAGTACATGGCGCCGCGCTACATAGCGCAGCTGGCGCAGAAACGCCCTCTTGCTCACATCCCGTCGACGCGGGCGTTGGCGATGGCGTAGGGCGCCAGGCTGGTCAGGCTGCAGCGGGTGGAGGCGTAGCTGCCGTTTCCAACGTTCAGCAGGTTGAACGTGGCGTTCGCCACCACCTGCTGCGCCGCCCTGCCCGGCCGCAGCTCCAGGTCGCCCAGGCTGCTCACGAAGAGCGTGGGCTTGAACAGGCGCTTGCCGCACTCGGTCTGCTCGCAGCCGACGAAGTTCTCCACCGAGCTCACCGTGAAGGGCGCCGTGTCCGCCGAGGAGAGCAAGAACCCGTTCTGCGCCGAGTCCGCGGCCAGGAGCAGCGCCCCGTCCGCGCTCCGGATGAGCGCCGCGCGGTTGTCCGGGTTCATCGTCGCAGAGCCATCCACCACCTTCACATCCAGCGTCTCCCCTTGCGTCAGCGGCACGGCCACGCCCGGCGGCAACGTGACGTAGAGCGTCCCGACGAGGTTTCCCCCTCCCGGCGCCGGCCGGGACAGGCGGAGGATCATCGTCCCGTTCTGGTAGCTCACCGAGGAAGCGGTGCCCTTGCCAGTGTAGACGGTGCGGCCGCCGCTCTGAGCCACCGCGAAGAAGCCGGAGTTGTCCGGCTCCGGGATGCGGATCTGCCAGCCCGGCCCCACCGTCGGAAAGTCATTGCTGGGGCAGGCGGCGGTGCAGGCGCCGCCGAAGCAGTATTCCCCCGGGAGGATGCACTGGACGTGGCCGGTGCAGCTTCGGCCCTCGGTGGGCGCCACCTCCACTTCCTGGTCCTGCACCTGGAACTCGGTGGCCGTGCAGATCGTCCCCTCCTCGGGGAGCGCGCCCGGCACCGGCGTTCCGGCGTCCACGCCCTTCACGCCGGGGACCGACAGCGCGTAGCAGAGCTGGGCGCGGAAGGTCTCGTTGACCGGCGGGTTCTGGGGCGCAAGGCAGTCGGGAGACCGGAAGCAGGAGCCGCGCCCGGAGAGCTGCACCACGCCGCTCCACTGCCGCTCTTGCGTCTTTCCCTCGGGAATCATCACCACCTTGCGGGGCGACTCGTCCGTCGGGCAGCTGCAGACCCCGCCGCAGATGCGGTCGCAGGCCAGGCACTCACAGGGCGGCGCCTCCACGAAGCTGCTCCACTGGCCGCCCACCTTCCGCTGGATCCGCACGCCCAGCTCGCCGGCGGTGGCGTCCACGAAGATGGGTGAGCCCAGCCCGTTCTTCACGCGCACCGTGACGGGGGTGGGCGCGCCCGGTATCCCGCACTGGCAGGCCGCCAGGCAGAGCAGCAAGCACAGGGGAGCAAGTCGTGGAGTCATCGTGCGAGGCGCCTTTTGAGAGATCGCCGGCCGCGTGCGAGGCAGCAGGCTTCTCAACTTTCCGCGGGAGTGTCAACGCGTGGCGCTCTGGCGCGGATGTCGGAGTGCGCCGGGTGCGGTCTTCAACAATCGGTTGAAATCCGGAGCCAGCGCGCGCGGGCTCGGACCTTGCTACAGCAGTGGCGTTTCGCCATTCTCCGCCCGCCCATGCGCACTGCCCTCCTCGCCTCCGCCGTCTGCGCGCTCGCCGTGGCGGCCGCGGGCTGCGACACCTCCGGAGGAGAATCCGGCCGCGGCGAGGCCCGCCCGCTGGTGGAGCCGCCCCGCCTGGCGCGGGTAGAGCTGCTGCCCCCCACGGTGGACCGCTCCACCGTAAACCGGGTGAACGTGAGGGATCCGCTCGCCGTCGCCGCCACGCAGATAGACCTCCACAAGCAGTCGGACGGAATTGTCGACATTCTCTGGGTCATCGACGACTCCGGCTCCATGAAGAACCAGCGCACCACGCTGGTGAACAACTTTGACCGGTTCATCCAGGAGCTGCTCAAGCTCAAAGTCACCTTCCAGATTGGCGTGATCAGCACCAACGCCACCGACAAAGGCGAGCTGCGCGGCAACACCACCCGCATCATCAAAAACTCCACGTCGGACCCGCGCGCCGTCTTTTTGGAGAACACCAACTTCGCCGAGTCCCGAACCCGCTGGGAGCAGGGCTTGCGGATGATGCAGCTGGCGCTCACCCCGCCCCTGTCTACCACCGGCGCCAACGCCGGCTTCCTCCGGCCCAACGCAGCGCTGGCGGTCATCGCCGTGAGCGACGAGGACGACAGCTCCTACGGAGACCCCAGCTACTACGTTCGCTTCCTCCGCGAGGTGAAGGGCAAGGGGAATGAGAACCTCATCTCGTTCTCCGTCATCGGCGGCACCACGCCCGCGGGCTGCACGCCGCCCGGCGAGGCCATCTTCTGGGGCAGCCTGGCGGAGCCCGCCTTCCGCTACAGCAGCGTGGCCACCAAGACGGCGGGCATCGTCGGCTCCATCTGCGACACGTCCTTCGAGGCCACGCTCACAAGCATCGCCCAGGCGCTCAGCACCTTGCGCCGGGTGTTTCCCCTCTCGCTCAAGCCGGACCCGGCCACCCTCTCCGTCATCGTCAACGACGTGGCCATCCCGCGCGACGTCGTCAGCGGTTGGCAGTACCGCGCTGACACCCAAAGCATCGCCTTCGCCGGCAGCTACGTGCCGCCGCCCGGGGCCTCCATCCGCATCGAATACGCGATCAGCCCGTGACCTTCATGACCTCGGCAGCGCCCCGACGGGCAGATGGCAGGCTGGCAGCACTGGCACTGGCACTGGCGCTGGCCACCCTCACCGGCTGCGCCCGCACCGCGCTGGAGCCGCCCTGCCCGCTTGGCTTCAGCCAGGACGCGAACGGGCGCTGCGTCTGCGTGACGGACCAGGGCTGCCCGGACGGGATGAGCTGCGAAGAGGGCACCTGCGTCTGCCACGACACCAGCTGCTGCCCCACCGGCTTCCAGTACTCACCGGCCTCCCAGCAGTGCGTCTGCCGCGCGGAGGGTTGCTGCCCCGCGGGTCACCGCTGGCTGGCGGACGCCCAGAAGTGCGTCTGCGGCGAACAGGAGTGCTGCCCGGACGGCTACACGTTCGACACCGAAGCCGGCGCCTGCCGCTGCACCGCGGATCAGTGCTGCCCGTCTGGCTTCTCCTTCGACCCCGTCTCCAAGCTGTGCACCTGCTCCTCGGACCTCTGCTGCCCCAAGGACTACCGGTGGGACGCGGTGAACAAAGAGTGCGTCTGCGCCAAGGACGCCTGCTGCCCGCCGGACCACAAGTACAACGCCGCGGTGAAGGCCTGCGTCTGCAACGGGGACGCGTGCTGCCCGGCCGGCTACAAGAAGGACCCGGTGCAGGAGCGCTGCGTCTGCATCAGCGACGCGGCCTGCGGCGCCGGGCGCTACTGCGAACCCGTCTCCGGCGCCTGCCGCTGCCGGGACGCCACCGGCTGCAAGGCGGGCCAGTACTGCAACGCCTTCGGGTTCTGCCAGTCCGTCGCCGGCTGCACCGCCAACCCGGACTGCCCCACCGGCACCTTCTGCGACATCACCACCAACCGCTGCGTCGCGGACGGGCCCTGCGTGCTGGATGAGCAGTGCGGCTTCGGCCAGCTGTGCAGCCCGCTCCAGGCCTGCACCGCGGGCTGCCGCAAGGACTCCGACTGCCCCCAGAAGCAGGCCTGCATCTCCGGCGCTTGCCGGACGTTCTGCCGGACCAACGCCTCCTGCGCGGTCAACCAGTTCTGCGACACCAACACCGGCGCCTGCGCCACGCGGAGCAACCGGGTGGACTGCCGCACCTGCACCAGTGACCCGTCTGTCTGCGGCAACAGCTCCACCGCCTCCTGCCTGGGCTTCGTCGCCGAGGGCCAGGCCAACGCCCGCTTCTGCGGCGTGCACTGCCAGAGCGACTCCGAGTGCCCCAGCGGCTTCGACTGCACCGGCGTGATCTTCACCTGCGCTGCCGAGGGCGCCGGCTGCCAGTCGGACGGGACGGAGACCATCCGCTGCAAGGGCTTCCTGGTGGAGAACGAAACCGGCACCCAACTCTTCTGCTCGGACTCGTCCGGAGAGCCACACACCTACTTCAAGAGCTGCGCGCCCTCCTCCGGCTTCTGCCCGGCCACCGCGTCGCCCTGAGTCTTAGTCCAGGCCGACCTGGTCCATGAACGTCACGCTCTTGAGCCGCCGCCCCAGGTGGTGCTCGATGAACGTGTTGAGCAGCGCCCGGGCGCGCTGACGGATGTCCGGGGGCAGCGGCGTCCGCTCTCCGCGCTGCAGCGCCGCCAACGCCGAGAGCACCCGGGAGGAGATGGGCACGCCAAAGGCCGCCCGGGGCCCGCACGCGGCGCAGACGGCGCCGCCGTGCTCGGGGTCAAAGCGGGTCTCCTCGCCCAGGTCGCCGCCGCAGAGCGAGCACGGACAGAAGCGCGGCATGAAGCCCGCGTGCGCCAGCGCGGAGAGCTCGAAGGCGAGCAGCGAGGTGGGCCCGGCCTCCTTCGCCTCCAGGGACTCCAGATAGGCGACGAGCAGGTCGAACAGCTGGGGGTGCGCTTCGCGCTCCCGCACCAGCTCCCGGCACAGCTCCAGCGCGTAGAGCGCCCGCGCGATGAGGGGCAGCGCCTGCCGGACGTGGAGGTAGCTGCGCTGGATGTCGGCGCCGTCCAGCCGGAAGGTATCCCCGCGCCGCTCCACCAGCTGCGCCCGGATGGCGGTGAAGGGCTCCAGCGCGCCGGCGAAGCGCCGTTTGCTCTTCCGCGCGCCCGCCGCGAACGCGGAGAGCTTGCCGTGATCTCTCGAGAAGAGCGTCACCACCCGGTCCGCCTCCCCGTAGTCCACGCAGGAGAGCACCACGCAATCGCAGGCGAATCGCTCCACGGGGGACTCTCTACCTCAGGACGGCCCTACTTGCCCCAGGGAGGCGTGAGCTGCCCGGTCAGCACGAGGAACGCATAGAGCGCGAACGCCACCAGCGCGCCGCCCACCACCAATCGCAGGAGCGCCCCCTTCTGCCGCTGCCGCTCCAGCGCCGCGGGCGGCGGGACGGTCTTCACCGTGGCGTCCACTTCTTCGTAGCGCAGCACGGCTTCGTCCGCGTTGAGCCCAATCACCTTCGCGTACGCCCGGATGTAGTTCACCACGAAGATGCGCGCCGGGAGCTTCTCCACCTGGCCCGTCTCCAGGGAGTGGATGACGCTCAAGGGGATCTTCGTGCTGTGGGCCACCTCCTCGCGCGACATCCCGCGCAGCTCGCGCTGCTGCGTGAGGAACTTGCCGAAGGCCTCGTAGTCGATGTCGTCCGTCTCGTCCAAAGGGGCGGTGCGCTCCTCTACTTCAGTTGCTCGGCAAGCCGGCGACAGTCCTCCTTGACCGTCTCGCTGCCGCTCTTGGCCTGACAGTCCGCGAAGCTCTTCTTCGCCGCGTCCGTCCGCCCCAGCTTCGCCTGACAGACCCCGGCCCGGAAGTGCGCCTCCGCGGCCTCCGGGCACGCCTCCTGAAACTTGCCGAAGCTCCGACAGGATTCCTCCACGTCGCCCTGCGCGTCGTAGAGGGTCCCCAGGTTCTTGAACCCGAGGCAAAACTTCGGGTTCGTGGTGACCGCCGCCTTGGTGCGTTCCACGGCCCGCTTGAGCTCGCCCTTCTTGAAGAGCGCCCACCCGAGGTTCGCCTGGGCGATGTACGGGGTGACATAGAGGATGTCGTTGAGCACCTGCTCGTAGAGCGCGATGGCTTCGTCGTACCGGGCTTGATCCAGATAGACGTTGGCGAGGTTCACCTTCGCCTCGGAGAAAGCGGGGCGGATCTCCAGCGCGCGGCGGTAGTGCGTGATGGCGTCGTCCATCCGCTGGAACGTGAGGTGGTAGAGCAGCGCCGTGGCGTTGTGCGCTTCGGGGAAGTTGGGATCCAGCCGGAGCGCCTCTTCGTACTCCTTGAACGCGCCCTGCAGGTCTCCGGTGGTCTGCGCTTGGATGCCCAGGTCGTAGTGGATCTGCGCGCCCTGGAGCTCCCGCTCGGTCGGGATGTGCTTGCACGCCGCCGCGAAACAGAGCGCGGCCAGAGCCAGGGCGCTCCCGGTGCTCCGCACAAGGCCTGTGGAAGGAAGGGGCCCCATCAGAAGGCCGAGAAGATCTTGCCGAGGCTCGCCGCCGGGTTGGGCTTGGTGTCCGTCTTCTTCGGCCCGCTCACCACCGCGTGGGGATCCCGCTGGAAGACGGGCAGGGTCTTCAGCATCTCTTCCTGCTGATCCTGCGGAAGCGCGCGGAAGTTCGCGTTGTCCATCATGAAGCCCATGGACTCCACGAAGCCCTGCGCCTCGTTCTCCTCGCCCGCGTAGTCCTCGGGGGAGAGGTTGCGGCGCGAGCTTGCGTACACCGCGCAGTCCTGGTTGTCCGCCAGATACAGGTAGACGAACACGGCGAAGCCGCCGGAGCTGCGCAGCCCGACGATGAACGCCTGCGCCGGCCCCGCCTGCTTGCCCGGAATGGCCAGGTGCGGCGTGTTGATGCTCTGGTACAGCGCCACCACCTGCTCCCGGCTTGCCGGCAGCCCGCGGATCCTGTCGTCGATCTCGAACACAGCGCTCCTTTGGTCGGCTAGCGCGCCACGACCGTGAACTCCTGAGACACGTTGTTCGCTTCGGACGCCTTCCGCTCGAACCGCACGATGGGGTTGTCGATCATCACGTTGTCCCCGCCCACGTTCCCTTCGCCGATGATCACCCGGAACACGTGCTCTGGCGAGAGGCTCTTGCGGGGACCCACAGCCACCTTCTGCGCGGTCAGCAGCACCGTATTGCGGCCGGGCACGAGGTGCTTGGTGATCTCCTGGATGATCTGCTCATCCGAATTGCGGATCTTCCGGACCCACTTGGAGTTCACATACAGGTCAATATCGAACTCGGTCATGCCCGGGACCGTCTGCTCCGTGACCAGCCAGTATCGGCGGGACACCCGCCCCGGCGCGTCGCTCGCCTCCTGCGCATGCGGGGTGGCCGCCGGCTTCGATGTAGGTCCGCCCTCCACCGCCCGGACGGCATAGCCCTGGGCGTCGATGAAGACGTTCCCCTTCTCGTCGATACGGACCGTCGCCCGTTCGAACTTCTGGCTGGTGACGCCGTCGATGTTCGTCCCGTTCAGGTAGACGGACCCGGCGTTGGCCGCGGTGGCCAGCGTGAGCGTGACGAGGAGGGGTGCCGCAAGTCGGTTGGTTCGCATAGACCACCTTCGGGCCGTGTGAACGGCGGGGCGGCCCCGGAATTTCACGGCGTGGGCAGCTGCGCCAGCGCCCAATCCCCACCCAGTCCCTCGCCCTCCCGGAACCGCCGGTAGTCGCGTCGGACCAATTGTGGGTAGCGCCGGAAGGGCTCCAGGTCTCGCTCCTTCATGAAGCGCCGGAGCTTGGTCGGGCCCGCGTTGTAGGCCATCAGCGCCAGGTCGAGATCGCGGAACCGGTCGTGGAGCTGGCGGAGGTACCGAATGCCCAGGCGGACGCACAGGGCGGGATCCGCGGAGACCTCTTCCCGGGAGAGCCGCAGGCCCTCGCGCTGCGCCAGGAAGTGCAGCGTGGTGGGCTGGATCTGCATCAGCCCGCGCGCGCCCTTCTCACTCACCGCGCTCTGCTCGAAGTCCGACTCGACGTCGATGATGGCGAGGATGAGCAGCGGGTCGTACCCCGCCCGCCGAGCCTCCTGCGCAATGGCCTGGGCCACCTGCCGGCGAAGCGTCAACCCGAAGTCCGGGGACCGCTTCGCCACTACGCCTTCAATCAGCTCCAGGTCACCCCCCACCGGGGCAGAGGTCGGGAGCTCAGCGACACTGGTGGAAGGGAACACGGGCGCCAGGCGCGCACCGGCGATCAACAGCAACGCGCCGAGGAGCGGCAGCTTTCCGCACCCGCTGCTCAGCGTGTGAAGCGCCCGGTAGAACCCGCGCATTCGCCCCTTTGTGGCTCACCGCTTCGTGTCCAACGCCTCGACGCGCTGGCTCAGTCGGTTGAGCCGGTCTTCAAACGCCTGTAATTCTTCTCTCCTGGGGAGCCGCAGCCTCGCCACCGCCCGCTTTACCCCATCCTCAACGTTCCGCTCCAGATCCTTCCGCTGAGAGGTCAGCCGGTCTGACAGCTCCCGAACCTGGCGCTTGACCTCCTCCTGGCTCCAACCCGCGAACTCCCCCAGCCGGTTGACGACCTTGGTCGCCTCATCCTCTGCGGTGGAGACTGCCAGAAGGGCCTGACTCCAGACCTTCTCGAAGACTTCCGGGATGGCCCGCTTCTCTTTCGTAGCTTCGTTCTTTTCCATCGTGGTCATCCGGGCTCCATGAACTAAGCACAGCCCGATGGCGACAAGGAACCTCAGCCATCCGGGGCAGAACACACTGTTCTGTCAATGACTTAAACGCGAGGTTCGACCTTGGGCGCGGCCTTCTTTCCGGTCAGCGCGTCCAGCTTCTTGGTGAGCTTTCCGAGCTCCCGGTGGATGTCCCGAACCTGGCTCTGGCTGGCGACGCCCGCGGCCTCCACCACCCGGCTCTGCAGCGCATCGAGGCGACCCAGAACGTCCGCGCTCGCCTGCTCAGCCTTCTTCGCCCACTTCTTCACCGACCTGGGGTCGAACAGCTCTCCGGCGTTCACCCTCTCCAGCAGAGCCTCCAGCTCCTTCCGCTGGGCTTTGCCCTTGGAGACCAGGTCTTTGAGCGCGCGCTCCGCTTCGGTCTCCAGCGCCTGGAACTTCTTCTGCGCCTCTTCGAGCTGCTCCTTCACGAAGCCTTGGAGGTGAAACTTCCCGTTCTTTGCCGCCATGTGTCGACTCCCTTCGAATGAGGGAGAGTGTTAACGCGGCGCGCCAACCTGTCAATGAGGAAGCCTAAAGGGCTTGATACAGGCCGATGGAACCCTCCTCCCTCGTCCCCTGGCCGTGGCCGGAAGCGCCGCCGTTGGTGGTGGGCTGCATGCGCCTGTCGACGGACCCGGAGGCCGACGAAGCGAACGCGCGGGCCACGCTGGAGGCCGCGCTCGAGGGAGGAGTGCGGGTCTTCGACACGGCGCGTGCGTATGGCGCGAACGAAGCGCTGGTCGCCAGCGTCGTCCGCGGCCGCGCCGATGTCCGCCTCATCACCAAGGGCGGGATGCGCCGCGACGGTGCAGCGTGGATCCCCGACGGCCGCGCCCGCCCCCTCAGCGAGGACTGCGAAGCCAGCCTCGAAGCTCTCGGCGGTTTGCCGATAGACCTCTACCTGCTCCACGCGCCGGACCCGCGCACACCCTGGGCCACCAGCGTCCGGGCACTCAAGGCCCTCCTCGACGCCGGCCTCGTCCGTCGGGTGGGCGTCTCCAACGTCAACCGCGCACAGCTGGACGAGGCACGGGCGCTGGTGGAGGTCTCCGCCGTCCAGGTGGCGCTCGGCCTGGGTGACGACGCGCCCCTGCGGGGAGGTGTGGTGGAGCGCTGCGCACAGGAGCGCATCCTCGTCCTCGCGCACTCACCCCTGGGCGGCCCCGCTCGAGCGCCCCGCCTGCTGAAGGCGCCGCGCCTCGTCGCAGCAGCGAGCGAGCTGTGTCGCACGCCAGCGCAGACGGCGCTCCTCGCGCTGAGGGCCGTGCACGACTGCGTGGTCCCGGTGGTCGGCGTGCGCAGACCGCAGACCGCGCGCGAGTGCGCGAGCGTGGCAGCGCAGACCGCCGAGGGAGACACGCGCATGCGACTCGCCGCGCTCTTCCCGCCGCTGGCCCGCGCCCGCTCCGCCGTCCGCCCGGGCGCCGCGGAGTGTGTCCTCCTGATGGGGATTCAGGGCGCGGGAAAGTCGGAGGCGGCGAAGGCCTGGGCGGACCGCGGCTACGAACGCTTCAACCGCGACGAGCGCGGCGGGACGCTGCGGCAGCTCAACCTCGCGGTGGCTGAACGCCTGAAGGCCGGCGCGAAGCAGCTGCTGCTCGACAACACCTACCTCACCCGGGCCGCGCGCCGGGACGTGCTGGAGCTCGCGGACCGCCACGGCGCCGCCGTGCGCTGCCAGTTCTTCGACACGCCCGCCCGGGAGGCGCAGGTCAACATCGTGCTGCGGATGCTCCAGCGCTTCGGCCGCTTGCTGACGCCGGAGGAGCTCCGCCGCGCGCGGGACGCCTTCGGCGTCGCCCCCGGGCCGCACTTCGCCAGCGTCCGGCAGCTGGAGCACCCCTCGGAAGATGAGGGCTTCGCCTCCATCGATCTCATCCCATTCGCCCGCCGGCGCCCTCCCGACCGGGGCCCCGCGCACTTCGTCTCTCTCGACGCGCTGATGCGCCCGGACGGCCAGCTGCGGCCGGACGCCCTGTCCATCGCCACGGGAGAGCGGTTGCTGGTCTTCGGCTGGAGACCGGGCGCCACCGTCGAGGCGCTGAACGCGGTGGCGGAGCAGCTCAAGGCGTCCTGCCCAAGCGTCCTCGACGTTCTGCTCTGCCCTCATCCGGCGGGCCCACCGCGCTGCTGGTGTCGCCCTCCCCTGCCCGGCCTGGTGCTCGCCCTGGCCCACAAGCACGCGGTGTCCTGCCAGGACAGCGACGTCCTCGGCACCAGCCCCGCCCACCGCACCCTCGCAGAGACGGTGGGCGCGCACTATGGCTGAGCGCGGGATCGTGCGCTGCTCTCCCGCCTCACCCAAGGCCTCACGCCGTTCTGAGCCCCGCGCGGCTGGACGTTGTTAGAGTGCCCGCGTGCGCGCGATCCACGTGGTGGGCCATGTCTGGATGCTGCCCGTCTCCGCCTTCGGGGTGGCGCACGCAGTCCTCGGCGCGCGCTTCTCCTCCCTCACCTCAGACGGCGTGCTGCAATTCGTGGCAAAGCCCGAGGGCGTCCTCGGCCGCGTGATGAAGCGCTTCCGGATCTCCGCGTACACGACGGGCGCAGTCATCGTCTACGCGACGCCGGCCGGCCCCCGCTCCCACCGCCTCTACCAACACGAGCTGGCCCACGTGCACCAGACCATGCAGCTCGGGCCCCTCATGCCCGTGGCCTACGCGGCCTGCTCGCTGTGGCAGCTGCTGCGCGGAGGGCACGTGTATCGGGACAACTGGTTCGAGCGACAAGCCCGGGAGCGAGAGCTCCAGCCCGCGCCCCCGCTCCGGGTCGTACGCTAGGGCGAGGCTCAAGCGCTTTCGAGCGCGCACACGTGAGTGAGCGCCCCGGGCCCGCAAAGCAAAGCGGGCCGCCCTGTGTCTGGGCGGCCCGCTTCTGCTTCAAGCCTGCTGTGCGACCAGCTTAGGCGACGCCGGTCTCGGGGCCCTGGCGCTGCGGCGCCACCGCGGACTGCAGCGCGGCCGCGTCGCCGTGGGTGGCCGCCAGCGCAGCCTCCATGTCCTGGATCTCGTCGGCCGGGCTCTCCACCTCGATGTCGAGGTGCTTGTACTGCGGCAGGCCCGTACCGGCCGGGATCAGCCGGCCCATGATGACGTTCTCCTTGAGGCCGCGGAGGTAGTCCACCTTGCCGTTGATCGCGGCCTCGGTGAGCACCTTGGTCGTCTCCTGGAAAGAGGACGCCGAGATGAAGGACTCCGTGGAGAGAGACGCCTTGGTGATGCCAAGGAGCAAAGGCTCACCGACCGCGGGCCGCAGGCCCTTGGCCATCGCCTTCTCGTTCTCCTCCTCGAACACCCACTTCTCCACCTGCTCGTCGACCAGGAAGTTGGTGTCGCCGACATCGGAGACCCGGACCCGGCGCAGCATCTGCCGGACGATGGTCTCAATGTGCTTGTCGTTGATCTTCACGCCCTGGAGTCGGTAGACCTCCTGCACTTCGTCCACCAGGTACCGGGCCAGCTCCTTCTCGCCCAGGACCTTGAGGATGTCGTGCGGGTTGGCCGCGCCGTCCATCATCGGCTCGCCGGCGCGCACCCGGTCGCCCGCGTGCACGCTGATGTGCTTGCCCTTGGAGATCAGGTACTCCTTCGCCAGATCCGGACGCAGCTCGCCGTTCACCTCGGGGGTGATGATGAGCTTGCGCTTACCCTTGGTGTCCTTGCCGAACGACACCACGCCGTCGATCTCCGCGATGACCGCGTGATCCTTCGGCTTGCGCGCCTCGAAGAGCTCGGCCACGCGGGGCAGACCGCCCGTGATGTCCTTCGTCTTCGCGGTCTCTCGCGGCACCTTGGCGATGATCTCGCCGGGGTTGATCTCATCGCCGTCGTTGACGGTGATGGTCGCGCCCTGGGGCAGGAAGTAGGACGCAGGCTGCTCTGCATTGGAGAGCGTCTTCACCTCGCCCTTCGCGTCGCGCAGGGTGATGCGCGGGCGAGCCTCAGGGTCCTTGGACTCCGTGATGGTCTTACGAGACAGACCGGTCACCTCGTCCACGGTCTCGTTCATCGTCACGCCTTCGATGATGTCCTCGAAGCGCACGACGCCGCCGACCTCGGTAATGAGCGGCATGGCGAACGCGTCCCACTCGGCGATCAGCGTGCCCGGCTCCACCCGCTGGCCTTCCTTCACCGAAAGGCGGGCGCCGTAGATGACCTGGTAGCGCTCGCGCTCGCGGCCCGAGTCGTCCACCACCACCAGCTCGCCGTTGCGGTTCATCACCACCAGCGCGCCGTCGGCCTTCTTCACCGTGGCCAGGTTGGAGAACTTCACCGTGCCGCCGTACCGGTTCTCCAGGCTGCTCTGCTCCGCGCGCCGCATGGCCGCGCCGCCGACGTGGAAGGTCCGCATCGTCAGCTGGGTGCCCGGCTCGCCGATGGACTGCGCCGCCATGACGCCGCAGGCTTCGCCGATGGACACCTTCCGGCCACGAGCGAGGTCGCGGCCGTAGCACTCAACGCAGATGCCGCGCCGAGCCGAGCAGGTGAGCACAGACCGGATGCGCACGCGATCCAGGCCGGAGTTTTCGATCTTGGCGACCTTGCCTTCGTCGATCTCCTCGTTCGCCCGGACCAGCACGTCCCCGTTCACCGGGTCGTGGATGTCATCGAGGGCCACGCGGCCCAGGATGCGCTCGCCCAGCGGCTCGATGATCTCGCCGCCTTCGACCAGGGCGCCGATGTACAGACCGTCCATCGTGCCGCAGTCGTACTCGGTGATGATGGCGTCCTGCGCCACATCCACCAGGCGGCGGGTGAGGTAGCCGGAGTTGGCCGTCTTGAGCGCCGTGTCCGCCAGACCCTTACGCGCGCCGTGCGTGGAGATGAAGTACTGGAGCACCGAGAGGCCTTCGCGGAAGTTCGCGGTGATCGGCGTCTCGATGATTTCGCCCGACGGCTTGGCCATCAGGCCGCGCATCCCGGCCAGCTGACGGATCTGCTGAGCAGAGCCGCGCGCTCCCGAGTCGGCCATGATGTAGATGGGGTTGAACGAAGGCTGCTTGCGCGTCTCGCGCTTGCCCTCCTTGTTGTCGCCCGAGATCTCCTCCTGGGAGATCTGCTGCATCATCTCTCCGGCCACCTTCTCAGTGACCTGCGCCCAGATGTCGATGACCTTGTTGTAGCGCTCGCCGTCGGTGATGAGGCCCTCCTGATACTGGGTCTCGATCTCCGCCACTTCCTTCCGCGCGTAGTCCAGGAACTCCTGCTTCTTCGGCGGGATGATCATGTCCTTCAGCGCGATGGAGATGCCCGCCTTCGTCGCGTTGGTGTAGCCGAAGGTCCGGATGCGGTCGGCCAGGAGGACGGTCTCCTTCTCGCCGGTGAGCCGGTAGCAGACGTCGATCAGGTTCCCGAGCTGCTTCTTGTCGAGCACCTTGTTGATGGCGTCGAAACCCACGCGCCGCGGGACGATCTCCCACAGCAGCACGCGGCCGACGGTGGTGTCCTTGCGGGCGCCATCGATGCGGCAGGTGATCTTCGCCTGCAGCTCCACCTCGCCGTGGTCGTACGCCGCGCGGACCTCATCCGGCGACGAGAACACGTGCCCCTCGCCACGCGCGAACTCGCGGGGCCGGGTCATGTAGTAGATGCCGAGGACCATGTCCTGCGTGGGGACGATGATCGGCTTGCCGTTGGCGGGCGAGAGGATGTTGTTGGTCGACATCATCAGCACGCGCGCTTCCATCTGAGCTTCGATGGAGAGCGGCACGTGCACGGCCATCTGGTCGCCGTCGAAGTCCGCGTTGAACGCGGCGCAGACCAGCGGGTGAAGCTGGATGGCCTTGCCTTCGATGAGGACCGGCTCGAAGGCCTGCATGCCCAATCGGTGCAGGGTCGGCGCGCGGTTCAGCATCACCGGGTGCTCGCGGATGACGTCCTCGAGGATGTCCCAGACCTCGGGGCGCTCCTTCTCCACCATCTTCTTCGCCGACTTGATGGTGGTGACGTAGCCCTTCTCTTCGAGCTTGTTGTAGATGAACGGCTTGAAGAGCTCCAAGGCCATGATCTTCGGCAGGCCGCACTGGTGGAGCTTCAGCTCCGGGCCGACGACGATGACGGACCGGCCCGAGTAGTCCACGCGCTTGCCGAGCAGGTTCTGGCGGAACCGGCCCTGCTTGCCCTTGAGCATGTCGGACAGGGACTTCAGCGGCCGCTTGTTCGGGCCGGTGATGGTCTTGCCGCGGCGGCCGTTGTCGAACAGCGCGTCCACGGCCTCCTGCAGCATCCGCTTCTCGTTGCGGATGATGATGTCCGGCGCGTTGAGCTCCTGCAGCCGCTTCAGCCGGTTGTTCCGGTTGATCACGCGGCGATACAGGTCGTTCAGGTCAGAGGTCGCGAAGCGGCCGCCGTCCAGGGGGACCAGCGGACGGAGATCCGGCGGGATGACCGGGATGACGTCCAGCATCATCCACTCCGGCTTGTTGCCGGAGATCCGGAACGCCTCCACCACCTTCAGGCGCTTGGCGAACTTCTTCCGCTTGGCCTCCGAGGTGGTCTCCCGCATGTCGCGGCGGAGCTCCTCGGACATCTTGTGGACCTCGAGGTTCTTCAAGATCTCGCGGACTGCCTCGCCGCCCATCGCCGCGGTGAAGCTGTCCTCGCCGAACTCCTGGAGGGACCGGTTCAGCTTCTCCTCGGAGATGAGCTCGTGCTTGGTCAGCGGCGTGCTCTTGGGATCGAGCACGATGTAGCTCTCGCAGTAGAGGACCTTCTCCAGGTCTTTCAGCGTGATGTCCAGCAGGTTGCCGATGCGCGACGGCAGCGACTTGAGGAACCAGATGTGGGCCACCGGTGTGGCGAGGGTGATGTGCCCCAGCCGCTCGCGGCGGACCTTCGACTGGATGACCTCAACGCCGCACTTCTCGCAGACCACCCCGCGGTGCTTCATGCGCTTGTACTTGCCGCAGTTGCACTCGTAGTCCTTCACCGGGCCGAAGATCCGCGCGCAGAACAACCCGTCGCGCTCCGGCTTGAAGGTCCGGTAGTTGATCGTCTCAGGCTTCTTCACCTCGCCATGAGACCACTGCCGGATCTTGTCCGGCGACGCCAACGCAACGCGGATGGCGGCGAACGAGAGCGGGTCCTTGGGCTTCTCGAAGAAATTAAAGATGTCCTTCACGTGAGCTCCGTTTCGTCAGGACTTAGAAGCGATGTTTCTTAAGTCGAATGGTTGGAGATTTCAGTGAGGCCACCGGGGTAGGAGCAGGTCGCCGCCTGCCCGGTGGCCTCGTCAGAGAGCGGATGGAGTTGGCCGTGCCTTAAGCCTCGGTCCCCGTCTTGGCCTCTCGGCCGTTGGCTCCCCCACCGCCCTCGGCCAGCCCCTCACCGAACGAGCGCTGCCGCTCCGGCGGCGCCACCTCGAGGAGCTCGACGTCCAGGCCCAGCGACTGGAGCTCCTTGAGGAGCACGTTGAACGACTCGGGCAGGCCCGACTCGAGCACGTTGTCGCCCTTCACGATGGCCTCGTACATCCGGGTGCGTCCCACCACGTCGTCGCTCTTGACGGTGAGGAACTCCTGGAGCGTGTACGCAGCGCCGTAGGCCTCCATCGCCCACACTTCCATCTCTCCCAACCGCTGGCCGCCGAACTGGGCCTTGCCGCCCAGCGGCTGCTGGGTCACCAGCGAGTAGGGGCCAATGGACCGGGCGTGGATCTTCTCATCCACCAGGTGGTGGAGCTTCAGCATGTACATCACGCCGACCGTGACGTTGTTGTCGAAGACCTCGCCGGTGCGGCCGTCGAACAACACCATCTGGCCGCTGCGGGGCAGCGCGGCCTCGTCGAGCAGGCTGTGGATCTCCCCCTCGCGCGCGCCGTCGAAGACCGGCGTGGCGACGTGGATGCCCGGGCGCAGCCGCTGGCAGAGGACGACCACTTCCTTGTCCGCCAGCGTGTCGAGGAACTCGCCGAAAGCCTTGTCGTCGTAGATCTGCTTGAGCTGCTTGCGCAGCTGCTCGCCGCTCCACTTCTCCTCGATGTACTTCTGCAGGCGCTCGCCTACTCCACGGGCCGCCCAACCGAGGTGCGTCTCAAGGATCTGCCCGATGTTCATGCGCGAGGGCACGCCCAGCGGGTTGAGCACGATGTCCACGCCGCGCCCGTCCTCGAGGTACGGCATGTCCTCCTCGGGGAGGATGCGGGAGACGACGCCCTTGTTGCCGTGGCGACCGGCCATCTTGTCGCCCACCGCCAGCTTGCGCTTGATGGCGACGTACACCTTCACCATCTTGATGACGCCCGGGGGGAGCTCATCGCCCTTCTTGATGCGGGCGATCTTCTCGCCGAAGGCCAGCTTCACGGCCTCCTTGTTCTCCTCGAGGTTCTTGAGGATGTCGCGCAGCTTGGCGTCCGTGCTGTCGCCGACGGTGATCTCCGACCAGTACTTGTACGGGACCTCCGCCAGCAGCGCGTCGTTGATGACGTCGCCCTTCTTCAGCAGGACCTTGCCCTTGTCGTCGACGAGCTTGCCCTGGGCCTCCTTGGCCGCCAGCATCTTGCGCAGGCGCGCGAACGCCGAGTCCTGGATGACCTTGATCTCGTCGTTCTGGTCCTTGAGGAGCTTCGCCTCTTCCGCGCTCTCAATCTGCTTGGCCCGCTCGTCCTTCTCCACGCCCTTCCGGGAGAAGACCTTCGCGGAGATGACCGTGCCGGACACGCCCGGCGGCACGCGCAGCGAGCTGTCCCGGACGTCGCCGGCCTTCTCGCCGAAGATCGCGCGAAGCAGCTTCTCCTCAGGGGAGAGCTGGGTCTCGCCCTTCGGGGTGATCTTGCCGACCATCACGTCGCCCGGCTTCACCTCAGCGCCAATCCGGATGATGCCGGACTCGTCGAGGTCCTTGAGGGCCTCTTCGCCGACGTTCGGGATGTCGCGGGTGATCTCTTCCTTGCCCAGCTTCGTGTCGCGGGCAATGCACTCGAACTCTTCGATGTGAATCGAGGTGAAGATGTCGTTCTTCACCAGGTTTTCGGAGAGCAGGATGGAGTCTTCGAAGTTGTAGCCCTGCCACGGCATGAACGCGACCACCACGTTCGCGCCGAGCGCCAGCTCACCGGTCTCCGTCGCGGGCCCGTCGGCAATGACGTCGCCCTTCCTCACCTTGTCGCCCTTGCGGATGATGGGCTTCTGGTTGAGGCACGTGTTCTGGTTGCTGCGCTGGTACTTGAGCAGGTTGTAGATGTCGACCTCGCTCGCCACGTCGGAGAAGGCCGCAGGGACCTCCGCCTTCACGACGATGCGGGACGCGTCCACTGCTTCGACAATGCCGTCACGCTTGGCCACGCACGTCACGCCGGAGTCGCGGGCGACGATGGGCTCCAGGCCGGTGCCCACCAGGGGCGCCGCCGTGCGCAGCAGCGGGACCGCCTGCCGCTGCATGTTCGAACCCATGAGCGCGCGGTTCGCGTCGTCGTTCTCCAGGAACGGGATGAGCGACGCGGCCACCGACACCAGCTGGTTCGGGGACACGTCCATCAGGTCCACGTCCTCCGCGCGCGCCTGGACGAACTCGCCGCCTCGCCGGGAGGAGACCAGCTCCGCCGTGAACTTGCCCTTCTTGTCGAACTCCGCGTTCGCCTGGGCGATGGTGTGCTTCTCCTCTTCGAGCGCCGAGTAGAAGGCCACGTCGGGGAGCACCGTCCCCGCCTCAGCCTTCCGGTACGGCGTCTCCACGAAGCCGAACTCGTTGACCCGTGCGTACGTCGAGAGCGACGCGATGAGGCCGATGTTCGGACCTTCCGGCGTCTCGATGGGGCAGATGCGGCCGTAGTGCGTGGGGTGAACGTCGCGCACTTCGAAGCCGGCGCGCTCGCGGGTCAGACCGCCGGGCCCGAGGGCCGACAGCCGCCGCTTGTGGGTGACTTCGGAGAGCGGGTTCGTCTGATCCATGAACTGCGACAGCTGGCTGCTGCCGAAGAACTCCTTGATCACCGCCGTCACCGGCTTGGCGTTGATCAGGTCGTGCGGCATCAGGGTCTCAATCTCCTGAAGGCTCATGCGCTCTTTGATCGCACGCTCCATCCGGACGAGGCCGATGCGGTACTGGTTCTCCAGCAGCTCGCCCACCGCGCGGACGCGGCGGTTGCCGAGGTGATCGATGTCGTCGATCATCCCCTTGCCGTTCTTGAGATCGATCAGGTAGCGGATGACCTCGAGGATGTCCCGCTTGGTCAGGATCTGCCCGTCGAGCGGCTCCTCCAGCCCGAACTTGAAGTTCAGCTTGAGGCGGCCGACCTTCGACAGGTCGTAGCGCTCCGGGTTGAAGAACAGGTTGTTGAACAGGTTCGTCGCGGTCTCAGGCGTCGGCGGATCTCCCGGGCGCAGGCGCCGGTAGATCTCCATGATCGCGTGTTCCTGGTTCTCAATCTTGTCCATCATCAATGTCTCCCGGAGGTACGGGCCGACGTTGAGGTTGTCGATGAACAGAACCTTGAACTCCTTGATGCCGCGCTTGATCAGCTCGTCGACCTTCTCCTGCGAGACCTCCTCGTTGCACTCGAGGATGACCTCACCTGTGTTCTCGTCGACGACGTCGTAGGCGGAGACCTTGGTGAAGAGCTCGTCCGCGTCCACCGGCAGCGTCTTCATCTTCGCGGCTTCCAGCTTCTTGATCGCCGCGCGGGTGAACTTCCGGTTCTTCTTGACGATGAGCTCGCCGGACTTGGTCTTGATGTCGCGCGTGGCGCGCTGACCGGGCAGCAGCTCCAGCTCCACCGACTTCTCGAACTCGGTGCTGTTGGAGAGGAAGATGGTCTCCGTGGCGTAGTAGTAGTTCAGGATCTCCTCAGTGGAGCCCTTGAACTCGATGGGGTTCTTCTTCGCCGTGTCAGCCACCGCGCCGAGCGCGCGAATGAGGACAGTGGCGGGGAGCTTCCGGCGCCGGTCGATTCGGACGTAGAGCAGGTCCTTGTGGTCGAACTCGAAGTCGATCCAGGAGCCGCGGTACGGAATGATGCGGGCGTTGTAGAGCAGCTTGCCCGACGAGTGGCTCTTGCCCTTGTCGTGGTCGAAGAACGCGCCGGGGGAGCGGTGCAGCTGGCTGACCACCACGCGCTCGGTGCCGTTGATGATGAACGTCCCGTTCTGGGTCATCAGCGGGATTTCACCGAAGTAGACCACCTGCTCCTTCACGTCGCGGATGGACTGAGCGCCCGTCTCCTCGTCCTTGTCCCAGACGACCAGGCGGACGACGACGTTGATCGGCGCGGCGTAGGTCATCCCGCGCTGGTGGCACTCATCCACGTCGTACTTGGGCTTCGCGAGATCGTAGCTGACGAACTCGAGCGAGCTGGTCTCGTTGAAGTCGCGGATGGGGAAGACGGACTTGAAGACGCCCTGGAGGCCGAGATCCTCGCGCTTCTCCGGCGGGACGTCCGCCTGGAGGAACTTCTCGTAGGACTGCTTCTGGATGTTGATGAGGTTCGGGATGTCGATGATCTTCTGAATCTTCGCGAAGCTCTTCCGGACTCGGAAGTTGTTCTGAATCGTCGCGGGCATTCGGTCTCCAGGACTACGGCGCTTTGAAGCAAAGGGGTGTAACGCCAGAACCGCGGCTGGGAATTTCCTAAACCGGCAGAAAGGGCAAAGCCGGCGACCCTCGCAAGAGTCGCCGGCGGTGCTTCTGTTCGTTCAGCTAGAGATCAGGGAAGCGCAACGCCTACTTCACCTCGACCGTCGCGCCTGCGGCGGTGAGCTGGTCCTTGAACTTCTTGGCGTCGTCCTTGTTCACGCCCTCCTTGACGGTCTTGGGAGCGCCCTCGACCAGGTCCTTGGCCTCCTTCAGGCCCAGGCCGGTGATCGCACGGATCTCCTTGATCACGTTGATCTTGTTCGCGCCAGCGTTGGCGAGAACAACGGTGAACTCGGTCTGCTCCTCCTTCGCCGCCGCCGCGCCGCCGCCGGCCGCAGGGCCCGCCGCAACGGCAACCGCCGCCGCGGAGACGCCCCACTTCTCCTCAAGCTTCTTCACGAGGTCGGCCGCCTCCAGGATGGTCAGGGAGGAGAGGCTCTCAATGATCTGATTCAGGTCTGCCATGGTTCAATTCCTTGTCTGCAAAAGGGTTGGTTGTCGCTACTTCTGGTTCGTGGGTTCAGGACGCCTTGCCGAGGGACTCTTCGCGGGCCTTGAGGATGCGCGCCAGCTGCGCTCCAGGGGCTGCGAGGGTGCGGACCAGGTTGCCTGCCGGCTGGTTGATCATGCCGAGCAGCGTGGCGCGGAGCTCAGGCAGCCCTGGCAACTTCGCCAGCGCCTTCACACCCTTCGCGTCGATCTTCTTTCCGTCGAGGACCGCACCTCGAACCTTGATCGTCTCCAGGTCCTTGATGAAGTCCGTGAGGATCTTCGCGGGAGCCACCACGTCTGCATACCCGAGGCACAACGCCACGGGACCGTGGAACTCGTCGCTGAGCGCTTCGAGGGAGGTGCCCTTCGCTGCCCGCTTGGCCAGCGTGTTCTTCAGCACCTTGTACTCGATGCCGCCCTCGCGGAACTTCTTGCGGAGCTTGGTCACCGTCTCGACGTCGACTTTGTTGAACTCGACGGCGATCGCGGTCTTGGCCCGGCTGAACTTTGAGTTCAGGTCCTTGATGACATCTTCTTTCTCGCTCTTAAGCACTGTTTCACCTCCTCACATACGCCCGACGATCTCGCCGGGCTGAGTGCCTGGGCCACAGTGGCAGAGCGAGAGGAACTCACGATGAGCGCCAACCGCTTTTCCAGTCTCGGCAGGGTTGACCTTCCGGTCGTTTGAACCCACCTTCGATTCCTCACCACCCCACCCGGCCGACGTCTTCCAACGCCTGCCAGTTGCCAAGGGGTAGCGACTCCTCGAGTGCGGATCCCTGCTGTCTTGGACCAGGGATCAGAGCGCGCGGTCTTATCGACTTGGCGCTCTGTTTGCAAAGCCGGCCGCCTATAACGAGGCGGCCAGCGCTTGTCCAGTACTTTCTGTTCGGGCGCCAATGCACGCACTGCGTGCTCGGCGCTGACAGGCTAACGGTGACGGGCGTTGATTTCCGTCGTGTCGACCTTGATGCCCGGTCCCATGGTGGACGAGACGGCGATCGACTTGAGGTAGACGCCCTTCGCAACCGCCGGCTTGAGCTTCATCACCAGGTCCACCAGCACGGTGAAGTTCTCCTGGAGCTTCTCCGCTGGGAAGGACGACTTGCCCACCGGGGCGTGGAGGATGCCCGCCTTCTCAACGCGGAACTCCACCTTGCCGCCCTTGGCGTCCTTGATGGCCTTGGTCACGTCCATGGTCACCGTCCCCACCTTCGGGTTCGGCATCAGGCCGCGAGGACCGAGCACCTTACCGAGCCGACCGACAATTCCCATCATGTCGGGCGTGGCGATGACGGTGTCGAAGTCCATGAAGCCCTCCTCAATCTTCTTCTGGAGGTCCTCCGCGCCCACCACGTCCGCGCCAGCGTTCGCCGCCTCGGTCTGCTTCTCACCCTTGGCAAACACGGCCACCCGCATGCTCTTGCCGGTGCCGTTCGGGAGGACGACCGCGCCACGGACCATCTGGTCCGCGTGCTTGGGGTCCACGCCCAGGTTGAAGGCCACGTCGATGGTCTGGTCGTACTTCGTCTTGCGCGCCTCCACCGTCTGCTTCAGGAGCTTGAACGTCTCCTCAACGGTATAGCGCTTGTTGCGGTCAATCAGCGCAGCGGCTGCGCGAAACTTCTTTCCACTCTGGGGCATGGCTGTTCGGTCCTTGAAGGCAAAGGGTTAGACGATGTCGATGCCCATCGAGCGGGCGGTGCCTGCGATGGTCCGCATGCACGCCTCGATAGAGCCGGCGGTCGTGTCGTTGAGCTTGGTCTTGGCAATATCTTCGAGCTGCTTCTTCGTGATTTGCCCGACCTTCTCCTTGCCGGGCTTGTGAGCGCCCGACCCCTTCTTCTTCTCCGTGTGCAGCCCTGCCGCCTTCTTGATCAACACCGCGGCCGGAGGCGTTTTGAGGATGAAGGTGAAAGAGCGGTCCTGATACACGGTGATAATCACCGGGATGATCAGCCCTTCCTTCGCCTGTGCCTGGGTCTGCGCGTTGAACTGCTTGCAGAACTCCATGATGTTGACGCCCTGCTGACCCAGCGCGGGACCAATCGGCGGCGCCGGGTTGGCCTTGCCCGCAGGGATCTGCAGCTTGACCTGTCCTGTGACCTTCTTCATGTCGGCTTCATCTGCCTTTCAACTCCGTGGTCCAATCGAGCCGTAGACGGCGGCTCTCCCACGGTCTTTCCCGGCGGAGAACCCGTCGGGAAACCTTCCAAAGCTCAACCGGGCGTCAGCCGCCCGTCTTCTCCACCTGCATGAAGTCGAGATCCACCGGCGTCGCGCGACCGAAGATCGACACCAGCACCTTGAGACGACCCTTGTCCGGGTTCACCTCTTCCACCGTGCCGTTGAAGTTGGCGAAGGGCCCGTCAATCACGCGCACCGTGTCGCCATCTTCGAACTGAACCTTCGGCTTCGGCTTGAGCGTGCCCTCGGAGATCTGCGAGGTCAGCCGCTGCACCTGCACGTCCGGCATGGGCGGGGGCTGCTGGTTCGGCGCGCCACCTACAAAGCCCGTCACCTTCGGCGTGTTCTTCACCAGGTGCCAGGTCCGGTCGTTCATCTCCATCTGAACGAACATGTAGCCGGGCATCATCTTCTTCTTCGAGGTCTTCCGCTCCCCCTTCACCATCTCCACCACGTGCTCCATGGGGATGAGGATCTCGCCAAACTGCTCGGCGAGCCCCTCCATGCGGATCTTCTCCTCCAGGCTCTTCTTCGCTTTGTTCTCAAACCCGGAATAGGTGTGAACCGCATACCACCGCTTGTCAGGCATTGAAGGCCTCCCACAGGGCCGGCAGCCACGCCACCATCAGCTTGTACGCGAGCGTGTCGATCCCGAAGAGGACGACCGACGCAATGAGCGACGCCACGACCACCGCCACGGTGGAGACGCGGGTCTCCGACCAGGAAGGCCAGGTCACGCGCATCAGCTCGCTCGCTACCTCGAGAGACAACCGCTTCAGCTTCGGATGCAGGAACGCCGTTGCGACGACCCCCGCGGCGATAAAGACGCCGAGCAAGCTGGTGACATACCAACCAAGCCCGTCACCCAGCTCCACATCCTTCCATCCCATCGCTCCCCAGAGCGACGGCAGCACCCCGCTCGCTCCGCCGGACCCGTGGTAGCCAAGGAAGAGCGCCAGCACGACCCCGAACAGCAGATAAAAAATGATGACCAACCGCTGGGGATCCATCCCCGAACGGTTGGCTTGATCGCTGGCTTCGTCTGCCATGGTTGCGTCCTCGACTTCACTGCCGACTGAAAACTGGCAGGCCAGGAGGGATTCGAACCCCCAACACGCGGATTTGGAGACCGCTGCTCTACCGTTGGAGCTACTGGCCTAAACCTTTCCTTCTTTATGGTCCGTATGCTTGCGGCAGCGCGGACAGAACTTGCTGAGCTCCAGCTTGTCCTGCTGCTTCCGCTTGTTCTTCGTCGTGGAGTAGTTGCGCTCGTGGCACACCGTGCACTCGAGCGAGATGATGCTGCGATTACCCTTGGGCATAACGTCAATCTCCTGAAACGCCGACGGTCGACAGAGCCAGCCGCGAGGCACCGCGACCGTTCTGTCGACCTGTATCACCTAATCGTTCGCCTGATGCTCAGGCGATAACATCTGCCACGACGCCCGCGCCCACCGTACGGCCACCCTCGCGGACGGCGAACCGGAGCTCCTTCTCCATCGCGATCGGGGTGATGAGCTCCACCTCGATGGTGATGTTGTCGCCCGGCATAACCATCTCAACGTTCTCGGGCAGGGTCACAGAGCCAGTCACGTCCGTGGTCCGGAAGTAAAACTGCGGCCGGTACCCCTTGAAGAACGGGGTGTGGCGTCCGCCCTCTTCCTTGGTCAGGACGTAGATCTGCGCCTTGAACTTGGTGTGCGGCGTGATGCTGCCGGGCTTGGCGAGCACCTGCCCGCGCTCCACGTCCTCACGCTTGAGGCCGCGCAGCAGCGCGCCGATGTTGTCGCCCGCCATGCCCTCGTCCAGCAGCTTGCGGAACATCTCCACGCCCGTGATGACGGTCTTAGTCGTCGCGCGCAGACCGACGATCTCCACTTCCTCGCCGACCTTGATCCGGCCGCGCTCCACTCGGCCCGTCGCCACCGTTCCACGGCCGGCGATGGAGAACACGTCTTCCACCGGCATCAGGAAGGGCTTGTCCGTCGCGCGCTGCGGGGTTGGGATGTAGCTGTCGACCGCCTCCATCAGCTTCAGGATGGCGCCCTCGCCGATGTCCGAGGTGTCCCCTTCCAGCGCCTTCAGCGCGCTGCCGGGGATGATCGGAATCTTGTCGCCGGGGAACTCGTACTTCTTCAGCAGGTCCCGGATCTCCATCTCCACGAGCTCGCGGAGCTCGGGGTCGTCCAGCATGTCCACCTTGTTCAGGAAGACCACGATGTACGGAACGCCGACCTGGCGGGCCAGCAGGATGTGCTCACGGGTCTGCGGCATCGGTCCGTCCGCCGCGGAGACCACCAGGATGGCGCCGTCCATCTGCGCCGCCCCCGTGATCATGTTCTTCACGTAGTCGGCGTGGCCCGGGCAGTCCACGTGGGCGTAGTGCCGGTTCTTGGTCTGGTACTCCACGTGCGCGGTGGAGATGGTGATGCCGCGCTCGCGCTCCTCCGGAGCCTTGTCAATCTGGTCGTAAGCAAGGAACGTGGCCCCGCCTGACTTCGCGAGCACCTTCGTGATCGCCGCCGTGAGGGTGGTCTTGCCGTGGTCGACGTGACCGATGGTCCCGATGTTGACGTGGGGCTTGTTTCTCTCGAACTTTTCCTTGCTCATGTCGCTCCCGTGTTCCTGCGTTGAATTCTTCGTTCGAAAAAGGTCGCCCCGTTTACCTCCAGGCCGCGGGGCTTGGCCATGATTTCTTCGCCTACTTTTTAGGCACCGCTTCGTAGTGCGCGAACTGCATGGTGTAAGTGGCCCGACCCTGCGTGCGGCTGCGAAGGTCCGTGGCGTAGCCGAACATCTTCGCCAGCGGGACCTCCGCTTCGATGACCTGCACCCCGTGCCGCGGGTTCATCCCGAGGATCTTCCCGCAGCGGGCGTTCAGGTCGCCGATGACGTCCCCCATGAAGTCCTCCGGGGTGACGATCTCGCACTTCATCATCGGCTCCAGCACCACCGGGTTCGCGCGGTTGCACGCGTCCTTGAACGCCATCGAGCCGGCGATCTTGTACGCCATCTCCGACGAGTCCACGTCGTGGAAGCTGCCGTCGAAGGCCTCCACCTTCACGTCCACCATCGGATAGCCCGCGAGCACGCCGGACTGCATGGCCTCCTGGGCGCCCTTCTCCGCCGCGGCGACGAACTCCTTCGGCACCGCGCCGCCTACGATCTTGCTCTCGAACGAGAAGCCCTTGCCGGACTCATTGGGAGCCACGCGCAGCCAGATGTGCCCGTACTGGCCCTTACCGCCCGTCTGCCGGATGTACTTGCCCTCCGCCTCCGCGGTCCCGGCGATGGTCTCCCGGTAGGCCACCTGGGGCTTGCCCACGTTCGCGCCGACTTTGAACTCGCGCAGCAGCCGGTCGACGATGATGTCCAGGTGGAGCTCGCCCATGCCGGCGATGATCGTCTGCCCCGTCTCCGCGTCGATCCGGACGCGGAAGGAAGGGTCTTCCATCGCCAGCTTGCCCAGACTCGCGGCGAGCTTCTCCTGGTCATCCTGGCTCTTGGGCTCCAGCGCCAGCTCAATCACCGGGTCCGGGAACTCCATCCGCTCCAGGATGATGGGCTTGTTCTCGGCGCACAGCGTGTCGCCCGTGGTGGCGAGCTTCATCCCCAGCACCGCGCAAATATCGCCCGCGTAGCACTCCTGGATCTCATCCCGCTTGTCCGCGCGCATCTGGACCAGCCGGGACACCCTCTCGCGCTTGCCCTTCACCGCGTTGAAGACGTAGCTGCCCGCCTCCAGCTTGCCGGAGTACACCCGGATGAACGTCAGCCGGTCCGCGAACTGGTCCGTCATCAGCTTGAAGGCCAGCGCGGAGAACGGCGCCTTGTCGTCGGTCTCGCGCAGCTCGTCTTCGCCCTTCGGCGTCTTGCCTGAGACGGGCGGGATGTCGATGGGCGACGGCAGGTAATCCACCACCGCGTCCAGCAGCGGCTGCACACCCTTGTGCTTGTAGGCCGACCCGCAGAGGACCGGAAACAGCTTCATGGAGATGCAGCCGCGGCGCAGCGCCGCCCGCACCTCGTCCTGGGTGATGTCCTTCCCCTCCAGGTACTTCTCCATCACCGCGTCGTCCATCTCCGCCACCTGCTCGAGCAGCTTGGCGCGGTACTCGTCCGCCTTGGGCCGGACGTCTGCGGGGATGTCGACCGTGTCGTAGGTGCTGCCCAACTCCGTGCCGTGGAAGACCAGGGCCTTCATTTGCACGAGGTCAATCACGCCGCGGTGCTGCTCTTCGCTGCCGAGCGGAATTTGGAGCACACAGGCGTTGGCCATCAGCTTCTCGCGGATGCTCTGGACGGACATCTCGAAGTCCGCGCCCACCCGGTCCATCTTGTTGATGAAGCAGATGCGGGGGACTTCGTACTTGTCCGCCTGCCGCCAGACCGTCTCCGATTGGGGTTCGACGCCGTTCACCCCGTCAAAGAGCGCCACCGCGCCGTCCAGCACGCGCAGGGACCGCTCCACCTCGATGGTGAAGTCCACGTGGCCAGGGGTGTCGATGATGTTGATGCGGTACTTCTGCTCGCGCCGGGTCCAAAAGGCGGTGATCGCGGCAGAGGTAATGGTGATGCCGCGCTCGCGCTCCTGCGGCATCCAGTCGGTGGTCGTCGTCCCCTCGTGCACCTCGCCCATCTTGTGGATGGCGCCGGTGTAATAGAGGATCCGTTCGGTCGTGGTGGTCTTCCCCGCATCAATGTGCGCCATGATGCCGATGTTCCGGTAGCGCTCGAGGGGATATTCACGAGGCATCAGGGACTCCGACCAACCACGCGGGGCTCGACGAGCGAACCCCACCGACACGAACGGAATTTCAAAGAGCGACCGGGCTTGCTGAGGCGAACCGCGCGGGGTTGGAAGGCAGTGCTACCAGCGGTAATGCGCGAAGGCCTTGTTGGCCTCAGCCATCTTGTGCGTGTCTTCCCGCTTCTTCACCGCGTTGCCGCGGTTGTTGGCGGCGTCCATGATCTCGCCGGCCAACTTCTCCTGCATGGTCTTCTCGCCGCGCGCCTTCGCGTACGTGATGATCCAGCGCATGCCCAGCGCCACGCGACGGTCCTGACGGACCTCGACGGGGACCTGGTAGGTCGCGCCGCCCACGCGCCGGCTCTTGACCTCGAGCACGGGCTTGACGTTGTCGAGCGCCTTCTTGAAGGTCTTGAGGGGCTCTTCCTTGGCCCGCTCTTCGATCAGCGCGAACGCGCCGTAGCACACGCCTTCGGCAATGGACTTCTTGCCCTTGCGCATGAGGTCGTTGACGAACTTGGTGACGAGCCGATCTTGATACTTCGGATCAGGGAGAATCTTGCGCTTGGCGACTACGCGACGACGAGGCATCGAGGTTTCCTTTGGCCTTTAGAAGGGAGAGCTCAGCTCGGGCGCTTGGCGCCGTACTTCGAGCGGCTTTGCTTACGGCCCTGCACTCCCACGGAGTCCAGCGTGCCGCGGATGATGTGGTAGCGGACGCCCGGCAGGTCCTTCACGCGGCCGCCGCGGATCATCACCACCGAGTGCTCCTGGAGGTTGTGACCCACGCCCGGAATGTAGGACGTCACCTCGACGCCGTTGGTCAAGCGCACGCGCGCGACCTTCCGCAGAGCGGAGTTCGGCTTCTTCGGGGTGGTGGTGTACACGCGGGTGCATACGCCGCGCTTCTGGGGACACTCCTTGAGCGCGGGGCTCTTCCCCTTCGTCTTCAACTTCTCGCGACCCTTGCGGATCAGTTGGCTGATCGTCGGCATTGAACCTTTGTGTCCCGTCGTCTCGAAGAATCCCCGTGCCCAAGCCCAGGTATGCAATGCGGGCGCACGGGGGTCGCTGCCTTGGAAAAGGGTGGCGCTTATAGAGGCGCGATTTCTGTTGTGTCAAGCACGAACGAAAATCCGCCCGTAGGAGCCGGCTCCCACGGGCGGACTTGACCGTCTGCTTCTCGGCCCTCAGCTGTTGCGGATCTCTATCCGCCGGGCCTTCGCCCGCTCGGCCTTGGGGAGGGTCAGCGTGAGCACGCCTTCCTTGAGCTGGGCGGAGATCTTCGCCTGGTCAATCTGCTGGCCCAGGCGGAATTGCCGGGTGTAGTGGCCGCTCTCGAACTCCTGGTAGAGCGGCTTCCAGCGGGCGTCCAGCGGGCGGAGCCTGGCGGTGATGGTCAGCAGGCTGTCCTTCAGGTCCGTGTGGATGTCCTCGGCCACGGCCCCCGGCAGGTCCGCCGTCAACGTGAGGGCATCCTCGGTCTCGTAGATGTCCACCGCGGGCTCGAAGTAGCGGCCTTCGTGCGTGCCCACCTCGCGGGTCACCGCGTGCTTCTCCTTGACCGGGAGCTCCGCCCCTTCAGAGGTCTGCTGCAGTTGCTGCGTGTTCGGGTTCATATTGCGTCTCCAAGAAAGCGGTTGGGGTTTCAGCTGACGGAGATCCGGCGGGCCTTCAGCTCCGGCCGGCGCGGCAGGACCACCTCCAGCACTCCGTCGCGGTAGGTGGCTTCGATGTGCTCCGCGTCCACGGGCTGAGGAAGCGTGACCACCCGCCTGAACTGACCGCCGTCGCACTCGCGCCGGTGGTAGCTGGCGTCTTTTGCCGCCTTGGGGATGACCCGCTCTCCTCGCAGGGTGAGCTGGTCACCCTTGGCGGTAACCTCCAACGACGTTTTGTCCACACCCGGCAGCTCCGCGCGCACCAGGAACGCATTGCCGTCGTCGTAAATGTTCACCGGCGGGAAGACGCCGGCGCTGCGCGAGGTGAGTGGGTCCCGGAAGAACGGAGACAGCGCGCGCAGCACGTCCTCGCGGAAACGGTCTTCTCCAAACCACGGCCAACGATCAGTCAGTGCCATCTTGACACCTCCTCCTTGCGATGCCGGGCAAGCTAAGAGGGGTCTTTTGGCTGTCAAGAACGGCTGGCCGGGGGTGCGAAACCACCCGCTCGGCTGCCCTCCGGCCCTCTAGAAGTCGAGGACCATCACGATGGCGTCTTCGCCCTCATCCACGTAGTAGTTCGGGCGGATGCCCACCGCGCGGAAGCCGTAGGCCCGGTAGAGCGAGAGGGCAGCTTCGTTGCTGCGCCGCACTTCCAAGGTCGCCAGCGTGCAGCGGTGCTCCCGCCCGCGCGCAAGGGTGGCCTCTAGCACCGCGCGGGCGACGCCGCGACGCCGGTGCGAGGGGTGCGTGGCCACGTTCAGGATGTGGAGCTCGTCATGGACCAGCCAGAAGATGAGGAAGCCGAGCAGCCGCTTGCCGCTGGGCGTCTCCTCTTCGGCCAGCAGGATGGTTGACCAGTCGTGCGTCAGCTCGCGGCGGAGCAGGTCCGGAGACCACGGGTGGGTGAACGCGATGGCTTCAATCTCCAGGACCTCCGGGAGATCGTCATGGGTCATCCGCCGGACGATGAAGTCAGGCTGTTCACGGAGCCGTCTCATGGCGCGCTCCCCGCCACCCGCGCGAAGGGGGCGATGAAGCGCACGTCCGCGGTCCGCCGCGCCTCCTTGAGCTCCTGGGACACCAGGTCCTGGTAACGCTCCCGGATGAGCTTCTCCCGGAGGGCGCCGCGCACCTCGTCCAGCGGACGGCTCAGCTCCCGCTCATGCGCCGCGAAGTACCGCGCCACCTCCGCCTCCGACACCTGCGCCCTCAAGCCCACCTTGCTGTCGAGGAACCGGTCGGCCCGCAGCTTGCGCGCGAGCAAGGACGAGAGCGCCTGTTCATCCGCGTCCTGGTCCTGCAGGAAACGGCGGTAGGCGGCGTCGCTCCGGAAGCGGGCGCGGAACTGGGTCACCACGCGCCCGGAGTCCTGCTCCTCGAGCGGGAAGGCGCCCAGGCGATCCGCCTCCAGCAGGAGCAGCCGCTGCGCGATGAGCAGCCCCAGCGCGGGGCCCAGCGCCTCGTCGAGCGGGGCGGTGGCGGCCTCCACGCCGCCGAGCTCGATGAGCCGGACGCGGGTTTCGAAGGCCAGCTCCGACTGGGTGATCACCCTGCCCTCCACAGCGGCCACCACGCGATCGATGACCTGGGGGGGCTCGGCGCGGGCGGGGGCCGCCCCCACCATCAGGGGGAGGAACGCAAGGCCGCGTTGGAAGGAGTTCCAAAACACTCGAGCGGAAGCTAGTACACCATTCTTGTCGGCGCGCTGGCGCGGCCTCGGCCTCTGGTTACTTTTTTGCACCCGTTTTTTCGCGAGGGTGAGCGGAGCAACCCACTTCCATGGCAGACGACTACTACCAGCGCCTGGGCGTCTCCCGGACGGCCACCGAGGAAGAGATCAAGAAGGCCTACCGGAAGCTCGCGCGCAAGTACCACCCGGACGTGAACCCGGGAAACAAGGGGGCCGAGGAGAAGTTCAAGCAGCTCTCGGAGGCCTTCGAG
This sequence comes from Myxococcaceae bacterium, assembly GCA_044230055.1. Taxonomy (GTDB): domain Bacteria; phylum Myxococcota; class Myxococcia; order Myxococcales; family Myxococcaceae; genus JBGART01. Next base: position 34,896 of record JBGART010000010.1, on the reverse strand, counting down.
ATTCTCTCCAACCCGCAAAAGCGCAAGCTCTACGACGAGTTCGGCGACGACGCGGCGAAGATGGGCTTCGACGACAAGAAGGCGGAGGCCTACCGGGCGTACCGCTCCAACGCCGGGGCGAGGGCGGGGGGCGGCGCGGGCAGCCCGTTCGGGAGCGGGGGCGTCAACCTCGAAGACCTCTTCGGCGACATCTTCGGCCGCGCCGGCGGCGGGGGGGTTGACTTCGAAGGCGCCGGCAACCCGTACGACGCGGACGAGACGGGCCCCGCGCGGGGAGAGGACCTGGCCACCCGGGTCCAGCTCAACCTCCGGGACGTGGTGACGGGCACCGAGCGGTCTTTGACGGTCACCCGCCCCGGGCGCTGCCCGACGTGCTCCGGCAAGGGCGTCCGCGGCGCGGTCACCACCTGCCCCACCTGCCAGGGGACCGGGCGCACCAAGCGGCGCCGGGGCCCGCTGCAGTTCTCCGGCGCCTGCCCCACCTGCCAGGGGACCGGGCGCAGCGCCCCCACCTGCGGGACGTGCGACGGGAGCGGCCTGGTGGAGGAGACCAAGACCCTGACGGTGAAGATCCCCGCCGGCGTGACGACGGGGTCCAAGGTGAGGTTGGCGGGCCAGGGCGCGGCAGGCCCTCGCGGCGGACCGTCTGGAGACCTCTACATCGAGACCGAGGTCCTCCCCCACCCTCTGGTGCGGCGCGAGGGTGACGACCTCTTCCTGGATCTCCCCATCACGGTGCCGGAGGCGGTCCTGGGCGCGGAGGTCCGCGTGCCGACGTTCGACGGCGAGGTCACCGTCACCGTGCCGCCCGCCTCTCAGTCGGGCCGCAAGATGCGGCTGCGGGCCCGCGGCGTGCCGGCGCTCAAGGGCGGCGCGCGCGGAGACCTCTACCTGGTCCTCCGGATTGTCGTCCCGGAGACGCCGTCCGCTGAGGCGAAAGAGGCCGCGGCGAAGCTGGCGTCCGCCTACAAGCGCGACGTGCGAGACGACGTGAAGCTCTGACGGGTTTGGGTATCTGCTATAGAGCGCGCCCTCGCGCGGAGGCAGCATTTGGGAATCTTCGATTTCATTGGCGGCGGTGCCAGCCCCGAGAAGGCGGTCAAGCTCAAGGCGAAGGTCACCCAGAAGTACGGCGACCCGGCCACCCGGCAGAAGGCCATCGAGCAGCTGGGCCAGATGAACCTGCCTGAGGCCGTGATGTCGCTCATGGCGCGGTTCACGCTGACCGTCGAGCCCGCCACCACCGACGCGGACGAGAAGGACCATGTCCTGTCGTTGGTGACCGGGTTCGGCGCGAACGCGGTGGGCCCGGTGAAGGAGTTCTTCAACAAGAGCGACCAGGCCAGCTCCTGGGCGCTGCGCATCCTGTCCGCGTTGCTCCCGGAGCCGGAGGTCATTGGCATCTGCGTGGAGCTGTTGGAGCGGCTGGCGCGCGAGTACTCGCGGGATCCGGAGAAGAAGAACGTCGTCATCCAATTCCTCGCGGAGAAGGAGGACCCGCGGATCGCTCCGGCGGTGGTGCCGTTCCTCGAGGACATGGGCGACGACGTGAAGATCGCCGCGCTCAAGTCGTTGGCGCCCCGAAAGTTCGAACCCGCGCGGGAGCCGATGCTGCGCCTGCTGACCGGCGAGGAGACCGCGCGACGAGTCCAGACCGCGACCGTGGCGGCGTTGGCCGAGAGCGGCTTCGGTGTGCAGGGCTTCCGGGAGAAGGTGGAGGCGCGCCTCGCCGAGCCCTACTTCCTAGACAAGTCTGGCGTCATCAAGAAGCGCGGCTGACGAGGGAGGCGCTAGGATGCGCGGCCCATGATCCGGACCGCCGCCTGCTGCGCGCTGTTCACCCTCCTCGCCTGTCAGCCCTCCGGCAGCAGCGCGGACGGCGGCGCCGACGCAGGTGCGCCCTCCGCCGTGGAGGTCTGTGACCGGCTGGCTGCGGCGCGCTGCGAGCTCACCGCCCGCTGCTATCCCGCCTTCGACCGGGAGACGCCGCCCACCTGCCGGCTGGCGGAGCAGGCGCGCTGCCTGGCCGAGTACGACCGCTTGAAGCGCACGCTGGAGGCGAAGACCGCGGCCCTGGACGTGGCCCAGCTCTCCCGGTGCGAAGAGCGCATGCGGACCTCCGCCTGCGTCCCCAGCTTTCCTCCTGACCATCCCTCTGGCTTCGCCGCGCCGTTCGCGGACTGCGGCCTGACCACCGGCCTGTTGCGTGGCAGCGTGCCCTCGGGGAGCACCTGCGATGATCCGGTGGAGTGCGCGCCGGGCTCCGTGTGCATCAAGCCCGCAGGCGTCTGCAAAGGCACCTGCTCCGCCCTGCCTCAGGCGGGGGACTTCTGTGGCGCCGGCTGTGGGCCGCTGCTCTGGTGCGACGTCAAGGGAAACCAGGACCCTACGGACGACCGGTGCGCGGCGCTCAAGGGCGAAGCGGCGCCGTGCGACAGCAGCGCCGAGTGCGCTCCGGAGATGCACTGCGAGGGGACCTGCCGGCGCCGCAGCCACGCCGGCGAGCGCTGCGTCTTCGACCCGCTCCGCCTGTCCACCTGCGACCCCGGGCTGGCGTGCGACGTCACGCCGTACCTCGCCAAGGCGGAGGGCACCTGCGTCAAGCCGCAGCCCAAGCGCGGGGCGTGCCGGTACCACTGGAGCTGCGCGCAGGGCTTCATCTGTTACGAGCTGGACCTGACCGGCTTCCCGGGCAGGGCGCCGCTGCCGGGATACTGCAGCGAACCCCCTGCCACCGGGGTGTTCTGCGCTCACACACCGTATTCCCTCTTCGTGGGCGACACCTGCAGAGCGGGCACAAGGTGCGGGGAAGACTCGCGGTGCGGCGTACCTCCGACGAGGGGCGGTACCTGCAACGCGGCCGAGCAGGACTGCGAAGGGGCAGGCCTGTACTGCAAGCCTTCGGGGAGCGGCGATGTCGGCACCTGCACAGGCCCCGCGCCGCTGGGCGAGCGCTGCGCCTTCACGCTGGATGACTCCCGTACCATCGAGATTCCGTGCGCTAGCGGATACTGTGACCTTGAGACCACGTTGAGTTGTCGAGAGGCGAACAGACAGGTCAGTCAGGACTGCACACGGGACGGTCAGTGCGTCTCCAATCGGTGTGCTGTGCAAGAGGATCGCGCCCGCCGCTGCGCACCGGCTTGCCTCTAGAGGAGAAGCGCGCCCATGGTCAGCCGTACCCCGAAGACCGACCCCAGCAAGCGCCCCCGCACGGGCGCGAAGATCGTCCAGCTGCGCCCGCGCACCCTCGCGTCAAAGCCCCCACCCCGAGGAGAGCTGGACCCGCGGGAAGTGGAGCAGGCGTTCGCGACGATGGCGGCGCGGATCAGCGCCGCGGACGACGTCACCGAGTCCCACCGGCAGCAGCTCTCCGTCGTGCAGACGCTTTTGGGCGCGCGGGCGGCGTTCGTCCTGCGCCACGTCCCCGAGCGCGATCAGCTCCGGGTCACCAGCGTCCGGGGCCGCAACGACGCGCGCATCACTGCGGCGCAGGTGGGAGAAGGCGCGGTGGGCAAGGCGTTCCGGGACCTCGAGGTCCGGCGCGAGGAGGGCGTGGTCGCCGTCCCGCTGCTGGGGCCGGCGGGAGCGTGGGGCTGCTTGGCGGTGCTGGGCTCCCGCTACCGCGTGTCGGATGAGCTGATGACGGCCTTCGCCGCGCAGCTCTCCGCGGCGAGCGAAGTGGCGCGGCTGCGGGATGACTCCGTGCGCCGCAACAAGGACCTCCAGACCGCGGTGGCCGGCCTCAAGAGCCTGGAGAAGAACCGCGAACAGCTGCTCTCCAATGTCTCGCACGATCTCAAGACGCCGCTCACCTCCATCAAGGCGCGCCTGTCGCTCCTGGGGCGTTCGACCGAGGGCCTGTCGGACTCGCAGCGGCACTCGGTGCAGGTCTGCGACCGGAACGCGGACCGGCTGTTGCGGATGATCAATGACCTGCTGCTCATCTCCCGCCTGCAGTCGGGAAAGATGGAGCTCTCCGACCGCCCCTTCGGCCTCAAGCAGCTCACCGAAGAGGTGGTGCAGCGGATGAACCCGGTGGCCGAGCCTGCCGGGATCCGCCTGTCGCTGGACCGCGCCAACGAGGTCTACGTGCGCGGGGACCGCGAGCGCATTGGCGACGCCGTCCAGCACCTGGTGGAGAACGCCATCACCCACAGCCCGGCGAACAGCCAGGTGGAGATCGCCATCGACGGGGGCGACGCGCTGCTCGCGCGGCTGTCGGTGACCGACCACGGCCCGGGCCTGGAGCCCGAGGCGCGCGACCACGTCTTCGACAACTTCTACCGCGCGCCGCGCAGCCGCAGCGGCGGCGGGCTGGGCCTGCCCATCGTCGCGCGCATCGTGCAGCTCCACGGCGGCCGGGTGGAGGTGCGCAGCGAAGCGGGCCAGGGCGCGCGCTTTGATGTCTTCCTTCCCCTCTTCGCCGGCGCGGTCCAGCCCACAGAGCTGCGCGAAGCGCCGCGGCCGGGCGGCATCCTGCTGGTCGAGGACGACGCGGACTGCCGCGAGGTGCTGCAGCAGGTGCTGGAGGAGGAGGGCTACAGCGTGACCTCCGTCAGCGGCGCCGCGGCCGCGATGGGCATCCTCGAGCACACGCGACCGGCGATGGTGCTGCTGGATCTCCACCTCTCCCAGGGCGACGGGCGCAGCGTCCTCCACCACCTCCGCGGAAACCCCGTGCTGGCGGACGTCGTCGTCTACATCGTCTCCGGAGCGAGCGACGTGGCGTCGCTCACCGCCGGCAAGGGCGTGGACCGGATTGACGGCTACTTCGAGAAGCCGCTGCAGCTGCCGAAGCTGCTGGACACGGTCGCCGCGGTGGTGCGCCCGAACGCGACGGCCGAGAAGCGATAGGCGTTCAAGGAGCCCGGGTCAGGACGCCCTTGTCACCGGCGCGCTCGCGCCGAGCGGGCGAACTGGCTGCTGCCGTAGGTTGCGTGCCGCAGCGCATGGACAAAGCCGCGCGGCTCGAGGCCGCGGCCAGCCCGGAACGGTGAGAAGCGCAGCGCCTGCTGGTCCAGGGAGACCTCAGCGAGCAGCGTCATCCGCGCGAGGGGCGTCCAGGGGCGACGCCAGCCCAGTTCGCGCGACTGGAGCTCCAGCACCGCGAGGCCGCTGCTGACGACCAGGCGCAGGCGCTCCGCGCGTGTGGAGCCGTGGAGGCGAGGCCTGGAGCAGACCCAGCGCAGCTTCACGCTCCCCAGCCCCGTCACCGCGAAGGGCGAGACGGCGTAGTAGTCGTTCGCGAGGAAGTCGTGCACGTCGGTGGTCAGCGGGGCCAGGAGCGTGGTCCACGGGCTCCGGATGGTGGCCGCGAGGAGATCCTGGTCTCCAGAGCCCGGCGCAGGGGAGACCTCGGCGGCGTCGCGGAAGCGCACGGCCAGCCCCAGCGCGTCAATCCACTCCTTCTCCCGCTTCCACCAGGCGGACGAGAACCGGAGGAGCGCTGGACCGGACAGCCGCGCCGCCACGGCCTCATGGGGCCCGCCGACCGCGCACGGCGCCACGTCGGCGCGGAACGTGAGGCCTTCCGGGTGGAACATCCGCGAGCGCCGCAAGCCCGCGACTGCACCTGTGAGCGGTGAGAGCGCCAGCCCGGCCAACCGCCCCAGCCTCTCGCTGACAAGCGCCATGCTCTGAACGTGGGGCGTGTTCCCCCTGCGTGCAACTGGCTGCGTTCAGAAGAGTCGGGAGAACTGCGGCTCCGCGCCACGCTTCGGCGTCCAGCGTTCCCCGTTGCGGGGGAGCCAGAGCACGTCGAACCCTTGCGGAGGGCCGTCGTAGCGCAGGTCGTGCCAGCCGCGCTCGAGGTGGAACGGGGCTCGCCCCGCGCGCTTGCCGCCCACAGTGAGTGACCCGTCACCCACGTTCGCGAAGTACTGACCGGCCTTCACTGCGTAGAAGCGCGTCTGGAGGGAGGGTCCGGATGCCTCGTAGCGCCGGCCCCACAGCCGGAGGTCTCCGTCCCAGGGCTGATAGTTCTCCTCCAGGAACGCGCGTACCGCGGGCGGCAGCGCGGGAGCGCGGAGGTCCCAGAGTTGGGCCACGCACTCGCGTGCCAGCAGCGCCTGAGGGATTTCCACGGAGAGCTGCTCCGCCCGGGAGCTGCGGATGAACGCGTCCGTATAGAAGAAGAAGTGCGCGTGCGGACGGGCGATGGGGCCCCCCGAGTTGTCGTACACGACGTCGGACGGCGCGGTGAGGGCATCAAGCGCGCGCAACGTGGCCAGCTGGTGAGCGTTCGTGGGCTGGAGGCGGCGCTCCAATGAGACCCCCTGGCTGACGGCCCAGACTGCGAGCCCCCCGCAGAGCGCGACGCGCATGGGGAGCGCGCGCACGCGGGCAAGCAGCTCCCCTGCCCCGCGCGCCGCGAAGATCGCCGCGACACCGAGGAACGGCACGAAGCTGTACGGGAACGGGGCCCGCTGCAACGCGAAGGAGCCGAACGTGAATGGCAGCAGCAAGAGCAGGAGCGCGTCGAGGTTGCTCCACCGGGAGGGCCGTCTGAGGAGTGAGAAGGCTGCACCGAAGACGGCGAGGATGAGGACCGGGGCCTGCGCGCGGAGGACCGGGCGGAAGTAGCTCCCGAACCCGAAGCCGGGATAGCCCCGTTGATGCTCCGCCGCCCAGCGGATGCACCAGCGCCACAACGGCTCAGCGCTCCCGGTGGCCACGAGGTACGTCGCGATGGCGAGTACGCCGGCGATGACGCCGGCCAGGCTCCACCTGGGCACAGCGAACGGGCTGGGCAGCCGTGGGGCGAGCAGCGCCAGGACCAATGCGGCAAAGAGAGGCGCGGCGTAGAAGAGCGCCTTCTGCGAGCTCCAGACACAGGCGACGAGCGCAAGGCCCACGCCGAAGGCGATACAGCGCCCTGCCGATCCTCCCGTACTCCAGGCGCTCGGTTCCGTGCGCGTCAACGCTGCGCCAGGCTCCTCGGCGCCAGCACCGGCTACGCCCGCGCGGCCCGCGCCTCGCTCACGCGCCACGCTGCGACTGTCCGCTGAGCCCGCTCCACTCGGACTCGCCCCGCCGCTCGCGCCACGTTGACTCACCCCTCCGCTCGCCTCCTCTGCGCCCCCTCCACGCTGATTCGCCTCGCCGCCCGCGCGGTCCGCACCGGCTCCACGCTGCTCCGCCCCGCCGCTCGCGCGGTCCGCGCCGGCTCCACGCTGATTCGCCCCGCCGCTCGTCTCCTCTGCGCCGGCTCCACGCTGATCCGCCCCGCCGCTCGCGCGGTCCGCGCCGGCTCCACGCTGATTCGCCCCGCCGCTCGTCTCCTCTGCGCCCCCTCCACGCTGACTCGCTCCGCCGCTCGCGCGGTCCGCGCCGGCTCCACCCTGATTCGCCCCGCCACTCGTCTCCTCCGCGCCCGTTCCACGCTGACTCGCTCCGCCGCTCGCCTCCTCGCGATCCGGTCCTCGCCTCGCCTCGCCAGGCCCTGCTTCGTCCGGTCGCGCTCCGGCGGCGAGGAGCCCGAGGACGGCGAGGAGGAAGGCCGCGGCCGCCGAGTCGGGGCGGATCTCCGTGGCGAAGGCGGTGAAGTCCGGGATGGAGAACAACACAGCGACGGTGAGCGCTCCGACGGCCCGGCCCTTCGCGGCGCCCACGCGGTAGGCGCCGGCTCCGGCGAGGGCCGCGAGTGGGAGCATGCCCCACCGCAGCGCCTGCGCGACGGTGGCGGGGGCGCCTCCCGCCGCGGCGGCCCAGGGGGCCAGCCACTGGTAGACGAACGGGAAGTGCACCTCGAAGAAGTCGCGGTAGGGGACCTCGCCCTGGCCCACGAGCCAGGCGGCGTGGGCGTATTGGAGCTCGTCGAGGCTGAAGTGCTTGCGCAGGCCGAGGCGCACCGCCATCGCCGCGAAGACGGCTGCGGCTGCGAGCGCCGCGACGGCAGGAAGGGAGGCTCCTGGAGCGCCGAACAGGGTGCCTCCGGTCGCCGAGGGCGGCCTCCTTGCGCGGCTCGCGGCTCGCGGCTTCGGCTCGGTTGAGTCACCTGACCGGCGCTCTTGCGGGAGAATCTGACGCATCAGGCTGGAACGGGAGGGGCGTACCCTATCCCCAGTTCCGTCTGACCTGTGAGAAGGTTGGACGCACGCGACGTCCTTGAGGGGGTGTTGGCTTCGTGGAGACCGCGCTCGCCCCGAACGAGGACTCGAAGGCGCCCTCGCTCCGCGCCGAGTTCGGGCCGGTCATGCGGGCCATCGCCGCGCGGTACTTCGAACCGGTGCGCTTTCCGACGGAGCGCGTGGACGAGCTGGCGCAGCTTCATGAGCGCGGCTTCGTGGTCCACGTGATGCGGACCACCGCGTGGGTGAACTTCCTCTACCTGACGTGGGCGCTCATCCAGCGCGGGCTGCCGCCGGTGCGCGCGGTGGTGAACCTTCGGCGCTGGTTCACCCGGCCCTGGCGGAGGACCGCGCAGCGCGGGACGTTCGACGTGCGCTTCACGTACGCGCGGCGCAACGGCGGCTCCGGGTTGATCTTCCTCAAGCAGTCCGCGTTCGGCTCCTCGCGCGGCAAGCACCACGCGGAGGATCCTTTCCCTGCCCTGGTGAACATGGCGCGCAAGGGCGACCGGCCGGTCTACCTGGTGCCGGAGCTGTTCGTCTGGGAGAAGTGGAACCAGCGCGTGAAGCCCGCGCTCATCGACTACATCTTCGGCAGCCCGGAGGCGCCCGGCTTCCTCCACACCGTCCTCGCGTTCCTGCGCAACTATCGGCGGGCGCAGTTCCGGGTGGGCGAGCCCATCGACCTCCGGAAGTTCATCGACGAGAACCCGAACGACAGCGACGCGGTCATCGCCCGGAAGGTGCGCGGGTCGCTCTACCACCACCTCGCGCGGGAGACGCGCGCGGTCTTCGGCGCGCCCTACAAGTCTCCGGACCGGGTCATCGAGGAGACGCTGCGTGACCGCACGCTGCGCAAGACGTTGGAGGAGCACGCGGCGGCGACGGCGCGGCCGATAGAGACGGTGAGCCGGGAGGCGCGGCGGAACCTCAAGTCCATCGCCGCCAGGCTCCACCCGACGATGGTCACGCTGGCGGCGCCGATCTTCAACTGGGTCTTCAACCGCATCTACGACGGCATCGAAGTGGACGAGGCCGGGCTCGAGCGGACCATGAAGGCGGCGGCGACGGCGCCCATCGTGCTCTGCCCCAGTCACAAGAGCCACGTCGACTACCTGGTGATGAGCACCGTGATGTGGAACCGCGGCTACAACGTGCCGCTGGTGGCCGCGGGCGCAAACCTGTCCTTCTTCCCGCTGGGCTCTTTCTTCCGGCGCGGCGGCGCGTTCTTCCTGCGGCGGTCGTTCAAGGGCGACGTGGTGTACACCGCCACCTTCCGGGCGTACCTCAAGAAGCTGGTCCATGACGGCGCTCACCAGGAGTTTTTCCTCGAGGGTGGCCGTTCGCGCACGGGCAAGCTGCTCTCGCCCAAGCTCGGCCTGCTGACCTGGGAGGTGGAGGCGGTGCTGGAGGGCGTCAGCCAGGACCTGTACTTCGTGCCGGTCTCCATCGACTACGAGAAGGTGGTGGAGTCCTCCAGCTACACGCGCGAGCTGGCCGGAGGCGAGAAGAAGCCGGAGGATCTGAAGGCGCTGCTCAACGCCCCCAAGGTCCTCGGCGCGCGGTACGGCCGCATCCACCTGTCCTTCGACGAACCCATCTCGCTCGCGGAGCTCATGCGTTCACGTGGGCTGAGCGTCGCTGGGACGGTGAACGAGGAGCAGAAGCGCGGGCTGGTGCGCGCGCTGGGCAACCGGATCATGTACGGCATCAGCCGGGTCTCCACCGTGACCCCGCACGCGCTGGTGAGCACCTCGGTGTTGGCCCACCGGCGCAGGGGCGTCACCGCCCGCGAGGTGTCCGAGCGCATTGGCCTCATCCGGCAGATCGCCGAGGAGGAGCACACGCCGGTGTCCGCCGCGCTGAGCGGCGCGCCCAATGATCCGACGGTGCTCGGCGCCATCCAGGACGCGACGCGGGAGCTGGTGCGCGACGAGATGCTTCGCACCCAGGTGGCCAAGGGCGAGGTCATCTACCAGGTGGAGGACGCCCGCCGGCCGGAGCTGTCCTTCTACAAGAACACCCTGATGAACCTGCTGACCCCGCGGTCGCTGGTGGCGAACGCCGTGCTGACCACCGCCGCGGCGCAGCAGAGCGAGGAGACGGCAGTCAAGCAGCGCGCGCTCTTCCTCTCCCGCCTCTTCAAGTTCGAGTTCATCTACCGCGTGGGCGCCAGCTTCGACGTCCTCTTTGCGGAGACGGTGGAGCAGCTCATCCGCAAAGGCCTGGTGCTGCGAACGGGCACCGCCCTCACGGTGGCGCCCGAGCCCCACAGCCGCCCGCAGCTGGAGTTCCTCGGGGACCTGCTGCGCGACTACGTCGAGTCCTATCTGCTCACCGCGCTCACCTTGCAGGACCTGGCGGATGGGGCAGCGTTGGACAAGAAGGGCTTCGTCAAGGCCGCGCTGGAGACCGGGCGCGCCGAGTTCCTGGCCGGCCGGCTTGCCGCCGCCGAGTCGCTCTCCCGCACCACCATCGAGAACGCCGTCGCCTACCTGCTGGACCAGAATTATCTCGTGGAGCAGGACAAGCGCCTGAGCCTGGGACCGGCCGGGCGCGAGCCGGAGGCACGGGCTGCGCTGACGTCGCAGATCCGGTCATTTCTCCGGGGTTAGCGCTTCGGCGGGGGCCTATTTCCTCCCTTGTTCTGCCGGAATCAGCACAACCCGGTGCGGGTTACCGGGCAGCTTGAGCTTGAGGGAGCCTGGCGCACCCATGGAAACCCAACCCAGCCTTCGCCGCACCCTGGCGCTCGTCATCGCCCTCTCGGGGACGCTGGTGCTGCTGCTGGCGGTGTCGCTCATCGTCCTCACGTCGGTCCAGAGCAACACCAGCCGGACGCTGGCGGAGGCGATAGAGAACGTCCGCCTGGCGCGCGAGGCGGAGATAGACCTGCTGCTGATGGCTCGCGCGGACGACCCGGCGGTCTTCCGGCGGCACCAGACGGCGCTGATGTCCAAGCTTGAGGAGGCGCAGGCCTTCGTCTCCACCACGGAGGAGGCGCGCGCGCTCGCCGACGCCACGGCCGCGGTGGAGCCCTTCCAGAACGCCAGCGCGCACCCCACCGAGGCTCAGGAGCAGAAGGCGTTCGACGCGCTCGAACGGATTGTCCAGCTGGAGCTGCTGGAGGCGAAGACCGCGCGAGAGTGGGCGGACCGGATAGACCTGCTCGGAGACGTCTTCGGGATTGCCGCGTGCCTGTTCTTCGTGGCGACGTGCGTGGTGCTGCTGGTGTGGCTCAAGTTCCGCGCGTTCCAGCCGCTCTTCGCCTTCGCCACGGTCATCGAGCAGTTCCACGCCGGAAACGACGCGGTGCGCGCGCGCGAGGAGGGCCCGGAGGAGCTGGCGCTGATGGCGGCCCGCTTCAACGCGATGGCGAACACCCTGGTGCGCCAGCGGCAGGACCGGCTGGCCTTTCTGGCAGGCGTGGCCCACGACCTGCGCAACCCGCTCACCGCGATGAACCTGGCGTTGGGCCGCGCCTCCCACGAGGCCCTCCCTCCGGAGAAGCTGCGGCCGACGCTGGAGGTCATCCGCCGGCAGTCGCAGCGGCTGGAGCGGATGGTGACGGATCTGCTTGACGCCGCGCAGATCGAGAGCGGCCGGCTGGAGATCCGCAAAGAGGTGCGCGATGGGAGGGAGTTGCTGCGCGAGGTCTACGATCTCTTTCAAGGCACCACCACGCGTCACGAGCTGAAGCTTCAGCTACCGGAGGCGCCGGCGTACCTGGACGCGGATCCCGGCCGGATGCTGCAGGTGCTCACGAACCTGGTCAGCAACGCCATCAAGTACTCACCCGAGGGCGGCGAGGTGGAGCTGGGGATGCGAAGCGACGGCGAGCAGCTCACGCTCTACGTCCGGGATCACGGGATGGGCATCGACCCCAGCGAGGCCTCTCGCCTCTTCGACCCGTTCCGGAGATCTCTGCGGCGCCAGCAGGAGACCATCCCCGGCGTCGGCCTGGGCCTGTTCGTGGTCAAGCGGATAGTCGACGCGCACCTGGGGAAGATCCACGTCCGCTCCAGCGTGGGGGCGGGCTCCACCTTCGAGGTGACGCTGCCCGGCGCCGGCGCCGAGGCGAAGCGCGAGCACATGCAGCGCGCGCTCACCTGACCTGCCTCCAGAGCGCCGACCAGACCGAATTGCGTCCACCTGCAACCCCGTGCGCGTCGAGCGTAGCGCCGCGCAGCGGCGCGCAGTCGAGACGGCGGCACTGCCGATGTAGGGCACAGCGCCGTCCCGGCTGTCGGCGCGATTTGTGAGCGCGAGGAGGGCGTGCGTGGGCCCTGCCACGTCTCGACTACGCGCCGCTGCGCGGCGCTGCGCTCGACGCGAACGGGGAGACGACGCTGTGCTCAATGTGCTGCGGGCGAAGCACTGGAGCGCCAACCAGGCTCGTCGGCGCTCTAGGGCACGCAGGTGATCCGGCGGATGCGGTGGTTGTCCGTGTCCGCGACGTAGAAGGTCCCGTCGGAGGCGATGGCAATGCCGGCGGGTCCGTTGAATTGCGCGGACGTCGCAGCGCCCTCGCGGTAGCCCGACAGCGTGCAGGTGCCTGCGAAGGTGCTGACGCGCGTGGGAGAGATCCGCCGGATGCAGTGGTTGCCACTGTCCGCCAGGTAGAGCGCGCCCTCTGCATCAACGGCCACGTCCAGCGGGTTGAAGAAGCGCGAGGAGAGCAGCGCGCCGTCCAGGTACCCGTTGATGCTCCCCGCCACCGTGGTGGTCTCCGTCGAGGAGACGCTGCGCAAGAGCGCGTTGCTGGCGTCGGCCACCTTCAGCACGCCGCCGACGAGGATGAGATCATGCGGGTGGTTGAACCGCGCGAACGCGTTGGGGCCGTCGTTCTTTCCAGCGCCCGGGCCGCCCGCGTAGGTGGAGACCACCCCGTTGAAGATGCGGCGGATGCGCTGGTTGCTGGCGTCCGCCACGAAGATCTCCTGCCCCGTCGTCCCCACCACGCTCACCTCGGAGCCGAAGCGCGCGGTGAGCGCCGGGCCGTCGGCGAAGCCGGTGGCCGTCCCTCCGGCCACCACCGACTGAGCGCCACCGGCGACGCGGAGGATCCGCCCGCTCGCGCCCACCAGGAGCCCTCCGGCGCCATCCACTGCCACGTCATGCGCCCCGCCGATGCCGGTGCTCCCGGGGACCGTGCTCAGCTTCCCCGCGAAGAGCTCGCGCACCCGCGAGTTGCCGGTGTCGTTGATGAACAGCCGGCCGGTGGCGTCCAGCGCCATGCTGTAGGGGGTGGTCAACCGCGAGGTGAGCGCGTTGCCATCCACCATCCCGGACTGGCCGGTGCCAGCGGCGAGCGACGTGCTGCAGCTGCGCGCGCAGCGGCCGCGCAGGCAGGCGATGGCGCACAGCTCCGTCTTCTGCGCGTAGACGCACGTCCCGGCGACGCAGGCGCCCTCTTCTTCGTAGTACTGCGAGTTGTCCGGGTCGGTGCACTTCGCGGCCGGGGGCGCGCGGCAGACCATGGGCGACCCTTTGCACGCGCCCGCTTGGCAGGTGTCCCCCACCGTGCAGGCCTGCTGGTCGTCGCAGGCCTTGCCGTCGGCGGGTTCGTAGCGACAACCGCCCGCCACGCAGCGTCCCTGGTCCTTGAAGCAGAAACCCGGCGGCGTCTGGCAGACCACGCCCTCGCACGGGTCAAAGCACTTGTCGGCGAGGCAGCCGAACTCGCACACCGCGTCCTTCGGCGCGTAGCCGCAGACCCCGGTGGCGCAGGTGCCCGGCGTGACGAAGGTGCGCAGGGTGCTCTTACTCACGCAGTGCTGGGCGGGCGGCTGGTCGCACTTCACGGGCTCGCCGCGGCAGACGCCGTCGTTCGCGCAGCGGTCCGTCAGCGTGCACAGGTTGGCGTCGTCGCAGGGCGTGCCGGGCTTGGGATCATACGTACAGACACCGGCCTCGCAGCGCGCCGACGCGTGGCAAACGTCCTTCGGCGCCGGGCACTCGGCGGCCTTGCAAGGATCTCCGCTGCGCGCACGCAGCTCCACCACCTTGAGGCCGCCGCTCCAGCTGACGAAGAGCCGCCCGCGGTGGCTGCCAGGCGGGAGCGCGGGGCGGAAGGTGAGCTGAATCTTGACGCGCTTGCCCCACGCCACCTTCGGCGGGGTGCCGCCCACGTCGAACGCCGAGGGGCGCTCCGAAGAGAGCGCGTCGCCCAGGGTCAGCTCCAACCCGGTGGCGTCCGTCTGGGAGACGTTGGCGATCTCCAGATCCCGGCGGACGACGTCGCCCGGCAGTGCCTCGCCGAACTCGATGACCGAGAGCAGCTCCAGGGACGCCTTGTCGCCCTCGGCGTGGGGATCCAGCAGGGCCGTCTTGCCACAGCCGGTCGCCAGCGCGACGAGGAGCACGGCCCCGACGGGGGTGAAACGCATGGGGAACCTCGGGTGGCCGGCCGCCGGAGCGACACCTTAGTACAGCGGCCGCCTGGCCCGCTCAGGGCGCGGCCTGGAACCTGACGGTGACGTCCCCGGCCAGCGCGTTGCCCTCGGTGTCGGTGAGCAGGGTGTTCAACGTCAGCGTGTACGTCACGTTCGGCAGCCAGCGGCCGCCGTCGGGATCCGTGCCGCCGTCGGCCAGCGTCCCGGGCGTGGGCCGCGCGGTGACCGCGAAGTCCGTCTCCAGGCGGGGGTCCACGTTGGCCGCGGCGACGGTGAGGGCCACCGGTTCCCGGTTGCGCACCACGCTGATGCCCGGGCGCAGCGAGCGCAGCTCCATGGGCTCGTTGAACTCGATCTCGATCTCCGTATCGCGGCTGATCGTCTGTACGGTGCCGGGGGTGAAGTCCGGGACCATCCGCTTCACGACCGGCGGGTCCACGTCGCGAGGGCTGAGCACTGGCGCGCCGGGATCCAGGCACGCGGCGGCGAGTGTCAAGACGGCCAGCGGCGCGCGCTTCAATTGCAACCCTTGCTCGCGAGATCATCCGCGGCGTGGCACTTGAGGCAGGGCCGGTTGTTCTTGGCCATCAGGCTCTTGCACGCTGCCGCGAAGCCCGGGGGATGCGGGTTGTTCGTGCTGGTGGAGCCGGTGAAGGCCCCGCGCGGCGTGGCGTGGCAGCGCATGCAGCTCTCCTCTCGATGGCAGGACATGCAGGTGCCCATGTTCCGTGAGGCCTCCAGGCCGTGGAAGGCCTGGGGCTTGTCAATGTCCACCGTCACGAAGCCCGGCGGATGCACGGCGAGGTTGAGCGGCCGGAGAACCGGGTTGGCGTCCATGCCCACCCCCACCCGCTCATGGCAGGCGATGCAGAAGGACTGCCGGCGGTGGCAGCTGTCGCAGCGCGGGGTGTCCATCCGCGCCTCAATGGGGTGCAGGGTGATGTAGTCGTTCGGGTGGATGGACAGCGGCTTCTGCAGGCTGTCGTGGCAGACCTGGCACTCTGACTCCGAGTGGCACTGCATGCACATGCTGCGCTGCGTGGCGGCGCGCGTGCCGTGGGTGAACTCGAAACGGGGGCCGTGATCCATCCCGAACGGGTCCCCCTGCTGCGGGCGCAAGATCCCCGAGGAGAAGCTCAGCTGCAGGCGGCCGGTGGCGCCCGTCAGGTGGCAGGTGTTGCAGCCGGCTGGCGCGCGCGAGTCGTCGTGGCACTCCAGGCAGCTGTCCATCCGCGGCAGCTGCGAGCGCGTCGCCAGCGACACGTCCTTCATCGTCCCGTGGCAGGACTCGCACTTGATCTTCAAATCGACGTGGCGCTTGTGCGGGAACTTGAGGTTGGGCGCGGGGAAGATGACCTGAGCGGGCGCCTTCTGGACCGTGTGGTCAAAACCAAGGTGGCAGACCTCGCAGCCAGAGGCGGGATCCGTCTTCTTGCCCTTCGAAGCGGCCTCAATGTCGTGGCAGCCCTCGCACTCGGGGTGCTTCGGCAGGTTCCGGTCCGCCGAGCGCGGGCTCTTCGTCGCGCCCTCGTGGCAGGATTCGCATTCCGCGCCCTCATCCAGGTGCAGCGCGTGATCGAACGCCAGGGGGACGCGCTGGGCCGGGTAGACCGCCAGGCTGCGCTCGCGGCCGGACGCGCCCACTGCCACCCCGCCCGCTATGAGCAACGCGAAGACCAGCCCGAGGACGACCTTGTGCTGGCGGACCATCTAGAGGACCGCCTTGATGTCGAAGAGGAAGAAGATGCGCGTGTCGCTGCCGGTGAAGCGGCTGATGTTCTCCTCGAGAGCGAGGGAGATCCGCGCGGCGTTGGTGAAGGCGTAGCTGGTCCACACCTGCGCGCCGAAGAAGGTGCCCCGCAGCAGCGCGTTCTGCCCGTCGGAGATGTTCGCCACGGTCAGCCGCATGTCCGCCGTCCAGCGCCCCTGCCCATCCGTCCACCCCCCCGTGAGATCCAGCCACAGCTGGCTGCCGCCGTAGCCGCCGCGGTAGCTCAAGTCGCCCGCCGCGCGGAAGGCGCCCTGCCGCGCCGCCGCGCCGATGGAGCCGCCCGCATTGGTCCCCGTCGCGTCCCGCGTCCGAACGAGCTCCGCCCAGGGCGTCACAGGGTTCAGGTTGCTGCGGTACAGGCCGTAGACGCCCTGCGCATAGAACCGGAACGGGCCCACCGGCGTGAAGTCGCCGCGCAGGCGGACCTCGTCGCGCGGCGCGGTGGCGAAGTAGTACCAGATGGAGTCCGACGAGAGGACGGGGCTGAAGCGGAGGACCTCCAGGCTGGCCGCGAAGAGCGTGGCGTCGTAGCGGACCTGCAGCTTCCCGTTCGCCAGGAAGCCCATGTAGAGGTCCCAGTCGATGCCGGAGAAGATGTTGAAGCCCTGGCCGCGGCCGTAGCGGAGCTCGGCGCCCGCGCGCTGGATGTCGATCTTTCCCGCCACCCACGCCTGCCGGTAGCCCACCCCCGCGGAGATGCCCTTGAGGTTCTCAACGAAGACCCGCGCGCCCACCATGGGTTCGATGTCGCCGTACGCGGGCTCGGCGATGGGAGAGCCCGCGGCGAGCCGGATGTCATCCGTGTCCCGGGTGCCGTCCGGTTGATAGAGGTTGGAGCCGAGGATGCTGGAGGCCTTCACCCACAGGCCGCCGTAGACCTCCGCGCCCAGGCCCAGCGAGCTCAAGTACCGCATCCGCAGGCCGTCGAAGGACATCCAGTCCATCACGTCCACGTAGAGCTGCCGGCCCAGCTTCGCTTCGAAGCCGCCCGCGCGGTAGCGGACGCTGGCGTAGAGGAGATCCGCCTCCTCGGTTCGCGCGCCGTCGATGACGAGGGCTTCGCCCTTGGTGAGGCCCAGGTCGGTGAAGATGCGCAGCGACGATTCGAAGCCCACGTCCTGCCCGGTGAAGAGCTCGAAGACGTTCAGGCCAAGGTACTGGATGACGCGGCGCCGCGGGAGAAGCACCGGATTGGCGGGGTCCGTCCCGCGGTAGGCGCGGATCTGGTACGCCTGCGCTTCGGTGCGCGCGTCGACCTGGTACCCGGCCCCCTGGGCTGCGGCCACCCACGCCGCCATCCCCAGCAGGCACGTGTTGCGGACGACCCGGGTCAGCAAGCGCAAAGCGGGGGAACCTCCGGGAGGAGCCGAAGCCCCCGTTTTTAGCCGAGCCTGCGCGAGGCGCCCAGTGATTCCTTGACCTGCCCCGGGATCTCTTCGAGACAGAGCACATGAGCGTTGACTCCGGCTTCGAGCCGGCGCTTCCCACCCCTCCGCACGTTCCACGCTGGGTCCTGGCCGCCGTCGTCACCGGCGTCGTCTTCACCGCGTTCATCACCGTGGGCGCCGCCTCGCAGCTGCTCAATCCGGCCTTCGGGCTGTGGTTCACGGAGCTCTTCGTCTTCGTGGCCATACCGTGGGTGCTGCTGCGCTTCGCCGGACGGGAGCCGCGCCGCTTCACCGGGCTGGCCGCGCCGTCGCTCCAGGGCGCCGCGATGGGGCTGTGGCTGGGCGTGGTGAATTTCTTCACCTGGGTGGTCCCCATCCAGTCCGTCGCGGTGGAGGTGTTCCCGGCCTCGTGGCGGGAGAAGTTCGACGTGAGCCAGGTCTTCGCGCGGCAGGAGGGGCCGGAGCTGGCCCTGCTCATCGGCGCCGTGGTGATCGCCGCGCCGCTGGGCGAGGAGCTCTTCTTTCGCGGGACGCTGCTGCGAGCGCTCGCTGTGCCCGGCCGCCGTGCGCTCTGGCCGCTCATCTTCACCAGCGTGATCTTCAGCGCCTTCCACTTCGATCCCGTGGGCTTCGTCGGGCGCGTGGAGCTGGGCGTGCTGTTCGGCTGGCTGTATCTGCGCAGCGGCTCACTCTGGCCGGGCGTGTTCGCGCACGCCGCGAACAACGGCGTGGCCACCGCGCTCTATTTCATCGCCAAGAAGTATGCGCCGCAGACTCCGGAGGAGCCGGAGCTCTCTCAGGTGTTGTTCTTCTTCGCCGGAGGGTTGATCTTCTTCATCCCCACCGTGCGGGCGCTGATCCGCAACCCGTCGCTGCTCGGCCCGGGGCTGCAGGAGGAGCACCCGGAGCCCCCGCGTCTCCCCTCCCCTTCGCTCTTCCGACTGGCGCTGCCGTGGGTGGTGCCGGCCGTGCTCTCCGCCGGGCTGCTGTTCGTCTTGGACCGGAACGGCGTGAAGTTGAATGCGCTCGACATGCTGCATCCGCTCCCCGACGGACGCGAAGGTTCCGACGCCGCGCGGGATGAGCTCCTGGTCCTGCGCCGCAAGGCGCGGCACGGCGAGGTCAGCGTGGCGGAGTACGAGGAGCGCCGGCGGGCGGTGGTCAAGCAGTTGCGGGATGCGCCTCGGCTGACTCTCGACGCGGGGATGTGAGCGGTACGGGCCTGTGCCAGCGCCAACGTTTGCGCCAGCAACCCGCCGGGAGAGAAACGAGCAAGTCCCCTGTCAGAGGCAGCGGTAGCGTTTCACGTTGAAGACGGGGCCCACCATCGCGGCGGTGGCGAGGTCGGCGTTCACGTCGCCCTCGACTTCTACCCTCTGGCCGTCCTTCTTCAGCTTCCGGTCGCCTCCTGCGAGCTGGTAGGTGCGACCGTCGTCGCCTTGCAGCACCCAGACGCCAAATTCGATATCGCGGAAGGCGACCTGCCCGGTGAGCTTCATCGGTTCACCGTTCCTTCTTGACGAGCGCGCGGGCGACGACGAGGCACACGGCCGCGTTCACCAGGAGCCACGGCACCGCGAGGAAGTTGAACGGCATCCAGGTGAGGCCGGGCGCGTGGGCCCACGCGGAGTAGGCGAGGAAGCCCGCGAAGCCCAACGAGAGGCCGGCCATCATCTCGCGCAGGCCCTTCGCCTTCACCGCGATGGCGGAGGCCAGCAGCGGAATGAGCGCGCTGTAGAAGAGCGGATTCGCCAGGCGGCCCCGGCCGAAGATGATCCGCTGCCAGTCCGGGATGGGCAAAGAGGCGATCTCCAGCGCTTCGCTGCCGCTGCCGCCGAAGAAGCGCTGCCCCACCCAGCGGACGAAGAACAGGCCGACGGTGGACATCAGGACCGGGAGGAGGAAGGCCGGCTTGAGGAGCAGGTTCAGGTAGCCCGGGCGCTCGCGGCGGCCCACGGTGAGCAAGACGACGACCAGCATGGCCGCGGCCCAGAACAGCGGGCTCCACTCCACCCCACCGATGGGCGTGGCGCCCAGCGCCTTCAAGGACGCGTCGGCGTTGAGCAGGCCGTGACCGTACTCCTCGCTCCAGGCGTTGTTCGAGGCAGCCCTCGCGCCGTCGTAGAGCGCGCGCTCCACCTCGTCCGGCCCCTTGGCGCCCGCGGCGTAGAGCAACGCGGCGACGCCGGCCACGTGCGGCGTGGCCATGCTGGTGCCCTGAAACGACGCGTAGACGCTCCGCGCGGGGTCGCGCGGGTCGATGGTGTTCTGGAGAATCCCCGCCTCCACGCCCTGGCTCTTGTCGCCACCAGGGCCGGCGATGTCCAGCTCCTTGCCGAACGACGAATACGGCGCCCGGCGACCGCTGGGGCCCACCGCGGAGACGGCGACGGCGCCCTCGTAGGCTGCGGGGTACTCCACCCGCCCGACGCCGCCGTTGCCCGCGGCGCAGACCACCGTGACGCCCTTCTGGCGCGCGTAGGCGACGGCGCTGGCCATGACGCCCGAGCGCCCGCCCCCGCCGAGGGAGAGGTTCACCACCTTGGCCCCGTGATCCGCCGCGAAGCGGATGGCGTCCGCGATGTCCGCCGACGTCCCGCTGCCGAAGTGATTGAGGACCTTGAGCGGCATGATGGCGGCTTCGAACGCCACGCCGGCCACGCCCTCGCCGTTGTTGGTCGCCTGCGCGATGGTGCCGGCGACGTGCGTGCCGTGGCCGTGGTCATCGTTCGCGTGCTCGTCGTCGTTCACGAAGTCGTAGCCGGCCACAAACTTCACGCCCTTGAGGTCCGGCACCTGGCGAAAGCCGTCGTAGTCCTCAAAGGCCACGCCGGTGTCGATGACCGCCACGACCACGCCCTTGCCATGGCTGCGCTCCCAGGCCTTCGGCATGTCGATCTGCCGGAGGTTCCACTGCTTCGGGTAGTCCGGGTCGTTCGGCGTGAACTCGCCCTCCACAGACGGGGGCGGCGACACCTGACCGGGCACCTCATCCAGCCGGTCTTCGGGGATGTCGTAGGTGAAGAGCGGCTCGGCGTACTCCACGTCCGCGTTCTGGCGGATCTGCCGGAGCGTCGCCTCCACGTCCTGCACGCCCACCGCGATGGTCAACGCCTCTTCGGCGGACTCAACGGAGTTGAGCTCCAGGTCAATGCCCCAGCCCTTCTCCCACTCGTTGAACTGAGTGGCCGTCGTCCCATCCTTGAAGTCCACCACGATGGCGCCAGGGACCCGGCGGGAGGCAGGGTCGTCGGCGTCGACGTTCAGGGCAGCCGGGCGCGGCGGGCTGGCCGCGGGCGACTGCTGACACGCGGCCGCGCTGAGCGCGAGCACCGCCAGGACACTTCGAAGCGCCAACGCTCGGGTCATGGATAGGTCCACCTTTGGAGTGCCGTTACGAACGAACGTGCAAACCATTGGATCCACCCCAACGTCCAAACGTCCGAACACAGGAAATTCAACGCCTTCGGAGGCTTAAACCTCAAGCCCCTTCACCCTTCTTCACACCGACACCGCCAACCTGCGCGAGTTCTGCGGCCCGCCTACCTCAGCCGGCCTGCGATTGCAGCCACCGGGCCACCGCGGCGCCGACCTGGGGGAGGTTGCGGAGAAAGGCGGCGTCGGCGTCCTCGATGAGCTCGAACTGCCCCCCCGCTTCCGTCACCGCCGCGGCCAGGGCGGCGCGCGGGAGCTGGAGCTCTCGGGCGGCGACGACCACCAGCAGCGGCGAGCGGACCCGCGCGAAGTCCTCCGGCGGGAAGCCGGAAGGGTTCACGAAGCCCAGGCCGTGGACGCCAGGGCGCCGCCGAGCGAGCGCCGCCAACACAGACGCCGAGCTGCCAATCGCCACCGCAGCGCACAGCGGGACGCCGGTGTTTTCGTGCAGCAGGCGAAGCGCGGCCTCCGCGTCCTCGAGATGTTCCGCGGCGCTGCCGGGCGTCCCCTGGCTGGCGCCCACACCCCGAAAATTAAAGCGCAGCGTGGGGTGCCCTGCCCTCGCGGCCGCCCAGGCGATCTCCGCGCCCACGACGTGGTCCATCCCGCCCTCGCCCGGCGAAGGCGGGAGCACCAGCAAGGGCGGCTGCGCTCCTCCGCGGTGCGAGAGCCCTTCCAGGACGCAGTCCCCCACCGGGATGAGCGTGGGGCGTTCGAGGAACTGGCCCTGGGTCACCATCACTGCGCCTGCAGCACGTAGAACTTGAGGTAGCGCCCCTCGCGGAACTGCAGGCGGATGGGGTGATCCGGCGGCTGGTACCGCTCCTCCACCAGCGCGAGATCCACGCCCGCCTTGTAGCCCGCCTCCTTCACCGCTTCGAAGAAGGCCTCCGGCGAGACGCGGGCGGAGCAGGACGCCGTGGCGAGCAGACCGCCGGGGCGCAGGATGGCCAGCGCCTGCCGGTTGAGCGAGGCGTAGCCGTCCAGCGCCGCCTCCACCGCGCGCTGACTCTTCGCGAAGGCAGGCGGGTCCAGGATGATCAAGTCAAACGTCCTGCCCTCCTCCTTGAAGGACGCCAGGAGCTTGAAGACGTCCGCCGCGAGGAAGTCGTGGTTCTGCGCGGGCAGCCCGTTGAGCTGAAAGTTCTCCCGGGCGAGCGCGATGGCGTCTTCGTCCGCGTCCACCGAGAACACGCTGCGCGCGCCGCCGAGCCCGGCGTTCACCGAAAACCCGCCGGAGAAGCAGAAGCAGTTGAGCACGTCCCGCCCCTTCGCCAGTTGGCGGATGAGGAAGCGGTTCTCGCGCTGATCCAGGAAGAACCCGGTCTTCTGCCCGCGATAGGCGTCTACCAGAAAGCGCGCGCCGCGCTCCTGGATGGGGATGAGCTCCGGCGCCGGCGGTCCGCGAAGCATCTTGCCCACGCCCTTGACGTCGTCCTCTTCCGCGTCGTCCCGGCCCACCTCGTCGCGGCCCACCACACCCTTGAGCCCCTCGACGGCGGCGCCCAACGCCTCCACCAGGAGCGCGCGGAACGGGTTCAGGCCCGCCGAGTAGAGCTTGAGCACCGCCCAGCCCGCGTAGAGGTCCACGATGACGCCGGGCAGCCCGTCGCCCTCGCCGTGGATCAACCGGAAGCTGTCGGTATCGGCGAGGTTCACCAGCGCCTTGCGCGCGGCCAGCGCCCGCTCCACCCGGCCGCGAAAGAACGCCGCGTCGATGGTCTCCGCGGGATCTCTCGTGAGGATCCGGACGGAGATGGCGGAGTGCGGATCAAAGTACCCGCGCGCGACGAAGCGCCCGCCCTCGGTGAGATCCACCACGCTGCCAGGAGGAATCTTCGGGACCCGCTCCAGCCCCTTGCGGAACACCCACGGGTGCCCGGCCCGGACGTGCCGCGCGAGGCCTGCGGCCAGCGAGAGCTTGACCAGACTCATGGGTCCGCTCGGGCCACGAGCACCGCCTCCGCCAGCTCTTCGAAGCCCCGGCCCTCGGCGCCCGGCGTAATGAACGCGGGCCGGTGGCTCAGACGGTCCAGCACCGACCGGATGTTGGCCACGCCCACGGAGATGCCCAGCGCCGCGAACATCGGCGCGTCGTTGAAGGAGTCCCCGGCGTAGACGAAGCGCGGATCCTGCGGGGCGAGCGAGGTCTTCCACTCCGCCTTGATGAAGCGCTGCGCCGTCACCCGCTTGTCGAACGCGCCAATCCAGCAGTTCACGTGCACCGAGGAACGGACCGCCTGGATCTTCTTCTTGCGGAGCAGCGCCTCCAGCGTGTCCGCGGCCTTTTCTCCCAACCGCGCCTCCTCGTTGTAGTCGATGGCGACGTCCACCTCGGTGTATGCGGAGTCCGAGGAGAGCCTGGCGCCCTTCACCTTCTTCATCGCCGCCTTCACCTCGCGCAGCAGGCGCTTGCGCGCCACCTTCAGCTTCGCCGGAGGCAGTGCGTAGACCTTCTTGAGCCGCCCCTTCGCGTCGCGGGCGAAGTAGAGCCCGCCGTTCTCCACGATGACGCCGTCCACCGGCAGCGTGCGCGCCCAGCACTCACCCCAGCCCGCCGGGCGGCCGCTGACCAGGACGACCTTGATCCCGCTCGCGGTCAGGCGCTCCATCGCAGCGAGGGTGCTCGACTCCAAGCGGTTGGCGGTGGTGAGGGTCCCGTCGACGTCGGTGAAGACGGCTTCGACACGGCTGAAGTCGGCCGCCTCGAGGGGGCCAGGGGGCGGCAGAGGAGTCGGATCCAAAGGTGGCCTTGTCGGGGTGGGCGAAGCGGCGCGCACGCTACAGCGGCGTCAGTACACCGGCAACGACGCCAGCAGCTGGCGAAAGCGCTCCAGCTCTTCGCGGAGGTCCGGCCCGCTCAGCGAGGCGAGCGACGTCTTCCGGGACTTCCGCAGGAACGAGTCCAGCGACGCGTCCCGCCCGTAGAGCGCCTGCGCGGCGGCCGCTGCCTCGGCCAGGGTCCGGGCGGCCTCGATGGGATCCGAGTCGATGGTCAGCTCCACCTGCTCCAACCGCACGCCGCAGGCCGCCCACACTTCGCGGTCATGCAGGATGAGGATCTCCCGGTTGTTCATCTGGGAGAGCGACTCGATGAAGCTGGCGAAGGGCTCCACCAGCGAGAGCAGCTCTTCCTTCGGGGGCGTGACCCGCACCGAGGTCCGCCCCAGCTGACCGCGGAACTCGATGATGGCGCGCTTGTCCTGCGCGCGCAGCGCCTTGTAGGCCGGCGTCTTGCCGAAGAGGTCCAGCTCCTTCTCCAGCTGCTGGGCGTTCCACTGCACGTCCTCGGACTCGCAGCCGCGGATCTTCTCGAAGCGGGAGTTCAGGATCCGGGTGAGGTCCGCCACCGTGGCGCGCACGGTGACCGCGGCCTTCACCTCCTCCTTGTGCCCCGGCACCACGTCCTTGCGGTGCACCTCGCCGAAGACTGAGGCGGTGTTGAAGACCAGGCTGCCAATCTGCTCCCTGAAGCGCGTGCGGAACGCCTGAAGCTCCGCGAGGAGGTTCCAGCGTTCAGAGACCACCTGCGGGCTGCGCATCCGTTCGCCCAGCTGGGTGATCTGCTGGCTGAAGTGGCCCACCGCGTTCTGGAGGATCAGCTCCACCTCCTCGGAGCGCCGCAGCTGAGGGCTGGTGCTGTTGCCGGCCTCGTTGACGGCCTGCGAGAGCAGATCCGCAATGCCGCCTTTGAGATTGGAAGGGAACTGCTCGCGGATGACCGAGAGGAGCGCGTTCACGTCCATCACGGTGTCGCGGATGACCGGCGCCATCGCCTCCCAGAGGGAGAGATCCGGCGACTCCTCCACCGAGGTGGTCTCGTACTTCATGAGATCCATGTCGGAGAGCCGCCCCACCGCTTGCGAGGCCGCGGAGTAGACCTTCCGCATCCGGTTGCCGAGCCCGCGGTCCGGGATGCCCCCGAGGATCTCCTCGAGCTTCGCGGACAGGCTGGTGTTTTCGGCCTCCACGACCGTGGGAGTGTAGACCGGCTTGGGCAAAGTCCATCGATTCTGTCGGGCCCACACGCAGCGCCATTCGCCTGCAGAGGCGCCTTCCTCGACAAGGCGGCAGGCCCGTTCTAGGAGACGCCATGCTCTCCGTCCGGGTGATGACAGCCGAGGGAACGGTGCAGGAAGGCGGCGCAGAGCTGCTCGCCTCCCCCGGCATGAAGTGGATAGACGTTGAAGCGCCGGACGAGCCGACGATGTTGGACCTGCAGCAGCGGTTCAGCCTCCACCGCCTGGCGGTCGAAGACTGCCTCCACCTCGATCAGCGGCCAAAGCTTGAGGAGTACCCACATCACCTCTTCCTGGTCCTCCAGGGCTTCACCTGCGTGGACCACAAGGTCGATGAGGTCACCCTTCATGAGATGCACTTCTGCGTGGGGCCGGACTGGATGATCTCCGTCCACGCGCTGCCAAACCCGGCGGTCGAGGACGCCCGGCGGCGCGTGCTGGCGGACCCCGCGGGGACGCTCGGGCGCGGCGCGGACTTCGTCGTCTACCTCGTGGCGGACGCCATGATGGACCGCAACTTCCCCCTGCTGGACGCCTTCAACGAAGAGCTGGAGGAGCTGGAGACCGCGATCTTCGAAGAGCCCAGCCGCGCGCAGATGCAGCGGATCTTTCAGCTCAAGCGGATCCTGGTGACCTTCCGGCGGGCACTCTCACCCCAGCGGGATGTGGTGGTGGTCCTCACCCGGCGCGGCGTTCCCCACATCTCCGAACGCAGCACGCTGTACTTCCGGGACGTCTACGACCACCTGGCCCGGCTGTACGAGCAGATTGACGCCGGGCGCGACATCCTGGGCAACGCGATGGAGGCGTACCTGTCGATGGTGGCGAACCGGACCGGCGAGGTCACCAAGCAGCTCACCCTCTTCGCCACCGTCTTCATGCCGCTGTCGGTGGTGGTCGGCTTCTTCGGCCAGAACTTCGATCAACTGACCAATCGTCAAACCTTCGTCGCGATGTGGTGTTTGATCGCCGCCATTCCGTTGGCGAGCCTCCTCTGGTTCCGGCTGCGGCGTTGGTTGTGATCTGCGCATAAGCTTCGCCCATGCCCACCATCTCCAGAGACGGCGTCTCCTTGCGCTACCTCGACGAGGGGGCCGGACCGGCCATCGTGCTGCTGCACGCGTACCCGCTGCGCGGCGAGATGTTCCGGCCGCAGATCAACGCGCTCAAGGGCCGCTTCCGGATCATCGTCCCCGACCTGCGCGGCTTCGGCGGCAGCGAGCTGGGCGGGAACACTTCGGAGATGACCACGCTGGCGGATGACGTGCTGGCCATCCTCGACGCGCTGCGGATCAACTCGGCCATCGTGGGAGGCGTGTCGATGGGCGGGTATGTGGCGATGGCGGTGCTGCGCCAGGACGCGGGGCGCGTGCGCGGGCTCCTGCTGATGGACACGCAGGCGACGGCGGACGACGAGGCCGGCAAGGCCAAGCGCGAAGAGGCGGCCCGCGCGGCCGAGCGCGGCGGCATGAAGGCGATCGCCGAGGCGATGGTGCCGCGGCTGCTGGCGAAGGATCCAATCCCCGCGGTGCGGATGTCCGTCGAGGAGATGATCCTGCAGAACCGGAGCGAGGGCGCGGCGGCGGCGCAGCGGGGCATGGCCGCGCGGCTGGACAGCAAGGACCTGCTCGCGCGCTTCGCCGGACCGGCGCTGGTGGTGGTGGGAGATCAGGATGAGATCACCCCGCCTGCAAAGGCGGAGCAGATGGCGCAGCTGCTGGCCCATCACGAGCTCGTCGTGGTCCGCGGTGCCGGGCACCTGGCGAGCCTCGAGTCGCCCAGCGCCGTGAACGCGGCGCTGACCGCGTTCCTCGCCCGGGCGTAGCAGCCAACGCCGCTCGCCTCGAGGGGGCCCTTTCGTGGGAGGAACAGCTCATCCCCCGTTCGCCTCGAGGGGGACACCGGCCCTGGCCGGCCATTTCGTCGGAGGAACAGCTGTTCTCTCGCCGTCAGGCGCCTCCCCCGCTCGCCTCGAGGGGGAAACCGGCCCTGGCCGGCCATTTCGTCGGAGGAACAGCTGTTCTCTCGCCGTCAGGCGCCTCCCCCGCTCGCCTCGAGCGTTGCGCCGTCAGGCGCATAGTCGAGAGGTGGCGCAAACCCACGCACGGCACTTTGCCGGGTTGTTTCGAGCGGAGCGGAGCGGCCCATGAGCCAGGCTTCGGGGAGCACTGCCGACGTCTCGACTATGCGCCTGACGGCGCAACGCTCGACGCGAACGGGGCAACTCCCCGATGTTGCGGGGCCCTATTGCGCTGTTCTCTAGGAGCGTTGCCCCGTCAGGCGCATCGTCGAGAGGTGGCGCAAACCCACGCACGGCACTTGGCCGGTGTGTTTCGAGCAGAGCGGAGCGGCCCATCAGCCAAGCTTCGGAAGCACTGCCGACGGTGCCGACGTCTCGACTATGCGCCTGACGGCGCAACGCTCGACGCGAACGGGAGGGGCTCCGCTTTCAGACCCTCAGCGTTGGACGGCGCGCAGGACATGGTTGAACGAGTCGGAGACGATCAGCAGCCCGCCTGGGAGGTAGGCGAGTCCCGTCGGCGCAACGAGATCCGCCTGCTCTCCGGTCCCCAGTCGGGTTCCCAGCGCGCCGCTGCCGGCGTGGGTGTAGACGACGGTTGAGCCCACGTCCGCGCCGGGCACCACCTTGCGGATCCGGAAGTTCGCGGTGTCGGCGACCATGACTTCACCGAACGGAGAGAAGGCCAGCCCCAGCTGTGCGCGAAAGCGGGCGAGCTCTCCCGGGCCGTCGGCATAGCCGAAGGGATCATCCGCACGGCCGGCGAGGGTCACCACGCCGCGCGCGGCGTCAGCGCCCACCCGGCGCAGGCGCTGGTTCCCTGCGTCCAGCACGAAGATCTCCCCCAGCGGCGAGAGCGTGACGGCGCTGGGGCTGTTGAAGCTGGCGAGCCCGCCTGACGGCGCGTCCGCGAACCCCGGGCTGCCGTTGCCGGCGAGGGTCATCACTTGCCTCGTGCCGGCGGAGATGAAGCGGATCTGATGCGCGGCCTGATCCGCGATGTACAGGTTGCCGTAGAGATCCAGCGCCAGCGCGGTCGGCCGGCGGAAGCGCGCGAGCGCGGCGGGGCCATCTTGATTGCCCGGCTGGCGGAACGCGCCGGCGTAGGTGCTCACCGTGTACGCCGGCGGGTTGTTCTCGATGCGCCGGATGACCTGGTTGTCCGAATCCGCCACGTAGATGACGCCGTCCGGCCCGACGGCCACTCCCGTGGGCGCGCGGAACATCGCCTGCGCGCCAGGCCCGTCGCGCGCGCCCGCCTGCCCCGTCCCTGCCACCGTGAGCACCGTCCGCTGCGGATCCGCGCGGACCAACCGGATGCGCGCGTTCTGGGTGTCCGCCACCACGACCTCACCCGTCACCGTCGCGGCCAGCCCGGTGGGCCCGTTGAAGCGCGCCTGATTCGCAGGGCCGTCGCGAAATCCCCCGACGCCCTCCTGCCCGGCGAAGCGATCTACGGCGCGCGCCCAACGGCCGATGGGCGCTGGCTGGATGGGGATGGGCCCGGAAGCGGGCGGCAGCGCGCGAGGCGGACGGCGATGGGAGAGCGCGCGCTCCATCACGTTGAGTGTCATCCGCTCCACCCGCGCGTCGTGGGTGCGCGGGTCGTCATTCAGCCCCAGCGCCCAGTAGAGCGTCCCGGCGGCGAAGACCAGGCGGCCCGACGGCAGCGTCCGCGCCACCGCGTGCGACCGCGAGGGCACGCCCTCCGCCGAAACGACCGGGCTCTCGAAGGGAAGCTCCAGGCCCGGCGGCGTGAAGCCGTTGTCGATCAGCCGGTCGTACTCGAAGCCCACCAGCCCGGTGAGCTGCGTCCCGCGCGTCAGGCCGGTGCCCTCGAAGAGCCAGTGCCGGTCGTCCGCTACCGTCAATGGGAACGGCACCAGCTGCCAGCCCTCATACATCACACCGAAGAGCGCGTTCTCCGGGAGCGCAGCCGGAGGGTCGCGGAACCGGACCGTGGAACCCGAGAACGGATCTCGCGCGGTGTCGGCCTTGAAGCAGACCAGCGTGCGGCCACCGGAGGAGAGCCGCACCCGCCAGTAGCCACCGTTTGCGCCGAAGTACGCAAGGCTGACCTTCCCGCCTGCGAGCGCGCGGTCCACCTCCCGGCGCTGGGCGGCCGTCCAGTACTCGTCGTGGCCACCGTGGACGAAGGCCCCCACCCCCTCCAGCAGCGTGCTGTAGCGATCGAAGTCGAGGTTCGTGACGTACGTGACGTCGTAGCCGTGTCGCTCGAGGAACGCCGCCAGCGGGTGCTCCCAGCGCAACAGCTGCCCGCTCCCCTCGTCGTCGAGGTACGGACGGTCGTAGGAGGCCTCCCAAGCCATGCGCGAGGGCATCAGCCCGGCGGCGTCCTGGTACAGGCTCTCGCCGCCCCAACCGTTGTAGGCCTGGTACGTGTTGGTTGCGGCGAGGAAGAGGACGTCCGCCGCGCGCGCGTCCCGCACCACCAGCGGGGCGAAGCGCTTGAACCCGTCTTGGCGGCGGACCTTCACCACGTAGAGCCCGCTGACCCAGTCCGCGCCGACGGTGAGGGTCAGCGTGTCGCGCCAGCGGCACTCCACCCGTGCGGTGGTGTTGTCGAGAGCACACGCGACCTGGCGGTCCGCCGCGTACGGGCCGCCGCTCCAGATCCGGCGAGCCCCAATGCCTGCATAGTCGCCAAGGCGGAACACCTCTGCGGTGATCGCCTGCGGCCCATCCGTGGAGACCTTCACGCCGAACGAGTCCCCCACGGACGCCGAGTCGGTTGAGAGGTAGAGCTCGATCTGGCCGTTGTTCGCGTGGCGCCCGGCGCGCCAGAGCGGCTCGCCCGGCTTCCGGTTCTCGGCCGGGATGGGATTGGGCGCGGCGCGGCGGGCGAACGGCGAGGGCAGCGTGCCTTCGACGTGGTTTGGATCCGCCGGGGAGACGCCCGGGATGTCGACCGGCGCGGCGTCCGCGTCGATTTGCTGCAGCACCGCGTCCCGGCAGCCGCCCGCGGCCAGCGCGAGGAACAGCAGGCAGGCGCTTCGCGCAGTCCCCATGCGGCCCGCCCTCCCGTCTCGCGAAGCGGAGCCCGCAGATATTCATGCGCAGAGGGCGGAACAAGCCCGTCCGCCGGGAGGAAGCAGCGTTGACCTCGTGCGAACGATCCCAAACCTGCTGTCTCTGCTCAAGGACCAGCGCCTCAGGACTTCCGTTCACGATTGACACCCTCAACCCGGTGCTGCGCCGGGCGAGGGAGTGGCATCGCTCCGCAAAGCCCTCTCGTGGCAGGACGAGCGCTCGACTCTCCCCGCGCGGATCGAGGCCCAGCTGTCCGCTGCCGGGCTCTGAGGCCTTCAGAGCTTGAAGGGGAAGTCGATGGGCGGGAGCGCCTGCTTGTGGCGGGGAAAGCTCCACGTGAGGATCTCTGCCTCCAGGCAGGCCTCCAACGGGGTCCCCTCGAACGCCTCCGTCCTCGCCGAGGTGGAGGCCACGGAGCCGTCCGTGAGGATCTTGATCGTCATCACCAGGATCCCCGTCAGCTCGGGTTGCCGCGCTTGCTCGGCTTCCACGCACCGGACCACCGCCGGGCGGTGCGCCACCACGACCGCCAGGATGTCCTTCGGCTCCAGCTGATCGCGAATCTCTACCGGCGCAGGCTTCGCGCGCTCCGCGCTGGCTCGTCCCGGTGAGCTTCGCCCTGGCTGCGCAGGCCCGGCGCTCCCCGGCCCTGCCGACTGCGCGGCGGTGACTCCTTGCGCCCCGCCCACAGGGGCTTGCGGGGCACTTGCCTGCGCGGCGCTTCCCTGCGCGGCACTTCCTTGCGCTGGGACGGCGCGCCCTTGCGCCAGCGCGGCGCTCCCTTGCGCCAGCGCGGCGCTTCCTTGCGCGGCGCTTCCTTGCGCGGCGCTTCCTTGCGCGGGCGCGGCGCTTCCCTCTGCGCCGGGTGCCGGGGCCGCCTCCCGGGGCGGCGCTCCAGCCTGCGAACCGCGGAGCGTGGTCCTCAACAGCAGCGCCGACGTCCCGAGCAACACCAGGAGCAGCAGTCCCCCGCCAACGACGGCCGCCCGCAACCCGGCGGACAGCGACGACCAGGCCACAGCCCTCTGCGGCGGTCCGATGGGCGGGATGTGAAACAAAGCGGAAGTGGGCAGCGCCTCCGCAGGCGTAATGGGGGCTGGCGCGGGGGCGGGCTTTGCCTTGGGCTCAGGCGCAGGCGCGGCGGCGCGCTGGGCGCTGGCGGTTATCGCGGTGAGCTCTGCTTCGGCGAGGGAGGAGAGCGCGGGGTTTCGCTGGTCGGCCGGGGCTTCGGAGGGCTCTTGCTTCAGCGCGAGGTCGAAGAGATCCCCAAGCTCCGTCTCCGACACCTGGCCGATGAGGGGTGTATGGGGAGGCGGCGCTCCGGCGGGCGTCGCGCGCTTGGAGACGTCGCGTTCGTCGCTCACGGCCAGCACCTCCGGTCGTGAGACTATTCGGTCGCGCGAACGGTTCCGATGCCGCCAAAGAGGCGACATCGCCCTCGTTCAGGGGTGACAGACCACCTGTTCGTTCTGGACCTCGCAGCTCGAGCAGGTGTTGGTCTCTGCCAGCACGCCGCTGCGGCACTCGAGCACGGCCTTCGCGTCGGCTCGGCAGATGCCCCGGTTCTCCGCGGTGGAGGCGCAGGCGTCCCCCACCTGGTTGCCGACCATGTTGCACTTGATGATGTCCTTGCCCTGCGCGTCCTTGTCCGCCAGGCAGCCGCCCTTGCCGCGACAGGGCAGCGCCAACCAGGCGCCATCGCGGCACTCCAGCGCGGTGGCGGTGTCGAAGCAGGCGAAGCCGTTCTTGTTGCAAGAGGCCCCGGGGCTGGGACCGCCGCAGGCGGCGAGCACAATCACTGCGACGAGGGGTACGGCGAGGCTGCGCATGGACGCTCCCATCCTGGTGCCGGCGCACTATTCACGACAGCCACGGGCCACGCAACAAGCCGTGCGTGGCTCAGGTGGCGCCCAGCGTGTCGGTGAAGAAGCGCCGGAAGTTGAGCCCGAGGATCTTCTCGACGCGGCGCTCCGGGTGGCCGCGGCGTCGGAGCAGATCGCCGATCTTCGGAAGGTCCCGCACGTCCCGGATCTCTTTCGGCATGGCCACAAACCCGTCGAAGTCGGATCCGAGCGCGACGCCGTCCTCGCCCATCACGCTGACGGCGTGTTCGATGTGGCGGGCCACGTCGTCCAGAGAACCGCCGCCCAGGTACACGGTCGCGAAGATGATCCCCGCCACCCCGCCCCGGTCGGCGATGGCGCGCAGCGCGTCGTCTGAGAGGTTGCGCCAGAGGTTCCGGGCCCCGCGCACGCCCGTGTGCGAGCAGAACAGCTTCGCGTCGCGGTGGCCGAGGATCCCCTCGATGGTGCGGGGCGAAGCGTGCGCGAGATCCACGCTCATCCCTGTGTGGCCCATGGCTTCGAGGACCTCGTGGCCCAGCGCGGTGAGCGGCCGGTCCCCCATCAGCGGAAACGAGGACCCGCCGAGCTCATTGTTCCCCAGATGGGTGAGGCTCATGAACCGGACGCCGCGGGCGTGCAGCTGCGCCACCCGCTCCACCTTGCCCTGAAGCGCGTGCGCGCCCTCGATGCCGATGACCGCGCTCAGCCGGCCCTCGCGCGCATTCTGCTCCAGCGCCGCCACGTTCCCGGTGATCTGCGCCTTGCCCCCAGAGCCGGAACAGAACGCCTCCAACCGGTCAATCTGCCAGTTCGCGCGCGCCCACTCGCCGCGACGGGCGGAGCGCGGCCAGCCCCTCGCGGCGGCGAAGAGCGGAAACCCGCCGACGAACGCGAACCCGCGCGTGACCAGCGTGAAGCACTGCAGCCCGACGCCCGCCTCGAGCAGCCGGGGGATGTCCACCTGGCCCTTCGAGGAGGCCACGTTCAAATCTCGATTCCACATGAGGGAATCCGCGTGACCGTCGGCGAGGGAGAGTCGAAGCCCGGACATGGGGGTGCACCCTCTCATGGGGTGGCGCCTCAAAGGAACCACCGCGGCGCCAAGTTCGGGTAGCTTCCCGCGCCCTATGGCCACTTCGCTCAAGAGCTACCTCGCAGGCGCCTGGCAGGCGGGCACCGGAAAACCGCAAGCCCTCTACAACCCCTCCACCGAGGAGCAGGTCGCGGAGACCTCGACGGACGGGTTGGACCTCGCCCGCGCTGTGCAGTTCGCACGCGCACAGGGAGGGCCCGCGCTCCGGGCGCTCCACTTCGCACAGCGCGGCGCGCTGCTCCAGCGGCTGGCGAAGACCCTCACCGACGCGCGCGAAGAGCTCATCGCCCTCGGCATGAGCAACGCCGGGAACACCCGCGGGGACGCCAAGTTTGACATCGACGGCGCGGCCGCCACGCTCGCGTTCTACGCGGAGCTCGGGACGAAGCTGGGCGAGACGAAGATCCTCCCCGACGGCGAGGGCGTGGCGCTGGGGCGCTCGGCGCGACTGTACGGGCAGCACGTGCTGGTGCCTCGCGAGGGCGTGGCCGTGCACATTAATGCGTTCAACTTTCCGGCGTGGGGCATGGCGGAGAAGCTCGCCGTCGCGCTGCTCGCCGGCGTCCCGGTCATCACCAAGCCGGCCACCGCGACGGCCCAGATGGCGTACCGGATTGCCGAGCTCTGGGTGGCCTCGGGCGCGCTGCCCGAGGGCGCGTTCTCGTTCCTCTGCGGCGGCGCGGGCACGCTGCTGCAGAGCCTGCGCGGCCAGGACGTGGTGGCGTTCACGGGCTCCGGCGTGACGGCGGCTCAGCTGCGGCGGATGGAGACGCTCGCGCGGGAGAACGTGCACTTCAACGTCGAGGCGGACAGCTTGAACGCGGCAGTGCTGGGCCCGGACGCTTCAGCCGGCAGCGAGACGCGCAACCTCTTCCTCTCCGAGGTCGTCAAGGAGATCACGCAGAAGGCGGGTCAGAAGTGCACCGCGGTCCGCCGCATCTACGTGCCCGCGAGCGCGCTGGAGGAGATCCGGGATCTCCTGCTGGAGCGGCTGGCGGACGTCCGCGTGGGGAACCCGACCGACGAGAAGACCACGATGGGCCCGCTCACCAGCGCCGCCCAGCTGCGCGACGTGCGCGAGGGCATTGAGCAGCTCGCGCGCGGCGCGGACGTCGCCACGGGTGGCGCCAAACCGGTGAACGGGCTCTCCGCGCCCGCCGGTAAGGGCTACTTCGTCACGCCCACGCTCCTCGTGAAGCGGGAGGTGCGGGCGGAGGACGCGGTCAACGCGTTGGAGGTGTTCGGGCCGGTGGCCACGCTCATGCCCTACGCAGAGCCGAAAGCCCTCGTCGCCCAGGTGGCCGCGGGCGGCGGCGGGCTGGTGTCGTCGGTGTACTCGGACGACCGCGCGTTCCTCCAGGAGGTGGTGCTGGGGCTCGCGCCGCACCATGGACGGGTGACTTTCGCGGGGGAGAAGCTCGCCGGGCAAACGGTGCCTCCGGGCACGGTGATGCCGCAGCTGCTCCACGGCGGCCCGGGGCGCGCGGGCGGCGGCGAGGAGCTCGGCGGGATGCGCGGGATGTCGCTGTATCTCCAGCGCACGGCGCTTCAGGGCGACCGGGCTGTGCTTCAGCAGCTGCTCGGGCTCAAGCCCGCGCAGTGAGCTGACTGGGACGCTCGCGTCGCTGCGCTCGACTCACGATCCTGCACATCTCTTCGTTGTTGGAATGCCCCCGTTCGCGTCGAGCGTTGCGCCGTCAGGCGCATAGTCGAGACGTCGGCAGTGCTTCCGGAGCTTGGCTCATGGGCCGCTTCGGTCTGCTCGAAACAAACCGGCAATGTGCCGTGCGTGGGTTTGCGCCACCTCT
>JBGART010000009.1:0-188401 GCA_044230055.1 Myxococcaceae bacterium | reverse complement strand
ACCTCGCCATCAGGTGAGCGGGTCCGCTTCCGGAAATGGCGCATTCCCACGAAGGAGCAGGCGGAGATGTTGGCGGCGAAGATGTGAACTGAGGCGTTCGAAGGGACCTACTTCGAGCGCCGGAACACGCCCCAACTCACCGTGAACGATGTCTGGAACCTGTACGTGAAGAAGTATGGGGAGCTTCCGAAGCCCGGAGAGCCCAAACCACCGGTCCAATACGACAGCTACCAAACTGATCATGGTCGTGCGAAGTGCTTGCTCAAGCACCTCGGTTCCCGAAAGGTGATGGCTCTGACCGTTGAGGACGTGGACGCCTACCGTCACACGAGGTTGCGCGAAACCACGGTCCGCAAGCAGCCACCCACTCCCGCGACCCTCGACAGGGAGCTCGAGCTGCTCAAGCGAATCCTCAACTACGCCGTCGACTGCCAGAAGCTGCCGCACAATCCGCTTCAGCGCGCGAAGTTCCTGCGCGTTCCGAACGTGCGTCGGAAGGCGGTCAATGAGGAGTTCTTCCAACAGCTCCTCGCCGCTGCCGAGCCGGAGCTGAAGGCCATCCTCCTGATCGGCTTCGACACCGGTATGCGGAAGCGAGAGGTCCTCGACCTCATCTGGGAGCAGGTGGACCTGAAGGGCGGCGCCATCCACCTCGCTCAACAGGACACCAAGGGGGAGGACGCGCGGCTCGTCGTGCTGACCGCACGTGCTCTCGATGCGCTGAAGGCGTTGACCCAGGGCCTGCCGCACGTGCCCGTGTTTCCGAATCCGGAGACGGGGGCACCATGGCAGGACATCCGGAAGATGTGGCGACGAGCCTGCGAGGCGGCTGGCCTCGAAGGCCTTTGGGTCCACGACCTGCGCCGCAGCTTCGTCACAGGCGCGCGCAAGGCCGGCGTCGCCGAATCGGTCGTCATGCGAATGTCCGGGCACAAGACCCGGGCAGTCTTCGACCGCTACAACATTGTCTCGGAGGAAGACCTGCGAGCCGCTGTCACCCGGCTCGAGAAATCCAGGACAGTCTTAGGACAGTGTGACGGAAAGGAGAGCCAGGAAACCGAAAGGGCCCCGGCTAACTGACCAGGGCCCCTAGGGATTTTAGTTGCGGGGGCAGGATTTGAACCTGCGACCTTCGGGTTATGAGCCCGACGAGCTACCAGGCTGCTCCACCCCGCGGTGAGTGACGGCTCTTGTAGCGTTCGCCCTGGGGGCCGTCAAGGTTAATGCCCCAAGCTTCAGACTTTTCCTTTCAACAGGTCGGCAAGGGTACCGAAGCCCTTCCCTCCTCCGCCCTTCGGCTGGCTCTGCTTCCAGGCTTCCATATCTGCCCGCTCTTCTGCCCTTGCAGCGGCCGTGAGCGACAGGCGGATCTTCCCTGACGCATCGATATCAATGATCTGCGCCTTGAGCTCCTGGCCAAGCGCGTAGGCGCGGCGCAGGTCGGTGCCACGGTCGGTCCCGGTCTCGCTGCCCGGGATGAGGCCCTTGCCTCCCGGGAAGGCGAGGAAGACGCCGTACTGCTCGATGCGGTCGACCTTGCCGGTGACCAAGGTGCCTACCTTGGGGCGAGGCGCTTGCTCTTTGCGCTCGGTGGCTCGGGGTTCGGGCGTGGGGGCTGCGACGTCCCCTCCCACGGGCTGGCCGTCGACGATGAGCCTCAGGCCGATGCGCTTCTCCGCGGGGTCCACCTTCTCCACCACGACTTCGACTTCGTCTCCCACCTTCACCGCGTCGCGCGGGTGCGCGATCCGGCGGGTGGAGAGCGCGGAGACGTGGATGAGCCCGTCGACTCCCGGCCGCAGCTCGACGAACGCGCCGAACGGCTGGAGGCGGACGATCTTTCCCTTGAGGCGCTCGCCCTCTTTGATCTCGTCGAGGGCGACCTTCCAGGGGTCTTCCATGCGCGCCCGCATGGACAGGGTGATGCGCTCCTTCTGCTTCGCCTTGTCCGGGGAGCTCGGGTTGGCCGCCTCGAGCCGGAGGATCTCCACCTCGACGTCATCCCCGACCTTTACGACCTCGTTGGGGTGGCCGATGCGGGTGTGGGAGAGCTCGGAGACGGGGATCATCCCCTCCACTCCGCCCAGGTCCACGAACGCGCCGAAGTCCCGGACGCCCGTGACCTTGCCCTTCATGACCTTGCCTTCGACGAGGCTCTTGCGCGTCTCCACTGCCAGCGCCTTCTGCTCCTCCTCGAGGAGCGCGCGGCGGGAGAGGACGACGTTGCGCTCGCGGATCTCGGTGACCCGGAACGTGAGCTTCTCGCCTACGAACTGATCCGGCTTCTCCACGAAGCGGACGTCGATCTGGCTCACCGGGCAGAACGCGCGG
This sequence comes from Myxococcaceae bacterium, assembly GCA_044230055.1. GTDB lineage: Bacteria > Myxococcota > Myxococcia > Myxococcales > Myxococcaceae > JBGART01. Next base: position 186,070 of record JBGART010000009.1, on the reverse strand, counting down.
ACGTCGCCGATGGCGACCTCCAGGCCTCCCTTGTTCACCGAGAGGACCAGGCCTTCCACCGGCATTCCGGACGCGCGGGCCTCTGCCAGCATCGCGATGGAGGCGGAGCCCTTGGTCAGCGTCCTCGAGAGGTAGATGCCTCGCGCGCCCGCCTCGATGACGTGGGCTTCGATCTCATCCCCCACGCCGTGGCGGAGGATGCCCTCGTCGTCCTTGAGCTCGCGCATGTCGATCATCGCTTCGCTCTTCCCGGTGCTCAGGGTGACGAAGGCGGTGTCCGCGCCCAGCTGGAAGATCTTCCCCTTCACCTTCTGGCCCACCCGCGGCATCCGGCGGGCGGTGGCGCTCTCGTGCTTCGCCGACTGCTCGTACATCTCGGCGAAGGACTCGCTCTCCTGCACGTCCTCGTACAGAGGGCTGGCCGGCGCGGGCGTCACGGGGCGCGGCGCGGCGGCCACCGGCGCCTCTGCCTCCGGAGCGGCCTCGACCTCGGGCGACGCCTCGACCGGCGCCTCTCCCGTCGGCGCGACGGGCGTCACGGCACCCTCTCCTGCCGGCTTCGGCGCGGCGCGCTTGATGACCACCAGCGGGCCTTCGCGCTTCTTCTCCGGCTGCGGCGCTCCTCCGCCTCCGCCGCCGCCACGTCCGTGGCGATCGCCCCGGCCTCCGCGGCCCCCACGGTCGTCTCGCTTGGGAGCCTGGCCTTCGGCCTGCGCGGGCGCGGCTGCTGTCGCCTCGGGCTGACCTTCAGCGCGCTGCGGCCGGTCGTCCCGGCGCGGGCCGCGATCATCGCGATGTCCGCCACGGCCTCCGCCGCCACCCCGGCCGCGATCTCCGCCACGGCCTCCGCCGCGCTCCTCGCGCTTGCCGCCCTGTCCGGACGGGATGCCGAGCATCACGTCGCCGAACGTCGCCCTCGGCTTCTTGGGACCGCCACCACCATCGCCAAAGCCGCTCTTCCGCTCGTCACTCACCCTGAAGCTCCATCGAAAATGACTCCCCCCGACTTAAGGGGGGCGGACATTACACAAGCCCGCCTCTCTGGCCATAGTCACTTGAGAGAGAGGGGCACAAGCACGGTCCCACCCGACGTCAGCTCCTGCTCCGCCACCTGCCCGGTTTCCCCCTCCGTCACCGTGAGGTGGATGTGGGAGTCATCCGGGGACTCGTCCGTCACCGAGAGCTCCATCCCCGGGGAGGGGCGCTCCGGGTAGGCGGCCTCCAGGAGAACCGCCACCGACAGGCCCGCCTCGCCCGCCCTGACATCCCCCCGGAGGTCGAGCTTCGACTCCCGGGCCGTGAGGGGCAGCGGATATCCGGAAATCGACACCTTGAGACGCCCGGTGGCCAGGCTGGCCAGGCGCGCCTTGAGCTGGGCCCGCTCCTCTTTGCCCAGCACCCCATCCCCGTTGAGGTCCATGGAGGCCCTCAGCAGCTGGGTCCGCTCCCCCCCGTCGAGGTCCATCACGACGACCACGTCCAGCCGCTTTTCGGCGCTCTGGAGCATCAGGCGCTTGTGGAAGCCTTTCGGGTGTCCCCCCGCGCTCGACGCCGTCAGGAGGCCGAGGATGACGCCCGTCCGGAGCCTCACTCGCCACCGTGCAGGGCGTGAAACAGGGCCCGGAGGTCCCCCACCCCGACCCGGGGCTTGGGCTTCCCGGAGGGACCCAGCGGCAACGCCCGCCGCTTGAGGCTCAACGGCTGACGCAGCGCGCGATCCACCCAGATGGGGTTGGTGACCGCGAACGGGGTGGCAATGCGGGCCTCCACCGGCTTGTACCGGCCGTACTTGTTGCCGAACCCGAACGACGCGCCGAGGGTGCCGACCGCCTCGGTGAGCTGTAGGGAGGGCATCTCGATGGGGGTCACCACCGGCCAGAGGCTCTTCTCCCCGCTGACCTCCACCACGATGAAGGCACCATCCGGGACGGTGAAGGTCTCCTCGTGGTCCAGCCGGACCAGCCCCTCGCTCAGCTCGCCCCGGCCGAAGCGACGGAGCACCGCTGGCTGTTTCCCCTGGTTGGCGCTGCCCTGCTTGATGAGGACCTCGGACACGTCCACCCAGTCCACCGCCTGCACCTTCACCCTCACCCGCGCGCTGCCGTCCGGGGAGAGGACGCGGCTTCCCACGGGCAGGCCGTTCACCCAGGCCTCGACGAAGGGGCCGCTGGAGACGATGGCGCGCTGGGCTCGCAGCGCCTCCACCACCGACTCCTCGGGCAGCGCCTGCATGGAGCCGTCCGCCAGGTCTCCCACCGCGAGATAGGTGCGGGGCATGCCCGCCTCGGCCGAAGGGCCGTGCGAGTCGCTGTTCCCCACCGCGGTGAGCTTCTGACCCCGGCTCACCAGCGTGTAGTAGTCGTCCAGCACGCCCGGGTAGACCGGCTGGATCTGGTCCGGCTGGCCAGGGATGGGGACGGTCTGCTCGAGCAGCTCGCCGACGGCCGGGATGGGCACCTTCGGCTCGGGGCCCGGCGGCGTGCTGGCAGGGACGCGGTAGTGGTGGAGCAGCTCCGCGTGCTTGCCGTTGAAGACCTCCAGCACGTCGAAGTCGAGCGAGAACTGGCTGGGGTGGTACGGCGAGACGCGGCCATCCGGCAGCGGCTCCTGATCCAGGTGGAGGCTTCCGGTCGGCGGCAGCGGGGCGCCGGTGTACGCGCCCATATTGAAGGCTGTGAAGTAGCCCATCACCGCGTCGCGCGGGTGGTTGACCTGGACGATGACCTTGTCCGGGCCGTACCGCGCCATCGAGCGCAGCTGCGAGAACAGCTCTCCGGGTGGTCGCAGGAACCAGTCGAAGGAGCCGTGCGTGATGGGGCCGGGGTCGAGCTTCAGCGGATAGGCGTTGAAGTGGCCCATCTCCAGGGTGGTCAGCTCCAGGCCCACGGAGGTCTTGAGCCAGCGCTGGAGCTTGAGCGCCTCGACGGTGGGGCCGAAGTCGGAGACGAAGTTGTGATCCGTCGCCGCGATGAAGTCCACGCCCTCCGCGGCGTAGCTCGCCACGCGCTCGGTCAGCGGCATGCTGGAGTCGACGGAGTTGATGGAGTGGACGTGGAGATCCGCGCTCACGTACCCGGGGGTCTGGAGGACGTGGTGGAGCACCAACGTCAACTGCCGCTCCTGGCCGGGGGCGAGCTCGATGGCTTCTGACGCGAGGTCGTACTCGAAGCCTCTCGAGGCGTAGACCTTGTACTTGCCCGGGCGCAGCGGCGTGCCCGCGCGACCTGAGGGCGCGAAGAAAAAGCGCTCGAGGTAGCGCTGGGTGGACGCGTCCCCCGCGATGTCGGGCTCGAAGTCGGAGACGCGCGTGCGCTCGCCGATGCGCAGGTCGTACAGGAAGGTGCGCGGCTGGCCGGTGCCAGGGTTCTCGTAGGTCGCTTCGACGGAGATCTTCGCGGGCAGCGCCGCGCCGGTCTCATCCACCACCGACACGCCCAACATCCCCGGCCGCTCCAGCGTGAGCTCCACGCCCGTGGACTGGCCCTCGGCCACCTCGGCGTAGTCGGCTGCCTCCGTGGCGCTCACCGACGGCCGGCGCGCGGAGTCCACCGCGTGCACGCGGTAGCGGCCCGGCGGCACCGGCATCCAGTAGCTGCCGTCCTTCGCGGTACGAGCGCTGGAGACGTAGTTGCCCGCCGCGTCCTGCGCGACGACGGTCACGTCTGCCAGCCGCATTTGCGTGCCCGCTTCGCGCACGCGGCCGCTCAGGCTGCCGGTCTTCGTCTCTTTGATCCCGTAGAGGATCTTCTGCACGGACGCGACGTCGCCGCTGCCCACCGCGAGGTACCCCGTGAAGCTGTACGTCTTGCCCGGCGGCAGCTCTGACGGCGGTTGCCCCCAGAAGGTCGCGAGGAAGGAGCCCGACGCGAGGGGGATGAGCATCGAGTCGCGCTCGGCTGTCGGGTAGAACTCCTTCTTGTTCTGGAGGTACGTCGCGCCGCGCGGCTCGGCGACCAGGCCGTAGGAGACGCCCTCCCCTTCGGTGGTCATCATCGAGGTGACTTCGCCCGGGAACGCGTCGATCGACGAGGGCAGCTGGTACAGCTCATCCAGGCGGTTGCGCATGTCGTAGCCGGCCTTGCCGGGGACAAAGAGACGCTGGCCTTCGCCGAGCAGCGTGATGAATCCGAAAGGCACCTTGATGGGGAAGAGCGCCGTCTTCACCGCGTCGTTGTTGGTCACCGTGACGGAGATCTTCAGATACGGCTTGCCGGGCTCCAGGATGTAGTCGACCTGGTACCCGAGCTCCGCGGACCCGAGCGTCAGGTCGTTGATGCCCTTGGTCATCGACATGAACTCGCCGCCCGCGCCCGCCACGCGGATGACCGCCGCCGCGCCGTCCCGCCCGTCCGCGATGATCTCCACCGTCTTCGGCTCCACCGCCTGGAGGAAGAACGCGGGGAACATCTCGGTGAAGTAGTCGTTGCCCGCCACGCCCGTGGAGGCGCTGCGCTTGCCGCCCCGGACGAGGTCAAGGTCAATCAGCGATCCGCCGAACACGCCGAAACCCCGCGAGTGGCCGGTGTTCTGGATGACCGCGTGGATGATGCCGTTGGAGAGCTTGTAGTCCCCCACTTCGCCCAGCGCGCGGCGGCCGCCGATCAGCTGCTCGCGGCTCTCCACGCGCACCGCGGAGGCCGGTGGGGGCGTGCTGCAGCCGAGCGCGAGGAGCAGCGCGGTGCATGTCAGGCTCCGGCGCATTTTAGAAGGTCACCTGGACCATCACGTCCACGCTGTCGTTCGCGACTGAGGCCGCGGGTTCCTCCAGCCTCGCCGTGTACTGGAGCAACAGCCGCGCGGGGACCGAGCTCGGGCGCCAGCCGACCATCGCGGTCAGCTCGGTGAGGCGGTCATCTGCCTGCACGTTGCTGGGCTCGAAGTAGGCGACGCGCACGCCGCCCTCCAGACCCAGAGGTTTGTAGAGGTACCGGACCGACGCCATCGCACCCAGCGCGCTCTCCGGCGGCAGCTCGGCCGGGCCGTTCACGGTGCGCGTGCTCCGGGTGAGCAGCGTGGCCAGGCAGTTGAACCCTGCGAGCGAGACGCCGACGTCCGCGCCCAGACCCAGTCGCTGTTCTGTGATCCGGTTCGGGCGCTCGCCGCCCGTGTGGAGATCCAGATAGCCGTTCAGGCCCACCGAGACTTTGTCGAAGAGCTCCACCACCACGCGCCCCACCGGCGTCACAGAATTGTTGTCATTGTTGAGCGTGTTGGGTCCGTTGCCGTTGACCAGCGCCACGGCGTACCGCAGTCCCACCGACCCGCTGCCAAGGCGATCCGAGCCGACCTCGACACCAATCTGGCGATCCAGCGAGAGCCCGTCGCGCGTGTAGCCCTCGGGAGGAAGGATGCCGTCGCTGATGATGGAGCGGCGAATGAACGGGAGGTCTCCGTCGCCCAGCAGCGTCTCCGCGTTGTACGGCGCCTTGAACTGGCCTGCGCGGACCTCGAGGAACTTGAGCGCGTACCAGCGGACGTAGGCGTCGCGCAGCTCGACGATGCGCTGGCCTTCGAGCGGGTCGTTGTCCCGGCGCTGCGGCATCGCCCCGTCGACGGAGGCGACGACCTCCAGCGTGTCTGTCGGGGCGATGCGCACCCCTGCGCGGAGGTTGAGCACTCGGAAGCCGCTCCGCGCGCCGATGAGCGCGTCGTCCCCGCCCGGCGTCACCCAGAAGTAGCCGACCTTCGCGTAGCCCAGCAGCGTCACCTTCGACGAGAGGACGCGCAGCAGGCCCTCCTCCGTTGCAGGCGCGGTCGCTTCGGGCTGAAGGCCACTCGCGACGGGCGTGGGTTCGGTGGAGGGTGGCTCCCCTGCGAGGGCCAGCGAGGCAGTGAGCGCCCAGGCGAGGGCGAGGATCCGGCGGTGCGACGACATTCGATCTCCTTCGTGTTCGTTGCCTCTACCGTGCGAGCGCCTCGAGGAGGACGCGCCCCTGCGCGTCCGACGGCGGCTCCGTGCCTGCGAGGAAGCTGAGCGTCGGCGCGAGATCGGTGAAGTCCGCCGCGGCCGCCTCTCCCTTCCGGATGCCCGCGCCGTAGAGGATCAACGGCACGGCGCGGTCGTAGCGGTGCTGCGAGCCGTGCGCGGTCACGTCCTTGGTGCCGTAGGTCCAGTAGGCCTTCGGTAGGACGAAGAAGTCGGGGCTGCGCTCGCGATCCAGGCCTCGGCGGTACATCGCCGCCAGCGGCCCGCCCTTCCCCTCCAGCAGCTGGGCCTTCGAGTAGAGATCCAGCACCCCAGGCTGCGCGCGGGCCACTTCGCGCAGGCGCTCGAAGCTCGCCTCCAGCTTGACGCGCGACGCCGGCTGCGCGTACACGCCCGCCGCGTAGAAGCCTGCGAAGTGCTCCTTGCCTCCAAGCAGCTTCGACGCTTCCACCTCCAGCGCCGCGACCAGGGCCTTGGTGTCCACCCGGCCCGCGTCCAGCTTGGCCTGCTGCAGGACCTCCGGCACCGGCGTGCCGCCGTGGTCCGACGCCAGCGCGACGGTGTACTTCCCCTTGCCGACCTTGGCATCCAGCGCGGCCAGCAGCTTGGCCACGTTCGCGTCTATCCGCGCAATGGCGTCCTGCGCCTCAGGGCTGTCAGGGCCGAAGATGTGGAGCACCCGGTCATAGCCGGAGAAGCTGACGGTCAGGAGATCCGGGATCTCATCCGCCCCGAGCTTCACCTCGGTGAGCGCGGCGATGGAGAGCTCCGCGACGGCGTCGTCCCCCAGCGGCGAGAGCAGCACGAGGGCGGAGAGGTCTTTCGGGGGGAGATCCTTCCGGATGAGGTGCGGGAAGGCCTTGCCGAAGCCGCTGCTGTCCCGCGCGAAGGGGCGTTCGGGCGGAGGGTTCTGAGGGTGCGGGGAGTCCCAGCGGTAGCCGGCGGCCAGCTCCGCGGCGATCCGCTGGTTGGTCTTCTCCACCCACGCCGGGAGTGCTGCGCTGTAGAGCGTGCTCGAGGTGAAAGCGGGGCGCTGGTAGTCGATCCACAGCGCCACGTTCGCCGCGCGTCCCACGAGCAGCAGCGCGCCGCGGTCTTTGCCGGCGATGCCCACGACCCTGGCGCTCCCCGACGTCGCCTTGAACGCGTCCCCCAGCGTTCCGGTGCGCATCCGCAGCGGCGAGGTGGCGTCGCCCTCGACGACCTCCCGCCCGAGGCTGCGGTAGCTGGGGTCGGTGCAGACGTACGCCGCCTTGCCTTCGGCCACGTCGTACCACTCGTTGGAGACGATGCCGTGCAGCTCCGGGTACGCGCCCGTCCCGAGCGTGGCGTGGCCGGGCGCCGTCTGGCTGGGCGCGGCTTCGTAGAGCAGCTCGTTGACGCGGAAACCTTCAGAGGCGAGGCGGCGGAAGCCGCCGGTGGAGCGCGCGAGGATGGGCTGGAAGGCGGAGGCGGAGAGCTGGTCCACGATCACCAGCACCACCAGGCGCGGTGGGCGAGGCGCCGCCAGGCTCGCGGTAGAGAGCGCCAGGAGGCAGAGCAGCGCCTTGCGTGCGCTCCTCATCGGCTCCTCCGAAGACCCCGGCGGGCGCGGGCGAGGACGGCCAGGCTGCTCAGCGCGACCAGCTCGAGCCCCCCGCTCGTTCCGCAGCCGCAGCCCCCCTGACCCTTGAAGCGGAAGCGGGAGACCTCGATTCGATCTCCGACGCGCGCGGTGATCCGGATGACCTCGGTTCCCTTTGCCCTCGGCTCTTCGGTCCGGACAGTGCCTCCCGCCTCGGTGACGGAGACCTTCGCCTCGGAGAGCTCCGGCAGCGTGACGGTGAGCGTCCGGCCTTCGACGCGCTGGAACGGGTCTTCGAAGGTGATGGCGATGGGTTCGTCCGCGAAGAGCTGCGTGGCGGACTCGAACGTCGTGCGCGGGACTTCGTACGTTCCTTCCGCCGAGACCTCTGCGAGCAACTTCCCGTCCGAGAGCCGGAACAGGCGGCGTAGGTAGCCCTGGCGCGTCTTCGCCGGGCCGCCCTCCTGGACCACGAAGCCCTCGGCCTCGTGCCGGTGCCGCATGAGCTCCAGGTACAGCGCGCCGCTCCAGCCGAAGGCGGAGACGTTCAGCCCCTGCCCGCTGGTGGAGTCGTAATACTCGCGGAGCTGGCCTTCGCTGACGACAAGGTCCAGCACCTTCTGGCGGAGCTCTTCGGCCTTGGCTTCGTAGCCGTAGCGGAAGAGCGCGCTCGCGGCGAGGTAGTTGATGTTCAGCCACACCGGGCCGCGCCAGTAGTCCTGCGAGTTGTAGGCCGCGTCGTCGAAGGCCACTGTGGGCACGCCGTGCGCGCCCCAGAACTGCTTGGGGTCGGTCAGCTGCGCGACCAGGCGACGGACGCGCGCCGTGTCCCGTGTGACGCCGGCGAAGAGCGGCGACCAGACGGTGTACGTGCGGGTCTTCAGGAAGCTGCGCGCCTTGTCTCCGCCGACTCGGGTGAAGTCGTAATAGCCGCCGCGCTCCTCGTTCCAGAAGCCGTTCGTCGTGTCGTCCATCCGGAAGGCCCGGTCGCTGGCGCGCTGCTGCCAGAGCTGGATGTCATCGGTGCGGCCCAGGATGCGGGCGATTCGCGAGAGCTCAATCTCGTAGAGGTAGAGCCAGGCGTTGATGTCGACGGAGTCCAGCTTCGGGCGCGGGTCGTTGTCGCTGACCGCCAGGCGCGCGAAGAGGTTGTCGCCCCAGATCTCCGTGTAGCGCGGGCCGTTGTCCTGGCCGCCTTCCCAGCCGCCGTTCACCTCGGCCAGGCCGTCGAGATCCGCGTCGCGCCGGCGCGTCCACCAGTCAAGGTACGGCCGCGCCACGTCGTAGGAGCGCGCCAGGCGCTCGCGCGCGGCGTCGTCCTGTGCGCTGCGCTCGTAGATTTCGCGGAGCGCCAGGCCCAGCGCGGGCGCCTGGGAGAAAAGATCCAGGGCGCCCGGGATGCCCAGCTTCGGCGGGACGCCGTGCTCATCGACGTGGTTGGGGATGAGGCCGAGCTCCGGATCGTCTGCTCGCGTGATCTGCCCGCGGTAGACCGCGTCGAGGTAGTCGAACGCGCGGATGGCGGACTGCTCGGAGACGCCGAGGGCTTCGAACGCGGAGTCCCAGAGCCAGAAGTGGTTGTAGTGCGTCTTCGCCGGGTAGGCCGCCGGCCCCGGCATCGAGGGGAGCGGGCCTACTTCGTTCATGCGAAGTAGGGTGCGGGCGCGGCGGTCGACCTCGAGGCGGCGGGCGTCCTGCTCGAGCGCCGGCGTGTAGCTGGCCAGGTGCGCCTCCCAGTCCGCGCGGATGGTCTCTGCCCAGTTGGCGGGATCTCCCTTTGCGGCGGCGAGCGTCACCGGGCGCTCTGCTGCGGCCGCCGGCACGTCGTCGAAGGCGAGGAGGTAGACGAGCTGCCCGCTCACGGCCGCGGTGCTCTTGAGGATGGCGCCGAAGGTGGAGCCGTTGAAGCCCGTCCGCTCCAGCACCGGGTCGGCCGTCCAGAGCGCGACGCCGAAGGGGCGGTCCTCCAGGTTGTCGATCGTCAGGAGGGAGCTGCTCCCCGCTGCGCTGTACGCGCCCTGCCCTTGCGTCTTGCCGTCGATCCGGGCTTCCACCGTCAGCGGCGACGTCACGCCGGTGAGGTCCACGACGACCGCGAACGTGTCCTGCGCCAGGGTGAAGACCTTCGCCGTCGCCTTGAGCTCTGCGTCCTCTGTCGTCTCCTGCCAACCCCAGGGCTGGAACTGGATTCTCCTCGTCCCTGTCAGGCGCGCGGTCGAGCCTTGCGTGAAGGTCAATGAGAACCCAGCCAGGCCGCGGCTGCCGGGGACCGGATCGTCCCTCAGCGCTCCCGGGCGCGCGTCGTAGAGGGCGAAGGCGGCGAGTCGGTCGGCGCGGGGACCGTCGACCTCGGCCTTGATGGCGTAGCGGGAGCCGAAGTCTCCCACGCCCGCCCCGAGCCGCGCGGTGGAGTACTCCGGGCCGCCCTCGAGCGTCGGCGCGGCGAAGGCGGCGCTGCCGAGCAGGCCGAGGAGGAGAGGACGCAAGCGCATGGGGCGGCGCTTATACAGCGGATGGGTTGGGGAGATCTCGCTCGCCTGGCGCCTGCTTGCCTGGGTCCGCGCCCAGGCGCGAAGGGCCATCCCGCCGCAGAGCGGCACGGTCCCCCACTCGAAGGTGGTCGCCACGGTTCCGAGCAGGGCCAGGTGCGTCTTGAGGTCGAACCAGCCGGGCACGGAGTGCGGGGTTTCGAGCTTCAAGAGGAGCCAGGTCAGGGCTGCGCCGAGCAGGAAGACGGTGAGGCCCAGCGCCTGGAGCCGGCGGGCGGTCCAGAGGGCGTTTCGTCGGCCTGCCGTGGCTCTGAGCGCGGCGCTGGCGGTGGCTCCGAGCAGGAAGAAGACGCTGCCGAGGCGCCATGGCGCCAGGCGGGAGGCTGTGATCAGGAATCCGGGTGACAGCGGCCGCTCCGGGCTCCGGGTCCAGGGCGTCAACGGGCTGTCGGGCTGTACCTTGGGGTCGAACCGCGCCAGCGCCTCGTCGATGATTCCCGCGCGCCACTGTTCGACCGCGAGTCCCGCGCCGAAGAGCAGCGCGGCCAGCCCAGCGATGAAGAGGAGGCGCGCTGCAAGGAGGCGGCGGTCATCCGGGGTCATGCGGCTGAGTGCCCGACCCCGGCTCCGGTTTCGGCTTGATGGATTTGCCGGAGGACTCTGGGGTCGGATTCAATGGAGGGATGAGCTGTCTCCGCCAGAGCGGAGGCACATGGCCTTGAGGGAGACGGGGCACGCGGGATACGCCCAGGCGGCTGCCGGCGGGCGCCCGCCGGCAGCGCGAACGGGAGCGCTTCGATCGAGGTCCCCTTCGCCGCCGACTTCAGCGCCCCCCAAGGTGAGTCGTCTGCGACTTCCTGACTTGGCTGGAGCTGTCCCCTGGGCGAGACCAATGCCAGGCGCCGACACGCGACCCAACCAGACTGATACATAAAGTGTGACGAGTTGTCGTCACTATTGACGACAACTCGTCACACTTTGAAACACATAAGGCAGGTTTCCTCATCTGTCATGTCGATTCCTCCCTACGTCCATTTGTCATCATCTCCGCAAGACATAGACATTTTCTCCGGACTCAACACAGCGCCAGACCGTCTCTCGCCTCCACGAACGGACTACGGCGGGGACAGCTCGGGGCTGAAACGAAGGCAGAGCCCTCCACCTTGGGGAACGCCGACTCCGTGAGGAAGCAGCGAGGGGCCAGGCCACTCACGTGCGTGCTGCCGGCGGGCGCCCGCCGGCAGCCGCCCGGGCCTATCGCGCGTGCCCCGTCTCCCTCAGGGATAGCTGCCTGTGCGCCAGCAGCGCCCCCGTCTCCACGCCGGCCGACGGACGGCTCATCTTAGAACCCGCGTCCCCGTGTCCAGACTGACTTCGCGCCAGCAGCGCGCCCCGTCAGGTGCTCCGCCGAGGCTGAGCGCCGTCCGCCGGCGCTTCGCCCGCGGGATTGCCCCTCGTTGGCGTCGAGCGTAGCCCCGTCAGGCGCGCACCGAGACGTAGGCAAGAACCACGCACGCCACAAACGCGCTCTCGGATCTATCCACAGGCCAGAGGGCGCTGTGCTCTCCGTCGGCAGTGCCGCCGTCACGACTACGCGCCTGACGGCGCTACGCCCGACGCGAGCGGGGAGGCGGAGGCACTCCGCCCCGGGCAAAGCGCTAGCTGGCCTTGCCGAGGAGCGGGATGTGTCGAGGCAGCGCGCGGACCCGCGCCAGCCAGCGGCCGACCGCAGGGTAGCGCGCGAGATCGAACCCGCCCTCTTCCGCGACGTGCGTGTACGCGTACAGCGCGATATCCGCCACGGTGTATCGGCCGCCGACGAAGTACGGCTCCGACGAGAGGTGCTGATCCATCACGTTCAGCGCCCAGTTTCCCCGCGCACGCATCCGCCGAAGGACCTCAGGGTACTCGTGCTCCTTTTTCAGGATGCCCGCGATGAACCGCGCCGAGGCGATCTCAGGCTCGTGCTGGTTCTGCTCGAAGAACAACCACTGATGCACCAGGGCGCGCTCCCACCGATCCTGCGGGAGCAGCTCCGTCCCCTCGGCGAGGTAGAGCAGGATGGCCGCCGACTCACTCAAGTAGTGCCCGTCGTCCAGCTCCAGCACCGGCACCCGGCCCTGGAGGTTCTTCTTCTGGAACTCCGGCGTCTGACTCTCCTTCTTCAGGATGTCGACCGGGACGATCTCGCAGGGCAACTCGAGTTGCGCGACAACCAGACGGATCTTGTAGCAATTGCCCGAGATGGTGGAGTCGTAGAGACGCATGCGCGGAGCGTTTAGCATCCGCATGCCCTGCCGTCAGCCGCCGTCGCGCGCGAACGAGGTGAGCACAAAATCGTAGCTCGTGGAGCGAACCAGGCCGACGTCCTCGTTCCACCATTCGGTGTGGCTGACCTCCCAGCCGCCATCCACGGTGACCTGCAGCTTCGCGCACCGGAACGTCCCCGCCGGCACAGTCACGGTCTCCACACCGACCACCTGTATGAGGCGCCCGTAGGTCGCCGTCGCCGTGCTGTTCGAAGCGATGAGGCGCTGCTCCCAGCGGTCGCCTACAGAGATGGGAGCGCGCACGACCTCGATCGCTGGGGTGTAGGTGGTGGGATAGCCGTTGCCCGTCCCGTAGTCCCAGCGGATGCGGCCTTCGGAGACGTCGAAGTCGGTCTCCGTCACCACGTTCCCTGTCGAGTACACGCCCCGGTGCCGGATGCGCAGGCCACCGTCCTGGCCGGTGACCTGCTTTAACACCTGGGTGCTGACCGTTACGGTCGTGCCCGCGACGTACCGGTGCGTCCACCTTGCACCCAGCACGTCGTAGGGCGGGAGCTTGGCAAGCGCAGGGCTCGGGCCGGCATCGACCACGGTCCCCGCATCCGGTCCGCCGTCGGGAGGCGCGCCAGCGTGAGAAGGAGTTCCACCGTCGAGAGGAGCTCCGCCATCAGCGCTGGCGCCGGCATCGGCGGTGCCTCCGTCCGGTACGCCGCCCGCGTCCGTCGGCGCACCTGCGTCCGGCGCAGACGTGACGGGCGGAGACCCGGCGTCACTGAGCGACGGGACGCTGTGCCCGTCGGGTGTGAACGACACGGAAGGACCGCAGGCGGCCAGCAAGGCAGCGCAACCCAGCAAGGTTCGGAGATTCATGCTCCCAGTGACACAGCAGCATGCTTGACTGCGAAGCTCGCCGATCGGGGGCAGCCATGAGCTCAGACAAGAGGCCGGTGCCGCTCGCCGACACGGAGCTATCGCTGCTCCAGGCGCGGAGAGCCATCACCGACGGGGACTCCCCTGCCTGGGCAGAGTTACTGCAAGGACTGGCGGCATCGCTCCCGGGCACACGGATGGCTCCTGATGAAGCCGTTGAAACAATCCGCGAGCTCCTCCAGAGCGAGAAGTTCCTCGCGCTGGAGGACAGTTGGAACCTGATGCATTTCCTCCTTCACAACTGGACCTGGCTCTCGGCAGAGCAGACCCGCCTGCTACGGGAACCCATCGCGGGCGCCTTCGATCGCTTCGCCCATTGGCTGGGTGGATTCATCGCGGGTGCCGCACGGGCTCGAGTATCTCGCTCGCGCCACCACTGCGCCTGAGTTGCGCCTGGCGATAGATTCGTTGCGTGTACTCACCAACGATGACGAGCCAGCCGTTCGACATGAGGCATTTAAGTCGCTCAAGAAGGCCGGCGCATCCTGATGAGAGTGAGCTTCGTCCGCTGTTACCGCCGGGCCACGCCGGCGGTCAGTTGCAGACCGCCTTCGCAGAGCAGTCCGTGCTGACGGTGTTCAGCTTCGTCAGATCAAACATCCCGTTCGTGCATACGTAGTGCTGGCTGGCACAGTTGAAATACGCGGAGACGTTGCAGGTGAAGCTTCGATACAGCTCGCAGTTGTACGAGCCGGAGAAGTCCGCGGTCCCACATTTTGTGGCGTTGAGGAACTGCTTGCACGCTGCAACGTTGTCCGCTCCAGTGGTGGAGGTGGCGCTGCCGCCGTCGGGCTTGCCTCCCGGGTTCGCCGGTTTCGTCTCTTCTGGGCCGCAGGCCACCACCACCAGCGCCGCCAGTGCCACAAGCCACGTCTTCATCTGTTCTCTCCAAACGTCAGAATGAGTTGAGCGCCCGCCTCTTTGTCGAAGCGGACGTCGATGGGTGGCAAAGCGCAGCGCGATTTATTAACGGCGGTGCGACTCTCTCCAGATGCGACACCCGGCAACCGGAGACCGTGCGGCCTGATTGGCCTCGCTTTGCGCTGCTCGACTCGAATCAGCAGGCACTTAGCGTGCGTGGGTTTGCGCTACCTCTCGACTATGCGCCTGACGGCGCAACGCTCCTGACTAACTCGCAGCACGGAGGTTCAAGGGGTTGGGAAGCTGCACTGCCCGAGTGGGTACACGACAACCAGGCCGCAGGGCAGTGCAGCCAAACAACATCTCCGGGGCCAGGGAGGGTCAAAGAGCGAAATGGCTCCTGAGCGGGATCACGCGAGCGTGTCACCAATGAGATGTGGACAGCCTCCCACCAAACTCCTAGACGGGTACAAAGACACCAGTGTGTGCGCGGCCTCGGACCCCGGCTATGTCTCAAGCGAGTTAGTCCCTAGAAATGTCGCGGGTCAACCGCGTCCCCCCCTCCTAGAGAACAGCTCACCAGGGCCGCGCAACATCGCGGGGTTGCCCCGTTCGCGTCGAGCGTTGCGCCGTCAGGCGCATAGTCGAGACGCCGGCAGTGCTCCCGAAGCTTGGCTCATGGGCCGCTCCGCTCCGCTCGAAACAGACCGGCTAAGTGCCGTGCGTGGGCTTGCGCCACCTCTCGACTATGCGCCTGACGGCGCAACGCTCGAGGCGAGCGGGGGTGGCGCCTGACGGCGCGAGAAGAGCTGTTCCTCCGACGAAATGGCCGGCCAGGGCCGGTTTCCCCCTCGAGGCGAACGAGGAGGAACGCGAGCACTACGGTACTTCGACGCCAGACTATTTCGCGCGCCTGCGGCGGAGGATTTTCCGGAAGAGGGCGGTCGACTGAGGGACGCCGAAGAGGGCGGTGAGCGCGAAGTAGACGACGCCAAAGACCGGGAGGACGAGCGCGGCGGTGACCAGGCCGGAGAGCTTGGGCGGCGTCAGGACTCCTCCCAGCACCACGGCGAGATCCGCGTGGGTGCCGAAGTATTTTCCAAGGAGGACCTTGGCGCCGATCGCCGCGGCGCCCGCTGCCAGCGCGCTGCCGAGGAGCACGGGGAAGCGCCAGCGCGGGAGCCTTGCCCGTCCAATCCGTTGCTCCAGCGCGCGGCGCAGCAGCCGGAACTCCACCCATGCGGCGATGGCGCTGGACACGGCGATGCCCACGCCGCCCAACTCCTGCGGCACGCCCAGCTGCGCAGGGAGGAACTGCACGCTGTAGTACGCGAGGGCCGCGCTCAGGGTGACGCGGGCGATGGCGAAATACAGGGGCGTGCGCGTGTTCCGCAGCGCGTAGAAACCGGAGGCGTAGAGCCTGCCGGTGCTGGCCGCCAACAGCCCGATGGCGTAGCCCATCAGGAGGTACCAGACGAACCGCGCGTCGCCCGGCGTGAAGCGGTGGCGCTGAAAGAGCCCGGCCACGACGTCGCCCACGCAGAGGAAGGCCACCGCCGAGGGTAGAACGAAGAAGGTGATCCTCGCGACCCCGCTCTCGATGCGGGCGCGGAGCTGGCTGGCGACTTCTTCCTTGGTGCCGCTCGCCTCGGACATCGTGGGCAGCTCCGCGGCGGACACCGCCATGCCGAAGAGGCTGATGGGCAAGAGGTAGAACGTCTGCGCGTAGAACAGCGCGGTCATCACGCCCTGGGTGAGCAGCGAGGCGTAGAAGCTGTCCACCATCGCGCTGACCTGGACGACGCCGCGGCCGACCACCACAGGCCCGAAGCTGCGCAGCACCTGGCGGACGTGCGCATTCGCGATGGAGAGCGAGGGCCGGAAGCGTCCGAGCAGGGAGAGGACGGTCGGCACCTGTACGGCGAACTGGAGCACGCTGCCCGCGACGGTTCCCCAGGCGAGGTACTCCGCCAGCTTCTCCTGCGTACTGGACCCGCCGGCGACGAGCAGCACGGCGATCATGGCCGCGTTCCAGAGCACCGGCGCCGCGTAGGAGAGGAAGAAGCGGCGGTGGCTGTTGAGGATGCCCAGGCACCAGGCGGAGAGCACCAGCACGCCCGTGCCCGGGAACAGCGTCCGCACCAGCACGATGGCCAGCGCCCTTCTTTCGCCCTCGAAGCCCTTGACGATGACGTCCACGAAGGCCGGGGTGAACAGGACCCCGAGGGCGACGAAGACCCCGGTCACCAGCGAGAGCAGGCCGAACACGGCTCCGGCGACGCGGTCCGCCTCCTCGCGTTGGCACTTGCTGTTAAGCGAGGCGTAGACCGGGATGAACGACGCGGAGAGCACGCCCTCCCCGAAGAGGTTCTGGAGGAAATTGGGGATGCGCAGCGCGGCGGTGAACGCATCGCCCGCGGCGGAGTTGCCGAAGTAGGCCGCGAACACCATCGTCCGGAGGAAGCCCACCAACCGCGAGGCCAGCATTCCCGCCTGGATGAAGAGCTCCCCGGCCGAGCGACCCCGCTGCGCGGGCTTCGCCTCAGCGCGCGGCATGTCCGGTTCTTCCGGGGCGACGCCTTCCGCCGGCTCAGCCACGGTCACCTCGCGTCCCGGCGGCAGCGCGGACAGCAGGTCTCGCGGCGGAGCGGCAGCGCCCGGTCATGGAAGGTCTCGTATCAGATGGTCACCGGCATGGGGCGACGGGTTTGCACCGCCCATTGCACCGGGAATGCCTGCCGGGCTTGTTTCTTCCTTGACGGTGGCGGCCACCCCCACACATCGTCCCCGCCCAGTGAACGACCTCTCTTCCGATGTCGCGCGGGTGCGCACCGCGCTCTGGCGTGAGCTGGAGACCATCAACCATTACGAGGAGCTCGCGCGTCAGGCGTCCTCCGAGGACGTGCGGACGTTCTTCCTTCACCTCGCGAACGAGGAGAAGGAGCACGTGGCGGAGGCGACGGCGCTCTTGCGGCGGCTGGATGCGCAGCAGGAGGTCTTCTTCCAGAAGGACTACACCGCTGCTCACTTCTCCGGCGCCAAGCCCGCGGCCGCTCCCACGCCCCCATCGAAGCCGGTGGCGGTCACGCTCGAGGAGCTCCGTCTACCGCGGGATCCCAGCCTCACGCCGTACGCGCTGCCTGCCCCACCTTCCACCTCTGCCCATGCATTCACCGTCGGTGTGCTGAAGCGGCGCGACCGCTGACGCCTAGCCCTCCCACGAAGGAGACGAGAGAAAAGCCATGCCTGACTTCCTTGGACATGCCGAGAACCCGCTGCGCGAAGAAGAGTGGGCGCGCCTCAACGAGACGGTGATCCAGGTGGCTCGGCGCTCCCTGGTGGGCCGCCGGCTGCTCGACCTGTATGGCCCGCTCGGTGCGGGCGTGCAGACCGTCCCTCACGACGAGTACTCGGGGGTCTCTGCCGGAGCGGTGGACATCGTGGGCGAGCAGGAGACCGCCTCGGTCTTCACCGACATCCGGAAGTTCAAGACCATCCCCATCATCTACAAGGACTTCCTGCTGCACTGGCGCGACATTGAGGCCGCGCGCACGCACAACATGCCGCTGGATGTCTCCGCTGCCGCCGGGGCCGCTGCCCTCTGCGCGCAGCAAGAGGACGAGCTGATCTTCTACGGAGATCCGAAGCTCGGCCACGAAGGGCTGATGAACGCCACCGGCCGCCTCACGGTGAGCCTGGGCAACTGGTCCGAGCCCGGCGCGGGCTACATCTCCATCGTCGAAGCCACGCGGAAGCTCAACGAGCACGGGCACTACGGCCCGTACGCCATCGTCCTCTCGCCGCGGCTGTATTCGCTGCTGCACCGGATCTTCGAGAAGACCGGCGTGCTGGAGATTGAAACCATCCGGCAGCTCGCGGTGGATGGCGTGTTCCAGTCCAACCGGCTGCGGGGCGACTCGGGCGTGGTGGTCTCCACCGGCCGGGAGAACCTCGACCTGGCCGTGGCGATGGACATGTCGACCGCGTACCTGGGCGCCGAGCGGATGAACCACCCCTTCCGCGTGCTGGAGTGCCTGATCTTGCGGATCAAGCACCCGGACGCCATCTGCACGCTGGAGGCGCCTGCAGCCAAGTCGCCGTCCAAGTAAGGTCGGCCCGCCATGGCGAAAGTGCTCGTCGTCGACGACGAGGCCAACCTCCGAAAAGTGCTCGCCGCGATGCTGCGGCGAGAGGGCTACGACGTCACGGTCGCGGCCGACGGCGAGCAGGGCCTGGCGGAGATCAACCGGAACGGGGCGGACATCGTCGTCACGGATCTCGTGATGCCGAAGATTGGCGGCATGGAGCTGCTCCGCACCGTCAACACCACGCACCCGGATGTGCCCGTCATCATCATCACCGCCCACGGCACCGTGGACTCGGCGGTGGAGGCGATCAAGGCGGGCGCGTTCGACTACATCACCAAGCCGTTTGATCAGTCCGAGCTCACTGCGGTCATCGCCAAGGCGGTGAAGACGCACGACATCGCGCTGACCTCGGTCAAGGTGGACGGCAAGGCGCGCTCGGCGATCATCGGCAGCTCTCCGCAGATGGATGAGCTGTTCAAGATCATCGACAAGGTGGCGGACACGCCGTCTACCGTGCTGATCACCGGGGAGAGCGGGACTGGCAAGGAGCTGATCGCCACCGCCCTGCATGACGGTTCCTCCCGGCGCGGCAAGCCGCTGATCAAGATCAACTGCGCGGCCATCCCGAAGGACCTGATGGAGTCCGAGCTCTTCGGCTACGAGCGCGGCGCCTTCACCGGCGCGGTCACGTCCAAGCCCGGCCGCTTCGAGCTCGCCGACGGGGGCACGCTGTTCCTCGACGAGATTGGCGAGATCCCCATCGAGATGCAGGTGAAGCTCCTGCGCGCGCTGCAGGAGAGCGAGTTCGAGCGGGTGGGCGGGATCAAGACCACGCGTGTGGACGTGCGCCTCATCGCCGCTACCAACCGGAACCTGGAGCAGGAGACCGAGGCCGGGCGCTTCCGGAAGGACCTCTACTACCGGCTGGCGGTGGTGCCCATCGCCCTGCCCCCGCTGCGCGAGCGCCGCGGCGACATCCCGATGCTCATCCGGCACTTCACCGAGAAGTACAACAAGCGGCTCAACAAGAAGGTTGAAGGCGTGGACGACGAGGCGGTTGCCGTGCTCCAGGCTCACCTGTGGCCCGGGAACATCCGCGAGCTCGAGAACCTCATGGAGCGCCTCATCCTCTTCTCGGACGGACCGAAGATCTCGTTGAAGGAGCTGCCGGAGTCCCTGCGGCAGGGCGGCCCGGTGGTCCCACTCTCCGGGCACCCCACCTCTGGCGCGGAGGGCTCGGCGACCACCGGAGAGGCCTCTCTCAAGGACATCGTCCGGATGAAGGCCGCGGAACTGGAGAAGGACCTGATCACCAAGGCGCTGGACGAGACCGGCCGCAACGTCACCCGCGCCGCGAAGCTCCTGCAGATCAGCCGCAAGTCACTTCAGACGAAGATGAAGGAATTCGGACTGCGCGACGAGGGCGGGGCTGAAGAGGCCGACTGACTGACATCACCGCGGCCTTGCCGGTTGCGTTTCGCCCCGAGCGGACCATCATGGCCGGCCAGAATAAACTGCCTTCCCTCCCAGTTCCCGGTCCGGTCCGCCCAAATGCCCCTGCTTCCCACGCTTGGCCCGCAGCCGAAGAGCCCCCTCCCCTCGGTGTTCAAGGTCGCCGTCTTCATCGGCCTGATGTCCGGCGGCGCCTACTACGTGTGGAAGCGGCGCGCGGCGTCGGAGCCCTCCGCGGCGGTTGCGGCTGCGCCGGCCCCCGGGCAGGTGCCTCCCGCGCTGGCGCCCACCGCGCCGCAGCCGACGACTCCTTCCGGGCAGGTCGCCGCGCCCGTCGGCACCGCCGCCGCGCCGTCTGCGCCGTTGGTGGCGCCGGCACCCTCCGCGCCTGCTGCGCCGGCCCTGCTCCCCGCACCTGCGGTGGCGCCGGGTGGGCTGCGGCACGTCCACGCCGTCATCAATGGTCCCCTTGAGGCGGCCATCGTCGCGGCCGCGGGCAAGGACGTCGGCCTGGCGCTCACCCAGGTGGTCACCCGGACGCTCGTCTGGTGGATAGACATGCCGGGGGACATCAAGAAGAACGACGCGTTGGACATCGTGTTCGAAGAGCGCCCCGGTCAGGAGCCGGAGGTCCACGCGGTGGCCTTCGCCAGCAACAAGGCTGGCAAGACCTACCGCGTGTATCTCTACAAGCCGGCGGGGGCCATCTACGCCCGCTACTTCGAGCCTTCCGGCGAAGAGCTGGAGCTGCGGCTGAAGGACGGCCCGCTGGACGAGTACGAGCGCGTCACGTCGCTGCTGCGCGATGGCCGCCGTCACAAGGGCGTGGACTTCCGCACCCCGGTGGGCACGCCGGTCAAGGCGCCGTTCTCCGGCAGGCTTACCCGAAAGAACTGGAACTTCCGCGGCAACGGCAACTCGCTGGAGATCACCGCCGCGGACGGCAGCCGGAAGGCGATGTTCCTCCACCTCGATGTCCTGCCGAAGACCCTGAAAGTCGGCGACTCCATCAAGGCCGGCCAGCTCATCGCCAACACTGGCAACAGCGGCCACTCGTTCGCGCCCCACCTCCATTACCAGCTGATGCGTGGAGAGGACCGCGTGCTGGACCCCTTCGACGTCCACAGCACCTACCGCCGCAGCCTGGATGAGGCGAGCAAGCCCGGCTTGGCCGCGGCCATCGCCAAGCTGGACGCCCTGATGGGCGCCAGCGCCCTCGCGGCGACCGGGACGACGGGCACCCGCTGACAGGTGTAGAGAGCAGGGCGTGGCGCTCAACCGTGGCTACGCCTACCGAGAACAGCTGGACGAACGCGCCCGCGGCGTGCGCGCGCTCGCCTATCTGAGCGCGCGGTACCGGCACTCGTCTGAGAGCGAATGGCGCGAGCGCTTCGCCAAGGGCGAGGTGCTGCTCGAGGGCGCGGTGGCCTCCGGCGCGGAGCTCCTCCAGCCAGGTCAACTGCTCCTCTGGAACCGCCCGCCGTGGGAGGAGCGGGACGCGCCGGGGCGCTATGAGCTCATCCACGAGGACGAGGCCATCGTCGCGGTCAGCAAGCCCAGTGGCTTGCCGACGATGCCGGGTGGGGGGTTTCTCGAAAACACGCTGCTGCACCGCGTGCGCGCGCAGTTCCCGGAGGCCAGCCCGCTCCACCGGCTGGGGAGAGGCACGTCGGGCCTGGTGCTCTTCTCCCGCACCCGGGCGGCGGCGGTGCAGCTGTCGAAGGCCTGGCGGGACCGCGAGGTGCTCAAGCGCTACCGGGCCCTGGCGTGCGGGGTGGCTGCGGAGGAGCGCTATGAGGTTCACGCGCCCATCGGCGTGGTGCCCCACCCGCTGCTTGGCTCCGTCTATGGCGCGCTGCCGGAGGGAAAGCCTTCGCACAGCACCGCGCGGGTGCTGGAGCGGCGCGCGGACCAGACGCTCTTCGAGGTCGACATCTCCACGGGCCGGCCAGATCAGATCCGCATCCACCTCGCCTTCATCGGCCATCCGCTGGTGGGCGACGCGCTCTACGCCCCAGGCGGGCGTCCGCGACTTGTGGACCCTGCGCTCCCCGGTGAGGGCGGGTACCTGCTCCACGCCGCGCGGCTGGAGTTTCTCCACCCGCTCTCCGGCCTGCCGATGTGCCTCGTGGCGCAGCCGCCTGACGCGCTCGAGCCGCGGTGAGCTTGGCTGCCGCTCGAATTCTTGACAGTGCGAGATCACACCAGTACGTTCGGACGCGAATTTTGCTGAGTTTTTAAGGGGTTAGACCAACTCTCAGGCTTTGGGCCCTTCGGAGGGTCGATGAGTCGCCTTCGCGCCGCGGTGCTCGCGTTGATCGCTGCCGCTCCCTGGACCAGCCAGGCGGCAGAGATCACCCGCATCGCGTCGTCCTTCGAGGAGAAGGACCCGTTCGGGATGTTCATCGACGTGGGCTTCGAGCGGACGCAGGAGCGCTCGAAGATCGTCCGGGAGTTTCACCAGGACGGCACCGTCGCCGACGTCAACGAGCTCCGGTTCGTCAACGTCGACACCCGCCTCAACCTGGGGATGCACATCGGGCTCTGGCAGGACGTGGAGCTCTCCTTCGGGCTGCCCATCGTCTTCGCGCAGGACCGCCGCTGGCGCTTCGTGCAGACGCCGGACCCCAGCCAGGCCACGGACGAGACCACCTCCAGCATCTACAACAACTGCGTGCAGGTGAACGGCGACGTCCTGCCCAACTGCCCCGGCACCAACCGGCTCCCGATGTTCAACATCGGCGAGGACACCAACAGCTACCGCGGCGGGATTGGCAACATCCACCTCGGGTTTGCCTACGGCATCCTCAACCAGAAGAAGGATGAGACGAAGCCGGACCTCATCATCGGCCTGGACTACGAGGCCCCCACCGCGGAGATGCTGGACCCCACCGTCGCCACCGCCGCCACGGCGCGCGGGAAGATTGGAGACCGGATCCACAAGTACCGGTTCTACACCTCGCTCTCGCGGCGGATGGGCGCGGCGGACCCCTACTTCTCCCTGTACTACCAGCTGCCGGTCCGCGGACCGGGCTGGTACTCCAACTGCGACCACGCGGAGGCGCAGTACCTTGGGCGCCCGGACAACTGCGGCACCGCCGAGTGGTCCCGCGCAGAGACCGGCATCAAACCGCCGCACGAGGCCGGCCTGAAGTTCGGCTCCGAGTTCATCCTCTACGAGCGCGCGGAGACCCATCAGCGGGTGGCGCTGAACGCCACCGCCCTGGTCACCTACGTGTCGCAGGGCCGCTACTACAACGAGGTGAGCGACCTCTTCGGTCGGCTGCTCAGCACCGGCGACTACGTCTCCCTCGGCGGCCGCGTGGGCGTCGTCGCGCACCTCGCTGAGTTCATCCAGCTCAACCTCGGCTTCCGCATGGCCTACAACACCGAGCACGCGCTCACGGAAGAGGTCATTGGCAAGGACCTGGACCCGGTGGACACGCCCGGCCACGGGATGGTGGAGGTGAACACCAAGCCCCTCGAGGTGAACCCCACCTTCGACTGGCGCGCCGACATGGTGTCCCGGCGCTTCCGCGTGACCGAGTCGAACATCATCACGTTCGACGCCACGCTCAGCTTTGCTTTTTAGCCGCCAGCCCCAGCCGGTAGACGTCCTGGCCTGACCATCCCGCCCGGCGCGCGAGCTCCGTCGACAGCGACTTGAGCTTCTCTCCGCGGCTCAAGCCTTCATCCAGCGCGCGCTTGACCTCGTCCTCGCTCCAGCGCGCCTCGCCCACCCTGCCCTCCACCACGACCACGACTTCGCCCTTCACCTCGGCGTCGGCGTAGCGGGCGGCCAGCGCGTTCAGAGAGCCGCGCACCCACTCCTCGTGGAGCTTGGTCAGCTCCCGGGCCACGCAGGCCCGGCGGTCTCCGAGGGCGGCCTGGAGGTCCGCCAGCGTCTCTCCCAGCCGCTTGGGCGACTCATAGAGGACCAGCGTGGCTGAGAGCGCCGCTACCTCCTCCAGCATCGCGCGGCGCTCGGGGCCCTTGCGGGGGAGGAAGCCGAGGAAGTGGAAGCGGCCCGTGGGCAGACCGGAGGCGGAGAGGGCCGCCACGACGGCGCTCGGACCGGGGATGGGCACCACCTCAAGGCCCCGCGCCAGCGCCTCCGCCACGAGCAGCTCTCCGGGGTCGCTCACCGCCGGGCTTCCCGCGTCCGTCACCAGGGCGCAGTCCTCCCCGGCCGCTACCCGGTCCAGGAGCGCGCCGGCCCGCTGGCCTTCAGCGAACGCCGGCAGGCTCACGGTCGGCTTGGAGATGCCGAAGTGGTGGAGCAGCACGCCGGAGTGCCGCGTGTCCTCGCAGGCGACGAAGGCGACCTGTCGCAGCGTGTCCAGCGCCCGGGCGGTGATGTCGCCAAGGTTGCCGATGGGCGTGGCCACGAGGAACAGCCGTCCGGGCATCGCTACATCCCCGCGTCGAAGGCGGCTGGGATGTGTTCCACCCGCGCGCCGCCGCCACGGCCCACCACGGAGACCACGTCGAAGCGGATGGCCTTGTCTCGCACGTCATGCGCGAAGAGGTAGTGCAGGGCTGCCCGCACCACCTTGCGCTGCTTCCGGTAAGAGACCGTGTGCGAGGGGTCTCCCCACACCGCGTTCGACCGCATCCGCACCTCCACGAAACAGAAGGTGTCGCCGCGCTCAGCCACGATGTCCAGCTCTCCGTAGCGGCAACTGAAGTTCCGGGCTCGGATGCGATAGCCCGCCCGCTCCAGGTGCTCCACCACCGCCTGCTCCGCCTCGTCGCCCAACCGGCGCCGCTCCGCCCTCGCCACCATCCCCGCCTCCCCGTGCTGCCGTGAGGGCGTAGAGACTAGCGCGGACAGAAAATGGGGACAGGCTACTTTTCTCTCAGAGGTTCGCGGTGCCGTCTGCCACGGACACCAGGGACTGCGCTCCGGTGACGTGGAGGACCTGGGTGAGGGTGCCGAGGTGCTTGAGCATCCGGCCCAGCAGCGGGAGCTTCAGGTCGTCGACGTACGGGCCGTCGTCGATGAGCACGGGGATCTTGAAGCGGGCGCTGTACTTCTCCAGCACGGTGAGCTTCACGGACAGGTAGGCGACGTCCAGGTCCTTGCCGGACATCTGCGGGGCCGCCAGCGCCCTGCCTCCGACGTGGGCGGTGATCCGCCCCTCGCGGTCGAACTCCAGGCCCTGGCAGCGCTTGTCGGTCAGCGCTGCGAGGTACTGGAGGCTGCGCTCCTTCACCATCCCCACGACGCCGGCGACGTCCGTGTTGAAGAGATCCGCGGCCAGAGCCAGGAGCGCGGGCGTGGGGTCTTCGAGCTCGCTGGGCGCGCCGGTCTCTCCTCCGCGCCCGGCCTTCTCCGCCAGCTGGATGGACTCCTGCACCCGGGCCAGCTCCCGCTCCACTTCGCGCGTGTCGCGGAAGTAGCTGCCGCCCTTCTCCAGGAGCGCAGCGTTGAGCGCCTCCTGCTCTGCCTTGAGGGACTGGTACTTCGCGGAGGCGGCGGCGAAGCGGGGGTCCATCTCCAGCGTGCTCAGCTCCTCCCGCAGCTGCTGGAGCTTGTCGTTGAGCAGGCCCTTGCGCGCGAGCACCGCGATGGCCTCCTCCGGCGTTTCCACGTTCAGCTGGACCAGCGCGCGCTTGACCTGGAACCCCTCGGCCTCGAACTGGTCGCGAATCTTCTTCTCCCGCGCCTCTCGCCGCCCGCCCTTGTTCGTCGCGCGCTTGGAGCCCTGCAGGTTGTCCACGTACTGCAGCGCCACCAGCGCGGAGAGCCCGAAGGCCGGGATGTCCAGGAGGGCCACGTACTTCGCCCAGCCGGTCAGCAGCGCGCCGGCGATCAGCGCCAGCGTCCCCACCCCCGCGCCCGCCAGGAAGCGCTGGTCCGTCCAGAGCGGCTCCGGCGCGCCGGGAGCCATGGAGATCTCCCCCGTCTCCCGCTCCGCCGCCAGCTTGGCCAGGGCCTCATCGCGGCGGGCCAGCGCCGTGGGGTAGCGCTCCAGCTGCGCGAGGATGTCCTCGGGCAACTGCAGCTGCTCCGGGGTAGGCGCGCCTTCGAACGCCGCCTGCCCTTCCTTCAGCTTCGACTTGAGCCCCTCCAGCTGCTGCAGGCTCTGCTCCAGCTCGAAGGTCTGCGACGCCAGCCCGTCGATCTTGAACTGAATCTCCTCGACGTCTTTGGAGAGCGTCAGCTCCCTCTTGAGCTCCGCCAACTTCGCGCGCGCGGCGGGCACGTCGTTGGCGGCTTCCACGGAGGCGGAGGACTGCAGCGCGGTCCTGGGCTTCTCCGGCGCAAGCTTCTCCGCCGGCCGGGCCTTCGGGCGCGCCTGGGTTGGCAGCTGCTGCGCGGTCAAGCAGAACAGGTTCTCGAACGCGCTCTTGGGCGGGAAGCCCACCTGCGCCTTGAGGAACTGCGCCATCTCATTCGTGTCGTCGGTGACGATCTCGAACTTGCTGCTGGCCTTGTCGAAGCGCTGCAGGGCGCCCGAGCCGCCCAAATCCCTCACCAACCGGTAGGTGATCTGGTCATTGCCCAGCAGCGTGAAGCCCACCTTGCCGGCCTTCAGGCCGGGCAAGAGGAACGCCGCATCCGCGCCGCGCCCGTCCGAGTAGAGGACCGACTGGGCGAGGCCGCACAGAGGTGCCTGCGCCGCCGCCGGAGGCTTGAGAAGGAAGTACCCGGTCTTCACCGCCGCGCGGCAAGACGGAGAGAAACCCCGCACACCCTGCGCAGCGATCTCGATGAGGTACATGCCGAGGCCGGAGTGTACTCCGGCGCTTCGCGACCGGAAGTAACCACGCCGGCGCCCGACAGGCGCCACATCGGGGCCGATTGCCTACCTTGGAAGTGCCAGGAGGCTACTTCTTGGGCTTCTTGGCCTTCTCGGCGTCGTGCTCGGCCTTCGCAGCGGCCTTGGCAGCGACCCTCGCGGCCTTCTCGCGCGCGGCCTGCTCCGCGTCCACGGGAGCGGCCGGACCGGCGACCTCGTTCTCCTCCTCCTGCGAGTCCACGCGGGAAGCCTTCCCCTTGAGGTCGCGGAGGTAGAAGAGCCGGTTCCGGTTCACGGCGCCGTGCGTGAGGACTTCGATCTTCTCGTAGCGCGGGCTGTGCAGCGGGAAGATGCGCTCCACGCCGATGCCGTAGGAGACCTTGCGCACGGTGAAGGTGGCGCTGTTGTGGCCCTTCGTCTTCCGGATGACGATGCCCTCGAAGGGCTGGGTGCGCTCCTTCTCGCCCTCCTTCACCTTCCAGTGCACCCGGACGGTGTCTCCCGTGCGGAAGACGGTGACGTCCTTGCGCAAGTGCTTGGACTCGACGTACTCGATGGCGCTGCGCCGCATGACGGTAACTCCGTGAATCTCGAGGGCGAAATTGGGAGGGCCCCTCAAAAGAGCGGCGGTTCCTACCAGAGTGAGCGGGCGCCGACAAGTCCGCGTTCCAAAAGGTTAGAGGGCATCCTCCGGGGTGGCCAGGAGCCGCTGGTCCTCAGGGCTGAGCGCAAGGCGGGCGAACAGGTCAGGCCGGCGCGCCCGGGTGAGCTGGAGCGACTGCCAGCGCCGCCAGCGGGCGATGCGCGCGTGGTCCCCAGACTGAAGCGCGGCGGGCACTTCGGACCCGCGGAAGACCGCCGGGCGGGTGTACTGGGGGTGCTCCAGCAGCCCCTCCTCGAAGCTCTCCGTCGTCGCGGAGCTGGCGTTGCCCAGCACGCCCGGGACGAGGCGGCTGGCGGCGTCCACCAGCAGCAGCGCCGCCAGCTCCCCGCCGGTGAGGATGAAGTCCCCCGCGGAGAGCTCCCCGTCGACGTAGGCCAGCAGCCGCTCGTCCACGCCTTCGTAGCGACCGCAGACCAGAATGAGCCCCCCCTCGTGAGCGGCCAGCTCCCGTACGACCGCCTGGGTCGCCGGCCTGCCGCGGGGGCTCATCAGGTAGACGCGCGCGTCCGGCAGCCGGGCCTTGGAGGCCTCAATGGCCGCCACCAGCGGCTCCACCTTCATCACCATCCCCGCGCCGCCGCCGTACGGTGAGTCATCCGTCACGCGGTGCTTGCCGGGCGCGAAGTCGCGGATGTCCACCGCCGCGAGCTGCACCAGGCCGCGCTCCTGCGCCTTGCCGAGGATGCTCTCGGAGACGTACCCGGAGATCATCCGGGGAAAGAGGGTGAGCAGCTCCGCGCGGAAGGGGGGCACGCGACGGCTCCGCTCTACGGCTGATCCGGCAGCACCGGCGGCCGCACAGTCACCCGTCCGGCGGCGAGATCCACCTCGGGGACGAAGTCGTCCGCGAAGGGGACCAGCAGCTCTCCGCGCGGCCCGCCGCGGATGACCAGGTTCGGCACCGGGCCGGTGTTCCAGATCTCCTCGACCTTGCCCACCTCCACGCCCTGGTCATCCACCGCGGTGAGGCCCACCAGGTCGCCCTGGAAGTATTCGCCCTTCTTCGGCGGGGAGAGCGCTTCGCGTGCGACGAGCACGGTGGAGCCGACGAGCCGCTCCGCCTCCGGCCGGCGCTCCACGTTTTCGAACGCGACCAGCAGCTCCTTGCCCCCGGCGCGGATGGAGTCGATGGTGAGATCCAGCTCGGATTGATCCCGGAGGCGCAGGCGGACGCCCTCCACTTCGAAGAGCGCCTCGGAGTTGGGATCAAACGTCTTGATCCCCAGCTCCCCGTTCAGCCCGTGCGCACGCGCGACGTAGCCGACCTCCAGGTACGGCCGCGGCGCCACTTCAGCTGCCCGCTTCAGTGGGCGGCACAGGGGCCACGGGTGGAGCGTTGGGGTTGCGGCGGTCGTCCAGGATCTCCAGCCGCGCCTTCGCGCCCTTCTTCTGCGCAGCCGCGGCCAGCAGGGTCCGCATGGCGTTCACGGTGCGCCCGTCGCGACCGATGACCTTGCCGACGTCTTCGGGCGCGACCTTCAGCTCGTACGTCTTGCCGCCATCCGCGTCGAACGCGCGAAGCTCCACCTGGTCGGGTTGATCAACCAGGGCCTTCGCGATGTACGTGAGCAGCCCTTCCATCCGGAGAGGCTTAGGCCTTCGCGGTCGGCGTCTTCTGCGCGCGCTTCAGGAGGCCGGCGACGGTCTCCGAGGGCGTGGCGCCCGCGCGGATCCAGTGCTCCAGCCGCTCCTGGTTGATCTCGATCGTCGGGGGCTCGAGGTTCGGGTCGTACGCGCCAATCGCCTCGATGAACTTGCCATCGCGGGGGTTGCGCGAGTCCGTGGCGACCACGTGGTAGTACGGCTTCTTCTTCTTGCCAGCGCGGGAGAGACGCAGAACAACGGCCATGATGTGACTCCGGTGTGACTTTTTGAGCGGGTCGGCCTTCTACGTTGCCTCTCTTGAGATTGTCAAGGAAGCTCGCGCAGTTGCGGCCCGGTCCCCTGGTTGGCGAGCTGACCACACGCGGCGGCGATGTCCCGACCCCGGTTCTTCCGGATGAAAGCCGCGACGTTGCCCTGCGCCAGCAGCTCCCGGAAGGCCTCCGCGCGGATCTCCTGGCTGCTGGCGAAGCCCAGCCCCGGGTTCTCGTTGTAGGGGATGAGGTTGACCTTCACCGGGATGCCGCGCAGCAGCTCCACCAGCCGCCGGGCGTCGTCATCCGAATCATTCACGCCCTTCATCAGGACGTACTCGAAGGTGATCCGCCGCCCCTGCCGCAGCGGGAACTGCCGGCACGCCTCCAGCAGCGTGGCGATGTTCCACTTGCGGTTGATGGGCATCAGCTTGTCCCGCTGCTCGTCGCAGCTGGCGTTGAGCGAGATGGCCAGCTTCACGTCCGTCTCCGCGCCCAGCCGTTCGATCATCGGGACCAGCCCCACGGTGGAGACCGTGATGTGCCGGTGCGAGAAGTTGGGCCCGTCTTCGGACTGGAGGATCTGCAGCGCCGTCTTGACATGCTCGAAGTTGTGCAGGGGTTCGCCCATCCCCATGAAGACCAGGTTGGAGAGCGGGCGCTGCGTGGGCCCGCCGTTCTCCGCGACCAGCTGCGCGTTCACCGCGTGCACCTGCCAGACAATCTCCGCCGGCGTGAGGTTGCGCTGAAGACCCAGCGTGGCGGTCATGCAGAAGGTGCAGCCCATGGCGCAACCCGCCTGCGTGGACACGCACAGCGTCTGGCGGGACTCCGACGGCATGTAGACGGACTCAATCAGCTTCCCGTCGCGCGTCTTGAACCGGAACTTGATGGTCCCATCCAGCGACCGCTGCTCCAGGTCCTTCACCAGCGGCGACAGGATGGCGGTCTGCGCCAGGCGCTCACGCAGCGCCTTAGAGAGATCCGTCATCTGGTCAAAGGCGGTGGCGTAGCGCTGGTGAATCCACCGGTACAACTGCCGCGCGCGGAACGGCTTCTCGCCAAGCGTCTCCGTCACGAAGCGGGTGAGCGCCTCGAGGTTGAGGCTGGAGAGCTCGACCGGGGATGCCATCTGAAGTTCCAACGCGCGCAACGTGCCGCACGCTTCCTACACCGGCCGCCGCGAAGTCAAAAGCCGGCGACCGGCGAGTGCATCACTCCGTAGGGATGGGCTGGGGACCGGGGACAATCCCTGCAATGTCAGGGTCCTCTTGACCCGGCAGGCGGGGGCCCTTCGACTCCTTCTCCCGCTTGCGCTCGGCCTTCCTGGCGTTCTTCTCCTGCTGATGCTGCTGCCGGGCCTGCTCTTTCTGTCGCTTGGTGCTCTTACCGAACATGGGGCCCTCGCTCTCTAAGGTGCGTTCACCTTCAAGGTGGCCTCACCCTAACGTCCTTTGCCTACTTGGGAAAAGCCCTATTCTGAGCGGACCCACTCGCCAGAACGCCTACCAGGCACTCCCTCAACGCTTCCAGTCGTACTTCTGGATCTCGGTCTCGCGGAAGAAGTACGCAATCTCGATCTTCGCGTTGTCCGCACTGTCCGATCCGTGGACCGTGTTCTTCTCCACATCCGTCGCGAAGTCCTTACGCAGCGTGCCAGGGGCGGCGTTGGCCGGGTTGGTGGCGCCCATAATCTCGCGGTTCTTGGCGACGGCGCCCTCCCCTTCGAGGACCATCAGGACAACCGGGCCGGACGTCATGAAGACGACCAGGTCCTTGAAGAACGGGCGCTCCCGGTGGACCGCGTAAAAGCCCTCGGCCTCCTTCTGCGACAGCCAGTGCTGCCGGAGGGCGACGGGCTTGAGGCCCTTCTCCTCGAAGCGGGCGATGATCTTTCCGATGATGCCCTTCTGCAGGGCGTCGGGCTTGAGAATGGACAGCGTGCGCTCGGTTGCCATGGTGATTCCTCGCTACGGGTGGCTACTTCGCCTTCTTGACGGGACCGCGCTTCAGCGCGGCTTGCAGGGTGGTCCCCAGCTCCGTGGGCGAGGGGGCCATTAGCACGCCCGCCGCCTCCATGGCTTTGATCTTCTCCTCGGCCGTGCCCTTGCCGCCCGCGATGATGGCGCCCGCGTGGCCCATCCGCTTGCCCGGAGGCGCTGACGCGCCGGCGATGAAACCAGCCATGGGCTTGGTGAACTCGGCTGCGATGTACTCCGCCGCCGCCTCCTCCGCGCTCCCGCCAATCTCACCGATCATGATCACCGCGTCCGTCTCCGGGTCCGCGTTGAACAGCTTGAGGCAGTCCACGAAGTCCGTGCCGTTCACCGGGTCCCCGCCAATGCCGACCGCGGTCGACTGGCCGAGCCCCAGCTGGGTGAGCTGGAAGACCGCCTCGTAGGTGAGCGTGCCAGACCGCGACACCACTCCCACGCGCCCGGGCTTGTGGATGTGCCCCGGCATGATCCCGATCTTGCACTTCGCGCCGGGAGTGATCACCCCTGGACAGTTAGGGCCGATCAGCCGGACGCCCGGGGTGTCCTGCAGGTAGCGCTTCACCCGGACCATGTCGAGGACCGGAATCCCCTCGGTGATGCAGATGATGAGCGGCACCCCGGCGTCCGCCGCTTCCAGGATGGAGTCCGCGGCGTACGGCGGTGGGACGTAGATGACGCTCGCGTTCGCGCCCGTCTCCCGGACCGCGTCTTCCACCGTGTTGAAGATGGGAACCTTGCCCTCGAACTTCTGGCCGCCCTTGCCCGGCGTCACGCCCGCCACCATCTGCGTGCCGTACTCCAGGCACTGCTGCGTGTGGAACGCGCCGGTGGAACCGGTGATGCCCTGGCAGAGCACCCGGGTGCCCTTGTCGACGAGGATGCTCATCTGGCTTTAGCCTCCGTAAACGTCATCGAAACTTCCTGCCGGGAGAGCCCCACCGGGCCGTCGAACGTCCAGCCCCGCTTCCCGCCACATCCGCCGCCGCAGTCGCGGCTGGCCGTGTACTCGAACTCAACCGCCGCCGTCGCCGCCCCGCCCTTGTTCACCTGCACGTAGCGCTGGGCGGTACCGGCGTCCGGTACCCCGCGCGTGAGCTGCGCCTCGGGGATGCCGCGTTCGTTCCCCAACCCCGCCGCGCGAGGCGCCGAGTAGCTCGCCTCCACGAACCCCTTCCCCTCCAGCGCCAACCCCAACCCGTCCGCCGTCGTCTCCCACTTCGCCGTGCCGCCGTCCGACACCGTGAGGCCCGCCTCCGCCTCTGCCGCCGCGCCGTCGGCAATCCACGGGAAAATGACCCGCGTCACCACGCCCTGCTCCGCGCTGAACGCCGCACGGAAGGTGACCGCCGCCTCGTCCGCACGCTGGGGCGGAGCCCCGCACCCGAACATCCCTCCCGCGACGAGCGCGCCGAGGAGCCCTGTGCGCGAACGCTTCACCTGGCCGCCGCGACCGCCTTCTCCGCGGCCTGGCGCAGGTTGTCCGCGGGGATGATGGGCAACCCGGAGCTCTTCAGGATCTCCTTGCCCTTGTCCACGTTCGTCCCCTCGAGCCGCACCACCAGCGGGACCTTGAGCTGGACCTCACGCGCCGCGGCGACGACACCTTCGGCGATGACGTCGCACTTCATGATCCCGCCGAAGATGTTGACGAGGATCGCCTTCACGTCGGGATCCTTGAGGATGAGCTTGAAGGCGTTGGTGACCTTCTCGCGGGAAGCACCGCCGCCCACGTCCAGGAAGTTCGCCGGAGCGCCGCCCACCAGCTTGATGGTGTCCATCGTCGCCATCGCAAGGCCGGCGCCGTTCACCATGCAGCCGATGTTGCCGTCGAGCGAGATGTACGCGAGGTCGTACTCCTTTGCGGCGGACTCGGTCGGATCCTCCTCGTCCCGGTCCCGGTACTCGAGGATGTCCTTGTGCCGGAAGAGCGCGTTCTCGTCGAAGTTCATCTTGGAGTCGAGCGCCACCACGGAGCCATCCTTGAGGACGACCACCGGGTTGATCTCCGCCAGCGTCGCGTCCGTCTCCACGTAGGCGCGGTAGAGCGCGCGGCAGAAGAAGACGAACTTGTTCACCGTGTCGCCGGTGAGCCCCAGCGCGTAGGCCAGCTTCCGGCCCTGGAAGTCCAGGAAGCCGACAGCGGGATCAATCGACTCGCGGAAGATCCGCTCGGGGTGCTCGTGGGCGACCTTTTCGATCTCCACGCCGCCCTCGCGGGAAGCCATGAACGTCACCCGGGCCGTCGCGCGGTCCAGGGTGATGCCGAGGTAGAGCTCCTGGGCGATGTCCAGGCCCTCTTCCACGTAGAGCTTGTGGACCTTCTGTCCTTCGGGCCCGGTCTGGACCGTCTTCAACATCATCCCGAGCATCTGCTTGGCGAGCTCTTTGGCCTCCGCCGGCGACTTCGCCAGCTTCACGCCGCCGCCCTTGCCTCGGCCGCCGGCGTGGATCTGCGCCTTGACCACCACGACCTTCGTGCCGAGGTCCTTGGCGGCCCGCTCGGCCGCGTCGGGGCTCATGGCCAGCACGCCGCGGGGGACAGGAACGCCGTACTTCCGGAAGATTTCCTTGCCCTGATATTCGTGGATTTTCACGACCGCTCCTCTAACGCGAAACGCCCATCGACGCCTAGGAAGATTGGAGCCCCATGCTGCTGGCCAACTTCAAGCTGGGGTCCGGAACCCGGCCGACGGTGCTGCTCCACGGCTTCCTCGGCAGCGGGAGGAACCTGCGCACCCTGGCGCAGCGCTGGTCAGAGCGGGACCCGTCCCGGGTCTTCCTCCTCCCGGACCTCCGGGGACACGGCGCGTCCGGGCCGGCCACGGAGGACACGGACCTGGCGGCGATGGGGCGGGATGTCCTGGAGACCGCCGCGGCGGAGGGGCTCACCGGGCCGCTGGACCTGGTCGGGCACTCGCTCGGAGGCCGGGTGGCGCTGGCCGCCGCGCGCGCGGATCTACACTCCGTGAAGGCGGTGACCTTGCTGGACATCTCGCCGTCGCCGCTGCGGAAGGCGGTCTCCGAGAGCGCGGAGGTCCTGAAGGTCCTGGTGAAGGCCCCGGACCACACGCCGGACCGGCGGGCGATGCAGACCTGGCTGACCGAGCACGGGCTGTCCCCTGCCCTCGCGTCGTGGCTTTTGATGAATGTGAAGGCTGCAGAGGGCGGCGGGTTCGAGTGGACCTTCGACCGCGCCGGGCTGCAGGCGCTCCATGACCGGGTGCTGGGGGAAGACCTGTGGGAGGTGCTGGGCGGGGCGGTCCCCGTCCGCTGCATCTCCGGAGGGATCTCGCCCTACGTTCCACCGGACGAGGTCGCTCGCTTGAGACAGGCGGGGTGCCCGGTCACCGTGCTCCCCGGCGCCGGGCACTACGTGCATGTCGACGCGCTCGAAGCCCTTCTCGACGCGCTGGCTGCGGGCAACTAGGGGAGTGCCGTCCCGTCGTCCATCCAGCCGCCGGCAAGGTTCCAACGACCGAGCCCGTCTGGCGTCGCGCGCCACTGGAGGTCGATGTGCCCGTTGTGACCCTCCTCGAGGGCACCGGGAGTGTGGATGAAGACGCGCACCTGATCTGAGTGACCTTTGCGAGGCGCAACAGAAGTGACCTTCGCTCCATCACGGAAGCGTTCGTGGTCGAAGAGCGCCTGGTTGAGCGCTCCCTTGAGCTGCGTCTTGTCCGGGCGGCCGTCTGCGGCGGGCGGCCGATACTGGAGAAAGAGCAGGTCCGTCCGCTCGGACCGGGAGAGCTGCTCGTCCCAGCGGTGCATGTGGAGGTTCAGGAGGTCGTTGTAGCGCTGCCCCGTCTCTGCGCTGGCGATGTCCCAGTCGAAGTGCCGAGGGGAAAGCCGGTCGGGGTAGGAGCGCACGATCTCCGACGCCACGGCCATCCGGACAGCTGGATCCTGAATGCTCAGGAGCGCCTTGCGAGGAGCGTTCGCGGTCTCAATGAGCTGGGTGGCATAGGCCGTCACCGCGGCAGGGTCTGTCGTGGTCGGCAACGGCGCTGCCGCGCGCTGCGCCGCCTCACGCGCAGTCCCAGCCGGCTTCGATGCCCCGTCCAGCAACAAGCCAAGCATTGGGCCGAATCGTCCGAGCATCAGGTTCTCCTCGCCGCATTATCGGCGATGGGCCGGCTCAGGTTCTGCGAAGACGATTTACAGCCCCTGCTGCTCCAGCCGGGCGCGCTCCTCCGCCGCAGCCTGGCGAAGCTTCCGCCCGTCTTCACCGCGCTTTTCCAGGGCTTGCGCGAGCGCGAGCTGCGCGTCGGCGCGCTCCCGCCAGACGCCCTTGCGCTCCGCCCAGAGCGCGACGGCGCGCTGCAGCGTGGCCACGGCGCCTTCCACGTCGCCTGACGCCAGCCGAGCACGGCCGAGCAGGGTGAGCGGCGAGGTCAGCGAGTAGTGGCTCGGACCGTTGTCTGCCTCAAGCGAGGCGACTGCCACGGTCAGCAGCTTGAGCGCACCCGCGGCGTCCTTCTTCTCCAGCAGCACCCGGCCCAGCAGCGTCTGGACCGCGGCCACCCGGTCCTGCCGACCGCTCTTGCCGACGTGCTCCACCAGCGCGCGGGCGAGCGGCAAGGCCTTCTCGAAGTCGCCGGCCTCTGCGTAGGTGGAGACCAGCGCCGTGTATGCCTCAAGCCACGCTACCGGGAGCTTCCCGGGGACGGGGCCCACCTTCTCCTTGAGCACCAGAAGGTCCGCCAACGCCCTTCGCCGCTCGCCCACGAGGAAGCGCGCCGCCGCCGCCTTCGACTGGGAAACGAGGGTCATCATCCCGTCCGGTCCGGCGGCGGTCGTGAAGTGCCCGGCTGCAGCGTCGTAGTGCTGCACGGCGCCGGCCCGCACGCCTTCGAACTCGTCGGCCGCACCGAGGGCAAGCTGGATGTACCCGCTCATGCCGACGTCGCCCGGCAGCGCGGCCGCCTCCAGCAAGAGCCGCCGGCCCTCCCCGAAGTTTCCCTGGCTCAGCCACGCCACGCCCATGCTTTGGACCGTGGCGCGGACGGTGGGGTGCGAAGGGGGCAGCGCCTTGCGCGCCGCCGCCAGCACGCTCTCGTTCATCTCGAGCGCCTTCTTGAAGTTCCCGCCGTTCATGTACGCGGCGGCGAGGGACTGGCGCGCCTCCAGTCGGGCCACGCTGTCCTCCGGGAGCTCCCGGCTGAGCTTCTCGGCGATCTCGATCTGCTCGATGGCGCCGGCGCTGTCGCCCTTGAGGAAGAGCAACTCCCCCAGCGCGAAGTGCGCTGCGCCGCGCTGCCCCGGGTTCGCGCTGGTGCGCGGCAGGAGCGCCAACGCGTAGCGCGCCCAGTGCTCTCCCGTCTCAATCTGGCCGGCCACCGAGTACAGGTTCCCCATCAGCCGCGCCGCGTCCACCACGGTGACGTCATCCCCCGCGCTGGCTGCGATCAACGCGACCTGCCGTGCCTCGGTCAGCGCGGCGGTGCGGTCGTTGAGCGCCTTGTGGGTGGCGGCGACAGCGGAGAGCGCACGGGCTTCGATGGACGGGTAGCCAATCCCCTTGGCCTCCTGGAGCGCCTCCTGGCCGACCGCGAGCGCCTCCTTCATTCGCCCTGCCCGCTTGAGGACCTGCTCGTTGGCCAGCTTGGCCCTCACCTGGTCCACCTTCGCGCGCACCGCGGGATCCGGGTGCGGCTTGACGCGCGCGTGCAGGTACTTGAGGTCCGCGCAGCTGCGCAGGTCCGGCAGCGTGCTGAGCACTTCGGGCGCGCGGGCGACCAGCTTGGCGTCCGGCGCCGCGAAGGCGCTGGCGATGGCGGAGACCTGGGCGAGGCCCTCCTGAAGGCACGCCATCGCCAGGTCCAGGTTCTGTTCGGAGAGCGTCCCGCGCACGCGCGTGGCTTCGCAGGCGCCGTGGCTGGCGGTCACCCACTCCTCCGTGTACGCGGTGAGCTTGCGGTTGACGCGGGTGGCGGCGTCCTCCGCGGCAACGTGCCCGGTGGCGCGGATGGCCTGCACGACTTTGGCGCGCACCGCAGCGTCCCAGACACCGGCCAGCCTGCGCTCCTCACCCGTGCACACCTGGCTCTTCTGGCGCTCCAGCCTGGACACGGTGAGGCCGGTGGCCGCGAGCGCGCTCAGCACCGCGGCGCCGGCCAGCGCGCGCCGCCACGCCCGCGCCGGGTCCTTCCGCAGCGCCGCGAGCAGCGCCTCCATCGAGGGGAACCGGCCCTCCGGCGCCGCCGACAGCGCGCGCGTGAGGATCCGCAGCACCCAGGACGGAAGCTCCACGCCCTCGGGGGGAGGCTGGAGGGCTCCGGCGCGCGCTCGCTCGATGCGCTCGGTCAACGTTGTGCCGCCGAAGGGCTTCACGCCTGTCAGCGCTTCGTAGAGCGCCACCGCGAAGCTGAACTGGTCCGTCCGCGCGTCTGCTCGGGCGCCCGCCATCTGCTCCGGCGCCATGTAGCCGAGCGTGCCGACCACCCTCCCCGCCTGCGTCAGCGCTTCTGCGCGCTGGGAGATCTCTCTCGACGTTTCCCCGTCGGGTGGCCGCTCCTCCTGCTGCGCCAGCCCGAAGTCCGCCACGCGGACCCGGCCGTCGCGGCCGATGAGGACGTTGTCCGGCTTGAAGTCCCGGTGGGTGATCCCCTTCGCGTGCGCGGCGACCAGCCCGTGGCCTGCGGCGTCGAAGACCGGCAGCACCTCGCGGGGCCGGCGCGGCTTCTCCTTGAGCCAGGCTTTGAGCGTGGTTCCTTCCACCAGCTCCATCACCATCACCACGCGCTCGCCAGTGCCGGCCCACGCGGCGGCGTCCACGATCAACACGTCGTAGACGGCGACCACATTTGGATGGGAGAGGCGCGCCATGGCCTGCGCTTCGCGGAGCAGCCGCGCCTGGCGCTCCTGCGCGCTCGCGCCGGTGTCCAAGCCGCCGCCCACCGAGAGGAGCTTGAGGGCCACCTTCCGGTCCAGCTCCTGGTCCCGCGCGACGAACACCACGCCCATCCCGCCCTCGCCCAGCTTGTCGAGGATGACGTAGCGGCCGAGGTTGGTGCCCGAGGGCAGCACCGGCGTCTGGTGGCCCAGGGGTCCGGAGCGCGTGGGCTCCGCGCCCAGCTCCAGGCCCAGCGGAGGGCTCACCACGCCGGTCCGGTCCGCGTCGCCGCTCCTCGGCGTCAGGCCCAGCGCTGCGAGGTGGTGGCTGCAGGACGCGCAGCCCTGCACGTGCTCGAGGACGTCCGCGGGTGGCGTCGCGCCGAGCGCCTGCAGCTCGTCGCGAGAGGGACAGGCCATCGCGCCATGAGACCGCGCGGCCGCTGTGCGCCACAACGCGAGGTGCGGGCGGGGATGCTCTGGTGCGGGCGTGCCGGGCTCGGCCCTACGTGTCGGCCCTCTGGCAGCACGGGCGTTTGTCTCGGCGAAGCGGTTCCCCGTTCGCGTCACGCGGAGTCGAGGGCGTCCTAGGCTCGGCGCCAGCACCGCCTCGGCTGTGCGGGCTGCGGGCTTCGGGGAATGGTGTCTCGGGCTGCGGGCTTCGGGGAAACGGTGCCTCGGGCTGCGGGCTTCGGGGAGCGGTGTCTCGGGCTGCGGGCTTCGGGGAATGGTGTCTCGGGCTGCGGGCTACGGGCTGCGGGTAGGGAGCACGCGTTCGCGTTCGCGTTCGCCTTCGTTCACGGGTACGGGCCCGGGCAGGGGTTCGGGTTCGGGACACCGCGCACGGCTCGTCCGGTCGCCGACCTGAAGGGGCCCCTCGTTGCGCTTTTGCCCGTGACCGACTGCCCGCGCCCGAACCCGGGCCCCTACCCGTGAACGAAGGCGAACGCGAACGCGAACGCGTGCTCCCTACCCGCAGCCCGTAGCCCGCAGCCCGAGACACCATTCCCCGCAGCCCGCAGCCCGAGACAATCGGCTTGGAGCTCAACGCACCTGAAAGCGCAACGCTCGAATAGAGCCCACGCACGGCACTTTGCCCCTTGCTTCGAGCGTAGCGGCCCATGAGCCACGCTTCGGGCGCACTGCCGACGTCTCGACTATGCGCCTGACGGCGCAACGCTCGACGCGAACGGGGGGGAACCCGCGATGTGGCGGCGCGCTACGCGCGAGGGCGATTTGCCATCGTTCCCGCGGCGGCGACCGTCCACCGACCGAGATCGCCCTCCGCGTCCCAACGGAGATCCAGGTGGGCCGCGCGCACCGGGGCGGAGCCGGGTCTCTGCACGTCAAGGAAGATGCGCCACTCAAACGGACGGCCTTCCGGGCGGCCGAGGACGACCTTGTACGGCCCGAGCCGGGCGAGGTCCGCACTGGAGAAGGCGAGGTTGATGGCAGTCTCCACCTGGCGGTCCGTGGGCCGCTGCAGTGGGAGCGACTTGTTCCACGGCCGGTACTGGAGGAAGAGGAGCTCCGCCCTCTCGCGCGGCGTCAGCATGGCGTGCCACCGCTCGAGGTGGCGATACAGGAGCTGGTTGGAGCGGTCGGCGGTTTCGCCCCGGGCGATCTCCCACTCGAACTTCCACGGCGGAAGTCGCGTTGGGTGCGTGCGGATGACCTCGGTCGCGACGGCGCTGCGGAGGTTCCTGTCCGCGATGGCGACGAGCCCCGCGTAGATGGGAGACCGCTCAGACCGCCGGATGAGCTGCGTGGCATACGCATGGATACCCGCCGGGTCCGCCGAGGTGGGCGGCATCAGCGTGGTGGGCCGAGCCGGCACCGCGCTCTCGGGGGAGGGGAGGTGCAGCGCACGACGGACGATTCCGGGGATCCTTCCGAACATGCGGACATTGTCGGAATCCCGCCTGCTCAGGTCCTGCGAAACTGCCTTACAAACCGCTCAACCCGGCCCGCTGGAGCCGTGCTTGGGCTCGTCGTCCTTGAAGAACAGGTCCTTGATCACCTGCTTGGTGACCTCGCGGTTCATGGCCGCGATGGAGGTGGTGAGCGGAATCTCCTTAGGGCAGACCTGGACGCAGTTCTGAGCCTTGCCGCAGTCCTGAATGCCCCCGTCCTCCATCAGGCCCTCCAGCCGCTCCGCCGCGTTGAGCTTGCCGGTGGGGTGCATGTTGAAGAGCCGCGCCTGGCTGATGGCGGCCGCGCCGATGAAGTTGTTGTCCGGCTGCACCTGCGGGCACGCCTCCAGGCAGGAGCCGCAGGTCATGCACGTGGAGAGCACGTACATCGTGGCCTGATCCGAGGGCGCCTGCCGCGGCCCCGGGCCGAGGTTGTGCGTCCCGTCCAGCTTGATCCACGCCTTCACCTGCTTGAGCGCCTCGAACATCCGGCTGCGGTCGCAGGCGAGGTCCCTCACCAGCGGGAACTTCCGCATCGGCTCCAGCGTGATGGGCTGCTCCAGCTGATGCACCAGCGAGGAGCACGCCATCCGCACCTTGCCGTTGATGTTGATGGCGCAGCTGCCGCACACCTCTTCAAGGCAGCTGGAGTCCCAGACCACCGGGGTCGTCTGCTGGCCGGCGGCGTTCACCGGGTTGCGCTGGATCTGCATCAGGCACGAGATGACGTTCGCGCCTTTGACGTAGGGGACCTTGAACTCCTCGAAGCGGCCCTCGTGATCCGGCGTCTCCTGCCGCCAGATCTTGAAGTGGACGAACTTCTGTTCCGAGGAAGGGCTGTGCGGGTCCATGGGAGTTCCTTGATCCTTCCGCTTCAGGCGTACCAGCGCGGTTCGGGCTCGAGCACCGGCGTGGGGATGGGCTCGTAGGTGATCTTCGGGCCGTCCGGCGTGTGCTGCGCGAGGGTGGTCTTCGCCCAACGCTCGTGGCGCTGCCGCCACAGCTGCATCCAGGCCGGATCCTCGCGGGGGTCCTTGGTCTTCGGCTCCGGCAGGGAGAAGTCCGGCTTGTAGTGCGCGCCGCGCGACTCGTCCCGAAGCAGCGCGCCCAGGGTGATGACCTCCGCCAGCGCCAGCATGTTCCAGAGCTGATTGAGGAAGGAGAGCGACCGGTTCGAGTTGTTGCTGGTGTCGAGCACGTTGCAGCGCGCCCAACGCTCCTTGAACTCAGAGATCCGCCCGAGCGTCTTCTTGAGCTTGTCGTTGTAGCGGACGACCGTGACGTTCTCCGTCATCACGTCGCCGAGCTCGCGGGAGATCTGGTACGGGTTCTCCGAGCCGCCCATCTTGCGCAGCTGCTCGAAGCGCTCCACCCAGTACTTCTTCGCGGCGTCGAAATGGCGGGACGCGGTGGCGTCGGCGGCCTTCGCGTTGTTCTTCGCGTAGCTCACCATCGCCGGCCCGCCGATCATCCCCGCGTAGATGCAGGAGAGCAGTGAGTTGGCGCCCAGCCGGTTGCCGCCGTGATACGCGTGGTCCGCCTCGCCGCCGGCATAGAAGCCCGGGATGTTGGTGGCTTGATTCTTCGGGCTGCCGGCCAGGGGCTCCTGATTCGGCCCGGCCTCGAACTGCACGTACACGCCGCCCATGGAGTAGTGCATGCCGGGGAAGATGATCATCGGCGTGGTACGCGGATCCTCCCCCACGAACTTCTCGTAGATCTCCATGACGCCCTTGATCTTGGCGTCCAGCGTCTTCGCTGGGATGTGGGTGACGTCCAGGTACACGCCGTCGCGGCCCTGCACGCCCAGGCCAAGATCGCGGCAGACGTGAAAGATCTCCCGCGTCGCCACGTCGCGCGGGACCAGGTTCTTGTACTTGGGGTACTTCTCCTCGAGGAAGTACCAGCGCTCGGACTCGGGGATGTCGCGCGGGGCGCGCGGATCACCCTTCTTCTTGGACACCCACACCCGGCCGCCCTCGCCGCGGACGGACTCGCTCATCAGCCGGAGCTTGTCTTCCCCAGGGATGGAGGTGGGGTGGACCTGGATGAACTCGCCGTTCGCGTAGAGCGCGCCTTCGAGGTACGCGCGGCCGGCGGCGGTGCCGGTGTTGATGACCGAGTTGGTGGAGCGCCCGAAGACGATGCCCGGGCCGCCGGTGGCCAGCATCACGGCCTCCGCGGGGAAGGTCCGGATCTCCATGGTGCGCAGGTCCACCGCCACGCTGCCCACGCAGCGGCCGGACTCGTCCCGCACCATCCCCAGCCACTCCCAGTACTCGTACTTGGTGACCTTGCCCTCGGCCTCGTAGCGGCGCACCTGCTCGTCCAGCGCGTAGAGCAGCTGCTGACCGGTGGTGGCGCCGGCGAAGGCGGTGCGGTGGTGAAGCGTCCCGCCGAAGCGCCGGAAGTCGAGCAGGCCCTCAGGGGTGCGGTTGAACGTCACGCCCATCCGGTCCAGCAGGTAGATGATCCCCGGGGCCGCGTAGCACATGCCCTTCACGGAGATCTGCTCGGCGAGGAAGTCTCCGCCGCGCAGCGTGTCCATCACGTGGATGTCCGGGTGGTCACCCTCGCCCTTCGTGTTCACCGCGCCGTTGATCCCGCCCTGCGCGCAGACCGAGTGCGATCGCTTCACCGGGACGATGGAGAGCAGGTCAACCCGGTGCCCTGCCTCGGCGAGCTTGATGACCGTCATCAGCCCCGCCAGGCCGCCACCCACCACTGTGAACCGCGCCGCTTCCGCCATGAGGGAGAGTCCTTGCTGAATAAAAACGCTTCAGATGAGCCCGCGCATCCGGAAGAGGATGTTCAGCGTCGCCAACCCCAGGGCGGCGAACAGCGCCCATGAGATGAGCTGCACGCGGCGCTGCGCCACCCGCCCCACCGCCAGCCCCCACGTCCAGCAGAAGCCGTTCAGGCCGTTGGTGAAGTGGAAGATCGTGAGCAGGGTGCCGACGATGTAGACGAGGAACACCCAGTTCCCCGCAAGCCAGTGCTCCGAG
Organism: Myxococcaceae bacterium; assembly: GCA_044230055.1. GTDB lineage: Bacteria > Myxococcota > Myxococcia > Myxococcales > Myxococcaceae > JBGART01. The sequence goes on along the minus strand of JBGART010000009.1, from coordinate 143,478 downwards.
ATGGCGCCCGACAGGTACTCGCGGTTGCCCAGGTGCGCGGCCACATCGCCGTAGGTGACGAGATCCAACTTGCCCGGCGCGGGCGTGTGGTCGGTGAAGTGCTTGCCCAGCAGCGTGATGGCGAAGCGCAGCACGCCGATGTGGAGCACCAGGTAGATGAACGCGAAGTACCCGCTCACCCGCTGCGTCCAGTACGCCCAGTTGGAGCCGTACGCGTAGCGGCTGGTGTTCGACCGGCCCGTCGAGGCGATGTAGATGCCGTAGAGCGAGTGAAACAGGATGGGCCCGAGGATGCCCAGCAGCTCCAGCCCGTAGAAGTAGGCCCGGGGGAGCATGGTGTTCACGTGGTTCACCATCTCGTCGTACTGCTCCGGCCCACGCAGCGCGGAGAGGTTCTCGAAGATGTGGTAGCAGAGGAACCCGCCGATAGGCAGGACCCCTGAGAGGGAGTGGAGCCGCCGCAGCAGGAAGGACCGATCGCGGGCTGCCTCCTCCGGACCGTGAGCCGTCAACGTCGCTTCAGCCATGCCACCCCTCGCGCACTGGCGCGTCGCGCCTTCAAACCGAAGCGCGGGCCTATAACGCGGCGAGGAAACAGAGCAAAGAACTGATTTGACTGCGGATTAGGGAGCGCCATTTCCAGCATTAGGCGCCCCCCGAATCCCTTTACAGCTTGACCGAGTCCACCGTCTTCTTGACCGACTGGAAGCTCTTCTCCATTTCGGCCTTCTCCTCGGGGTTGAGGTCCAGCTCAAGCACCTTCTCCACGCCACCCGCACCCAGCTGGACGGGGACGCCCATGAAGTAGCCCTTGATGCCGAACTCGCCCTCGAGCAACGCCGCGCCGGGGAGGATCCGCTTGCGGTCGAAGAGGTAGCTCTCCGCCATCGCGATGGCAGACGCCGCGGGCGCGAAGTACGCCGAACCGGTCTTGTAGAGCCCGACCAGCTCCGCGCCGCCCTCGCGGGTGCGCTTGACGATGGCGTCGATCTTCTCCTTCGGGAGCAGCTTGGTCAGCGGCACGCCGCCCACGGTGACATAGCGGATGATCGGCACCATGTCGTCGCCGTGACCGCCCAGCACCAGCGCGTCCACGTCGCGGATGGAGGTGTTGAGCGCCTCCGCCACGAAGAACTTGAAGCGCGAGGTGTCCAGCACGCCCGCCATGCCCACCACCTGGCTCTTCTTGAAGCCGGTGATCTTGTGGAGCGCGTAGACCATCGCGTCCAGCGGGTTGGCGATGTTGATCACGAACGCGTTCGGGCAGTGCGTTTTGATGTTCCCGGCCACGTCCCGCATGATCTTGAGGTTGATGTCGAGCAGATCCTCGCGCGTCATCCCCGGCTTGCGTGGCACGCCGGCGGTGATGATCAGCACGTCGCTGCCGGCGACGTCCTTCCAGTCGGTGGTGCCGAGGACGCGGCTGTCGTAGCCGTCCACCGCGGAGAGCTGGTTGATGTCCAGGGCCTTGCCCTTGACCAACCCCTCCGCCGCCGGGATGTCGTAGAGCACCACGTCGCCCAGCGCCTTCTGGACGGAGAGGAGCGCCAGGTTGCCGCCAATCTGGCCGGCGCCGATAAGACCGATCTTCTTCTTGCCCATGTGGATGTCCCTCACGCCATGTTCTTGATGATCGCCTGACCGAACTCGGAGCACTTCACCTCGGTCACCTTGCCGCCGCCGTCGTCCTTCATCAGACGCGCGAAGTCGTAGGTGACGGTCCGCGCGGCGATGGCGCGGTCCATGCCCTTGATGATCAGGTCCGCGGCTTCATTCCAGCCCAGGTGCCGGAACATCATCTCGCCCGAGAGGATGACCGAGCCCGGGTTCACCTTGTCCTGGTCCGCGTACTTCGGCGCCGTGCCGTGCGTGGCTTCAAACACCGCGTGCCCGCTGACGTAGTTGATGTTGCCGCCCGGGGCGATGCCGATGCCGCCGACCTGCGCGGCGAGCGCGTCCGAGAGGTAGTCGCCGTTCAGGTTGAGCGTGGCGATGACGTCAAACTCGTCCGGCCGGGTGAGGACCTGCTGGAGCGTGATGTCGGCGATGGAGTCCTTGATCAGCACCCTGCCCTTCGCCAGCGCTTCCTTCTGCTCCTTGTTCGCGGCCTCCTCACTGGACTTGGCCTTCGTCGCCTCCCACTGGTCCCAGGTGTAGACCTTGTCGCCGAACTCGCGCACCGCGAGCTCGTAGCCCCACTTGCGGAAGGCGCCCTCGGTGAACTTCATGATGTTGCCCTTGTGCACCAGGTTCACGCTCTTGCGCTTGTGCTCCAGCGCATAGGAGATGGCGGCGCGGATGAGACGGTCGCTGCCCTCCTTGGAGACGGGCTTGAGGCCAATGCCGCATTCCTTCGCGAACCGGATCTTCTTGAACTCCTTCGGAAACTCCTTCTCCAGCAGCGCGAGGAACTTCGCGGCGCCGTCGGTGCCCGCCTCCCACTCGATGCCGGCGTAGATGTCCTCCGTGTTCTCCCGGAAGATCACCATGTCCACCTTCTCCGGCGTCTTCACGGGAGAGGGCACGCCCTTGAAGTAACGAACGGGGCGCAGACAGACGTAGAGGTCCAACAGCTGGCGCAGCGCCACGTTGAGCGACCGGATGCCGCCGCCAACGGGCGTGGTCAGCGGGCCCTTGATGCCGACCAGGTAGGTCCGAAAGGCCTCCACCGTTTCGTCGGGGAGCCAGTTGTTCACCTGCTTGAAGCTCTTCTCGCCGGCGAGGACCTCGTACCAGGAGATCTTCTTCTTCCCGCCGTACGCCTTCTCCACCGCGGCGTCGAACACCGCGACCGACGCCTTCCAGATGTCGCGGCCGGTGCCGTCGCCTTCGATGAACGGGATGATGGGGTGATCAGGGACCGAGAGCTTGCCGCTCTTCAGCGTGATTTTTTCGCCGGACGGAGGCGCCATGACTGTTGACTCCTTGCGAGAGAACGCGCGTTTACGAGGCGGAACCTTATAGGCACCGCCCGCTGCGCCAGCAAGGAGTTTGGCCTGGGCCCGCTACTCGGGCAGAGACGCGAAGAACGCCGCGAAGGGCTTCGTCTCGCGGATGTCGTCGAAGTCCGCGTCGCGGGCGATCTTCCGCTTGAGCCCGGGCTGAGCACGCAAGCGGTCAAGCGCGTCCACCACGTCCGCCACCTTCCGCTGCCGCGCATTGGCGCACGCCGCGTTGTACCGGGCCGTCGCGTTCTCCGCGTCAAACTGCAGGGCGGTGAAGAAGTACGACTGCGCCTTGGCGAAGCTCTTGTTCATGTGGTGGTCGTACCCGGCCGCGTTCAGCAGCTGCGCGCGCTGCTGGTTCAGCCGCGCGGTGGGGACGGCGAACACCAGGTGCTGGGCGTTGTACGCGTCGTCCGTCGCCGGGAAGACGAACACGGTCTGGTCCCGCACCTCGAACTCGTACTCGGGGGCGAACTGGCAGACGGCCCCGACGGCGTCCGCGTCCCGGCAAGAGAGCCCCTTCGAGATGGGCTTCCACCGGGAGGCGTTGCTGACCGGCGCTGCGGGGAGCGACGGCCGGGCGGAGCCCTTCTTCGACGGCGCCGGTGTGGAGACCGCGAGCAGCGGCCCGCGCTCATACGACCACTCGAGCGTGGTGGGCCGCGCGCCGATGGCCTGGACCGAGCGCTGCCGTTCGCCGAAGTGGATGAGGAGCTCGCTGCCCAGCGTGGAGTAGCGAAACTGACTCCCGTAGCCGTACGGATCCGCGCTGGTGCCGTGCACCAACCGCCCGCACTGATCCGCCTTCGCCCGCCCGAGCACGTCCGCCAGCCGGCGCCCCTCCCCTTTCGCCGTCTGGACCCACGGCTGCGCGGGCGTGGCCTCCGGGTCCCGCGTGGCGGTGAGGTCTGCCTCCGGATCCAGCGCCCACTCGCCAGACTTCAGATCCACGGTCACCCACAGCCACTCGAAGACCTTGGTGAAGGACGTGCCGCGGGAAGACTCTGCGGACATCAGGAAGACGATCTTCTCGGCGGAGGCGCACAGCGGGGAGAGCTGCATGCTCGAATACTCGGAGTCCGGCGACGCGCGCGCGGCCCCCGCAAGCAGGCAGCACAGCAGCGCGGCGCAGGCGAGGCGGCGGGGCATGGGTCGCATCCTACCTACATGCCGAAGCCCCCGAATCTGGTCACTCCAGTGCTCACCTTCCATGCGCCTACTCGCGCAGAGGTTGTGCGGTGCTTACCTCCGCTATAGTGCGCCCACCGATGGGACTGACCGAACCAATAAACCCCCAGAGTGCCCTCATCCGGTTGGATCAAAAGACCGGAACGCTGCGCGCTCGGCAGTATGAGCTCTCCGTGGTCGCGGGACCTGACGCCGGCCGCAGCGTGCCCATCAAGGGGACCCTGATTGCGGGCAGCCACCCGGATGCAGGCCTCCCTCTCACAGACCCCACCATCTCCCGGTATCACCTGGAGCTCTCCGCGCGTGGCGATGGCGTGCGGGTGCGGGACCTCGAGTCCACCAACGGCAGCTTCATCTCCGGCGCGCGCGTGCAGGAGGTGATCATCGAACAAGAGGCGACGATCACCATCGGCAAGACATCGCTGCGCGTCTCCATCGTCGAGCACGACCTCGGCAAGCCGGACGCGAAGCGGTCCTCCTTCGGCCGCGTCGTCGGCGCGTCGGCGGCGATGCGCAATTTGTTCGGGATCCTCGAGCGCGTGGCGCCCACCGAGTCCACGGTGGTGCTGCTGGGCGAGACCGGCACCGGCAAGGAGCTGATCTCCGAGGCCATCCACCAGTCGTCGAAGCGCAAGGACAAGCGCCTGGTCGTGGTGGACTGCGGCGCGGTGGCCCCCACGCTCATCGAGAGCGAGCTCTTCGGGCACATCAAAGGATCCTTCACCGGCGCGGTGTCGGATCGCTTCGGCGCCTTCTTGGAAGCGGACGGCGGGACCATCTTCCTCGACGAGATTGGCGAGCTGCCGCTGGAGCTGCAGCCGAAGCTCCTGCGCGTGCTGGAAGGCGGGATGGTCAAGCGCGTGGGCGAGGACAAGCCCCGCCGCGTGAACGTTCGCGTCATTGCCGCCACGCACCGGGATCTCGAAGCCGAGGTCGAAGCCGGCAAGTTCCGGCGGGATCTCTACTTCCGGCTCGCGGTGGTGCTGGTGCGCGTTCCGCCGCTGCGTGAGCGCCCCGAGGACATGCCGATGCTGGCGCACCACTTCGTCCGCCAGATGGGCCGCGGCGAGTTCGAACTCTCTCCCGCACTGCTGCAGCGCTTCGCCGACTACGCGTGGCCCGGCAACGTGCGGGAGCTCCGCAATGTGGTGGAGCGCGCGCTGGCGGGCGCCGAGGTGGATCCGCTGCCCACCGACGTGGCCCTGCGTCCGGGGACGCCTGCGGGAGGCGGCGGGATCCGCTCCTCAGAGGGGCTCACGGATCTCCCCTTCAAGGAAGCGAAGGAGAGGCTCGTCGACTCCTTCACCAAGGAGTACCTCATCCAGCTGCTGTCCAAGTGCGGCGGGAACATCTCCGAGGTCGCCCGCACCGCCGGCATTGCGCGGAACTACGTCCACCGCCTGGTGACGAAGTACGGGCTCAAGGCGACGGAGTAGGCGGTCACGCCTCCGCAGCGCCCAGGCTCACCTCGAGGCTGCTGCGGAGCAGCCTCAGGATGCTGTCCACTTCCTTCAACGGGAGGCCCAGGTCCTCTGCCAGGGCTTCGCGCGTGCGCCGCTGGAGCTCTTCACTCAGCCGGCCCAGCCAGCGCCCCACGTTCGACCCGTGCCGTTCGAACCGCGCGCCAAGCTCCTCCAGGCTCATGCCCTGGCGAACGCTCAGCTGGAGCACCTTGCGGTCCCGCGCCTCCAGGGAGGCAAGCGCCTTCTGAAAGGCGGCCTTGAAGTGCGTGCGGTAGGTCCCTTTGAGGAGCGCGACCTCCGGAGTCAGCCCATCCACGAGCGCGGCAGAGAGCTCTGACGGATCAACCTGCGTTGGCTGCCGCTTCTGCGCGCGGCCGCGCTGGATGGCTTCCCTGAGCACCGAGGCGCGGATCCAGTGGCTGAGCGGACCGCGCGCTTCGTATTGCAAAATCTTCGGTTCGCCCTCCTCGCGGACGAGGAGCCGCTCGCGCAGGGAGCAGATGACCTCGTGGCGCGTGGCTTCGTCCGGGAGGACCGCGGAGAGAGAGCCCCCCAGCCGCGCGATCACCTTCCGCTCCAGCTCGCGCAAGGCGGCCACGTCGCCCACGCCACAGGCATAGGCGAGGTACAAATCGCTCAGGAAGCGGTGCGTGGCGAGCCCCTCCGGGGTCACCCGCCCGCCCAGCCTCGCGGCGAGGTGAGCAGCAAAGCCGCGCCGGTCGACCTGCGCGTCGGGTCTGGCCTGCTCCGCCACGTCGCAGACCTGGTGCAGCAGCGCGTTCAGCGCGTGGGTCGCGCGCACCTGTCCCCGCGTCGGAGGAGGGAGACGGGCGCAGAACACGGTGGCGAGGGATTGAGGGGGCTTCGTGCTCATCTGGAGTCGTGCCGGTTTCTGGATCCGGCCCGAGGTCTGCTATCGACGCCCGCGCTTTGGACTGTCCCGACGACAACGCGTTGATTGGCTGGATCCATGGCTCTTGCGATGAGCGCTCGGCCACCGAGCGCCATGTGACGGGCTGCGACGCGTGCTCCCTGCTCATAGCAGAGCTCCTGGGCCAGGCGACACTCCCCGACCCCGTACCGGCCGGGCCGCCGCTGCCCTTGCATCCAGGGCTGCGCCTTCACCGCTACGAGGTGATTCAGGAGGTGGGCCGGGGAGGGATGTCCAGGGCCTATCTGGCGCGAGATCCAGAGCTGGATCGCAAGGTCTGTCTCAAGGTGCTCCTCCCGGAGCTCAAAGCCCACGCGGGACCGGGCCTGGAGGAGCGGCTGCGCGACGAGGCCCGAACCCTGGCCCGCCTGAGCCACCCCAATGTGGTCACCGTCTACGACGTCGGGACCTGGGATCATCAGCTCTACCTGGTGATGGAGCTCATCTCGGGAGGAACGCTGAGCGAGTGGCTGCGGGCAGCCCCCCGCGCGCCCGCGCAGATCCTCGAGCTGTTCCTCGCTGCGGGAGAAGGGCTGGCCGCCGCGCACGAGGCCGGCATCGTGCACCGGGACTTCAAGCCGGCGAACGTCCTGGTCGGAGACGGCGGACGGGCGCGCGTCGCCGACTTCGGGCTCTCTTGCGTCTCCGAACAGCGCGCACCCCCTGCCGCGACTCCGCTGTTGATTGGCACCCCGCGCTACATGTCGCCGGAGCAGCTGAGGGGCGCGCCGGCGACCGCCTCGAGCGATCAGTTCGCCTTCTGCGTGGCGCTCTGCGAGGCGCTGGCGGGAAGACCCGCCTTCCCGGGAAGGACCGTCCTCGAGCTCCGGCTCAGCTCCGAGGCGGGACAGATGCAGCTGCCCGGACGCGACCGGGCGCCGGAGCGCATCCGCGCCGCCCTCCGCCGCGGCCTGTCAGCAGATCCCGCACAACGGTTCGACTCCATGTCGCAGCTGCTGAGTGCGCTGCGCCCACCCGCGCCCCGGACAGTGCGGCTGCGCTGGGCCGTGGCGGCCGCTGCCCTCGTGGCGATCGCGGGCACTGCAGGCATCTTGCGCGTGTCCCGCGCCCAGCGACTCCGCGCGTGCCGGGAAGCGGGCGCGTCCATCGACCAGGTCTGGAACGCGGCCGCGCGCGAGCAGATGGAGCGCGCGCTCACTTCGCCCGGCCAGCCCGCCTTCCAAGCGGCGACGGCGCGGGTGATTCAGCAGCTAACAACCTACGCCGCAGCGTGGACGGACGCGCGGCGCACCGTCTGCGAAGCCACCTCCGTCCACGGCACCCAACCGCTGCCTCTGCTGGAAGCGCGCGTAGAGTGCCTCGACAACCGGCGACGCGAATTCGAAGCGCTGAGATCGCGCCTGACGTCGGCCGAACCCAACCTCGTCGTGCGCGCGCTGCCCGCCGTCCTGAACCTGAAGGCGGTGGACGAATGCGTGGCGTTGCCGCCGGGCACTCCCTCACCGCCGTTGCCGCAGGATCCCACCCTGCGCGCCCGCGTCGTGGAGCTCCGGCGACAAGCGGTGGCGCTGGACGTCGACGTGGATCTGCTGCGCGCCCGGGAAGGGCTGGATGCGCTCGGTCCCCTGCTGGAGGAGGCCACTCGGCTGGGCTTTGCGCCGCTGCTCGCCGAGCTCTGGTGGACGAAGGGGCGCTTCCTGGTGGAGCTGCAGGGGGAGGCCGCGGCGGCGGAGTGCTACCAGCGCGCGTACTTCCTCGCGCATGGAAGCGGGCATGACCCGATCGCCGCCCTGGCCGGCACCTCGCTCTTGACGGTCCTGCCTGCCCAGCGCGAACCGCCCGTGCTCCAGATGGAGCTGGCGACGGCTGCTGTGGACCGCGTGGGGCGGCCCGTCCCGCTGCTCGTGGAGCTGGAATGGGGGCTGGGGAACGTCGCGCTCAAGCGGAACGACGCCGAGGCCGCGCTGGAGCACCACCAACGCGCGGCGAAGCTCGCCGAGGAGGCGTTCCACGGGTCCTTCCGGTGGGCCAGGGCCTTGTCGGCCTTCGCGGTGGCGCTGCGCCGCCTGGATCGCCACTCGGAGGCGGTGGCCATGCAGCGGCAGGCCGTCACGCTGTACGAAACGCATCTGGGGCCTGACCATCCCCAGCTCGCACACCTGCTGCAGGCCTACGCCCTGGTCCTCTTCGAGAGCGGCCAGGAGGTGGAGGGGACCCGCCAGATGCGCCGGTCGGTGGAGCTGCGCGAGCGCTGGACAGATCCCAACGGAGAGCCGCTGGCCTGGGGCCGCGCGCTGCTCGGCAACATGCTGGTCCGTCACGGCGAGAAGGAGGGCTTGGCGGTGCTGGAGGCGGCTGCCGGGGCCCTGCGCCGCCTGCCGAGCGCATCCCCGTACGCTCGTGCCACCGCCGCCGCGAACCTCGGGTATGCCCAGTACGTCTTCGGGGAACCGCGAAGGGGCCTTCAGGAGATGGAGTCGGCCATTGCCGAGGCGACCGCGAAGCTGGGCGAAGGCAACAGCAACCTCATTCATCTGCTGTCGCCGCTCTGCCGTATCGCCCCGCTGGGGCCGGGCTCCCACCGGGGGCGCTGGGCCTGCCGGAGGATGTTGCAGATCGCCGAAGCGACGCCCGGGAGCTCCGCCCTCGCGGTGGCCATGCCCAGCGCCATGCTGGGGGAAGCGTCGCTCCGCCAAGGTCGTCCTGCCGAAGCCCTTCCTCTGCTCCGGCGCGCCTACGACGTGCGGGTGCGCCTATTCGGCGGGGACGACGGGCAGGCGCGAAGTCTTCGCGCTCAGATCGCCCTGGCGGCGCGAAACGCCAGAATGAAGGTTGATTTACACAGCGCCCGCTGCTCGCCTCAACCTCTCTGAACCGCTGGGCTTTTTGACAGATCGCAGATTTGCGGCCGGGCTCCCTTCTCTTCGGGGTGAACGCAACAACCACCCCCAATGGGACCCGCCATGCCTTCTGCCGTCAGCGCCAACACCTCGCAGCCCCTCCTCCCCAAGCTGGCCTCCCGTCCTCAGGAGGCGGGCGAGCCCCCTGCCGCCGCTGCGCCAAACCCCGCTGCGGTGGATCTGTTCGCCCCTGCCCCGAACGTCGCAGGCGTGGCGCAGGTCAAGCCCACCCTCTCGTCGCCGGTGGATCTGCAGGCGCTCTTCGAAAGCATCCCCCTGGGCACCGCCTGGGCGAACGTGCCTGAGGCGACGAGGGCGAAGCTCGAGGGCGTGGCCCGCCAACGCCTGAGCACCTTCGACGCCGCCTGGGGCCCGCAGGGCCTCAAGGCGAAGCAGCACGTCCTCCAGGACAGCCCCACGCCGGAGATGACGAAGGCGCTCGACGACTTCGCGCTCGTCCTCTTTCCAAACCAGCTGCCTGCTGACTTCAAGGCCAGCGAAGGCTTCACCCATGACGCGGTGACCTCCGCGTTCAAGGACCTCTTCCTCGCCACCTCCGCGCTCGCGCGCTCCACCAGCGGCCGCTACGGCGGCATCGCGCAGGACTGGGACGGGGCGGCGTTCAAGGAGATCCCCCTGCCCTCCCGAACCGCGATCGAGGCCTCAAAGCACCTGGCTGCATGCGCCTTGGAAAAGCTCCAAAGCGTACCGGACGGGGACCTGAATGAAGCGGAGCGAAGCATCCGCGGGCGGCTGGAGCTCAAGCTGACCTCGCTCGCGACCGGGTCCTTCGGGAGCGCCCTGCTCGGCGGAGACACCCTGCTGACGCCGTACGGCCGCGTGGGCTGGGGCTACGACGTGAACGACGAGATGTCGCCGAACAGCGCGCAGATCTACAAAGACCGCAAGCAGGAGTTCCTCGAGGACGCCACCGCGTACTGGCTGGGCACGGACCTCGAAAACGTCAACGCCGGCTCCGTCGCTTCGACCGTCGACTTCCTCATCCCCCTGAACCACGGCGAGGAGACGCTCAAGGCCACCATCGGGGACCCCAACACGGATCCGATGGCCAAGGCGGCCTCACTCCTCGCCCACTGGTTTGGCGAGCGGGTCAGTCAGCACGCAGACGCGGGGAAAAAGGGCTGGCAGCTGAGCCCGGCGCAGAAGGACACAATGTGGAAGAGCCTCCAGGCGGATCTGATGATTCCCCGCTCCAGCCAGGGCTCCGTTGAAGACTTCCAGAAGTCGCTGGACACGCTGACCCATGAGCGCACCCAGCGCTTCAAGGAGGCGGCGAAGACGGCCGTCGAAGCCATCTTCCCGCCCGGCAGCCCGGAGCTCTCGGACGCAGCGCGGGCGAAGGTGCTCTCGGACATCGAGGCACAGCCCACGTTCGGCACCCTCAAGCCTGCACTCTTCGCCTCGCTGGACGCCGCCACGGGAAACACCGCGGCGAGCGACAAGCTCAAAGCAGAGCTGGAGACCGTCGGCACGCTCGGAGGCTACGCCACCGGCGAGCCGGTGAAGCCGGAGGACGCAGCCAAGCTCCAGGCGATGTGGCAGCAGGTGAAGGCCTTCATCGCGCGCCACTATTCGGGAGGAAAGTTCGACCTCGCAGGCCTGCTCCAGAATGAGCTCCAGCTGACGACCGACCGGACGTCCTCCACCGACCGCACCGGCAACATCAACATCGACCTGCAGCCCGCGGAGAGCGCCGCGCAGCTCTACAGCACCATGCTGCACGAGGCGAAGCACGCGGTGGACTTCCTCACCCACCTCGACAAGCAGGTGGAGGGCGCGGCGTGGGAGGGGGCAGCGACGTTGGTGGAGGAGCGCCTGGGCACCCAGCTCCTGGATGAGGTGTACGCGGGCGATCCGAAGACCGCTGCCCTCGCGAAGTTCGCGCTCATCGACCAGGAGATCAGCTTCAGCGCCCGGACCGAAGCTGCCGCCGCCGCGTTCGCCGCGAAGGAGGGCGAGGACGGCGTGGAGATCGCCCGAAAGGTCGGCGAGAAGTGGGGGCTGGAGCCGGAGATGCTCGACGTCATCGTCCACCGCGCCTTCAACGGCCTTCAGTACCTCCAGTACAAGCTCGGCACTGCCATTTCCGGGGATCTGATGGACTACCTCCAGAAGGAGATCGGCCCGACGTCCACGCCGATAGACCCGTTCGTTCTCCAGATGCATGGGCTGGGCACTGCCGGCAAGGACGCCGCCACCGTTCAGCGCTTGAAGGAAGCGCTGAAGTTGCCCCAGTAGCGGGCGACCAGCGCCTCCCGGTCCACCTTGCCCAGGACATTTCGCGGGAGGGCGCTGAGCTGAAGGAACCGCTTGGGGACTTTGAACGGGGCCAGCCGCTGCCTGCACCAGGCGGCGAGGTCTTCTGCCTTCAGCGTGCCACCGCGGAGGACGACCGCTGCCACAGGGACCTGGCCCCAGCGTTCGTCCGCCGCGGGGACGACGGCCGCATCAACCACGTCCGGGTGGCTCTGCAGCAGGAGCTCCACCTCCGCGGGATAGACGTTCTCGCCGCCGCTGAGGATGAGATCCGTGCGACGACAGTTGACGCGGAGGCGACCGCGGTCGTCCACCGCGCCCAGGTCCCCCGTCCGCAACCAGCCACCTTCGAGCAGGCTGGACGCGTCTTCGAGGTAGCCGAGCATGACCGTCGGGCCCCGGACGTGAATATCTCCGCACTCCCCAGCGGGGGCCTCGGCGCCATCCGCGCGGCAGATGCGCAGTTGCGTTCCCGGCAGGGGTGGGCCGCAGGTCCCTCCGTCGGCTTCTCCGGGCACCTCTGTGCAGACCTGTGATGCCGCCTCGGTCAGGCCGTACGTCTGCAGCACCGGCCAGCCCAGCGCCCGCGCGGAGGCGAGGAGGTGCGGCGGCGTCGGCCCGCCCCCCGTCAAGACAATCCGGAGCGACGGGGGCGGGGAGCCTCGATCGACCACGGCTCGCAGCATGGGCGCGACCAGGCTGGTGCACGTAACCCGGTCCTGCCGGAGCGCACGAAGCGTTTCGTCCGGATCAAAGCGGCGCTGAAGGATGAAGGTGCTCCCGTCGTGCAGTGCGCGGAAGAGCATGGCCAGCGCCCCCACGTGAAACAGCGGAAGCGAGCACAGCCAGGTGTCCGCGCCAGTCGTTCCGAGCCGTCCCGCCGAGGCCGCGGCGCTCGAGAGGAGGTTCTGCACCGTGAGACAGGCCGCCTTCGGGCGCCCCGTCGTCCCCGACGTGAAGAGGATCAACTGCGGCACGCGCGCTGATAGACGTCGGCCTCCCCCGCTCGCCTCGCGGGGCCGTTTCGTCTGGGGAACAGCGCCCCCGCTCGCCTCGAACGTTGCGCCGTCAGGCGCATAGTCGAGAGGTGGCGCAAACCCACGCACGGCACGTTGCCGGTTTGTTTCGAGCAGAGTGAAGCGGCCCATGAGCCACGCTTCGGGAGCACTGCCGACGTCTCGACTGTGCGCCTGACGGCGCAACGCTCGACGCGAACGGGGGCCTCCGAGATGATCCGCGCTCGCAAGCTCATGGTGGGGATGCGCCAGCGGGAGGACTCCTCCGCTCTCATGCACGAGGAGCCGGGGCCTTAGACGCTCGACCAGCGGCTGTAGCTCTGCAGGCGTCAGCCGGGTGTTGAGCGGAACCAGCACCGCACCCAATCGGAGCGTCGCAACCGCGACGAACACCCAGTCGGCGGAGTTGTTCGCGAGCACCGCCACCCGCTCTCCCGCGGCCACGCCGTACCGCTGGAGCTCGCGCTGCCATCGGAGAATCCCGGCTTCGACCGCGGCAGGAGTGAAGCGCTGCCCCTCGAACTTCAGCGTGAACAGGGCTCCCATCAAGGCACCTCCCCGACGCCGAGGCCTGGGGCATCAGGCAGCACCGCGCGCCCGTCGCGGACGGGATACGGATCCCTGCCATCTCGCAGGAAGATCCCCGACGCCCAGTCTCCCGTCGGGAGCGCCGCGGCCAGCTGCGCGGCGCCGGCTCGAGCGAGGGTGCCATCCAGGCTCGTCGTCACGTAGGCGCCGACGCCAAGCGCCAGCGCTTCCCTGGCGATCGACAGCGCGGTCAGCACCCCGCCCAACACCATGGGCTTAAGCACCAGCACATCCGCGGCGGCGCCCTCGGCAGAATCCAGGACCCTCGCGCGGAGCTCGGGAGGGACCACCGCCTCGTCCGCGGCGATCTGACACAGCCCCGCCCCCTTCAAGCGCCGCAGCGACGCCACCTCCGCGGACGCGACGGGCTGTTCGCAGAGCGCGAGGTGCAACGGGGCGAGGCCCCTGAGCGCCACCCTCGCGCCCGCTTCGCTCCAGGCCCCGTTCGCGTCCACGCGCAGATGAATCCCCGGTCCCACGGCCCGGCGCACCGCCAGAAGGCGACGTGCCTCCTCGGGCGGCGTCCGCAGCCCGACCTTCGCCTTCAATGACCGGTACCCCTCCGCGCAGAGCCTCTCCGCTTCGGCCGCCGGCACGTCGGTCCGCAACAACCCACTCAGCTCGACCGCCGCCCGCGCGGCCGGGTTCAGCAGCCTGGCGAGCGACATCCCCTCGCGCCGAGCCAGGGCATCCAGCAGTGCCAGCTCTACGCCGTGGCGCGCCGCCGGCCGCTCGCGGAGCTCCGCAGCGGACGAGAGACGTTGCACGATGCCCGGCAGATCCAGCGGGAGCGCGCTGGCCCGCGCAGCGCAGGCCAGGAGCGCCTCGCGACACTGCTCCACGTCCTCCGTGCCCAGCTCGGGCGCGGCCATCGCCTCCCCGAGGCCGCGCAGCCCGTCGTGCTCGAACCGCACATGGAAGCCCCTCCGCTCCTTCACAGATCGCAGCGGAGGATCCACCTGAAGCGTGAACGGTTCGATCTCGAAGGACATGGCCCTACCCCCGCCAGAGCCCGACAGCGAACAGCAGGCCGAACAGCAGCTGCAGGCGCGCAGTCGCGGCGAGCGCGGCGTTCAGCGCTCTCCCCTCCTCGTGAAGAACGTGGACCAGCGGCGGCGCGGCGATCGGCGCGGCGGCCAGGGCGAGCAGCACCGGCCAGTGCCTCTGTCCGGTGGCGAAGAGCGCAACGGGAGTCGCGAAGGCCGCCGTCAGCAGCGCGACGTACTCCCAGCGCGCGGAGGCGGCGCCGAACCGAACGGCGAGCGTGCGCTTGCCGGCGCGCGCGTCCGTCTGCACGTCCCGCAGGTTGTTGACCACCAGGAGCGCCGTGGCGAGCGCAGCCACCGGCAGAGAGCAGAGCAGCACCTCCGCGTCCAGGCGCCCAGCCTGGACCCAGTAGGTCCCGCTCACCGCAATGACGCCGAAGAAGAGGAAGACGAACAGGTCCCCGAGCCCGTGGTAGCCCAGCGGATACGGCCCGGCTGTATAGGCGTACCCACTCAGCAGCGATGCGACCCCGACGAGCGCGATGGGCCAGCCGCCGACTGCCACCAGGTACACGCCGGGCAGCAGCGCCGCGACGAACGTGGCGAGCGCCGCGCGGTGCATTTGCGCGGGGGAGACCAGGCCCGCCTGCGTGACCCGGAGCGGCCCGGTGCGCTCGGCCGTGTCAGCGCCGCGCTCGAAGTCGTGGACGTCATTCACCAGATTCGTGGCGATCTGGATCAACACGGCGCCTGCAAGTGCAGTCAGCGCTGCGAGCGGGCGGAACGCGCCAGCGCGAGCGGCCAGCGCAGTGCCGACCGCAACCGGCACGAGGGCGGCGGTGAGCGTTCGCGGGCGAATCGCCAGCCAGACAATCCCCGCTCGACCGGGCCGCGCGCTCATGGCCGCCTCGGGAACTTCTTGAAGCGGGGGGCGCGACGTTCGAGGAACGCGGCCTTCCCTTCCTGCGCCTCCTCCGTCATGTAGTAGAGCAGCGTGGCGTTGCCGGCCAGCTCCTGCACCCCGGCCTGCCCGTCGAGCGCCGCGTTGAAGGAGGACTTGAGCAGCCTCAGCGCGAGCGGGCTCTTCTCCAGCATCTCGCGGCACCAGCGCACGGTCTCCTCCTCCAGCTGGGCGAGCGGCACGACGGCGTTGACCAGGCCCATCGCCAGCGCCTGCTGCGCGTCGTACTGGCGGCAGAGGTACCAGATCTCCCGGGCGCGTTTCTGCCCGACGATGGAGGCCAGGTACGACGCCCCGAATCCGCCGTCAAAGCTGCCGACCTTCGGCCCCGTCTGTCCGAAGCGGGCGTTGTCGGCCGCGAGGGTCAGATCACAGATGATGTGAAGGACATGCCCGCCGCCGATGGCGTAGCCGGCGACCATGGCGACCACGGGCTTGGGCAGCGAGCGGATCTGCCGCTGCAGATCCAGCACGTTCAGCCGCGGAACCCCGTCCGGCCCGACGTAGCCCTCCTTCCCGCGGATCCGCTGGTCTCCGCCGGAGCAGAACGCGTGCGGCCCCTCCCCCGTGAGGATGATGACGCCGACCTCTGCGTCCTCCCGAGCCGCCTCGAACGCGGCGCACAGCTCGAACAGCGTCTGGGGCCGGAACGCGTTGCGAACCTCGGGCCGGTTGATCGTGATCTTGGCGATCCCGTCCCACGTCTCGTACCGGATGTCCTCGAACGACTTGCCCTGCTTCCACTGCGGCGTCATGACGCCTCCTTTGAGCTGAGCTCTCCTTCACCGAAGCGGGCGCGCAGGAAGGCACCCACCTCCGCGGCGAAGCGCGCGGGCGCTTCCAGATGCGGGACGTGCCAGACCCCGTCCAAAGCCTCGTGCCAGCCGAGCGGCAGCTCCGCGGCCATCCGCTGCGCAATCGCGCTGAACTTCGCGTCGTTGGCACCCGTGAGGAGCAGCGTCGGCGTTCGAAGGTGCGGCAGCTGGCGCCAGTAGCTCGGCTGGATGCGGTCCCCAGGCACCGCAGCGCGCCGGCGAGCCCGACTGGGTCCGCCTCTCGTCGGATCCAGGAGTGCAGGTCACGCAGGCCATCGAACAGCGGGAGCGCCTCCCAGCTGCGGAGGAACGACGCCAGGCCGTCCCGTTCGATCCGCCTCGCCAGCACCTCATCGCTCCGCCGCCGCTCCGCCCTCGCCTTCCGGCGCTGCAGCCCGGGTGATCCGCTCTCGAGGACCAGCCGCGCGACACGGTCCGGGCAGCGCAGCGCGAGCCCCAGCGCCAGCCGAGCGCCCATCGAGTAGCCGATCACATGAATGGGCCGGTCGAACCGTTCGAGGATCCGCTCCAGCGCGCAGAGCGTGGCGTCACAGCCCTCAGCCCCAGACGCGTCGGGCAGGGCGGAGCGACCGTGCCCCGGGAGATCCACCGCGATGGCGCGCAGCCACGGCGCGTGCGGCCGCAGCCCGTCGAAGCTTCGGGCGTCCCCGGTGAAGCCGTGGAGCAGCAGCGCGTCCTGCGCGCCCTCGCCCCACTCCCGGACTGAGAGCTTCAAGGCGGCCACAGTGCCCTCCTCGCTGCGGCGGCGCCGAGATCGAGCAACTGACGATGCAGCGCCACCTCGGCCGCGCGGTCGGTCACCACCTCAATCAGCGACAGCCCGGCGCACCCTGCCAGCGCGCTGCGAAGCGCCCGCGGATCCTTCGGCCGCGCGTACCGTGCGCCGAACAGCTGCGCGATCGGCTGGAAGGTCAACCCGTGTGCGGTGGCGATCAGCGCCTCGAAGTGCGGCGTGAGGCCGGCGATCGGCAGGTGGGAGAAGATGCCGCCCCCTCCGTTGTTGAGCAGCACCACCGTCAAGGAGATCCGGTTCCGCGCAGCGACGGAGAGCGCGTTGAGGTCATGCAGGAATGCGAGGTCTCCCACCAGGACGCTGGTGGGCGTGCCGGTGGCCGCGGCCGCGCCGAGCGCCGACGAGACGACGCCGTCGATTCCATTCACACCGCGGTTGGCGAGTACCCGGACCGAGGTCGCCGGCGTCCCGCCGAAGGCCTCCAGCGCGCGGATGGGCATGCTGCTGGAGACGAAGAGGGTTCCACCGTCCGGCACAGACTGCAGCACGACACGAGCTGCGAGCGCCTCCGAGAGCACCTCCGAGGTGTCAAGCGCGTCCCCCAGCGCCGCGGCGGCCGCGCGTTCGGCGGTGAAGACCCGCTCGATCCAGCGTGCGCTCCGGCCAGCTCCGCGCAGCCCCGCCCGAAGCTGCGCGCAGAGCGCCGCCGGATCTGCCTCGACGATGACGGAGGCATGGTGCGAAGGGTCCACCGGCGCGCCCTCGCTGACCACGGCCACGTCGTCGGCGGCGTCCACCCAGGCCGCGAGCGCCCGCGTCGTCAGCCCGCCGCCGAACCGGAGAACCCAATCCGGACGAAGCTCGGCGCGGACCCCCTCATCTCTCAGAAACGCGTCCGGGTGAGCGATGACTCGCGCACCCCCGCGGCCGAAGCGCAACTGCGAGCTGGCTTCGGCGACCACCGGAACGCCCGCGGACTCTCCCAGCGCCAAGACCTCGGCGCAGAAGCCGTCATCGGTCGCGCGCGGACCGCAGACGATCAGCCCACGTTCGCTCCGGCTGAGTCGTTCGGCGAGGAGCGCCACGGCCTGGTCTGACGGGGCGCGCCGGGACGGAAGGAAGCGGGTGAGCGGCTGCCCATCCCGGCCGCCCGTCGCCCGAGGACGCAGGCCGGAGAGGGCGGGACCTGCCGCAATGGGCGCGAGCGATTCGCGGAGCGGGACGTTGAGCTGGACCGGCCCGGGACGCGGCGCCCGCGCGAGCGCGACGGCCCGATCCACGCACGCGCGCAGGTGGAGCAGCGCGGCGTCCGTGGCCTCCGGAGCACCCAGGTGGCACGCCCAGCGGACGTGCGCGCCGAAGAGGGTCTCCTGCTCCATCGTCTGCGGCGCTCCAAACCCCTGCAGCTCCCACGGCCGGTCCGCGGTGACGGCGATCAGGGGCACCTGCGCCATCGCCGCTTCGGCCACGGCCGGATGGAAGTTGGCGGCCGCGGTGCCCGACGTCCCGAGCACCGCCACGGGCTCCCCGGTCGCCTTCGCCATGCCGAGCGCGACGAAGGCGCCGCAGCGCTCGTCGACCGCCGCGACGTGCTGCAGGCCCTCCGCGTCCGCGAACGCCAGCGCCAGCGGCGCCGAGCGGGAGCCCGGACACAGCACGGCCCACCGCACCCCGGAGCGGACCAGCTCTTCGACAATCGCGCGTGCCCAGAGCGCCGTGAGGTTGAGGTCACCCATCCGCGGCCTCTATCGCTTGCAGCATGGGCCGCGCCTTCGCCTCGGTCTCCGCCCACTCCCCTTCGGGCGTGGAGCCCGCCACCACGCCCGCACCCACGAAGACCCGGGCGCGCCGCCCGTCCACCAGCGCGGAGCGGATGGCGACGTTTACGCACGCCCGTCCCTCGCCGAGCCAGCCCACCCCACCCGCGTACCAGCCTCGCTCCAACCCGTCGTGCTCTGAGAGGAACCCGAGCGCCTGCGCACGCGGCCAGCCACCGACGGCGGGTGTGGGGTGCAGCGCGGAGATGACGTCGGCCGGACCGACCCCTGGCCTCAGGCGGCCGCGGATGCCCGTCCTGAGGTGGAGCAGCGTCGCCAACGCCAGGGCCCGAGGCTGCGCCTCTGCTTCCAGCCCGTACGTCAGCGGCTCGAGCGCACGGAGGATCCCCTCCACCACCGCCTGCTGCTCGCGCCGGTCCTTGTCGGAGCCCAGCACGCGCGCCGCCGCGGCGTCTGTGGGCTCGCCGGGGACACGCTCCACCGTGCCCGCCAGTGCCTCGGTCTCCACGCGCTCCCCCTCCACGCGGCAGAGCGTCTCCGGGCTCGCGCCGAGGAACGTGCTCCCATTGGCGCCGGCCAGGAAGAACGTCGTGCACTGCGGCGCCCGCTGCGCCAGCGCCTGCGCGATGGCGAACGGATCAAACGCGCCGTGCTCCCTCGTCGCCTCGATCGCCCGGGCCAGCACGACCTTGGTGAGCCGGCCTTCGGCGATGGCCGTCAGGGCCCGGCGGACCGCCTCCTCGAATCCCTCCCGGTCGGCGCGGATCCGAAGGCGGCCCGGCTTCACCCTCCTTGGATCTCCGGGCGCCGACATCAAACGATCTCCCGCAGTCCAGAGATCCTCCTGCAGCGCCCGCCGGCTGTGAGATGCCGGCCGGAAGGCGCTCAGCCAGCAGCCGGACGCGTCTGACCAAAGGAGGAGCTCCGGCAGCATCCACCTCCCCGCCGGGAAGCCCTGCCAACCTTCGGGGGACCCCGCTCGGAGATCAAAGGAGAAGCCTCCGAACCACGGCCCGGGCGGCTGTGCGCCCTTGCCATTCTCCAGCCAGCGCACGCGCCCAGCGGCGGTGAGCACCCGGATGTCCGCCATCACGTCCGCGCGGCACCGCGCTTCCACCGCGGCCGCCAGTCCGAACCCGAGCGCCAGCCTGCCGCCCTCGCAGAGAAGGAACGAAGGCTCGCCCATCCGGCTCACCGCGTCCGCCAAGGCCAGCGCCGGCAGGCTACCGGTCATCCCGATGTAGTCGCCCGGCCAGTCCACCTGCGTTCGCGTGGTCATCGCGTCCCTTCATAGCGCTCAGCCGAACCCAACTGCACCATGTAGTTCAAAACACCTTGAACTCAATGAACACCATCCGGAAGTTCCGCTTACCCGGATACGGGCGCACCCACGGGCGCAGATTGGCGCCAGGGGCTTCTGAAGGGCGGAAGTCGCGCTTAACGCCTCCCCTTGCGCCACGGCTGCTGGCCCCGCTAAACGTTCACCGAGTTCAATCTAATTTGAACCATATGAACCGAGGGAGCCGATGGGGGCGATGAGCGCGGAGAAGCCCTGGCGTGCCGGCCGCGGGACCGGGCCGGTGCGGGCGGGTGGGGTGGACATCGGGGGTCCGGGCTTCGTGGTCATGGCGGGACCTTGCGCCGTGGAGAGCGCCGCGCAGCTTCAGGCCTGCGCCCAGACGGTCCGTCGCGCCGGCGGTCACCTCTTGCGCGGCGGCGCGTTCAAGCCGCGCACCAGCCCGTATGCTTTCCAGGGCCTGGGCGAGCGCGGAGTGGAACTCCTCCGCAGCGCGGCCGCCCACGCCCGCCTCCCGGTGGTCTCCGAGGTGATGGACGAGGCGCAGCTGGCGCTCATGCGCGGCCAGGTGGACCTCTTTCAGGTGGGCGCCCGGAACATGCAGAACTTCTCCCTCTTGCGCGCGCTCTCGAAGGCAGGCGTTCCGGTCCTCCTCAAGCGCGGCCTGGCCGCCACCTTCGACGAGTGGCTCTGGGCGGCGGAGTACCTGCTCGAGGGCGGCAACGCGCAGGTCATCCTCTGCGAACGGGGCATCCGCACCTTCGAACCGGCCACGCGCAACACGCTGGACCTCTCCGCCGTCGTGCTGGCCAAGCAGCGCACGGGGCTGCCGGTCATCGTGGATCCCTCCCACGCCGCAGGGGTCCGTGACCTGGTGGTCCCGCTGGCGCTCGCGGCGGCCGCCTGCGGCGCGGACGGGCTTCTCATCGACATCCACCCCTCGCCGGCGGAGGCGCTCTGCGATGGGGCCCAGGCCCTCCCCTTCCCCCTCTTCGAAGCCCTCATGACCCAGCTGCCCCGCGTCCTGTCCGCGGTCGGCCGGTCCCTCGCACAACCTCTGGAGGCGCGCCCATGAACGAGCAGGCGAAGGCGGTGGAACGGATGTTCTCTGGCATCTCGCACCGGTACGATCTCGCCAACGAGGTCCTCTCCCTCGGCCTCCACCGGCTCTGGCGGCGGGCGGCGGTGCGGCACAGCGGGGTCGCCGAGGGCGCGCGGGTGCTCGACTGCGCCAGCGGGACGGGCGACCTGGCGCTCGCGTTCAAGCGGGCCGTGAAGGCGAGGGGCGTGGTGGCCGGCACCGACTTCTGCGCGCCGATGCTGGAGGGCGCCACCGCCAAGGCGGCCCGCGCGGGGCTGGACGTCCGGTTCTCCGTGGCGGACGCGCTGGATCTCCCGCAGCCGGCGGCAAGCTTCGACGTGGCGGCAATGGCCTTCGGCATCCGCAACGTGACGGACCCCGTCCGGTGCCTGCGCGAGCTCTCCCGCGTGGTGCGTCCCGGCGGCCGGGTGGTCGTCCTCGAGTTCGGCCAACCTCGCGGCCTCTTCGGCGCGCTCTACCGCTTCTACGGGCGCCACGTGATGCCGCGGGTGGGCGGATGGCTGACCGGCCAGCCGCAGGCCTATGAGTACCTGCCCCGCACCGCCGCCGCGTTTCCCGCAGGGGACGCCTTCCTCGCCCTGATGAAGAGCGCCGGCGGCTTCAGAAGCTGCCAGGCGCACCCGCTCACCTTCGGCGTGGCGTACGTCTATGTCGGCGTGGTTGGCCCTTGAGCGCTTGGCCGCCGAAGCCGCTGCAGGAGCTTCGGCCCCAGTGCGAGCAGCGCGATGCACGCCCCGGCGATGGCCGTCTGGACCAGCGCCTTGCGCTCGGCGCCGGCGGCGCCTTCGACGAGGGAGGCCGCGAAGTACGTGAAGATGACGGTGGAGGGCATCCCGCCAATGAAGGACCCAAGCGCGAAGTCACGCCACCGGACGCCGGCCAGCACCGCGGCAAGGCAGGTGACGATGGAGGGCAGCGGCACCACCCGGAGCGAGAGGACCGTCCGCAGGCCGTTGGTGGACGAGGTGTTGACCAGCCCACCCAGGTTGTAGCGGGTGACCAGCGCCTCCGCCTGCGCCCGGCCCATCCGGCGAGCGGCGAGGAACTGCAGCGACACCGTGACGTTGAAGACCACCAGGTTGACCGCCAGCCCCACCGGGAAGCCGTAGACGGCGCCTGAGATCATGTGGAACAGCACCACAGGTACGAAGGCCGCGGTGAGTGTCAGGTACGCGAACCCGAAGGCCGGGAGCGCCCACCACTGGTGCTGGATGGACCGCAGCAGCGCGAAGGCCGCCTTGGGCTCCAGCTCCCGTCGCAGGGCGACCCGCACTGCCAGGATGACCGCGACGGCGAGCGCGCACAGCCCCACCACGCGCGCCCAGCCGGGCCGGCGCTGGGTCGGGGCAGAAGGGGCGCTGGCGTCCACCGTGCACTTTTTCAGTTGAGATCCCTCCCTACCGCGATCATCCTCACGCCCGCCATGGCCAAGAACACCCTGACGATCACCGACAATCGAAACGGCAAAACCTACGAGGTTCAGATTTCGGATGGCTGCATCCGGACCATGGATCTGCGGCAGATCAAGGTCTCGGACGACGACTTCGGTCTGATGGGTTACGACCCTGCGTTCCTCAACACCGCCAACTGTCGCAGCAAGATCACCTTTATCGACGGCGACAAGGGGATCCTCGAGTACCGGGGGTATCCCATTGAACAGCTGGCGGAGAAGTCCACCTTTCTCGAGGTGGCCTACCTCCTTATGAACGGGGAGCTGCCCACCAAGAAGGAGCTGGACGACTTCACCTTCCTGGTCACCCACCACACCTACGTCCACGAGAACATCAAGACGTTCATGGACGGGTTCCGCTACGACGCGCACCCGATGTCCATCCTCTCGTCCACGGTGGCGGCCCTCTCCGGCTTCTACCCTGACGCGAAGAACATCAAGGACCAGCGCACCCGGCGCATCCAGATGATCCGGATGATTGCCAAGATGCCCACCATTGCGGCGTTCTCCTACCGCCACAGCATGGGCTTGCCGTACGTCTACCCGGACAACGACCTCTCCTACACGGGCAACTTCCTCGCGATGGTGAAGAAGATGGCGGAGGCCCGGTACAAGGTGAACCCGGTCCTCGAGCGCGCGCTGGACGTGCTGTTCATCCTCCACGCGGATCACGAGCAGAACTGCAGCACCACCGCCGCCCGGCTGGTGGGCTCCTCCGAGGTGGACCCGTTCTCCGCGGTCGCCGCTGGCGTCACCGCGCTCTACGGTCCGCTGCACGGCGGCGCGAACGAGGCGGTCCTCCGGATGCTCCGAGAGATTGGCCACGTCTCGAAGGTCCCCGAGTTCATCACCCGCGTGAAGGACGGCGAGGGGACCAAGCTGATGGGCTTCGGTCACCGCGTCTACAAGAGCTACGACCCGCGCGCGAAGGTCATCAAGCGCATCGCCGACGAGGTCTTCGAAGTCACCGGGAAGAACCCGCTGCTCGACATCGCGCTGGAGCTGGAGCGGATCGCGCTGCAGGACGACTACTTCGTCAAGCGCAAGCTCTACCCCAACGTCGACTTCTATTCGGGCCTCATCTACGAGGCGATGGGCTTCCCGGTGGACACATTCCCCGTGCTCTTCGCCATCCCCCGCACCGTGGGCTGGGTGAGCCAGTGGGAGGAGATGGTCCTCGACAGCGAGCAGAAGATCGCCCGCCCGCGCCAGGTGTACATGGGCGCGAAGCGGCGCGACTACCTTCCGCTGGAGAAGCGGTAACCGCCCACCTCTAGCCGGCCGCGGCGACTTCGTGGCCGGCGTAGAGCGAGTCGATCAGCGCGCGGTTCTTGGACTCCACGATCCGCCGCTTGATCTTCAGGCTGGGCGTGAGCTCCCCGCCCTCCACGCTGAAGTCCTCCGGCAGCACGGCAAAGCGCTTCACGCTCTCGAAGCGCGCCAGCTTCGGGTTCACGTTCTTTTCGATCTGATCCTTCAGGTACGCGTTGAAGCCGCTGTCGGCGGCCAACGCCTTGGGATCCGCCGGGAAGCCGTGCGCCTTCGCGAAGGCCGGCGCCTTGTCGGCGTCCAGCGTGAGCAGCGCCACGAGGTAGTTCCGGCGGTCGCCAATGACGACAGCCTGGCCCACGGGGGCGATGGTCTTGAGCAGCTCCTCGATGTTGGCGGGCGCGGTCTTCTTGCCGCCGGAGGTGACGATGATCTCCTTCTTCCGCCCGGTGATCTTCAGGAAGCCGTCGGCGTCCAGCTCCCCCACGTCGCCTGAGTGCAGCCAGCCGTTCTCGATCAGCTCCGCCGTGGCGGCCGGATCCTTGTAGTAGCCCAGGCAGACGTTGCCGCCGCGCACGAGGATCTCCCCGTCGGCGGCGATCTTCACCTCCACGCCCAGCATGGGCCGGCCCAGCAGGCCCAGCCGCGTGGCGCCGGGGACGCTGACCGTCGTCGGTCCGGTGTCCTCGGATTGCCCGTAGACCTCGCGGATGACCACGTCGATTGACGCGAAGAACTCCAGCACGTCCCGGCCGATGGGCGCCGCCGCGGTGGCGAAGAACCAGCCGCGACCGAAGCCAATCCGCGCCTTCAGGGGCCCGAAGACCACGCGCTGCGCGAGCAGGTACTGCGCCTCCAGAGACAGCGGGACGCGCTCGCCGCGCAGGTCCAGTGCGTGCCGGCGGCCCGCCACGCCACGCGCCCACTGGAGGATCTTCTGCCGCGCCGGCGGCTGCTTGCCAAAGCCGTCCTCCGCCTTCGCCTTGAACTTCTCCCAGACGCGCGGCACGCCGAAGAACACGGTGGGGCGCACGTCGCGCAGGTTCTCACCCAGCTTTTCGAAGGACTCCGCGAAGTAGATCTGGATGCCCCGCATGACCGACGCGTGCAGGCTGCAGACCTGCTCGGCGATGTGCGAGAGCGGCAGGTAGGAGACCATCACCTCGCGGTCAGAGAGCTGGGTGCATTGGATCAACTTCTCTGTGGTCCAGACCAGGTTGTGATGGCTGAGCATCACGCCCTTGGGGTTCCCGGTGGTGCCAGAAGTGTAGATGAGCGTGGCCAGCCCATCCGGCTTCAGCGCGTTGACGCGCTCGTAGTAAATCGCGTCGTCCTGCCCTTCCCCGCTGGCGAAGACCTCTGCGTAGGTCTTCACGCCCGAAGGCAGCGGTGAGGGCGGGTCCAGCACCACCAGCGCCTTGAGGGCGGGCAGCTCCGCGCGGACCGAGAGGGCGGTCTTGAGCATGGCCGCGTTCTCCACGAGGAAGACCTTCGCCTCGCAGTGGCCCAGGATGTATTGCACCTGCTCGGGGCTGGACGTCGTGTAGATGCCAACGGCGGTGCCGCCCAGCGCCATGGCGGCCAGGTCCGCGATGAGCCATTCCTCGCGGTTGAAGCTCATGATCGCCATCACGTCGCCCGGCCCGAAGCCCAGCCGGTTGAGCGCCAGCGCCAGCTGCTTCACGCGCTGCGCGTACTGCCGCCACGAGGTCGGCAGGTAGGTCCCGGCCCGCTTGGTCCACAGGGCGGGGCGGTCTCCCAGCTGCGAGGCCTGGTCGTGCAGCACGTGGATCATCGTCCGTTGCGTGGCCATCTTCGGTTCGCTCCTTGGCGTCAGCGTTGAGGCTCGAGCACCACGTGGTTGGTGATCGCCCGCGGGGTAGCCCCGTTCCAGAGCTCCGCACGGTACCAGCCAGGGCCGTCGGCCACGTCGTCGAAGTGATGCGCTCCGTCCCCTTCCACCCGCTGCGCCCTCACCAGGGCCCCATTGCGGAAGAGCCGGAGCTCGGCGACCTCCTGGAGCCGGGAGAGCTGCACCTCCACCCTCGCCCGCTGCGCGCGCAGGGTTTCGCCGATACCGGCCCGGCCACCCTCCGCCACGAGCTGGAGCTCCGCGATGGGCCCACCGCTGAGGATGACCGCGCCGCGCTTCATTCCCGCCAGCAGCGCGGCCACCGAGTCATCCTCCGCCTGGATCCCCGTGAAGGCCATGGGGCCTGGAAACGGCCCCTCCTGCGACGGGCCGTGCCAGTCGCGCGCGGCCACCGCGGTCACCCGCCGGCCGCTGCGCCAGTAGTCATTCCAGAGCTGATACGCCGCCGGGTTGTCACTCTCTGCCGCGTCCCAGCGGCGGTACCAGACCTCGAAGAGGTCAAACAGCGCGGGGCTCAGGCCCTCCGGCATCCGGCAGCCGGTGCACAGCGGGTCTCCCACCTTGAACGGGTGCGCGACCGAAACCACCCCGCCCTTCTCCCGGATGAGCGGCGCCAGCTCCGCGAGGCTCAGCACCCGGCCCTCTACGTGCCAGGGGATGATCTCCGTGAGCCCATAGATGGGGTGGTGGCCGTTGAAGGTGGTGAGCTCGCAGCCGGGGAGCAACGTGAGCGGGAGGTCGACCGCCTCCAGCAGGCCGCTGGTGGTGTTGTGGTCCGTCAGCGCCAGCCAGTCCAGCCCCAGCGCGTGCGCCCTCGCCGCCAGCTCCTTCAGCTCATGCACGCCATCCGAGTGCTGGGTGTGCGAGTGCAGCTCGCCGAAGTACCAACCGCGGCCGGAGCGGCGCGCGCGGCGGCTCCCCTTCGTCCCCGCGCCGCGCAGCGCCTCCACCTCCGCGTCGGTGGGGGCGGGCCGCGCCTCCACGGCCACGTCGTAGGTGACGGGCTCGCCGTAGACGCCGTGCGTCTCCACCGCCACCGTCCAGCGCCCCGGCTGCACCGGCCCGGCCAGGAACCCGTTGGAGGCCGCGCGCGCGCTGAGCAGCAACGCCTCCTCCTCCGAGGCCGGATTGCGGTCCCAGCGGCCGCGCCAGACGCCCTGGGGGTCGATGAGCACGGCGTTCATCAGGTTGTTGAGGGTGCGGCAGAGGTTCTCCGCGCCCAGGCTGCGGCGCTGGGCGGCCAGCGCGTCGGCCGGCTGCGCGGCCCACGTCCCGCGGTTGTGGCGGGCGATGGCCGCGTCCACCAGCGGCGCGTTCACCTCCCGGCGGTCACTCACCCGGGGGCGGAAGTCGAAGCGGAAGGCCAGCGCCTCCACCCCGGCGGGCACCTCGAAGGAGAGGATCCGCACGGACTTGGAGTCGGCGGGGAGAACGCGGCCGTGGGCCTTGAGGAGCGGGGCGGGAGGAACCTCGTGCATCGGCGTGGGAACCTACACCTTTGTGGGCCTTCTCGCGTAAGAACGCCCCCCATGGCCGTCATCGACTGGATCGTCGTCGCCGCGTTCATCGCGGGAGTCACCGGGATTGGGCTCTGGTTCACCCGGCGCGCGTCGAAGAGCATGGACGAGTACTTCGTGGCGGGCCGGACCATCCCCTGGTGGCTGGCCGGGACGTCCATGCTGGCCACCAGCTTCGCCAGCGACACGCCGCTGCACACCACCCGGCAGATCCGCGAGGGCGGCCTGGCCTCCGCCTGGTTCTACTGGAACCTGATCATCGCCGGGCTGATCGTCGCCTTCGTCTTCTCCAAGCTCTGGCGCAGGGCTGGCGTCACCACCGACAACGAGCTTACCGAGTTGCGTTATGCCGGCCGCCGCGCGGCGGTGCTCCGGGGCGGGATGGCGGTCTTCAAGTGCCTCTTCCTGGAGCTGCTCACCATGGCGTGGATCACCCTGGGGATGACCAAGATCGTGAAGACGATCATGGACCTCCCGGACCAGGTGGCGCTCTTCGGAACGCCGGTGACCACCGAGGTCCTGGTCGTCGCGGTGCTGCTGACCATCACGGTGGTCTTCTCCATCGCCTCCGGGTTCTGGGGCGTGGTCTCCACGGACCTCATCGAGTTCACCGTGGCCATGACCGGCGCGGTCATCCTGGCGGTGGTGGCCGTCCAGAAGGTCGGCGGTATCTCCGGGCTGAGGGAGGGGCTGCGCACGGTGTCGCCGATGGGCGAATCCGCGCTGGAGATGACCCCGTCGCTCTTCGGAGAGGGCGCCAGCATGCTGGTGTTCGGCGTCTACCTGGGCGTGCAGTGGTGGGCCACCTCGCAAATCGACGGCACGGGGCAGAGGGCGCAGCGGTTCCTGGCCTGCAAGGACGACCAGAATGCGGTGGCCGCCGGCGTCTGGAACATGGCCGTGCAGTACCTCATCCGTACCTGGCCCTGGTACGTGACCGCGCTGGCGTCGCTGGTCCTCTACCCCCACCTGACCGACCACGAGACCGCGTATCCCCGGATGGTGAAGGATCTGCTCCCGGTGGGCCTCAAGGGCCTGATGGTGGCGTCCTTCTTCGCGGCGTTCATGGGGACCATGGAGGCGCACTACAACCTCACCGCGTCGTACGCGACGAACGACGTCTACAAGCGCTTCCTTCGTCCCGGCCGCAGCGAAGCGCACTACGTCGGCGCCTCCCGCTGGATGACGCTGGGCGTGGCGGCGATCGCCGGCGTGGCCGCCTTGCTCCTGCCCTCTGTCCTGGGCGCCTTCCGCTTCAAGATGGAGCTGGTGGCTGGGCTGGGGCTCATCTACGTCCTGCGCTGGATGTGGTGGCGGATCAACTCCGCCTCGGAGATTGCGGCGCTGCTCTCATCCGTGGCGGCGGCCATCGCGTTCAACACCCTCCCGGCGACTGCGGGCGGCGGCGCGCACGGGTCCGCCATCCGCCTCCTGCTGGTGGTGCTGGTCTCCGCCGCGTGCGCCATCGCCGTCACGTTCCTGACCGCGCCGGAGCCGATGGACACGCTCGTCAGCTTCTACCAGCGGGTGCGTCCGCCGCGGGCGCTCTGGGGGCCCGTCGCCGCGCATGCCGGGCCGCTGGGGCCTGCGGAGTTCGGGTGGTCCACCGTCGCGCAGATCGCCGTGTCCGCCGTGTTCGTCTATGCCGGGATGATTGGCATTGGGAAGCTCATCCTGGGTGAGACGGCGCTCGGCGTGGGCCTCACCGCCGTCAGCGCGGTGACAGGTTGGGTGACGATGCGCTGGGTTTTCGGTCACAAACGCGGCGAGTCATCCGCGGATCCGGCGGTCCCGAACGTTGGGTTCGCTACAAGAGATTGACATGCCCTACCGCCCCTTTGTATCTCGCGGCCAAGTATGACCATCGAGTTCACCTGCCAGAAGTGCGAAGCGAGTTTCGAGCTGGACGCTCAGGACCTGATTGACGGGACTGAGAAGCTCGTGTGCCCGCACTGTGATGCAAAGTGTCCCGCCAACATCGCGGACGACTTCGTCTCCGCCCTCAACGAGATCCGCGCGCAGGTCGCGGTGATGGGGAAGAAGTTCGGCGTAAACATGACGGTCGACTCCGAGGACCTCGCGGACGAGCTGGAGTCCAAGGACGAGGACGACGAGGAGGAAGACGACGAAGAGGAGGCCGACGAGGACGGAGAGAAGGACGACGACGACGAGGATCTCGACGTCGACGACGATGACGACGAGGACGACGACGAGGAAGAAGTCGAAGACGAGGACGCGGAGCGCTGACCTCGCCTCCCCTCCGCCCGGTCTCGGACAGGAGAGCGCAGCAAGCCCCCCTCGCCTCTGAAGGCCGGACTGTCCCGGCCCACCCGGGTGCGTAGCTTTCCTGGGTGAACAGACCGCTCCCGCTCCTTTCGCTGTCGTTCCTGGCCTTTGTCACCACGCTGGCGGGGCTCTGGATCGTGCTCCTGCTGCCCGCTGCGGTCCCGTCGCGGCCCATCGGCTATCCGGACCCTGCCCCACCCCCTCTTGCCCGGTGGGTGAACGGGGATGCGTCCGCCGCGGCCCCGGGCGCGATGGTGGAGATGACGGTGAAGGACGTGGTCCCCATCGCCGAGGCGGACGCTCACGCGGTGATGCTCATCTCCGAGGACGCGCAGGTGGTTCTGCCCATCTTCGTGGATGAAGAGGCGGCCATCTCCATTGCCTTCCGCCTGGCACATCAGCCCGCCCCGCGGCCGCTCTCCGCGGACCTGCTGGACCATCTTGTCCTCGACATGGGCGGGAAGGTCACCGAGGTGCGGATTGAGGACATGAGCAGCCACAGCTACCGCGGGCGCGTCTTCATCCAACAGGGCGACCGCAAGCTGCAGCTGAACGCCGCGCCGTCGGACTCCATCGCCATGGCGCTCAGCAGCGGGGCGAGGATCCTCGTCTCGCGCAAGGTGATGGCCGCGGCGGGGATCACCCAGAAGGACATCGATGATCTCCGGAAGGGTCAGGGGCCCGGCGTGGGCGGCAGCGGCCAGGGGCCGCGGCTGCCGAACGACTCGGAGACGATGCACCGCGCGCGGCCGGGAGATGGGCCGGAGGTCACGCTCTAACGCGTCAAGAGCGACCGGCCATTTCGTCGGAGGAACAGCTCTTCTCAGTCGGGCGCCTCGAGGGGGAAACCGGCCCTGGCCGGCCATTTCGTCGGAGGAACAGCTGTTCCTGCGCCGTCAGGCGCCATCCCCGCTCGCCTCGAGCGTTGCGCCGTCAGGCGCATAGTCGAGAGGTGGCGCAAACCCACGCACGGCACTTAGCCGATCTGTTTCGAGCGGAGCGTAGCGGCCCATGAGCCAAACCTCGGGAGCACTGCCGACGGCCGACGTCTCGACTATGCGCCTGACGGCGCAACGCTCGACGCGAACGGGGTGGACTCTGGACGGGGTGGACTCTGGACGGGGTGGACTCTGGTGGGACGCCAGGTCCACAGCTACCTCAGGAGCGACGCGATCCCGCCGAACACGGTGAGAATCAGGGTCACCGCAAGGCAGATGAGCGCGAAGTGTCCGTAGCCCAGAATGAGCCCAGCCAAGGCGAGCCCGTCTCCGCCCATCTGTCCATTGGAGAGCCGGATCTCCTTGCGTGCCATGTGGCCGGTGATGATCGCGACGATCGCCGTGAAGACCGTGAAGCCGAGGTACGCCGCCACCCCGCTGATGAGGCTGGCCACGGCGAGAGAGCTGGTCGGCGGCTCCCCCGTGACGGTCGCGACGGGCGTGCCCACCTGCGGCAGCGGCCGCTCCAGCGGAGGGCTCAGACCGGCCGGGCGTGGCGGCGTGGCGACGACTGGCTGCTCGCCGCCGCACGAAGGGCAAAAGCGCGTCCCCGCGGCAATGGAGGCCCCACACAGATTGCACTGCATCCCATCTCCTCTCACCACGCGAAGGGGTTCACCCCCACCAACGCGCCCGTGATGAATCCGTTCCTGAAGGCCAGCGACACGATCACGAAGATGGCGAAGAGGAGCGCGAAGTGGACGTAGCCGAGGATCAACCCCGCCAGCGCCAGCCCGCCGCCAGCAGTCTGCCCACCTGACGCGCGGATCTCCTTCCGGGCCAGGTGGCCGGCGACGATCGCCACCAACGCCGCCGGGAAGGTGAAGCCGAGATACGCGGCGATACCAGCCGCCAGGCTCACCACCGCGAAGCTGCTGGTCCTGGGCGCGACACCGAACGTCGCGCCGCACGAGGGACAGAGCCGCGTCCCAGCGGCGACCTGCGCCCCGCAGCTGCTGCAGCCCATCTTCCCCCTCCCGCGACCGACGACGCTGAAGGCCTGGCCCCCCTCCCTGGGAGCCCGGGCCTTCTTTGCCCGAGCCTTAGAACTTCTCAGCCAGGTCGCTCACCCCGGGGATGCGCCAGCGCTCTCCCTGCAGCGCCTTCCGGATGGCCAGCACTACGACGACGATGTAGGCGACCATCAGCAGCGGCACCATCACGCAGTTGAGCCACGGAACCCAGCCCAGCACGGTGCTGATGATGAACGTCGCAATCCCCAGCACCAACCCGTTCTTCGCGTGCCACTTCACGAACGGCGAGTCCTTCACCGTGAGGAGCGGGATCAACGCGAGGATGCCCAGGTAGGCAAAGACCAGCATGATCTTGTCCTGGTCTCGTACCGGCTCGCGCGCGGGCGACACCACCTGGATCGGGCTCTGCAGCTCGTTCTCCGGCTTCATGGACGCTCCGCTTGGCGGGGGGTTGGGCGCCTTCGTATTCAACTGACCTTCAACATGTCAACCCTTCCACTGTGCGCGAGCTCTCATACGATGCCCAGCCCATGCGCAAGGCGAAGATCATCTGCACGCTCGGACCGGCCTCCGACTCACCTGAGGTGATGGAAGGGCTGGTCCGCGCCGGGATGGATGTGGCGCGGCTCAACTTCTCCCACGGCACCCACGAGGACCACCGGCGCCGGGTGCGACGGCTGCGCGCCATCTCGCAGCGCCTGGGCAAGCCGGTGGCGGTGCTGCAGGACATCCAGGGCCCGAAGATCCGCCTCGGGCGCTTTGAACAAGGGCAGCTGCGCGTGGAGCCCGGGCAGCGCGTCGTCCTCACCACGCGCGACGTGCTGGGCGCAGGGTCGCTCATCCCCACCCCGCTGCGCTCGCTCCCCAAGGACGTGCATCCAGGCGACCGCATCCTGCTCGACGACGGGCGCGTGGTCCTCCTCGCGCTCTCCAGCAAGGGCACCGACATCCAGGCAGAGGTGAAGGTGGGCGGCCTGCTCAAGGACCACAAGGGCCTCAACCTCCCCGGCGCGAAGGTCTCCGTCCCCACCGTCACCCGCAAGGACGAGGTGGAC
The DNA here is from genome assembly GCA_044230055.1 of Myxococcaceae bacterium. Classification (GTDB taxonomy): domain Bacteria; phylum Myxococcota; class Myxococcia; order Myxococcales; family Myxococcaceae; genus JBGART01. The sequence continues at coordinate 111,094 of JBGART010000009.1, read as the reverse complement.
CTGGCGCTGGGCCGCGAGCTGGGCGTGGACTACGTCGCCCTCTCTTTCGTGCGCCACCCCTCCGACATGCTCCGCGCCCGGAAGCGGGTGAGCCCCGGGACGCCGCTCATCGCGAAGATTGAAAAGCCGCAGGCGGTAGAGGCGCTGGAGGCCATCACCGCGGTCTCCGACGGCGTGATGATCGCCCGCGGCGACCTGGGCGTGGAGCTCCCGCTCGAACGCCTGCCGCGCATCCAGAAGGACGCCCTCATCAAGGTGAACGCGCAGGGGCGGCTGTCCATCGTCGCCACCGAGATGCTCGAGAGCATGGTGAACAGCCCCCGCCCTACCCGGGCCGAGGTCTCCGACGTGGCCAACGCCATCCTGGACGGCGCGGACGCGGTGATGCTTTCGGGGGAGACCGCCGCCGGCAAGTACCCGGTGGAGGCCACGGCGACGATGGCGCGCATCGTGGAAGAGATTGAGCGCGGGCGCTCCACGCCCTTCCGCCCGCACTTCGACCACGCGCGGGACGTGCCCACCGGCGTGGCCGCGGCGGCGGTGGCGGCCGCCACGCAGCTGGCCATCCCCACCATCGTCACCTACACGGAGAGCGGCTACACCACGCGGCTGGTCTCCGAGTTCCGGCCGGACGCGCGGGTGCTCGCGCTCACGCCCAACCCGGAGGTCGTCCGGCGGGTGGCGCTCTACTGGGGCGTGCAGGGGCACCTGGTGGGCCGGCTCCACTCCACGGACGCGATGGTCCGGCAGGTGCGGCGCCTCTGCCGGGAGCAGGGCCACTGCCGCACCGGGGAGCTGGTGGTCATCGTCGCCGGCGTGCCGCTGAACGAACCCGGCAACACCAACATGATGACCGTGCACCGGATCTGACTGTTGTAGCGTGGCGCACCGTGAAGGGTATTGGCCGGCCAGTCCGCTACCGCTGTGAGCTCGACGGGCTCCTGACCTTCGGGAGCGAAGCCGCGCGGCCGGTCCGCGTGCTGGACCTCTCCGAGGGCGGCGCCTTCCTCGCCTGCGACGAGGACCTGGACTACGGCGCGCGCGGGATGCTGAGCCTGGAGCTGCCTGGCGGCGAACCGATGCGCGTCCAGGTCCGCGTCATCCGCCTGGGCGCCAGTCAGCTGGAGGTCCGCCACCGCAAGGTGGAGCTCATCACCGTCTCCCGCCGCGGCTCTGCGGTTGTCTTCGAGAACCTCCCCGAAGACGAGGTGGGGCGCCTGCGCCACTATCTGGAGCTGCTGGACGAGCGGTAAACGAATGACAGGAAGGGCCGTTCGCGAATAGTTTCTGCCGCGACATGCCGCAGACCATCCTGTTGACCACCGCCGAGGAGTTCGCGAAGGCGCTCGGGCCCCATCTGGAGCACGAGGCCTACCGCTGCGACAAGCCCCACGACCGCCTGATGGGCAAGGGCTGCCGCACTTGCGGGCTTGAACACTACATCTCCATCGCCGACTTCCGAGCGAACGGAGACCTGGACGCCTACGAGAAGGCGCTCAAGCCCTTCGAGAAGGATCCAAAGAAGAAGTAGCGCGAACGCCCTCTGCTGCTTCAGAGGGTGCGGCGCTCGAAGTCGTAGATCTTCTCCACCGCGATCTGCCGGTAGCGCTCCACCTTGAGGGCCATCTTGGCGCACTCGAAGGTGAGCTCCTTGGGCGTCCGCAGCGGCTCCTTCTTCTTGCGGCGCTTGATCTCCTTGCGGATGAGCTCGCGCACGTGCTTCGGGTGGTAGCAGAAGCCGGCGGAGAACCAGAGGTGCCCGCCGTACGGGATGAGGCGCGCCTCCAGGATGTCGCCCTTCTCCAGCCCGGCCAGCTGCCGCCGCTCGGTGATCTCGTAGTCCTTGCCGCCGAAGAGCTCCCGCAGCCGCACGAAGCCCTTGCCCAGCTTGCGGACCTCGAACAGCCCGTGAGTCGTCTCCGTGAAGCCGCGGAAGCCAGCCACCACCTCGGCCGGGCCGTCGCGGTTGAGCTCGAAGTACTCCTGCGCGGGCGTCTTCCCGGTGCTGGGGCTGGCCCGGTCGAACAGGTAGTAGTCGAGGAACGACGCCATCCGCATCTCGAAGACCTTGTCGTCTTCGAAGACCTCGCCCGTCAGCCCGAAGTACTCCGCCTTGGCGGCGAGCAGCTCCGGCTTGCGGGACTCAGCGCTGGCGTAGGCGATGAGCTGGTCGAGCTGAGTCTGGTATGCGGCGGCAGCGGTGGGTTCCATGCGGACGGGCGGGCCATACTAGCCAGCAGACCTCGGACGGTTGAGGGATTTCGAGGTCAGCTGGACATCAGCTTGGCGAACCGTTCAAACAGGTAGCGCGCGTCATGGGGGCCGGGCGAGGACTCCGGGTGATATTGCACGCTGAACGCGCGCGCGTCCGGCACCGACAGCCCCTCCACCGTGCGGTCGTTCAGGTTGAGGTGCGTCACCACCGCTTTGCCCTTGACGCTCGCCTCGTCCACCGCGAACCCGTGGTTCTGCGCGGTGATCTCCACCTTGCCGGTGGAGAGGTCCTTCACCGGCTGGTTCCCGCCCCGGTGGCCAAACTTCATCTTGTAGGTCTTCCCGCCCAGGCCCAGCGCCAGAATCTGATGGCCCAGGCAGATGCCGAAGAGCGGCGCCTTCCCGAGGAGCCCCCGCACCGTGCGCTCCGCCCCCTTCACCGCCGCGGGATCCCCGGGACCGTTGGTGAGGAAGATGCCGTCCGGCTTGAGCGCCAGCACCTGCTCCGCCGTGTGCGACGCCGGGACGACCGTCACCTTCGCACCCACGTCCACCAGGAACTGCAGCATGGACCGCTTGAGCCCGTAGTCGATGGCCACCACATGCCGCGAGAGCGCCGGCGGCGAGGCGGGCGCCGCGCCCGGATCCAGTGGTGAAGGCGTGGGCTGCGTCCACTCGTAGACCGACTTCGTGGAGATGGGCGTGGCCAGATCCAGCCCCTCCATCCCGTGCGCCGCCGCCGCGCGCTGCGCCAGCGCCGGGCCAGTGACGTTCTCCGTCGAGATGATCCCCATCTGGGAACCATGGGTGCGCAGGTGCCGGACCAGCTTGCGCGTGTCCAGGCCCTCAATGCCGGCCACCTGGTGCCGCGCCAGGTACTCGGACAGCGGCTCCTGAGATCTCCAGTTGGACGGCGCGCGCGTCAGCTCCCGCACCACCATGCCCACTGCGTGCGGCTTCGCCGATTCCTCGTCGTCCCGGTTCACCCCGACGTTGCCCATCTCCGGGTACGACATGGTGACAATCTGCCCGACGTACGAGGGATCCGTGAGGATCTCCTGGTAGCCGAACATCGACGTGTTGAAGACCACCTCGCCGACGGTCTCCCCGGTGGCGCCGAACGAGCGCCCCTCGAAGACCATCCCATCGGCCAGCGCCAAGAGCGCCCGCTTCATTGACCTGACTCCTTCATCTGCCCGACGGCCTGCCCGCCAGCGAAGACCACCCGCCCACCGACGACGGTGTGCGTCACCCTGCCTCGAACGGCGCGCCCATGGAAGGGCGTGTTGCGGCTTTTGGAGAAGAACTGCGTGGCGTCCACCACCCACTCCGCGTCCGGGTTCACGATCGCCACGTCGCCCGGGGCCCCAACCGCCAGGTGTCCGCCCGGCAGCCCGAACGCCTGAGCCGGGCCGTCGGTCAGCAGCGCCACCGCGCGGGCCGGCGTCAGCACGCCCTGGTGCACCAGCTCCAGCGTGAGCGGCAGCGCGGTCTCCAGCCCCACCACCCCGTTCACCGCTTTGTCGAACTCGCACTGTTTGTCCAGAACCCCATGCGGCGCGTGATCCGTGGCGATGGCGTCCACCGTCCCGTCCGCCAGCGCCTCGCGCAGCGCGCGCACGTCCCTGTCAATCCGCAGCGGCGGGTTCATCTTCGCGTGGGTGTCGTACCCCTCCACCGCCGCGTCGGTGAGCGTGAAGTGGTGCGGCGTGGCTTCCGCTGTGACCGCCAGCCCGCGGCGCTTGGCCTCCCGCACCAGCCGGACGCTGCCCTCGCAGGACACGTGGGCGATGTGCAGCCGGCCCCCGGTCTCCTCCAGCAGCACGAGGTCTCTGGCCACCATGGCAATCTCCGCGGACGGCGGGATGCCCACCAACCCCATCCGCGTGGCCCGAGCGCCCTCGCTCATCGACCCGCGGCTGGAGAGGTTCAAGTCCTCCTCGTGCACCATCACCGGCACGCCGAAGAGCTGCGCGTACTGAAGCGTGCGCCGCATGAGCCCGGCGTTCATGACCGGGCGGCCGTCGTCCGTCACGCAGACGCAGCCGGCGGAGATGAGCTCTCCCATGTCGGCCAGCTGCTCGCCGCCCAGGCCGCGCGTGATGGCCCCGGCCGGGTAGACGCGGCAGAGGTTGGCCGCCCGCGCGCGGTTCAGGATGAGCTCCGTCACCTGCGCACTGTCGTTCGCCGGCTTGGTGTTCGGCATGGCCACCACCGAGGTGAACCCGCCCGCCACCGCGGCTCGGCTCCCGGTCAGCACCGTCTCCTTCCCCTCCTCGCCCGGCTCGCGAAGGTGGACGTGCAGGTCAACGAACCCCGGCAGGACCCAGGAGCCGGAAGCGTCAATGACGTCGGCCGCGCCGGGCTCCAGCGGTCGCTCGGAGATCTCCACCACCCGCCCGTCGGCGATGCGGACGTCGCGCACCCCGTCCAGGCGCGCGCGCGGATCAATCACCCGGCCCCGACGGATGAGCAGCTCCTTCATGCGCACCCCTCGAGGATCGACATCCGCACACAGACGCCGTTCTCCACCTGGTCCAGGATCATGCTGCGCGGCCCATCCGCCACGTCCGACGACAGCTCCACGCCGCGGTTGATGGGGCCGGGGTGCAGCACCCGAACGCCCTCCTTCAGCCGCGCCGCGCGGGCCGCATTCATCCCGTAGAGCCGCGCGTACTCCCGCGCCGACGGGAAGAGGGATTCGCCGCTCTGCCGCTCCAGCTGGATCCGCAGCATCATCACCGCGTCCGCGCCCTCCAGCGCCACGTCCAGCTCCGGCGTCACCTGACAGCCCAGCGCCTCCAGCCCCGGCGGCAGGAACATCGGCGGGCCGCAGCAGATGACCTTGGCGCCCAGCAGCTTCAGGCAGTGCAGGTTGGAGCGCGCCACCCGGCTGTGAAGGATGTCCCCTACGATGGCGATGGTCTTCCCGTCGAGCTCGCCCAGCACCTCGCGCAGCGTGAACGCGTCCAGCAAGCCCTGGCTGGGATGCTCATGCGTACCGTCGCCCGCATTGATGACCGCCGCGCGCACGTGCTTGGCCGCCAGGTGCGGCGCGCCGGAGGAGCTGTGCCGGATGATGATGGCCTGCGGCCCCAGCGCGTCGATGTTCCGCACCGTGTCCAAGAGCGTCTCCCCCTTGGAGACCGAGGACGCCTTGTAGGTCCAGTTGAGCACCTCCGCGCCCAGGGCCTTCGCGGCCACCTCGAACGAGGAGCGGGTCCGCGTGGAGTCCTCGAAGAAGAGGTTGGCCACTACGTGACCGGTGAGCGGGGTGCGGCGCTTGCCGGCCTTGAGGGCCCGCTTGTGCTCCGCGGCACGGTCGAGGATGCCCTCCACGCCCGCGCGGGACATGCCTTCAATCTGCAGGAGGTGCCGGTCACTCACGGATGGAGGGCCCCTTCTTCTCCGGGTTGAAGTGGAGGGTGATGACCTTCGCCAGCGGGGACAGCTTCACCTCGCGGTCGTACTCAATGCGGATGCGGACCGTACGGCGGACGTCGTCGCGCTCGATGGTGATGTTCTCCGCCGTCAGCCCAAGCCCGGGGACCTCCACCAGCTCGCCGTAGCCGTTGTACTCCTTGTGAGTGCCCACCTTGGCGCCGTTGAGCTCCTCGATGATCCGGTTGCGGATCTGCTCGTCGGTCCGCCCCAGCAGGACATCCGAGTACGCGCTGGCGACGGAGTCCTTCACGTTCAAATTATCCAGGTACGGCTTCGAGAGGTGAACGGCCAGCCAGACGCCGATGATCAGCGCCAGGATCAGCACGAGGCTGACCACATTTACCCGGCCGGAGGGTCTCACTTTCGAAGCGCTCGGATAGCAGCGCACGAATTGGGGGGTCAAGCTTCAAAGCACCGGGACGAAGAGCCGCTCCAGCCGCACCCCCACCCCGCCGAACAACGACGACAAGACGCCGCCCGGTCCGAAGGAGATGAAGACCGCCGCGGCCCGGCCCTTGATGTGGCCGTAGGGCACGAACTCCACCTTCGAGGAGAGCCCGAAGCCGGCGCGGCTGTCCTCGCTCCCGTCGCGGTTGTCGCCCAGGACGAAGACGTGCCCTTCCGGGACCTCGTACGGGCCCTGCCGTTCGCGCGCGTACGGGTGCGTGGGGTACTGCAGCGAGAAGTGAGGCACCGCCGAGAGCGCCTCCGCGTAGAGCACGGCGTCCCGCGCGAACCACCGGTCCCCCGCTCGCTCGTGCACCACGTAGGAGGGGGCGATGAGCTCCCGCGGCTGGGCCACGCCGTTCACGTAGACCACCTCGTTGCGGATCTCCACCACGTCGCCCGGCACGCCGGCCACCCGCTTGATGAGGTTGACCGAGTCATCCAGCGGGTTGTTGAAGACGATGACGTCCCCGCGCGCGGGGCGCCGGACCAGCACGAAGGGCACCTTGTTCTGGAACGGCACCTGGACGCCGTAGACGAACTTGTTCACCAGGACGTAGTCGCCAATCTGCAGCGTGGGCAGCATGGAGCCGGAGGGGATGGAGAAGGGCTCCAGCAGAACCACCCGGAGGAACCCCACCGCCAGCACCGCCTTCGCCAGCCCCAGGCCAAAGCCCAGCAGATCGCTCTGGCGCCACTTCGGCAGCTTGGCGTCCAGCGCGCGGCCGGTGCGCTCCAGCTCCCGCGACAGCGTGCCCTCGTCCCCGTCCGCCCAGGCGTTCTCCAGCCGGCGCGCCACCTCCGCCAGCTCCGCGATGAGCGTGCGGGAGATGGTCCGCTTGCGGTTGATGGCCGCGTCCAGGTCCGAGAGCACTTCCGACGCGCGCATCCTCAAGGACCGGCGGCGCGACATGGGCGGGATGAAGGCCAGGATGAACCCCACCAGAAACCAGCCGGCGCACAGGCCCGCCAGCCCCAGCAGCGCCAGGCGCAGCCCCCGGTAGCTGTCCCCCAGAAACGGCAGCACGCAGAGGTAGAGCGCGAAGAAGACGCTGAAGACGACGGGGGGCGTCCAGAGCGAGGAGAGCACCTCCAGCAGCTTCCGCCGCCGGAGCCGCTGGTGCTCCTCGGGAGACCGCAACAGCAGGAGGTCTTGTTGCAGGAGGCCGCGCCGCCGCATGAACTCCTACCGTACGGGCAAGAACATGCGGTCGGTGCGCAACCCCTTGCCACCGAACCACTGATTGAACAGGCCCCCGTACGACAGCGACAGCCAGACGATCATCGCCTTGCCCTTAATGTTTCCGTACGGGACGAACTGGGTGCCCAGCTCCGAGTGGCCCAGCCCGTAGCGCGAGTCCGAGCTGGCATCCCGGTTGTCGCCCATCACGAAGACGTGGCCCTCGGGGACCACGTACGTCGTGGGGCTGTTCCGCTCACCCATGCCATCCAGGTACTGCACCAGGTGGTCGTTGTTGCCGATGCGCTCCTTGTAGACGGTGGCGGTCTTGGGGATCCAGTGGTCACCCGCGATGTCGTAGTAGCGCTGGTCCTCCGCCACCACCTCGCGCTGCTGCGGCTGGCCGTTCACGTAGACCGTGTCGTCGATGATCTCAATCCGGTCCCCCGGCACGCCCATCACCCGCTTGATGTAGTCGACCGACTGCTCCACCGGGTTGTTGAAGACGATGACGTCTCCCCGCGCCGGACGCCGGACGATGACGAAGGGCACCACGTTCATCCAGGGGATGCGCACGCCGTAGATGAAGCGGTTCACCAGCACCCGGTCCTCGATGAGGACGGTGGGGATCATGGAGCCGGTGGGGATGTAGAAGGGCTCAATCAGCACGGTGCGGATGAGCAGCGCGGCGATCAGCGGCTTGCCAATCCCAGACACGAAGTCGACCGGCGAGCCCTTCCGGAACGCGGCCAGGTGCTTGTCCGCCACCGCGGAGGTGGCCTCCAGCGACTTCTTGAGCGACTCCCGTTCGCCCGCCACCCGGCGGACCTCGAGCGCGTCCACCGCCTCCAGCACCGCCTTCTTCGCCCGCTCATCCAGCCGCGCGCCGTGCTTCTTCACCAGCCCGCGCAGCTCCTTCACCAGCTCGCCCGCATCCACCTGCAGCTTGCGCCGGTCCGAAAACCCCGGCAGCGCCAGGCGCAGCGCCGCGAGCACGACGAAGTAGCCCAGGCACAAGAGGCCGAAGGCCTGGATGGTGGGCAGCGCCCAGCTCGCGCTCTGCGGCGCCAGCTGGACCGTGAAGATGTAGACGGTGAGCAGAACGAGGAAGAGCGTCAGCGGGCCCCAGAGGCTGGTCGCCACCTCGTACCAGTACTGCTTGCGCAGCTCGCTCCGGCGGACCTCCCCCTCCCCGACCGCCGCGGCCTGCTCGCCAGGCTTGGCGCTCTTTACTCCGCTCGTCGGGGCGCTCATCTAGTCCTCCGTCTTGAGGACAGCGAGGAACGCTTCCTGGGGGATCTCCACCGAGCCCACCTGCTTCATGCGCTTCTTGCCTTCCTTCTGCTTCTCCAGGAGCTTCCGCTTCCGGCTGATGTCGCCACCGTAGCACTTCGCGAGCACATTCTTCCGCATGGCGGAGATGGTCTCCCGAGCGATGACCTTGGAGCCGATGGCTGCCTGAATTGCCACCTCGTACATCTGCTTGGGAATCACTTCCTTCAGCTTGGCGCAGACGTCGCGGCCGCGCTGGTAGGCCCGGTCGCGGTGGACGATGACGGACAGCGCGTCCACGGCTTCCCCGTTGATGAGGATGTCCAGCTTGACCAGATCTGCCTCAACGTAGCCGGCGAGCTCGTAGTCCAGCGACGCGTAGCCGCGGGAGACGGACTTGAGCTTGTCGAAGAAGTCGAACACCACTTCCGAGAGCGGCATGTCGTAGGTGACCTGCACCCGCTGCCCGGAGCTGCCCAGGTACTTGATGTCCTTTTGCACCCCACGCCGGTCCTGGCAGAGCTTCAGGATGGCGCCGAGATAGTCGTTCGGCACGTGGACGTGGCAGGTGAGCAGCGGCTCCTCCAGATGCTCGATGACCTGGACGGGCGGGAGCTTGGCGGGGTTGTCAATCCGCAGCTCCTCCTTCTTGACCGTGAACACCCGGTAGACCACCGAGGGCGCCGTGGTGATGAGCAGGAGGTTGTACTCGCGCTCCAGCCGCTCCTGGACAATCTCCATGTGCAGCAGGCCCAGGTACCCGCACCGGAACCCGAACCCGAGCGCGGTGGAGACCTCCGGCTCATACGTGAACGCAGAGTCATTCAGCCGCAGCTTCACCAGCGCGTCGCGCAGGTTTTCGTAGTCCGCCGAGTCGATGGGGAAGATGCCGGAGAACACCATCGGCTTGACTTCCTTGAACCCGGGGAACGGCTCCTCGGTGGGGCGAAGCTCCTCGGTGACCGTGTCGCCGACCTTGGCGTCCGCCAGCTCCTTCACGTTGGCGACGAGGACGCCCACCTCGCCGGCGATCAGCTGGGGCACCGGGCGGGAGAACGGGGCGAACACACCCAGCTCCTGCACCTCGAACTTCTTCTTGTTGCTCCACAGCATGATCTTCTGCTTGAGCGAGAGCGTGCCCTCCAGCACCCGCACCAGCATCACCACGCCGCGGTAGTTGTCGTACCAGCTGTCGAAGATGAGCGCCTTGAGCGGCCCGGACGGGTTGCCGCTGGGCGGGGGGACGCGGTGCACCACCGCCTCCAGCAGGTCCTCAATCCCCACGCCCTCCTTGGCGGAGACGGGGATGGCCAAGGACGCGTCCAGGCCGATGACGTCTTCAATCTCCGACCGCGTGCGCGCCACGTCCGCGCTCGGCAGGTCGATCTTATTGATGGTGGGGATGACCTCGAGGTTGTGGTCCAGCGCCATGTAAACGTTGGCCAGCGTCTGCGCCTCCACGCCCTGGGTGGCGTCCACCACCAGCAGAGAGCCCTCGCACGCCGCGAGCGACCGGGAGACTTCGTACGCGAAGTCCACGTGGCCCGGCGTGTCGATGAGGTTCAGGACGTACTTCTCACCGTTCTTGGCCGTGTACCCCATCCGCACGGACTGGGCCTTAATGGTGATGCCCCGCTCCCGCTCCAGCTCCATGTTGTCGAGGAACTGGGCCTGGGCCTCCCGCTTGGACAGGGTCCCGGTCTTCTCCAGGAGGCGGTCGGCCAGCGTCGACTTCCCGTGGTCGATGTGGGCGATGATGCAGAAGTTGCGAATATGGGCGTTCTCAGAGGGCATTTTCGGCGCGCAAAGGCCGGCCTGCCTACCACTGAAGCGCCCTGATTCGCCAGCGCTCCCTCAGTGCTTCCCGTGTCCGTGCTTCTTCGCCTGGCCGGGCGGCATGCCTTGCGGGCCCCCGTGGTGCTTCTCCGTCTTCTCCCGCTTCCACCGTTTGTACTTGCCACGCGGCAGCACGACGATGGGCCGCGGGACGATGGCCGGCTCCACCACCGCCCAGCTTCCCCGGTGGTCGCGCGTGCGGAACCAGCGGCTGTCTCGCTGCACCCAGTACCAGCCGTCGGCGAAGAAGACCTCGTCGTCGTGGTCCTCCACCACCTGCACGCCGGGCGAGACGACGACCAGCGGAGGCGGCGTGGCGAAATGGATGCTGGGCAGCTGCACCTGGACCTGCACCTGCCCGAAGACCTGCGACGACACAGCGACGGCGACCACGGCCAGCAGCTTGGCGTTCATGGGGCGTAGAGGTTCACGAACAGATGCAGGCGCTCAAGCCGCCCCGCCGCACCCCGCCCCACAGCCGCGCACTCAGCGGCCTGGCGGCTTCTTGAAGAACTCCACCGTCTGCCGCAAGCCATCGCTCAGCTTCACCGTCGGCTCCCAACCCAGCACCTTCTTCGCCAGGGCGGGGCTGATGCACGAGCGCAGCTGCTCGCCGGGCTTTCCCGGTTGGTACTGCGGGTCATCCTTCACGCCCGCCGCGTCCGCCAGCCCGCGGTAGAGCGCATTGATGTCCGTCTCAATCCCGGTGCCGATGTTGATGGGGCCGACGTAGTCCTTCTCGAAGGCCAGGTAGTTCGCCCGCGCCACGTCCGGTCCATAGACGAAGTCGCGCGACTGCTTGCCGGTGCCATTGATGGTGCACGACTTCCCGCTCACCAGCCGCTGACTGAAGATGGCCACCACGCCGGCCTCGCCGTGCGGGTTCTGCCGCGGGCCGTAGACGTTCGCGTAGCGCAGCGCCACGAACGCCAGCCCGTACTGCGCCCGGTAATAGCCCAGGTACAGCTCACCCGCCGCCTTGGACACGCCGTACGGCGAGACCGGCCGCGTGGGGTGGGCCTCCGGCGCGGGGAAGACGTCCTGCTCGCCGTAGATGGCGCCGCCGGTGGAGCTGAAGATGACCTTCTTCACCCCGAACTTCCGCGCCGCCTCCAGCAGGTTGATGAACCCGAGGATATTGGCATCCGCGTCGAAGCGCGGGTCATCCACGGACCTGCGCACGTCCATCTGCGCGGCGAGGTGGCAGATGACCTCCGGCCGCTCGCGCTCGATGAGCCCCGCGGCGTCCGGGCTGCGGATGTCCAGGACCGACAGCCGAACCTTGGGGTCCAGGTTCTCCTTCTTGCCGCTGGAAAGGTCGTCGATGGCCAGCACCTCGTGGCCGTTGCGGACGAACTCGTCGCAGACGTGAGAACCAATGAACCCTGCGCCCCCGGTGACGAGGACCTTCATGGCGTACCCTCCAAGCGCTTCAAAGAAAGGCGCATCTTTGCCGGCAAGGCTTCACGTGAAAAGAACGTGGCCTGCCGTCCCGCTCACCGGACGACGGTGCGGAAGTAGGCAATGGTGTCGACGAGTCCCTTTTCCAGCGGGAAGCGCGGCTCCCAGCCCAGCAGGCTCTTGGCGCGGGTGATGTCCGGCTTGCGCTGCTTCGGGTCACCCTGGGGGAAGGGCTTGTAGACAAACTTCCCGCCGCCGCCGGCCGCCACGCGGACGGCCTCCGCGAACTCGAGCATGGTCATCTCTCGCGGGTTGCCGAGGTTGACCGGGTCGCTGACGTCCGAGAGGGCCAGCTTCGCCAGGCCGTCCACCAGGTCCGCCACGTAGCAGAAGGACCGCGTCTGCTTGCCGTCGCCGAAGATGGAGAAGTCCTCGCCCCGCAGCGCCTGCCCCACGAAGGCCGGCACCACCCGTCCGTCGTCCAGGCGCATCCGCGGTCCGTAGGTATTGAAGATGCGCGCAATCCGCACCGCCAGGCCGCGCGAGCGGCGGAAGGCGCACACCATCGCCTCGCCGTACCGCTTCGCCTCGTCGTACACCGCGCGCGGGCCGGTGGAGTCCACGTTGCCGAGGTAGGACTCCGTCTGGGGGTGGACCAGCGGGTCGCCGTAGATTTCCGAGGTAGACGCCTGGAGGAAGACCGCCTTCTTGGCCTGCGCCAGGTGAAGCGCGTTCTCCGTCCCCAGCGAGCCCACCCGCATCGTCTCCAGCCAGAGCTCCGCGTAGTCGATGGGAGAGGCCGGCGAGGCGAGGTTCAGGACGTAGTCCACCGGCCCGTCCACCGTCAGCTTCTCGACGATGTCGTGCTTGAGGAAGCTGAACGCCGGGTGGCTCTTGAAGCTGGCGAGGTTCCCCTCGCGCCCGGTGATGAAGTTGTCCACCGCGACGACGGTGGCCCCCTCACCGAGGAGACGCTCACACAGATGTGAGCCAATGAAGCCTGCACCACCGAGGACGACCGCTCGCTTGCCTTGAAAGGTTTTCACGGGGCGGGGCTTTTACCCCAATTCGTCAAACGTCGCCTGTCCCGGAAGCTGCGTCTTGTACTTCTCCAACACCAGGTCGATGCCTTGGCGGATGTATTCGGCCACCGGCACCTTGGTCTTCTGGTTGAGCAGCTTCAAAGATTCGTTCTGCTCGGGTGTAATGTAGATGGTCGTGCTGATCTTCTTCCGCGGCATGGATGTGCGTGACGCTATATCGACATACGTGGGCGGTCAAAAGGCCAGGCTTTCCCGTTAAACCGAGGGGCTCATGAAACGCGATGGGACGTCGAGGGCGGTTGGGGCGGCGCTGCTTTCCGTGCTGGTTGGCTGCGGGGCGGGGAAGGAGGCGGTGAAGCAGGACACCGGCACCGGCGAGCGCGTGGCGGAGAACATCACGCAGACCCGCTCCGGCGACGAGAAGATCACCGAGTTTGACCTCAACCACGACAAGCGCCCCGACGTCTGGTCCTTCACCGTCCCGGGCAAGTCGCCCGACGGGAAGGAGATCGACCGGCTCGTTCGCAAAGAGCTGGACGTGAACTGGGACGGCAAGGTCGACATCACGCGCAACTACGGCGAGAACGAGTCCATCGACCGCGAGTCACTGGATCTCGACTTCGACGGCAAGGTCGACCAGGTCAACTTCTACGAGAAGAGCATCCTCGTCCGGAAGGAGCGGGACCTCGACTACAACGGCAAGCCCGACCTGTGGATCTACTTCGAGAAGGGCAAGATTGAACGCAAGGAGCGGGACACCAACGGCGACGGGAAGATCGACTACTGGGAGTACTGGGAAGGCGATCACGTGGACCGGATTGGCGAAGACCTCGACGGCGACGGGAACGTGGACCGCTGGACGAAGAACCCGAACGCCGAGGGTCCGCAGTAGCCCTCACATCGCGGTGACGAACGCGTCCAGCTGCGTCTCCCGCCGGAAGTCCTGCAGGTAACGGGTGGCGGCTTCCCTCGTGGGGAAGCTGCCCATCCGCACGCGGTACCAGGTGCCCTTCCCCGCCACCTGCGCCTCGAGCAGGAACGGCGCGTAGCCGCGGTCGCGCAGCTTCGTGGCGAAGCGGTCCGCCTCGGCCTTGCTCTGGCTGGCGGACAGCTGGAGGGTGAACGCGCCGTTGGGAGCGGCTTCGACCGGGCGCTTCCCCGCGCCGTCCCGCTGGCCGCCGTCGTTCGTCGTGCGCGTGGCCACCTTCGCGTCCGCCACCTTGCCCGCGGGCTTGGCCGGCTCTTCCTTGGGAGCGACGGCGACCTGCGCCGGAGCGGGATCGACAGACGCGTCGACCGCGGGCGCGGCCTTGGCGATGAGCTCTGGCTGAGGCGGCGCTTCGACGACGGTGACCGTAGGCGCTTCCACGTTCGGAGGTCCCTTCCGGGTGAGCTCCTCCTGGAACGTCAGCGAAGCGTCCCGCACCTCGTCCATCGCCGCGGCCTTCTCGTCCAGCGCGGTCAGCCGGTCGCGGCCTTCGGCGGGCAGCTCCTGGGTCGCGAGCTTCTTGCCCACCACCACGCCCAGCACGAACACGGAGCCGAGCACGACGACGCCGGCGACCAGAAGGCTGACGATCTGCCGGTTGTCGAGCGACAGATCAAACTTCTCCTTCATGCGGTGTGCGTCGCGCATCGCCCTCATCCCCGGTTGATGACCCGGCCCGAAACGCTATGTCCCGCAGGATCCGCGGTCAATTTCGTGGGCGTGGGAAGCTTCGCGCAGCACGCTGTCCCAGCGTTCGCACGAGGGGCAGCGGAAGGCGTGCTCCGGCAGCTTCTGGCGGCAGAGCGTGCAAGCAAAGCCCATGGCCGGCTTGCCGAGCGCTCCCAGGATCTCCTGGTAGTCCGCCCGCAGCTCCTCGGAGCGGTCGTATTCGAGCAGCAGCGCGCCCAGCTCCCGTCGCGCCTCCCAGAAGCGGGGCGCGCGCTCCACCACCCTGCGCAGCTGGACGATGGACTTCTCCACCTGGCCCCGCTCTTTGAAGTGCAGCGCCAACGCCAGCTCGAACGGCGTCCCGGCGGAGAGGCGCTGCCGGACCTGGTCCACCAGGAACCCCTCCACGCGGGAGGGATCCGGCTCCAGCCGTTCAAACAGCCCGACGGATCTCGGCGCCAGCTCTGGCTCCAGCGCCAGCGCCGCCCGGAGCGCGGTGGCGGCCTCGTCCGTGCGCCCCTGGGAAGCGCCCACCTCGGCGAGCGCCAGCTGCGCGTCCGCGCACGCCGGGTCCGCCCGCACCGCTTCGCGCGCGTTCTCCAGCGCCTGGGCGGGCGCCTGCGCGGCTTGCGAGCGCGCATGTTCGGCGAGCAGGTGCGCCAACACCGCCCCACCCTCCCCCGTCCGTGCCGTCAGCCGCCGCTGGATCTCACAGGCCCGCGCCCAGTCGTGCGACTCCTCCAGCACCTGCCGGTAGAGCGTGAGCGCTTCCTCCGAGGTCGGCTCCTCGTCGAGCAGCTTCTCCAACGTCTGAGCCGAGAGATCCGTGAGGCTGGAGCGCTTGTAGTCGAGCGCCAGCGCCAACTGCGCCCGCCGCCGCACCTCCGACGAGAGGCCTGGGCGCAGGAGCATGTTCTGGTGAAGCCGAATGGCCCGGTCCAGCTCCCCCTTGCGGCGGAAGAGCGCGCCCAGCGCGAAGTAGGTCTCCAGCGTCTGCCCGCTCAGCTGCGCGGCGCGGGAGAGCTCGGCGATGGCGGCGTCCGGCTCATCCGACAGCACGTAGGTCACGCCCGCCAGGTACGCGCGCGCTTCATCCTCGCTGCGCTCCTTGCGTGAGAGGACGGTGAGCAGCGCCAGCAGCGCGACCGCGGCCGTGGCCCCCAGCACCGCCAGCAGGGTGAGCGGCGCGAAGCCCATGGCCACTCCGAACGTCAGGGCCGCAGCGTCTGCGGCGAAGGGGCGCCGCGCGGCTCTGGCACCACTGCGACTTCGGCGACCTCAGGACGAGGCGCTGGGGCGGCGGGCGTCTGGGGCGTGGCCGGAAACTCTGCCGTGGCCTCAAGGGGCTGCTTGTTCAACCGGTCCCGCAACTCCTTGCCAACGGTGAAGTACGGCGTGCGGCGGCGCGGCACCTTCACGCGCTGCCCGGTCTTCGGGTTGCGGCCCTCGCGCGCCTCGCGGACCTTCACCGCGAAGCTGCCGAAGCCGCGGATCTCAATCCGCTCTTCACGCCGAAGCCCGTCCACCATCGTGTCGAACACCGTGTTGACGATCGCCTCCACCTCCCGCCGCGGGACATGCGGCGCCCTTTGACTGATCTGCTCGATCAGCTGGCTCTTGGTCATGACGCCTCTACGCTCCTCAAAGCGCGCTTCAGTGTGCTTCCACCAACGGCAGCCGGAACTGCAGCCCCGTTCCCCCCAACGTGCTCAACACCCGCGAAGCCGCGCCATTCACCGCCGACTCCACGTCTTCGCCCAGGAGCTGCCGCAGCAGCTCCTTGTCCTTCTTCGGGTACTCCATCTCCGGCTCGCCCTCGATGCCCGCCAGCTTCCCGGCGGCCGCGACGGCGTCTGGCAACCCGCCCAGCTCATCCACCAGCTTCCACTCCTTCGCCTGCCGGCCGGTGAAGACGCGCCCGTCCGCGTGCGGCCGGACCTCGTCCACGGTGAGCTTCCGGCCCTCCGCGACGGCGCCGATGAATTGTTCGTGCACGTCCTTCAACATGGCGTCGAAGTAGGCCTGCTCTTCTTCGGTCATCTCGCGGAACGGGCTGCCGGAGTCCTTCAGCTTCCCGGCCTTGATGATCCGCATCTGGACGCCCGCCCACTTCATCACGCCCTCCACGTTGGGCAGCTGAAAGATGACCCCGATGGAGCCGGTGAGCGTGCCGGGGTTGGCGAAGACCTTGTCCCCCGCGCAGGCGATGTAGAACCCGCCGGACGCGGCGATCGTTCCCATCGACACGACGACTTTCTTCTTCTCCCGCAGCTTCTTGATCGCCTCGAAGATCTCCTGCGACGGCCCCACCGCGCCGCCCGGCGAATCCACGCGGACGACAATGGCTTTGATGTGGTCCGCGTCCTTGAACTCGCGCAGCTGCTCCAGCGCCTTCTTGGAGTCGCGGATCTCTCCGACGATCTCCACCACGCCCACCCGGTCACCGCCGCCGCGCAGCCCGCTCCCGGGCGCCTTCACCGCGGCGAAGAGGATGAAGAGGAACAAAAAGAGGCACAGGAAGAGCCCCCCAAAGACGAGCCCGATAATCCACCCGGCGCGACGATCCATGTCCCCTCTTGCCTGCTGGCCCAAGCGCGAAAGCGGGCGACCTTACGCGGCAGTCAGAGCGCCATCAAGCGATCCAACCGCCACCCACCACCTGATCGCCGTCGTAGAGCACGGCCGCTTGCCCCGGCGTCACAGCGCGCGCAGGCAGCTCCAGCTCCACGCGGTAGTGCCCGTCGTCCGCCTGCAGCACGCGCGCCGGCGCGCCGGCGTGGCGGTTGCGGATCTTCGCCACCAGCGGCCGCGCGGAGTCCGGCGCCGCGCCCACCCAATGCGGCTCCAACAACCGGAAGGAGCGGCGCTCGCCGTCCCCCGCTTCGCCCACCACCACCCGCCGCGTCTGCGCGTCAATCCGCTGAACGTAGAGGGGACGCGGGCTGGACACCCCCAGACCGCGGCGCTGCCCGATGGTGAAGCGGTGAATGCCGTCGTGCTCGCCCAGCACCGTCCCCGCCGCGTCCACGATCTCACCCTTCTGCTGCGGCCCGGCGACCTTCTCCACAAAGCCCGCGTAGTCGCCGTCCGGCACGAAGCAGATCTCCATGCTCTCCGGCTTGCGGCTGGTGGGCAGCCCGTGCCGTTCAGCCACAGCGCGCACTTCGGCCTTCGTCATCTCCCCCACCGGGAAGAGGAGATCCGCCAGCGCGTCCTGGCCCAGCGTGAAGAGGAAGTAGCTCTGGTCCTTCGCGAGATCCGCGCCGCGCGCGAGCGCCAACCGGTCTCCGTCGCGGACGATCCGCGCGTAGTGCCCGGTGGCCAGCTTCGCGCCCAGCGAACGCGCGCGCTTGAGGAGGAAGTCGAACTTCACGTCCTTGTTGCACGACACGCACGGGATGGGCGTGCGGCCGCCGAGGTACGACTGGACGAAGGGAGAGACCACGCGATCGCGGAAGAGCTCCTCCGCGTCCGCCACGTAGAACGGGATGCCCAACGCCTGCGCCACACCCCGCGCGTCGTCGATGTCCTCCGGGCTGCAGCAGCTGCCGCACGTCGCCGCCCCCTCGTAGGACCACACGCGCAAGGTGATGCCGATGACCTCGTGGCCCTGCTCCTTCAGCAGCGCGGCGGCCGCCGAAGAGTCCACTCCACCGCTCATGGCAACGACGACTCTCATCGCGTGTAGGACCTCTCTCTACCGCCCTTGAGCACAGCTTTTCCACAGGGCCCGGACTGGGGGAGCGATTGAAACGACTGCGTCACGGACGCCGCCCGCCTTCGCGGCCGACGGCCCAAAGCTGCGAACTTTCATGGGTTTCAGCCTCTCCGTGAAAAGCCGGGCTCTCCTCGGAGGCTCCCTCTGAGCGCCCTCGGAAGGCGCGTTCGAAGGCCTGTGGACAAGTTTGTGGATAACTTTCGTCAAGCAGATTTGGACGCCCACCAGCGCTTTAGCAGCTCAACCAAGCGATCTCCCTGATTCAGCGCAGGATCTTCGATGACCCGATCCATCAGGAACCGCGTGGCCTCACCGATGGCACGCGAAGGTCCAACCTGGAGCGCGCTCATGATCGCCGCGCCATCCAACGCGAGCTGCTTCGGCGTCAGCGCGGGGTTCACGGCGAGCAGAGATGTGAAGCGATCTCGCAAAGCGTGAAATGCGGTGAGCGCCGGATCGATCTCCTTCTCGCGACCGCGGATGCTCGCCTCCACCAGTGCCAGCCAGGCTGGAAGATTCTCCGGACCGAGCTGCGCAAGAAAGCGGCGCAGCTCCGGGTCCGTCGCGGAGAGCAGCGGCTCCGCGCGCGACCAGCGGACCAGGAGATCCACCTGGTCGCAGACCTTGTTCGGGTAGCGCAGCCGGAGGCAAAGGTCCTTCGCGCTCACGGTGACGTCGTGGAGCAACGCCGCCAGCCGCAGCTCCAGCTCCGGTGCGACGGCCGCCAGCGTGGCCGCGGTGTGGGTGAAGACGTCCGCCGCGTTCTCCGGGCGAAGCACGTCCACGCCCACCAGGACCTCGGGCAGGAAGCGCTCCATCAGCCGGGTGGAGCGAAGGAGCGTCAAGCCCAAACGGGGGCGCGAGGAGAGCAGCAACTTGGTGAGCTCTTCGCGGATCCGCTCGACGGAGACCTTGGCGAAGATCTCCAGCGTCTCCGGGATGGCCGCGAAGGTCGCGTCCTCCAGCGCGAAGCCGAGCACCGCGGCGAAGCGCACCGCGCGTAAGGGCCGCAGGCCGTCCTCGCCGAAGCGGGCGCGGGCGTCTCCCACGCAGCGGATGATGCCGGCGGAGAGATCCGCCTGGCCTGCGAACGGGTCGCTCAACACGCCCGCCACCGGATCAAACGCCATCGCGTTGATCGTGAAGTCGCGCCGGGAGAGGTCCGCCTCAATCTCGGTGTGGAAGGTCACCTCGGAGGGCCGCCGGCCGTCGAGGTACGCGCCCTCCTTGCGGAACGTCGTCACCTCCACGCCCACGCCCTTCACCAGGACGGTGACCGTCCCGTGCTGGATGCCGGTGGGGATGACCTTGGGGAAGGCGCCCTGCACCTCCTCCGGCCGGGCGCTGGTGGCGACGTCAAAGTCCTTCGCCGGCTTGCCGAGCAGGAGATCCCGCACGCAGCCGCCGACGAGGTAGGCCTTGAAGCCGCGCTCGCTCAAGCGCGTGAGGACCTGAAGCACCGGCGCGGGGAGCTGCGCCTGGGCGAGCGGCGGTGGAAACGAAGACATGCGCGTGCGACGGCGTACCTAGCACGGGCCTGACCCGGCGCTGCAGGACTTGTCGCGCGCTGCTAACGGGGGTTCGCCGGATACGCGAACTGGCAGGCGTCCGAGAATGCAAATGAGCTTTGCGATCTTGCTGAAAACTCAAGGGAGGTCTCCGCCGATAACCGCTTGATGGTTGGACGCCCCCGCCCCGCATCTCTAAGCATCAGCACCTACGTCCCCGACATGGCGGTGCATGTTCCGCCGTCGAACTCCGGGCGCTACGGCTCCACCTCGGGAAAGGTCGTGGGACACGACAGCGGGGGCCAGGCGATCGTCGAGATCGATGTCCCGGGTCGCACAGGCCCGCGCGTCAGGGCGCTGCCGTTCGAGCGGCTGCACTCCGGTCCTGGCGCCCGTCCGACCGGTCACGTGCTGCTGGACGGCATCGACCCTCGCAATGTGCGGACAGCGGCTCCCTGGTTGATGAAGGGCATCATGGCCGCGCTGGATCGGCCCGTGGTGGGCAAGCACACCGCGGCCGAATACATCGAAGCGCTGCTCCAGAACGGCCACGAGGTGGGCATCGTGGGCGGCGGACCGCGCGACGTCCTCTCCGCCCACCACCTCAACCCCCGGCTGACGTCCAGCGAGGTGGCGGACCTGCTGGCAGACATCGACATCACGACCTCCGCCACGCCCGAGCAGGTTGCGCTCATTTGTTCGCAGATCGCCAAGGAGATCAAGAAGGGCGGCCGGTTCAGTGGCGATACAGCGGAGCGAGAGCTGGGGATGGTGGGGTTTGGCGAACGCAAGCACGGGCTCGACATCAGCTCGCTGCGGCTGGCGGGTATCAAAGGCATCTTCGGCAGACGCATCCGCGATGACGCCCAGGGCCGGGATTTCGCCTGCAATCAGATTTACGTGATGTTTCAGCTGGACCGCCGAACAAACCGGCTGGACCGCGAGAACGCGCGCATCGTGGACGCCACTGGGCACAGCGTCTATGACGCCAAGCGAAAGAAGCTGAGCATCGGCTTCGCAGACACCGCCCGAATGAACCCGACGTTGGCGTTCCGGTATTTGAAGTTCATGGACCCATCCCGTGGCTTCAGGTCCGATGAGGCGACCCGGGCGTTTCTCCGCGAAAATGCCGGTCGCCTCTGGGCAGCGTTCAGCAGCGACGACCTCGTCTTTCAGTTCGGTCGTATTGCGCCTCGTATGGACACCCATCGAGAGCTCGACGAGTTCCTCAAAAAACTCCAAAGCGTCGCAAACGACTCCGGCATCGGCAGGGAGTTCGGCTGGTACGTCTACGACCGGAAGCAGGTCCTCCACGACGATCTGACCCGGGCCTTGGCGGAGCGCGCGAAGAAGAAGGCGTCCGGCTCGTGAGCCGTGCGCGCAGATGCTGTCATTTCTTACGTTTCACCCCGAAATTAAAGACGCGCTGGTGCCGATAACAAGCGAGGGCAGAACCCCCCGCGGAAGGCCTCCTCGTGATGCACCGGCTCATCGCTGATTCCATGACCGCGCAGGCGGAGGCCCTACTCAAAATGTTCGCCCCCAAAAGCGCCAGACCTTCCAGCGGTACCGCAGCGGCCGCAGCGGCTCCGCACGGCGCCGAGACTGCTGCTGCCGGCGCCCCGCGCGCGGGGCGCGGGAAGCGGCCTCCGAAAACAGAACCCGCGGCTGCTCCGAGCCCCGAGAAGCGCCCAACCGGTCCCTCTCCCGACAACAAGCGGACTTCGACCTCTGCGGCGCGCCCGGCTGCGAGCGACGACTTCAAGACGACGCCTGACAGCCCGCTGGGACTGAAAACCATCGGGCCGCAGAGCGTGGAGCTCTTTGCGCTCCTCTCCTCCCCCGAGTACACGCCGACCGAAGGTCTGAACGCGCTCTCCAAGCTCACAACCCCGCCGAGCTGGCGCGCCAACGGCAAGGGGACTCTGGGCGACGAGTACATGGAGGTCGTCAACCCGGGCTACTTGCTGGGGAAGCACACGCTGGACGTGGCCAATCAGCTGGAGAAGTACTTCTCAACCACTCCCCCGCAGGCTGGGCTTTCGCTGCCGGCCTACCGGCTCCTCGCCCTGCTCCATGACGCTGGGAAGGCGGCAGCGCGACGTATCGGCCACACCGGCGACCAGCAGTACTTCTTCACGAAAACCCTGATCGAGCACCTGCGTCCCCACCTGCCCCTCCCGGACGCGACGCTCGACCGCATGCTGGTGATTCTCGGGAGCGATCCCATTGGGCCCTACCTCCGCACGGACCACAAGCAGGCGGGGTTGGAGACCACGCTGGAGCTCATCGCCGAAGGCGCCCGCCAGACGGGGATGACTCCGTCCGGCTACCTCGACGCGCTCTTACCCTACTACCAGAGCGACGCTTCGGCCTACACGAGCGATGCGGGATCCACCGCCATGTTCGACTCGGTGTTCAAGCGCCATGGCGGCGGCGGACTGACCACCGATACCAGCAAGCGAAACCTCGAGTTCAACGGCAAGCGGCTGGTCTTCGGCTTTGGTGTCGAACCGCGGTGGCAGGCACTGGAGCGCGCGACCCAGGACATGAGCCGGACGTGGACGCACGCGCCCGCGGAGAGCACTGCACGCGGCGGTGGACCGAAGGCCGCGCCGCTTTTTGCTGACGGCACCGGGCAGCGTCCCCGATCCATGTCTGATTTGAAGCTGGTGAAGGGCAAGGGCACCAGCCAGCTCCGGCAGGACGCGACGGGCCAGCTCTGGATGGCGAACCCTGATTCGACCCGATACCCCGGCCATGCCGCCGAGCTCGCCCTGGCAGACAGCCTCTACCGGTCGCTTGGGATGGGGACCTACTCAGAGGTCTTCCCTGGCGCCACCGGCACCCTCTACCGCGTGGCTCCGAAGATCAAGGACGCCGTCTCCTACTCAAGCGCCGCGCGCGCCAACCGCTCCGTGGTGGCGGATGCGCAGAGTCGCTTCGCAGGGCACGCGCTGCTCGGGCACAAGGAAATCTACGAGGGCGACGGCAAGGTCATGATGGCCGGCGGCAAGCTGACGGTGGTCGACCCCTCCGGCGCGCTGCGGCGCGCTCCGGATGGGCGCAACCGGAAGTTCACGCCGGTCCCGCTGGAGCTGTGGACCATGCGGGAGGGGAGCAACGTCTTCTCCAACGTCCGCTGGCAGCACGTCGTTGGCCAGATGGAAGCGCTCACCGATCAAGCGCGGTGGGAGCGCCTTGAGAGAGCCGCGGGCAAAGACCCGGCGCTGCAGCGCACCCTCAACGCCCGGCTCGACAACATGAGCTACCTGGTGGAGGCCACCAAGGCGCTCAGGAAGAACGGAATCCGGGACTGGCAGATCGAGCGCGAACTGCGGGCGGTCATGGAGAACGTCGCCAAGGGCGGCAGGCGTCCTCCTCTCCCAGACCTGGCGGCGAGCGTGAAGTTCGAGCCAGCGCGGCTGCCCAGGGACGCCGCGATGAGGCTGTCGCTCGCTTCCCCCTGGGCGGGTGCGCGTCTGGAAGTCGGCAACCCGCAAATGAGGATCCTGGACGCCCTGAGCTCGTGCCCTTCGGGAAGCACCTACCGTGTGGAGACTGACGCCGTAGGGGCAGAAGGGCTGCCGCTGATGACCGTCCTGCACGGCTCCTCGCTGGATCAACTTGAGCGCGCCGGCAGGGAAGCGATCGCCCGCAAGGTGCTTCTGGGAAAGGACCCCTTCATCCAAGGACTCTTCCCGGGTGTCCTGCCCACCCGGATTGTGCAGTTGACCCCGGGCGTCCTCTTCCATTCAGAGCTACCGGGCGTCCCCTACGGTCAAGTCGACAAGGCGGCCCAGGGGAACGCTCTGCAGCAGTCGCAGATCATCAATGCAGCCGCCGAATACGCGCCTGGAATGGGAGACACGGTTCTCTTTGATGCAGACTCCGCGACCGCCCACTCCGGGTTCGACAAGACGACCGGCAAACTTCTCGGCTGGCACGGCTTTCTGGTGAAAGAGTCATGAGGCGAGTAGCCGCTGCAGCAGCCGTGACCGGTGTCGCAGGGCACACCGTACCGTTCGTGCCCCTCGGCCTGAGCACCACGGCCAACGACCCGTTCAAGCTGGTGCGGTACCTGAACCGAGCGAACTGCACGCCTGAGAAGGCACTGCAACGTGTCGGGCAGCTGAGAACACCCTGGAAGACCACCCTGGCGATGGAGATGATGCAGTTCGTCACTCCGAGCAGGAAGCAGACGCTGGGGCAGCACACCAGCCGCGGCTGGATCCAGCACCACGAGTACTTCGGCCATCAGACTGCCGACGTTTTGGGGATGACCCTCGGCCTCCGCCGGCTTGTCATGCTGTTCCACGACGCGGGCAAGGCCGCGGCGATGCGGCTGGATGGAACCCACAAGAATCAGACCACCCGCACGTTGGAGTTGCTCAACCACGCCCGGCCTCAGCTCCCGATCTCCGATCAGGCCTTTGAGCTGATGAAGGCGATGATCCTCTCCGACCCCATCGGCCCGTACCTCCGTGGCCGCGTGTCCGCGACGAAGGCGGCGGGGGAGATCGACGAGCTTGCAGCGCGAACGGGCATGTCTCCGCAACAGTACCTGAAGGCGGTGACCTCGTACTACCAGTCGGACCTCGCGGCCTACACCGCTGAAGTGGGGATGCCCCACTTCGATGACCTGTTTGCCAGGCCCCGCAAACGATCGCCGCGACAGCTCGTGTTCGACCCGAAGGTTGATCGGATCCGGCTCAACCCCGATTACGAGCGCAAATGGTCGGAGCTGGAGCGCGTGCTGAAGCAGCCCGCTTCACAACGCAGGCCGGACCCGCCGCCCATTGTTGTTGTGCGCCGCTCGGACGATTTTGCCCGTTGGGGACGGTCAGCGTGGCCGGTCGTCCCCCCCCGCGACACGCGCTACCAGCCCCCTGGTCAGCTGCTCCAGGGCCCTCCCAGCTTCATTCCGGGCCCGCCAGTCCGCGACAACCGACCGCCGCCGCCTTGGCCTCCTGAGCTCCAGCCTCCGGCGCCCCGCCCTCCCCCTCCGGGATCAGCTGAACGTTACCCTCAGGTCTCGCCCCCAGCCGGCCCCGCACGCGTCGTCGAGCCGGAGCCCACGGGCTTCTTCGCTCGGACGAAGCGTTGGTTCGGCTCGCTCTTCTCCGGGAGCTGAGCACTCCAAGGTCGTGGGCTCGTTCGCGTTGCGCCGTCAGGCGCACACGCACTTGGCCGGGCCATTTCGTCGGAGGAGCAGCTCTTCTCAGTCGGGTGCCTCCCCGCTCGCATCGAGGGGAAACCCGGGGGCCCTTGAGCCAAGCTTCGGGAGCACTGCCGACGTCTCGACTATGCGCCTGATGGCGCAACGCTCGACGCGAACGGTCTCGACGCGAACGGTGGGCGGCAGGGGCATCCCTGCGAGGTTGCCGCGCTTCAGCGAGGGACCGGGTCGCTGCACCAGCGCAGCGGGACGCCGTACTGATCTGCCAGCGCCTGCAGCGATCGCTCCACCCCGGTGCCGCGGTACTTCTTGGCACCGACGACGGCTGCCAGGTCCCGCTTGAAGTCGATCCCGCCGAAGATCTGCGCCTCCACGTAGCGCTTCAATTCCGGGTGCGACCCGCGCCGTCCGAGGGCGTGGTCGAAGATGCGCTTCAGGTACCCGTCCGGAAGGTCCCGGTGCGCAAGCAGGTGAGCGATGTTGTCCGTCGTCGCCAGCTCGTCGAACACACAGCTGCTGGAGTTCCGATGGGTCAGCGACGCGCGGGCCTTCACATGCGGCTTCAGCTCCAGGTAGCAGGACCCATAGAAGGTCTGCGCTCCTGTGACGACCGGCCCCTCGGCGTTGAGCGCGGCGTAGATGGGCCGTTCGGCCGGAACCAGCGTGGCGGAGAAGCGCTGGTTGAAGAGCGTCTGCTCCTTCGCCGCGCGCCGTCCAGGCCCCATGCTGGCGGTCGTGAACCCTGTCTCATACTGATTCATCGCCCGGCCGTGAGCGCGCAGAGAGTCCACCACGGTCGTCCTTCCATCTGCGGTGAGATGGTCAGGGTGGAAGTAGAGGTTGAGGCGGGACTTATCCTTGATGAACGCCAGAACTTCAGCCACGTCGGCGGCGCTGTATCCAAGCCTTTGGGCCTTGCGGTGGAGGTCCGCCAGTCCCTCCTCCGCCTGGCTGGCGGCTGACCTGCGCACCTCGTCAACAACGCGCCGCTGCACCGTCCCCAGCCGCCCCAGCTCCTCTGCGGTGCGAGAGCCCGACTGCGCAGGTTTCGTGGCACGAGGGCGCGAGAAGTGATCGCCGTTCCGGACAGCAGCGTCCAGCTCTGTCCATCGACGTTCCAGCTTGGGGCTCATCTTGAGGCGCTGGAGTCCAGCATCCCAGGTCGGCGTGTGGCCGGCGAAGAGCTCGTCCAGAAAGGGGGCGGGCAGGCCTGCCGCTACCGTGTGCGCGGCGATATCGGATTGATACATGGGCGTGAGGGCGCGCAGAAAGCCCTGCGCGTCCAGGCCAATGGTGTCGCCAGCGCGGCGGAGATCCGTCACCGTGTCTTCGACGTCTCGCCCTCTCAAGTAGCTGGTGAGCGCGTCGGTCGTCGTCAGCGCTTTCAGGACCCTCAGCCCGTCTTCCGTTAGGCCCAGCTGGTCGCGCACGCCATCCAGCAGCTGCCCGGTCTGGACGAGCGGATCTCCTCGCCCAAAGCCGCGTCGTGCTGAGTGGGTCCCGGCCTCATGGAGCGCCAGCGCCAATCGATAGTGGTCCGCCGACATCGTCTTGGGCATTGGGCCTGAAGCGAAGTGCTTCTCGAACTGCGTCAACGCGCGGAGCGTGTGCTCCGCGAACGTCTGCCTCCGGCCGTGCTGGAGCTCCTGCGCCACCGTCGGGCCCCAGGGGGTTTCGAGCGGGCCCACCGCTTTGAGGAGGACCTTGGGGCTGAAAAAGGATGCCGTCAGTGCGCGCTCCACCGCGACTCCGTGGTCTACGGCGCGGGCGGCGCCGCCGGCAGATCTTCGCAGAGTACGAGCAGCTGAGGTGTCGATGGAGGTCATACGGACGGGGTTAGCCGAGGCTGATCCTCTCGAGAATTCGACGGGAGTTTCGTCGGCAAAACGCAAAGGGCCTTGTCACAACCTTGGGCCCCCTGCTTGCCGATAACCGGAGACCCCTTCTTTCAAGGACCCCCATGCGAGAGATTCATTTTCCCAGGCGACTCACTGACCTTGAGCACGTACGCCGCCTCGGCGGGAACAGCGGAGGCCAAGCTGAGCTCCGTCGCGGCGCAGAGAACACTCTGTTCGTTGTCAAGGGCGAGGGAGAGGAGGGTCGGTTCAGGCCCGGCCATACCGCCGTCGAGGTCGACGCAGACCGCATTCTCACCGCAGCCGAAGCGTACGCCCCGCCCTCGCGCCACTACACCGATGGCCGTGGCAACGGCTACAAGGTCGGGCTCTACTTGGGCGACAGCAGCATCCCGCTTGGGAACCTCCTCAGCGACCGGACCTGGGCGGACACCGTCCGTCGAGTAGCCGGAGACACGTTCCCCGCGCACGCGCTCCTCGCGAACTGGGATGCCTTCGCTAACCCGGACAACATTCGCGCCCTGATCAAGCCCGATTCGAAACTAAAGCACTTCGCCGTCGACACAGGAGGCGCGCTGGAGCGCCGGGCCCGAGGCGCGTTGAAGGAGGACAAGTTCGGCAACTTCCCGCTCGAGCTGTGGTCGATGCGCAGCGGCCGCGGGATGACGCCGACGGCGCAGCAATTCCTTTCCGACCTCAACTGGCCGGGAGTCGTGGACGGGATGGAGCGCTTGATCGGTCGTCGCGACAAGGTCCTCGCCGCTGCAGGACCAGATGTCTCCGCGTCGAATGAGCCAGGTCGCGTCGCCAAGCTGAAGAACCGCCTGGGCGTGATGGAGTTCGCCACAGCGGTGTCCCGTGCACTGTTCGCCAAGGGCGTCTCTCCCGCCGACATCGACACGAACCTTCATCGGATCGTGATGGACGCTGCGACCTCTGGCCGTTCCCTCCCCTCTGTGAAGGACGTCGTCTCCACCTGGCGCCGGTAGGAGGCTGCCATGCAGATCGTCGCCGTGGGGATGCTGAGCCCGGAGGTGACGGGCCATGACGTGTTTTTCGTCCAGACGGGCGAAGACGAGGTCATGCAGTACGACGTGTTCAAGGACGGGCGGATCACGCCCGTATGGCCCGAGCCACAGTCAATGGACATGGTCGCGTCCAGCATCGAGAAGTTCAACCACGGCTATCGCGTGGAGCAGCCCGTCCCCATCGCGTCGATCGACCAGCTGCCGACGTTCCTCGCCCGCTTCACGATCACCGATGACACCAGCTGTCGCCTCATCTCTGCCTGAGCTCGGCGGAGGGCAACCTCGCTGCAGATCAGACGACAATTCTTTTATGGTCCCGGCGAACCCCCACGCCTGTGATTGCCCGCGAGCACCCAGATGAGTGCAGGTGACGGGACACGGGCGACAGCCGGCCGCATGGCCTCCCGTGGCAGGAGGATGGGCCCCCCTGCCGCCGCTCGCATTCACACCGGCACCCCGGTGGCCCGCGTTGCGGATGGCGCCCCGAGGAAGGCCGCGCGGGTCATCGGCATCCTCCCCGACGGATGGGCGGCGCTGGACGCCACGTTCGGCGGCGCACTCGAAGGCTTCCCTTCGGACCTCAGCGTGGTGGTGCCGGTCAAAGGGACCAAGCTCCTCCAGGACGAGAGCGGCAACCAGTATGCGCTGACGCGCGGGCGGTCCACCGGGCACGCCGCGGAGCAGCTGCGCGCGGACCGCCTCTACCGGATCCTCGGCGTGCGCGTTCCGGCGTCGCGCGCCTACCCGGATCGCGACCACCCGGGTCAGGTCGTCAAGCTCGCGCGGGTCATACCCGGCGCGCAAGATCTGGAAACGGCGTTGGCGGATCCTTCGCTGGCGCCCCTCGTCCGGGAGCGCGCGCAGTCAGAGCTGGCGACCCATGCGCTCCTGGAGCACTGGCGCGCGTACTCCGGCGACGAGATCCGGATCCGCCCGGGCCCGTCGCCCGAGAGCTGGATGGTGAAGACGCC
Source organism: Myxococcaceae bacterium (assembly GCA_044230055.1). Classification (GTDB taxonomy): domain Bacteria; phylum Myxococcota; class Myxococcia; order Myxococcales; family Myxococcaceae; genus JBGART01. The sequence continues at coordinate 82,340 of JBGART010000009.1, read as the reverse complement.
GGGCGCCCTGCGGTTCCGGGTGCGTGGCGAGCCCAAGCCTTCGGGGTTTGATCCCTACCCCATGTCGCTGTGGACGATGCGTGATGGCACCAACCCCGCGTCGGCACGCATCTTCGGCGGCCTCAAGTGGGGCGAGATCGCCAAGCAGCTGGACGCCATCGCGGGCAAGCGAGAGCAGCTCCTCAGCGCGGTGGCGGACGACCCCGCCCTTCAGGCCACGCTGTCCGCGCGCCTGGACACGATCGACTTTCTGCGAAAGGCGACCCGCGCGCTCCAGAAGGAGGGCATGGCGGAGGACGAGATCGACCGCACGCTCAAGGACGTGCTGGTGAAGGAGGCGGGCGGGGCGCCCCGCCCGACCATCAAGAGCCTCGTCCCCAAGCGCGTCGTCATCGAGCGTCCGAAGGCCCCCGCCGCGACGACCAGCGGCGACCCGCTGGCGCGGCTCAATGAGACCCAGAAGTCAGCGCTCGCACTGGCGCGCTCCCACGCTGCCCTGCTCTCAGGCAACGCGCTCCCGCGGCTGCAGCGCATCGTGACCGGCAATGGCTTCAGCGAAGCCGAGCTGCAGCGCGTCCTCGACTACGTGCGGGACGAGGCGCCGCTCCACGTCTACTTCAACAGCAACCGCATGCTTCCCCGCGGCCCAAGCGTCCTCGAATCCTTCCTGATGGACGGACAGTACAAGAATCAGTTCGAGACCCGGGTCAGCGGTGGCACCCTCGCGCCTACCGCCGGAGGGTCCAGGGACGGGTGGGAGCAAATTAACTTCCGCGGCGCCTATCACACGCACGCGCTGATCCCCAGTGAGCGCCCGAAGTACGGCGTCCTCAACGCCGAGGGGCTGACCGTCCGGGGCGCGTCGCAGTACGGTGCCTCCATCCTCGTCCTCAAGCCCGAGGTGAAGCTCCGGTCGACCTTCACCCCTGCTGATTCGGGCCACCCCGACGCTTCGCTCGTCGCCACGCCAGAACACGCGGCCCACGCGTTGGCCGAGACGGCGGGACTGAAGCTCATTCTCCAGCACGTGCTCGGCCGGCCGTTGGGCGCTCCGGGACACCGCTACACCGAGGCGCAGGTCCACGGCCCTCTGGAGCTCGACAAGGACGTCGCGCAGATCATCGCCCCGGACGCCGAACGCTACACCCTCAAAGACAAATACCGGGCGCTCTCCCGCAAGTACAACGTGCCGCTCTTCTGGAACGACGGCCGCCGCTTCGTGAGTGACTGATGGTCGCCGTTGATCCCGCCCGCGCCGGCCGCAGCGCCGCCGCCCAAACCGCCGAACGCGCCGCCGCGGCGAGCACCCCTAAGCCGGCGCGTCAGGCGGAGCATTCCGCTCGAAGGACCACGGGCACCGATGGCGCCTCCAGCTTCGCACCCGCCAAGGCTTCACCGGAAGCGCAACGGCTGCGCGAGCGCGACGCGCGCTTCGGCAATGACCTCACCGGCTTTCCCGCGGATCTCTCAGCGCTGACGCGGGAGAAGGGCAGCAAGTTCCTCATCGACACAGAGGGCAGGCGCTACGCCCTCACTCCGGGGCGGGCGCCGGGCCACGCCGCCGAGCAGCTCCGCGCGGACCGGCTGTACCGCATCCTCGGCGTCCACGTCCCCGCCTCGCGCGGGTATCCGGACGCGCAGCACCCCGGCAGCGTCGTGAAGCTCTCCCGAGTACTCGACGACAGCGAGAGCCTGGAGGCCACCTTCGCGGACGCGGCGCTGGCGCCGTTGCTGAAGAAGCGCGCGGAGTCGGAGCTCGCCGCGCACGCGCTGCTGGAGCACTGGAACGTCTTCTCCGAAAACGACCTCCGGGTCCGCGTCGACCGCTCGCGCCCCGGGGATGTCCGGGTGCTCACCTCGGTGGTCAGGACGCCGGGCGCCCTGCGTTACCGGGTCCGCGGAGAGCTGAAGCCCACCACGCTGGACGCCTATCCCATGGCGCTCTGGACGCTGCGCGACGGGACCAACCGGGCGGCCACCCGCGCCTTCGGCGGCGTGCGCTGGAACGCCATCATCCGGCAGATGGACCGGCTCCTCGAGCGGCGCGACCAGCTGCTGGCCGCCGTCGCCGAGGATCCCGCCCTCCAGCGCGTGCTGTCGGCGCGGCTGGACACGATGGACTACCTCCAGAAGGCCACGCGCAAGCTGAGCAAAGCGGGCCTCTCCGAGGAGGACATCGAAGAGCGCCTGAGGGACATGCTGTCCGCCGAGCGCGCGGGCGGCAAGCGGGTGGCGATCAAAGACCTCGCGCCGGAGAAGGCCAAGGGTGCGGCGAAGACCCAGCTGGCGCGGCTGAACGCCACGCAGCTGCACGCGCTGGAGCTTGTCCGTACCAGCGCTGCGCGCAATGCAGCAGCCGCGCTCCCGGCCCTCACCTCCCAGCTCATCTCCAGCCACGGGTGCACGCCCGCGGGGGCCAAGCGCGTACTCGACTACATCCGCGATCACGCGAACGTGGAGATCTATTTCAACCCGCAGAAGCAGCTGAGCTCGGGTGAGAACGTGCTGGGCTCCTTCGTGAGAACTGGCACCTACCAGAACCAGTTCGAGACGAAGATCAGCGGCGGTTCGCTGGGCGCGTACGCAGGGAGCGGCCGCGACGGTTGGGAGCGCACCATCTTCCAGGGCGCGTACCACGGGGGCGCCCTCATCCCTTCGGAGCGTCCGAAGTACGGCGCGATCAACGCGGAAGGGCTCACGGTCCCCACTGCCACCCACTACGGGACGGCCTTCCTGGTCTTGAAGCCGGAGGTCAAGGCGAGGGTGACCTTCACCCCGCGCGACTCATCTGCCGCCACTGCCGCTCAGGTCGGCACGGTCGATCACGTGGCGCACACCCTCAGTCAGGTGCCGGGCGGGATCAGCCAGATCGTCGACTACATCATGGGGCGGCCCCCCAGCGGGACCCGCAGCCACTACCTCGAGGCGCAGATCCACGGCCCCATCGAGTTCGACAAGGACGTGGCGCGGATCGTCGGCCACACCAGCCAGCGCGCGACCTACGGGAATCAGTTCCGCGAGTTCTCCCGCCGCTTCAACGTCCCGCTGTTCTGGAACGACGGCCGCCAAATCGTGGCGGACCGCTGAGCGACGAACATGATTCCATTTGATCCCACCCATGGCCGAGGTAGCGCGCGAGGCGGCGTACGCGCTGCGGCTGCCCGCGCGGCCGGCGCTAGAGCCGCGCCCCACGGCGCGACCGCGGTTCCGCGACGCGTGGGAGACGACGGCAGTTCGATGTTCACGGCGGGGCCGGCGCTGTCCGAAGCCCAGCGGCTGCGTCAGCTCGACGCGCGCTTTGGCAATGAGCTGAGCGGTTTCCCCGCGGAGCTGTCTGAGCTCACGCCCGTCAAGGGCGGCAGGCTCCTCGTGGACGCCAGCGGCCAGCAGTATGTGCTCACCCCCGGCCGGGTGCCGGGCCACGCAGCCGAGCAGCTGCGCGCGGATCGCCTTTACCGCATCCTTGGGGTCAGTGTGCCCGCGTCGCGCGGGTACCCGGACGAGCACCATGCGGGCAATGTCGTCAAGCTGGCGCGCGTCGTCGACGGCAGCCATGACCTGGCGACGGCGACCAAGGACGAGAAGCAGACCCAGCTGTGGAAGCGGCGCGCCCAGGCCCAGCTTGCCGCGCACGCGCTGCTGGAGAACTGGAGCATCTTCTCCGAGGACGATGTCCGCCTCCGCTTCGACCCCGCGCTGGCTGAGACGGACCGGCTGAAGAGCTGGGTGGTGAGGGCGCCGGGCACGCTGCGCTACCGGGTCCGCGGCGAGCTCAAGCCGGATGGGCTTGACGCCTATCCGATGGGACTCTGGACGCTCCGCGAAGGCAAGAACCGGGCGGCCGCAGCCGTTTTTGCCGAAGTCACGTGGAGCCAGCTACTCCCCCAGCTGAGGAAGCAAGTCGAGCGGCGGGACCAGCTGCTGGACGCCGTCGCCGATGATCCGGATCTCCACCGCGTGCTCGCGTCGCGGCTGGACACGGTGGCGTATTTGATCGAGGCGACCCGGGAGCTGAAGAAGGCGGGCCTCACCGAAGGTGACATTGACCGGGCCCTGAAGGCGTCCCTGACGGCGGAGCGCGCCGGGGGCGCGCGCGTACCCCTCGCCGATCTCGCGGCGGTGTCGTCACCCTCGGCCCTGGAGTCCGCCCAGCTGGCCCGGCTGAACGAGGCCCAGCGCAACGCGCTGGACCTGGTCGGCGCGAGCGCAAAGAGGCTCTCCGCCAGCGCGCTCCCCAAGGTCCTGAAGGAGCTGATCTCCACCCACGGCTGCACGCCTGCGGAGGCGCAACGGGTGGTCGACTACATTCGCGACCATGCCGAAATCCACATCTACTTTCACCCGGAGAAGCTGCTCCCGGGGGGCAGCAACGTCATCTCCTCCTTCCTGACGACCGGCAGATACATGAACCAGTTCGAGACGATGGTCAGCTCGGGCTCACTGGGTCCAAGAGCTGGAAGCGCTCGGGACGGCTGGGAGCGCAGGCTCTTTCAGGGCGCCTACCACGACCACGCCCTGAACCCTTCCGAGCGACCTAAGTATGGTGCGATGAACGTCAACGGGGTGACGGTCCCAGCCGCCGCCGGCTATGGCTCCGCGTTCCTGGTGCTGAAGCCGGAGGTCAAGGCGAGAGTCACCATCACCCCGCGCGACTCGTCTGGCGCCAGGAGCGATGACGTTGGTACCGCGGAGCATGGCGCGCACGTCCTGCGGGAGCTGGCCACCGAAAAGAAGGACGTGATCAACCTCGCGCTTGGTCGTCCTCCTCCGTCCTACAGCTTTGGCTACATGGAGACCCAGATCCACGGGCCCGTCGAATTCGGCAAGGACGTGGCCAAGCTGGTCGCGCCGGAGGGCCAGCGAGCCGACTGGGCGCCGAAGTACCGGGAGTTCTCTCGGCGCTTCCATGTGCCGCTGTTCTGGCTCGACGGCACCCGGCTCATTGCGGACTAAGTGCTCCGCCCGCGGCGAATTTGAGCACAGCGTCGTCTCCCCGTTCGTCTCACGATTGGTCGCATCTTTTCGCCTTTGACGGCGAGCCCACCTTTCGTCGGAGGAGCAGCTGTTTTCCAAGTTCGGCGCCTCCTCCGCTCGCCTCGAGCGTTGCGCCGTCAGGCGCATAGTCGAGAGGTGGCGCAAACCCACGCACGGCGCTTGGCCGGTTTTTTTTCGAGCAAGACGAGGCGGCCGTGAGCCAAGTTTCGGGAGCACTGCCGACGTCTCGACCATGCGCCTGACGGCGCAACGCTCGACGCAAGCGGGGGAGGTTCACCCCTCCAACAACGAAAAGATGTGACCAATCGTGAGTCGAGCGGAGCGCCGCGCAGCGGCATTGCAGGTGGAAATTCGATCCGGGTGGGGAGCACTGGGCGCTCTAATGGACGGACGGCCCCGCGTCGCTCAGCCAGTCGCCGTTGCTGGTTGGCAGCTGATCCCGGAATTCCTCCCCGCGGCCGGCCGCTTCCGCGGCGGCGATGACCTTGCCCAGCAGCTCCTGGGTCTCGACGTATGGCACCGCGTAGGGCTTACCCTCCTCCCGCAGCGCATCCCTCTGGCGCCAGTCGAGCGGCATGGCGGCTTGCTCCCGGGCGAAGCGCGCGCGGGTGCCTTGCCAGTACGACTGATCCGGCAGCGAGAACTCGGGAGCCATCTCACCGTCCTGGGCGAGCAGCTCCATCCGGTTCACCACCGTGCCCCCACGCGGTGCTGCTGGCCCCTTCGCGACACCGCGCGCGGGCTCGTAGCCCGCGACGTCGGCGATCATCTTGCCGTCTGCGTCGTAGACCCGGTGCAGCGTGCGAGCAGGGCGGGTGGCCTTCGACGGCGTGGCGGAGAGCTTGAGGAGATCGATCCGCTCGCCGCCCTCCCAGAGGCCCGCGGCCTTGTAGATCATCTGCGGGAGCCACTGGGACATGTTCCCGGCGTCATTGAGGGCGATGGGGAAGCGGAGGGACTCCCCTGCCCCGGTGCTGTCAATCCGCACCTCGTTCCCGTCTTTGTCGAAGAGGATCTTCTTGAGCTTCTCGTGGTTCATCCCATCCATGATGAAGATGTCGGTGTCGTTCATGCCCGCAGCGTCGAGCATCTTCCGGAACTTCACCGCCTGCTGCTGGAGGTCCCCTGAGTCCAACCGGATGGCGGGGATCTTCCAGGACTTGATGTGCGCGTAGGCGGGGTCCTTCTCCAGCTTCGGCTTCAGGGCGTCGATGATCTGCTGCGCCTTGATGACCGCCTTGACGCCCTCCTCCGGCGTGCGGCTGTCCACCAGCGCCGCGCTGTGCTCGCCGTACATGAGGAACCACTGCACGAAGAACGCGGCCTCGGCGTCCGTGCCGTTGAGCAGGATGGCCGAGTGCTCCATCGTTCCCACGGCGCGCACGCAATTGAGGTACTGCGCAAGCACGTATGAGGAGGGCACGTCGGCGACCACGTTCAGCGCTTCAACGTCCTTGGTCATCGAGTCCGCAGACGGCGGACGGCGGGCGCCGAGCTCGGCGAACTTCCCGCTGAAGACCTCCTTCACGAGCGCGAGCGCAGTGGCCTTGGCGGTCATCGGCGAGATGCGCGCCATGATCGCCGTCTCGATGAGCTCGCAGAGGATGGGCGGACCCTCGACCTTGAGCAGCGGGCCGCCGGTGTAGATGGAGCCGTCGGGCAGACCGGTGATCTTCACCTTCTTGAGCTCGCTCTTGAAGTTGCGCAGGTAGTTCCACTGCTCCGAGGTCCAGCCACGGGTCGTAGGCACCTCATCTCGGAGGAACCGGATGACCTGTTCGTTGAAGTCGAGCTCCCGGTAAACGTAGCGGATGGCGTCCCGCACGCCGGCGACCGTGAGATACGGCACGCCCTCCGGCAGCTTTCGGACGCCGAGCTCAAAGACGGCACGCGCCTCCCGGAGATCCCGGTTGCCTCGCAAGCCGTGCGCTACCCGGCCAGTGAGCCGCCCGAGCTTGCTCATGGTCTGCCGGTCGCGCTCCGTCCCCACCTGGAATCCGAGCACGGCCAGCTTGACGAGGTCTGTTTCCAGCGCGCTTAGCGAGTGCTCTTGAGGCAGTCCACGCGCGTTCCGGATGGCGGCGATGGCTGCCTCCACCTCGCTGAACGGGTCTCGGACCACGCGGCCGAGGATGGGCGCGGCCGCATTCGCCACCCCCAGCACCTGGTCCATCTGACGCGTCACCATCCAATAGGGGACCGGCGTACCATCCAGCGACTCGAACCTCATGGATGGCAGCGGGACCGCGGTGTCGCCAGCGCTGGCCGGGATGTGAACGGCGCGAATTCCGGTGGCCCGGTCGAGCTGGTCAAGCGTCAGCATCGCCGGTCCGTCCACCCCGCGGTTGACCCTCAACTCCTCCGCAACCGTGTAGCTCGCGCCGCGCCGGGCGATCGGGCTGGCGTTCCTGATTCCGGCCGCCAGCGCGGCGGCCCTCGCAACCAGGTTCATGACTTGCCCCGAAGCGTGCACTCCTGCGGGGTTAGGGGGTTGCTCGTCATTGGGGGTTCTCTCCTGCCTCATTGTCGGAAGGAGGAGGGTTCCCGTCGTGTCGCGTAGCTTTACGCTTTGGCGCGCAACCCGAGGGGGGCGAACGCCGACAGATCCCTCATGGGATTGAATCTGGCGAGAAGCGCTCTGGTGGTGGTGGATGTTCAGCGAGGCTTTGGGTACCGCGCCGAGAGCCCAATCCTCCGCGGCCTTCAGCCAAGCGAGAAGGCCGAGACGCGGCTGAGCGCGGACCTCGTGCGGAAGGTCTACGACGGCGGCGGCCACGTCGTCGTCACTCAGGACTGGCACAACCGCCCCGGCACCGTGCTGACCGATCCCGCGACCGGGCAGAACGTCGTCGATGACAGATCGATTGCCGAGTTCGATCAGTGGGGGGCGCACTGCATCCCCGGCACCGGCGACGCCCGTCTGAACGGTCCGCTCAAGACCGTCGTAAAGGCCATCGAGAAGCAAGAGGGGCACAAGCGCGGCATCATCCCGGTGGACGGGCTGGACACCACGGGGCGCGACGGGCTGCCCCGCCTCACGGCCGTCCACAAGAACACCTACAATGTGACCCGGCGGCTCGACGTGAGGGATCCCTCCACGGCGGTGCCGAACCAGGCCTTCATCGATCTGATCCGCTCCCAGGTCCAAGGCGCCCACGGCGAACCGGTGGACACGGTCCTGGTGACGGGGAAGATCGCCGAGGTTTGCGTCAAGGCAGCGGCCACGTCCCTGCACGAGCTCTTCCCGGATCTGCGGATTGTCGTGCTTGAGGATGCGGTCAGCAGCCTGTCGCCTGAGAGCAAGGCCGCCGCGCTGAAGGAGATCCAGGACGCCGGCGTGGAGGTCGCGCGGGTCTCGGACGTTCTGCCCTAACAACGCCCCCCGGAGGAGCCGGATCGACCGGCGCCTCCGAGGGGTACGTTCTGCATGTCAGAAGAAGATCTCGAGCCCCAGCGTCGCGCCCTGCGACAGGCCGGTGCTCCAGGTCACGAAGCTGTTCACGTCGCGCTCGTTGGTGGTCTGAGAGGTCGACGTCACGCCGCCCACCGTGTTGGAGATGGTGGTGCGGTTGTTGAGCCGGCTCTTGGACCAGAGCACCAGGGTCACGTTGTAGTCGGCGTAGAAGGCGAAATTCGGGTGAACCCGCCACTCCGCGCCCACCAGCGCCCGCGCCGAGAGATCAAACGAGGAGGTGTTGTTGTCGATCTCCGTGCGCTGATCCACCACGCTCAGGTCGTCCAGGTACTTCTGCTGACTCCAGGTCCAGCCCACCTGGCCGCCGATGCCGATGTACGGGGCGATGGCGGTGCTCATCAGGCGACGGAGGTACTCGCCTCTGAGGTTCAGGTTGTACGAGTCCGTAAAGCCCTGGGGGTTGGTGACCGTGTACGTGGTCACCGTGTCCGGGCCCGTTGTGGTGCTGACCTTGGTGACCTGCGCCGGGGCGGAGCTCCGTCCCAGCGTGACGCCGCCGCGAATGGCCGAGTGCTCGGAGAGCACGAACGTGCCGCCGATGGACCCGGTGACCGGAGAGCTCAAGAACGCACCGCTCACCAGGATGTTGTTGAACGAGAAGTTCAACGCCCAGGTGGCGTTCCAGCCCTCGTTCAGCGGGGTGTCCGGGGCGACGGGCGCCGCGCTGGCGCCTTCGGAGCTCGCCGAGGAAGGGTCTGCCGCGGCCGAAGCGGTTCCGGCCATCGACAGCACGCTCAACGCCGTGATCAGCGCTGCGCGCAATCGGGTCATGGCACCGCCGCTGCCATGCGGACGATGGTGGAGATGAAGTTGCCGTCGCGGATGCGGATGCTCCCCAGAGAGGTGCACGAGGAAGAGCCCTTCACCTTGACCCGAACGCCGAAGAAGTTGGCCTCCATCAGGCCGTCGGCCGTCTGGAAGGTGGAGGCGCCGGACATGGTGGTGGCGAAGTTCGCCGTCAGGGTGATCTGCCCGTTGTCAGGGGTCAGCGCGACCGTCACCGGGGAGGTGGTGGCCGGGGTGGCCTTGACGCCATCCGCGTTCCCGTCCAGGCCGGTGCCAGGGTTCACGCTCCAGCCGTGGGCGGTGGCCTCGCTGCAGACCTCCACCGGGTAGGGGAACTTGACGACCAGGTTGGGGATGACGACGACCTTCTCGTTGTTCGCGGAGAGCGCCACCGGGGCCTGCGACGGCGGGCCCATGAACACGGTGAGCTGCGGGAACGAACGGCCCGCCACGATGGACAGGTTGTCCGTCGGGGTCAGGTAGAGATTGGCCGCGGTCTTCGCGCCGAAGACGTCAATGGAGTAGGTGCCGCCGAGCACAAGGCGATCCTTGGGCAACGTCGCGGTGCCACCCTCGCCGATGTTCGCGACGATGGTGGTGGGGCGCAGGGTGAGCGACCCGGACAGCGGGTTGGAGAAGCCAGTGCCGATGAGGTTGGACGCCGCGGTGAGCGTGGCGACGACGGTGCCGCCCGCCACCGGGGCGCCGGACTCAGCCTCGAAGGTCTTGACGACGACGTCCGAATCCACGCCCTTCACCGGGTAGAGCGCCACCTGGTACGTCTTGAAGCACTGGCTGGCCGGGTTGGTGAGGGTGCTGCTGCAGTCCGCGCTCGGCTGGCCGAGGAAGCCGACGTAGCCCGGCGCCTCGAACGTCGCCAGATGGGTGCCGAACGGGACCTGCGCCACGATGTAGGCGTTCCCGGACTTCTTGGTGACCGCCAGCTCGTAGGTGCCGACCGTGATCTTGAGCGTGGCGTCCTCGATGCCGGCGCCTGTGAACGCGTCGAACGCGAGGAACGTGAGGGTGTTGCTACCGTTGGAGAACAGCGGACGCTCTTCGAGGTTGATCGACGGGCCGCACGATGCGGCGCCGAGCAACGTCGCGAGACTCGCGACTGACAACGCGTTCTTCATGTTTGGTTTCCTCGCCGAGATTTCGAGTCTTGAAGCAGCGCTCAACGCTGCGCTCGCCCCCTGAAGGCAGCGGGGGGAATGCTAGCGGCCTGACGCGTCCTCGCAAGACTGTGTACAACGCGGCCGTCCACCCACCTGTAGCGCGATGATCGACACATGTAGCAACAGGTGCCGAAGCTGGCGCTCGGCGCCCAGGCCTTCTGGGACTAGGGTCCCCCCGCATGCGAATCCTCCACACCATGCTGCGGGTCGGAAACCTGGATCGGTCGCTCGATTTCTACACGCGCGTGCTGGGCATGAAGCTGCTCCGGAAGAACGACTACCCGGACGGGAAGTTCACCCTCGCCTTCGTCGGCTACGGCAGCGAGGAGGACCAGGCCGTCCTCGAGCTCACCTACAACTGGGGGACCGAGAAGTATGAGCTGGGCACGGCGTTCGGCCACGTGGCCCTCGCCGTCTCTGATATCCGCGCGAGCTGCGACACCATCCGCCAGGCCGGAGGGAAGATCGTCCGCGAGCCCGGCCCGATGAAGCACGGCAAGACGGTCATCGCCTTCATCGAGGATCCGGATGGCTACCGTATCGAACTCATTGAGCGGACGTGAGCGCGAAAACGCTTCGCGCTCACGCCGGGGTCCTATGAGCGAGCGGCGTGCAGCCCCACGCTGTTGCCTTCAGTGTCGAGGATGATCGCGATCTGCCCTTGCGGCCCGATGTCCGTCTTGGGCTGCACCACCTTCCCGCCCGCGGCCTCCACCCGGGTCAGGTACCCCTCGAGCTTGCCCGTCGCGTTGAGGTAGACCAGCGACCCGCTGGCCGAAGGGGTGCGCCGCGCATCCTGGACCAGGCAGCCGGTGACGCCCGGCCGCCCCGGAAAGATGGCAATGGGGGTCCCCTCGAAGACCTCTGCCTTCAGCGGCGTCCCCAGCACGGCCTCGTAGAACGCCTGCGCCCGCGCGAGGTTCACCACGGGCAGCTCGAACCAGTTGATTGCGTCTTTCACGTTTGACTCTCCAGCGAAGCGGCCCGCAGTGGATTCCGCGGGTTCCGATGGGAGGCAGGATGCTTGCGGCCAGTGTCAGCGTTATGTCAGGTTTCAACGGACGTGACCCGCCAAGCCCGACTCCTGGCCATCACTGAGTTCCTCCGTGCCCGCCGCACCGGCGTGACCGCCCAGCTGCTGGCGGAGCGGTTCGGCGTCACCCTGCGGACCATCTACCGGGACCTGGACGTGCTGCGCGCCGCGGATCTCCCCCTGCGGGCCGAGCAGGGCCGCGGCGGCGGGTACGCGCTGGACCGCCACTACTCGCTGCCGCCCATCAACCTGAACGCCCGGGAGGCCGCGGCGCTGATCGCCATCGGCGCTCACGCCACCCAGCTGCGCCTGCTGCCCTTCACCGAGACCCTCCAGAGCGCGCTCGACAAGGTGCGCGGGGCGCTCTCGCTCTCCGCCCAGCGGGAGCTCCTGGACCTCGTCCAGCAACTCACCTTCGTTGGCGTCCCCGCCCTGGCCGCACGGCCCGGCGTCCGCAAGGCCATCGAGGAGGCCTGGTTCACGCAAACCCCCGTCCTCCTGCGCTACGAACGGGGGCAGGGAGAGACGGCAGAGCGAACCGTGCGGATCTCCGGCGTCACCATGGAGCGGCACGTCACGCTGCTCGACTGCCTCGACGTCCAGACCGGCGAAAGAAGGCACCTGCGGCTGGACCGGATAGCGCGCGCCCTCAAGGCACCCGGGCGCGACGGCGGGCTGCCCCGTCCGTGACAGGCCGGCGGGGGTCGCGGCTAGAGTGGCGGCCGATGCGCACCCTCCCCCACCTCCTGCTCCTCGGGCTGGCAGTCGCCGGCTGCGAAGACTTCCGCCGGCTCGAGGCGAACTACTGCTCCGCGGCGGGCAAGGGGAGCCCCTCCTGCACCGGCACGCTCCCGGACGGCGGGAGCGCCGGGGACGCGGGCGGCGTTCCGGACGGCGGGGCCCTGGACCCTCTCGCCTTCGAGGCCACCTGCGTCGACTACTACACGCGCTACTGCCAGAAGCTGGCGGACTGCGGGACAGTGGCGACGGGCCGCGTCGCCGACTGCGCCGCCAACCTGGACCGCGGCGGCTGCAAGCAGCTCGGTGAGAGCGTCCGGCGAGGCCTGCGCACGTTCGACGTGGACGCCGGCGCCCGCTGCTTGACGCTGGTGACCACCGCCAAGTGCGACGTCCCGCTCAACGGCTGCCCGGCGAGCGCGCTCTCCCCCGGCACGGCAGCCGTGGGTGCCCGCTGCAGCAACGCGGCGGACTGCGCCGGTCAGACCGCCTGCGTGGGGGGCGGCTGTTCGAAGATCTGCGAAGCGGCCGGCGGCGAGAACCAGCGCTGCGCCAAAGGCACCTGCGGGAGCGGCCTCTTCTGCGACGCCAGCACCGGCCGTTGCCTGGCGCCGCGCGGGCCGGGCAATCCGTGCAGCAGCAATGACGCTGCGCGCCCGCACTGCGCCCCCAGCGCGGCGTACTGCGACGTGGGCGCGGGCATGTGCAAGCCGCTGCCGGGCCCGAACGCGCCCTGCCTCGCCTCCCAGTTCTCGCAGCGCTGCGCCACCGGCGCCTGGTGCCAGGAGAGCGCCGCGCCCACCTGCCGCGCCGACACGGCGCCTGGGTCCCCGTGCACGGACGGCTCTGAGTGCGGTTCCCAGCACTACTGCGGCGGCACCTGTCTTCCGCGCCGCGCGGCCGGACAGAGCTGCCCCTCCATCGTCAACGCCTGCTTGAGCCCCTCCGTGTGCAGCCTGGGGACCTGCGGTCCGCCCAAAGCCGAGAACCAGCCGTGCAGCGGCCTCGACTGCGCCGGGGGGATGGTCTGCGACCCCGCGCTGCGAACCTGCCAGCGCACCCGCTCCGGCGGGCTGGGCAGCGTCTGCACAGAGCACACGCTCCTGTGCACGCGCGACCTGCGCTGCGTGGGCAGCGTGGTAACGACCGATGGCGGCGTGGGGAAGACCGGCACCTGCCAGATGCCGGTGCTCAATGAGCCCTGCTCCAAGCACTTCGAGTGCGCGCAGGGCTGGTACTGCAACCTCAGCGCGGCCAAGCCGGGCTGCCAGCCGGCGAGCGGCGCCAACCCCTGCAGCGGCGACACCAACTGCGAGGGGAGCCGGTTCTGCCCCACGAACCTGCCGGTGAGCGGCCAGCTCTGCACCCCGAAGCGCGAGCTGGACGCGGGCTGCTCGCCGTCGCTGTACTACGAATGCCAGGCGCCGCTGCACTGCCAGCTTCCGTCCGCCGGCGCGACGATGGGCACCTGCCGGAACTGGAGCGATGAAGGCGATATGTGCCTCAGCAGCGGGCAGTGCCGGCACCCGCTCGCCTGCGTCGGCGGACGCTGCGCCGGCGCAGGGAGACCGGGCGAGCCCTGCCGCGACGGGACCTGCATGCAGGGCATCTGCAACCGCACGACGGACCGGTGCGAAGCGCTGCGGGAGCCGGCCCAGCCGTGCAGCGGCAGCTCGGACTGTGCGCTCGGACGCTGCGAGCTGTTCGTCTGCCAGTCGGCCTGCTCCGCGCCCTGAGGTTCAACGCCGTAAAAACTCCCGGCCATTTCGTCGGAGGAACAGTCGGGCGCCTCCCCCGCTCGCCTCGAGCCGGCCATTTCGTCGGAGGAACACCTGTTCTCAGTCAGGCGCCTCCCCCTCTCGCCTCGAGCGTTGCGCCGTCAGGCGCATAGTCGAGAGGTGGCGCGCGCAAGCCCACGCACGGCACTTAGCCGGTGTGTTTCGAGCGAAACGGTGCGGCCTATGAGCCAAGCTTTGGGAGCACTGCCGACGTCTCGACTATGCGCCTGACGGCGCAACGCTCGACGCGAACGGGGCAGCCCCTGATGAGCTGTTCTATAGAAGCACGGGCCGCATCTAGAACTGCAGCGCCACCGACCCGACCGCGCCACCGGGCACCGGCGCAATCCCCGCGCCGCTCACGAGCACGTCGTACCGGCGGTAGCGCCCCGGCGAATCGCCAACCAGATAGAGCACGGTGGCGGTGACCGCCGCCGCCGCCCCCGCCGCGAGCGACACTGCGGCCAACCGCTGCGCGCCCTCCACGTCTGTCTTCAGGCGCAGCGCTTCAGCGCGGTGGTCCACGCCGTCCTCCAGCTCCACGCCCTGGTTCAGGAACGTCTGGTGATAGGCGAAGGTCCCCACTTTGTCTGGCGTGCCGAAAATCTGTCCCGCACGCATCTGAAAGACGCCCGCTCCCACCAGGCCCGCCACCGCTACGCCGGTGGCGATATACGCACCCACCCTCATCGTTGACGCCGTCTTCTCGTAGCCCTTGATGAAGTCCGGGCTAGGCACCATCGTGGCCTGCTCATCGGAGTGCTCGCCGGGCTTCACGCGCACCTCCTTCTGGTACGCCACGAACCCATCCTTCTCCAGCGAGACGAGGTGCGGGCCGGCGGGGAGCTCCAGCCGGCCTTGCATGGGGGTGGTGCCGCGCAGCACGCCATCCACCTTCACGCTGGCGGCGGCCTCGCTGGAGCCGACGTAGAGCGTGCCGGTGCGGCCCGCCAGGACCTTGCTGCACAGCTTCACCGTCGCGGGTCCGACGGCGGAGACCACCTCGCCCTCGCTCTTCACGTTGAGCAGCTCGGACGACACGCGCTTGCCCGCCTTGGCGTCCAGCAGCACCAGCTGGACCGAGAACAGGGACCCGCCGTCCTTGCCCTTCAGCCGCATCACCTCACCGGTGACGAGGTACTGGGCCTTGAGCGTCTCGCCCATCTTGCTGACCGCGCTGCCATCCTCGGCCACGCCCATCATGGCGCGCTGCCGCTCCAGCGAGAGGAGTGCGGCCACCTGATCCGCGCTGCTCACCTCGAAGACGCCCAGACGCTGCAGCTCGTTCGCCACCACGCCGCCCACCGCGGACGCCAGCGAGGTGACGTCTGGCGTGGAGCGCAGCTGCATCACCGCCAAGCGAGGCGGCGGCTCCGCGAAGGCAGGCGCTGCGAGGATGAGACACAACAAGGAGGTGGCGCGCATGGGGTTACTCCAGCTCCACGATGTCGAACCGCTCCTGACTTCCGATGTAGACCCGCGTCCCCTGAATCTCCATCGACGTCTTGCCCGGTCCGCAGAACGAGAGGTTGCCGTACGGGAACGGCATCTGGCCTATCTGCGCGGGAGAGCCCGGGTTGGAGACGTCAAACGCGGTCACTCCGCCGCTGTTGACGTTGTAGGAGGCGACCAGCACATAGCTGCCATAGGCGGCCACCGAATTGCCGTAGGGCACGGGGACGAAGGTCTCCATGTCGCTGAAGGAGACCGTGCTGGCGGAGCTGCTGTCGTACGCAGCCGACGCGAAGATGAGGAAGAGGCCCTGACCGTACGTGTTGTGGCTGCCGGTGACGTAGAGGTATTCGCCGCGCAGCAGCGCGTCCGTCGCGCTGATCCCGGTGACAAGGCCCTGCACAGACGCCGCGCTCATCGCTGTTGCCGCGTTGTCATCCAGCATCGCCTTGATATCGACCATGTAAATGCCCGAGGACGTGGTCACCACGGCGATGCCGTTGGTCACTCGCACGAAGGGCTTCACCGCCGTCCAGGAGATGGCGGTCGTCGCGTACTGGAACTCGCTCACCTTGTCGGCGGCCGTCAGCGTGCGGGCCTGGTTGGTGGTCGTGGACCGGAGCGCGCTCGCTTTGTAGGCCTCCAGCCAGAGCGTGGTCGGTGAGCCGCTGCGCGCGGTGGCGAGGATGAGGTAGTTGCCGACGCGGTCCATGCCGACGACGCGGGTGTTGGCCGGCATCGTGTACGTGGAACTGTTCGACGTGATGTTGAAGGCCGCGCCGGTGCGGGCCACGGCGTCCTCGGTGCGCGTGATGCGCAGCGCGTTCTGGCCGGCGAAGTCGTTGCTGCTCACCACGGTGTCGTCGAAGACCGCCGCGTCGTACTTGCACCACTCTGCGGCGGTGGGGATGGCCAGGCGGGCCGGCGTGCTGCCGCTCAGGAGGTCCAGGATGGCGCCGCTGCTGCCATAGACCAGCCCCGGCTTGACGATGATCTTGCCGATGGGCTCGACGAGGCTCGTGACCCGGCGCAGCCCGCGCGGAACGGCCAGCTCGTAGACACGCATCCGCGTGGATCCGACGGCGGTCGCCTCCGTGCTCTGGATGGCGTAGTTGCCGAAGAGCCCCATTCCGCTGGCGCCGGCGAACGCGGTCGCTCGCGTCGTTCCGGTGTCCACCAGCGACGTGATGTTCGCCGCTTCGACGCTCAGGATGCCGGAGTTCACCCGCTCACTCGCGAAGACCTGGCTGCCGGCGACCTGAAACTGCCCGTAGCCGATGGACGGGATGGTGCTCTTCTCCACCAGGTACGGGCTCACCTTCGACCAAACCTGGGCCACGTTGTAGAGGTGCAGCCCATCCTGCTCCATGATCATGCCGATGTTTCCGCTCACCGTGGCCCGCCCGCGCAGCGGATCAAAGTTGATCGCCGAGGGGAACTCGCTGCCGTTGGCGAGGTTGGTGGATCCCACCCCGTCGAAGGAGACCGCGATGTCATAAGCGGAGTCCGCGCTGCCGGCCGCGGCGTGCCCCAGCAAGAGCCTGTCGCGCGTCCACGTCATATTGACGGCAGACGCCTGCGCGATCGTCGACCAGCCCAGCACGCTCCCCGGGATGATGCCGCTGGTGGGCGCGACAGGTCTCGTCAACGAGCTCTCGTCGTAGAGCGACGACACATCGATATCAAACAAAACATTGTTGCCGGCAACGAAGGCGTGGCCGCCGCGGACGTCGATGGCGTTCAGGTGGAGCGGCCCAGCGACGATGGGGGTGAGCAGCATGTCCACGATGGGCGTGGGCACGGTGGTGTTGTACAGGCTCCAGACCCGGAAGTGGTCTCCGGCGGCAGTGAAGATGAACGGGTACTCGACGACCATGTCCCCGGCCAGCGTCGAGTTGCACTGCCCATCCGACGTCTTCACCGGCGCGAAGGTCTGCGGAATGGGCTGCGCGCCCGGGATGATCTGCCCGCCCTGCACCTGCGAGATGATGTACGCCAGGCTCACCGGCTGGATGAGGGTGTTCCCCAACGCGCAGACGCCGGCGTTGGTGCTGCCGAAGACGTAGGCGTAGTCGCCCTCCACGGCCACGGACGTGGCGGACACGCCGCCGGTGGTGCCGCCGTCTGCGAGGACGGAGAAGTCCATCAGGAGGTTGGGCGAGACAATGTTCGGCTGGAGCGTCACCTCCGTCGGCTGCTGCGGCGGCCCGGCGCCGATGTTGCCCGCGCGGTCGACGGGGCGAACGGTGACGTAGGTCAGGCTGTTGTTGGGCAGGCCGGTGAGCGTGGCGTAGTCCACGTTGCCCATCTTCACCGGCGAGGAGCCTTGGTCTGCGTAGAGGCCGTAGTACCCGGAAGGCAGGACGATGCCGCCGTCGGACAGGACGCTGCCTCCGTCCGAAAGCCCGCCGGCGTTCCCGGTCGCCGCGCCGTAGTAGACGTTGTAGCCGGTGACGTCCGCGCTCACTGACCGCGTCCACCGCACCACCGCGCTGCCTGACCGGTTGTCCGTCCAGAGGTTGTTCAGGTCCACCGCCTTGGGCGGCACCACGTCGGTGGTCAGCACCACCGTGGCCTCCGGACCCACGTTGTCCGCCAGGTCCACCTCGCGCACCTTCAGCACGTTGGGCAGGCCCTGCTCCGCTTGCGCATCCCAGCGAAGGGCGAAGGTGAACTTCAGGTTGCCGCCCGCGGACCCGGGGGTCACCGTGGTCCACACGCCCAGGGCACCGCCGAGGAGCTGCCACGCCTTGTGCTGGCTGTCCTGCGTGGTGCTGGCGACGGCCACGTCCTGGCTGAGCGAATTGCCCGAAGCGAACGGGTTGAAGATTTTGTCCGGCGTGAAGATCAGCGGCTGCAGCGGAGGCGTGGTGTCCAGCGTGGCACCGCCGGACTTGAACGCGGAGGGGTTGCCCGCCGCGTCGTACCAGCGCGCGCAGACGACCTTGGCGCCGTCACCGGAAGAGAGGACGAAGGAGTAATTGGTGGAGATGGGGTCCAGCGTGCTGCCCGACACGTCGGCCGGGGCGCACCCGGCGGGCGCGGTGTCCTCGCCCAGCTGGACGGTCACCGCGTCGCCCGGCGCCGTCGCCGCCAGGGTGACCGAGTTGTTGTTCACGTAGCCCGCATCGTTCGCAGAGCTGATGCGGACCAGGCTGGTGGCCACGCTCGGCGCCGTCAGGTCCACCTCGATGGTGTCGCTCACCACGCCGGAGAGGTTCCCCAGGTCATCGCTGAACCGCGCGAAGAGCGTACGCGTCCCCGCGTCGCCCAGGCTGAAGCTCGTGCTCGCGCCGGTGAACGGGGAGAACGTGAAGGTCTGTCCCTCCGAGAGCGCCCACTGCGTGGCACCCACCGCGCTGCCCACCACCGTGGTGGAGATAACCCCGCCGGTCAGCTGCGAGGCATTGAAGTAGGGCGCGTCGTTATTGATGACAACCGAGAGCGCGGACGGCGGCGTGCTGTCCAAGGTGATGTTTGTCGTCGGCAGCGCGCTCACGTTGCGCGCGGCGGTGCGGGCGCAGCCGCTGACGCTGTTCACCCCGTCGCCCGAGGAGAGCAGGAATGGAATGGTGACCGTGCTGGAGTAGCCGGTCCAGCTGGCGCTGGCCGTCGCGGAGCAGCTCGCGGCGCCGTTCACCAGGTACACGTCCGTGGCGTTCACGCAGCTGGAGACCACCGCGCGGATGACGGGTTTCGCGGTCAACCCCGCGGGCGCGTTGTTCACGCCGTCCGCCAGCGTGCCGATGAGCGTGAGCCCGCAACCGGTGGGACCGGCGCTCTCGAAGGTGATGGTGTCCGTAAGAGGGCCCGCGGTGTTCCCGGCTGCGTCTTTCAAACAGACGCCCACGCTGCCCGTCGCGCCGGAGACACTGAGCGTGGTGGAGAGCGTGGTGCTGGTGAGCGCGCTGTACGTGGCCGACGCGCAGTTGAGCGTCGTGGCGCCGAGGGCCACCTGCGTCGCCCCGCTGTGCGTCAAATAGACCGTCACCGGAGGCGGGTTGCCACCGAACGGGGTGGCATAGGCGGTGGACGGCGTCCCGTCGGCCAGCTTGCCCTCGATGACGATGGAGCCGCTGGGCGCGGCGGTGTCGCGCGTGATGGCCAGCGAGGCGAAGCTCTCGTTCCCGGCGCGGTCTCGCAAACGGACGTAGAGGCTCTTCTCTCCATCCGCGGTGGAGAGCGCGAAGGGCACGCTCGCGGCGAGGGCCTGCGGGCCGACCGTGGGGCCGGAGGTGAAGAACACGTCCTCGGACACGGTGAGCGCGTCCGTGTGCGAGAGCCCGTTGCTGTCCGTCGCAGAGAGGTTGACGGTGACGGAGGCCAGGTTGGTGTACGCGCCCTGGGCGAGGGTGGCGCTCACGACGTTGGGTGCGGTCTTGTCGAGCACGATGGCGGAGGGGCCAATGGCGGCCGCGTTCCGGGCCACGTCCCGCACGCAGAGCGTGACGCTGTGGGAGACCTCGGTCGCCGTGGGGATGGTGACCGTCGGGAGGCTGGCGAAGGGCACCCAGGTGTTCCCCGCCCCGGAGCAGGTGGGGGTGCTGTCCACGGCGATCGCCATCTCGGTGGGCGTCTCCGCGCAGCTGGCCACGCGGGCGCGCAGGTTCTGGCTGGCGGTGTAGCCATTGGCCACCCACAGGCCCGCGCGCTCGGCCTCCAGAGAGACGGTGCACCCGGAGGGCGCCGCCGAGTCGAGCGCGATGGTGTCTTCGAACGGCCCACCCACGTTGCCTGCGGCGTCCCGCAGGCACAGCGTCACCTTTCGCGGGGAGGCGGAGCCCGACAGCGTGGCGCTGATGGCTCCCGCCGGGAGCGCGGTGTACGCCGCCACGGACGTCGGGCAGCTGGTCATCGACTCGTTGCCCAGCGCGTAGCGGATGGCGCCGGTCTGGGTCAGCTGCAGAGAGACCGACGTCGTAGCGGTCAGCTCCGTGGACGCGGTGCCATCGGCGAGCGCGCCGGCGATGACGAAGGCGCCGGAGGGCGCCGTGGTGTCGTAGTTGACGGTGACCGAGGTGGTGGACTCGTTACCGGCCACGTCGCGGAACCGCAGGTAGACGCGCTTCTGGCCATCTCCGCTGGAGAGCGTGAAGGGCAGCTGCCCGGTCCCGGGCATGGCCTGCGGCCCCACCGTGCCGCTGGTCTGGAAGAGCGCGTCTTCGGACGCCGTGAGCGCCTGCGTCGGCGACAGGCCGCTGGTGTCTGACGCGGAGACCTGGAGTGTGAGCGCCGCCTGGTTGGTATCCGTGGGGTTGCCCACGATGCTGGCGCTCACCGGCGAGGGCGGCGTGATGTCGTAGACGATGGACGCGTTGATGGGCAGCGAGGCATTGCTCGCGCTGTCCTGCAGCTGCGCGTAGACCGTCTTGAGGCCTTCGGTGGAAGGATCCAGGAACCAGCTCTGGCTCTGCTGGACCGGGCTGAGCACCGCGGTGGTGAGCGCGGAGGAGCTGTTGGCCAGGCGGATCTGCACGGTGCCGCCGTCGGGCTCGCTGCCCGTCGTCACCGTCAGCTGCACCAGCGGCTGCGAGGTGTAGCCGTCGACCGTGGCGCGCGCGCCGCGCGCGATGGCGATGCTGCCGGTGGGCTTCTGCGTGTCAACCGCGATGGTCGCGCCGACGACGGCGCTGGCGTTGCCCGCGTTGTCCACGAACTGGGCGAAGACGCTCTTCACGCCATCGGTGAGGGTGGACGGAACGAACGGCAGGTCGCGCAGGTACGTCTGCTTGGGGGCGGAGAGGTTCCCCTGCCCGTCCACCGCGGCGCTCTCGGACAGGCGGACCGCGCCCAGGCCAGAGACGGCGTCCACTCCGGCCGGGACGGACTCGTTCGCGGTCAGCGTGAGCGACAGCGGGCTGGGCAGGTTGGTGAAGAGCGCGCCGCCATTGATGGCGATGGCCGGCGTGGACGGCGCAACGCTGTCCAGCACGATGCTGGAGCTGAACGTGGCGCTGCGGGTGGCCATGGCGTCTTCGTACTGCGCGTAGATCCGGTGCGTGCCCTGGGCGCTCTGCAGCGTGAAGGGCTGCGAAGTACCGGTGAACGCCTGGAAAGCGACGCCCGTGAAGGCGGGGTCCTCGCTCGCGCGGAAGGTGGCCGCGCCCGCGAAGTTGTTCAGCTTAAGGGTGACGGCGGTGCTGCGCGCGTACCCGGCGACGTTGGTGGCGTCGCCATCGTCGATGTCGAAGTCGCCCTGCAGAATGGCCAGCACCAGCGTGCCGATGTCGACCGCCGCCCCCTTCGCGACAACGACGTTGGATGCGGTGGCGCGGGCGTAGCGGGCCATGCTTGCGGTCACGGTCCAGGTCCCCACCGGGACGCCGGTGATCTTGAACGTGCCCTTGGACACATCCGCGCTGTCCGGCGACACCACCGCGCCGTAGGGCAGGCCCACCAGCGTGACCACCGCGTCCTGCACCGCCTGGCCGTCGTTGGTCCTCACTTCGCCCTTCACGTCGCCGCGGTCCAGCTGCAGCGTCACGGTGGCCAGCGTGGCCGTCGCGCCGGGCGCCAGCGTCAGCGCGTGGGTAGGCTCCGGATCGTGGAAGTCCGTCAGGCTCACGCGCAGCGAGAGCGCTCCGGCGGGAAGGCCCGCAAGCGAAAAGCGACCCGCGCTGTCGGTGGTCGTCGTGGCGCCGCTGCCTTCGACGGTGATGGCCGCGCCGGACGCCGGGACCGAGGGCTTGCCGTCCACCTCTTTCATGACGACGCCCACCACGGTCGCCGGGTTGACGCCCAGCGCCAGCGGCTGCGCGGTGAGATCCCGGCTCTCCGAAGGCGTGAGGACGACGCCGGTCACCGTCCGCGACACGTAGAGCGGATGCGACGCGACCAGCGTGTACGTCCCGGGCGGCAGCCGCTGCACGAAGTCGCCGGAGCTGCCGATGGCCACCAGCGCGAGCCGCTTGTTGATGCCCTCGATGATGAACTCCACCTGCCCGCCGTTGGTGTTGCCGCCGCCGCCCTCAACGATGACCTTCCCTGCGAGCGTGGCCTCATCCGGGGTGTTCTCCAGCCAGGTGGGCGCCAGCGTGCCCAGGTCCGCGATCTGACCTGCCTTCACGCGGACGTTCGGCCGGATGAACGGCGCGAAGCCGGGGATGTTCAGCTGGATGAAGTAGGCGCCCGGTTGCAGGTCCGCGAAGACAAACGCGCCGGCGGTGTCCGTTCGCTGGCTGAGGCTTCCCCCGCTCTCCGCCACGAGGAGCACTTCGAGGTTGCCCGGCGGTACGTGCCCGCCGGTGTCGACGGTCCCGCTCGCGTCGCCGCGCAGGGGTCGCTCTGGAACCGAAAGCTCAAAGCCACACGACGTAAGCCACGCGACGACCGCGACCGCGGTCGTGATGCGCGCAAAGACTTGCATGAGGGCTCTCTCCCGGGCGGTGGCTTGAGCCTAGCTGTCCGGCTCCCTGCGCAGAATCAGCGGACAGGTGGCGGGAGATACTCGCCGCACCGACTTACAACCCATCCAGCGCCCGGGGTAGAACGCCCGCCGCGCCGTGGGGCGTCGCCCTCCGCTGGGCGCCGTGAGAAGCGGGGAGTAGCCGACACTGGCGATGCTCCGTCGCGCGGCCTCGCGCTGACGCCTGTACGCTGCCGGTCAGATGCCAGGGAGCAAGACCACACGTGGACGCAGCGCCGTGCTGCTGGTGAACACCCGGTCGCGGCAGGGACGGGAACGCTACGCCGAAGCGCACCGGACACTCACCGAGCAGGGCGTGCGGCTCCTCGACGTGAAGCCCATCCTCAAGCCGACGCTGATGGGCCCCGCGGTGCGCGACGCGCTGCGAGCGGGGGCTCGGAGGATCCTCATCGGCGGAGGCGATGGCACGCTGAGCGCCGCGGTGCAGGAGCTCGCCGGCAGCGACGCGGTGCTGGGGGTCATCCCGATGGGGACGGGGAATGACTTCGCGCGGAGCCTGGGCATCCCGCCCAGGGACCTGCGGGCCGCGTGCGAGATCATCGCCGCGGGCCACGTGCAGCGCGTGGACCTCGGGCGCTGCGACCGTCGCTGCTTTCTGAACGCAGCCAGCCTGGGCCTGACCGCCAACATCGCCCGGCGCTTGACCTCCGCCTTCAAGCAGAAGACGGGCGCCTTCGCGTATCCCCTGGCCGCCCTGGCGCAGGCCTGGAGTCAGGCGCCATTCCACGTGCGGATCACCGCGCGAGGGCGCGTGCAGGAGCTGGAAGTGCTTCAAGTCGTCGTCGGCAATGGCCGCTTTCAGGGCGGCGGGCAGCTCATCGCCCCCGACGCCGGGCTCCAGGACCGCTTGCTGGACCTCTATGCCGTGCTGGCGCCAGAGGGGTTGCGCTCCTCGGAGCCCCGCACCTGGCAGCAGGTCCGGAGCTTCGCCGGGCTGGCGAGCGTGGCGCTCAAGCTGCTCCGCGGCCGTCATCTGGAGCACGAGCAGGTGCTGCACCTGCGCGCCTCGTCCGTCACGGTGGAGGCGGATCCGCCGCAACCGCTGAACCTCGACGGCGAGCTGATTGGCCGCACTCCGGCGAAGCTGCGCGTCGCGCCCGGTGCGCTGTCTGTGCTCGTCCCGCGCAGCGCTCGGCTTTGAGCCGAGCTCAGTTTGTTGGCGGCTGCTTCATCATCCAGCCACTGAGCCGGGCCACCGCGCGCCGCGGCAGGAAGCGCTGGGCGAACTGCATCGCCGCGTTGGGTGCGCCGTGGATGTACACGTCGTCTCCTGCATCGAACGCGGCAAGCGCGCGCGCGACACAGTCCTCGGGCGTGGCCAGGAAGGGCGCGGGCGGCATCTGGGTGAGCCCGGCCACCGCCTGGAACTCGGTCCGCGTGGCGCCCGGGCAGAGCGTGAAGACGCGCACGCCCGTGCCGCGCAACTCCTCGTTGAGCGCCTCGGAGAAGAGCAGCTCGTAGCCCTTGGTGGCGCCGTAGATGGCCATGTGAGGCACGGGCTGGAACGCAGCGGTGGAGGAGACGTTGATGATCCCGCCCCTGCCCGCCTGCTTCATCCGGCGCGATGCCTCCAGGCTGAGCAGGGTCACCGCCTCTACGTTCAAGCGCAGCATCTCCACCGCGCGCGCCGCGGGGATCTCCGTCGAAGGAGCGCTGACGCCGAACCCGGCATTGTTCACGAAGAGGATGGGCTGCCTTCCCCGCTCGTCGACCGCGCGCCAGACGCGCGCCATCCCCTCCTCCTGCCCGAGATCCGCCGTCACGAAGCGCGCGCCGAGCTCTCCTGCGAGCGCGCGCAGCCTGTCTTCTCTACGCGCGACCAGCAACAACTCGTGGCCCCGCCGAGAGAGGGCGCGCGCGAAGGCTTCGCCCAGCCCCGCGGATGCCCCGGTCACCACCGCCAAGCCCTTGTCGACTGTCGTCATCGAGTGCTCCCTCCAGGTTGGGGGTCATAGCCCGCTTTGACGGCTGCGCCTTCACATGAACGCGCGGTTCCTTCGCTGAGCTCGCTCACCCCCGTTCGCCTGGAGAGGGAAACCGGCGCTTCTCAGTCGGTCGGCTCCCCGTTCGCCTCGAGGAGGAGACCGGCCCTGGCCGGCCATTTCATCGGAGGAACAGCTCCCTCAGTCGGGCGCCTCCCCGCTCGCCTCGAGGAGGAGACCGGCCCCGGCCGGCCATCTCGTCGGAGGAACAGCTCCCTCAGTCGGGCGCCTCCCCCGCTCGCCTCGAGCGTTGCGCCGTCAGGCGCATAGTCGAGAGGTGGCGGGTGGCGCAAACCCACGCACGGCACTTCACCGGCTTATTTCGAGCAGAGCGAAGCGGCCCATGAGCCAAGCTTCGGAAGCACTGCCGACGCTCAAGATTCCGGACATCGTTTCAGCCGCGAAAGCGCCCGCCATGCTCGCTCAGCGGCGAGGAGTTCCTGGTAGCCGCGAGCCAAGACGATCCATCCCGGTTCTCCGTTGTTCACGATGTGTCCGCCGAGCTTCGCTATGGCCAGCATCGCGTCGCGTACTGTCGGTTGTGCGCAAAGCTCGCGCCCACATTTGTCCTTAAGCAGAAGTCCAATTCGGATCAGCTGCTCGCGCGGGAAGATGACGGTCGCCGGCGGAGAGTCCTTTCCTCGCCCGAGGCTGCGCAGCAGGAGCAGGTGCCAAGCGATCGGCGCGCAGGTCGCCAGGAAGCGGACCAGCGCATCGTAGGTCGTGAGTTGTCGCTCTTGGATAGCGCAGCCGGTTTTCAGGGCTTTGAAGTACTCCTCGATGACCCATCGCGCGCGGTAGTGGTCGACGATGGCGGCAGCGTGTTCGGCACTGAGCAAGAGTTCCGAGGTAATTAGGGTCCACTCTATGCGCGCTTCGCCGGGCGGCGGATCGACCTCGAATACTTGAACAACTCCCAAGCGAAGCGCTCGGCTCTGCGCCTGAGAGTGCTGTGGCTTGCCTAGCTCAAGTTCACCCCACCGAATACGGAGCCCGGCGACTCGTTCGGCGCGTGCAGGATGAATCTTGGCCCCGCGCCCGGCCGCCTGCGCGGGACTCCGCGCGGATACTCGTACATCCCGGAAGAACTCCCCGCCCAAGGTATCGAGTTCGGACTGGAGGGAGCCGCTCAGGTTGCCGTTCACCTGGCGGTTGCTGCTGATCCTGATGACGAACGGTATTCCAGCTTGGGTTAACTCGTCGAAGATGGCGAAGTCATCGCCCTCTTGGTCCATCACGTGGATGGCCTTGACGTCGTCCGGCAGCAGTGCGTGCGTCAAAGCTGCCTGACGCTCCCAGCGGGCAGACTCCTTCTCGGAGCGCGGGCGTTCCCGCGCTTCGTTCTTCCATTCGTTCTTCGATTTGGTTCCCCGGTCTCGCGTTCGGACGTACGGAAGCATGCCGAGCAGGCCCAACGGCGTGTTCGCCGGGTCGCTACCCACGGCCAAGGAGCAGTGCGCGAAGAAGCCCTTGGTCTGCTGCATCACCTTCCCCAGTCCAATGCGATCGCCTGGGAAGACGAAATCCGTTGTGTCATGGAGGATCCGGACGACCTTCGCAGCCAGGCATCTCGCAACGGTTGCGCTCTGGTGCGGGGCCATTAGTTCCGGCCACACGACCGCCTCGTTCGAGAGGAACGAGTACATCGCTTCCAATTCGCCGTTGTCGGGGATGAGGTTCGGTAGGCTCTTCTCCGGCGCAGCCGCCAAGCGCTCGACAATCTGAAGCAGCCGCTTCGAGCGACGGACATCACCCAGTTTTGCACCTTCGAACTCGCCAATGAGGCTACCGGGAGAAGTCAGAGGCTGCGATGTCCTTGTCATTCAGCGGCTTAGATCATTCCTCCGATCCCCTGACGAGCAGGAAGAGATGTCCGGGATCTTGAGGCCGACGTCTCGACTATGCGCCTGACGGCGCAACGCTCGACGCGAACGGGGTGGCAGACCCGACGACGCGAACGGGAGGGGGCAGCCGCGATACGAGCGAGTTCGTCGCAGCGGGAGCTCACCCGCGTCTCTCCGCGGCAGTCCTCAGCTCCCGCGCGGCGTCGAGCACCTCACTGAGCAGCGCCTCCTCGCTCGGAGGCGCTGTCTTGGCGTCGTCCGGATCTCCCAGCCCGGAGTCGCGCTGTTTGCGCAGCGTGGAGAGCATCAGGTCCCGGATGGCCTCCGCGTTGGCGAGGCCGACGAGGTTGGCGCCGTGGAACGTGTGCTGCGCTTCCTTGGTGATCGCCGCACCGCCGGCGGTGGTGACGCGGACGTTCTTGAAGCCGAACAGGCGCTCGAGCGGTCCCTGGGTCACCTCCACGTTCTGCACGTTCGCGAAGCTGAGCGTCACCTCCTGCTGCACGAACGCGCCCTGCCGCACGCGCAGGGACCGGTCGCCGATGAGGTAGTGCCGCAGCTCCCAGTCCATCCGCGTGGCGACGAGCGCGACGGCGGTGATGAACAGGGGGACCCCGGCAACCAGCAACACCAGCGGCACGCCCCAGCGACCCAGCTCTACCAGGAGCGCCGCCGCGCCGCCGAGCGCTCCAGCCAGCGCGGGGACGGCCAGCGCCAGGACGCCGAGATAGCGATAGGAGAGGTACCGCGCCGAGGGCTTGAGCGTGCGCACTGCGGACGACCCTTCCGGCAGGTGCGGTGGATCCGTACGCAGGCGCAGCAGCGGGCCGATAACGGGCAAGAGGACCTTCGTGAGGCCGGAGATCACCGCTCGCCCCCTCCGAGCGCCTTCGCCGCGGCGCGCAGCTCATCCCGGATCTGCTCCAGCAGCTTCCCCGTCCCCACCGGCCCTTTCGTCCCGCTCAGCTCCGGCCGGACGCCGCGCATCCGCGCGTAGAGGTAGTCGCGGATCACTTCGAACTGCCGCACCCCTTCAATCCGGAGGTCCCCGCCCGAACCGGAGCCGGCGGTTTGGATGGTCACGGTGCCAATCCCCAGCCAGCGCTGGACGAGGTTCTGCGAGAGGTGAATGTCCTGCATCCGCGCGAAGGTGAGGTGCATCTCCTGGCGGAAGAAGATGCCGTACCCCATCGACACGCCCTCGTCGTCGAAGCGGAAGTGGAGCGTGTGGTAGCGGAAGTACAAGACCAGCGCGCTGACCGGGAACGCCGCGCAGGTCAGGAGGGCGGTCAACAGGTAATACGTCAACAGCGCAGGCGCGGGCCTGACGACGGCCTCCACCTGCTGCTTCAGCGCTGCGAATCGGGCGGCGTCCATCCGGCGGCTCTACGCCAGGCCCGGACAGAGCACCAGAATTCAGCGGGGCTGCGCGGGTGGGAGGCACACGCGAAACACGGTGCCCTTCCCCACTTCGCTCTCCACGTCGATCTCTCCGCCAAGCGAAGACACGATGCCGTGGCAGATGGACAGGCCCAACCCGGTGCCGACGCCCAGGGGCTTGGTGGTGAAGAACGGGTCGAAGATCCGCGCCAGGTTCTCAGGCGGAATGCCGGAACCGGAGTCGCGCACCTCGACGACGGCGCGGCCCTTGGCGTCCGTGTAGGTGGCGACGCGGACGAGGTTCGCGTGCACCTGCGCAGGCGGGATGGCCTGCGCGGCGTTGATGAGCAGGTTCAAGAACACCTGCCCGAGCCGCGACTCATCCGCGGCCACCAGCGGGACCTCGTCGAATGACTTCTCCAGCTGAGCGCGGTGACGGATCTCGCTCGCGGCCATGTTCAGGGAGGACTCGAGGCAACGGCGGATGTCGAAGATCTCCGGCGCGTCCTCGGCCACGCGGGAGAACAGCTTCAGGTCGCGCACGATGCGGCGGACGCGATCCGCGCCCTGCTCCGCCTCCTGCAGCGCGACGCTCACCTCGGTGCCACCATCCTCGGTGAGGTCCCCGGCCTTGAGCCTGAGCTCATCCATCCCGTAGCGGAGGTTGGCCGTGATGTACGCGAGCGGATTGTTGATTTCATGCGCCACGCCCGCCGCCAGAATCCCGATGGAGACCATCCGGTCCGCCTGCAGGAGCTGATTCTGCGCGCGCTTGCGCTCGGCAATCTCGTGGCTCAAGGCCTGGTTTGCCTGCAGCAGCTCACTGGTGCGCTCGCGCACGCGCTTCTCGAGCTCCCGCTGCGCCTCGCGCACCTCCAGCTGTGACCGGTTGCGGGCGAGGAACTGGCCCACCAGCGCGCCGGCGGACGCCACCAGCCTGCGCTCCTCGCGGGACGACATCTCCGTCGGCCGGCGGAAGAGCTCGATGAGCCCCATCGCGCCGTTCTCCAGGATGGGGAACGCCACCGTCTCTGTCATTCCGCAGCGCGCCGCCAGCGCCGCGCGGGTTGACTGCCCTCCCGGCTCCGGCGCGGAGGTCCACTCCGCGGAGCCGTCCTTCGTCTCCGAGCGGAACCAGGCGGCGTTGCAGAGCACCTCACCGCTGTCCGGGTCGACGATGGACATCACCCCGACGTCCCAGCCCAGGTTCTCGCCCAGCGCGCGGAGCACCTCCGGCCCCATCGCGGCGACAGTCGGCAGATCATCCAGCACCGTGATGACGGAGGTCAGCGCGCCGAGGCAACGCCGGTAGGTGTCCGGCGACTCAGGGCGCACCCGCTGCTGGGTGGGACGCGTGTCGGTGAGGAGCGAGGTGGCCATGCGAATCAACGCGCCGTTGTGCAAACCCGGCTCCCGGGCCAAGCCCCCGGAGCCTGGTCAGCGCCCCGGGGTCGCGCTCCTCACGCAGGTCCGCATCTACCCCCTTAGCGGCACTGAAGTCCGGGCAGGTGCTGATCCAGCAGCGCCTCCCGCACCACGCTGCCGGAGGAAGAGCGGCTGGTCTCCGAACGGATGACCAGCACTTCGTATCCCAACCCCTGCAGGCACTCCGCGGCAGCCTGCGCGGTCTCACGGTTGGAATACGGTTCGCCGAAGAACCTGAACGGCGAATTCGAATCACTGACACGCCGCTTGAGCCAAAACGTCTGTGTCGTGGTTGGCATGCGCGGAACGCTACAAAGCCGATCTGACGCCTCCGGAGCGGGTAAGGCACGCTGCGACAAATGCAGACGATGTTTTTTACAGCTTTTGCGATTGGCTTTTGTTTGAGCCGCAACACAGATGCCTACACACCTGCACCCACCCACTGGCGGCGTCAGACCCAACTTCTAGGCTGCTCGCCCATGACGACCCGCCACGGTGTGACGTCGTACGTCGTTTATGCCCGCGCCCCCGGCTCCTCGGACTGGAGGCAGCCCGGAAAGAACCTCCCCACCATCGAAGCGGCGTGGGCGCTCGCCGAGCGCTACGAGGGCCGGCGCTTCGAGACGCTCATCACCCTCCAGGTGCCGCAGCGGTCGCCCGTTCAAGCCGCCTGCTCCGCCCGCCCCGACATGGGCCCCCGAGGAGGAACCGCGTAGTCTCCGGCGGGAATGGGTGACGGGCACCTGCCGCCGGAGCGCCTGCGCCTCGCTGACGATGGGCTGGCCCTCACGGAGCAGGCGCACATCGACGTCTGCGCCGAGTGCCAGGCGGAGCGCGTCCGGCTGAGACCGCCGGACCCCGCCGCGGGCGAGGCGACCGGGATGGAGCTGCCGCCCGCGACGCCGGCGGTGGACGACTCGGTCCTCGCGCGCGGGACCAACATCGGCCGCTACGTGGTCCTGGGCCCGCTGGGAACCGGCGCGATGGGCGTGGTCTACACCGCCTACGATCCAGAGCTGGACCGGCGGCTCGCGCTGAAGCTCCTGCGCGTGCAGTTCGGCACCAGCCACGGCCAGAAGGGCCTGCTCAGCGAAGCGCAGGCGATGGCGCGCCTGTCCCATCCCAACGTGGTGGCCGTTCACGACGTCGGGACCTTCGGCGCCCGGCGCGTCTTCGTGGCGATGGAGTGGGTCAAGGGCCGCACCGCGCGAGAGTGGATGCGCAAGCAGCGGCGAAGCTGGAAGGAGGTCTGGACCGTCTTCCAGGCCGCCGGGGAAGGACTGGCCGCGGCGCACGCCGCCGGGCTGGTCCACCGGGACTTCAAGCCGGCCAATGTCCTGATGGGCGAAGACGGCCGCATCTGCGTGACGGACTTCGGGATCGCCACCGCATTGAGCGGCCCGGCGACCGCCGGGGGTGCCGCGGGTACGCCTGCATACATGGCGCCCGAGCAGCACGCCGGAAAACCCGGCGATCCCCGGATGGACCAGTTCAGCTTCGGCGTGGCGCTGTACGAAGCGCTCTACGGCGCGAGGCCGTTCAGCTCCGCCGCCATCCGAAAGAACCTGTGGGCCCCGCCGCCGCCACCGGCGGGGACGCGCGTTCCTGCCTGGGCGCACCGCCTGGTGATCCGGGCGATCTCCGAAGATCCAACCAAGCGCTTTGCCACGATGCGGGACCTCCTCACGGCGATGGCGCAAGATCCCGCGCAGCGCCGCTGGCGGCGGCTGATGGGCGGCGGCGTGGTGGCCGCCGTCCTCGTCGCCATCGCACTGACGCGCTCCCTCTCGCCGCAGGCACAGCAGCAGTGTGCGCAGGCAGGACGGGAGATCGAAGCGACCTGGAACCCCGCCAAGGCCGCAGCGATGGAGGCG
The DNA here is from genome assembly GCA_044230055.1 of Myxococcaceae bacterium. GTDB lineage: Bacteria > Myxococcota > Myxococcia > Myxococcales > Myxococcaceae > JBGART01. The sequence goes on along the minus strand of JBGART010000009.1, from coordinate 50,974 downwards.
GCCTTCCTCAGGACGGGCGCTCCCGCGGCGGCGGACGCGGTCGCCCGCATCAAGGCGCACCTGCAGCAGTACGCCGGGCAGTGGAGCACGGTGAAGCGTGACGCTTGTGAAGCCACCCGCGACAAGGGGACGCAGTCTGATGAGGTCCTGTCGCTGCGGATGGAGTGCCTGGATCGCCGCCGGCAGGAACTGGAGGCGCTGGCAAACGTGTTCGCCTCGGCCGACGCCGCGCTGGTGGGCCAGGCGCGTCAGGCCGCGTACGCGCTCGGGGACCTGCAGCAGTGCTCTGACGTCCTTGGGCTCCGCGCACGGGTGAAGCCGCCGAAGACCTCCGAGGACCGGACGCGCGTGCAGGCCGAGCGCGGCCAGCTGGCGCGCGCGCACATCCTCTCCGCGGTCGGGAGGATGGACGAAGCCGAGGCTGTCTCCCAGGCCGCGCTGAAGGCCGCCCGCGGCATCGCCTATCCACCGCTCGAAGCGGAGGCGCTCTACCGGCTGGGCAGCACGCTGGCCGCGCGCGGAGCGAGCGACGGCGGCAAGACGCTGTCTGCGGCGGTCAGCGCGGGCATCACCACCGCGGACGACGAGGTGGTGGCGCAGGCCGCCACTGCCCTCGCGCTCCTCGAGTGCCGGCTCAACCGCACCCCGGAGGCTGAACGCTGGCTCTTCCTCGCCGAGCCCTTCCTCGAGCGGCTGGAGAAGCCGCTGGAGCTGCGGGTCGCCTATCTGCGCGCCCAGGCGATGTCGGCTCTGGACGGCGGAGATCCGCAAGCAGTCCTGGAGGCGCTGGACGACGGGCTTGCCGCCCTACGCAAGGCCGGGCGCGAGCGGGACCCGGACGTGGCGGACCTCCTGGTCCTGCGAGGCCAGCTGCAGCGGGAGCTGGCCGCCGTCGAAGAGGCCGAGGCGGCCCTCAAGGCGGGCCACGTCATCCGCGAGCAGACGCTGGGAGCGCAGCACGCGGACACCCTCGCCGCGCTCGGCCACCTCACGCGCCTGATGACGGACTCGGAGCAGCTCGACAAGGCGCTGGCCTATGGGCGCCAAGCGCTGGAGCTGACCGGACGCGAAGGGACGCTGGCCGCGAGCGCGCTGCTGAACCTGGGAGAGGCCGAGTGGCGCCGCCGGGACTGGGACGCCGCGGAGAGCCACTTACAGGAGGCCCTCGGCGCCGCGGGGCGATCTCCCTCGCCGGACAGCGCGCTGCTCGCGCGGTGCCTGGACGCCCTGGCGGAGCTGGCCCTGGAGCGCGGTCAGGCGAGGAAGGCGCTCCAGCTGTTCCAGCGCAGCCTGGAGCTGCGCGAGAGGATCCAGGCCAGCACCGGCGAACGCGCGCTCTCTCTTGCGGGCGTGGGCCTGGCGCAGCTGCGGCTGAACCCGCCGGCGGCGATGCAGACGCTGACCCGCGCGCGAGCGCTGCTGCGGGACGGCGGCCGCCCGCTCGAACAGGGACTGGTGAAACTGGCGCTCGCGCAAGGGACGCTGAGCAAGGCCCCGATCGACGCCCGCGCCCTCGCGGCGGAGGCGCTCGCCGCGTTTCAGAAGTCCCACGTCCGCTGGCGAATCCGCGCCACGCAGGCGTGGATCGACGCGCACGGGGGATAAGACTCTCCGCTTGCCGCCCCCAGAGAACAGCTCATCAGGGTCTGCCACATCTCGGGGTTGCCCCGCTCGCGTCGAGCGTTGCGCCGTCAGGCGCATAGTCGAGACGTCGGCAGTGCCTCCCGAAGCTTGGCTCATGGGCCGCTTCGCTCTGCTCGAAACAAACCGGCCAAGTGCCGTGCGTGGGTTTGCGCCACGTCTCGACGATGCGCCTGACGGCGCAACGCTCGAGGCGAGCGGGGGAGGCGCCCGACTGAGAAGAACTGTTCCTCCGACGAAATGGCCGGCCAGGGCCGGTTCCCCCTCGAGGCGAGCGGGGGAGGTCGGCCGGGTTATTGACGGCCGATAAATACCTGCCACTCGGTGGCAGGTTTATCGCCCTACCCTCCTGGTCTCCCAACGCCCAGGAGGGCACATGTCGAAGGATCCTGATGAGCTGCGCCGCACGTTGCTGAAGCTCGCCGCTGGTCTCGCGGTGGGCCCGGCGAGCGCGGCGCCCCCCGCTGCTCCGGCCGCACCACAGGTCGAAGGAAAACCCGGCGACTTCAACTTCCTCGCGGGGGAGTGGCGCATCAAGAACCGGCGGCTCAAGGCGCCGGGGCAGTGGGAGGAGTTCAAGGGCGAAGCCACCTGCTGGACCGTGCTGGCGGGGGTGGGGAGCATCGAAGAGCTCCGAATCCCCGCGAGGGACTTCAGCGGCATTGGCATCCGCCTGCTCGACGTCACGAAGCGCGTGTGGTCCGACTTCTGGGTGAACGGCAAGTCCGGAGTGCTTGCGCCTCCGGGGCTCCTGGGCAACTTCCGGAACGGCGCCGGCATCTTCGAGGCGGACGAGATGGATGGGGAGACGCCCATCAAGGTCCGCGGCGTGTGGGATCGCATCACCCCCAAGTCTTGCCGTTGGTACCAGGCCGCCTCCCGCGATGGCGGCAAGACGTGGGAGGAGAGCTGGGTGATGGACTGGACTCGCGCGTGAAGGAGGGTGAGCCTTGACGGCCGATGCGCTCCAGCCGGCTGTTGACCTTACAGATGCTGCTTCAGACCCGCGGCCGGATGACGGCCCGGGAGCTCTCCGCGCACCTCGAGGTCTCAGAAAGGACGCTCTACCGCGACGTGGATCAGCTCACCGCGGCCGGGGTGCCCATCTACGCCGAGCGCGGCCGCGCGGGCGGGTTTCAGCTGATGGAGGGCTGGAAGACGACGCTGACCGGCTTCACGTCCTCCGAAGCGCAGGCCGTGTTCCTGAGCGGGCTCGCCGGTCCCGCGGCGCAGCTGGGCCTGGGTCAGCAGGTCAGCGATGCGCAGCTGAAGCTCCTCGCGGCCCTGCCCGCACCGCAGCGTGAAGACGCCCACCGCCTCCTCTCCCGCTTCCACCTGGATCCCCTCGGCTGGTACCGCGACGCCGCGCCGGTGCCTCACCTGCCTACCGTGACCGCGGCGGTGTGGGAGGGCAAACAGCTCCTGCTCCAGTACGAGAGCTGGCGCAGCAACGCCAAGCGCGTGGTCAACCCGCTGGGGTTGGTGCTTAAAGCGGGCGATTGGTACCTGGTGGCGGCCGCAGACGGGAAGCCGCGCACGTACCGGATCTCAAACGTTCAGTCCGCCGCCCTGCGCCAGGAGAAGGCGGCGCGCCCGGCGAAGTTCGACCTCGGCGCCTACTGGACGGAGTCCACCCGGCGCTTCGAGGCGGAGCTGTACCGGGCGCACGCCGTCGTCCTCGCCGCGCCTGCTGGGGTGAAGGCGCTGCGAAGGCTGAGCACGGCCGTCGCCCGCGCTGTGGATGAGCAAGCACCGAAGACAGTTGCAGCAGAACCGCTGCGGCTCCGGGTTCCCGTCGAGAGCCTCGAGGATGCAACAACTCAGCTGCTTCAGCTCGCTCCCGCAGTCGAAGTCATCGAACCCCCGGCGCTCAGGAGAGCCATCATCGCGCGCGTGAGGGAGATCGCTCGACGGTACGCATAGCGCGGCGCTGTATTCTCCTCTTACAAAAGAGGCCTGCAACTGGACGGACGGAATGCGGAGAACCGGGAAAGCGTCTCTGCAAACCGCCCTCAGGAGTCGACCATGACCGCCATCAACGCTGCCGCCTCTCCCGCCAGTTTCAAGCCGGTCGCCCAGCCGCCGGCCGACGATTTTGAGAAGGCGATGGAGCCCATGTTTCAGTTGTGGGAGGCAGTCGAAGCGCTTCCCCCCGATTTGCAGGCGAAGGCGCTGGGCCTGCTGGAAGGCATCGTGGGCCTTCCGACGGCGGAGCAGGAAGCCCGCTTCGCTCAGCTCGACGCCATCTTCGGCGCCGCGCAGGCTGCCCAGGCCGCTCCGGTCGCGCCCGGCGACGCGTTTGAAGCGCCGGCCGCCAAGGGCGCGGGGATGCCGCAGCTCGCGTAAGGCTCCAGCCCTTCGAAGCGCGAATCAGACTTGCCAGACCGCCCCTCCGGGGCAACCTTGGGCGGGCCGCGACCGGACCCAGGGTCGCCTGAGGGGTAGACATGAAGCGCAAGTCGGAACGCACCCGTTCACTCTGGTTGGCCTGTGTCGCCGCGATGGCGGCTTCAGGCCTGGCGGAGGCACGGCCATTTCGGGCGATGGTCACGCGCACCGCGGAGACCACACCTGGCGGCAGCGTTGAGCTCGGCCTCCGTTACCAGGGGTTCATCCTCGGAACAGGTCTGGGCAGTCGACTCAGCGCGTCGCCTTACCACCAGCTTGCGGCGCACGCCCGCTGGGGAATCATCGACAACCTGGAGCTGGACGCGCAGATCGAAGGGCTGGCGGAGTTCGCTCCCGGCTTCAGCGGCGCACGGGTCTATTTCGGCGACATCCCGATTGGGGTTCAGTGGACCTTCCTCGAAGGTCAGCGCGGCGCGCTCGGCGTCTTCGCCCGCGTGACGCTTCCCACCGGACCGGGCGGCATTGACGTCCTGCCCCCCACCCTCTCCGACGGTACGCTCGACGTCGAGGGGACGCTCATCGGAGAGCTGCGGCCCTCGCGCAACTTCCGGCTGATGTTCAACGTGGGGCTCATCCACCACGGCACCCGCGACCGCGGCGCCCAGCCCGACTTCGACGTGCCGGAGGCCGTCCGCTACGACGTGGCCGCGACCGTCAACGTGACGCCCAGGCTGCTTCTCAGCCTTGAGCTCGTCGGGCGCTCTTTCTTCCAGCGGCAGATCACCCCGGTGTGGGACGACAACCAGCACCTGCTGGAGGTCATCCCTGGGGCGCGCTTTGAGATCGTGCCCAAGCTTGTCCTGGAGGCGGCCCTCGGAATCAGCGTCAGCCAGGGTCTGCAGCAGATCCACCTGCTCCGGCCCCTGCTGGGCCTCACGTACGAGTTCGCGCTGTAATCAGCAGGTACGTTTGACCGGTCATGCAACGGCCGGTATAGGCGGTGACGTGGATAACTCGACAGGACCTCGACTCTGGGCGCTGCTGGCCCTGCTGGGCGTGATCGGCGGCTGTGTCTCCGAGACGCCCGGAGTGGCGCAGGACGGAGGTCCGTCGGGCGACGCCGGCGACGCAGGGACGATCGGCAGGACCGACGCCGGGTCGACTGTCGGCGATGCCGGACAGACCGCACCAGACGCGGGTCAGCCGACGCTCGCCGACGTCTGGGCGGGCCGGGCGCACTACGTCGTGGATGAGCGCTTCTCGCCTCCTCCGGAGCTGCGGGGCCACGTTGAGACGGCGACAGGCCGACTCGGCGATACGTACTTCATGTACTACCGGTCGTTCACCGCGGGGCCCGCCGTTCTGCAGATCTCCGTGGCCACCAGCACCGACGGTGATCGGTTCACAACGCACAACGGCAACCAGCCCGTGTTGCGCCTGGGTGCGCCTGGTGCATCCGACGCCCTGAGCCTGTACGCGCCCAGCGTGATCGCTCACGACGGCAAGCTCTGGATGGTCTACGAGGGCCTCCCGGACGGCTCGCGCCCGCAGGCCGTCTCAGCGGCGTGGAGCAGCGACGGCATCAGCTGGACCAAGCTGGGACCCGTCCTGCAGCACGCGGACGGCTGGGAGGCCGCCGGCATCGGCACCCCTTCACTCCATTGGTTCAACAATCAATTTTATGTTTTTTATCACGGGTTCACCGGCGTCGACACGCGAGGATGTTTCGGGCGTGGCTTCGCATCTGGCCCGCAGCTGACAGCGCTGACGAAGCACGGGCCGCCGGTCTTGACGGCGGATCCCGCGCAGCTCTTCCTCGAGCGGGGTCCCGGGCGCGGGGACATCCTCGAGGAGGGTGGCTGGTACTACATGGTGCTGGAGGGCCTTGCTGGATCCGCCCACTGCGGCCCTGCGCGCGACGGGTGGGGCCTCGCCCGCTCGCGGGATTTGATCACCTGGGAGTACTTCTCAAGGAACCCAATCGCCTGGGATCCCGAGGGAGGCTGCGGGGAAGACATGCCCTCATGGCAACGCATCGGCGACCGCAATCTGGTGGTGGTGACAAAGCCGAGCGCGGACGGGGTGAGACGATACAAACCTGTCTGGAATGCCTGCGGAAAACCGGAGATTTGCAACGGCGTTGACGACAACTGCGATGGACGAATCGACGAGATCGACTGCTCACACAAGGTGGTGTGCAAGGTCTTCGACGACGGCTTCGCCAACCCGTCTGGGCCGAGCGACGCGCTGATGAGCTCCAACGGCAAAGTCTGCGTTCCCGACGGAGCGTCAGGCACCTGCCGGCGCTGGTGGGGGCAGTGCGAAACCCTCCCCGCGGCAGATGGGCACTCGCACCCCGTCTACTTCACCGTCTTCGGGAGCAACTACCTGTCGACCTCGCTCGGCGCCGCGGCGGGGTTCCTGGGCACGGACGGAACCATGTGCATCCCGGACGGGACGCCTTCCGGCACCTGCAGGATGTGGAGCGGATCCGCATACACCGGCGTCGCACAAGGCCACGCGCACCGCGTCCTGTGCTCCCTCTTTTCTCCCGCCTACGCGGACCTCATCGGCCCCACCGACGCCATCTATCAAGGCTCGAACGCGTTCTGCATGCCGGGCGCTGGTGACGCCTGCCGCTCCTTCTTCGGCCGCTGCTTCACTCAGTAGCGTTGACCAGCTCCGACTCGAGCGCCGACCAGGTCCGCCGGTGGCGCAGCGAACACCCTCCTGGTCAGTAAGCGACGAAGGCGCCGGGCGCCCACATTCAGCGCCCTGCCCCAAAGTCCTATTCTCTCCGCCGCGGGACGGGCCTGAAGGCACCTCGAGGTACGCGATGCAGCTGCGAGCGTTTGCCTGCGTTGTCTGCTGCGCCGTCACAGCCCACGCTGGCAGCGGGGAGCTCCCCTTCACCACGCACTCTCCGGCGGCGCGCGCGGACTTCGAGCAGGCGCGCGAGCTGCTGGAGAACTCGCGCGGCAGCAAGGCGCTGGACCTGCTGCGCCGAGCGGTGGCAACGGACCCCGAGTTCGCGCTCGCGCACGCTTACCTTGGCTACCACGTGCCCGGCCCCGAAGGGCTGCGCAGTCTGCAGCAGGCGATGAGCCTGTCGCGGTCGCTCCCGGAGGCGGAGCGCGTCTTCATCGAGGCCCTCACCGCGCGAAAGCAGGACAAGCCGGAGCGCGCGGCGGAGCTGTTCCGACAGGTGGGCAAGCTGGCCCCGGGCGAGTGGCGGGTCCCTTTTGAGCTCGGTCACATCGAGTACGACCAGCGGCGCTGGCGGCCTGCGGCGGAGGCCTTCGGGCAGGCGCTCTCTCTGGTGCGCAACTGCGCCTCCTACAATTCGCTCGGCTACGCGCTGGGGATGGCGGAGGACTTTCGCGGCGCGGTGGTGTCCTTCCGGCGCTGCGCGGAGCTCGCCCCGACGGAGCCGAACCCTCTGGACTCCATCGGCGAGGCCAACCTTGCGGCCGGCCAGCTGGAAAAAGCCGAGGAGGCCTTCCGCAAGGCCGTTGCCCTCTCGCCGCAGTTCTACATCGCCTGGTACGGCATCGCGTCCGCCCACTTCTTTCACGGTGAGTGGCAGAAGGGACACGAGGTGCTCGCGAAGGCTGTGGAGGGTTGCGACAACCCCGACATCACGCCGGACCTGGAGCTGTATGCCGCCTGGGCCCAGCTCGCAGCCGGCGAACCCGCCCGGGCCATCGCCACGGTGCGGGAGTACGGAAAACGCGCCAGCGCCGCCGGCATCCAGGCGCACGTCGCGCAGCTGCTGGGGGAATCCGCTTTGCTCAACGAGGCGAATCAGCCTCAAGAGGCCATCGCCGCTGCCAACAAGGCGCTGGAGCGCATGAAGGCGCTGCCTCTGACGCGCAACTCCGCCGGCACGCTGAAGCGCCGCGCGCTGGTGCGCCGCGCGCTGGCCGAAGCGAAGGCGCAGCGCATCCCTGCCGCCGAGAAGACGGTGCTCGCGCTGGAGGCGGAGGTGGCCAATGCCAGCGGGCTGGCCTCGGCGCAAACCGACCTGCACCTCGCGCGCGGGATGCTGCACGTCGCGAAGAAGGACCTGAACAGCGCCCGTGCGGAGCTCAAGGGCTGCGTGCTGCCGGGCGTGCCCGAGTGGACCTTCGGACTGGAGCCCAAGCCGGAGGATCTCTACTGCGTCTATCAGCTCTCACTGGTGGAAGAGGCGCTGGGCAACGCCGCCGAAGCGCGCGCGCTCAAGCAGACGCTTCGACGGCGAATGAGCCGGGAGCCGATGTCGCTTTTCGTCTACTGGAAGCTCACCGACGCCGCGGCGGAACAGGCCGCAAAGCACTAGCGCGCAAGGCCCTCGAGGAACGGGCCGGCCGTCGCGTTGAACTCCGCCGGGGCTTCCAGGAACGGGCTGTGACCGCCCGGGAGCTGCACGACCTTCGCGTTGGGGAAGCGGGCGATGGCGTCCTTGTTGCGAGACCAGCGGATGATGCCGTCGTCCTTCGCCCAGGCCACCAGCACGGGCGCGTGCACCTGGGGCACCAGCTCGCGGATGTCCGCCTCCGGCGCGCGAAAGCTGGCCCAGGCCTGTTCGAGGACGGCCGCGGTCTCATAGCCGGCGGCGACAATCGCCCGGCGTCTGGGCTCCGCGACGGGCGTGGAGAGAATCCCCTCGTAGTAGCCGGCGAACCAGTCCAGGTAGCCGCGCTTCCCTTCCGCGCCGCCGCGAAAGTGGCCCTCGAGATACCGGATGTACAGGCTTGGGATGAACCCTCCTGGATCCAGGCCGCCCGGGTTGGAGAGGATGAGCCCGCGTACCCGCTCGGGGTGCGCAGCCGCGTAGCGGATGGCCACCGCACCGCCGATGGAGTTTCCGAGGATGACGAAGGACCCAAGTTTCAGGTCATCCGCCAGCGCAGTGAAGAGCGCGGCGTAGCGCGGCGCGCTTGCGGGCTGCGTGTCTTCACCGGATGCACCCTGCCCCGGCCAATCCACCGTGATGATCCGGTAGCGATCCGCGAACGCGTCTTCAAAGGCGTTGAAGTCCCCTCCTCCATGGCCACCCGCGTGGAGGCAAACGATGGCGGGCTTCGCACCGGAGGGATCCGAGTCGTGAACGGAGAGCGCGACGCCGAGGACAGCGCGGTGGACGCGAGGTTCGCGCGCGGCCAGCGCGTATCGAAGGGGAGGCAAGGGGAACCTCTCTTTGAGGGTGAGGTGGGCTGCGCCGCAGGCGGGCAGCGTGGATAGCAGCAAGAGGACGGCGAGGGATCGGTTCATGCGCGGCACTGTGCCGCGGCGCCCTGCCCGTCCGCGTTAACCTGGGTTCACGCCTGCCGCGGACGCAGCCGGCGGCGGATCCGGCTCAGGTGAACCGGGGTAATCCCCAGATACGACGCAATCAACCGCTGCGGAACGAGCGCCTCCAGCTTGGGCGAACGCGCACGCAGGGCGCGGTAGCGCTCGAGCGCGTCCAGGGCCAGGAGCTCGTACTCCCGCTCCGACTTCTTGAGGAACAGCTCTTCGAGCGCGCGTCGCACGACCCCGCGCCAGGCCGGGAAGCGCTCCTCGAGCTTCGCTGTCTCCGTCCACCGCCACCAGACCAGCCGCGCGCGCGACTCCGCCTGAATGAAGCTGCGCGAAGCGCGCCCGGCGATGGCCTCCGAAAGAGAGCCGAAGAACTCCCCCGGCGTACAGAAGGCGCGCGTGCGCTCCGTGCCATCCGGAAGGACGTAGAGCTCCCGAAGCGCGCCCTCGCGAACCAGGCCGACCAGGTCTGGCGACTCTCCGGGCGCAAGGAGCACGTCACCGGGCTTCACCTCGCAGGCCCGGAGCGTCACCTCCGCCGCCTCCAACGCCGCCGCATCCACGTCCCCCAGCCGCACCACGGCTGCGCGGAAGAACGCGCGATCAGACGGGCTGACAGCCGCGCGCGGCAGCTGATGCAGGCGGGCTACGGCCCCATCCCGGCATCCAGTTCGGCGCAGTTCGTCACCGAGGGAATGTAGTTTCGTTGGCTGCCATCGTTGGCAGGGTACGAGGTCTCGTATGTGCTGTGGCGATGGGTGGTGATCAGATACCCACCATCTCCCAGACTGAGGCCTCCGGCGTCCGCGTCGCTCGACGTCCACTCGAACTCGTAGACGTAATAGGAGGAGCTGACCATCGGGAAGCACGCGTTCGCTGCGTAGCCGCCGTCCACCTTGGTCAGCGCGAGCGAGGGAGACAGCGGAGCCACGGAGCCGACCAACCTCGCCGCTGCGCCTGCGGGCTCGTCACCGACGTCGATGCGGAAGCTGAGGTTGCAGCACCGCGCGTCGACCACCGCAGTGCCGGCGTCGATAACAGACCGGTTACCCGCGTCGATGATGTCTCCCGCGAAGTCCGGCGGCGAGCCGCTCGACTCGCCCTCGAACTCGACGGGCTGCTCCTCAAACCCTCCCGCGTCTTCCCCGGTCATGCTCGCCGGGGGACACGCACACAAGGCCAACGCAGCGAGCGCAGCGAGGGTTCGCGCCAGTGCCTGAGTCATGGCACCTCCAAGGGACGTACTTTGGGGAGACTTCGCTCGAGCTCCGACACCGACTGCGCCACCTGCCGCTGCTGCGCCGCCCCGTACTGGTGCGCGAACTCCGGCATGCGCGAGAGGGCCAGCTCCAGCTCCTGCGGAGCGAGGTAGTTGCCAATCTGATTGAAGATGCCGGACCGGCTGCGGAACTCCTCCGGCACCTGTTCGATGAGCGCCAGCTTCGCCTCAGGGTACGCGTCCTTGACCGGCCCAATCAGGTGCACGATGGACTGACGCGCCAGCGCCAGCGGCTTCATCTTGAGGTGCCGGATGGCCTCGCGAACCACTCCGGGCCCCGCCTTCCGCTGAGCGGTCGCCAGCTGGTGATACAGAATGTCGAAGATCTCCTCTTTGACATCCGGGTGTGTTTCGCGCGCAAGCCAGTCGACAAACACGCCCTCCGTCTGCGCATACGCGTAGCCGCGCAGCGCCTTCGGCACCAGGACGCGCACCCGATAGTCGGGGTGCCGCGTGTAGCCTTCGAGTGTCGACATCAGCTCCAAGTCACCCAGATTGCCGGCGGCCCCCAGCGCAGGGCTGAGCAGGTACGTGTCGTGCCCCGCCGCCTTCAGCTGGCCCCGCACCGTCTCGCGCGCCAGCGCCCCAACCTCCGCGTCGCCCTTGTGGGTGTTGGCCAGGATGGCCAGGTGCAGGAGCGAGCTGCGGGCTGCGAAGTCGTCCTCAGCGCTCCCCGTTACGGCCTCCAGCGCGTCGCGCTTGAAGCTCCGCGCCAACTCAATGCCGACGTCCTTACGGGTGACCAGCGCCAGGGAGGCGCGGGTCCGGTCGCCGACGGTGAGCTGCTGATTGCCGCGCAGCGAGAGGAGCGCGTCGCGCGCCTGCGGGTGAACGGTCTTGTTCAGTACCAGGTAGCTGACCGCCTTGGCCTGCTCCGGGAACTCGGCATCCGCGAGCGCCTCGCCGAACTCGCCGATCTTCTCCGGATGACCGTTCAGGTAGCCCGCCATCTCGTGCCATTGCTCCTCAATGTTCACTCCGCCTTCGACCTTGTTGAGCAGGTCCAGGAAGGCGCCCTCGATGTTTGCGTTCTTCATCGCGTCGACGTACGGCACCTCCGCCGCGGACATCCCGGCGAGGTTGGTGTTCGGATTCACGTCGCCGTAGACACCTGCAAGCAGGTTCTCCCAGGCGTAGTCGGAGAGCTTTCGGCTCGCGGCAGCACCGACCTCCGCGGAAGCCACCGGCTCCCGCTTGAGCTCCAGCGAGGAGATGGCCGCGTTGACGAGCCCGCCGGAGATGCCCTCCTGGCTCTCAAAGCGCTCAATCCAGTTTCCATCAAGCGTGGCGCGAGCGAGGCTCTGGGTCACCTCAAAGGTGTTCTTCACCCGCCAGGCCATGTCGTACCGCTTGAGGGTCCGGGTGATGACCGCGCGATTGGCGTCACTCGAGAACGACGCCCAGGCCAGGCCCGTGCCGTTCTCGTAAGCCGCTTCGCCGACCCCCGACTCGGGGACCTTGATGAACAGATCGTGCATGGCGACCTGCTGAACCTGCCCCGTCTTCTTCGACGCCGTGTTCGCGCGAGCGAACCCCCGCACGTCACACGCCGCGCCGACCTTCACCAGAAACGGCGACTCGAACGCGGCGCCGTGCGTCTTCACGAGCGACTCGCTGAGCGCGGAGAACCGGCCGAGCAGAACCCACTCACCCGGGGTCGAAGCGTCTATCACCTCGAAGGCCAACTTCGCGGCGTACGCCTGGGTCGCGTCGACCGGCTGCGGCATCCCCTGAATGGAGATCTTCGAACGCACCGAGCCGCTGTAGTCATACGACGCGGTCCACCCGGGCGGGAATTGACAGCGCGCCGCGTCCTTCATGGCGACGGGCGCGGGTGCCGACACCGCTGGCGACGCGCCGGTCTCTTTCGCCGGTTCGCGGTTGACCAGGTAGAGCGCGGCGCCCGCCACAGCAACACCACATCCAAGGAGTGTCAGTTTGGTCTTCATGGCGATCTCGCTGACTAGTTGCTGTTGTTCCGGCGGTAGCGCTCGATGTCACTCCAGAGCTCGTATTCGCCCGCGGCGACTCCGGAGTACGACACGATGTTGTAGTCGTCAGACCCGAAGAAGTAGCGAATCTCGACGGCCAGGCGACCGGTGAGCGCGGCCCACTCCCATTTGGCGATGCCACCCTTGCCGCCGATGGTGGCGCGCGGCACCAGGGCGGTGTTCGATGTGTCGTAGATCTTCACTGACTTGCTCTCGTAGGCGACCGAGATGCCCACGGTGATGAACTTGAACTCGGCGGCGAGGCAGGCCCCGACGACGCTGCTGGGCCAGCAGACCGAAGCGCCCACGCCCGCGGAGGCTTCGAGGCTGGGCCCCACTGAGAACTCGGACGACTTGTACGCCGCCGCGCCATCGAACTCGCAGACGTACTTCGCGGTCTTGAGCGGCTTGCCTGACGTGACAGTGCTCGAGGCCGAGAGCTTGTCCGAGGACGCGTGAGACTCGAGCGCGCCGCTCACCTTGAGCAACAACCCGGACTTGAGCGGGCTGCCTTCATTCAGAATCGTGGTGATGGAGCCGAAGCCATGCTTGCTTGCGTGGAGGTTCTGGTTGAACAGCGTGCCGCTGGAGTACGAATCCGCGAACGCCAGATTCCCGTTGATCCACTGGTACTGAGTGGCCGAGTTCGCCTTGCAATCCGCCAGGCGCGCAGTGGACGCCGCCTGCGTCACCGTTGACAGGTCCGTGCACGTCGGGTCGTCAAAGATGTGCGACGCCTGCCCGCCTATCCAGATGTCATTGCTCGCAGCCGCGGTTTGTATCTCGGTGAGGGCCGCAGTCGTGCGCGGCTCCGCCAGGCGGCCACCCTGGAAATTGCAGTCCTCGTTGGCCTCCCCGAACGACTTGGCCGTCGTCGAGAGCTTGAGACATTTCCCCGTGCCCAGACATGGATAGACGGCCTGTTCCGTCTTGGTCGCGATGGTCTGTTTATCGCTGACAAACTTGAGAACGATGTCGAAGCCCACCTGGATAGAGGCGCTTATCTCGACATGCAGGGTCACAATGCCGGCGAAGATGAAGCCCTCGGCGCTGATGCCAAAGGCGATACCGGGCAGCGGGCTCTTGCCGCCGAACGGGCGCGAGAATCCGGGTTTCCACCAGGGCTTGACCGGCTTGGGGTTGGCCTTCTTCTGCAGGTCTGCCATCGCACCTTGAATGGCCGCCACGCTTGACCAGATGCGACCGAGGGAGATCTTGGTCTCCTTCTTGGTCTGACCCGTCACGGTCTGCCCCTCCTTCTTCTCTTCGGAGTCGAGCACGTTGTAATCCATCAGGGTCACAGCGCTGGCGCTGCTGGTGGTGTTGCTCGCCCCGCTGCCGCCAGAGGTGGCAGGCGCATCGGTGTCGGCGGTGTTTTTCATGCCCAGCACCGACCGGCCGAAGCCCCCGCTCCCGCCCAGCACCATGTTCTTGCGGAAGGCCGACTTGCACGCCACGCCCTCGTAGGTCTCCAGGCAGTAGCCAATCTGGCCCGCGGGCTTGTTGCAGGTGCCCGTGCCGCAGTCGGCGTTCACCGTGCACTGCCGCCGGCAAACCTGTTGCGTGGCGGTGTCATTGTTGCTGGTGACGCGGCCTTCGCCTTGCGCGGTGGTCGTCGCCTTGTCGATGGGGTTCTCGTTCGCGTTGATCGGCAACACCGGCTTCGGGAAGAGGTCGCGCGTCACCGTGAACGGGAACTCTTGCGTACAACGCGTGGTGACCCCGAGCTTGTAGGTGATGCCCCCAACGGTGGCGCTGAGGAACTTGTCGTTGATGTTGGTATCGCCCGGCGCGCGGTCGATGCCGTCGAAGTCGATGCACACGCGCGCCTTGAAGACCGTGTTCACTTCGATGTTGTTCGCCATCCAGCCGTCGGCGCGCTTCTTCCCGCCGGTGCCTCGAACCGACATGATGCGGGTGAGCGTGTCCTTGGTCAGCGTCGCCCTGAACCGCTCCTGCTTCTCCTGCGCATTGCCCCCGCCGATGGGCACCGACGCCAGCACGGCCATGTTGTTCGCGACCCACTTGTTGGGGAGCGCCGCGTCCTCCTTGGCCATCTCCACCACGGCCCGCGGATTCCTGTAGCGGAGCGGGCCCATTCCCGCCGCGCCCAGCCGAGTGCGGTCGGAGAACGGGTGGTACGGGCTGTCGCCGAGAAGGTTCCACCCGAAGGCGAAGTCGAGCTGCGGCGGATTCCAGAAGCTCTCCTTCTCGATGAAGAACGACTTCTGGTCCAACTTGCCGCTGGTCGTCTTGAGCTCAATCTGGCGGCTCGGCAAGAACGCAATCTGCCGCTCCTGCGCGAAGTTGCTCTGCTGCGCCAGGTAGTCGAACTGGTCGATGTAGCCGGTGGCCGGCGTGTAGAAGAACCCGATGGGGTTGGGCGCGTTCTTGCTGGCGAGCACCACGCGGCCCTTGCTGTCGAACGCGGGCACCACCATCGTCTTCACGTAGTTGTACGTGTTTCGAAACACCTGCTCGTTCACCACGCCGCCCGCGCGCCGCGACGCGTGGTACCAGCTGGAGGTCAGATCGCCGTAGGGAGGGTCCTTGAAGCATTGGTCGGGCAGGATGGTGGCGTCGTAGCTCTGCCAGTCGCCAAAGACCGCCCGCCCGTCGCCGTTGAAGTTCAGGCCCGCGGAAGAAACGATGCACCTGAAGCCCTTCACTTCCGGGCCGGTGCCGTCCTTCTTCTTGAAGACGTCGTACGCCCAGATGGTGCCTGCCTGCGACCGGGCGAAGCCATCGGTGACCGAGCCGTACTCGACGCTCAGGTACTTGATGTAGGGGAACCCTTCCTTCAGCGTCGTAGTGGCCGCCCAGGTGGCCGGCTCCTCAAACACGAACTTGGGCGTGAAGCTCTGGTAGACCTTGATGTTGCTGTCGGCCTCGCAGTCCATCTCGAGGTTGCGCTTCTTGTTGTTCGCGCACGTCGCCGGAATGCACTTCTTGGTGACCGCGGTAGGACGCGGCGTCGGATCATAGGCGCAGCTCACCGTGCCTGAGACGGTGCTCCCACCGTCTTCGGTGATGAACCCACCGTCAGCCGTCCGCCCGAAGCTCTCCTTGGCGAACGTCGAATACAGCATCGTCGAGTTGCCGCAGGTGTAACCCACCCCCACGCCCGCGTCGCAGTTGCGAATGAGGTTGGCCCAGACGGCGTCCTTCTTCGCAAAGTCGACCGTGCAGCTGGGGCCCGGCTGCGCACAGAACGTCTCGCGGTTGGCGTAGCGCGTGGCGATACCGCAAATGGCTGAGACGTACTCGACTTTCGGCCAGGGCTTGCAGTCGAGGTAGTCCATCGGGGCGCCATTCACCATGGTGCGGACGCTGTCGACCTCGGCGCCGTTCGGGCAGCGGAAGCGATACGCGTAGGCCGCGGCGCCCGCGAACGGGCGAATCAAACACGACTGCCGGCCATTGCAGGCGCTGAGCGCGGCAAGGTCAGGCTTCGTGTCAACGTTGCTGCCGTTATACTTCAAGCCGAGGAGTTGGATGCCCACCCGTTCGCTCTCGATGGGGCACTCAATCCAGCGCTCGCGGTACTGCACATCGTATTTCTTGCTGTCCCAAAGCCACTGCGAGTTCTGCATGGCGCTGTCCAGCCCCTCGCAGAAGAAGTTCACCAAGGTGTCGTCCTCACCGGGCGGCAGCGAGCACAAGCGCACGCCATCGGGGCACTCGGTCGCGACCCAGGGGCGGCCGGCACCGACGATGCGCAGACGGCCGCCGCACTGAATGGCGATCGACTCGTCGCCCTTCCAGGCGTTGTAGCCCGTCAGCTGCCGCGTGTGGATGTACTTCACCTCAGGCGCGCCCTTGGTCGAGCCGCACCAGTACTCCACCTTGAAGACACCGCTCGACCACTGCGGCAAGCTCGACTTGGGCACGGGAATCGAGCAGCTCCGCTTACCCTCACACTCGCCCCTCAACCGCTGGTTGATGTCAGTGACTGTCGCGGCAGGCATGTCGCCATATTCGGTGGTGTAACTGGCGCCTTTGTAGAAGATGACCGGAGCACGCTCGAAGCCGGTTTGAAGCACGTCATCGGAGCAGTCGAAGTCGATGTACTGCTGCTTGCCGCCGCTGATATCGACCACGTGCTCGCGAATCGCCGCGTTGGTGCCGCACGTGTAGTAGAACTTCGTCAGCTCGCTCCCGTAGCCGACGCTCACGTAGCTGCGCTCATTGTAGAAGCAGCGCCGCTTGCCGTTGCAGGGGAGAGCTCCCTGCAGAATCGCTGACGGCGCTCCGGACGACTGGCGGAAGCTGTAGCCCTTCAGGGTGATGGGATCCGTGCAGGTGATCTTCACCTTGTCGGTGGCTTCATTCGCCGGCGTGCGCACCAGCTTGCTGACGCCCGAGGTCGCGTCTCCCCAGGGGAAGCGCGTGAGGTCGTAGACCGTTGGCTCGTTGCCGCATTTGTACTTCGCGATGAGGTACTTGCGCGCACAGGTGCCAAGGCCGAGAGAGGCCACCTCGTTGGTGTTCAGGATGGGCCGTTCGCATTGCTTGGCGTTGTCGCACTCCGCGCGAAAGGACGCCGTCAGGTCGCGCTCGTTGGTGATGCCGGTGCTGGCAAGACAGCTGTATTTCACTTCCTGAATTTTGATTTCACTGCCCACCGCCTGAACGAGGACGTCGCTCTCGTTGCCGCCGGTGGTGAAGTCCCAGCCGACCTGACCTGCCGGGCATTGCAGGCTGGGGTCAATGGCGTTGAACACCGGCGGACCGCCGTCCTCCTCAGCCGCGCACGCGCCCAGGACGACGCCGCTCAGGAGACCGGCCAACAGCGCACCGACGAAAGGGAGCTTGAAAGCGTGGGTTCTCATGTTGGCTCCTCAGGGAAGAAGGCGGGCGGCGCCGAAGTCGGGGTTGTTGCCGCCGGGGACCGTGAAGCTGCCGCCGATAAGGATGCGGTCGAGGCTGTCGAACGCCAGATCGTTGACGGTTGCGCTGGGTCCGCCCATCTGACTCTGGAACTGGCCCGAGCTGGCGAAGGTCGTATCGAGCAAGCCCGAGTTGCCGAACTTGACGACAGATCCGTTCGCGCCGGTGTTGCCGGCGATCATGAAGCCACCCGTCAGCGGGAGGTAGCGGAGGGCCAGGGCGCGTTCGTTGCCGTTGGCGCGGTCCAGGAGCACCTTGCCAGAGGTGCCGTAGCTCGTCGGCGCGCCGGTGAAGTTGTCGAACTGGGCCAGCAGGTAGTCGTTATTGCCGTTCGGGGCCGCGAAGCCGCAGATGGTCGGGTTGCCGTTCTCCAGGTCGATGTCCTGCGCCCGGTCATCGGTATTGTTCCCGGACAGGTCCACGTCGAGCACGCCGTTGTTGGCGAACATCATGTTCGGCAGACCAAACGAGCTCAGACTGACGATGAGCGTGTTGTAGTTGCCGCTCGCGTTGGTGTAACCGGCGACAAAGATGTCACCGGTGGTGGTCTTCACGTCGACCGCGTTGGCGGCTTCGTCGGCCGCGGTGGCGAGCGTGTAGCGACCCGCCGTGCCGAAGCCTGTGTCCACTGCGCCAGCCGAGGTGAGCTTCAGCACCACCAGGTCGGTGTTGGTCGTGCCGACGAGGACCATGCTGCCGTCCGACAGCACCTTCATGTCCAGAAGGGTGTCTGCGCCGCCCAGGTCGTGGGTCACCACGCCGCCGGTGCCGAAGCTCATGTCGAGCGCCCCTGCCGCGGTGACCTTGGCCACGCCAAAGTCCAAGCCAGGGAACACCAGCGAGCCCGCCACCAGATAGGTGCCATCGCTGTTCCGGTGAATCACCCGCGCGCGCTCGCCAATCGCATTGCCGCGGTTGATTCCCAGGGACCCGCTTGTGCCGAAGGTGTTGTCCGGCACGCCCGCCGTGGTGAACTTCGTGATCACCCAGTCCTCGTCCGCGCCGCCGACCTGGTTCCGCCCTACCCAGACGAACGTGTTGTCAGGGTTGACCACCACCCGGTAGTACTCGTTGTGAAAGCCATTGGGCGTGTACGAGTAGACACCGGTGCCGTTGAACGTCACGTCCAGCGTGCCCGACGTGTTGACGCAGGTGACTTGCACGTTTGAGACAGTCCCGGTCGCGGTGCCGGAGCCGCTCGTCACGTTGCAGACCGCGCCCACCGGCTGCGTGCCGATGGTCACCGCATAGCTCGTGAAGAACCCCGGGAAGGTGAAGGGTCCGTTGCTGCTGACGGGGAGGCTGTTCGCGCCGTTGAGGAGCAGCGTCACGCTGCGCGTGGCGGGCAGCCCGCTGACCGTACCGCCGATGGCGAAGCCGGCCGGCACACAGATCACGGCGACGTTGGAGACATCGCCCGTGGCGGTGCCGTTCGCGTTGGTGACGCCGCAGGTCTGACCTGCGGGCTGCGTCTGGACCGTGACCGCATAGGTGCCGGTGACGCGCGTCGTGAAGGAGAACGGCCCGTTGGCGTTGACCGTCAGGGCGTTCCCGCCGTTGTTGAGCAGGGTCACCGACTTGCCCACATCCAGCCCACTGACCGCGCCGCCGATGCCGAAGGTCGATACGCAGGCCACCGTGACGTTGGCCACATCTGCCGAAGCCGTACCGCTCGCGTTCGTGACGGTGCAGAGCTGATTGAGCGGCTGCGTCTGCACGGTGACCGCGTAGGCCCCCAGGACGCGCACGGAAAACGCGAACGCTCCGTCGCTGGAGACCGTCTGCGCGTCGCCGCCATTGTTAGCGAGGGTCACCGTCTTGCCGACTTCGAGGCCGCTGACCGTGCCGCCAATGCCGAAGGTGGGCGTGCAGGTCACCGAGAGCGTGACCGCGGCGGTCGCGGTGCCAACGCCGTTCATCAGCGTGCAGGTGGCGTTGGCCGGCTGCTGGGTGATGGAGACCGAGTACGGCCCGACCGCCCGGGTGGGGAAGGCCCGGGTCTCGTTGGTGGACATCGTCAGCACGTCGCCGCTGGTGGCATTTGTGAGCTGCACCGAGCCCGCGGCGGGCAGGCCGGCGACGTTCACGCTGATGAGGTAGCTGGTCTTGCACACCAGGGCGTCGCAGGTGAGCCCAGCTGCGCAGTCCAGGCTCGTGCCGCAGGCCTTCCCGACCGCGCAGGGCGCGCAGGAGGCGCCGCCGCAGTCGACGTCGCTCTCGTCGCCTGTCTTCAGCTGGTCTTCACACTGCGTCGCCACGCAGCGTTTGGTGGTGCCATTGCAGTAGGCGGAGCGGCAGTCGGCGGAGGCGTTGCACTGCTGGCCAACGGTGCACTTGGAGTCACAGGTTCCACCGCAGTCGATGTCGGACTCCATCCCGGAGACCTTGCCGTCAAGGCACGCATTGCCAAGCGGCTGCGTCACGCCGTTGTTTTCGACGCTGCCCGTCACCGTGCCGGTCATCGCGACCTCGGTGGCATCCGTCGTCAACTTCGAGTCGCCCTCGGACGTGTAGGTCAGCGTGCCCGACTTGGTGCTGCCCATCTCGTCGGTGACTTCAATCTTCACCGTGACGTTGGTGCCAACCGCGCCCTTGGCCGCGACCTCGATGTCTCCGTCGGCCGCGATGCCTGCAGAGACTTCGCTGCTCGCGCCATCCACGTTGGCGGTGACGGTCACGGTCTTGCCGCCGTTCTCAACCGTCCCGGAGAGCGTCAGCGGCGTCCTCGACTCGTTGGTGTACGTCTGCTCGCGCCCGTCGGCCGACACCACCCAGCTGTCGTTGGCCTGGACGTTCAGCCCACTCACCGCGGCGCTGAAAGCCGCGCTCGACACGTCGACGCTGGCCTGCTCGGCGTCGACAGAGGTCCCGTCGTCACCCGGCGCCAGCTTCACGTTCAGCCCGCCGGCCGAGCTCACAATGATGTTCCAGCTGGCGCCGTCCTCATCGTTCGTCGACGAGAAGGTGGGGCTGACCGCGCCCTCACCACCGGTCGCCTCCCCGCCCTCCACACCGGTGCCGTTGACAGAGACCTGAACGCCGCCGCTGGTGTTGATCTGCGCCTTGTTGGAGTCACAAAAATGACACGACAGCTCTCCGGCGCGAGTAAAGATTGGAGCAAGGTAGAGGAGATTCTTATTCGTGCTGTCGCCGTAATACAGGCTTGACTTCTTGGTCGGGTTCTCGCTGGCTTCGTACTCCCACCGATTCGCCTTTGTATCGATACGGAAGGTGCGGATGACATCAGGGATGTTGTTGTCATACACACTCAACAGGTACACACCTTCCTTCTCGGTGTGGTAGGCGATGGGCGTGACTGCGTGGCCGCCGCTGACACGATCCCCGGTCTTCTTCACGATGCCGATCCGGAACCGCTCCTTCGCGTCCTTGGCGAGCGCCTCGGCCAACACAGGCATGACGTCCTTCGCCTGGTAGCCCTTGGTCTTCTCGACGACCGACGGGTGGAGCTGGGTCGTAAACCAGTACGCGAGCTCGCGCTGCAGCAGGGAGTTGTCATTGAGGGTCAGGTCGCGCGCGTTCTCGCCACCGAAGTCCGTCACTGAGACCTTGCCGGCCTGCATCAGCGACGAGAGCACGGCAAAGCCCTCGCAGCGGCCGCCCTGCATCGCCTTGTTCGCCTTGTTCATGAACGCCGTCGCACCGAGCGTCAGCTCACAAGGCGAGCTTTGGTTTTTACAGGCGCTGCTTCCGAACATCTGGTGCATCGATTCGGCGTTCATCGTCGCGTCGTCGTAGCCCGCGGCGAAGTTGGCGAAAGACAGGGAGTGCTTCGCCATCTCGAAGCCCGATTCGACCTTCGCGGGAACCGGCTTTCCGCAGCAGATCAGGAGAGAGACCGTGCAGAGGAGAGAAATGCGGAGTGACACAGCGGCGCCCCCCGGAAAGATTTGGCCGCAGAATGTACGTCAAAACTGTGGAATGCCTAACCAATTCTAACTGTGGGCAGAGGCTCACAAAAAGCGAACATGTGTCACGCGTCGCCACAAGTGTCGCGGCCGCGCTCACGCGCGAGCCAACTCGAGTTGCTGGCGTGTGCGCGCCGGTAGCCCGCGCATCACGCGCACAGGCTGTGTGTTCCGGCTCCGCGATCTACGCGACGAAGAACGACCGCCGGTGGGCGGTCAGCCTCTACGCGGTGACCCTGGCGAAGCAGCAGAAGGTCTTCACGTCGGCGGCGCTCCTTCGAGGCGTGCACACCCCGACGGTCGACGCCAGTCCGAATACCCACGGGCCCTGCACCGCGAAGCGGTGCAGCCGGCCCGGAAATGACCCCGACGTGATTCGAACACGTGGCCTACGGTTTAGGAAACCGCCGCTCTATCCATCTGAGCTACGGGGCCGAGTCACGATTCGACTCGTAGCATAACTCCGGATGCAGGCAACGAGGACGTGGGGTTCACGCCCCATCCAACTCCGCGTGCCTCGCCACGAGCGCTGCCACGCGCTCCGCATTCGCGTCCAACCCGCCCTGGATTCGCGCGATGAAGTCGTTCACCAGGAAGTCCCCCAGAGCCTTCGGTGCGAGGTGTTGCAGGGTCAAATCGGCTTGCCCGTTTACATTTCCGACCAGCCCTCGACGCTGGCTCACCGCCTCTGATCAGCCACCAGAAGGCTGCGCCAGCGCCTTGAGCCGGTCTTCAATCTCGCGTTTCAGCGCCGGAGATTTGGAACCAGCGAGCGCCTTGTTCAGCGCCTTAAGCTGCGCGACCCGCAGAGCATCCTCAGACGGGACGACGACATCGGGGATGACGCCGGTGCCTTCCCAGTTGGTCTTCGAGATGGGATTGATGGGGCGTCCCGTTGGGATCCGTGCGGACAGGTGATCGCTCAGGCGCACCAGTCCTCCCGGATTGGCGGCTCCCCGCGTGCGCCCGCCGATCAACGTCGCGCGCTTCAGTTGCTGCAGGTCATACGCGAACTCTTCGGCTGCTGAAGGTGCGAACGAACTGGTGAGCACGTAGACGTCTTTGCCCAGGTAGGCACCGCCCGGGACGATGGAGGTCCAGAACTGGCGCGTCTCATTGGCCACGCGGTCATAGATGTCGTTGACGTGGGTGGGCTCGGCGAAGAAGTGGCTGCACAGCGCCGTGACCATGTCCGGATCTCCGCCGCGGCTGCGGCGCACGTCGACAATCAGGGCGTCGGTCTCTCCCAGGAGCGCCAGCGCCGCGGCCGCAGCCCGCGCGCCTCGACCGGCAAACTCGAACGTTCGAAGCTCCAGGTAGCCGATGTTCCCCGGCAACCGCTCCGCACGCTCGATGCCTCCGTTGCGCTCCCGTCCGAGGGCTTCGTATTCCGCGCTCTCTGCGGCGGAGGGCGCTTGCGAGCTCTGATCATCGGCCAGCTTTTCAGCGGAGTAGATCACCTGAAAGTGGCCATCGTGAAGCACGTCGTTGACATGCCCCGAGAGCGCTTTGGCCAGGGCCTGGCCGGTCTTGAAGGCGTCGTACTCCCCCCGGCGCGCGCGCTGCTGCAGCGCATTGACCGCTTCCTGGCCCTTGTCCGGGAACACGTACTTCTCGCGCAGCGCGGTGCTGAGCCGCGCGAGCGCTGCCACACGCTCTTCAGCTGAGACGGGACTGTCCGCTGGAGGGATGGCTCCGGCGGCGGCCTGCTGCGCGCCCACGGCGACGAGCGCGCACACGGCAAGCCAGGCACGTCGGTGCAGGCCAATGAAGGACATGGGGGTTCTCCGAAGATCGGGGGCGGTGAATCTGTCATTCCCAGTGCGCTGGGGCGCCAGAAAGTTTCACGTCGAGAGCCGCGGGCGCGGCTTGACGGCTGTCGCCAAGCGAAGCCACCCTTCGCCTCAGACCCGGAGTGACCCCTGAGCCGCCCTGACCCGCAAGGAGCTCTGCCATGAAACAGCGGCTTCCCCTCCCCGCAGTCGTCACAGCCCTCGCGCTCTCGATGTTGCCGGCGTGCCTACCGAAGGCCGGAACGGCTCCGGGGCCGCTGACCGCCACTGCCCTCGGCACCGCGCGCAACCGGTGGGCAGACGCGACTGAAGACTCACTGGAGAAGGGCCGGCAGTTCTATCTGGGCGCCTGCGACAATTGTCACAAATATCCTGACCTCCCGCACTACGCCGAGGAGAAGTGGCCGGAGATCCTGGCGAGAATGGGGCAGAAGGCGGAGCTCACACCCGAGGAGACGGAGCTGGTGCTCCGGTTCGTCCTCGCGGCCCGCTCCATCGGGCTCGGAGGCGCGCTCTAGAACGGTCAGCGCTGCCGCCCGAGCCACCGTCGGATCTCCTCTACCCGGCGCGCTCTGTCGTGGGCTTCGCTGCGCTGGAAATCCTCCACCGCCTGCGTGGCCAGTGTTCGGGAGCGGGCGGCGTCTCCGCCGGCCCCGCTCAGCGCCCGGGCCAGCGCGTAGCGCGCCTCTGCCTGGAGCTCCGGCGCCAGATTTGCCTTGGGAAGAATGATCACCACCCGCTCCAGGCTCGCCTGCGCCAGTGTGTATTGTTTCAACGCCACCCGCGCCTTGCCGATGGACAGCAGCACCTTGCCGACGTCCAAGTGCGCAGGCCCCAGCCGCGCCTCGTAGGGCTTCAGCGCGGCCTCGTAGTACGGGAGCGCGTCGGCGGGCCTGCCGGAAACCAGGTACCAATCGCCGAGGAGCTTCTGCCCATAGGGATGGTCGAAAGGCTCTCGTCGAGGGTTTTCGAGGGCCGAGAGCATCCGCTGATACTCCGCCCACGCCTCTGCGCTCTTGCCCAGCTGCAGCAGCGTCTGGCCCAGCTCCGCGTGACACTTCCAGCGCTCCGGATCCTCCGGCGCCATCAGGGTCTCTCCCAGCGCACAAGCCCGGCGCTCCAAGGCCAGAGCGTCCGGAAAGCGATTTTGCGCGCGCAGCGCCTGGGCGAGCAGGAGCTCGAAGTAGTGCTCGAGGTCGGTACCGGGCCTCGTCTTGAGCATCTCCTCGAGGGTTTGTTGCAGGCTCTCACGTGCCCGCGCGTGCTCGCCCCGCGCAAGATAGAGCTCGCAGAGAAGCCCGAGCGTCTTCAGCGTGCGCAGGTTTGTTTTCCCCAGCTTGTTCTCACGGATGCGGAGCGCGTCGAGGAGGTACTGCTCTGCCTGAGCAGAGGGACCGCGCTCCACCAGCTCGAGAGCGCCGAGGTTGCTCAGCGGATAGCTGGTGGTGGGATGGTCTGGCCCCCACCTCTGCGTTGCCAGGCTCAGCGCCTTCTGCAGATTTTCGAGCGCCGGCGCGTATTCGCGCGCGTACACATAGCCGCTGCCGAGGTTGCTGTAATCCAGCTGCAGCTCCGGCTTGTCCCCACCCAGCCCCTTCCTTTTGAGCTCAAGAGCGAGCTTCCCCAGCTCGAGACGCTCCTTCCCGCCCGGGTACTGGTTGGTCGCGACCGCAGACAGCGCGGAGACACACCCCCTACCAAGCGCGCCGCCCGCGCCCGGCCTGCCCACCTTGGCGCCGAGGAGCGCGCAGGGTGAGACTTCGGGCTTAAACAGCACCCCAAGAGGGCGCTATCGTTCCCCTCGTGGAATCCACGTGGGCGGAGGTTGAGGCCACCCCTTTCCGCCGGGGCGACGACTTCCTCTGCATCCTCCAGCCGCGGCGGCCGAACGTCCCTCTGGCGGAGTGGATCCGCGACCACCGGGCCGAAGTGGAGACGCTGCTGCTCAAGTCCGGCGCTGTGCTCTGCCGGGGCTTTGAGCTCAGCGTGGAGGGCTTCCAGGCCGTGGCGAACGCCGTGTCCACCGAGGAGCTGGATCTGGTGGGCGGCAACTCGCCGCGCGTCAAGGTGGCCGACGGCGTGTTCACCTCGACGGAGTACCCGAAGCACATGGTGCTGGAGCAGCACCACGAGCGCTCTTTCCGCCGCCGCTGGCCGCTCAAGCTGCTCTTCTACTGCGACGTGGCGCCGCTGACCGCCGGTGAAACTCCGCTCTGCAGCACCCGGCGGTTCATGTCGCGCCTGCCGCCGCGCCTCCTGGAGCGCTACGCGCAGAATGAGATTGAGTACACCCGCCGCTACACCGGCTACCTCTCGTGGAAGGGCGCCTTCGGGACGGAGGACCGCGCGGTCGTGGAGTCAACCTGTCGCGAGTGGGGCGTCACGCCCGAATGGGGCGCGAATGATTCGCTGACCACCACCCACGTCGCACAGGCCTTCGCCGTCCACCCGCGCACGGGCGAGCGGCTGTACTTCAATCAGTCGCACAACTTCCACCGGCGTTCGCACCTGCATCTGAAGTTGCCCGAAGGCGCGCTGCCCCCTTCGGACGCGGCGTTCGCCGGCGGCCTCCCGCTCGACACCGAGGACGTGGGGACCCTTATCCAAATCTTCCGCGAGGAGTCGGTCAGCTTCCCCTGGGCGAAGGGCGACTGCCTGCTCATCGACAACATGCTCGCCACGCACGGGCGGAACCCGTTCGACGGCCCCCGTCGCGTCCTCACCGCGCTGCGCGAGCCGCATTCCGGGTGAGCCGGACTCCAAGGCGTGTGCGACAGCCACAGACACAGGCCCTCATGAAGCTTCGAATGTCGGTTTCACAGCGCGAGAGCCGCGCTACACTTCGGCCCGATTTTCCCCAAACGCGTTGGAGGTCCTGACGTGCCTGAGACAGTCTCTGTCTCCTTCGAGAACGTTGCCAAGCAGTTCACCCGCGGCGGCGAGTCGGTCAAGGTGCTCGACCGGATCAACTTCTCTCTGGAGCCGGGCGAATTCGTCGCGCTGATGGGTCCCTCGGGCTCAGGCAAGAGCACCCTGCTCAACCTCGCCTCCGGGCTGGACAAGCCTTCAGGCGGACGGGTGCTCGTCGGGGGCGTGGACGTCTCCACCATGAACGACTCGGCGCTCTGCAAGTGGCGCGCGAACCACGTGGGCTTCATCTTTCAGCGCTACCACCTGCTGCCCGTCCTCACGGCGCACGCGAACGTGGAAGTGCCGCTGCTCCTGTTCAAGATGAGCAAGGCGGAGCGGACGCGGCGGGTGAACACGGCGTTGGAGCTGGTGGGCCTCACCAACCGGTCAGACCACTTCCCCAAGCAGCTCTCCGGCGGGCAGGAGCAGCGCGTGGCCATCGCGCGCTCCATCGTCGCGGACCCCACCCTCATCCTCGCCGACGAGCCCACGGGTGACCTGGACGCCGTCGCCGCGGGAGAGATTTTGGACCTGCTACTGGCGCTCAACCAGCGGCTCAACAAGACCATCCTGATGGTCACCCACGACCCCAAGGCCGCGCAGCGCACGCACCGCATCCTGCACCTGGACAAGGGCGTCATCTCCTCGACCGAGCAGGGCTCCACCCGCCGCGCCGCGCGCCCCGCCTGACCCGTTACTGGCTGCCGGCGTCGAAGGGGACGCCGTAGCGCTGGAGCAGCGTGCCGGTGGCGCGGTCCAGCCGGGCGAGTGAGCTGTTCAGGTTGGCGAGGGCCTGGAACGCGTTGCTGCGGGCGCGCGCCAGCTCTCCCTGAACGCGCAGCACGTCGAACGTGGTGGAGATGCCGGCGTTGAACTTCTTGCGCTCGGCTTCGAGGTTGAGGTTCGAGAGGCGCTCGGCCTCTTTGGTGGCGGTCACCCGGCCCATGTCCGCTTTGAGCTGCTGGACGATGGCGCGCACCTCGAGGGAGATCTCCCCGCGCGCCTGCTCTGCCACCGCGCGCCGGCGCGAGAGCTCTGCCCGCTGTCCCTGCAGGGCGCCCCGCTCCTGACCGAAGTTGAAGGGGAGCTCGCCTTCCACCCCCAGCTCGACGAACGGCCCGCGCCCGAGGTTCGCGAACGCGCTGCCCGCGCCGGTCTTCAAGTACGGCGCGATGGGCGCGAAGCCGGTGGGATCTCCCGCAAGCCCCGACAGCCCCACCCGCGCGACGAGGTCCAGCCGGGGCAGCAGGCCAATCTCCGCGCCGCTCACCACGCGCTGCTGGGCGGCGACCAGGCTCTCCGCGCGCTTGAGCTCCGGTCGGTTCTGCAGGGCGCGGTCCACCAGCTCCTGCATGTTCATGCTCGCGACAGAGGACTGAGGGGGCTCCCCCGGCGCGTAGCCATTCAGCCAGTCGAAGTCCGGTTCGCCCTGGAGCCACGCCACCCGGAGCAGCTCGCGCTCGGCGCCGTAGACGTTGCGCTGCTGAGCGCGCAGCTCATCCTCCCGCTGCGCGACCGTCGCCTCGGCCTGCGTCAGCTCCAGCGGGGAGAGCGCGCCAATCCGGACCCGCGCCTGCGTGGCCTCCAGCTGCTCCTGGGCCTGGCTCAGCGCCAGGGTGGTAATGCGCACGCCCTCCAGCTGAAACGCCCAGCCCCAGTAGCGGTCGGCGGCATCCACCGCCACCTGGAGCATGGTCGCCTCCACGTTGTCCTGCGCCGCCGCGGCCTCCTCGCGGGAGCTTTCAAGGAGCGCGAGGTTCGCGGTGGGCCCGAAGGAGCGCAGCAGCGGCTGGCTGAGCGAGAGTTGCGGCGTGGTGACCAGCGTGGGGTTGATGGCCGCCAGGGGTTGATCCGTCGCCACGCGCGAGTTGGCCCAGAGCAACTCGTACCGGGTCCCCAGCGGCGTGTACCCCTCCACCCCGATGTCGAAGGACTGCTGGTTGTAGTTCCGGACGCCGGGGTCTGCCGCGACGAGCGTTCGGCCCGTCCCGAAAGTCCCCCGGAACGTCAGCCGCGGGGTGAACAGGGCGCCGCGCTGCGTGCGGACGCCTGCGGCGAACTCCGCCTGCGCCCGGGCAACCAGCACCTCCGGGTTGCGCAGCACGGCGCTCCGGATGACGGTCTGAAGCGTGAGGGGCTTTGCGTTGACGTTCGGTGTGGCGGCGGGCTCAGGGCGCTTGCTCGCCGCCCGGGGCGCTTGAGCCAACACCAACGCCAGCGTCAGCAGCGTCTGGGGCAGCATGAGCAGCGCCCGAGGTTAATTCAGCCTCCGGGCGGATGCACTGATTAGCCGGTGCGCAGCACCTCGAGCACGTCCAGCCGGAAGACGTGGATCAACGGGACCAGCGCACCGCACACGCCGATGATGAGCGCGGCGCCCAGGCCAATCCCGGCGGTCAGCGGCGTCATCTCCGCGGTGTAGACGAGCCCCAGCTCCAGGTACGCGAAGGTGCGCCCATGGACCGCGCTGCCAAGCGCGAGGCCGAGCAACCCGCTGGTCGCCGCCAGAAACATGGCCTCCTGCAGCACCAGCGTCCCCAGCTGACCTTCCGTGTAGCCAACCGCCCGGAGCGTCGCGAGCTCGCGGTTTCGGGCGAGAAACGCGGAGTGCATGGCGTTGGTGCACGCGAACATGGCGCCGATGGCCAGGACCAAAATCAACGCCTGCAGCGCGATGACGAAGTCGGTGGTCTTGGCGAGGAGGCGGTCGCGCAGGCTGCGTTCGGAGATGACCTCGATGTCCGGCAGCCTGGTCAAGCCCTCCTGGAACGTCTCGAAGGCGTCCGCGCCGGTCAGGGTCGCGTACGCCACCGTCGGCTCCGTCCGCTGCAGGTCGTCCATCAGCGCCCGGCGGTCGCACCAGATCTCGGATCCAAACCGCGTCCCCGCACCCTCGAAGACGCCGAGGACGGGCCAGTCCTTCTTGCCCACCCGGACGGTGCCACCCATCGCCACGTGCTTGTACTGCCCCAGGCGGAGGCTGCCGACGGCCACGCCACGCTCGCCCTCCTGGGGAAAGCGGCCCTCAAGGATCTTGATGCCCGGGTGAACGTCGAACGCGATGGGATCCACGCCGCGCAGCGGGACCGCCTCCAGCACGTCGTCATCCCGGCGGATGGAGAGGGTGGTGACCAGCTCCGTGGAGACCAGCGGGCCGCTCGCGCCGCGGGCGACGCCTGGGGAGACCTTGACGGCGCCCAGCGAGGCGGCCGGGACAACTCCGGCGCTCTCCGACACCGCGTTCTTCCCGAGCACGACGGCCGTCGTGCTGTTGCCGGAGCGGAGGATGGCCTGGCGCAGGCCGCCCACCATCGCCACCATCACGCAGATGGCGGCGACCGTCAGCGTCAGGGCCGCCATCGTGGGGATGACAAAGCGGGCGCGAGCAATGAGGTTGCGGAACGTGTAGCCGAGTAGCACGGGGTTCACCTCGCTGACGTTGCGTCACGGCGTCCGGGGCGCATCATGCCTTCGCGCCCCCACCCGAGGCGATCAAACTTCACGTGTAGGAGGGACCCGGAGGCAGCCCGGTGGGCGGGCGCCAGCTGCGCAGAAACTCCTCGGCGATGGCCGCCGCGCCCGCATAGGCGCCGCGCGGGTGGCTGAGCGAACGCCGGATGAGGTCCCCAATGCGCTGCCGCACCAACGCGAACACTTCGGTGGGAGTCGCTGTGGCGGGCGAGCGGTAG
This sequence comes from Myxococcaceae bacterium, assembly GCA_044230055.1. Lineage (GTDB taxonomy): Bacteria > Myxococcota > Myxococcia > Myxococcales > Myxococcaceae > JBGART01. Next base: position 21,223 of record JBGART010000009.1, on the reverse strand, counting down.
CCGATGACCGCGGCGCTGTTGCAGACGAAGTCCGGCAGGGCCAGGACGCCGCGCGCCTCCAGGAGCTCCACCGCGCCCCGCTGGTAGGGCACGTTCGCCGCGGGGGCGATGACCCGGACGTCCACCCGCCGCGCACGCTCCAGGTTGATGGCGCCCAGCCGCGCGCCGGGCGAGAGCGCGTCTGCCTTCACCTCGAAGAGCGCCGCCGTCGGAAGCACCGGCGCGCCCAGGTGCCGCACCAGGGCGTCGCCGTGCGCCTTGCGCAGGGCGAAGAGCTCTTGCACATCAAAGCCCTCCGGGCGCGCCACGCAGCCCTCGAGGGTGGAGAAGGCCACCACGCGCCCGCCCCGCTTCGCGGCTTCACGGGCAATCCCGCCGCCCACCTTGCCGAAGCCCTCGATGGCCACGGTCCGGCCGTCGAGCGTGCCGAGCGCGGCCTCCATGGCGCAGACCACACCAAACCCGGTCAGGAGGTCTTCGATGGGCTGGCCGTCCACCGTCGCGCCCATCGGTCCCGGCGGGCCGCTCTTGCGGACGGGGGCGAGATCCGCCTCGGACGTCCCGAGGTCCGGCCCCACCATCAGGTGCCCTTCATCGACCAGCGACTTGATCTCCCGGCAGAAGCGCAGGACCGCGTCCTCGCGCCCCGCGCCGCCATCGTGGCGGATCCCGGACTTCGCCCCTCCAACCTTCATGGAGAGGACCGCCCACTTGTACGTCATCGCCCGGGCGAGCAGCGAGAGCTCCTCCTCCGACACGTCCTTCGCCAGCCGCACGCCACCGGCACTGGGGCTGGCGTTCTCCAGGTCCAGCGCAACAAACGCGTCGACAGTCTTGAGGCGGAGGATGGGCATGGTGCGGGTCTCCTAGAACTCAGCGCGAAGGCAAGAGGCCCAGGTCCGGGCGCAGCACGTGGGCGCGGACGTGGGGCACCCGGGAGAGGCGCGCGATGAGGTCCGTCGCGCCGGGAAGGGCCTGGAGGTTCAGACCGAGGTCCAGGCCGTAGCGCAGCTTGAGCGCCAGGGCGAGCTCCTCCAGCGGCGTGTTGCCCGCGCGCTCGCCCAGGCCCAGCAGCGTGACGTCTATCTGATTGGCGCCGCCTTCGATGGCGGCCAGCGAGTTCGCCGTCGCCAGGCCGAGGTCATTGTGGAAGTGCGCGCCCAGCTGGCACTGCACGCGCGGCCGGAGCAGGCGGTAGAGCGCAAACGTCGCGGTCGGCAGGAGCACTCCCACCGTGTCGCAGAGCGTGATGATGGACGCGCCCGCCTGCTCCAGGGCTTCAAAGAAGCGCAGCACCCGGCGCAGGGGCGCGCGGGTGCCGTCCTCCAGGCCAATGTTGACCTCCAGCCCCAGCGACCGCGCGTAGCGCACGCACTCCACCGCCCGGTCCAGGTGCTGGTCCTCGGTCTGCCGGACCTTTTCCTGAAGGTGGAAGTCGGAGATGGACGCGAACAGCCCCGCCCAGGGCAGGCCGCACTCCTTCACGTAGTCGATGTCGCGGAAGTCCAGCCGCGCCAGCCCCACCACGCGTTTCGCCTTGAGCCCCTGCCGCAGGATGTTCTTGATGCAGGCCCGCTCCTCTTCAGACACCGCGGGGAACCCCAGCGAGAGCGTGTCGATGCCCACCGCGTCCAGCGCGCGGGCGATCTGAAGCTTGTCGTCGCTGTTGTAGGCGATGCCCGGGAACTGCTCGCCGTCGCGCATCGACGAGTCCTGGAGCCGCACCGGTTGGGGAATGGGCGTCATGGCGCCTGGCTCCCCCGCCGGGCGAGCTCCCGCGCCCAGCCGGCAACCTCCGCGTGCGCGGGCGGCGCCTTCCGCTGCCCCGCGTCCTTGATCCGGTTGAGCAGCTCGCGCTGCGCGTCCTCGGAAAGCTGCAGCTGCTCCTTCTCCAGCAGGTACTTCACCGCGTTGAGCCCTGAGTGCTTCCCGTAGGCAATCTGATGGGACCGTCCCACCAGCGCGGGCGGATACGGCTGATAGGTGACCGGGTTGGCGACGATGCCGGCGACGTGGATCCCGGACTCATGGCTGAAGATCAGCTCCCCCACGACCGGGCGGCTGGGCGGCAGCGCTTCCCCGAGGCATGCCCCCAGCTCCTGCGCCAGCGCGGGGAGCTGCTCGCAGCGCAGCCCGAGGTCGCGCCCGTACTTCACCTTGAGGGCCACCGCCACCTGCTCCAGCGCCGGCAGCCCGCCTCCCTCCCCCACCCCCGCCATGCTCACCACCGCGCCCTCCGCGCCGGCCTCGAGCGCGCGCAGAGGGCGTTCGCGGTGGCCAGCCCCAGCGCGTTGCGCGGCTCCGTCAGCAGGGGGACCTTGGCGTGCGGCCGCAGCTGCTGGAACAGGCGCACGGCGTTGGCGGGCGTCAGCAGGCTGGGCTCATCCCCCACCACCACGCCCTGCACGCCCGCCTGCTCCGCCACCTCCAGCAGCCGGACAAGCCGCCCGAGGGGCGCGCGCACGGCGTCCGTCAGGCGCAGGAGCACCTTGAGGCCGACGCTCCGGGCGTGCGCCGCCACCCTGGCGGTGTCCGCGTCCTCCGGCCCGACGGTGAAGCTCACCCACCCGGCCCCGCCCCGCGCCGCGGCCTCGCGCAGCGGCGCCTGGACGCACAGCTGACAGCGCAGGCGGAGCGCCACGAGCGGCGCCAGGGCCTCTGGCGGAACGAGGAGGCCGAAGACCCCCAACCCATCGAGCGCGCGGGCCATCCCCGCCGCCCTTTCGGGCGCCACCGCGCAGAGCGTGGCATCCCAGAGCTGGAGCTCCTGGCGGATCTCCCCGTGCAGGCCGCGGGTGAGCACGTTCGGGGCGTCCTCCGGAGCAATCACGGCTTCGTCCTCAGCTCCCGCAGCAGCGGGAGGATGCCGCCCTTCTCGAACAGGCCAAGCACCTCCGCCGGGGTGGAGCGCAGCGCCACCACGTCCCCGCTGGACGTCCGCAGCTGCGCCGCCACGAGATCCACCTGCACGCGCTCGAGGTCTGAGATCCCCGCCGCCGGGCCCGCCAGGATGCCGACGGGAAGCCCGAGCGCCAGGCAGTTCCGGTAGAAAATCCGCGCGAACGACTCCGCCAGGATCACCGACACGCCCAGCGCCTTGAGGACGCTCGGCGCCTGCTCGCGGCTGGACCCGCAGCCGAAGTTCCGCCCGGCGAGGATGAGATCTCCGGGGACGAGGTCCGAGGCGAGCTCCGGGCGCACCGCCTTGAGCGCGTGCTTCGCCATCTCTGGCAGGGGCAGCAGCAACACCTTGCCGGGCGCGATGACGTCCGTGTCGATGTGATCTCCCAGCCGCCAGGCCCGGCCCTCAAACCGCATGGAGGTCCTCCGCAGGGCGGCAGTACGCCGAGGGGTCCGTCAGGCGGCCGGTGAGCGCCGACGCGGCCACCGTGAGCGGCGAAGCCAGATAGACCTGGGCCTTGGCGCTGCCCATCCGCCCCTGGAAGTTGCGGTTGGAGGACGAGACGCAGACGTCCTCGTCGCCCAGCAGGCCCAGGTGCTTCCCGAAGCACGGGCCGCAGCCCGGGTTGAGGATCACCGCGCCCGCGTCGAGGAAGGTTTCGATCAGCCCTTCGCGGATGGCGGCGCGGTAGACCCACTGCGAGGCCGGGGAGACGTAGAAGCGCACCGCCCGGTCCACCTTCCGGCCTTTGACGAGGGCCGCGGCGGCCCGGAGATCTTCGATCCGCGCGTTGGTGCACGAACCGAGATAGGCCTGGGTGATCTTCGTCTCCACCTCCCGCACCGGCCTCACGTTGGAGAGCCCGTGAGGCACCGCCACCTGGGGCGTCAGCGCGTCCAGCTCTACCTGGATCTCCTGGCAGTAGCGCGCGTCCGGATCCGGCGCGGAGGGCTCATAGCCCCCGGTGACGCCCGCCGCGGCGAGGTACGCGCGCGTGGCGCCGTCGACAGGGAAGAAGGTGAACTTGGCGCCCATCTCCGCGCCCATGTTGGCCACCGTCATCCGCGCCTCAACCGAGAGGTGGTCCACCGCCGGGCCGGAGAACTCGACGGATTTGTACTGGGCGAAGTCGCTGCCGTAGCGGCCAATCAGGTAGAGCACCAGATCCTTCGACGTCACGCCGGGGTCGAGCTGGCCGCTCAGCTGGATCCGGATGCTCTCCGGGACCAGGAACCAGAGCTTGCCCGCGGCGGCGACGTACGCGCCCTCGGTGAAGCCCACCGCCACCCCGGCGCAACCGAGCGCGCCGTACATGGTGGAGTGGGAGTCCGTCCCGACCACCAGCTCACCGGGGAGCGCGTGGCCGCGTTCACACATCACCTGGTGGCTGATGCCTCCCCGCACGTCATAGAAGTGGTCTGGATCAATCCCAAACCGCTCCACCGCGCGGCGGACCTTGTTGTGATTGTTTGCGGAGGATTCATCCGGCGCCGGAACGCCGTGATCCAGAATGATAAAGATACGACTCGGATCCCAGAGGCGCTCAATCCCCTCGCGATCCAGGATCCCGGCGACCAGTCCCCAGGCGTCATGGCTCATCAGCGCGCTGATGCGGGCGACGACCTGATCCCCGGCGACCGCGTCGCGCTCGCTGTGGCGCGAGAGGATCTTCTCCGCGATGGTCTTGCCCATTTGCCGTTGGATGCTACTGGACGTCACCTCAGCGGAGGAAGCCGCAGACCGCATCACAGACATCCTGGCTCCTGGCGCTCCCACCCAGGTCCGGCGTGCGCACGCCCTTTGCGATTGTATTGACAAGCGCCTGGATGAGCCGGCGCGCAGCGTCAGAATGGCCGAGATAGCGCAGCAACATGGCTGCGCTCAGGATGGCGCCGCTTGGGTTCGCGACACCTTGGCCCGCGATGTCCGGGGCGCTCCCATGGACCGGTTCGAAGTACGCGTTGCTCGCACCCAGCGCGGCGCTGGGGGCCATCGCCAGCCCGCCCATCGCCTCGGCCGCGACATCCGAGAGGATGTCACCGAAGAGGTTGGAGGTGAGGATGACGTCGAACCGCTCCGGGGAGGTGACCAGTCGCCGAGCGGCATCATCCACGTACAGATGATCACACGTCACGCCGGAGAACCGGGCCAGCTCCTCGCGCGCAACCTCCAGGAAGAGACCGTCGGTCTGCAGCAGCACGTTTGCTTTGGTGACAACACAGACGCGTCCCCGGCGCGCGGCAGCGAGCTCGCCTGCACAGCGGGCAACCCGCCGTACGGCGTCCTCGGTGATCACGCGCAGCGCGAACTTTCCCGCCTTGGGCAGTGGCCGCCCCATGCGATCCCGGAACTCTGGCCAGTGACGGTTCAAGTCGGCCAGCTCGCCTTCGCGCGAAGGGTAGAGCCCCTCGGAGAGCTCTCGCACGATCACCAGGCGCGTCCCCACACTTCCCGTGCGCGCCGGAACGCCGGGCAGCGTCATCACCGGCCGCAGGTTGGCGAAGGTGTCCAGCTCCCAGCGCAGGAAGCGCAGCACCGGGATGGACGCCTTGTCACACGCGCCGAAGAGGATGGCATCCGCGCGCCGGCAGATCTCCTTGGATTCGGCCGGAAAGGTGTTCGCGTGCGGAGGCCGAACGAGCTCCAGCGGCGCACCCGTGGCGACCATGCAGGTGGCGGCCACCTCCGTCACCTCGGGGCCGATGCCATCTCCTCCAAGGAGCGCCACGGTGCGACCCGGCTGGGCGCGTGCCGGCGCGACCAGCCAGTCGTCCGGCGGTGGCAAAAAAGACTCCATCATGGCTTCGCTCCGTCGCGGTTCAGGTGGGCTTGCATCGGCGGCTGTCGCTCATTCATGCTTGGGTTGTCTTGAACTCGGTTCGCGAGCTGTTCCTGAGCGTTCCCCAGCGAGTGGACGCGCCCCTGGCGCTCCCGCTGCTTCAGGGCGCGGTGCAGTTCGAGATCACCGGGCCGGACGGCGGCTCATATTACGTCGACCAGCAGCCCACCGGGCTCATTTGCGCGCAAGGCCGGCACCCGTCTCCCGCGTCCACGCTCACCACCGACGCTGAGTGCCTGTGGGGGATGTGGCGCTATGAGCTGCACTGGTTCGAGCAGCTGCGCACAGGGCGGGTCAAAGCCACCGGCGCGCCGGTGATCGACATGGGCGTGGTGCTCTTCGGCTCCGAACGCTTCTACCGCGCGCAGCAGCTGGCGGCGGAGAAGGTCCGCCGGCGCCCGCGGGCGAAGGCCATCGAACGCGTGAGCGGAGCGACGCCTTCGGACATCCGCAGGGCGGTGGATGAGAGCCGGCCGCTGCTCCTCACGGACGGCTTCGACTCCTACCGCCAGTGGTCTCTGGACGGCCTGGTGCAGCGGCACGGCGATGTCGTCGTCGCCCTGCAGGATCGCCGGAACGTCCCGCTGCGCCAACTGGTGGCGGCGATCAAGGGGTTGGTGCCAGGCGACGACAAGGCCCTCACCAGCCCCGCGCCGCTCGACGCGCGGCTCCACGACGGGCTGGAGTACCCGCGCTTCGTGGACCCCGCGGAGGTGTCCATCGTCAAGATGTTCCTCGGCGCGAAGGGCACCGGAGGCGGCGGGCTCCACTGCGACACGCTGGATGGGCTGACCGTCCACCTGATTGGCCGGAAGCGCTTCCTCTTCTTTTCGCCAGATCAGGCGCCCTTGCTCTATCCGCGCCCGGTCTTCAACATGTTTCAATCCAGCCGGGTGGATCCCTGGGCACCCAACCTCGCGGCCCTGCCGAAGTTCGCCCAGGCCGAGGGCTTCGAGGTCATCGTCGGGCCGGGCGAAACCCTCTTCATCCCTGCCTGGTGGTACCACTGCGTCACCGCACTGGAGCCCGCGCTCTCCATCCGCTTCGACCTGCTGCCCCGCGGCGCGGCGGCGGAGGGCTGGCCTGCCTCCACGTACTTCGTGAACCCGGAGAACTCGTACATGCAGGCGCTGCACGCCAGCCCCTGAGCCTCTCCGCCTGGCGCGGGTTCAGCGGAGGTCCTGCACGAGCTCAATGAGGTTGCCGCACGGGTGTTTGATGAAGGCCACCTTCCGTCCAATGGCTTCAATCTCGAACGGCTTCTGAAACGCCGGAACGCCCCGTCGGCCGAGCTCCGCGCTCCTGGAACAAGCGGGTGGACTCGCGTTCCAGAAGGGCTCATCATTTCCGGACCTTGAACGCGGCGCCTCCTGCTCCACCCCCTGCCGCGGCCATTGCCCTGCCCTACTTCCTTTTCTACGGGTGGATGGGGGTGCTGCTCACTTTCATTCCGCCTTATCTGAAATCCGTGGGCATCACGGCGACGGAGCTGGGCGTGGCACTGGGCGCCATTCCGGCATTCGCGATGGTCGCGCCCGCGTTCTGGGGGGACGTGGTGGACCGGACTGGCAAGCCCGGCCAGGTGATGACGGTCATCGCCCTGGGCGCGCTGCTCAGTCTGACGCCGCTGGTCTGGGTCCAGGGATTCTGGGCCGTGCTCGCCTGCCTGATGGGCTACGCGTTCTTCGGCAGCTCCGTCACCACCGTGCTGGACACCATCGCGCTGAGGCGCGTGGCGCAGGTGGGGGGGAGTTACTCCCGGCTGCGGCTGCTGGGCCCAGCGGGCTCGTTCGTGGCAGTGACGTCCTTCGGCTACGCGGTCTCCCGCACCGACCAGCGCGCCGTGTACGCCCTGCTCGGCCTTATGTCGGTCTTTCTGCTGTGGAGCTTCTGGCTTCATCGCCCCCCGTCCGGCGCGGCCAGCGCTGCGCGCAGATCCAAGCCCGCTTGGAACCTGCTCTCTGGAAATCCAAACCTCACCCTGCTGCTACTGGGGTCCTGCCTGCACTACGTCGCGCTCGGCCCGTTCAACACCACGCTGGCCATTCACTACGCTTCCCTGGGGCACCCGCCGAAGGTGATTGGCCTGGCGGTTGGCATTGGCGTGCTGGCCGAAACCGGCGTCATGCTCATCTATCCCCAGCTGGCGCGGAGGCTCTCGCCGCGGGCGCTCCTCCTCATCGCCTACGCCGCGAGCGCAGGGCGCTGGGCAGCCGTCTCCGTCTTCTCCTCCGCGCCGGCGCTGCTGCTCCTCTCCTGCCTGCACGGGCTGACGTTCGGCGCGTTCTTTCCGGCGATAGTCGGCGCGGTGAGCAGCCGGGTCCCCGACGAGCGCCGCGCGAGCGGTCAGGCGCTCTTCGTGGCCTTCACGTTCGGGCTCGGCGGCCTCCTGGGCTTCGTCGGCTCCGGCCTCGTCTACCAGTGGATAGGCGGATTCCGGCTGTTCGCAGTCGCCGCCGGCGTGGAGGTGCTGGCGCTCCTCGTCACCCTGCCCGTGCAGCCGGTGGCCGAGCCTGCGAAGGCTCAGCCGTCGCCGAGCGCGTGAATGACGTCAATCCGCACCACCCCGGCCGCCGGCCAGAGCGCGATGAGGGCCCCGAACGGCAGCGCGAGCGCGGCGGCGAGCGCGAGGTTCAGCGGCCCCACGCTGATGTTCGACATGAAGTCCGGCCCGAGGTTGAGGCCTCCGGCGTGAAAGCGCAGCACCAGCGGCAGGGTGCCAATCACCGCGCCCACCAGCGCGAGCACGCACGCCTCCAGCAGGACCAGGCCGAAGACCCGTCCGCGGCCGAAGCCCAGTGCCCGCAGGACGCCGAAGTCCGCCCGGCGCTCGCGCAGTGACATGGCAAGCGTGGTGGCGGTGATCATCGCCGTCATGAAGACCATGAAGAGGCTGAAGTTCTTGAGCAGGTTGAAGGTCGTCACCTGCGAACCGATGATCCCGAGGAACGTGGCGGAGATGGGCTGAGCCCACGCCGGCGGCTCGCTGCCCTTGAGCGCTTCGTCGATGGCCTTCGCCAGCGCCGGGCAGCCTCCCGGTTCGCAGCGGGTGGCGAACCAGAAGACCTTGTTCTTCCCCATCGCCGGGGTGATGAACTCGTCGAAGTACTCGTAGTGCCACCACATGTTCGCGATGAGCGGCCCGCGGAGCACGCCCATCACCTTCCCCGTGACTTCGCCGTGCCCCGTCTTGACGGTGACGGTCTGGTCCACCTTCCAGCCCATCACGTCGAGCGTCTTGGCGTCGACCATGACGCCGGTCTTCTCCGTGTTCCACCGCGCCCAGAGCGCTTCGTCCTGATCGACGAGCCCCCCGTAGAACGTGGGGAAGCCGGGCGACTGCTGAGAGACCCAAAAGCCGTACTTCCCATCCGGCGTCGCGGCGGGGATGCCGCGGTGCCACTCCACCTCTTTGACGCCCGGGATCCTGCGCAGCTTGTCCGCGAAGGAGAGCGGCAGCATCTCCCCCTCATCCAGCGCGCGGATGTTCAAGCCCTCGAGCATGCTCCCCACGCTGTCGTTGAAGCGCTGGTTGCTCGCGATGGCGACAATGACCACCGCCGAGGTGAAGGCGATGGCGACGACGGAGGTGAGGGTGCGGAGCTTCCGACGCAACAGATTGGCGAAGACGATTCGGAGCATGGGGCGACTATGCCTTCGCGATGACGGAGGCGAAATAGTCTTCAAAGGGTGCGATGCCCACCGTCTTCAGGAACGCCTCGCCCGCGGTGCGGGACCGGGCAGCCACCTCCTCATAGCGGGCGCGGTTCTCCGTAAGCTCCCTGAGGCCGTTGACCCAGGGCGTGATGTCCTGGGGAGGCACCTCCGGGATGCGGAGCTTCCAGCCGTCCGTGTAGCGCTGGTCGGTGAAGCGTTCGATGGGGCGGACGGGGATGAGGTAGTCCACGCCGAGCTTCGACTCTGGCAGCCCGCCCACATTGCTGGCCATGGTGGGGATGCCCCGCAGCATCGCTTCGACGACGACGTTGCCGAAGGTCTCCTGCCAGAGCGAGGGGGCGATCAGCACCTTCGTGCGCCGGAGGATGTCGTCAATGTCCGGCGACGGCGGGACCAGCTTGACGTTGGGCTGCGCGCGCAGTGCCTTGAGGTCCGGCTGGCTGGTGCCCCACGTCGGCACGGCGATGAAGGGGTGCTTGGGGAACCGGCGGGCAAGCTCGAGGAAGATGGAGATGCCTTTGATCTCGCAGGGGTTGACCAGCGTGACCGCGCCCGGTCCGTCGAAGCGCCCCAGGTTCTCAAACGGGCCGGTGCCGAAGGTGGGGAAGCGAACCATCCTGGAGCTCACGCCGCCGTGCTCCTGGAGGAACTTCCGGATGTACTCGCTGACCGCGATGACGCCGGGGACCCTGCGCAGCAGCTGCGCGAAGGCTTCGTTCGGAGCGAAGACGCCGGGGCCGAAGGGAAGGATGGCCTGCGTGTGCGCGAGGAAGAAGGTGCGCCGCGGCGCGAGCTCCAGGACGAACTTGAGGAGGTCATGACGCCCTTCGAAGAGGACGACATCGGGCGAGAAGGACTTGAGCGTCTCCTGCGCGCACTTCAGAAAGTTCTCGTTGTCGTTCAGCTCCGTCGCCTTCACGCCTCGGATGACACGGGCAGACTTCGCGCCCAGAAACCGCTCCGCAAACAGCGCGCGTTTCGTCGGCACCCACGGGCGGCAGACGACCACGCACTCATGCTTGTTGGCGGCGAGCCCCTCCATGAGACACCGGCTCGCCTTGGCAGAGCCGCCGACCGCGCTGAGGTAGTTGCCCTCTTGGACCATCACAATGCGCATGAAGCCTCACCGGCACAGGTTGGGACGAAGTTGGACGTGAAGCTTGAGGAGGGAGGTGTCCGTAGGCGCATGAAGGCGGTGCGCTGCGAAAGCCTTTGAAACGGTAGCTGCGCCGTACTCGCGCTTCAAGCGCCATGGCGTGACTTGAGGTGCCCCACCGCGCGCGTTAACGTTTCCGCGCTCCTCCCCGCGCATGACCAGCCCTACTCCCACCAGCCCTCCCCTTGTGGCATCCACGGTGCTGTGTGACGGCCACCCCGTCGCCGTGTGGAGCCGCGTCCCCGCCAAGCCACGCGGCACGATTCTCCTCCAGCACGGCCGCACCTACAGCGCTCGCGTGGGGTTCGACCTGCAGGTCCCTGGCTGCGGCGGCCGGTCATTGATGGAGGCGTTGGCCCAGCGCGGGTGGGCGGTCTACGCCCCCGACATGCGCGGCTTCGGCGCCACGCCCCGCGACGCGACGGGGTTCATCACGCCGGACCGCGTGGTGGCGGATCTCGCTGCCATCCTGGAGTGGATCCGAAAGGAGCGCGGTCAGCCCGCGACGCTGCTGGGCTGGTCGCTCGGCTATGCGCTGGCGCAGCTGTGCGCGCAGCGCTCTCCCGCGAACGTCGCCAAGCTGATCCTCTACGGCGCGATCGACAACCCCGGCCGCGTCATTCCTGAGAACCCCACGGTCCCGCTGCGCGCCGTCAACACCACAGAGGTGGCGCTGCGGGACTTCCATGATCCGCCCGCGGTCTCGCCTCTGGTTCCCAAGGCCTACATGGAGGCCGTCGCCAAGCTGGATCCGATCAGCGTCGACTGGGGCGGACGCGAACACCTGCGCGCGCTCGACTGCGCGGCGATCAAGGTCCCTTCGCTCCTCATCCACGCGGACCGCGATGCCATCTCCCCCCTCTCGGTCAACAACCAGATCTTCGTGCAGCTGGGCGCGCGTAAGCGCAGCTGGGTCACCGTCACCGGCAACACCCACTGCCCGCACCTCGAAGACCGCTGGCAGGAATTCGTGCATGCGGTGGACGGGTTTCTGGGTGCACCGTGAAGAGGCTGCTCGCGCTGCTACCGCTTGCCCTCGGGCTCGCCGCTTGTGAAGAGCCCACGCTGCTGGCGGCGCCGCCGGCGGACAAGGGCTTTCAGCTCTCAATGGTTCAGAGCATCCGGGCCGGCGGTGACGTCGAGCGCTGCCGGTACTTCCAGCTCACCGAGGACTCGGAGATCTACGTTCGCAAGGTGGAGTCCAGGTTCGGTCCCGGCATCCACCACGCCTTCGTCTTCCGGACGAAGTACCAGGAGGTGCCCGCGGTCGGCGCGATTGATTGTCCCGACGGCGTCCCGGTCGCCAACATCGAGTCCACCGGGATCCTCGGGATGCTCGCCAACAACACCGATGAGACCTTCCTGGACTTTCCGGACGGCGTGGCGATGAAGTTTCCCGCCCGCACCGTGCTGTTGTTGCAGGTGCATTACATGAACCTGACCGGCGCGGATCAGGACGGCGAGGTGCGCGTCAATTTCTACACGACGCCCAAAGAGAAGGTTCAGATCGAAGGCGCCACGCTCTTCTACGACAACCCGATCATCTACGTGCCGCCGATGGGTCAGTCGACCTCCGAGATGCGCTGCGAGATCACCCAGGACGTGACGCTCCTCGGGGTTGCGCAGCACATGCACCGGTTGGGGACGGGGTACCGGGTGAACCACCTGAGCGCCACGGGCGCCAACCTCGCCACCCTGTACGAGACCCAGACCTGGACCGGGACCAAGGCCGTGTCGTTGAACAGGCCACTCGCGAAGGGCACCTGGATTCAGTACGCGTGTGACTACGCGAACCCTGGCGCCAAGATCATCGCCAACGGGCCCAGGAAGGACGACGAGATGTGCGTCCTCACGGGCGCCTACTATCCGAAGGTCATCGAGACAGAGCTGTGCGCCTCAAGGCTCTACACCGGCTTCGGCAACGTCGGCGGCAAGGACACGCTGGCGTGCATGCTGGCGGTGCCGCCCTGGAGCGCTGCCTACGCCAGCTGCGTCGCCGACAGCTGCCCGTCCATCGCGAAGGCGGTGACGGACGCCGCCCGCTGCCAGATGCAGTACGCGCTGGAGTATGGCGGCGACTGTGCGGAGGCCTGCCGCGCAGGGACCGCCGCCTGCAACCAGTGCTGCAAGACCAAGTACGACGCGCTCTCCGTGGCGACCTGCCAGTGAGTGGGTGGCGCTGGCGCTGAGCTGTGATGAAGTACGCGGCACCTCTTCAGGCTCGAAGGAGCTCCATGAAGGTCGCCGACGCGGTCGCGCAAGTCCTCAAAGCCGAAGGCGTGAAGTACCTGTTCGCCTATCCGGTCAACAGCCTGATCGAAGCAGCGGCCCGGCTCGACATCCGCACCATCATCGTCCGGCAGGAGCGCACCGGGCTCCACATGGCGGACGCGGTGAGCCGGGTCAGCTCCGGCCAGCACGTCGGCGCGTTCTGCATGCAGCATGGGCCGGGCGCGGAGAACGCCTTCGGAGGCGTGGCGCAGGCCTTCAGCGAATCCGTCCCGCTCGTCGTCCTCCCCATGGGCTACGCGCGGGACTCGGCGTACGTGCAGCCCAACTTCAGCTCTGCCCACAGCTTCCGCAGCGTCACCAAGCTGTGCGAACAGGTGGCGCTGCCCAGCGGGATCACCGCGGCCATGCGCCGGGCCTTCACCGCGGTGCGGACCGGCCGGCTGCGGCCCGCGCTGGTGGAGATCCCCCTCGACATCCTGTCCGAGGAGGTGCCCGGCCCCTTCGAGTACCGGCCCGTCCAGGCGGTCCGCTCCGGCCCTGATCCGGACGCCATCGACGCGGTGGCGCAGGCGCTGCTGGGCGCGCAGCGCCCCGTCCTCTTCGCGGGCCAGGGCATCCACTACGCGCGGGCCTGGGCGGAGCTGCTGGAGCTGGCGGAGCTGCTCGAGGCGCCGGTGACCACCACCCTGAGCGGCAAGAGCGCCTTCCCGGAGAACCACCCGCTGGCGCTGGGCTGCGCCGGGCGCGCGTACTCGAAGACCGTGGGCCAGTTCCTGGAGTCCGCGGATCTGATCTTCGGGATTGGCTGCAGCTTCACCAAGACGCTCTTCGGCATCAAGATCCCCAAGGTCAGCACGCTGATCCACGCGACGGTGGATCCCTCGGATCTCCACAAGGACGTCGTCGCGGACCACGCGCTGGTGGGCGACGCGCAGCTCACGTTGCGGGCCGTGAACGGGGCGCTGCGCGAGAAGCTGGGCGGGGCGGCGCGCGGCCGCCGCAAAGAGCTGGAGGAGCAGATCCGCACGGTCAAGCAGGCGTGGACCCGCGAGTGGATGCCGAAGCTCACCTCGCCAGAGGCGCCGCTCTCGCCCTTCCGGGTGCTGTGGGATCTCTTCCGCACGGTTGACCTGCCGAACACGATCATCACCCACGACGCCGGCAGCCCGCGCGATCAGCTCACGCCTTTCTGGGAGGCCAGCGCGCCGCTCTCCTATCTGGGCTGGGGAAAGACGACGCAGCTGGGCTACGGCCTGGGCCTGGCGATGGGCGCCAAGCTCGAGCACCCGGAGAAGCTGTGCATCAACGTCTGGGGCGACGCCGCCATCGGGTTCACCGGGACGGATCTGGAGACGGCCGTCCGCGAGCGGATCCCCATCCTCTCCGTGCTGCTCAACAATTCGTCGATGGCCTGCGAAATCCCCATCATGCAGACCTCCACGGCGAAGTTCGGCTCCACGAACATCAGCGGCCACTACGCCGACTTCGCCCGCGCGCTGGGGGCCTACGGAGAGCGCGTGCAGCAACCGGAGGAGATCATCCCCGCCATCCAGCGGGGGATTGAGCAGACGCGCGCCGGGAAGCCCGCACTGCTGGAGTTCATCACGTCGAAGGAGACGGCCTTCCCCCAGGGTTAGACGGTCCTCGCCCAGTGCCCTCTCCTCGCCCCTCGAAGACGACCAGTGACCTCCCCAGCAACCTCGGCGCCCCCGCGCTCCGGGCGCTGCAGGCCGCCGGGCTCACGCGGTTGGCGCAGCTCTCACGGCTGCGCCGCGAGGAGCTGGAGGCGGTGCACGGCGTGGGGCCCAGGGCCCTCACCCGGATCTGCGAGGCCCTCGCGGAGCGCGGGCTGTCGCTGAAGGGGGAGTCCTCCCGCGAGGACGCGGCGGTCGCTCAGCTCATTGAGGAGTTGAAGCACCCGCTCAAGCGTGAGGTCTCCGCGCTCCGGGCGCTCATCCTCGGCGTCGCCCCGGAGGTGCGCGAAGAGGTCAAGTGGCGCTCGCCCAGCTTCCGTACGACCGAGCACTTCGCCACCATCAACCTTCATGCGCGAGACCGGATCCGGCTCATCCTTCACACGGGTGCCAAGGGCTCCGCCTCCATGCGCGCCGTCGCCGACCCTGCCGGGCTCCTGGAGTGGTTGGGGAAGGACCGCGGGATGGTGACCCTCCGTGACGGGAAGGAGCTCGCCGCCAGGCGCGCTCCGCTGCGCGCCCTCCTCCGGGCGTGGGTAGGGCGGCTGGCGGGTTAAGGGCGACCTCACCGGATCGTCCGCGGGTGAGCAAAGCAGGGGGCGCGGCCCTGCACCGCCGGAAGCGGGTCCCTAGCTTCCGTCGCATGGATGACTCCCTGAAGCGCTCCCTCGCGACCGAAGACGCATTCGAGCTCGCTCAGAACGCGACGCCTGAACAGATTGAACGGCTCAAGGCGGCCGAGGCGCTGATTGACCTCCGGCGCCAGCGCAAGCTCCGCCCGTCCCGGTTCTTCGTCACGTCCCAGGCGCTGGTCGGCTACGTCGCCCTGGTGGGCCTCGCGGTGAACGCCTACCAGAGCTACACGAGCCATCAACAGCTCGAACGGCAGCAGGCCATTGATCAGGCGCGCTGGACCCGGGAGTTCGAGCGGGCTCAGCGCGCAGACAAGTACCGCGCGTTCTTTGAGACCAGCGTGCTGGCGACGGACCCGTCGAACCACGACAAACGGCTGGTGGGCTACGCGCTGCTCGAGGAGTTCGTGGCGGACCATGACTACAACACCAAGGCCACGCTGATGCTGGAGGAGTCTCTGCTGCAGGAGCTGAGGTCCGGCGGCAGCGGCGATCTGGATGAGCAGCACTCGAATGGCGTGGAGGCGATTCTGGCCGCCCTCACCCGGACTCCGGATTGTCGCGCGCTGGTCCGCGCCGCCGGGAGCTTTGACCGCGTCGCGCGGCTGCGCTCGTCCGGCGGCGACGAGGGCAACCGACTGTTCGGGCTCTACGTGCGAAAGCTGGTGGGCAGGGCGGCGCAGATCTGCCCCACCCTCCGCGAGTTCCAGGGCGTCCGCGAGCCCATCCAGAACACCGTGATGAAGAACCCAACGCTCGCGGGGATGCGGGGCGAGCTCTCCGCGGCAGAGGCCAACGAACGGATTGCCCAGGTGCTCCGCGCGGACTGCGCCGAGGAGGCGCTGCTCTCGGGTACGACGGATTGTCCGTCGATTTTTCAGCACTACCTGCAGCTGTGCAGCTCCGGCCTGACGCCCCAGGAGCGGCGCGAAGAGGCAAAGGCCTGCGCAGTGGTTGGCGATGCTCCCAGCCTGGACGTCGGTCCGCCCAGCCCGGGTTCGTCTTCGCTCTGAAGCGGCTACCTCCCCGTTCACCGGCCATTTCGTCGGAGGAACAGCTCTTCTCAGTCGGGCGCCTCCCCCGCTCGCCTCGAGGGAGAACCCGGCCCTCCCCCGCTCGCCTCGAGCGTTGCGCCGTCAGGCGCATAGTCGAGAGGTGGCGCAGACCCAGGCACGGCACTTTGCCGGTCTGTTTCAAGCGGAGCGGAGCGGCCCATGCGCCAAGCTTCGGGAGCACTGCCGACGTCTCGACTATGCGCCTGACGGCGCAACGCTCGACGCGAACGGGCTTGACGGCGCAACGCTCGACGCGAACGGGCTTGACGGCGCAACGCTCGACGCGGACGGGCTTGACGGCGCAACGCTCGACGCGAACGGGTGGGGGATCCCCGCGATGTTGCGGGGCCCTATCGAGCTGTTCAGCGGCCTTCGCGCTTGGCAGCGTACTGCGCTCCCGCCTGCAGTCGGTCCGCTCGCGAGGGCTCTGGTCGCGCGCCTCTCGGCGTCCGGTTCAGCCCGAGCGTCTCCGACGGCAACTGCGTATTCCGCAGCGCCACCGGGCTGGCCGCGCCATTCACGGTCTCCAGGAGGGCGTCCAGCTCTTCGCGCGCAGCCGGGTCTGTCGGTGCGCGCTCGCAGATGTCGCGGATGACCTCGTCGCTCGGGACGTGGCGCGCCCGCTCACGCGCAGCTTGAAGAAGCGGCAGCACGGGCTCGCCGCGCGCGGCCTGGGTCGCGAAGTACGCGCCGTCCCAGTACTCCACGCACGGACCGCCACCGGGCGGGCCCGCGTTCTGCGGCCGCGTGTAACCCCCGCGCGCGGACATCAGCCAGGCGAGGTTTCCCTCGGTGAGCCCCTCTTCGCCGAAGTAGCCGCGGTCCGTCAGCGCCTTCGGGCCGTGCGGGTTGGTGCGGAAGACCCACGCCCGGGTCTTGCTCCCATCCGCGGTGGTCACCGTCAGCAGCGGCATCTCGTACGAGGCCGACGTGCGCCGGCGCCCCAGGGTGCCGCGCGCGTCCAGGTGGTCTGACTCCGCTTCGATCTCCCGTTCGAGCAACACCGCCAGCCGGCGTTCGGGATCTCCCTCCGCTGGAATGAGCACCACCACGCCGGGGGTCACCGCGCCCTTCTCACGCCGAAGGCCCGCCGTCACGCCCGGCCGCTCCGGCGTGCCGCGCAGCACCGTGCTCCCGATGATGTCCAACGCGTGGTCCTTCAGTGTTGCGTCGACAACGTCGACACCCTGGCGCACTTCCGCCTGGCTGGCCTTGCCCAGCTCGCGGAAGTTGCTGTTTCGCAGCGAGAGGAAGCCAAAGACGGGGATGTGGCTCAGCGTGTTTCGCTCGACGTAGCGCTGCAGCTCCCGCACCGACCGCCGGATGTTCGCCTTGTCCGCCTCCGAGAGCTTGGCGACGGCGGCTGGCGAGAAGTGCTTGAGCACGTCCCACGGCGCGGGCGCAGGTCGAAACGGGCGGAGCTGCGCCGCCCTCTGTATGACACCCGCTGCCGCGCGACCGAGGTTCATCTGCAGGGTTATCGGCCTCTCGATTTCAATGTTTCCGGACGTTTTGCCTTTCCCACGCTCCCGGTCCCTCCCCATGAGTGTCTCATTGAGGTATTCTTCCCCAGGCCCGGCTTGCGGATGCGTTGATGAGTGGGTTAGCCAGGAATTGATGACAATTATTGCTGTCTGTCGTTGGCACCTACACCCCGGAAATCAGGGGGATATGTATTGCCGATCCTGCTCTACGCACCGCACGGAGCACTTCGCGTGAGCGGGTATCGCGTAGAGCGGGTGGAGACAGGTGAGGCGCTGTCGGGACTGGAGGGAGAGTGGAGGGACCTCGCGCTTCGCACCCCAGCGCGGCTGCCCTTCGCCACGTTTGATTGGGCGTCGTCCTGGTGGGCGCACTTCCAGGAGCAGCGGTCCGTCCTCAACGACTCGCTCTTCGTTCGGGCCATCCGGGATTCGTCGGGCGCGCTTGTCGCCGTCGCGCCCTTGATGCTGACGTCGCGTCCGGCGGTGGGCCCGGTGCGCGTGCGCTCGCTCCAGTTCTTCGGCGCGGACCCCAACCTGACCGAGGTGCGGGGGCTGGTCTGTGCCCCGGGACACCGCGAGCAGGCCATCCACGCGCTCCTGGCGGACCTCCAAGCGACCTCGGACGCCTGGGATTGGATCCAGTGGAGCGGCATCCCGAAGGACGGCCCCGAGGCGGCGGCGATCAGCGATCTTCGTCCGGTGGAATGGACGAAGGAGATCCCAAGCTTCGTCCTGCCGATGGCGCCCAGCTGGGACCTGCTGCGCGCGTCGCTCAACCGCAACGTCAAAGAGTCTCTGCGCAAGTGCTACAACTCTCTCAAGCGCGAGGGCCTGGAGTTCACCTTCGACGTGGTGACCGGGGGTGAAGCCCTGGCCCCGGCGGTGGAAGACGTGCTGCGGCTCCACCGTGAGCGCGCGGATTCCGACACCGCGGTCCGCCACATGAACGCCTTCGAGTCCGCCGCCGCGCGCAGGTTCCTGCAGGACGTCTGCGCGCGCCTGGCCACGCCGGGCGCCACGCGCGTCTTCCGGCTGCGGATCAACGGAGCGTTGGTGGCCACGCGGATCGGCTTCGTCATCGAGGATTCGCTGTACCTCTACTACTCCGGGTACGACCCGGCGTTCGGCAAGTACAGCGTGATGACCACCACCGTCGCGGAGGCCATCAAGTACGCCATCGGGCAGGGGCTCAAGACGGTCAACCTCTCCACCGGGACGGACGTCTCCAAGACGCGCTGGGGCCCCCAGGAGCACGTCTACCTGGAGGGCTACCAGCTGTCGCCCGCGCCCCGCGCCAAGGTGGCGTGGAACGCGTTCCGCTACGCCATGCGGGCCCACCGCAACCTCACGGTCCAGCGCCTCGCCCGGCGGTTCATGGGGCGGCGGATGGAAACGGGGAGCTGACCCAGCGTCATACCTCCGTGCTACGTAGACTCGTCGCCGCAAGCGAGGAGGGGCCGTGGCCAGAACCCGCTGTGAGAAGTGCCAGGACAGCACGGTGGTGTTTGAGGGGCAGAAGGCGGGCGTCGCCCACGCGAAGGTGTGCTCCTGCTCCGAGCAATGCGGCAGCTGTGGCGGCAAGGGCTACGTCATCAGCACGCGCGAGAGCACCTTCAGCGAGAAGGTGGGGCCCAAACGGTATGAGGTGCTGGACACCTGCCCCTGCAGCCGGCGCAAGGAGCGGGTGGCGCTCTACAACGCCACGGGCATCCCCGGCGCGCACGCCAAGTCCACGCTGGAGAGCTTCCGGCCCAACACCGAGAGCCAGGGCAAGGCGCGGGAGACGGTGCACGCCTTCATCCACACCTTCGACCGGAAGCGGCCCAACCGCGGGTTCGTGCTGGGCGGGCCCTGCGGCACCGGCAAGACGCACCTGCTCACCGCCACGCTCGCCTACCTCACGATGGAGCTGGGCGTCCCCACCCGCTACATCGAGATCGCCGTCCTCTACCAGCTGCTCCGCCGCGGCTTCAGCGAGGGCAAGAGCAGCGGCGAGTTGATTGAGCCGTTGGTGAGCGCGCCGGTGTTGGCCATCGACGAGCTGGGCAAGGGGCGCGGCAGCCCCTTCGAGGCGGAGACGATGGATGAGCTCATCGCCCGCCGCTACAACGCGCAGCGGACCACGCTCATCGCCACCAACCTCCGCCTGACGCCACCGGAGGCGGACGATGACGATGTGCCCCTCGAGGGACAGGCGTACGACGCCAACACCCACTTCGACCCCATGAAGCGCGACAACGCGATGCTGACCGCGCCGCGCAAGCTCTACCGGGCGGTGGGCGCGCGCATCTACAGCCGGCTGTGCGAGATGTGCTCGTTCGTGGAGCTGACGGGTGCCCGCGACATCCGGCGGGACTGGGCGGACCGGTCGCCCTCCCCTGCCAGCCGCCGGGAGCGCTGACTTTCCGCCGAATCGTATAAGGTGCGCCCCCTCTTTCAACTGGGGAGCAGGGAGCACTGATGCGCGTCGGGATCATTGGCGGAACCGGGCTGGGCGAGTCGTTGGGCGTGCTGGGTCAGGGCGAGACAACCTTTCCGGACACGCCGTTCGGCAAGCCGTCCGCGCCCATCGTCCTCACCGAGGTTGCGGGCGTGCCGGTCGCGCTGCTCGCGCGGCATGGCGTGGGACACGTGCACCAGCCCTCGAAGGTCCCGTACCGGGCGAACATCTTCGCGCTCAAGCAGCTGGGCGTCACCCACGTGCTGGCCAGCACCGCCGTGGGGAGCCTGCGCGAGGAGATTGCCCCGCGTGAGCTGGCCATCCCGGATCAAGTCATAGACAAGACGTTCCGCCGCGCCGGGACGTTCTTCGACGAGCTGGCGGTTCATGTGGAGCTCGCCACGCCGTTCTGCCCCACGCTGCGCCAGGCGTTGATCGACCAGAGCAAAACGCTCTCCACGCGAGTGCACCCGAAGGCCACCTACGTCTGCATGGAGGGTCCCCAGTTCTCCACCCGCGCGGAGAGCGAGCTGCACCGGAGCTGGGGCGCGGACCTCATCGGGATGACCGCCATGCCCGAGGCCAAGCTCGCCCGCGAGGCGGAGCTTTGCTACGGCCTGGTGTCGCTGCCCACCGACTACGACTGCTGGCGCCCCGCGCCCGCCGAGGTGGACCGCCTGCGGCTGCTGGAGGAGATCATCGGCAACGTGAAGGCGGCCACGGCGAACGCGCTGGAGCTCATCCGCCGCACGCTCCCCCAGGTGCAGAAGCTCGCCAGCACACCCTGCGCGTGCCAGTCCGCGCTGGCGCTGGCCATCTTCTCTGACCGGACGAAGATCCCCGCCTCCGCCCGCGAGTCGCTGGCGCCCCTTATCGGTCGGCACCTTCAGGCCAAGCAACACTGATCAGGGTTGGCGCCGGAAACCGGCCCTGGCCGGCCATTTCGTCTGAGGAACAGCTGTCTCACTCAGGCGCCTCCCCCGCTCGCCTCGAGCGTTGCGCCGTCAGGCGCATAGTCGAGAGGTGGCGCAAACCCACGCACGGCACTTTGCCGGGTTGTTTCGAGCAGACCGAAGCGGCCCATGAGCCAAGCTTCGGAAGCACTGCCGAC
>JBGART010000065.1:0-44514 GCA_044230055.1 Myxococcaceae bacterium | reverse complement strand
GTGCTGGTCGGTTGAGCGCCGCGGCGCCCGCGGCTTCTCCAACGGGGCGGCCCCGGCAAAGATTGTTAGCGCCGCCCTGGGCCCCTGGGCTCAGCCCGCGGACCGCCACGATTGCGCCCCGAATTTCCGGACAACCTGTAGTTATGGAAGTCATAGAAAGCAGGCAGTCATGAGCAAGACAGGGGCAGATCGAGGACAAGCCCGTCCCCATGGAAAGTTTGGCGAAGAGGTGGCGAGTGGCGAGGTGGCGCGGGACGACTCCCCTGAAGCCCGACGCACCATCGCGGACATTTTCGTCCGGCAATGGCTTCAACCATCGAAGGGCGCGGGCGTCCCCCTCGAATGGCTGAAGGTGGTTTCTGAACGGGTAATGGCTGAGCTGGCGGGCCGAACCGGGTACGTGTGGATTGACCAAGCGACCATCGAAGCGTCTCTCCGTGAGGCGGGCTATCGGATGCGACGCTCGGGGACAGACAGACACGTCTTCGTGCACTGCGCCCCACAGTCGCGCGAGCTGAAGCAATGGCGGTTCTTCCGGCGTGGAGGGCACACGCCATGACCCCACCCACGCCCCAAACTATCTTTAGACCCCTCCCCCACCGAGCGGGTGCCGCGGACGCGAAGATTGAGCGCACGCAGGTCCCGAAAAATCCGGTCACCGGTCGAAGCTCAGAGGAGCAACGCAATGCGTAAGATGTCGAAACGGTCTGCGGCGATGGCGCTCGGGGTCGCACTCAGCACCTTGCAGGAGGCGATCAGTTCAGGCCGCGTGACCTGGCCCCCCACGGGGGGGGATGCACTGCGGACAGAGTGGCTCGCGTGCAGTGGAGACCAGGGGCCCGACCCGCTGATCAACCGTGACTCCGAGCTGACGCCCGCGGGCACCGAAGCACCGGCTGCCTCGTTCGAGGGCGAGACCCGCGCCGAGGCCCTTCGTCGTCGTGCCATCGCGGACGCGAACCTGAGAGAGCTGGAGCTCCAGCGAAAGCGCGGGAAGCTCTGCCTCCTTTCTAGCGTCGAACGGGAGTGGGTGAACATCGTCGTCGCCTGCCGGTCGAAACTGCTTGGTATTCACGTGCGTCTAAAACAGCAACGACCGCACCTCACGCTTGAAGACGTCGCCGCGATCGAAGCGGTCGTGCGCGAGTCTCTCGAGGACCTGGCCGAGTCGGAAGGCGGGCGGATCGCTGACGTTGCCGCGAAGGAGGCCCAGCGTGCAGTCCTCTGACTTCGAGGCATACGTGGCCGCAGTGGACGCCGAGGTTGCCAAGCAGCAGCGCAGACTGGTGAAGGCAGTCGTTCGAGACGCGCTCTCGCATCTGAGCCCGACACGTCCACCGCGTGACGAGGTCGGCCGAGTCTCGCTTGGCCGCGCGCCCGGAAAGGCCACATCATGAGTGACGACGTGCTCGAACGAGCGTTGAAGGCGACCGAGGCCCTTGCCGAGGTGGTCCAGCGGACGCAGGAAGCGTTTCTGAAGATCGCCCTGTCTGCGGTGGCCGATTGGTACGACGCTGTGGGTCGGCTATTGGTCGCGAACTCGGAACACCTGGACGCAAGAGCGTGCGCCACGGCAATTCGCGCCGAACTCGAACAGCCGATCGCGCTGCTTTCCGTCGAGAGCATCAACGGCGGACTGCCCCGTGAGGTCGTTGAGCCGAGGATCAATCACCTCGCTGTGACAACTGCGAAGCGCGTTCTCGGCATTCCGACGGACCCTCGCGCGCAGCCCGTCATCTTCCTGAACTGAAAGCGAGTGACTCGTGAACGACAGCTCTGAAGTGCCCTGCCTTCGGCTCGCCGAGGATCCCTCTGAATCAGACGGAGCGCCCGCCAGCTTCGACTCCGTCGTCATGGGTCTCCGAGCGGCGTCCTCGACCGGCACCCTCGAGCCGCGACTTGCCCGCGAGCTCCTCCGTTTCTTGATACATCCGCCAACCCGCAGCGAGCGTCTCGAAGCTCGGAACCGGATGCTCCGATACGCGGCTGAGCTCATGACCGGCACGTCGACCACGTGGGGTCGCGCTCGCAGGCTACGCGAGGAATTCGCGGCCCTTGAGCGGGGACACGTCCCAGATAGCCAAGTCTCAGCAGTCGTCGCCGAAGCGCTGGCCCTGACGCCAGGCGTGAGGGCACCGAAGTCCCAGCACAGGGTCATGGACGTCCTGACCGGCGTCTTCGGCAGTCGATAGTCCAGCGGACCCCCACGTTTGCTGGACTAGTCCAGTGGCCCCCCGGATTGCATTGGACCATGCGGGTCGTGAGACGGTGGCTCTCGGAGTTGTTTCAGGGAGCCGTCGACAATGATCCGCATCACCGACACAGAGAAAGAGAAGTTCTTTCGCGGAGTCTCCGCCTGGTTGTACCAGAAGGCGGGAAACGGCCTTATCGCACGGGCCGCGCAGAACGGTGTCAAGGGCTTCGAAAACATCGAGTTGGACGGCTCCGAGTTCAGAGGCATGTCGTTCCTCGAGATCTGCCGAGCTCTGTTGGAGCTCGATGGCGTCGGCGGACTGGTGCAGATGTCGAAGACGCAGATCATCGGGAAGGCGATGAACCACATCCCGCGGTCCGGCACCGCGGCAACCCGCTCCGGGTATGCCCCCGCCTCCGACTTCAGCGTTCTGTTCGAGAACGTGATGCACAAGAGCATGTGCGCCGCGTACGCGCTCCAGGCGGACACCTGGCGCCGCTTCGTTGGAATTTGCGAGGTCGAAGATTTTCGCGACCACAACATGTTCAGGTCTGGTTCGCTGGGACCGCTGCCTGTCGTGGCTGAAAACGCGGAGTACAAGAACCTCGCGATCCCCGACGGGGAGAAGGTTGCAGTCAGCGTTCAGAAGTACGGGGCGACGATTGCAGTTACCAAGCATGCGCTGCTGAACGACGACATGGGCGCCCTGTCCGGAACCGCTGCCTCGTTCGGGGCGACTGCCGGCCGGACGATCGAGGGTGCGGTCTATGCCCTGCTCCAGCTGAACTCCGGCCTCGGCCCGACGTTCGGCGCGGTTCCGTTCTTCGACGCCGCGAACAACAACATCGGGACCGCGGCGGCGCTGTCCGTCGCCGCCCTGGACGCGGACCGCGTGAAGATGCGCGCGCAGCGCGACATCAGCTCGAACGACTACCTGGACCTGAACCCGTCGATCCTGCTCGTGCCGCCCGCCCTCGAGTCCGCAGCGAAGATCATCAACACCTCTGCGTTCGACCACGACGGGACCAAGCTCCAGCAACCGAATGCTGTCCGCGGCATGTTCACGGACATCATTTCTTCCCCCCGGCTGACGAGCTCAACGCGCCGCTGGCTCTTCTCCGGGCTCCGGGCTCCGGCGTTCGTGGTTGCATTCCTCTCGGGTGAGGGCCAAGGGCCGGTCATCGAGACTCAGTCGGACTTTCGCACCGATGGCCTTTCGATGAAGTGCCGGATCACGTTCAAGGTGAACCCGTTCGATCCCAAGACTGCGGTGGTCAACGCCGGCACCTGACGACCACGAGCGTCGACGCTCCTGCCGACGCTCACCCCTGTCACCGTTGTGGTGATGGGGGACTTCTCAGAGTCGCACTGCGACTCATCCCGTGCACGGGACTGCTCTTTCGGAGTGAACATGTCTGACGTTCCTGCTGCGCCCGCCTCAGCCGATGCTTCCGATGCTGAGAACCCGCCGGTTCCGGCTCCTCCGGCGGCTGAGTCGAAGCCCGACGAGTCGAAGCCACTGCGCTCCGGCGCGGGGCGCAGCGGTATGCGTTTGGGCAAGCGACCCTGAGCCATGCCCTTCCCGTTGACCTTCCCATACCCTGGCGATGTCGGGCCACACAGCCCGGAGGGTTACGCGCGCCAGCTCAAGCAACTGCTGCCCCGCGGTTCTCTCTGGCTGCTCGAGCAGGGCTCGGAGCTGTCGAAGTTCCTGGTCGCCATTGCCGACGAGTTCTCGCGCGTGGATGCGCGCGGGGTGAACCTGATTGACGAGTCGGACCCGCGCACGGCAACCGAGACGCTCGACGACTGGGAGTCAGCGCTGTCCCTGCCTGACGAGCGGGTCACTGAGATTTCAACGGACCCGGCAGAACGCCGGCTTGCTGTCACGCAGAAGTACACGAACCGCGGCGGGCAGAGTCCGTCGTTCTTCGTCGCGTTCGCGGCAGAGTGTGGCTACACGGTGACGATCTCGAACTTCCATACGAGCGTTGCTCGGTGTGGTGCTGCCCGGTGCGGCGAGGCCCGCACCGAGAGCAAGCGCATGCTGTTCAAGATGTTGGTCACCGTAACCGCGATTGCGTCGACCGCACTTCCCGTCGAGACGTTTGAACGCGTCATCACCCACGCTGTGCATTCGCACGCCACTGTTACGTTCGCCTACCCCTGAGGTTGAGACATGCACAAGATTGACTCCGACGGTTCTTCCTCTGGCGCGTGGGTCGACCGGAACCTTCCGACTACCCAAGGCACGCTGTTCGACGCCGCGTACATGAATGCGGTTCAGGACGAGCTCGTTAACGTCATCCTCACTCGCGCCGGCATTACCCTGGTCAAGGGCACGAACACGCAACTCGGCTCGGCCCTCGACTTGCTCGCGCTCGCGACCCATCCAGGCGGGCGGCTGACTCTGGAGACCGGCGTTGCTGTTGGTACCGGCACGGGCGCTACGGCGGTGCGCTACGCGCCGTACCAGCACGAGAAGATCCACCTGTACGACGGGACCCGCTGGAAGTGGTACACGTTCGCTGAGCTCAGCCAGGCGACGACGGACAACACGAAGTCGCCAGCCGCGGTCGCGAACAACACGAACTATGACGTGTTCGTTTGGGATGACTCCGGCACCCTGCGCGCGACACGCGGCCCGGCGTGGAGCTCAAGCACTTCACGCGGCACGGGCGCGGGTACGACGGAGCTCGAGGTTTTCACCGGGCGGTACGTGAACAAGGTTGCGATCACGAACGGGCCGGCCGCGCGCTGCGGGCTGTACGTCGGCACCGTGCGCAGCGACGGCAGCGCGCAGGTCAATGACAACCAGGCCAAGCGTCACGTCTGGAACATGTACAACCGCGTGCTGCGCGCCATGCGGTGTGCGACCGAGACAACCGACACCTGGACGTACACGACCGAGACGCTCAGGCAGGCGAATGCGAACGCCGCCAACCAACTCGATTTCGTCCGTGGCCTTGATGAAGACATGGTGCGCGCCTCCGTCGTGGCGTTCGCCCAGAACACGAGCGAGGTCGCTGTCATTGCCGGGATCGGTCTCGACTCAACGAGCACGCTCGCGGCGGGCTGCCTGGCTGCCCCGGTCGGGACTTCATCCAGCGCGATTCCGGCGGCTCCGCGCGCCGAATGGGTCGGCACTCCCGGCCTCGGTCGCCACACTCTGACGTGGCTCGAGTGGTCGACCGCGCTCGGGACGACGAACTTTTATGGGGACAACGGCTCGACGTTGCGGCAGGCCGGAATCCACGGCGAGACGATGGCCTGACCATGATCGACCAACCCAAAGGCGTCGTTCTGAAGGTCAGGGGCGTGATGTACGGCGGGTGGAAGCGGGTTCGAATCACGCGCGGGATTGAGACAATCTCCGGCAGCTTCGACCTTGAAGTCTCGGATCGCTGGTCGGACTCTGAAGCGGCACAACCAATCCGTCAGGGCGACGAGTGTTCCGTCGAAATCCACGGCACTCCGGTGATCACGGGCTATGTCGATCAGCGGAGTATTTCGTATGGTGCCACCGAACACACGATCTCGGTATCTGGCCGCGACAGGACCGGCAGCCTTGTGGACTGTTCCGCGGGAGCCGACGGGGCAGCGACCGGCCCATTCGAATTCCGGAGCTCGACACTTCTGAGCGTTATCAAGAAGGTATGTGAGGCCTCCGGCGTGAGGGCGACGTTGCAGCCGGGCGTTGTGCTGCCGAAGCCGCCTGCGAAAATTTCGATCGACCCGGGGGACACTGCGTTCGAAGTCATCGAGCGCTGTTGCCGGCTCGCGGCCTTGCTTCCCGTGAGCGACGGAGTCGGGGGCTTACTGCTTACGCGCGCGGGTAGCACGCGCTGCACCGACGCCCTGATTGAAGGCCAGAACATTCTGTCCGGGTCGTCGAAGTTCAGCGCCAAGGAGCGGTTCTTCACCTACGCCGTGTTCGGATCGCACGCGGGCACCGACTGGTTGTCGGGTAAGTCGGCGGCCTCGATCAAGGCGTTCGCCGAAGACCAAAACGTTCGGCGCGTGGCGCGCACCCTACTCATCCGGCCGGAGGGGAACGCGACCACGGAGCACGCAAAGAAGCGCGCCGAATGGGAGGCCTCTGTCCGGGCCGCGCGCGCGGACGTGGTGACCATCACCGTCCAGGGTTGGCAGCAGTCGACCGGCGCCCTCTGGCCGGTCAACGCCCTGGTCAGCGTCGAAAGCCCGATGCTCGAACTCAGATCTCAGATGCTGATTACGCAGGCGACCTACTCGCTTGACGACAGTGGTGAAGTGACCGAACTCCAGGTACGCCCGCCAGACGCTTTCAGCCCGGAGCCGACTATCAAGCCGCCGCCGAAGGCCCGGCCTTGGAAGGAAGTGGAGGGCGGCGTTTGAGTTGTGGCGCTGTCTCGCCGGCAAGGATCATGAGCTCATCCATCCACAGTCACTTCCTCGAGCGCGTCATCGCGCGACGCCGCGAAGAGGAGTGCAGCCTCGCCCGCCTGCGGCACCACCCGCTTGAGGCCATCGATCTGCCCAGACCCACCGCGAACGCGGTTTCACCCTCGAAGCTCAAGGCCGCACTCAAACGGCTGGGCCTGACGCAGAGGGATGCCGCTGCCATCCTCGGCGTCTCTCGCTCCGTGCTTCTCCAGCGCCAGACGCCCGCATGGCGCCAGACCCTGGAGCAGGAACTTTCCTTGCCGGACGGAGCGCTACTACCTGGCTCCCAGCTGATTGAATCGGAGGAGAACTGATGTCCAGTCCAGGTGAGGGGCGGCCCCAGCAAACGGCCGACGACGCGCACAGGGTCCCCGTGAACTCCGAGGATGAACTCCGAGTTCTCCGAGAGCAGGCCACCGCGACAGAGCAGGCCACCCACCGAGAGAGCCTGTTGGATGCTCCAATTGGCGAGCCGCTGGACGAGGACGCCCTGATGACCCTCGTTCGCGGAACGGACATGGCGGTCTCAGACCTCCCTGAGTGGATCTCGTCACCTGGTAGACGCGCACTCGGTAGCATCGAATTCCATGAAGCACGCAGGCTCGTGGAGAACTCTCTTGAACGGGACACCCCCGGCTGGAGACAGATGGCGACGCCGCTGTGTGACGCGATCCGGTGTGAGAGCCCCGACCAGCGGGAGGCGCGAAGGGCTCGTGAGACGAACCTGAATGTGCCCCGCTATCATCCGGGAGCGCGCGAGATTGAGTGGCGGCTCTGGGAGCAGTTCCCGCAGGCAGTCGCCGCGTGGACCGGGGGTGACAGCAGGCGTCACGCTGGGCTCCCTCTCGAACGAATCCTCGTTGCCGAACACCTACGCATTGAGACCCTGAGTCATGCGCACGACGTTCTGCGGATGCGAGGCACGTCACTCTCGGCCCGGGAGTTGGTCTCGCTGGAGAACTGGGTGTCGGCCCGTTCGGAGATGTTCGCGATTGCCGATGATGTTGCCGACTGCCCCGAGTCGCTTCTGGTCGCGGCAGCCAAGGCATACTTCGAGCACGACCTGGCACAGAACGCGAAGTGCTTCCTGGACGTGACGCGTTCTGCTGGATCCGCTCCAACCGCGGCTGTCCCTGCGCTGCGCCCGCGGCCGACGCACGTCGTTCGGTCGCCGGACGGCTTGGCCTGGCCTGCATACGATAACGATCACGACCTCGCTCGAGACCATGAGCTGACGCTGGCGCCACGAAACAACCGGCGTGCGGAAACCAAAGCGCGTGCAGAGAAGCGCAAGACGGAGCCCGCGTTTCGGCGCGGGTGGCGGTGACACATGAGCAAGACTGATCCTCGATTCACTGGCTGGGACCGCTTCACGATGTCCCTCTTCCCACGCTGGACACTAAACCGTGTCCGCGCGAGAGCCGTCGCGGCAACGCTGGCGCGATCATACGACGCTGCGCAGGGTGGTCGCCGCACTTCCGGCTGGCAACGGAACCGCGGCGACGCAAACTCGACTATCGGTCTTGCGCTGTCCGAGCTCCGAACCCACGCGCGCGACCTCCTCCGCAACAACGCATGGGCTCGCCGAGGGCAGCGCGTTATTGCGAACAACACCGTCGGGTGGGGCATCGTTCCTCGGGTTTTCAGCGGGACGCCGGACTCGGCGACCGCGGCAAGGCTCTGGCGGGAGTGGGCTGACTCCACTCAGTGCGACGCTGCCGGCCGCCTGACGTTCTCCGGCATTCAGCGGATGATGATGAACGCGACCGTCAGCGACGGCGAGGGGCTGATTCGCTTCCGCTACCGCTCGGTGGGGGAGGGCCTTGCAATCCCGCTTCAACTCCAAGTGTTGGAGTCCGACTTTCTCGACACCGCGAGGGACGGAGTTCAGGGAAAGTTCGGTCCGATCATCCAGGGCGTCGAACTCGACGCCCTCGGTCGGCGGGCAGGCTACTGGCTCTTCCCCGAGCACCCGGGCAGCGCGCTTGCTTCCAAGCAGTCGGTGTTTGTGCCCGCGTCGGAGATGCTCCACGTCTTTCACCCGGACCGCCCCGGTCAGTCGCGTGGTGTGTCCTGGCTGGCGTCGGCGATTGTGAGCCTGAAGGACCTGCAGGACTTCGAAGACGCCGAGTTGATGAAGCAAAAGATCGCCGCGTGCTTCGGCGCGTTCGTCACTGACGACGGCTCGGGCGGAACCATCCTCGGCGCTGAGAGCGACGATGGCCCGCTCGTGGAGACCCTCGAGCCGGGCATGATCCAGCGTCTGCCGCCGGGCAAGAACGTTGCGTTCGCTACGCCCCCGAACCCCGCCGAGGGAACGTTCGCCATGCGGAACCTCCGCAAGGTCGCGGCCGGGCTCGGCGTCACCTACGAGGACCTGACCGGCGACTACTCGCAGGTAAACTTCTCGAGCGCCCGTATGGCTAGGATCTCCCACTGGGGAAGCGTGAGGGATTGGCAGTGGAACATGCTCGTACCGCTGCTCTGCCGGGGCGTGTGGGATCGCGCGATGCAGGCGGCGGTCGTGACCGGGCAGCTCCGCAAGGCACCTGGAGCCGACTGGACCTGCCCGCCTATGCCGATGATCGAGCCGGACCGCGAAGGACTGGCCTACTCAAGGCTCGTGCGGAACGGCGTGATGACCCACAACGAGATGATCCGCGAGCAGGGCGGGGATCCTGACACGCACTGGGACGAGTACGCCGAGGGGCTGGGTGTGCTCGACGAGCGCGGGATCAAGCTCGACTCCGACGTTCGTGCGGTGTCGCAGGCGGGCTTGACGCAAGAGCGGGTGGGCGGCGGGGGAAGCGAAGGCGAGGACTGAATAGCAACGATGTTCCGCTGGTCACCATCTGCTCTCGGTGTACGCCTTTCGATCAAACACTTCGAGCTTCGCCGTTTCCTTGTGGCCGTCTTCGAATGTCATCGCGACTGTGATTGTCCCCGGCTCAGCGATGACGAACGGGGTGAAATTGATCTGCACTGTTGAGCTGTCGATCGGTTTCTCCGCTTTGAGCTCGTAGACAAAGGGCTTTGATTTCGACTTGTCCTGTTGCTCTAGACCGGGAACGTCCACACTGACGGCAATGCTCTCGTGCCTTCTAATGGGACGAATACACGCGGAAAAGACAAGGGAAGGCAGCACGACCGGGAACGCGCCCTCCACGATCATCGCGGCGCCATAGGCCCCGATGTACATCATCTTGTTACTCTGCTCGACCCGCGACTGATCCGCGAAGACGGAGTAGATGAGTCTCTGCTGCTCGGGTCTAGACACGGAACTCGTTCCCCATGGCGGAAACTTGCATCTGTGCCGCATGCTGAGCGGCCCGTATTAGGTCGTTCAAACTACGATCGCTGGACCCCGAGGGTTTTTCATCTGCGGCTGTTGACCCCACGAGCGCAAATCCTGTTTTCCGTCTCAAGCCAAGCATCGTAACTCCGGACGAGGGCTCGCCCAGCAATGCTCTTGAGGCGACGGGGCGCTCAGCTAGCGCTTGACGAGCTGAACGAAGCCGGTAGGCCGCGTGGCATCCGTAGAGCGCCGCTGCGGTTCTCTCGGCTGCGACCATCTGCGCCCAGACGGCAAGCGCTCGAGTCGCGAACACACTGACAGGCCCGCCCAGCTGCGAGTACGCCTCAGCGAAGCGCACTGCATCTCCCGAAGAAACTACGCTAGCCTTCGCAACTGCCGTCGTCAGGGTCACGGTCTCAACAACGACGGTTAGCCTGCTGGTGCGAGACAGATAGTCGGCGACGGCCATCAAGGCGTGCTCCGAACCCACCGGGTACACGACCGGAACTCCAGGGAAGCCTTCAGTTCCTTCGAAGTCTCGCAGCAAAAAACGATCAACAAACTTCGCTAGAGATTCGTGTGCGTAGGTGACCGACACATTCCCCGAATCAAAAGTGGCGTAGAGAAAAACTCGGCGGGGCTGACCCTCGAGCGTGCTGTAAGCCACAAAGCGTCTCATAGGAGTGCCTTGAACATCGGAACGCTCTCGCGTGCCGAGAACCTTTCACGGAAACTGGAGTCCCAACTGTTCCACAACAACGGGAGTGGCTGCACATTTTGGACCGACTTCTGTCGCTGATATGCGTCCCACTCGGCTTCAGCGCACTCCCGAATCCAGGGGTCCAGCATGTATCCGAAAGGGAACCAAGAACCCTTGGCGAGCGCCTCGCACGAGGCTTCTAGCTGGAGCTCGGCAGCACCCCACCTCCGAAAAACCACCTCTTCACGAGCGTTTAGCCAGGTAAATAGACCGCGGCCACAGTACTTGTCGTTGAAGCAGGTCAGGCCATTGAAGACCACCCGTCCCCGGGTAGTGCCGTTCGACTGGCCCAGCGCTCGGTCAACCGCAAGGAAGCGCAGCAGAGGCAGCGGACGGCCGGCCTTGCGGGCATTGATCGACTCACCACTTGGGGTCGAGAGGTAGACCTGCCACATAAGCTGGTCTTGGCGCTTTCCCCATTCGAAGACGGTGCGCCCGTCGTCGATGCCGATGGGCGCGTGACCCCCAAAGTAGTAGGTGGCAATGATGTCGCTCGCGTTGAGCGGGGCTAGCGCCCCCGCCAGCTCGGGCGGGGGCTGGGGTACTCGCGCAACGAACTGTTGGAGCGTTACCCCCACTGTTTGGCTAGACGTCAAGCTCAGACGGGTCGCTTGCGGGAGCCGCCGAGCGCGGGACGGCATCGCAACGAAAACGACGTGGAAGGTATGCGCACGCACTACCGGAGATAGTCCGGGTCGCTGGTGTCCGACTATGGATTTTCGCGCGCCTTCACCCGCCCGAAGCCGCGCGGGTACGGGTCAGAGTCCAAGGCGGGCCCTGAGGGCTTCGGCGTCAATCTTCGGCGCTAGGCTCTTGCGCTTGCGTGAGCGCCTCTCTGCGCCCGCGGGGCGCGCGAGCGCAGCGTCAACGCTGTCGCTGTAGATACGGATCTGCCGGCCGTACCTCGGCGCTCGTTCCAGCAGACCAGACGCCAACAGCTCGAACACCTTGCGTCGTTTGCAACCCAGGCGCTCGGCGGCTTCCAAGACGGACTCGGTACGGACCATGGACTCCTCCCTGGGGAAGCTTCGCCGGTGGGTCTGACGCTCCCGTTCCGCTACTTGATCACGATCGCGCGCGTCGCCGCCGCGAGCTTCGCTCGACCGGTCAACGCCCGACGCGTGCGGCTAGGCTTGGGTTGAACCGGACCGGTGCCTTCACGCGCGAACCGCTGCGCTTCCTCCAGGCTGATACGCGGGGGGTGGCCGAGCATGTCGACAGTCCGGATGTGGCCGAGCTCGATGAGCTCACCGAGCGTTCCGCGCCCGATGCCCAGCAGCTTTGCCGCCTGTCGTTTGGTCAGCAGGAGCGGGAGCTGTCCGTCGGGGAGACTCACGTCGGCACCGGAACGCGGCTCATCGGCCGGCCTTCCCATCGCCATCTGCGATTCCGCCCGTCAGCACACAGACCTCCACGGTGAGTAGGTACCTCGCGGCTCCCCGGTTCGCCAAGGACGAAGCTCGGGCCAGCGGACCTCACAAAGCCGACGGGTGGACCCGCGCAAGAGGTTCCTGGTAGGCGTGGGCGAAAGGGGGAGAAACCATGCGCATCTTTAGAGTCAGCGACGTGAACGGCGGGATGTTGGTTGAGGCCGACACCGTGATGACGGCAGCGAGGAGGTTCCACGCGGTGCATCCGGGGACCTTGGACCTGATTGTCGAGCCCGGAGAGGCGCCCTCGGGCGCCACCTGGGAGCTCTTCGAGGTTGTCCCGAGGAACGCCCTCTAGCGGGCCCTCTAGACCGTGGGTGGGCTACGCCGCGCGCCGCCGTCGGGTCTTCCTCGCCGCCGTTGCCAGCGCCTGTTCGACGGTCGCGATGTGACTGGGCGGGAACCGGACGCAGACTCTGAGGCACCGCGGCTGGTCGCGTGCTTCAGAGGTGGACGCATCCCAGCGCCAGGAACGCGGGATACGAACGCAGTGCTGCCGGACGGCGCTGATGAAGGCGTCCGCTCCGGCCGACTCCGCGAACATGATGTACGCCATGTGGCCATCTGACTCGTGGTGGCACGTCGGGCACCGATCGCCGCAACCGCGGCAGGTGTCCCGGTCACCTTGGCAAGAGAACAGCGTCTTGACGCCGAGCCTCCACAGAGAGGCGAGTACGCGGCGCATGCCCTGGTCGACCTCGATGGTGGACCCTTCGGGAGTGGTCAGCTCGACTTGCGTGTGCTCGGCCATGGTCCCCTCGCTCAGCCCAGCGCGGTCCACTCGCAGTCGACCCCGATCGCCATGTCCGTCATCGCGGCGCGCCCGGGGAACCTCACCACGACGAGCGACGGGTCGGTCGGGTTCAGCCCGAAGACCTGACCAATGAAGCCAGGCTCGACGCGGCCGGGGTTCGGCTGGTTCTCGTCCCAGGTGACGGTTGCGGTGGCGACGATCCAGGACTTCGGGGCGGGGGTCTTCATGTTCGCTGCTCCTGCACGGCGTGAATTGCCGGCGAGGAACAGCAGACCGCGACCAGCCCGGTGCGAGGCTAGGGTCGGTCGGTCGGTGCGGGTCGTGGAATCCCCGTTCACTTCCCCAAACGCGAGTCCAACGGAGTGGAGGTACCGAAGGGGTATCCAATGAATTCCGACCTTAAATCAATACTCAAGCCACCTTAACGACAGATGAAAATTCGACGGGTTCGATTCCCGCCGCCTCCATGCTTCTTTCTGTAACAGCCTCAGCCCCTTGGGAGACTTCCGAGTTCCCCGAGGGGCATTTTTGCGCGCCCTTTCGGTAACGGCGTCAGTGCACCGCTCCCATGCCGCCGACCGCCAGTGGTTGATCAAGCGTCATCACGCCCTCACGCTTTGCCATCGGGCTCAGGTGGCTGTAGCGCTCGGTCATGGTGATCGAGGCGTGCCCTGCCAGCTCCTTGACCCGGTACAGGTCCACACCGCGCATCACCAGCGCCGAACAGTACGAGTGCCGGAGCACGTGCCAGCCGATGCGACGCCCGAGTTGGCAGGTCTGGGTCATGGCGCCCTCATCGGGGCGTGTACTGGGGATTGGGGAACGCCCCTGGACCCCGCGACGGGAGCGAACGCACACGATTGACACGCGCGGCACTGGCTGCGATGCCGGATTGCGTTGACCAAGTCATCTGGGCTAGGAGGCGCCACCCGCTCATGGGGACTAGGGAGCTGCCTTGAATCCCCGTCGCTGCGCATCCGTTCTGATGGCCAACCTCGTGGTAGGACTCATCGCCTGCGGCGGGTCGGCCCAGGTCTCCACCACGGAGCCGGCTGACCCGACGCGATCCTCCGAACAGGACATCCAGGGGGGAACCGTCGACATGGGCGATCCAGCCGTTGGCATGCTGAGCTTGGCCGACGGCGGACTCTGCACGGGGAGCTTGCTTGCACCCGACGTGGTCCTCACGGCAGCCCACTGCGCCAAAATCGGTGCGACTGCGTTCTGGGTGGGCTCGGGCACGACGGACGCTCAAGGCAAGCACGATGCAGTGGTCTATTGGGTCAAAGAGTCCATCGTCCATCCCACGTTCAATGGTGTGGTGGCGTGCCCCAACCTCGCCCCCGATGTGGCGCTGGTTCGTCTCAAAAAACCGGTGCTGGGCGTCGTGCCCCTGAATGTCTCTCGCGGCCCGCTGCCGCAACCGAACGCCATCCTTGGTTTGATCGGCTTTGGTGCCCATTCGGATGGGTCCGGCCGAAAGGAGTTCGGCATCAAGCGCCGGGCGACCGCGTCGATGTTGGGCCGCTCGGGGGTCTCTTCCATTGCCGTGGGAAGGCTGACGGGGATTTCGGACAGCGGCGACTCTGGCGGCCCCGCCCTGTCGGGCGACGAAATCATCGCCGTGGCCAGTTGCCACTATGGAACCTGGCCGTACTACCACTCGTCCTATTACGCGCGCGTGGACAACCTGGGTACTTGGATTGACTCCGTGCTGGCCAGTTGGGCCTCCCCGGGCTAGAGGCGTCTTTGGCATCACTGCGAGCGATCCCGATGGAGATCCTCTGACCTACACGCGTGATGCGCGGGGTTCTCGATGGTCTGGTGTCGGCCCCAGCACCGAACGTGGTGTGCGACTGCGTCATCGCCGGCGACGAGGCGTACCTCCGCGTCATCGGCGATGAGCGTCAAGGTCGACTCGGAGTGCTCCGAGGGTACTGAGTAGTCGTTGCCCTCGAAGGTGACGAAGGCTGTCTTGTCGGCGATGACGGGCATGACGAGGTCGGTCGCCGGCGGCGACTTGGGCAGCGGCAGCAAGCGCCTCCGCTCCTCTGCGAGGCAGGCGAGGACGGTGCGGTCCCGGAAGCTGGGGTGCGGCCGCTGATGAGCAATGTCGTCAAGGAAGGAGCGCAGCTCGCGGTTGCCGTGCTCGACCGAGCGCAGCTGGCGGCCAGCGAGAAAGCGCTCCCGAACGTAGCGGATGGCTCGCTCGACGCGGCCCTTCTCATTCGCGCGCCGGACGGCGCAGACGCGCAAAGAGACACAGAAGGCGCCAGCGAGCTCCACCAGCGGAGGGTGGAAGCGAACAGCGCTCCCGTGTCGCTGAGCAACCACCGTCTTCGGGTTGTCGAATAGCCACTCGCGGGTGGTGCCGCCGAACCACGCTGCGGCCCGCGCCAGGGAGCGGAGCAGCGAATGCGTAGAGAGGTCGAGGACGAGCTCGCCCCACATCGCGCGGCTCCAAGCAAGAACGATGAGGAACAGCCACAACGGCCGCTCCCCACCGGGCACCTTCACCTTGCCCGTGTGCGCCCAGTCCACCTGGGACTGCTCACCGACGAGCGCATTGGGGCGCAGGAATGCCTCGCGGCTTCGCCGGGGGCGCAACGGGATGATGTAGTCACGGACCGTGCGGACGCTGCCCTCGAATCCGCGGCTGCAGAGCATGTCGTACAGCCGCGTCGAGCGCAGCGGGGGGTAACGGGTCAACGTGTCCCGGGTGAGGCCCAGGTACGGATCGCAGAGCTTCTCCCTCGGGGCGGCTGGACTCCGGGGCGAGTCGCGGCCCAGCGCCCGCTTCACGACGTCCTCGTGAACACCCACTTGCGCGGCGATGGTGCCTACCGGCCAGTGCTCAGCGAAATGGAGCCGGCGGATCTCGGTCTCAACCTCCAGCCCGACGGTCACAGCGCACCTGCAGAGGACGCCCAGAGCGAGAGTTGGCGTAGTTCGCCGAACTCACCGACGCCTCGCCAACCGCGCAGATCCAGCAGCTCGACCTCGACCGTCAGATCTCCGCGGATCTCAACTGCCGCTCACAATTGCCAAGGCCGCCTTCGACCACGTCCTCAAAGCTGCCCCCCGAAGGCGGCGCTCAATGAGCTTCTGCGAAGCGCGCTCGTGCTGGGCGTGGGCGCGCTCGACGGGTACGTTCATGAACGGCTCACGAAGGGGTGAGCGTGAGCAGGCTTCTTGATGGCCAGCTGGTGATTCCCAAGCACGAAGTGTGAGGGAGTGGGATCGATCGCCCTCGGGGTGCGTGACCGGTGCGTGAGCGGTCAGGGCGCTGGGCACATCCGCCCATGTCTGCCGTGCCGTCCAGCGCCAGGCGAAGGGTTAGGGAAACAAGAGGACCGAAATCGGGCCGCAGACCAGCCGTCGTCAGGCTGCGGATCACTTCCTGTGGCGGTGCAACCAGTGAGCATCCCCGTGGCCGAGCCCAGGAGGAACTCTCCAGCTCCCCCGGCTGCGATTCCTGTTGAACGCACGTGAACGCACGGGCTCGACCAGTGTTGAAACTAGAACCCGTTGGCTCGCATGTCGGCTTTCATCGCCTCCACTTGATCGGTGACTAGCGGCAAGAACTCTGCTTCGTGCCGCTTTACCAGAGCCAGCGCTGCCGCGCCGTGGAGCATCTCGAAGCTCTCGCGCACTGCTGCCAACTGCACCTCGTCGTGCGCATTCGTCGCAGAGTAGACGCCGTTGTAGTAGGTGGTGACGAGCATGAAGATCGCCATGCCGTCGTTCACGGTGAGACCGCTTTTCGAAGCTGCGGCCTCTTCCGCGGTCTTGAACACTGACGCTGCTCCAGCAGCACCCGCCGCACTAACAGCTCCGGTGTAGCCACCATCGACGAGCCCGGCGAGCACTGCCGGTCGTGCGCGACGCGCGAATTCGCTTCTCGTCTGCCAAAAGATCTTGAATCGGGTGAGCTTCTCGTCGGTGAGTCCCGCGGCGGTCTGCTTGCTGCTCGCAATGAATTTCTCGAGCGTCTGCCCGCGAGCTCGGGACGAACGGAACACGAGGAGGGCGGCGACGAGCGCGACTGCGGCAGCGAGCACTAGTTTCATCAGCACCGCCTATCACGATGGACCGATGCACTTCATCAGGATCGAGCGACACCTTCCACACGAAGAGCCTGTATCAGCACGTCCAGCGGCTCATCACCCGGTTCTACCGCCAGTTCGATGAGCGCGACCCGGACTGGTCGAAGCTGAAGATCCTCCACGGCTGGGGAGGAAGCCGGGTCGAGGGCGTCTACTCCTACGCGGCGGACCAGCACGGCGTCCCGCCGCTGAACGTGAAGCACACCAGCTATCCGCGGGTGAAGATTTGAAGCGCGTCCTCCCACCGGTCGTCCACGCGGAGGGCTCGGCCCTCTGAGACCAGCGCCACCGCGATGCCGGGATAGTCGGCGCCAAAGAGCCGGGTGAAGGCTTCCGCGGCGCGCTTTGAATCCGCGACCGCCTCCTTCGACCGTTTCAGCTCGACGAGGACCGACGCCCGGCCCAGCAGATGGCTTGGGATACCGGGCCCCTCGGACGTCTGCGCCTGCTCCTGCAAGACAAGCGCGCGGTCAAAGTGCGGCAGCGCCGCCTCTGGCTTGCCCTGGTGAAGCAGCCAATGGGCGACGAAGTCCTCCAGGCCCGCCTCGACTGTCGCGTGACCGCCAATGCGCGACAGCAGGCCCCGCGCCATCGCCACCCGGTGCGCGGTCTCCTGCTCACGCGCGGTTGACCGCGACGAGGACCCGGCGTCCTCGTTCGTGGCGGAGGCGCTCCAGCGCACGCGCTGCAAGCTGCTCGTGGGAGAGGGCGCGGCCCGCCCGGCGCTCCTGCGGTACTCGGGGCACGGGCCGCTCGCGGCGTGGCTCAAGGCCGTGGCGGTGCGTGAGGCGCTGGACCTCTGCAATGAGCACAGGCGCGCGACGGAGCCGCTCGAGCTCTCCGCCACGTCTTCCGCCCTGCCCGAGCTGGAGCTGGTGAAGCAGCGCTTCGCGGAGCCCTTCGCTCGCGCCTTTGTCACCAGCCTTGAGCGCCTGGACCGCCGGAGCCGGACGGTGCTGCGCTACTCCTGCGTCGAAGGGCTCACCACGGAGAAGATTGCCGCCATCTATGGCGTGCACCGCAGCAGCGCGGCGCGGTGGGTGACGGAGGCGCGGGAGCAGCTGCTGTCAGACACGACGCAGCTGCTGTCGGAGGATCAGGCCATTCCGCGCGGCGAGGTGCCTGCGCTGATGGAGTTGCTCGTGAGCAGGCTCGACGTCAGCCTCGCGCGGCTGCTTCGCGCGCGCGGCTGAAACACCCTCACGCCGCCTGCGTGGCCACCTGGCGCCAGAGCGTGCTGGGCTGCGCCGGCGCGCCGACGGACGGCTCGTTGGGCTCCAGAACCTCGCAGGTGCACTGGTACGGCTGGTTGCCGCAGAGCGTGCAGTCCGGGAGCAGGCCCTTGAAGAACCAGCGGAAGAAGTCCTCCATGCGGTCCCCGCAGAGGAACTCCACCTGGTTCAGGAGGTAGTCGTATTCGCTCTTGCGGAAGTAGTAGCTGCCCCGCTTCAGGTGGTCGATGACCTGGAGCAGTCCGCCGGAGACCTGGTTGAACGGGCTGGTCGCCTTGAGGAAGGTCTTCAGCACCACCGCGCGGAACTTCGGCTCCCGCTGGATCTGCTTGATGACGACACCTTGATAAAAAATGTAGTGCCGCAGCTCATCCTTGGCGAAGCGGGTCAGCATCTTCGCGAGGAAGGGGTCTCTCGCCTGCTTTCCAAACTGTCTGTAGATGAGGTAGCCGATGAGCTCTTGATACATGTTGCATGCGGCGACTTCGTACGGATTGTCTGAGTACGGCTCGAACTCCACCTTCGCCACGTCGAGCCCGCGCTGGTCTGGCCAACGCTCGCCCATGATCTCCAGGTAGTAGTGGTAGCCGAGGAAGTGGTTCAGCTCCTCCACGAACCAGGTGCCGAAGAACGCGGCCAGCTCCGGGATGGTGCGGAAGGAGCGCAGGAAGCCGTCGCCTACCGCCGCGCCGCTGGTCTCCCCCAGCGCCACGGTGTGCATCAAGTCCCGCTGGCGGGCGGTCAACAGCTCCGGGCGCGCCTGGGTGAAGTCCCAGTCCTCGATGAAGTACTGCAGCTTCCGGTTCTGCTCCCGGTACGGGAAGAAGAGGTTCTCCGGCACCTGCCGCTCCATCAGCTCCTTGCCGGGCGGCACGCCGCGCAGCAGCGCCTTCGCCACGCCGAGATAGATGGGATCCATCACCGTTCGCGCCTTGGACTGGTTCAAGGCGAAGGCGAACAGCGCTGCCTGGCGGAGGGTCTTCTCGAGCATCCCGCGCTTCTACTTCCGCTCCGGAAGCAGAGCAACGAATGCGGGCAGGGGTTGTCTGTCAACAGCCCGGGAATTTGCGGGCGCCCTGGCGCGCTTCGCCGGGGTAGCGTCCGCGCGGTTTTCGAAAGTCGCCTTCACAGAGGTGGATGAATTGATGACTCGCACACACATGTTCGCGCTGCTGGGCGCGCTGGTGACGACGGCCGCCTCCGCGGCCGAGCCGCCCAAGGCGCCGTTTTTTCCCTACGCGATGAAGAGCTCGACGCTGAAGAACGGGCTGCGCGTGGTCCGGGTGCCGTACACGTCGCCGGGACTCGTGGCCTATTACACGGTCGTCCGCACCGGTTCGCGCAATGAGGTGGAGCCCGGGCTCACCGGCTTCGCCCACTTCTTCGAACACATGATGTTCAAGGGCACCGAGAAGTACCCCGCCGGGAGCCGCGAGAAGATTGTTGGCAAGCTGGGCTTCAACGAGAACGCATTCACCAACGATGACACGACCGTCTACCACCTCTTCGGCCCCACCTCGGCGCTGGAGCAGGTGGTGGACCTCGAGTCAGATCGCTTCGCCCGGCTCAAGTATTCCGAGGAGGCCTTCCAGACCGAGGCCAAGGCCGTCCTCGGCGAGTACCACAAGAGCGCCTCCAGCCCGGAGCTGAAAATTGAGGAGGGGCTGCAGGGCACTGCCTTCACTGCCCACCCGTACAAACACACCACGCTGGGCGTCTACGAAGACGTCAAGGCGATGCCCACGCGCTACGAGTACAGCAAACAGTTCTTCAAGCGCTGGTACACCCCGGACAACTGCACCGTCATCGTCGTCGGCGACTTCGACGACGCCATGCTGATGGCGCTCATCGAGCGGGCGTACGCGGGCTGGGAGGGGAAGACCGCGTCGGTGGTCATTCCGCCGGAGCCGCCGCAGCGCGGGCAGCGCGTGGTGGACCTCGACTGGGCCGGCCCCACGCTCCCGCGGCTCATCTACGCCTGGCACACGCCGGCGTCCCGCGCAGACGCGATGGACGGCGCCATCCAGACGGTGCTCATCCAGTACCTCGTCGGCCCCACCAGCCAGCTGAACAAGGACCTGGTGCTGGATCAGCAGATCGCCGCCAGCGTGGGCAGCTACTTCGCGCCGCACCGGGACCCGTTCCTGTTCAGCCTCGCGGCGGACGTCCGCGACGTGAAGGACCGCAAGCGCGTGAGCAGCGCGTTCGATGGCGCCA
Organism: Myxococcaceae bacterium; assembly: GCA_044230055.1. GTDB lineage: Bacteria > Myxococcota > Myxococcia > Myxococcales > Myxococcaceae > JBGART01. The sequence continues at coordinate 24,101 of JBGART010000065.1, read as the reverse complement.
TCAAGTCGCTGGTCACCGGCAGGGTGGACGCGAAGAAGGTGGAGGCCATCAAGAGTCACCTGCGCTACCAGCTCCTGATGGGCACGGAGACGGCGGACGACCTGGCTGAGGTGCTCGCCTACTACACGGGCGTCTACGGCACTCCAGAGTCCATCGAACCGGTGATGCAGAGCCTGGCCGCCGTTCAGCCCAAGCAGCTGGTGGAGTTCGCCAAGCGCTACTTCACCGCTGCCAACCGGACGATTCTGACGCTGACCTCCAAGCCCGCCGCCACCCCGGGAGCCACCAAGTGATGACCCGCCCCCTTCGCTGGGCCCTCTACGGAGTCGCCGCCACCCTCGCCTGCGCCACCCCTCAAGTCGGGGAAAAGCCAGAGGAGGCTCCCGCCGCGCCGCCGGCAACCACGACGACCGCCGCGGAGGCGCCGGCCGCGGCTCCCCCTGACAACGGCCGCACCCCCGCACCCACCGAGCCCATCCCCTTCCGGCCCTTCCTCCGGCCCGCACCGCTCACGACGGTCCTGCTGCCCGTGGCGCAGAAGCCCATCGTCAGCTTCCGGCTGGTGTTTCACAGCGGCTCCGTCGATGACCCCAAGGGCAAGGAGGGGCTGACCTATCTGACCGGCGCGGTGTTGGAGTCGGGCGGGACGAAGGAGCTCACCTCCACGCAGCTGCGCGAGGCGCTCTACCCGATGGCGGCGGAGCTCTCGCTTGCCACCCGGAAAGAGTTCACCGTCCTTGAGGGCCGGGTCCACCAGGACAACCTGGACCGGTTCCTGAAAATCCTCACCGACGTGCTGGTGGAGCCCCGCTTTGACCCGCGCGAGTTTGAGCGGCTCAAGACGGACGCCCTCAACGAGGTGAAGAACGGCCTGCGCGGCGAGAGCAGCGAACGGCTGGGAAAGGTGGCGCTGGACGCGCTGCTCTACCCGGACCACCCCTACGGCCACTACGAGGGCGGGACCGTGCAGGGGCTGACCGCCATCACGCTGGACGACGTGAAGGCGCACGCGCGGAACGTCTTCACCCAGGACCGGCTGGTGGTGGGGCTGGCGGGCGCAGTCACGCCGGAGCTGGAGAAGCGCGTGGTCGCGCGGCTGGCGGCGCTGCCGAAGACCGGCACGCCCCTGCCCACGCTCCCGCCGGCGCCGGGCCACCACGGCCGGGCGATTGTGGTCCAGAAGGACGGCATCTCCACCGCCATCTCGCTGGGCAGCAGCTACCCCGTGCGGCGCGGAGATCCGGACTTCTTCGCGCTGGCCTTCGCCTTCTCCGCGCTCGGCGAGCACCGGCAGTTCACCGGCGCCCTGATGAACGAGCTGCGCGAGAAGCGCGGGCTGAACTACGGCGACTTCGCCTACGCGGAGGCCTTCCAGCAGGAGGGCGGCAGCACGTACACGCACACCAACATCGGCCGCAGTGAGCAGGCCTTCAGCCTCTGGCTGCGCCCGGTGGAGCCGGCCAACGGGATGTTCGCCACCCGCGGCGCGGTGTACTTCCTTCAGCGGCAGGTCAACGAGGGCATCCCGCCGGACCGCTTCGAGATTACCCGCGGCTTCCTCCAGGGCTACACGCGCCTGTGGGAGCAGACGGACCCGCAGCGGCTGGGCTACGCCATCGACGACCTCTTCTACGGGACGAAGGACCTGCTGGGCAGCTACCGCCAGGCGATGGCCCGCTTCACGCCTGAGTCCGTGCGGGAGGTGGTCCGCCGCTACGTGTCCCCGTCGCGGCTGAACTACGCGTTTGTGGCGAAGGACGCCAAGGCGCTGGCCGAGCTGCTCGCCAGCCAACCGCCCTCCCCCATCCAGTACCCCACGCCGAAGGAGCCGGCGGTGCTGGAGGAGGACAAGAAGATCGCCGTTCAGCCGCTGGCGATTGACCCGGCCGCCATCCAGGTCGTGGAGGCGGCGACGTTCATGGAGCGCTGAGGACGGCCACCGCCGGGCTGCGGCGGCGCGCCGGGAACACAAAGCGCCGCAGCAGCAGGGCGTTGGGGATGGGGAGGACCGTGAGGTCCGCCACCAACTTCGCGAGGATGAAGTTCAACGCCAGCTCCTCGCGCAGCGCGCCGACGGTGACCGACTGCAGCGCAAGCATGAGGGCCATGGCGAGCGCGAAGCGCGTCAGCTGGGAGGCCACCGCGCCCCCGGAGTCACCGAAGGCGAAGCGGCGGTTGAGCAGGAAGCTCACCGTGGAGCCCGCCGCCAGGCCGAGCGCCGTGGCCGCTTCGGGCGCCAGGTCAAACAGCTCCCGGCCGGAGAGCAGCACCGTGTAGTCGAGCGTCGCGCCGACCGCGTTCATGGCCAGGCTCTTGACCACCCAAGCCTGGTGGCCAGCCATGAAGGCCCGGCACCAACCCACGCACGTCTCGACGGGAGTCCGAATCACGTCGCTGTGAAGAGCAGGTTGCATGCCCGCTCCCACGGTGTGCGCCGGGAGGACTGACAGCCTTCTCTCGCGGTGATGCGCGCCCGGGGTGGGTAGGACCCTGGAGCACCCGCCATCCAGTGGCGCAGTGAAATTCCACTGCGGACGAGTGGAGACCGTCCCCCTAACGCGTCGTGGCAGAGGGCCTGGTTTGCTCGGCGTACGAGGGGTGGAAGATGGTGGGAGGGGTGGGTACGGGAATAGGCGACAAGTTGGGGCCTCCCGGCCGCCCGACTCCGGAGGTGAAATCCGACGAGTCGGCGGCTGCGAAGAAGGCGCCCGCGGAGAAGCTCGAGGCGAAGGCGACCCTCGCGGCACCGCCTCGCGATGTCTACAAGGCCTGGCTGGCCGCTCTGCATGGCCCCAACGCGCGGCCGGCGGTGGGGGATTCGTTCCAGCTCGCGCAGGGCGCGCTCACCGGTACCACCGTCCAGCTCTCTCCTGACGAGGGCGCGGTCCATCAGTGGCGGTCCGCAGAACATGCGGCCGCACCGGATTCACGGTTGAACGTGGGGTTCCAGGCGACGGACCGCGGGACGCACCTGCACCTGGGCTTCGAGGATGTGCCCACCGCGCATGCCGCCACGCTGGTGGCGCGCTGGCGGGAGTACGGGCTGGGTCCGCTGGCGAAGGCGCTGGCTCACGAGCAGGGGCGGACTCGCGGGGAGCTGGTCGGCGCTTCTGACGTGGATGGGATGGACGGCTCCTCCTCCGGGCTGCCGCCGCTCTTGATGGCGCTCTTCACCGCGCAGGACGTGCTGGAGTGTCTGGACGCGGCGGAGTCGCGCGGCGCGTTTCCCTACCTGCGCGATGAACCTGTGGAGACGGTGGACGTGCGGCTGTGCGCCTTCGCCAGCACGCAGCGCTGGGGGATGAGCATTGAGTGGCTGTGCGTGGACCCTCGCACGCGCGGGCATGCCGGCATCGCCAACCGGGTCTACTGCTTCGGCACCGGGCTGGCCTCCGGGCGCGCGTTCGATGGCTGCACGCCGCTGCCCCTCACCGCGGACGCCGAGGCCCCGACGTTTGATGACCCCGGCGACGTGGATGCGGCGGCCGCGGCATTGCGGGTGCGCGGGGCTCGGGTGGCGATTCCCTCCGCCGCGGCGATGAAGGCGCTCGGGGTGCCCGTGCAGCGGACGACCTCGCTCCAGCGCGAGGAGCTGATGCGGGCGCTGGTGCTCACGGACCCGCAGGGGTTGTTCCTGTCGCCTTCAGAGCTCCGGGCGAGGCTTCCGCTGGCCGGGACGCTGCTGGTGCAGCTGGAGGCGTGGAATCATCCGCGCCGCCGCGACGGGCCGCCCAGCGGCAGCGAGACGTTCCAGCTGCTGGCCCAGGTGCTGGCCAGCGGGCAGCGCTCCCGCTACCGGCCCACGCTGCGGCCGAATACCGGCTGGCGCTAGGCTTCGCCCGCGGCAGGAGCGTCTCACGATCCTGCACATCTCTTCGTTGTTGGAATGGTGAACCTCCCCCGTTCGCGTCGAGCGTTGCGCCGTCAGGCGCATAGTCGAGACGTCGGCAGTGCTCCCGAAGCTTGGCTCATGGGCCGCTTCGCTCTGCTCGAAACACACCGGCAAAGTGCCGTACGTGGGTTTGCGCCACCTCTCGACTATGCGCCTGACGGCGCAACGCTCGAGGCGAGCGGAGGGAGGCTCCCGACTGAGAAGAGCTGTTCCTCCGACGAAATGGCCGGCCAGGGCCGGTCTCCCCCGGCGTTAGGCTTCCAGCTCCAGCGCGTCCATCTGCTCGGGCGCGTCAATCCCCAGCACCTTGAACGCGCTCTGCAGCGTCTGCTTGAGCGCGGCCACCATCGCCAGCCGCCCCTGGGTCTTCTCGGCGTCCGCGCCGATGACCGGGTCCGTCTTGTACTGGGTGTAGTAGCTGTGGAAGTCGGCGATCAGCTCCTGGCAGAAGTAGAGCACGTGGTGCGGCTCCAGCTTCTCCGCGGCCGCGGCGACGACGTCGGGCAGCTGGCTCATCTTCTTGAGCATGGCCTTCTCCTCCGGCAGCACCAGCCGGCCCAGCTGCGCGTCGGTGAGCGCTTCCGGGCGGAACTGGGCGTTCTTCTCCGCCGCCTTGCGCAGGATGGAGGCGCAGCGGGCGTGACCGTATTGGAAGTAGAAGACCGGGTTGTCGCGCGACTGCTGCTTGACCAGGTCGAGGTCGAAGTCGAACTGGGCGTCGCGGGTCTTCATCAAGAAGAGGAAGCGACAGACATCCGGGCCGGCCTCTTCGATGAGGTCCGCCAGCTCGAAGAGGGTTCCGCGGCGCTTGCTGACCTTCACCTCTTCGCCGCCGCGCAGGATGCGGACAATCTGCACCAGGACGAACTTGAGCTTCTTCGCGTCGTAGCCGGGGCCCAAGAGCGTCACGCCGGACTCGATGCGCGGGACGTGGCCGGAGTGGTCCGCGCCGAAGACGTCCACCATCAGGTCGTAGCCGCGGTCGAACTTGTCCTTGTGGAAGGCGAGGTCCGCGGTCAGGTACACCGGCGTGCCGTCCGAGCGCAGGATGACGCGGTCCTCGTCGTCCTTGACCAGGTACTTGCCGTTCTCCTGGTAGGTGGCCGTCATGAGGAACGTGCCGCCCTTCTGGCGGTCAGCGTATTGGGCGGCCTTGGACTCCTCGTTGCGGACCTTGTCCTTCGTCTCCCGGCGGCGGCCCTGCGCGGCCTCGTAGGTGACGCCGCGGGCGCGGTAGACCTCCACCAGCTGGGACACCTTGCCGGAGGCGTGCAGCGCGGCTTCGCTGGAGAAGACGTCGTGGCGGATGCCGGCCTTGGCCAGGGTGTCGCGGATGGACTTGAGGTTCTGCTGGATGCCGAAGGCGACGGCCGCCGGGAGCCACTCCGCCTCGGGCACCTTGAGGTAGCGGTCTGCCACCTCGTCGCGCCACCTGCGGGCGATCTCGATGACGTAGTCCGCCGGGTACTCGCCCTCCGCCAGGGCCACCTGTTCGCCGTACAGCTCGCGGTAGCGCTTGTGAATGGTCCGGCCCAGCGTCTGGACCTGGTTGCCGTAGTCGTTGATGTAGAACTCGCGCGTCACCTCGTGGCCGGCGGCATCGAGGAGGCGGGCGATGGCGTCCCCCATGAACGTGCCGCGCGCGTGGCCGATGTGCACCGGCCCGGTGGGGTTGGCGGAGACGAACTCCACCAGCACCTTCTTGCCCGTCGACTTCGGGGCGGCGCGGCCGAAGCGCTCGCCCGCGGTGAGCACGTCCCGGGCAATCTGCTGGAAGACCGTGTCCGCCAGCCGGAAGTTCAGGAAGCCCGGGCCGGCGCGCTCCACCTTCACGACGATGCCTTCGGGGTCCACGAGGCCGGCGATGACCGCGTCGGCCACCTCCACCGGCTTCTTGCCCACCGCCTTGGACAGCACCATGGCGATGTTGCAGCTCCAGTCGCCGTGGTCCGCCTGCTTGGGGACCTCCACGCTGTACTGCGGCAGCTCCGCGTACGGGAGCGCGCCGCTTGCCTTGAGGGACGCGAGCGTCGCCTCCACCACCTGACGGACCTTCTGCCTCATGTCGCCTTCCTCACATGGAACGTCTGGAAACGCGAGTCCTGACCTACACCAGAAACTTGCGGGCGAACCGAAGTTGGGTGGAATGCGCGACATCCATCCACGTGCCTGTTGCAGGAGCTCACCCCATGCAGAAATCCCGAATCGAAGGCGGCCCGGAAACCCAGACCCGCGAGGAGCGCCGCAAGGGAAAGCCGCAGCCGCCCCTCTTCGCGGAGCTGCTCCTGGAGGCCGACTGGCGTCCAAGCGACTGTGCGCCGACGGAGGGCGACGGCTGGTTCCGCGCCCATGGCCACGCCCTGGACCGCCGCCGGGCGTGAAGGCCCAGCCCCTACACCGCGGTTTTCTTGGGGCGCCCTGGCGGCGCGGCCTATAACCGGGTCTGACACTCACACGAAAGACGACTTCCTGGGAGTCGCACCCTTGCGTCTCGCAGCTTTGGCCGCGCTGTGCCTTTCGCTCGCCTCCTCTGGGGTGGCGCGGGGCCAGACGACCACCCCCTTCACGCGCGGGTTCGACACTGTCCCCGTCAAGCCCACCACCAGCCAGCGCGGCGGCATTGCCCTCGACAGCGCGCAGATGCTGGGCGCCAAGTCCTTCCGCTTCGCGGCGCTGATTGACCTGAACTTCGGCGTGCTGGCCCTCAAGTTGGGCCAGGAGAAGCTGGGCGACCTCGTCCCCTACCGCTTCGACGGCCACCTGCTGGGCGCCTACCAGTTCCACCGCCGCTTCGAGCTGGGCGCGGACCTGCCCTTCACCTTCCTCCAGGGCGACAACTTCCAGCTGCTGCGCGACCAGGGGTTCCCCGAGGACGGCGTCGCCCGCGCCGGTCTGGGCGATTTGCGGCTGGTCCCCAAGTTCATCCTCTTCAGCCCGGAGCAGTTCGGCGTGGGGCTGGCGGCCGTGGCGGAGCTGCGCTTCCCGACCGGCGACCACACCAGCTTCATCGGCGAGCGGGCGATGGTCTTCGCCCCGCGCGCTGTGGCGGAGCTGCCCATCGGCGACGTGCGGCTGCTGGCGAACCTGGGGATGCGGCTGCGCTACCCGGGCCAGTACCTGAACCTCTACGTCGGCGATGAGGTGACGATGGGCGCCGGCGTCATCTGGCGCTTGCCGGACCTCTTCAACAGCCGGCTGTCGAACGTCGACGTGATTGGCGAGCTTCACCTCTCCACGCCGCGCGCCGCGCCCTTCAACTTTGCCCAGGCGGATTCGCTCAAGACGCCTTTCGAGGTCCTCATCGGCGGGCGGGCGCGCATCTACAAGAGCTGGGGCGCGGAGCTGTCATTCGGACGCGGCCTGACGGGAGACTCCGGCTACGGGCGCGAGGCGTTCCGAGTGCTCTTCGGTGTGCGCTACGACTTCGAGTTCGCCGACCGCGACAACGACGGCATCCGCGACGACATTGACCAGTGCCCGGATGAGCCCGAGGACAAGGACGGGTTCCAGGACGAGGACGGCTGCCCGGATCCCGACAACGACCAGGACGGTGTGCTGGACAAGGACGACGGCTGCCCGAACCAGCCCGGCACCCGCGAGATGGACGGCTGCCCGGACTCCGACGGCGATGAGGTCCCGGACAACGTCGACGGCTGCCCCGAAATCCCCGGCCCGCCGGAGAACAACGGCTGCCCCGTCGAGGGCCCGCCCGTCGTCCTCGAGTCCGACCGCATCCGCATCCGCGGGAACATCAACTTCGAGATCGACTCGGCGAAGATCAACCCCAACTCGTACAAGCTGCTGGACGATGTGTACGAGGTGCTCCTCAAGAACCCGGACGTCGGTCCCGTGCTCGTCGAAGGGCACACGGACAACACCGGCTCGCGGCCGCACAACCTGGACCTCTCCAAGCGGCGCGCGAAGTCCGTGGTCGACTATCTGGTCAAGAAGGGCATCACCCAGAAGCGGCTGAAGAGCGACGGCTTCGGGTTCGACCGGCCGGTGGCGCCGAATGACAATGCGCTGGGCCGCGCGAAGAACCGCCGGACCGAGTTCCGCCTCATCGACGAGGACGCGGGGCCGAAAGATGCCGGCGGTCCGGCCGCGCCCGAGCCGAAGCCGGCAAAGCCCGATGCGGGGGCGCCGCCGAAGTAGCCTCGAAGGGCGAGCTCCCCCGCTCGCCTCGAGGCCGAAACCGGCCCTGGCCGGCCCATTTCGTCGGAGGAACAGCTGTTCTCAGTCAGGCGCCTCCCCCCGCTCGCCTCGAGCGTTGCGCCGTCAGGCGCATAGTCGAGAGGTGGCGCAAACCCACGCGCGGCACTTTGCCGAGTTGTTTCGAGCAGAGTGAAGCGGCCCATGAGCCATGTTTCGGAAGCATTGGGGCGCGTGGCGTCCATAGGTCGGCGCCGGGCCGGAGTGTTCGGGGGACGGGCTTCGGGGAATGGTGTCTCGGGCTGCGGGCTTCGGGGAACGGTGTTTCGGGTAGGGGCAGGGAGCACGCGTTCGCGTTCGCGTTCGCCTTCGTTCACGGGCACGGGCACGGGCAGGGGTTCGGGTTCGGGACACCGCGCACGGCTCGTCCGGTCGCCGACCTGAAGGGATTGCCCCTCGTTGCGCTTTAGCCCGTGACCGACTTCCCGCGCCCGAACCCCGCCGAACCCGAACCCGGGCCCCGGCCCGTGAACGAAGGCGAACGCGAACGCGAACGCGTGCTCCCTACCCCTACCCGAGACACCATTCCCCCGAAGCCCGCAGCCCGAGACACCGTTCCCCGAAGCCCGCAGCCCGAGACACCATTCCCCGGAAGCCCGCAGGCCGCGCCCTGCCGCCTCTCGACTACGCGCCGCCATCCGACGCCGAGCAATCGCGAGACGGGGGCAGCCCCGCGAGGTGGCAGCCCCCGATGAGCGAGGCGGCCCATGAGCCAAGCTTCCGAAGCACTGCCGACGTCTCGACTCTGCGCCTGACGGCGCAACGCTCGACGCGAACGGGGCAGCGAACGGGGGTCCTTGTTGGCCTGCTTGAGGGCCCAGGTGCGTTTGAGCACGGACGATGTGCTCTCACAGAAGCAAGGCGACCCAGAGTGGCGAACGGGCGGCTGCGCGGGCTAGGAAGGCGCCGTCTCTTCTCGGGGGGGGGCCGTTGCGCCTGACCATCGCCTTCGCAGCCCTGTCCTGGGTGTCCTGCGCCTCGCTGCAGAGCGGCGGCAGCTACTCGCGCGACCCGTGGCTGGAGCTTCAGTCGGAGCACTTCGCGCTGCGGACGCAGTTGGAGGAGCCCGCGGCGCAGAAGCTGGTGCTGGCACTGGAGCGGTACCGGGCGGGGATGCTGCTGGCGTTGGGCGCGGAGGTTCAGACGGCGAAGCTCCAGGTCGTGGCGCTGGCCGGGACGCGGGAGCTGGCGCAGCTGGGCTACGCCGAGGACATCCGGGGCGTGACGCGCTTCGGCGGGGGAGCGCTGCTTGGCCTGGTCCCCACGCACGAGATGAGCACGGTGCCCATGGGCCCGGTGCAGGCGCACGAGCTAGCCCACTACTTCACGTCCTACGTCTTCCCGCACCAGCCGCCCTGGTTCTCGGAAGGGCTGGCGGAGTACCTGGCCACCCTCGCCCTCTCCGAGGACGGACGCGAGGTCATCGTCGGCCGCCCGAACCTGCCCCGCCTTCGCCGCGGCCAGCCGCCGATGGACCTCGCGGCGCTCTGGGACTGGTTGCCGTCCGTGACGGACACCGACGTGGAGTCCAACGCCGCGGGCTACGCCTCCAGCTGGCTCTGGGTCCACTTCCTGCTCAATGCGCACACCGACCGCTTCGTGGCCTTCATGCAGGGGCTGGCCGGGGGCAAGCCGCCGAGGGAGGCGTTCGCGCGCGCGTTCGAAGGCGTGAACGAGGCGGAGCTCAACGGGAACGTCACCCGGTACCAGATGAGAACCCAGAAGTATGAAATCTACCGGCACGTCCTGCCGCCCATCGCCGGGGCCTTCTCGGTCCGCGACATGTCCCCCGCGGAGGGGCTCCTGGCGCGCTACCAGCTGGCAGCGACGACGAAAGCGAAGGACGAAGTCGCCGCGGCGCTGCAGCAGCAGGCGCCCGAGAGCGCCGAGGCGGCGCTGGTAGCGATGGAGAACGCCCGCACCGGTGAAGCGCGGGAGGCGGCGCTTGCAGCGCTCGCTTCACGCCATGGCTCGGACCCGCGCACGGCCGTCGCGCTGGCGGAGGAGGCACGGGACCTTCCGGCAGCGGAGCGCGATGCGCTCACCGCGAGGGCCATCAGTTTTGCGCCGGGGGACCCCATCGCCATTGGCGCGCGGCTGAATTACCTGGCCTCGCTGTACCCCATGCCGCCGGAGGCGGTCCCGCTTGCGGCCTCGCTGTCGCGGCTCGCCCCTTGGTCCCCGTCGGCCCTGGCGCTCTGCACCGCCGTGGCCGCCCGCGCCGGTCGCTGTCCCGAGGCGGAGAACCTCGCGGGCCGCGCCGCCGCCGCCCTCTCCGAGGGGACCGCCGAGAGCGCCCGCGCAACGTTCCAGCAACAGCTGCGCGCGGTGGTGGAGCTGTGCAGCCCGCCCAAGGCTTCACGATGAGCGTGACACGGCTGTCGGGGCTGGCGCGGATTGTCGAGGGCGTGCGCGCGCAACCCCGCGGCAGAACGTTGACGGCCATGGGCGTGCTTGTTGCTAAAGCCGCCCGGCCGATGTCCGGGGCCCCCATCACTCGCGCCGCGCTGACGCTCCTCCTCGTGGGGCTCAGCCCCGCCTGCGTGACGGTGTACCAGCCGCTAACGGCGCTGCAGCGCCCGGTGGCCATTGACCCGACCCACGAAAACTTCGCAGGCCAGCGCATCAAGGTCCGGTGCATCCCCGGCGACGCGTTGGACGAGGATGAGGCCGAGAAGCTGTGCCGCCACCAGCGGGCGCTGTTCGAAGCGCAGGGCGCCGAGGTGGACACCGTCGTCCCGCGCGAGGGCGTGGAGCTGACGGAGGCGGGCGCCAAGCCGCCAGACCTCACAGTGGACCTGAAGGCGCGCCTCATTCACAAAGACAACAGCGCGGCGCTCTGGGTGTTGTCGGTGGCGACGCTCACGCTCGTGCCCGCTGTCGTCGACATGACCTTCGCCCAGGACGTGACCATCCGCGACAGGGACGGGTTTCTCCTGGTCGCCGACAGCCTGCAGGCCCGCTTCGTCACGCAGGTGGGCGTCCTGGTAGGCGCGGCGAATCTGTTGATGGACCTGCTGGTGCGGCCTCCCGGGCAGCGGCTCTCCACGGGCGCGGCGCAGGACGACTTCTCGCGGGACTTTTATGGCCAGCTCTCTCAGCTCGCTTTCCAGGCCCGCATGCGCTCCTGGGTGATGGGCGGCCTTGACGACGCGCGCGCACCGAACCGATGACCCGGCCCCTCCCCCTCGCCGCGCTGACCCTGGGCGTCCTCGCCGGCTGCGGCCATGACCCCTCGCCCGGCCTCTTCACGTCCAAGGCGCGCGGCCGGCGACTGGAGTGCGCGCGGCTGTCGCAGACCGAGGCCCACGAGCGCTTCCCCTCGAAGGTCCCCGAAGTCCCCCCGCGCGGCGGCGTCCAGTTCGACCATGACGCCCTGGTCTGCACCAACCGGTTCCTCGCGCCGGATGAACGCCCAGCGAGGGACGAGGCCATCCTGAGCGCGCTCACCCAGAGCGTGGGCGAGCTGGCGAGCGCCGCCGCTGCGCTGGAGCCGGGGCCGCTCACCTGGCACGTGGACGCGTTCTACCCGGACGCCGCGGTGGCGCAGAAGGTCGCAGTCGCCGCGCGTCACGCGCTCGCCGAGAAGGGCCGCAGGGTGTCGGACCGGGTGCCGCTGCTCGCCGCGGGGGACGTGATGGTGCTGGGGCGCACGGCGCCGCAGAAGGCGTATGCCGTGGCGTGTTCGCGCTACTTCGCGCACAACGCGCTCTCCGAGGGCGACGCGTTCCTGGGCTTGATGATTCTGGACCCGCGCGAGGTCCGGCTCCACGCGGGCACCTGCGTGAAGGGCGCCTGGCGGTGGCTGCCGTGAGGGCGCTGCTCGCTGTCTTCCTCCTGGCCCTCCCCTGCGCCGCGCGGGCGGACCGGCCGTCGCTGCCGGAGTCCCAGCGCGCGCAGCTGGAGGAGCTGCGCACCGAGGTGGGCGGCCAGCTGCAGCTGCAGGCGTATGACCTGCTCGATGAGCTGGTCTACGGCTGGAGCCAGACGCCGGTCTTCGGGACGGAGACGCCGGTGGTGCTCGCCGGGGTGAGCGTGCCGGTGGGCAACGGCAGCGGGCTGGAGGCGCTGCTGGAGAACCACTTCTTCTCCCTCGTGCTGCGCGCGCCGCAGGGCCGCGTCCGCCTGGCGCACTGCCCGCAGTGCAGCGCGCGCGTGGTGCACTCCGGCGCCAAGGGCACCATCCTCTCCCGCGGAGTGGACACGCCGGAGGCGCTGAGCGCAGCGGCCGCCGGCGCGCAGGCCCGCCACGCGCTCTTCCTGGACTTCGAGATTGAAGGCTCCGCGCTGGTGCTCAGGGCGCGCATCACCGCGCTGGAGCCCGCGCTGCCCCTCGTCTACGCGCGTACGCTCTCCCTCTCCACCTCCACGCCGGCGCTGCTGCGCAGCGGCGAGCAGCTCAAGAGCGCGGCGCAGGCGCATCAGGAGTACGTGGACACGCTGGCCGGGCGCGGCCTGTTCGTCGTCCCCTTCCGCCTGGGCATCCGGACGTACGCGAACGGGTCCGCGCCTACCGCCCGCACGCCGCCCCTCATCTGGCTGATGGCGGGCTTCGAGACCGGCCTCACCCAGGCGAAGGCCTGGACCGGGAGCGTGTCGCTGGGCTTCAGCTGGCTGCCGCAGTCGCACACCGCCTGGATGGGGCAGGCCCGGGTGTCCCGCCTGCTCACCGGCTCCGCGGTGTCGCTCACCGCGCCGGACCTCTACCTCTTCATCGGCGGCTCGGTGGCATTCATCCAGGGTATCTCCGCCACCCACTTCACGGACCAGCCGCAGCAGGCCGAGGAGCCGGAGAACCGGCGCGCGTCGCTCGGCTCCTACCAGGTGGGCCTGGAGGTGCGGGTGCGCAACCGCCTGGGGCTGTCCGCGTACCTCGAGGCCTCGCCCGCGCTGAATGACTTGCCCACCGTGGGCAGCTACATCGACCTGGGCGTGGCGAAGTTCCAGTCCTTCGGCGTGGAGGTGACGTTTTGCTTCTGAAGCGCGCCGCAGCCCTCTGGCTCTTCGTCGCGGCCCTGCTGCCCGCGGCGGCGAGGGCCCAGCGGGACACCACGCGCCAGGCGCTGGAGCGGCTGGAGGAGACCCTGGCCATGCGGGTGGAGTCCGGCGGGCTCTCCACGCAGGAGCTGTTGCCCGCGCTGGTGGTGAGCACTGCGCCGGCGTACGAGGAGACGAAGGCCTGGTACCCCACGGCCGCGCTCGCCTCGCTGGTGCGCGTGTTCGGCGCCGGCGGGCTGCGCTCTTGCGAAGCCTGCACGGCGCCCCGGACCTACTCCACCGGCGGGAGGCTCACGCAGGAGTCCGGCGCGCCCACCACCGAGGAGCTGGTCCGGCTGGACGAGCTCTCGCGCGGGAGCTCTGCGCCGGCGCGCACCGCGCTCTGGCTGGAGGAGACGTCGCAGGGCGTGTCCTTGCGGGTGGTGTCCCTGCGCAACAGCCAGGTGCTGCTGGCGGAGAACTTCGACCCGACGTTGGCGGAGAAGGCGCGCAGCACGAACAACGTGCGGCTGGCGGAGGAGCTGGACCGGCGGTCCCGCGGCCTGTCGCTCACCCACGCGATGATGGACATCGCCCTCTACCCCGGCCAGCACGTCTCTCTGGAATGGGCGGACCAGTGGGGCGACTCCAACTCCAACATGTCCGGCTTCACCCTCTCCCTGTTCGACCCCATCATCGGCGTGGGCGCGTCGTACCACCGCATCCTGCCCATGCTCTTCAACCTCTCCATCGGCGCGCAGCTGCTCTTGAGCATCCCCACCGCGGTCATCCGCGCGGTGAGCCCCAACGCGGAGGTCGCGTTCCTGGACCCGCTGGTGACCGGCGTGCTGGTCCTCCGGCTGCCCATTTTCAGCTCCAACTACGCGGTGCTGCTCACCGCCTCCACCCGCGGCTCGGTGGGCGTGGGCATCTCCCTGCTCAACTTCACGCTGCTGCCCTTCCTGCCATGAACCGACCGCTCGCGCTCACGCTGCTGCTCCTGCTCCCCCTCGCGGCCTGCGCTGGGCGGAACTACACGTACTACCTGGTGGAGCCGGAGCCCAAGCAGCACCCGGCGCTCAAGGAGGAGGGCACGTTGCTGCGCCCCTTCGGCTTTGGCAGCACCACCGTGATGAAGGTCCGCTGGAACGACGGCAACCTCATCACCGAGGTGGACGTGCCCATCCTGAGCTCCGGCCAGCGGGTGGTGGTGGAGCACGCCGCGGGCAACAAGGACGTGAAGACCATTCCCGCCACCCGGGTGGTGCCGCCGCCGCCCACCAAGGCGGACGCGTCGCTGGTGGAGGCGTACCGGGCGCGCGGGCTGCGGGTGGACGAAGGTGCGCCGGAGATCTCCATCCTGCGGGCGCGGGCGCTGCTGCAGGAGGCGCTCAAGTCCGGCTCCTACACGCTGGCGCTGGAGTACTGCGAGAGCGTGCTGCAGCGCTACCCTTTGCACCCGGAGTTCCTCCGGGCCAAGGCGTCGCTCCTCCTGATGATGGGCGAGCGCGACAAGGCCATCGAAGTCTACGAGCAGGCGGAGACCGTGGAGAGCGACCCCGCCGTGCGCAAGAAGCTGGAAGAGCTGCAGCGTCAGCAAAAGTAGAGGACCCCATGCAAATTCTCGGATTTCTCCTGTTGGGCTTCATCGTCTGGTTCGGCTTCAAGGACCGGGGCAGCACCCACGTCATCTCCGCGTTTGACCTGCACGCGCTGGTGATGGTGCTGGTGGGCTCCTGCGCGGCGGTGCTCGCCAGCTCCAGCGGGAAGACGGCGCTGCGGACGCTGCTGTGCCTGCGCGAGCTCATCCCCGGCCTGCGCGTCTTCGGCCAGACGACCGCGAAGATGGAGGCCGAGCGCGAGCAGCTGGCGGACCTCTGGCGGCAGGGCAAGCGGAGCCAGGCGCTGGCGGTGGCGGAGCAGAGCCCGTTCGAGGGCGTCAAGCAGCTGGCGGACCTCGTCCTCAACCGCGCGTCCGAGGGCGTGAGCGCGAACGTCTACCTGGAGCTTCGGCACGAGGAGATCCGCCACTGGCAGCCGGCCATCCACAACTGGGAGATGCTCTCCAAGCTGGGCCCGGCCTTCGGCATGGTGGGCACCATCACGGGGATGATTCAGCTGTTCCGGAACATGTCCTCGGAGAACCTGAACATCGGCGCGGCGATGTCGCTGGCGTTGCTGGCCACGCTCTACGGCGTGGCGTTCGGCGCGGGCATCGCCGGGCCCATTGGCCACTACTTGAACGGCCTGCTGGATGAGCGCCTGGGCTTCCTGGAGCGGTGCGAGAAGAGCGCCCAGGAGCTGGTGGCGCGCAGCGTGAGCGCGGGCCGCGCCGAAGCGAAGGCGGGGTAGGCGTCATGCAGCGACGCGCGCGCGGACACGAGGAGGGGTGGCTGCTCAGCTACGCTGACCTCATCACCAACCTGCTGCTCTTCTTCGTGGTGTTGCTCACCGCGGCGAACCTGAGCAAGGGCAGGATGCAGCAGATTGCCAAGAGCATCTCCGGGCAGGAGAGCCCCTCCAGCCTGGAGTCCATCCGCAAAGAAATCGACGCGCAGATTGCCGCGCGCAAGCTCCAGGACGTGGTGCACACCACCGTCTCCGGCGACGGGCTGGAGCTCTCCCTGGACTCCGGCCTGGTGTTCGACTCCGGCAAGGCCAGCGTCCGCCCGGAGGTGGAGGCGGTCATCGCCTCCATGCTCCAGGTCTGCGCGCCGTACTCGTCGAAGTACGCGTTCGCGGTGGAGGGGCACACGGACTCCATGCCGGTGCTGGGCGGCAGCTTCGCCTCCAACTGGGAGCTGTCCAGCGCGCGCGCCATCGTGGTGCGGCAGCGCCTGGAGCGCGTGGGCATCCCCCGCGAGCGCATCCGCGTGGAGGGCTACGCGGACACCAAGCCGCTGCCCGAGAAGCAGGTGGCGGGCCTCTCCGCCGAGGACCGCCTGGCCCGTCACCGCCGCGTCGTCGTGAGGATCTACTGATGAAACTGCCTGCTTTGGCCACCTCCGGGCTCCTCTGGCTGAGCGCGAGCGCGAGCGCGTTCGCGCAGAGCACGCCCACGCCGCTGCCCCAGGCCCGCATCCCCACCCCCGTGCTGATGGAGCTGCGGGCGGTGGAGTCCCAGTTCGACCTGGCGCTGGGCCGCGACTGCGCCCCCGAGCGCTGCGTCTCCAAGGGCTGCCTCTACAAGGACCACGCGGTGGTGGACGTCCCCCGCGGCACCTCGCTGCCCGGCATCGCCCAGCCGGAGGGACCGGGAGGCGCGCCGCCGCAGGAGTACCTCACCGAGGCGCGCTGCGACTTCGCCCACGAGAAGTCGGTCTCCTCGAAGGACGCCCTGGCGCTCACCCGCAGACTGGAGCAGCGGCTCTCCCGCGGCTGGCTGCGCGTCGTCGTCGGACACCAGATTCTGGAGCCGGTCTCCCCTGCCCTCGCAGAGTCCCCGCCGCCCAAGCCAGAGGTCGTCCCGCCCAAGCCCGAGGTGCTCCCGCCGCCTGCACCGGTTCCGCCTCCGAAGTGGGAGGCCGGCGTCGCGCTGCGCGAGCTGTGGCTGCACCTGCTGCCGCACTTCTTCTGGATGGTGGCGGTGCTGCTGGGCACCGTGGCCGCGCTCATCCTCATCTGGGCCTACCGCCGCGTGGGCCGGGAGACCGCCGAGGAGAAGGCGCTGGCCGCGCAGCTGGCGACCGGGACGCTGGAGAAGCCGGAGGCCAAGGCGCTGCCCGCGGGCGAGGCGGAGCCGGTCACCGAGATAACGGTGATGGACGAGAACGTGGGCTACGTCCTGGAGCAGCAGCAGCTGTGGCGGGACCGCGTGGCGCAGGCGGAGCTGGCCAAGGACGAGGGCATGGTGGTGGAGCTGTTGCGCCAGTGGCTGCGCTCCGCCGAGTTCGCGCTGCTGGCCAAGGCCATCTTCGTCTTTGGCGACCGGCTCTCCCTGGCCTTCCCGTCCACCGGTGAGCTGGCCGTGCGCAAGGTGGAGTTCGCGGAGTACCTGCGGACGCTGGATGAGGCCGGGCTGCCGAGCGACGCGGAGTTCTTCCGCAAGCTCAACCACCACGCCATCTCCGCTTCGTTGCTGGCGCAGACGGACGCGGAGATTTACCGCAGCATCCGCGAGGAGTTCGGCAGCGGCGGCGTGCGCCACCTCATCGAGAGGCTCCCGCCCCGCCACGGCGCGCTGCTTTTCGCGCTGGTGCGCACCGACTTCCAGCACGAGGTCGCCCGCAGCCTGCCGCCAGAGCTTCGGCGCCAGGTGGCGCAGCAGCTGCTCATCTCCAACCGGATGTCCGCCGAGGAGCAGCACCATGTCTTCGCGGCGCTGGACGCGGCGCGGGCCGGACGGTCGCTGCCGGCCGCGGCGGCCACGGCCACGGACGGGATTGGCGACCGCGGGCGCGAGGTGGACGCGGCGGGCGCGCTCTCCGTGCTCCTCACGCACATCCCCAACCAGGAGCGGGATCAGCTTCTGCGAGACGCGCTGACCCGCGCGGGCGGCGTCTTCCCGCTCTGGTACGAGAACATCCTCTTCCCGCAGATGCTGCTCAAGCTGCCGCAGGAGCTGCAGGCGGACATCCTGCTCGAGGTGGACATGCGGGGCCTGGCCGGGTGGTCCTCGGTCCAGCACCCCAGCTGGCAGGCGCAGTTCCTCGCCTCGCTGGCGCCGTCGCTGCAGAACGCGCTGCGCGCCAACATGAGCTTCAGCTCCAACGCGGACCGGCTGCTGATGGCCCGCCGCGGGCACCTGGAATTGGTCTCCGCCATGAAGCGGCTGGTCTCCCGCGGCCAGGTGACCTTCGCCGAGATGGTCACATGAGAGCGCGCGTTGCCCTGCCGTTCGCGCTGGCGCTCCTCGCGTGCGAGAAGGTCCCGCTCCTCCCGGCGAACGCGGGCTTCACGCTCTCCGACGCGACGTGGTTCGCCGAGGAGCAGACGCTCTTCGTGTTCTACCGGCTGGAGTCGGAGCGGAGCCTGGGGTCTTCGAGCCAGCTGGAGCTCACCTACACCACGGACACCGAGGAGGTGCGCTGGACGCCGCTCACCGCGTTCCAGCCGGTGCATCCGCACGTGCCGGTGACGTGCGGGGAGAACAACCGCTGTGGCAGCCTCTCCCTCAAGGTGACCTTGCCCCCGCGCAACGTCGGCCTGCGGCTGCGCTACCACCCCGACGGGGAGATGGCCCTGGGCTCCGCGCTGGAGCTGCACGTGCTGGGCAAGGGCCCCGCGCACACCCACCGCAGCCTCATCGTCTACGGCGTCTTTGACGAGAAGAACGCGCAGGTGCAGTGGCGGGCGCGCCACCAGTTCCCTGCGCTGCGCAACGAGGAGGCGCAGGAGCTGGGCCTGCGGCGCGCCTTCCGCGTGGCCGGGCCGCGCGTGGGCGATGTCCCGGCGGCGCCGGACAACCCGTACACCTACGCGTTTGCCGGCAGCTGCCCGGAGTCGCTGGCGTCCCTGGGGCACGCCGCGGTGGAGACGTCCGAGCGCTCCGTCTTCAGCCTGGACGCGCTGCCGCTCTCCGCGTCCGCCGCGCCGGCGGTGTGCGGGCTCTCCACGGTGACGGACGCGCTGGGGACGTTCGACGCGCCGGCGGTGGCCCGGAAGAACCCGGAGGTGAGGGCCGCGTTCCCCCGCCTCCACAGCCCCATCCAGCGGCAGGTGCCGGTGGGCTACCTGCTGCGGCAGTGCCGGCGTGAACCCGTGGCCGTGCACCGCGACATGCAGGTGCAGCGGCTGATGCTGGAGGGGCAACCGGAGCTGTGCGTGGACGACTGGGAGGAGCCGGACTTTCCCGCACGCACCGCCAGCACCTTCCGCGCGCGCATTGACCAGACCCGCGCGCAGGGCAAGGACATGCTGCTGGTGCTCGCCCTGCACCACGACGACACCACCCAGGGGCTGGCCAAGGCGCTGGAGAAGGCGCTGGAGCTGACGCTCGCGCCGGAGACGGAGAAGGGCTCGCCGCGGGTGAGCGGCGCCTTCGTCTTCGACACCGTGGCGCACACGCTCTCTTCGCAGGCGTTGAAGCCGCAGGTGCTCTGGTGCCCGGCGAATCTGCTGGGCGCGCTCGACTCCATCCCGGACACGGCGCAGCGCTCCTGCCCGCTCTTGCCCGACGTCCCGGACGCGAAGTTGGGCCCCTTCCGCTTCAGCGCGGTGCCCATCCTCGCCTCCCAGGCGCAGTACCTGAGCTTCATCGGCCGCTACTCGGCCGCGCAGGCGGGCCGGATGGTGGACCTGGCGTTCCTCGCGCCGGAGCGCACGCCGCTCTCGCAGGACCTCCGGTTCGGCGAGTTCGGCGCCATCACGTTCTTCAACAACGAGCGGCTCACCCCGGCGCCGACGGACGCGTTCTCCTTCTGTCCGCAGGAGCAGATGCTGCCGGTGGTGTTCCGCGCCGCGCCGGTGCCGCTGCCCATGCCGCTCCTGGAGCTCCCGTCCCGGCACGCGCAGGCGCCCGCGCCCGAGTACGAGCTCGGCATCTTCTGGGAGTTCCCGTTCCTCACCCGGCTGCGCTACGAGGTCGCCGCCGCGGGCGCGGTCAGCGCGTTCAACTTCTCGGTGCCCTTCGGGTTCGGCCAACAGTCGAGCGAAACCTACGGCGCCAGCGTCTGGGAGTCTCCGGACCTGCAGCTCTCGGAGGCGCTCACGCAGTGCACCCGCTTCTGCACGCACCCCACGTTCGACTCGGCGGGCGTGTACGGCATCAGCGCGCCGTTCAATGCGACCTACGGGCAGGTCTGCTACCGGCCGGACTATCCCAAGCCCCCGGTGGGAGGGTTCCCCCGTGACCCGTGAGGGGCTCAGAGGTCTTCTCCGTCGGAGGGCGAACCTCCCCCGTTCGCGTCGAGCGTTGCTCCGTCAGGCGCAGAGTCGAGACGTGGGCAGTGCTCCCGAAGCTGGGCTCATGGGCCGCTTCGCTCTGCTCGAAGCAAAGCGGCAAAGTGCCGCGCGTGGGTTTGCGCCACCTCTCGACTGTGCGCCTGACGGCGCAACGCTCGAGGCGAACGGGGGGGCTCTCCTCAGCTCGAACGGGGGGGCTCTCCTCAGCTCGAACGGGGCTCTCCTCAGCTGCCTGTTCCTCCTGCTCGCGCTGCTGCTGCCCGGCGCCGCGTTCGCGGCGGAAGAGCCGGCTCCGGCCGAGCCGCCTGCGCTGGAGCGCTACCGGACGCCGTTCGAGGTCCTGACGGAGCGGATGGTGGGCACCGCGTCGCGCGCAGTGCGGTTCGACTGGCGGCGCAAGACGGTGGGCGTGGCGGTCATCGGCAGCCAGCTGCTGGAGCTCAACAACTTCGCCAGCGCGCGCGTTGGCGGCTCGGTGCGTACGCCTGTCCTCGGCGGCTTCATGGGGGAGCTGGCCATCACGCGCGTGGTGACGTGGGGAAGCGCGAGCACGCAGATGCTGCCGCCGTACACCCAGGTGGCGCGCCCCAGCCGGATGGAGCTGGACTTGAACCTCGGCTGGCCGCTCTTCGAGGGCGTCAGCACGCCGCGCTGGAGCTTCCTGCCTCCGGTGGAGCTGGTGCTCTCGCTCGAGGGCGGCCTGCGCTACAGCTACTACCCGGGCGCGCTGGCGGGGGCGAACTTTGGGGAGGCCTTCACCAACCTCTTCGCGGTCCAGCTCTCCGAGCGCGAGCGTGGGAACCTGGCGCCGGACCGACTGAACGGGATGGAGCTGGATGGGGCCCGGTACAACCTCCTGGTGGGTCTCAACCTGGACCTCTATTTCCAGAGCGGCCTGTTCTTCACCCCGCGGGTGATGGTGGCGCTGCCGGTCACCGGCTCCCGGCTGGGGTGGTGGTGGGAGCTCTCCGGCAGCGCGGGGTGGATGTTCTGATGGGGCCCGTCGCGGCCGCGCTGGCGCTCGCGCTCCACGCCTCGGCCCCGGCGGAGGCCCCGTCCGCGCAGGCGCTGGTCTTCTACAACGCGCGGATGGCGCTGCGGGAGAAGCAGCCGGCGGAGGCGCTCAAGCTGTGGCTCTTGCGAAACGCGCTGAAGGACCAGGGCCAGCCCGGGCCGTTCGACGCGGAGTTCCGCTCCGTGGTGTGGGCTGGCGCGGGCGCGCTGGGCGTTTGCAGCGATGGGTTTCCGAAGGACGGCGAGGGCGGCGCGGGGCTGTGGCCGCTGGGGATGCACAACTGGCTGCTCACTGCGGCCAAGGGAGCGCCGCCGGGGATGCGCGAGCCTTTTGACGCGTTCGACGTCGGCCGGCAGCAGCGGCAGGTGTCACTCCAGGATGTGCTCTCCGCGGCGGAGCTGCGCTCGGTCACCTTCAGCCGCACCAGCTGCTTCCGGGCGAAGCTGCAGCTGCTCGACCACGGGGAGTGGCCGTTGACGGACATCACGGACCGCCTGGTGCACGGGCGGCTGATGCGGCAGCTGCTGGTGCACTCGCTCAAGACGCTGGACCGCAGCAAGGTGCGCGGGCTCTCCACGGTGGAGGCGCGCATTTTCGACCTGGACCTGGCCCTGGCGAAGCTGCAGCGGCGCCGCGCGGACCAGGCGGGGAGCGCGGCGAGACAGAAGGCGCGCGTGCTGGGCGTGTCGGAGGCCGGGGCGCTGGAGGTGAAGGCGACGGCGGCGGCGTGGCCCGCGCAGTCGCCGCAGGGGGTGTTCCTGCGCAGCACGCTGGGCTGGAAGGTGGGGGACTGGCTGGAGCTCTCCACGCAGCGCAGGTTGGCGCTGTTCGCGCTGGCTCGGCGGTACGCGGCGAGCCCCGAGGAGACCACGCCGCTGGTGCTCTCGCTCATTGACGCGCTGACCGCGCGGGGCGAGGGCCAGGAGGTGGAGGCCTGGGCCGGCTTCCTGGAGGCCAAGGATGCGCCGGCGCGGCGCGACGCGCTAACGTCCGGGGAGCGCGGGCAGCGGCTGCTCGCGCTGGATGCCGCGGCGCAGTTCCGCGAGCGTGCGGTGCTGGCCCTGCACCGCGGCGTGGCCCAGGTGCAGGAGGGGCAGACGCAGGACGCGCTCCGGTCGTTCGCGTATGCGCTCTCGCGGGCGCCGGAGTCGCGCGCGTCGGAGAAGGCCGGGGCGCTCTCGCGGCGCTGGCTGTCGTACGTGGTCTCCCGGCATCAGACGGATGCGCAGCTGGTGCTGACGCTCAAGGCGCTGGTGCCGGCGCCCGACTTCAACGCCATCCTCGAGGAGCTGCTATGGAGCGCGGCGCTGCGTGCGGACGCGGCGTCGTTCGAGCGCGTGGCGGGGAGCTTGAGCTCTCGCGGCGACGTGCAGGCGCGGGTGGGCAGGCTCCGGCTGCTGGCGCAGGGCAAGGCCGGGGCGCTGGCGACGGGGCTACGGGATTCGGCCAAGGAGGAGCCCTACCTCACGCTCCGGTTCAGCAAGCAGCTGGTGGAGAAGCTGGAGGCGGAGGAGGCCACGGTCCGGTCCGGGAACGCGGCCCTGCTCAAGGCGCTGTTGAGTGCGCTGGAGGCGGTCTCCGGGTCGAAGGCCCAGGAGCGGACGGCCTCTGAGCTGGTGGGCCGCGTGCAGTCGATGCTCGAGGGGCTGCGGCAGCTGGAGGCGTCGGAGTCCGACAAGGCCCGGGCGATGGCGCCGGGTCACGAGGCCTTCGCCGGGAACATCCGGCTCGCGCCCGCGGATCCTCTACCCTGGCCGTTCGAGGTCCCGGAGTTGGAGTCGCCCTCCGCGTTCGCGCCGCTGGCGCTGGTGCCGCAGGAGTGGCGGGGAGAGCGCGGGGAGCTGGTGTTCGGCTGGAGGGTGACGGAGTGAACCGGCGCGAGCTCCGCAAGGCGATGGCCGCCGCGCGCAAGGACGCCCGGAGGCGTGTGGCGGCGCTGCCTGCGGTGCAGGCCGCTCGGGCGAGGCGGCGGCGGCGGCAGCTGACGTTCCTGGCCGTGGTCGCGGTGTTGGTGCTGGCGTGCCTCTCCCGGTGTCAGTGCGAGGCCGGGCCCCAGGTCGCGCCAAAGGTGGGGGCCCGGGAGCCCAGCCCGCCGCCGCTCGCCGCCGCGAAGGTGCCGCCGCCTCCGCCGCTCGTCGCGAAGGTGCGGACTCAGCCGCGCCCGCCGCTGGCCACCGGGCTCCGGGAGACGCCCTCCTGGTTGGATGAGTACCGGCTCCAGGTGGCCGCGCGCAGCGGGAAGTTGGCGGAGTGTTTCAACGGCACGGACCAACCCGGGGCGCTCCGGTGGACGGCGACGGTGACCCCGGAGAGCGGGCGGGTGTCGGAGCATGAGCTGGAGCCGGTGGGCGTGGCCTCCGTCCCTCCCGGGGCTCAGGCCTGTCTCCTCCGCGCGCTGTCCACGCCTCCGTATCGGCTTGCGGGCGATGCCGGCGTGGCGCTGTCTCCCCGCGTGACGCTGTTGCTTGAGTTCTAGCGGCGTTGCCCCGCTCGGGGCTGGGTCCAGGCGGCGAGGCGTGGGATGGGTCCCAACGTGGGACTGTCCGTGCGGCGGCGCGGAGACCGGCGTGTTGCAAAGGCGCGGAGGCAGTTTTGGTCGAGGGACGCGGGTTTTGGGCAGCGCTGTCCGCACGTCGGCGTGGGAACGTGTGCGGTGCCGACGCGGAGGGAGTCATCCCTGAGGGAGACGGGGCAGGCGGGATAGTCGTGGGCGGCTGCCGGCGGGCGCCCGCCGGCAGCTCGAACACTGCGGCCAGGCCGGCTGCACCTTCCCACCCGCTGCAGCGCTCCCCAAGGTGCTTCGCGGGCGGCTTCGTAGTTCTCCGGAGCTGTCCCCGGCGGAGGCAAAACGGCCGCGGCGCAGCCCGCACGTCATCCTTCCTGCAACTGTCATAAGTTGTCGACGCTATTGTCGACAACCTATGACAGAACGAATACACACTTGGCGCCGCTAGCCATCGGGCCCTTCTCTCTGCGTCGAGCGCCGCACATGAAACAAAGTGTGACGATTTGTCGTCAATAGTGACGACACATAGGTGATCACTTTAGCGGAGCATTTAGTGTTATCAGCCCCGCCTGCAGTCGGCCGGTCTCCTTGTCTCGGCGCGGGTTCGCGCGTCGCGCGTTGTGGATGAGGTACGCGATGCCTGCTCGAATCGCAGG
>JBGART010000064.1:0-46188 GCA_044230055.1 Myxococcaceae bacterium | reverse complement strand
GCTCTTTGACCCTCCCTGGCCCCGGAGATGTTGTTTGGCTGCACTGCCCTGCGGCCTGGTTGTCGTGTACCCACTCGGGCAGTGCAGCTTCCCAACCCCTTGAACCTCCGTGCTGCGAGTTAGTCAGGAGCGTTGCGCCGGCAGGCGCATAGTCGAGAGGTGGCGCAAACCTACGCACGGCACTTTGCCGGTCTGTTTCGAGCAGAGCGAAGCGGCCCATGAGCCAAGCTTCGGGGAGCACTGCCGACGTCTCGACTATGCGCCTGACGGCGCAACGCTCGACGCGAACGGGGGTGATCCCCGCGATGTTGCGGCCCATTGAGCTGTTCTCTAGGAGCGTCGCGCCGTCAGGCCACGCACGGCACCCTGCCGCTTTGTTTCGAGCA
This sequence comes from Myxococcaceae bacterium, assembly GCA_044230055.1. Lineage (GTDB taxonomy): Bacteria > Myxococcota > Myxococcia > Myxococcales > Myxococcaceae > JBGART01. The sequence continues at coordinate 45,802 of JBGART010000064.1, read as the reverse complement.
GAGCCTAGCGGCCCATGAGCCAATCTTCGGAAGCACTGCCGACGTCTCGACTATGCGCCTGACGGCGCAACGCTCGACGCGAACGGGAGGTTCGCACCTCTCAACCCATTCGGCTGGCACCGCCGGGGCAAAGACGCCATTCTCCCAAGGCCGTCTGCTTCGCCCTTTTCGGAGGTACTTCGTGCACGCCCCCCGACTCTCGCCGGCGCTGCTCGCCGCGCTCGGCGCCCTCTCCTGCGCCACCACTTCGCAGTCTCCCGCCGCCGCGCCGGTTCGCCTGGCGGCGCTCCCGGAGGAGGTGCACTTCGGAGACTTGCGGCAGCTCACGTTCGGCGGCGAGAACGCTGAAGCCTACTGGTCCTTCGACGGCAAGCAGCTCTCGCTGCAGGCGCGGAAGGAGGGCGAGGGCTGCGACCGCATCTACCGGCTGGAGGTGGACGCGCCATCACCGAAGCTGCTGCCCGTCTCCAGCGGCGAGGGCGCCACCACCTGCGCGCACTTCCTTCCGGGCAACCAGGAGGTCATCTACGCCTCCACGCATCTGGGCGGGAAGGCGTGCCCGCCGCGGCCGGACATGCGCCTGGGCTACATCTGGGCGCTCTACGACACCTACGACATCTTCCGCGCCAACGCCGACGGGACGAACGTCCGCCGGCTGACCGAGGCACCCGGCTACGACGCGGAGGGGACAGTCTGCGCGAAGGACGGCTCCATCGTCTTCACCTCGGTGCGCGACGGCGACATCGACCTCTACCGGATGGACGCAGACGGGAAGAACGTCAAGCGGCTCACCTCCACGCTCGGCTACGACGGCGGCGCGTTCTTCAGCGCGGACTGCAGCAAGCTCGTCTGGCGCGCGTCCCGGCCCAAGCCCGGCCCGGAGCTGGAGGACTACCAGAAGCTGCTCGCGCAGGGGCTGGTCCGGCCCTCCAAGCTGGAGCTCTACGTCGCCAACGCGGACGGGAGCGAGCCCGTCCAGGTGACGTACCTGAACGCGGCGTCCTTCGCGCCGTTCTTCTTTCCGGACGGCAAGCGCATCCTCTTCTCCTCCAACACCGGGGACCCGCGCGGCCGCGAGTTCAACATCTGGGCAGTGAACGTGGACGGCTCCGGGCTGACGCAGGTCACCTACGCCAAGGGCTTCGACGGCTTCCCGATGTTCTCCCCGGACGGCAAGACGCTGGCCTTCTCCTCCAACCGCGCCACCGCCGAAGGGAAGAACGACACCAACCTCTTCCTCACCCGCTGGATTGAGACGCCGGACGAGAAGCGCGCGCAGACCGGCGCGGACCGGATTGCGGCCGACGTGGCGTGGCTGGCCGACAAGGCGCGCGAGGGCCGGGGCGTGGGCACCGCGGGCCTGGCCGCTGCGGGGCAGTACATCGAGGAGCGCTTCGGCGCGCTGGGCCTTGCGCCGGCGGGCGAGAAGAACAGCTTCCGGCAGAGCTTCCCGGTCACCACCGGCGTGAAGGTGAAGGACGACACGCAGGTGATGGTGGCGGGCGCGCCGCTGCCCAAGGACGCGGTGGTGCCGCTGGGCTTCTCCGCGCGCGCCGAGGCCAAAGGAGAGCTGGTGCTCGTGGGCTACGGCATTGACGCTCCGGACCTCAAGGTGAACGACTACGCGAAGCAGAAGGTGAAGGGGAAGCTGGTGGTGGTCCGCCGCTTCACGCCGGAGGGCGGGCCCTTCGCGGAGACGCAGGCGCAGCGGCGCTACGGGGACCTGCGGCACAAGGCGTGGACCGCGCGCGAGCAGGGCGCGGCGGCGCTCATCGTGGTGGACGCGCCGGTGGCGCCGAAGGACGCGCCCAAGGACTGGAAGGCGCCGGACGAGGCGCGCATCCCCTCCCCTTCGCCCGAGGGCTACGGGGACGCCGGGCTGCCGGTCGTCTTCGTCAGCCGCGCGGCGTTCGCGCCCACGCTGGAGAAGCTGCAGGCCGGCAAGAAGGTGCAGGGCTCCGTCCGGGTGTCGCTGGAGAGCACCGCCCAGGACGCGTTCAACGTGGTGGGCAAGCTCCCCGCTGGCGCGCCGGAGGCGGAGCGGCTGCCCGGCACGGTCATCATCGGCGCGCACTATGACCACCTGGGCATGGGCGGGCGCAGCTCGCTGGCGCCGGACAAGGTGGAGCCGCATGGCGGCGCGGACGACAACGCCTCCGGCACCGCGGCGCTGCTGGAGGTCGCCCGGCAGCTGAAGGCGAATGCGGGCGCGCTGAAGCGGGACGTGGTGTTCATCGCCTTCTCCGGCGAGGAGGCCGGCGTGCTGGGCTCCACCTACTTCACGCGCACGCCGCCGGCGGGGCTGAAGATGGAGAGCGTGGTGGGGATGCTGAACATGGACATGGTGGGCCGCCTGAGGGCGAACCGCCTGTCGGTGCTCGGCAGCGACTCCGCGGACGAGTGGGCCGGGCTGGTGCAGCAGGCCTGCGCGGCGGCCCGGGTGGAGTGCACCACCGGCGGCGACGGCTACGGCCCCAGCGACCAGACGCCGTTCTACGCGGCCGGCGCCCCCGTGCTGCACTTCTTCACCGGGGCGCACTCGGACTACCACAAGCCCTCGGATGAGCCGTCGAGAGTGAACGTCGCCGGCGCGGACCGGGTGGCGCAGATTGTGGCCGCCGTGGCCACCGAGGTGAGCGCGGGGCAGAAGCGGCTCACGTACAAGAAGACGCCCTCGCCCGCGCCGCGCGGGGACCTGCGCAGCTTCAACGCGTCGCTGGGGACCATCCCGGACTACGCGGGGCCTCCGGCGGGGCAGAAAGGCGTGCTGCTGGCGGGCGTGCGCCCCGGCGGCGGCGCGGAGCAGGCCGGGCTGCGGCGCGGCGACATCGTGGTGAAGCTGGGGACCCACGAGATTGGCAGCGTGGAGGACCTCATGTACGTGCTCAACGCGGCGCACCCCGGTCAGACCGTGTCGGTGGGCGTGCTGCGCGAGGGCAAGCCGGTCACGCTGGAGGCGACGTTCCAGGAGAGCAAGCGGCCGCGCTGAAGGACGTTCATGGGCTGGGTCAAAGGCATCTTCGTCGGGAAGGAGTCGCGGCTGCGGTCTGGCTGGGCCCTCCTCGTCTTCCTCCTCGTCTCCGGCCTGGTGGGCTTCGGGCTCACGTGGGGCTTGAAGCAGTTCGGCGTGGTGGAGCGGTTCGGGCCCAACTTCGGGGAGCCGGTCAATCTGCTGACCTCGCTGGCCCGGCTGTTGATGGTCCTCGCGGGGAGCTGGGCGGGCTCTGCGGCGCTGCGTGAGCCGTTCCGCTCGGCGGGCTTCGAGGAAGCGCACAAGCTCCGCCGCGTGGGCGCGGGCGTGGCGATGGGCGTGGCGCTCATCTCGCTGGCGGTGGGCATCCCGGTGGCGCTGCGGCAGCTGGTGCTGACAGGGCCGGCCGCGGACGCGCGCACGCTGGCGGAGGTAGGGAGCTTCGGTCTGGTCGAGCTGGCGTTGGCCGCGGCGGCCGAGGAGGTGGCGCTGCGGGGGTTCGTCTTCCTTCAGCTGGTGCGCGGGCTGGGCAAGGTGCCCGCGCTGCTCATCACGTCGCTGCTCTTCGGCGTGCTGCACCTCACCAACCCCAATGCCGAGTGGACTGCCGCGGTGAACATCGCGCTGGTGGGGGTGTGGATGGGCCTGCTGGTGCTGGGGACTCGCTCGCTGTGGCTCGTCTTTGGGCTGCACACTGCGTGGAATTATTTTGAGGGCTTCGTCTATGGGCAGCCCCTCTCCGGGATTGCCCTCGGGACGACGGTGGTGCGCAGTACTGCGGTCGGGTCGCATTTCTGGACGGGCGGGAGCTTTGGCCCGGAGGCGGCTGGCTGGGTCGGCGTACTTCTTGGCGCCTCGTGCGTGCTGACGTTCGTGTACTTCCGGCGGCGAAGGGGAGCTGAGCCTCCCCCGGTTGCCTCGAGCGCAGCGCCGTAAGGGCCGGAGTGTTCGGGCTGCGGGGAATGGTGTCTCGGGCTGCGGGCTGCGGGGAATGGTGTCTCGGGTACGGTTCTCGGTTTTCGTGGCCGCGTTCGCGTTCGTTTACGCGTTCGGGCCCGGGAACGGGCAAGGGCAGGGGAAAGGGGAAAGGGAATGGGGTTCGGGGCGGAGGAGACCGCGGCGAAGCCCTCTCCAGCCCACGGCCCGCGCACCCGGTCACCCCGGGCCCGCACCCGCTCCCCTACCCGGGCCCGAACGCGTAAACGAACGCGAACGCGGCCACGAAAACCCTACCCGAGGCACCATTCCCCGCAGCCCGCAGCCCGCAACCCGCAGCCCGCACCCCGCAGCCCGCAGCCCGCAGCCCGAGACAACCATTCCCCGCAGCCCGCACAGCGCCAAGCCTCGGACGCCCTGCCGCCTCTCGACTACGCGCCGCTGCGCGTCGCTGCGCTCGAGTCGAGAGGGGGGGGAGAGGTTCGCCATCCGACGGCGAAGACTTGTCAGTCCGCGCGCTCGACGCTCTCCGCGACCAGCTGGCGGTTACCCCGTGCAACGCCCTTGATGACGTACCACTGCTCGGGCGTGCCGGAGTTGTAGCTCTTGGCCTGCCGCACGGCGCGCTCCGTCTTGCTGCCTTTGCGCGCGTACATCCTCATCGGCAGCCCGCCGGAGTCGATGCCCTCCGGGCCAGAGACTGTGAAGGGCGTGTATTCGTCCTTCGAGAGCTCTGCGAGCAACCACTGGTTGTCGGTGCCGCGGATGACCACGCGCAGCGCCACGCGCTTGCCGTCGAGCTTGTCCCAGGTGTCGCCGCTCTTCGCGGCGTCCGCCCACGTCACGTCCTGATACTCGAAGCTCTGCTCGGTGCGGGTGACGCCGGTGAAGGACACCGGCAGGTTCTTCGCCCGCGCGCCGGCGGTCACCTTGGGGTTCTTCGGGAACAGCTGCAGCGCCTTCTCCCACGGGTAGAGCGGCATGAAGCCCGCGGGCGCCTTGCCGCCGGTGGCCAACACCGGCTGCCCGAGCAGCTCGCGCAGCTGGTTCCAGTCGTCCATCGTCACCTTGCCCGGCACGTACGCGGTGCGGCCGAGGTACGCGTCGAACCACTTCTGGTCGATGGGCAGGCCCGCAGAGACGACCTGGTTGCCCGCAAGCTTCTTGAACTTGAAGTCCTTCAGCTGGCCGAAGGTCTTGTCGTCCACCGTGGCGTTCTCCTGCGGCCGCATCAGGTTCGACCAGAGGTTGTGGTTGAAGGTGTTGTTGGTGAGCTCGACGTCGCCGGGGTTCGCCATCAAGCGGATGGCGTCGTTGTCGGCGAACTCGAAGATGTTGCCGTCGATGAGGGCGTTGACGCCGTTCTCCACGCTCAGCAGGTGGCCGTTGCGGCCGTTGCCCTGGCCGAAGCGGAGGTCCCAGGAGAACGCGACCGTGTTGTTGCGGAAGATGAACGGCGCGTTGCCGAAGCCCCGCTGCGCCACCACGGTGCGCGTGTGGTGGTTCATGAAGATGTTGTTCTCCACGGTGATGCCGTTGCCCACGCGCAAGGCGCCCTCGGCCCCGTTCACGAAGAGGTTGTTGCGGATGATGCAGCCGGGCCGGGAGAGCCAGAGGTGCTCAATCTTCTCGGACTGGTCGTAGTCGAGGTCTCCGTTTGGTTTGTACCGATTGTCGGTCTGGCGGTCGAACACGAAGCCGTCTACCACCGCGCCGCTGTGGTCGTCCGCGCCCTCCAGGACGTAGCCGTCGCGCCGACCCTTGTAGTCTGCGGGCGCGAAGAGCCGGGTGGGGTGCTTCCAGGGATTGCGTTCGCGAAACTGCGCGTCGTACCCGCCCAGCAGCGACACGAAGGGCGCGTCCACCTTCCAGCGGCCGGCCTTGAGCTTGCCGAAGTATTCGCCCTCGGCGACGTGCACGAAGTCGCCCGCCTCCACCTTCTCCAGCACCTGCCAGGGGTCCTTGAACGGCTTGTCGCGGGACCCGTCCCCGCCGCTGGCGCCCGCGCGCACGAACCAGTCGCGGCCCTGCGGCCGGGCGCCGGCGGTGACCGTCGGGGCGGCCTCGTAAGGCTCCAGGCTGTCGACGAGGAAGCCGGCCTTGGGCAGACCCTTCATCTCGTAGGCGGTGCCCTTCGCGAGGTAGAGCTTCTGCGGCGCGCCGGAGCCCTGCCACTCGCCGGCCGCCGCGTCCGCCGCCCGCTGCGCCGAGGAGCCCTTCTTGTAGAAGCCGACGAACCGGCCGTAGCTGCCGGAGGGCTCGTGGAGGAACACGCCCGCGTGCTCATCCGCCTTGAAGGCCGCGGGGACGCCGCTCACGTTGGCGACGTTGCTCACCGCCACGACCAGCTCCAGCGCCTGGCCATCGACGCTCTGGGGCTTGGTCAGCCACGCGCTGACCTCGGTGCGCCGGTACGCCTTCTCCGGCGCGACGGCAGCGGTGCCCTGGAAGCTGACGGTCAGGGGCCTCACCCGCGCGCCGGCCTGGCCTGCGCCCTTCGGCGCCAGGAGCTTGAGCGCCTTGTCGAGGTCCATCGCCGGCGCCACGCCTGAAGGCGGCGCGCCGCCCTTGGCGATCATCGGCAGCCCAAGCAGCTGCCGCGCCTTGTTGAAGTCATCCATCACCAACTTGCCGGGCGTGGAGGCGGTCCGCTTCGACACGTGGTCCAGCCACGCCGGGTCCACCGGTAGCTGCGGGTTCTTCACCTCGTTCCCGGAGACCTTCTTGAACCCCACCTCCTCGAGCAGCTCCATCTCCTTGTCGTCCACCGGCAGGTCCTTGCCGTCGACGAAGAACTTCAGGTTGCTGTAGAGGTTCATGAAGAAGACGTTGTCGGTGAGGCTGCTCTTCTCCGGGTTGGCGGTCAGGTAGATGCCATTGCTGTCGGAGAAGGCGATGAGGTTGCCCGCGACGGTGGCGTGTCCCTTGAGCGCCAGGCCAGAGCCGTTGTACGCGCCCTTCCCCGGCTCCTTGAACGACATGGTGAAGGCGATGGTGTTGTTCTTCACCAGCGCGACGGCCTGCTTGTCGGTGGTGGAGTTGATGTTGATGCCCCAGTTCACCGCGTTGACGACCAGGTTGTTCTCAAGCGTGGAGCCCGCGGGGGCGACGATGCCGTCGAAACCCGGGTTGAGGATGACGCAGTTGCGGACCTCGCCCGGGAGCGCGAAGCGCAGCGGGCCATCACAGGACGGGGCCTCCTTGCGGCCCAGCTGCTCGGGGCCCTCGTAGGGGCACTGGTCGCGCTGGTCGAAGATGAAGCCGTCGATGACGGTCCCCTTCTTCGTGGAGAGCAGCCGCTCCTGCTTGGGCCGGTTCTTGGACGCCTTGTCCCAGAGGAGCTGGGTCAGGTGCTTCCACGGGTCGCGCGCCTTGAAGTCGGCGTCGTAGCCACCGACGAGCCGGACGTCATCGAACGGGACCTCCCACATCCCGGAGCCCAGCCTGCCGAAGTACTTGCCGCCGGCGACGTGGATGACGTCGCCCGACTGGCATTGGTCCAGCGCCTGCCAGGGGTCTGCGAACGGCCGCGACAGCGACCCGTCTCCGTCGGCGCCCGCTCGCACGAACCAGTCGCGTGCAGAGGCGACCGGGGCAAAGAGGAAGACAGCGACTCCCACCACCGCGGCCAGGGGGGCTCTCATGGGCCCGGCTTTTTAGCACCCTGCCCGCGCGTCCTTAGCGGATGTTCGCGATGGAGTTCTTCAGCGTGTCGTGCCTCGTCTTCAGGACGTTGGAGATCTTCTCCGTGTCCTGATTGCTCTCCTGAATCTGGAGCTTGAGCAGCGCCACGTTCTCCTCCTGGCTGCGCAGCAGCTCCGCGGTCAGCGAGGACTCCGACTCCGTGGTGGCCCGCGCCACGACGTCGCGCCCGCTCACGGACCGCGTCGACGCGGTCTCTGTCTGCGGCGGTGTCAGCCGTTCGGCGAAGGACGTTGGCCTGACCCGCGAGGGCGCAGGCGCGCCGTCCGCTGCAGACGGCCCTGTCGAGGTGACCCGAAGCTGGCTGCCCATTCACCCTCCCGCGCTGCGCGCTCTCAAACGTTCTCGAGCCGCCCGCGCCGAGGTTTCTTCGCTTCGCGAGAAAGTGAAAATCAAATCTCCGCGCGGGGAGAATCGCCCCCGGGAGGGGTTCGGTCCGGGGCGAACGACCTCGCAACCGCAGCGGGACGAGGGCGATAACTTTAACAACGCCGTCATGCCGTCCCCCGTCAACAACAACTGGACGCACTCGCCGCGGAGCCTGCTGGAGATTGGGCGGCTCAGAGACGGCCGCGACTACCTGGTCAAAAAGTTGCGACTCGACCCGGCCGGGAACCTTCGGCTCTCCCACCACACCCAGACCCGGTGGCAGGATCCCGGGCTTCGCGCGACCATCAACACAGGCCACGGCAGGTCCGGTCGAATCGGCTCGGGGTTCTACGCTTCGACCCTCCCTGCGCCCGGCTTCGGCCAGCATGAGCTGGTCGTAGAGGTTCCCGTCGAAGAGTTCGCGGGCAAGCAGCTGCTTCAGTTGCCGCGCAACGCGGTGGACGTTCTCTGGCACGCAGGCCAGTACGTTCACGAACAGACGCCTCCGGGAGTCGATGTCGTCGCGGCGCCGGGCGCGCATTGGCACGGCCAGGAGGCCGCCACGTGGTTCATGTTTCCGCGCGACTCCGGGGACTGGTTGAACTCCGTCGCTACGACGGCTGAGTTCACGCCCATCCGATGAGTTGTGGACCCTCGCGGCGCGGCCATCGCGCTGGGGTGGGCCGCGTTCGTCAAGAAGGACGAGTAGACCCCGCGCGTTTGGGCTTGCCGGCCAGCAGCACCCGCGTCGCCAGCAGCGCAGCGAGGGCTGCCGCGTAGAGCAGCGGCTCCCGCGTGTCGGACTTCACGCGCCACAGGAAGTGGATGACCGCGAGCCCGCCGCAGACGTACGCCAGCCGGTGGAGCCGCTTCCACCGGTTGAAGCCCAGCCGCCGGACCATCGCGTCGGTGGAGGTCACGGCCAGCGGCACCATCAGGAGGAACGCCAGCATCCCCACGATGATGAACCGCCGCTGGGTGACGTCCTCCAGCAGGACCTTCCAGTCGAGCTGCTGATCCAGCCCGGCATAGGTGAGCAGGTGGAGCGAGGCGTAGACGAACGCGGTGACGCCCAGCAGCCGGCGCAGGCGCGCGGGCCATGCCCAACCGAACGCGCGGTTGAGCGGCGTGCAGGCCAGCGATGCCAGCAGGAAGACCAGCGCCAGGAGACCCAGCTGGTTGAGCGCCTCCGCGACCGGGTTGGCGCCCAGCGTTCCCCTCCAGGCGCGCACCGCGAGAGAGGCCGCCGGCACCGCGGAGCCGACGAGGACGGCGGGCTTCAGCCACGGCTGCGGCTTGGCCACTAGAAGCTCTCCTTGAGGTCCATGCCTGTGTACAGACTGGCGACCTGCTCCGCGTAGCCGTTGAACGGGAGCGTGGGGCGACGGCGGAGCTCTCCGATGCGGCGCTCCGTCGCCTGGCTCCAGCGCGGGTGAGACACCTCAGGGTTCACGTTCGAATAGAAGCCGTACTCGCTGGGCGCGGACAGGTTCCACGTCGTCGGCGGCTGCGCCTGCGTCAGCTCCACCTTGACGATGGACTTGATGCTCTTGAAGCCGTACTTCCACGGCACGACGAGGCGCAGCGGCGCGCCGTTCTGGTTGGGCAGCACCTTGCCGTAGAGCCCCACGGCCAGCAGCGTCAACGGGTGCAGCGCCTCGTCCAGCCGCAGCCCCTCTACATACGGCCAGGGCAGGATGGCGCGCCGCTGGCCCGGCAGCTGCTCCGGGTCATGCAGCGTGGTGAACGCCACATACTTCGCGCGGGAGGTGGGCTCGAAGCGCTTAAGGAACGCCGAGAGCGGGAAGCCCACCCACGGGATGACCATCGACCAGGCCTCCACGCAGCGGAAGCGATACACGCGCTCCTCGAGCGGAAATGTCCGCAGGAGCTCGTCGATGTCCACCCGCCCCGGCTTCGCGCACTCGCCCTCCACCGCCACGGTCCACGGCCGCGGGCGCAGTGAGCCCGCGTTCTGCGCGGGGTCCGACTTGTCCGTGCCCAGCTCGTAGAAGTTGTTGTACGTGGTCACGTCGCGCCAGGGCGTCTGCGGTTCGTCGACGAGGTACTGCCCGCGCTGCGCCACCGTCAGCTCGGCGCTGGCTGCTCCGGCGTCGGGTCCCGCCACCGCGGCCACCGGCGCGTCCGCCCGGCCTCCACGCGTCAGCCAGAGCAGGCTCGCCCCCACCCCCGCACTTGTGGCCGTGAAGAGCGCGGCGTTCCGCAACAGCTCCCGGCGCTTGAGGTACGTCTGCTCGGGCGTCACCTCCGAGCTCTTCGGTTCAGGGGGGCGTGGGGTCACAGCTGCATCCTACGCAGCGCCGGGGCGGGTGGTTACTTCGGAGCTGAGTCCTTCGGCTCGGCCAACAAACCGGTCGCTCAGGCTGTCGTCGCCTGCTTTGCGCTCACCCCGAACGAGTGCAGTGCCGTTGTCCTTGAGGGAGCTAGAGCGCAAGCACCTCCTGTGGTTGCCCGGATGATCTCCGCGGCGCGAATCTCGCGACCTCGGTGGAGTCAGCGGCGGTGTTTCAAGGCAGTGGGAGCCCGGCGACCAGGACCTTTGCTTAGTGGGGAGCGATAGCACCTCCTAATGTGCTATCACTCCCCACTTCGAAACAATTCATCTTGAACCATGTCTCACTCCGGCCGGCGCTCGGCGGTCGGGCTCCCACGAAGACAGGGGTGGGCAGAGACTCCACCGAGGTCCCGAAATTCGCGCCGCGGAGAACATCCGGGCAACCACGAGGGGTGCTTGCGCCCCCTACCTCCTCAAGGACAACTGCAGTGCAGCTGTTCGCGGCCCCCCCCCGAAGCAGGCGCCCGAAGCCTGCGCGATTTCTGTCTCGCGCGCGTCCAGTGCTAGACACGACGAGCCTGCAACGATGAGCTGCCCTGCACCTACCCTGCTTCTGGAGTTCCTCTCCGGAGAGCTGCCGGATACCGCGCGAAGCGCGCTGGAGACGCACCTGGATGAGTGCGTGAGCTGCCGGCGCGCGGCGGCGGTGCTGGCCGAGGCGTCGGGCGGCGCGCAGACCGGCGCGCCCCGGGCGCTGCCTTCGGCCGGGGAGACCATCGGTCGCTACGCCATCCGCGGGCTCCTGGGCGCCGGCGCGTTCGGCGTCGTCTTCCGCGCGCACGACGACCTCCTGCAGCGCGAGGTGGCGCTCAAGCTGCTCACCGCCGCTGCGGGTGAGCCGGAGGCGCGGCTGGAAGAGGCACGCACGCTGGCGCGCGTACAACACCCGAACGTGGTCTCCGTCCTGGACGTCGGCGACTGGCGCGGTTCCACGTACCTGGTGAGCGAGCTGGTGGAGGGAAGCACGCTGGCGAGCTGGCTGGACGCCGCGCCCCGAAGCACCGCTGAAATCCTCGCCCACTGCCGCGCGGCAGCGGAGGGCCTGCACGCGGCGCACGCGGCAGGGGTGGTCCACCGGGACCTCAAGCCGGAGAACATCCTGGTCGGCACCGACGGCCGGGCGCGTGTGGCGGACTTCGGCCTGGCGCTGCGCGAAGGCGCGGACGCCAGAACCGACGGCTTCGTCGGGACGCTGGCCTACGCGGCGCCCGAGGTGCTGCGCGGCGGGCGCGCCAACGCGAGGTCTGACCAGTTCAGCCTCTGCGTCGTCCTCTACGAAGCGCTCCACTGCGTCCGGCCCTTCCCCGGCATCACCGCCGCGGCGCTGCTGCAGGCGATGGAGCGCGGGACGTTCGTCCGGCAGCGCGGGCGCCGCGTCCCCCGCTGGGTGGAGCGGCTCCTCCTGCGAGGGCTGGCCCTCGACCCCACGGCGAGATTCGACAGTGTGGCGGAGCTCTCCCGGGCGCTGCGGCGGCGCAAGACGACAAGGACCCTGGTGGCGTCCGCCGTGGCCGGCGCGGCGCTCAGCCTGGCAGCGGTCTTCATCAGCACGCGCCCGCAGCTCACCTGCCCTCCCGTCAGCGCGCTGCAGGCGGAGGTCTGGAACCCCGAAGCCGAGGCGAACGTCCGCGCCACGCTGGAGCGCGCAGCAAAGGACAGCGTCGCCGTGATGCCCGAGGTCAGCACCCGCCTCACCCGCGCCGCGCGGGAGTTGGCGGAGGCGGAGCGCCGGCTCTGCGTCGACGGCGCTCCGAGCGCGGAAGAGCTCGCGCGGCAGCGGCAGTGCCTCTCGAGACGCCGAACGTCGCTGCTCGGCGTCGCCCGCACGCTTGAAGCCATCAGCAGCTCGACCGAGGCAGAGCTCGCGCTCCCCATCACGTCCACCTTCCCGAGCGCCGCTCCCTGCCTGAAGCCCTCGGACGCGCCGCCCGTGGAGCCCCCGGAGGAAGGCGCGAACGAGGGGCTGCTGCAGGCCCGCGCCGAATACCAGCTGGGGCGCTACGAGGCGGCGCTGGAGATCTCGCGCGCGGTGCTCGCCCACGCGAAGGCTTCGCAGCGCCCGTGGCTGCAGCTGCGCGCCCAGTACGCCGTGGGCCGCGCGCTGTTTGCCCTGGAGCGCGCCGGACCCGCCCTCGAGGCGCTGAAGGAGGCGGCGCTGCTCGCGCAGGGGTTGGGCGACGACGTGAGCACTGCGGACGCGCTGGAGGCCGCCTTCGCGGTGACAGTGGAGCTGAAGGCGCCCGAGGGCGACTACGAGGCGCTGCGGAAATCTGCCGACGCCGCCATGACGCGGCTGCAAGGGCGCTCGCCGGAGCTGTTGGCGGGCTATCGCGTCACCCGCGGTATCGCGGCCAACGTCGCGGGAGACCTGAGCACCGCGGAGACTGAGTTTGTGGAGGCCCTGCGGCTCTATCGGCTTGCCTTCGGAAACGAAGGCCCTCGGGTCGCCAAGACGCTGCACAACCTCGGGCAGGTGTACGTCAGGCTGGGGCAGACGGAGCGCGGCCTGGCACGGCTCGAGGAATCGTTGCGGCTGTACGAGCAGAGCTACGGTCCGGAGCACCGAAAGGTCGCCGACGTCCTGTCCAGCCTGAGCGCCGCCTTCACCGACGCCGAGCGCTACGCGGACGCGGAGGAGCGCGCCACCCGTGCGCTGCGCCTCACGGAGCGGCGCCAGGGGCCGAACAGCCCGCGCGCGGGCGTGCTGCTGGCGAGCCTCGGGAAAATCGCGCGACTTCGCGGAGACTTCACGTCTGCCCTGCCCCTGCTCCAACGCGCGGTGTCGCTGCTGCCGCTGACGGACGCCAGCGACGGCAGACCGGCCGCTCGCCGTGAGCTTGTGCGCACGCTCATCGCGCTCGGCCGCCCGCGCGAGGCGCGCGAGGTCGCCCAGGGCTTGCTGCTGCAGCAGGAGGCGCTGGTGGGAAAGACGCACCCCTCGTTGATTCTCACGCTGGAGCGCGTAGGTGAGGCGGCCCTGGCGGAGGGAGACGTGGCGGGCGCTGTCGCGGCCCTGCACCGCACGCGGGAGCTGGACCCGGACCTCGTCCGCTCCCCGGAGAGCGGGTGGGTTCGCTTCACGCTGGCGCAAGCGCTGGAGCGCAGCGGTGAGAAGCGTCAGGTGGTGCTCGCGGAGGCACGGAAGGCGCGCGCGGCGCTCAGGCCGGAGGACAGGGACACACCGTCGCGCCTCCAGGAGATTGACGCGTGGATTGCGGAGCGGAGCCGATGACCGGCCTGCGCGCCTCCTTCGCTGACGGCGGCAGTCTGCGCTCCGAGGAAGCGCCGGACGAGGCGCAGCTGAGCCACTGGCTGCAGCGGCTGCGCACAGCGTTCCCTGCGCTGGAGGAGACCGACGCGCGCCTGGCCTTCAGCCTGGGCGAAGCCTTGCGCGACGCGCTCCCGCTCAACCCGGACCTGCGGCTGGAAGATTTCTGGCTGGCGAAGGCCTGCGTGCGGGGCGACGCCGCGGCGTTGCAGCTCTTCGAAGCGCACGTGCTGAGCAAGCTGGGCCCCAGCCTGCGCCGGGTGAACCCGTCGGACAGCTTCGCGGAGGAGATGGTCCAGCTCGTCCGCGAGCACCTGCTGGTTCCCCGCGAGGGCGCCGCGCCGCGGCTGAGCGCGTACTCGGGCAAGGGTTCGCTGGTGGCCTTCGTGCGCGCCACTGCCGTTCACCTCGCCGTCGACGCCCGGCGAGCAGACGCGCGGCACGAGGGCGCGCGGCTGGAGGACGTGCCGGGCGAGGTGCTGGCGCTCTCCGCGGAGAGCCCGGAGCTGCGAACGCTGCTCGGGCGCTACGGGCCGGCGCTCAGCCGCGCGTTCAGCGACGCGCTGGCCGCGCTGCCCAAGCGCGACCGCCTTCTCCTGCGCCTGCACCACGTGGAGGGCATGTCGCTGGAGAAGGTGGCCCGGGCCTACAAGACCCCGAAGTCCACCGTGGGCCGGTGGATTGCCGACGCGCGCACGGCGGTGATGGACGGCGTGCGGCGGACGCTCGCGGAGACGATGTCCGTCCCCGGGAGCGAGGTGGACAGCCTCATCCTCGGACTGCGCAGCCGGCTGGAGCTGAACCTCTCCGCCGCGCTCCGGTCTCTCTAGAGAACGCCGAAGCTCCCCCGTTCACCTCCCCCGCTCACCTCCCCCGCTCGCCTCCCCCGCTCACCTCCCCCGCTCGCCTCGAGCGTTGCGCCGTCAGGCGCATAGTCGAGAGGTGGCGCAAACCTTCGCAGTGCACATTGCCGGTTTGTTTCGAGCAGAGCGAAGCGGCCCATGAGCCAAGCTTCAGGAGCACTGCCGACGTCTCGACTATGCGCCTGACGGCGCAACGCTCGACGCGAACGGGGGACGCGAACGGGGGACGCGAGCGGGGGACGCGAACGGGGGACGCGAACGGGGGACGCGAACGGGGGGATGTTCAGTGACTTAGGCGCGCTTGAAGACGAGGACCTTCTGACCCTCGCTGCAGTTGAGACCGGAGGACTTGAGCTCGCAGCGGGTGTCCTCCTTCTCCTCTGGCGCGGAGAGGATGACCTGGTCGGCCTCCTGCTTCCAGGTGCCCTCCTTCTTCTTCACCTTCGGCGGAGCCTTGGTGTCCTTCAGGTCCATCTTGGATTCGGTCATGGTGAACGTCCCGCCCTCTTGAAGCTCCAGCTTGATGTCGATGGCGCCGAGCATGGCGATCATCAGCCCGCCGAACGCCTTCTGATTCGGAGGCAGCTTCTCGACCTGGGCCTTGAGCTGCGTCTCCATCGCCGCCTTGTCGACCTCGTAGCTGCCGACAGGTCCGGACTTCTTGCAGCCGGCAAAGAGAAGGGCGGCGCAGACGAGCGCCTGGGGAATGAATCGAGACATGAACGGAGACTCCTGAAGTGAGGGTTACAGCTTTGAGACAACGCCCTCACTCACAGGTCGCGTCTTTAGAACTGCCAGCCCACGCCCACGCCCAACACGACGGCATTGTTGGAGTAACCGGGCCGGAAGCTGGCGAGGTAGCGCTCGTAGGCCGCGTCCACGGAGATTTGCACGCGGCTCACGCGCACCGCGGCGCCCGCCGCGCCTCGCAACCCGAAGCCGGTGGAGAAGATGGTGGTGCCCGCCGCGAGGTACGGCCTCACCGCCTTAAACGTGAGCGGATAACCGCGGACCTCCAGCCGGATGCCGGGCGTCACCGTGGCCAGCACCGTCAGCGCGCCGCCGATGTAGCGGCCGGAGAGCTCCGCGGTGAGCGCCGGGGCCACGCCGCGCGCCAGCACGTCGGTGTCCGCGCGCAACCCCACGACGATGCCGCCGAAGCCACGGTCCATCACCAGTGGTGCGTCCTGATGCTCCGGCGCCTGGTTGAGCAGCTCGTAGAGCATGGGCGCCACCTCGCGCAGGGCCGCGCTCACGCCGCCGGTCTCGATGGTGCGGCTGGAGCGGCCCACCGGCTTGGACTTGCGCGCGTCGATGAGCGCGAAGTTCAGCACGATGGTGTCGTCCAGCCGCGACATCTCCCCGCGCAACAACCGGTCCGCGTCCAGCGCACCGGTGAGCTCCGCCATGCACGTGGAGGTCTCTCCGCATCCCACCAGCTGCTTCTGCCGCTCCAGGCCGAGCATCGCCTGCAGGTCTCCTTGCGAGACCACGGAATACGTGTCGATGCGGGTGAGCTCCGTCTGCACGTACTCGGCGACGGACTGGGTGGTCTCCTGCGAGACGCCGGTGCCCGGGATGACGCCGGTGAACACCAGCTTGAGCTTGCCCGCCGCGTTCGCGCGGCCCGGGAGCACGAGCACCACCGCGAGGAGCAGCAGGCCGTGCCAGCTTCCGCCCCGGGACGGGAGCGCGCGACGGCGGCGGCGGGAGAGCGCCCAGCCGGTCAGCGCGACGAAGAGCACAGCGGTGCCCCCACCGCTGCCAGACGACGCGCAGCCCTGGCAGCCCCACCCGTAGCGGGAGCGCTCCAGTTGCATGCAGGCGCCGTCCTGGCAGACGCCGGCGCCCTGAGAGCACAGCGCCCCGTTCGGCTTCTTCGCGTTGCCGCCGCAGACCGGCATGTCGCCCGCGCAGGTGTCGGGCTCGTCGCACTCGTTGGCGGGGTCCGCCTCTGCGCAGACGGTGGTGACGGATGCGTAGGCGTTGGCCGGGCAGCTGGCGGACGTGCCCGAGCAGTACTCGCCGACGTCGCAGGTGCCCAGGCTCTCCCGGCACAGCAGCGTGGAGGGCGCCAGCTGGTCCGGCGGGCAGGCGGCGGCGTTGCCGGAGCAGCGGTCCGCCACGTCGCACTCGCCCGCGGATTGCCGGCACACCACGCTGGAAGCCGCGAAGCCGTCCGGCGGGCAGGTCTGCTGAACGCCGTCGCACTTCTCTTCCACATCGCAGTCGCCCGCGCTCGGGCGGCAGGTGCTGTCCGGAGGACGGATGCCGGCGGCGGGGCAAGTGACCGACGTCCCGCTGCAGGTGGCCGCCAGCGCGCAGAGCAGCGAGGAGTCCTGGCAAACCACGCCCGCGTCCATCAGCTGGTCCGCCGGGCACGCCTTGACGGAGCCAGTGCAGAGCTCCGGCCGGTCGCAATCGCCTGCCGGCACGCGGCAGAGGGTCGTCGCCGGCTCCACGCCGTCCGCCGGACAGGTGGTCGCCGTCCCGTCGCAGCGCTCCGGCGCGTCGCAGCCCGCGTCCGCGGTGCGGCAGATGGAGCCTGCGGTGCGCGGCCCGCAACGCCCGTTGGCGGTGGCGCCCTGCGCCTGCAGGCAGGTCTGGCAGGCGCCGGTGCAGGCGGTGTCGCAGCAGACGCCGCCCACGCAGAGCCCGAGCTGGCACTGGGCCGCGGTGGTGCAGGGTTCGCCCAGGTAGCCGGTGGAGACAATCGTGGAGTTCACCCGCGAGACGGAGAGGTCGTCGCGGTCCTTGAAGCGCGTGAAGCCCACCCAGGAGTTGCCCAGGCCGTCGCTCACGGTGCGCGGGAGGACGTCGTCATCCGCGGTCGACACGCGGTACTCGTTCAAGGGCTGCAGCGTTGGGGAGAGCCAGCGCCCGTGCAGGTCGTAGCCGCCGTCGGTCTGGCGCTCCTGCCAGCTCACCAGGTACTGCCATCCGTTGAAGGTGACGTTCGGGCGCTCGGCGTGGGAGGCACCGACCTCGATGGCGACGGGCGACGGGTCGATGAAGGCGCCGGTGTTGGTGAGCCGCTGACCGTAGATGTCTGGCGCCGTGGCACCGCGGTAGTCCTCCCAGACCAGGAGGTTCTCGCCGTTGCCGCCCACGGTGATGCTGGGGAACCCGGCGTCGGTGACCACCAGCCCACCGGTGGTGTCGCCACTGCCGACGAGCGTCCGGTAGATGGCGGCGGGCGGGACGCCGGTGTACTCGACCGCCACCAGGATGCCCGCGTCGGTCGCGATGGCCGGCGTGTAACGGATGCTGTCGGTGACAGCGAGCCCGCGGTTGTGGACCACCACCGGCGTCCCCAGCACTCCCGCCGGGCTGACCGACTTGCCGGCCACGGCGTTGTGGTGGCTCCCGGTGAGGGTCAGCACGTGCCAGAGCGCGAAGTAGTTGGTCCCATCAAAGGTCAACCCGGAGGCAATCTCTCCGGAGCTGGTGTTGGCGACCGTGATGGGCGCGCCCGTCCCACCATCGAGCAGCACAGGCACCGCGAAGACGTCCGGGCGGATGCTGGGCGTGGCGCTGTAGAGCGCCATCGACTCGTTCTTGCCCGAGGTGAAGTGGAGTGAGGAGGGGAAGGTCGGCTTCTTGGCAATCAACGCCGGCTGGGGGTCCAGCGTGCCGCCGTCCCACCGGTAGCGGCGGAAGTTGAAGTCTGTGCCACCGTCCTCGCCGTTGTACTGCGGCCACGCGACGACCACCTGCCCGCCGACCGTGCCCACCCGGGCTTCATCCTGTGAGGGCGCGCCTGCGATGGAGGTGGTGTTGGCCACCTGAAGCGACGCCACGTTGTGGATGGGGACGAGGTAGAGGTCCACGCCGTCGGAGTACGCGGCCAGGCCCTTGAAGTTGGCGCTCGCCGCAATGCCAACGCCGGCGTGGTTGGTGTTCCCGACGGTCAGGCTCTGGTAGTAGCCGTTGCCCCCGTAGGGCGTGAGGTCCGTCGGGTTGTACCAACCCGAGGTGAAGTGCCAGCCGCCCGTGTCGAACTCGGGGAAGAACAACACGTACGTCGTGAGCCCGGATTGAAAGTAGGCGCCCTTCGGCTCGCGGACGGTGCTGCTGGCGATACCGCGCAGGAGGACGCCGTTCGCCGAGGTCAAGTTGCCCGCGCTGTTGACGAGCGTCCCGTACAGCGCGACCGTGCCAGCCGTCCGCGCGTCCACCCACAGGATGAGGTGCGCGCTTGGCCCGCTGATGACATCCGGGTAGTCCTTGTTGCCGGCGATGGCGCTCGCAATCTGCGCCGACGCACTGGCCGAGGTGGCGTCCTGCGCCACCTTTGAGAACCAGATGCTGGTGTCGCTGGCCGGCAAGGAGTTGGCCCAGACGACGACGTAGCGGAGTGAGCTGGCCCACGCCACTCGCGGGCGCGTCTGCGCGTTGGGGGAGCCGCCGGGCTGAAACAGCGACCCGATGACCGGCGTGGCGCCCGCCAGGTCCACCCGGCGCGCCTGGATGGGACCTGCATTCGCGTTGGAGTCGAACACCACCAGGTACTTCTGCTCGATGGGGCTGTACGCGACAGCGGGCGTAATCTCCGACGACGGGGTCGCGTGGACCGCGAAGCTGGCCGGCCTGGACGTCGGACCTGCCTTGGGCACGACGGCCGCGCGGATGTCGCCGTTGCCGGCAGTGGTCGAGGTCCAAACCACCAGATACTCGTTGACGCCCGCCGCCACCTCGGGGTCCGTCTTCAGGGACGCGGATGACCCGTCAATGACAAACCGCGACTTCACGACCAGGCCCGAGCTGCCCGACACATCCACCAGCGCCCCGTAGATGTCGCTCTGCTGCGTGCCGAACGCCCCGGTGCGGCGCGCGTCCGCCCAGACCACCAGCGTGTTCTGGGCCTCAATCATCGCCACCGACGGATTCGTCTGTCCGTACGCCACGCCAAAGCCGCCCGGGTCCACCGACACCGGCTGCTCGGGCGCGACGACCGGGTCCAGCACGGCCGGGTAGGTGGAGCTGCGCAGAAGCTCGCGCGGGACGCGGAAGGCCAGCACGTCTCCGCGCACTTCACCCTGAATCGCCGTGCGCGTGCCCTTCGCATCCACCCATGTCGCGTGGCCGTAGCGCAGCCGCGCCTCGCCCGCGCGCCAGACAGTCCCTTGCGCGTCCTGTTGCTCCACGGTTGCGCCGCTCCAGCGCAGCGCCACCTCGAAGGGTCCCTCCCCTGCCGGCGCGCGCGACAGCTCCCACTCCTGCTCCAGCGTCTGTCCCCGCACGCGCCAGCGCTCCAGCACATCGCCGCGCTGCAGCTGCGCGCTCCCGCCCGGGCCCTCCAGCCGCAGCGGCGAGGTGGCGGGGCCCAGCTGTGAGAGGACGGAGAGCGTGGCGCCCGGAGCGGCGTACGTCGCGGTGCCGTCCGGCGCGAGCCGTACGTCCCAGCCGCCGAGCCGGGTGAGCGCGCCGTCGTCCGTTTCGAAGAAGCCCTCCCAAAGCCGGACGGCATCCGGCGCAGCAACGACCGCGCGTCTGGCTGCGGGCCGAAGCGCCGCGACGATGCCACCCCCAACGACGACACACGCTCCAACGAGCGCCAGCACGCGGGCAGTCTTCAAGCACGCCCTCCGGAAAGGTCTACGAGGGCCGCATCATCGCCCCAGGGGAGCGCCGAATCGATGACTCCTTAAGAGGAACGGTGGGGAAGACGGGGCGCGTGTGTCCTTCGGAGGCAGGAACAGCTGTCTCTCTGCGCGTCGCGCCCCCCGCTCGCCGGCCATTTCGTCGGAGGGCGGCTCCCCCGCTCGCCTCGAGGAGGAGACCGGCCCTGGCCGGCCATTTCGTCGGAGGAACAGCTGTTCCCGCGCCGTCAGGCGCCACCCCCGCTCGCCTCGAGCGTTGCGCCGTCAGGCGCATAGTCGAGAGGTGGCGCAAGCCCACGCACGGCACTTAGCCGGTGTGTTTCGAAGGCGAAACGGTGCGGCCTATGAGCCCAGCTTCGGGAGCACTGCCGACGTCACCGACACAGCCTGACGGCGCAACGCTCGACGCAGACGGGGGCAACCCCGCGATGTTGCGGGGCCCTGGTGAGCTGTTCTCTAGGAGGGGGGACGCGGTTGACCCGCGACATTTCTAGGGACGCTCGCTTGAGACATAGCGGGGTCGAGGCCGCACACACTGGTGTCTTTGTACCCGTCTAGGAGTTTGGTCGGGGGCTGTCCACATCTCATTGGTGACACGCTCGCGTGATCCCGCTCAGGAGCCATTTCGCTCTTTGACCCTCCTGGCCCCGGAGATGTTGTTTGGCTGCACTGCCCTGCGGCCTGGTTGTCGTGTACCCACTCAAGGAGCGAGTGCAGCTTCCCAACCCCTTGAACCTCGATGCTGCGAGTTAGTCAGGGGCGTTGCGCCGTCGACTGCGCATAGTCGAAGAAGGTGGCAAGCCGCACGGCGCTGGGCGGTGTGTTTCGAGCGGAGCGGAGCGGCCCATGAGCCAAGCTTCGGGAGCACTGCCGACGTCTCGACTATGCGCCTGACGGCGCAACGCTCGACGCGAACGGGGGCACCCCGCGATGTGGCGGGCTGTTCTCTTGGAGCGTAGCGACGCGCAGCGGCGCGTAGGTTTGTTTCGAGCAGAGCGGAGCGGCCCATGAGCCAAGCTTCGGAAGCGCTGCCGACGTCTCGACTATGCGCCTGACGGCGCAACGCTCGACGCGAACGGGGGCACCCCGCGATGTGGCAGACTCTTCAGGAGCGTTCGCCACCCTCTCGAATGAGCGCTGGCTATTCTCTCGCAACCGATGACCAACGAGCCTGAACCCGAGGAGGCGCCCGCAGGCGCCAGCGCTTCGCCGCTGTGGATGGTGTCCCAGGCGCCGGCGCTCAACGCGCTGGTGGTGATGCTCCAGCGCACGCGCCGCGAGCTCGCTGAGGGCGGCAACGGCCGGCTGGTGTTTTCGCGCGGAGAGCTGGCCGGGGCGCGCGCGGAGTTTGGCGAGATGATTCGCCGGGGCGAGCGCGAGCTGCACCTGCTCGCGGGGCTGGTGGCGCAGGAGCTTCTGGGCGAGCACCAGATGCGCAGCGCGGTGATTGGCGAGGTGGAGGAGACGCGCCAGCGCTTCACGCTCATCGTGGACGTGTCCCGGGATGACGTCGTGGGCAGCACGGACTTAGACCTCGGGACGCGGGTGCTGGCGCGGCTGGCCATCTCCGACAGGCAGGGCTGGCGGCGGGTGAACCTGGTCTCGAACGTGGTGGAGTACGAGCCGCAGGCCCCCAACCCGCTCTCGGTCTACCGCATCCTCACGCGGATAAAGGCGGAGGAAGAAATCTGGAACAAGGTGGCGGACGAGCTCTTCGACCTCGACGCCATCGTGTTGCGGGACAAGCAGCTGCGGCACCTGGGCCGGTACGTGAAGGACGTGTTCGGGATCAAGATTGTGGTGGGCACGCCGGAGGACGCCTACCGCGTGAAGGAGGCGCTCACGTTGCTCACCTTCTCGAGCGAGGAGCCAACCCGGCAGCGGCTGACGGTCATCGAGCTCAAGGACTACCTCGAGCGCGCATCCCGCAAACAATCCGGTTGGTCCGCGTTGAAGGCGGTGGTCGCGTGGGGCGGACGCACGTTTGAAATCCAGGTGCAGCCGCTGACCAACTTCCTGCACGAGCGCGAACGGCTGACCCGCGAGAGCCACCAGGGCTTCAAGGCCACCCGCGAGCGCGTCCGCGACGAGGTGGCCAGCCGAGTGCCGTGGTTCGCGTTCTATCGGAGCCTGCTTCGCTGGCTGTTCGTGGACCCCACCTCGGAGCCGCCAGTCCACGACGGTGTCGAGGTGGTGCTGGTGGACTGACGCCGACGTCGGTCGGCTAAGGTCCGCCGGCGTGACCGCCTGGCTCTACTTCACCGTGAAGGCCCTGCACCTGTTCGGGATGACCCTCTGGACCGGCGGGCCCCTGGTCGCGCCGGTGGGCCTGATGGCCGCCGTCCGGGAGGGCGGCGAGCGGGGCAGGGACCACGTCCGCCGGATGCAGGCCCTCACGCCCTACTTCGTCGGCGGCGCGCTGCTCACCCTCGCCACCGGGGCGCCCCTCCTCTGGGCCGGCGGCGGCTTCTCAACCGCGCGGCCCACCGTGCTGGTGGGCGCCGTCGTGGCGCTGCTCACCTTCCCCCTCGGCGGCGCGGTCATCCGCCCCACCCTGCTCCAGCTGGACGCGGCGCTCGCCGCGAAGGCCACGCGGGACGAGGTGGAGCCGCTCCTGCGCCGGTTCCTGGCCGCCCACGCCGCGGAGATTGTCCTGAAAACGCTGGCGCTTGCCCTGATGGTCATCCCCGCCCTGACGTAGGCAACTTGAGGCGGTGCGGGCGGACAATCCAGCACCCCCATGAGTCTGGTGTCTCCAGGCCTTAGAAGACTGCGCCGCGCCCCTCCTGTCTCCGGGCACGTCGGCCTAACCAAGCCACAGCACACGCTGGTGGCGGACGCCCGCTTCCGAGGCGAGCCGGTCCTCGCCGCGCTCGGCCTGGAGCAGGGAAAGCACGTCGTCTACCTGATCTCCCAGCCGCCGAACCCCTCCATTCAGGGCCAACAGGTCCGCGTCACCGTCTCGCCGAAGGAGCTCCGCCGCTGGCTGGACGCTCCGGCGACGGGGAGCTGGGTGGAGGTAGGCGGCAAGCAGGACATGGGCGGCGTCACGGTCCAGGACCGCGTGCTGACCGAGTATGCCCGCGCGATGCTGTCGCCGGGCCCGGGCGTCCCCGCGGACGCCCTCCGGGTCATGCGCTCGCTCGGGCAGGAGAGTGAGGTTCACCGCCTCGTCCGCGCCGCGGAGCCGGCGATGAACTGGCGGGGCGAGACGGTCTCCACCGCGGTGGTGCAGACGAACCAGGAGCTGGCCGAAGGGTTCGCCCTCCGATTGCCGGAGTTCGTTGAGCACCTCCGCGCAACGCTGTTGAAGCACGGCCTGTTCGACAGTCCGGGCACCCGCCGCGACTACCTCCGGGCCCTGATGGACAAGCGGGACGTCCTCGAGCTGCCCCCCGGCGCGCCCACCCTCTACCGGAACGGTCGTCACCACTGGGGGAGCCTGGCGCAGCTGCGCTACGAACTGGAGCGCACCGCCATCAACTCCGACCGCGGGTTCGACCTGGTCGACGTCCTTGCGCGCGCGGTGGACGAACGGGACGCCACCGCCTGGGCCCGCGCCATCGAAGAGGTCCCCACGCTGCCGCCGGAGGTCCGCGTGGCCTCCAAGCTTCTGGCGCAGGTGGGCGCGGAGCGCGTGCCTGAGTCCTGGCGCGTCCGCCTGCAGCGCGCGGAGCTGGAGGGACCGCTGGGCCGCGCGCAGGCCGCGCTGAAGCAGGTGGTCACGCTCGCCGAGGAGGGCAGCGCGCTGCGGCCGGAGCAGGTGGAGCCGGCCTTCCAGGGCGTGCTGGAGCTCTGGTCGCGGCTGCGCGCGTTCCCCGAAGACGCGTACCGCCGCGAGGTGGAAGGCAGCCTGCTGACGAGCGCTCGTGAGGCGCTGCAGGCGCTGGCGAAGCGTCCCCGGGTGCCCAGCGACGAAGCCTTCGACGCGGTGATGAAGACGCCCATCGGCGTCTTCGAGCTGCTCAGCGGCCGGTCGCACGCGGACTGGACGGAAACGGCCCACCCCGCGCCGGCCACCCTTGCGCGGCACGTCCTCTCGCAGCTGGACGCCGGACCGCTGGTGCTCGGGCGCCTCCTGCGCGTCCCCAGCGCGCTCACCGCCGAGGAGCGCGCAGAGGTGGCCCGCAGCGTCCGCCAGGCGCTCGGAGACAAGCTCCCGGAGCGGCTGGAGCGGCTGCTGCAGGACTTTGAGTTGAATGGCGCGGTGACGCAGGCGCTGGATGCGCTGGCGGCAACGCGCGCGAATGGGACGCACGCGCAGGTGCTGGCTCCGTTCGAAGCGGCGCTGGAGGTGGCCCGCGCGTCCGCTCAGTCCCGGCCCACGCTGGACGCGCTCGAAGAGGCCTTCGCGAAGGCAGTGCGCGCGCTGGAAGCGGCGGACGCAGCCGCGCCGGAGCGGGGCGAGGTGCTGCGGCCTCGCGTGGGCGAAGTGCCATCCCGGCTCCTCGCGGAGCTCCGAGGTGGCGCTCCCGCAGTGCGGGCGGGGACGCTCGAAGAAGCGCTCAGCACCGGCAGCGAGCGCGCGGTGGTGGAGCTGCTCGCGAAGGCCCGCGCGTCGGCCCCCGCGAGCGTCCGAGTCTTTGCGGAGGCGCAGCGCGCCAATCTGTCACAGGCGATGGCGCTGCTCTTCGAGGACCATTTGCACGGCGGACGGCTGCTGCCCACCTTGCGCGGCCTGCGCCGGGTGGAGGGCTCGCTCTTGGCCGGCAGTGCTTCCGCGCTGTCGGGGCGCGACGTGGTGGACGCCTTCCGGAGCGCGGCGGCGCTGGCGCGCAGCGTCGAGGCGCCCTCGGTGCGCCAGATGCTGGAGTCAGACCTGCAGGCGGCGCTGCGGCAGCTCCAGCGCTGGGAAGACTCAGGGCGTGGCCTGTCCTACGGCCGCGAGCCACAGCTGCTGGCCGACCGCGCGCTGTTCGACAGACCCTATCCCGTGACCGAACCCGGGATGTTCGTGGAGGGTGAAGGCCTGGCCCAGGAGCTCGCGCGCGCCCGGTTCCTGGGCAACGAGCGGCTGTTGCAGGACCTCCTCGAATCCCGTGAGCTCCAGGAGCTGGAGCCTTCCGCCTCGGCGAGCGCCCTGCGCGAGGCCCGGCTGCTGCTCGCGCCGCACGGGGAGGTCCTGCCCGAGTCGATGGAGCGGCTCCTGGAGAACCGCGCGCAGGCGGGGCGACTGGAGGAGACGCTCGCCTCGCTCGAGTCGCTGCGCGGGTTCTTCCAGAGCGCGGTGTCCACCGAGGTGACCGAGGAGCGGGTGATGGGCGCGTTCGAGGAGGCGCAGGCGTTGTTCGACGCGGCCAGCGCCCCGCGCGTGAAGCGGGAGCTCGCCGCGGCCGTCGGGCGGACCTATGTGGCGCTCGAAGCCTGGGCGCAGGGTTGGGGCATCGAGCATCCCTTCGGGACCAGGCCCGGTGCCATCACTTCAGCGCTGCAGGCGCTCGCGCCCGCCGGAGAGCTGACCTGGTGGAGCCGGGGCTGAAGTTGCTCGCGGCCGGGGCAAGTTGATACGACGGAGGCGATGGTCAAGCCCCCTCGCTTTGACGCACGCGTCTTCGTGCCGAGAGCGAACCCAGAGCCGGTGGTCGCGCACGCGGGTGTACCCATCCGGCATCGCCCGTGGGAGTCCGTCCCCGTGGTGCGCCCGCCCACCACGCGCCAGGAGCTGGTGGCGACGGCGATGGAGGACCTGGCCCGGACCCCGCTCGCCACGGTCTGGGTGCAGGGCTCGCACGTCAGTGAGGGCACGTTCCAGGACCTCCTGACGTATGCGCAGCGCCTGGGCTTCCGCGGCGACGAGGTGAACGAGCTGCTCGACCGCGCCCGGCGAGGTCTGGGGACGCCGGAGCAATTGACCGCGGAGATGGTTGGGCGGGCCGCCTTCCGCGCGCGCAGCTGGGATTTGCACCAGTCGGTGCCGCGGCTGCCGACCGGGTTCCGGCTCCCGCTGATGGATGTCGTGAAGGGCAACAGCCGCTGCACGGCAGACGAGGTGCTGGAGCTGCAGGAGCGCGTGGCGCGCGGCTTCATGACGCTGGAGGCGGCGGTGCGCGAGCTCAAGCAGCGCCTGAACGCCCGCGTCACCGCAGAGCTCCCGCTGGACCGGCCCGGCGCTGAGCTCGTCAAGACGCGCGCGGGTCTGCTCCGGAACTACCAGCGGGCCGCCGCCGCGCTCGGGGTGGACATCGCCGCCATCAAGAACGGCGAGGCGCGGATCCTCGCCACGCCAGACGACCCTGCGGCGCTCGCCTCGCTCAAGGATGTGATGTGGGACGAGCTGCTCTTCCCGCACCGCGCGGCGGTGGTGTACCGGCAGGCCCGCGACGCAGGAGAGACCCGCGCCGACGCTCAGCGCTGCGCGGACAGCGTGGAAGAGATGCCGGACCTCCTTCCGCACATCTTGAGCGACCTGGAGCTCATCAAGCGGGCCCGGGAGTACGGCAGGACGTCGCGACAGGAGTGGATGGGCTCTGTCACCCCCAGCCCCGGCGAAGCGTTCGCCACGCATCCGGACTGGCCTTACGCCGCCACGCTGGCGGCCCAGAGCGCTCAAAACGAGCACGCGCTCAAGCCGCTGCTGGAGCGGGCCGCGGAGGCGCGCGAGCTGCTCCGCGAAGCGCAACGGCTGGGCGTGTCGCCGGAGCGCTTCGAGCACTACGCAAAGCTGCTGCAGGCCGGCGCGGGCCTGCGCGACGTCCAGCTTCAGCTGCGCAGCACCTTCCTGCCGGGCGAGCTCGATGAGCGGATTCTGGGGCGCGGCGCAGAGCCCATCACTCCGCCGGAGACTGCCGCGCGCCTGGGCCCGGCTCGGGCCCAGCAGTTTGATGACCTGACGCGCACCTGGCTGTGGCAGCTGCGCCACGCGCCGGCCCGCGAGCGCGGGCTGGAGACCCAGCACCTGGAGCGCGCCGCGGGCTGGATAGAGGGCGACGCGCGCCGTGGGTTCGGCCAGCCGTGGGCGGCTCACCATGAGCTGGTCGCCGCCACCCTGCGCCGCGCGGTGGAGCTGACCCGCCAAAAGCTCCCCCGGTACTGAGCTCGCCGCGGCACAGCGCTTATCCGACGAAAAGACACAGCGCGCCCACTCCCGTTGGCGGCACCCGGAACAAGCCTCGCTACCGACACGGGGGCAGTTGGACAGGGGGACACAGGTCTCGGGTTGAGCTGTCCGTGCGCAGGCGCGGAGACGGATGCGCACGGACACCTCAACCCAGGACCTATGTCCCCCAGTCCCGCCGCTTGGAGCACCATGCCTCGAGCGACGCGCGCCCTGAGCTCGGCGCTGCCCCGGTACTGACTCCGTCTCGGCTTCTTGGCGGCTGGAAAGAGTGGCCTCCGGGGAAACACGCGCCGGGCACTCGCCGAGAACCCCTTGTGCCTCGTCCACCCCGCCTGCCAGCCCCTGGAGTCGCCCCGCGCATTGGCGTGTACTTCGGCACGTTTGACCCCATCCACGAGGGGCACGTGCGCGTCGCGCACGACGTGGCGCAGGCGGCCAGGCTCGACCAGGTGGTCGTGGTGGTGAACGACGCGGCGCACAAGCCGGAGGCCCTGCCCTTCGAGCACCGTCATGGGATGACGCAGGCCCGATTGGCGAACGAGCCGGGCGTGATGCTCTGGCCTGGCGGGCTGGAGGAGTACGTCCGCCCGGACGGGAGCGACCCGCTGGAGCCCATCCGTCAGGCCACGGGCGCGCCGGTGGTGGCGCAGATTCTTGGCGCGGACGCCTTCGACCGGCAGGTGCGCCGCGGCTTGCTTCCGCCTGACCTTCAGCAGCGCGTCGTGCTCCTCGCGCCGCGTGAGGGCGTGCCGGTGAGCATCCCGGACGCCTACCGGGACGTGGTCCGCGCGGTGGAGCACGCCCCGGATTCGCTGAGCTCCACGCAGGTCCGCTCGCGGCTGCAGGAGGGCGTGGATCCGCTGGACCTCCACCCGGCCGTGCTCGACTACGTCCAGGCGCACGGCCTCTACGGCACCTAGAACTGCAGGCCCAGCTGGGCCAGGCCTCCGCCCGGGAGCGGCGCGCCCCCCAGCGAGACGCGAATCTCCCGGTACTTGCCGTACCGATTGGGGTCATCCCCGGCGATCCAGAAGTACCCGGCCGTGACCGCGGCAGCCGCCGCCACGCCCAGACCCACGTACGAGAGGACCTGCGAGGACTCAATCTGCCCCTTGAGCGCCGTCGCCTGCTGCCGGTTGTCGACGTCGCCCTCCACCTCCTGCCCGGCGACCACCTTGGTCCGGTAGTAGTCGAACGTCCCCTGCTGGTTCGGCGTGCCGTAGAGCCCGTTCGCCCGGGCCTGGAACGCGACGAAGGTCGCCACGCCGGCCGCGGACGCGCCGGTCGCGATGTACGCGCCCAGCCTCATGCGGGCCTGACTCCGCTCGTAGTGGGCGATGAAGTCCGGGCTGGGAACGAGGGAAACCGTCTCCTCCACCGTCTGGTCCGCCTGGATGCGGACCTCCTTCTGCACCGCGACGAAACCCTCCTTCTCCACCATCAGGAGGTGCGGCCCCGCGGCGAGCGACAGCTTGCCCATCAGCGGCGTGGTGCCCACCAGCGTGTCGTCCACCTTCACGGACGCGCCGCGCTCGCTCGCGGTCACCACCAGCGCGCCCGTGCGGCCCTGGAGAATCTTGGAGACCAGCTTGAGCACGCTGCGGTTCACCTTGCCCATCAGGTCCGCTTCGCTCTGCCCCATCTGGATGTCGGAGCCCTCGCGCGTAGACGTCTTCACGCGCAGCAGCGTCAGCTCCACCGAGTAGCTCACCGGGATGCCGCGCCCGCCGCCGACCTTGGAGACCTTGCCGGTCACCAGGAAGTCCATCCCGATGGTGCTGGCAATCTCTGACGCGCAGCTCTCGCCCTGACAGCCCACGAGCTGCTTCTGGCGCTCCAGCGAGAGCAGCTCGCGAATCATCTCGCTGGTGACGACCTTGAAGACGCCCAGCCGCTGCAGCTCATTGGCGGCCACGCCGGTGAGCGCGCTCGCGGCCTCCCGGCTCACGCCGTTGGCCTGAAAGTCGAACACGCCCAACCGAGGCTGCGTCTCTTCCGCTCCCGCCGCACCAGCGGCGAGCACGAGGGCCAGCACCGAGGTTCGCATCCGCCGGAGTCTAGCCAGCGGGTGCGTTTGATTCCGCGCTTACCTGTGGCGACGGATGTGGCCAGCCGCCTACTTGCCGGAGCCGGCGGCCGCCGCGGCCGCGTCCTCGGTCTGCGTCAGCTTCCGCGCGGTGGTGTAGCGGGGCTCGATGTCGATGGGCACGTTCTTGAGCTGCTCCAGAATGCGCTGCACCTCCGGCCGTACCACGCCCAGCTTCTCCAGCATGGCCCGCGCGCCCTCGCGGTTGCCCTCGCCCTGGAGCGTCATGAGCTCCTTCGTCAGGCCCGTCACCGCCTCCCGCATCTTCGCGGCGTCGACGGAGAACGTCCCGTCCTTGGCCACCTTGAAGGCGCCCTTGTCGAGGAAGTAGCTCACCTGCATCGCCATCCCGCGGCCGTGCGCCTCCTGCACCCCGAAGCGCAGCGTCCGGAAGGTGGAGGCCAGGAACGTGGTGTACATCGTCTTCTCGAGCGACTTGTCGATGACGCCTTTGTCGACGAGGTACTGCAGCGCGAAGAGGCCGGAGACGTCTGCCTTTGCCTCTTCGAAGCCGGAATACAAGTCCTGAAACTGCTCGCGCACGGTGGTGGCCTTGCCGCCCACCGTGAGGTTGTGCGGCCCCAGCCCATGCATGAGCTCGTGCATCAGGATGTGGGTGAAGAAGGCATCGAAGGCGACGTTCTTCTGGTCCGCCTTCGACAGCGCGACCTTGGCGATGGGCAGCAGGACGACCTTGAACTTCGCCTCCTGGATGTTTTTCAGCATCACCCGCTTGGTGCCCTTCTCCTGCGCCACCCGCTCGTCGTTGGGCAGGTTGAAGGCCGCCGTCTGGACGCCCTTGTTCGCGTCTCCAGAGGAGAAGAGCGAGTTGACCACGCGGATGGGCGCCAGCTTCCCGATGGAGACGTTGCGCAGCTTGGGGTCGATGGGGAGGTGGTTCTCGATGTCCTGCAGCTCCGCGGAGAACTTGGCAAGCTTCTGCGTCTCGGCGTCATCGCGCAGCGTGATGAAGGCCTCGAACGCGGCTTTGTAGTTGAACCAGCCGTCCGTGTAGACCTCGTAGGGCCCGATGGTGGGCTCGATGCTGGCGTCCAGCTCCATCCAGGCCACGTCGCTGGCGTAGTAGTCGTTGCTCAGGAACGCGTCCGCGCGCTTGGTCAGGAAGGCCTTCAGCGTGGGCTGCGCGGTCAGCTCCGCGGCCTTGCGCAGGTGTGACGCGGCCCGGGCCAGCTCTCCCTGGTACTCCACGCTGTACGGGACGAGGGTGAGCTTGCCGTCCGGGGCGCGACGGATGGTGGTGAAGAAGCCGGTCGCCTTGGCGAGCTCCGCGGCCGGGAGCGTCTTGAGCCAGGCTTCGATGTCTGCCTTCGTGGCGCCGGGCGGGTAGTAGTTGCCCTCCTTGGGCAGCTCACCCACCCCGGGGATGAAGGGCGCGTCCTCGTCCTGCTTCGACCACGGGCCCTTGTGGAGCAGGAACAGCCGCAGCCGCTCCTTGCCCAGCGGGGAGGTGTCGGCCAGCAGATCCAGCAGGAGCGCGCCGTTCCCCGCCCAGGTCTGGCGCAGGTACAGCGGATCCATCACCTCGGCGGCCTCGATGATTTTGGCCAGCGCGGACCGCTCGTTCGCCGGGAGGGCCTTCAGGTCGACTGAAATCTCCACCGGGGCGAAGCGCGCCGACATGGCCTTGAGCTGCGGCTCGGTGAACACAACCGGGCCTGCATTGACTGCAACCATCAAAATCGAAAGGGGAAGGTGCATGGGTTGGCTTCTTACTCCAGAAACAGCGCCCAGCCGCGATCTACCGCCTCCGGAGAGTGTTTCATCCCAACCGTCTGAGCAGAGGCGCCACGAGGTGCTGGCAAGCCACCTAAATAGGCGTATCGTCGCGCCGCTCCTGCAACAGAAGCATAGGTCGTCGTCCGGTCCCCTCGTTCGTGCCGCAGACGCCCGTCATGCTCAATGCCCTCGTGCTGTTTCTGCTGACGCAGGCGGCGCCCGCCTCCCGCGACCAAGGCGTCCCCATCGGCACCGGGAAGACCCTCCCGGCCGTCCGCATCACCTCCCCGCCCGGCGGGTGGAGCGTGGACCGGATGCTGAAGCTGGAGGGGACGGTCTCCGACACGTCCATCGACCCGGTGGTGGTCAGCATCAACGGCGACCGCTACCTCATGCGGACCTTCACCGGCCGCTTCTCCCGGAAGTTCCCCGCGGCGAGCGGCAAGAACGTCATCACCGTGATGGCCACCAATCAGGGCGGCACCGGCAAGGCGCAGGTGACGACGTTCGCCCAGGTGCCGCCGGTGCCGTTCAAGGTCATCCTCACCAGCGACACCGACGGCGTCTACACGGACCTCCACATCTACGAGCCCACCGACGCCAGCGAGTCCGGCAAGGGCGCGGTGGATTACTCAGCGATGGCGCACGTGTACTGGGCGAACACCGCCAGCCCCTCCGGCGGCACGTTCTTCTTGAACGAGCAGGGCGGCGACTTCGACCAGCCCGCCTACGGTCCGTACCTCTACGTGCACCGCGCGCCGCCGCGCGGGCTGTACCTCATCGCCACCAACTACTGGCCCAGCGGCGACAAGGCCCACACCATCGCCACGCTGAACCTCGTCCTCTTCGAGGGCACGCCACAGGAGCAGCGCCGCACGCTGCGCATCCCGCTGGCCACGCCGGGGACGACGCGCGCGCTCGCCTGGGTGAACATGCTCGGGGACGGGAAGGCGCTGGTCTACGTGCCCTCCGCTGAACGGCAGCCGGACGGAGCGCCGTGGCCGAAGAACCTGGACGAGGGCGCCAAGGCGCTCGGCAGCTCCAGCTCCGACATGGGCGGCGAGGGGGGCTAGATGCTCCAGGTTTGTTCTGCCGTCGCGTGGGGGACCTCCCTCGAGCCCCGAAACATCGCGATGCCCCCCGTTCGCGTCGAGCGTTGCGCCGTCAGGCGCATAGTCGAGACGTCGGCAGTGCTCCCGAAGCTTGGCTCATGGGCCGCTCCGCTCTGCTTGAAACAAAGCGGGACAGTGCCGTGCGTGGGTTTGCGCCACCTCTCGACTATGCGCCTGACGGCGCAACGCTCGAGGCGAACGGGGGAGGCGCCTGAGGTGAACGGGGAGGCAGACTCTGTGATCAACGCCGCCCGAGCGGACCCATGACGCTCGCGCTCCCCACGGCTGCGCTCTGGCTGCTCGCGGCGCCCGCGCCGTCGGAGGCGCTGCTCCGTCAGGTCGTGGCGGAGGTCGCGCTCGCGCAGGTGCAGCGGATGGACGCGCGGTGGACGCCGCAGCAGCGCGACTGCGCGGGCCTGGTGCGCTTCGCCTACCGCAGCGCGTACCGACGCCTGGGCCACGCGGGCGGCGGCGCGCTCTGGAGCGATGGCCGCGGCAAGCGCCTGGACTTCGCCGACGCGCAGACGCTGCTCACCCACAGCTTCGCGCCGCTGGGCCGCGGGCCGACGGGCCGGAGCGCCGTGCAGAGCGGAGACCTGCTCGCCTTCCGTCAGGAGGGCGCGCACGGCCCGACCTTCCACCTGATGTTGGTGGTAGCGCCCGCTGACCGCGCGCACGCCGCGCCGCGCGTGGTCTACCACCCGGGCGAGGGCGCCTCCGGCGTGCGGCTGGGCGCGCTGGACGAGCTCTTCACGCAGGCGCCCCACGAGTGGCGCCCCGCTCCGGAGAACCCCGCCTTCCTCGGCTTCTACCGCTTCAAGGAGTGGATGCATGACTGAGCCGCGCCCGTCACGCCCGCCGTTCCTGATGCCCCTCATCGGCCTGGCCGTATTTTTGGCCGCCGCGCTCACGCTGGCGCTGCTCTACCGCCCACCGCCACGCCGCACCGCCGCCACGGAGGCCGCCGCCTCTGCCCTCCCCCAGCCCAGCGCCAAGGTGGAGCTGGAGGTGACGGACGTGGCCAGCGCGACGGCGTGGATAGACGTCGCCTCGCCGGAGAAGGTGCGGGAGGCGCTCTTCGCCAACGCGTGGCTGAAGGAGGTCATCAATACGCCGCTGGGCCAGGGCTTCCTCGGCGGCTGGGGCGCGTTCCTCGGCAGCAAGGGCGAGGACCTCAAGGCCTCGTTCCGGGGCGCGGTGCTGAACCTCGTCGCGGAGGAGCTGCTGGGTGACCCGTTCCGCGTGGCGTGGCTGTCCACCCGCGGCCAGCCGGGCGTGCCGGTCATCATCGTGGAGGAGGCGGGCGCGAGCGCGAAGGCGGCGTTCGACGCCATCGACGGGGTGGCTCGGCGCGGGGTGTTCACCGCGAAGGGCTGCCCGAAGCCGGACGGCGCGGCGCCTGCTCCGGAGGAAGGGCTGGAGGTGGTCCGATGGCTCCTCGCAGAGCATTCGGTGTTCGCCGCCCTGCGCGGCGACAAGCTGGTGCTCGGCCGGCAGCCGAAGGCGGTGTTGCAGGGCCTGTGCGCCCCGCTCCCGGCGCGCTCCACCACCCCGGCCACGGACCTCGCGGTGGTCATCGACGCGCAGCGGCTGGGGCGGGAGGGGCAGCTGCTCGCGCACGCGCTGGGGCTGGAGAAGGAGGTCGCCCTCACCTTCCGCGTGGAGGGCAACGCGTTCAAGCCCGCCGGGTTCGCCGGGAAGCTGACCGCGCGCCACTTCGGCCGCGGGTCGCTCGCTGGCAGCCTGCAGAAGCTGCTGCCTGCCGACGTGCCCGTGCTGCTCGCGCTCAACGTGGAGCTGCCGGAGACGCTGGACCGGCCAAACCTCAAGACGTTCCTCGACGGCACGCCGACGGGCGCTCTGGTGGGCCGGCAGATTGCCCTCGCCTGGTGGCCCACCGGGGACCGCGGGCTGCTCACCGAGGTGGCCATCGCCTGGAGCCGCCCCGAGGACGAGGCCGCGCTCGCGCAGATTTTCTCCGGGCCGAACACCTTCGACCGCGGACAGCTCTGCGGCCACCTAGTGCTGGCGTCCACACCGGAGCTGTTCGGCCGGATGAAGAAGACCTGCGAGGGCGGCGAGCCCAGCTTCGCCAACGCCGCGCCCGCCATCCTCCAGGGCTTCGCCGCGCCCAGCTCCATCGCGCTCGGGGTTCACCTGGGCAAGCTGCTCTCGGACCTGACCGTCGACGGCTACCACTTCGACGAGAGCGCCGCGTCCGACTCGCTCAAGAAGCCGCTGCCACCGGAGATAGAGGACGCGCGCCGGGCGCTGCAGGGCCTGCCGTACGTCGGGTTCCGCGGGCTCGCCGAGGGCGGCGCGCTCGTCGGAGGGGGGTTCAAGTCATGAGCCGTCTGCTGGTCGCGCTGCTGGCCCTGGGCTCCCTCTCCGCCGTCGCCAAGCCGCTCTACATCACCGTCCCGCGCAGCTACGGCACGCAGGAGGCGCCCACGGTGGACCTGGCCTTCTCCGGGCGCGGGCCGGTGGAGCTGCGGGTGCTGCGCCCGCGCGACGTGGCGGCCTTCATCCGGTCACAGTCCAACCTGCGGCGCGCGTACGACGCACCGCCCACCACCCACAACCCGGGCCGGGCGCTGGCGCGGGGGCTCAACGCGGTCCGCGAGCCCGGCACGTACCTGCTCTACGCGATGGACCCCAAGCTGCGGAAGGAGCTCTCCGCCTCGCTGCCCAAGGCGCAGCCGGACCTGGGCCCGGCCACCGCGGCGCTGCAGGAGGGTGCACCCAAGCTGGTCGGCGTCCCGGCCGACTTACAGCTGGTGCGCAGCCAGTGGCTCAACCTGGACCTCGGCGGCGCGGACCGCGACTTCAACGTCCCCGGCTTCGAAGCCTGGGGCAGCGACAGCAGCTTCCAGGAACGGCGCGTGCTGCTGGACCCGCTGCCCGCCGGCGTCTACGTGCTGCAGCTGGTGCAGGGGCGCGTCGAGGGCCAGGTGATGCTGGTGGTGACGGACCTCACCGTGCAGGCCAAGCAGACGGACGGCACGCTCCTGGTTCGCGTGGCCGGGCTGGACCAACGCCCGAAGGCGGGCGCCGCGGTGCAGGTGTTTCTGCCCACCGGGGCGGGGCCGTCCGGCAAGACGAACGAAGCCGGCGAGGTGCTCCTCCAGGTCAACGAGCCCAAGCTGCTGGCGACGGCGATGGTGGGCAGCGACGTGGCGGTGGTGGACACCGACTTCTACTCGACACTGGCGGTGGCGCCGGACGTCTTCCTCTACACCGACCGGCCCATCTACCACCCGGGCGACGCGGTGCGCTTCCGCGGGCTGGCGCGCAAGCCGGAGTCGTTCCTGGCGCGGCTCTTCACGCCGTCCCGCCGCGAGGTGAGCGTGAAGCTGCTGACCGACGGCAGCGCAACGGTGGCGACCAAGGCGAAGGTGGACGACTTCGGCAGCTTCGGCGGGACGTTCAAGGTCCCGGAGGGGCTGGACACCGGCGTGCTGCGCGTGGTCGCCGAGCTGGATGGCCAGCCGCACCAGGCGGAGGCGCGCGTGCAGGACTACGTGAAGCCCACGTTCTATCTGGAGCTCACGCCCGAGGGTGAGACGGTGACGCCGGGGCAGCCGCTGAAGGTCAAGGTGAAGGCGCGCCGCTATGCGGGCGGCGTCCCGCCGGACACGAAGTACGAGGTGTTCCTCTACCGCTCGCTGCTGGACTCGCCGGCCTGGGTGGACGACGCGGGCAAGGGCGGCGCGGGCAGCGCGGTCACCTACGGCAGCGCGTCCACCACCGAGGGGAAGCTGTCCATCCCGGAACGGCTGCACTCGTCCGTCGCCAAGCGCAGCGAGGAGGGCCAGGTGGGCGAGGACCCGTGGGAGTCCGCGCCGACGTTCAACGAGAGGGGCGAAGCAGAGGTCGAAGTGGAGGTCCCGCCGCTGGCGCCCGGCGAGGAGCGGCTGCCCTACCGCTACACGCTCACCGTGCGCGCGCGGGATGACCAGAAGACCTTCGCCAATGTCTCTACCGCCTTCTTCCTCTCCAACACCGAAGTGCTGGGCGCCCCGCGCTTCTCCGCCAAGGTCGTCAAGCTGGGGGGCGAGGCGCTCTTCGCGCTGCGCTCCACCTCGCTCGGCGGCCGGCCGATGCTGCAGATGGAGGGCACGGTCACCTTCGTCCTGCGCCAGGCGGATGGGCAGGAGACGAAGCTGAGCGAGGTGGCGGTGAAGACCGGCGAGGACGCCATGTTCCGCACCGCCGCGCCGACCGCGCGCATCGGCACGGTGCTGGCGCGCGCCACGCTCAAGGACCGGAAGGGACAGCCGTGGTCCGGCGAGACGAGCCTCTTGGTGGTGGGCGAAGGGAGCGAGCCCGTGGCGCGGGTGCCGTCGATGACGCTGGAGGCGCTCGACGGCGTGCTGGAGCCCGGCGGCAGCGCGCAGGTGGTGGCCCTGTTGCCGGAGCGCTGGGGCCCCGGCGGGCGCAACGCGGGGCCGATGTGGCTCACCCTCTCCGGCAGCGGGCTGTTCAGCACGTCGCTGGTGGAGGTCTCCGGGACGACGGTCATCCAGAGCTTCGGTGTGGAGCGCCGCTTCGGCAGCGCGGTCTACGCCTCGCTCGCCTACCCCACGGCCAACGGCCGCTGGGAGGAGCGAACCGTGCCCTTCCGCATCGTCCCGGCGGAGCGTGCGCTGTCTCTGGTGGTGACGCCGCTCAAGTCGGAGATGGCGCCGCTGACCGAGCAGACGCTGGAGCTGCGGGTGACGGACCACGCGGGCGAGGGCGTGGTGGCGCAGGTCTCGCTCGGCGTGGTGGACAAGGCGGTCTACGCGGTCCAGAGCGAGCTGCGGCCGAAGGTGCTGGACTTCTTCTACCCGGTCGCGCGGAACAACGTGACCAGCTTCTACTCGAACGAGTTCCAGGGCTACGGCTACGGCGAGCAGCTGGCGCGCACGCTGGGGCGGCTGCCGCACGTCCGCTTCACCTCCGTCAAGCCGCCCACACGCGAGGAGAAGCGGGAGGAGAAGGACACCGCCTACTGGAACGCGGAGGTGGTGACGGACGCGCAGGGCCACGCGAAGGTGAGCTTCAAGCTCCCGGCGAACCAGACGCTCTGGACGGTGACCGCGGTGGCGGCGGACGCGTCCGGGCGCTTCGGTGAGGCGACGGCGGAGTTCGCCAGCCGCGGGAAGCTGAACCTGGTGGCGTCGCTGCCGCAGTTCCTGCGCGAGGGCGACACCGCCACCGGCAGCGTGCGGCTCTCGCGCGTCAGCGGCAAGGGGGAGACCGGCTTCGACGTGAAGGTGAACCCGGGCGATGGCCTGGGCGGGAAGCAGACCGACGGCCGCGCGGACTTGACCGCCACCGGGGAGCGGGTGGTGCCGTTCGCGCTCTCGGCCGCGCGCGTGGGCGTTGCGGAGGTGGCCATCGCGGTGACCGGCGGCGGGGAGCCGCTCCGGGACCGGCGGCGCGTGCCGGTGCAGCCCGCCGCGCTGCAGGAGACGCTGCAGGTCAGCACCTACAGCGGCGGGGACTTGAAGCTGCCCGTGATGGCCACGAGCAGGACCCAGCGCGTGGAGCTGCTCCTTCAGGCCTCCACCGTGGACGCGGCGCTCGCCAACGTCCGCGAGCTGCTCACCTACCCGTACGGTTGCCTGGAGCAGCTGGTCTCCACCACGGCCCCCAACGTGGCGCTCTACCAGACGCTGCAGAAGGCGAGCGCGCTGGGGAGCTTGGACCCGGACACCCAGGCGCTGCTGGTGGAGGCGCGCTCCCGCGCGGTGCAGGGGACGGGGAGAATCCTCGCGCTGGCGGTGAAGGGCGGCGGCTTCACCTGGTTCGGCGGCTACTCGGAGCCTTCTGTCCCGCTGACGCTCATCGCGCTGGATGGCCTGGGCTACGCGGTGGACGCGGGGCTGGTGCCGCGCAACGAGGGCGCGTTGACCGAGTCCGCCGCCTGGCTGGAGGCGCAGGCGAACCTGCCGCCGGAGCTGGAGGCGACTCGCGCGTATGTCCTGGCGAAGCTGCAGGGCAGCAAGCAGGCCGCAAGGGTGCGCGCGCTGCTGGAGCGGGCGGCCGCGAGCGGGAGCGACCTGCACTCCATCGCGCTGGCGGTGCTCGCGGCGGAGAAGGCCGGCATCGAGAAGGAGCCCGCGGTCCAGGCGCAGCTGGCGGGCCTGGTCAGCAAGAGCCGCGAGCAATTCTTCACGCTGGCCAGCTTCACCCCGACGGACGCGTTCTGGCGCTACCCGCTGCGGCGCGTGGGCTTGACCGCGCTCCTGGGCCACGCGGCGTCGATGGGAGAGCTGGACGTGGCAAAGGCCCGGAGGCGCGTGCTGGATTTGCTCACCGAGCCGGAGGTGTCCACGTTCGACCGGAGCACCGCGCTGCTGCACAGCCTCTGGCTCATCGAGCGGGACGCGAAGGCGCTGCGCCGGCTCCCTCCGCCCCAGGTGGAGGGCGTGCAGAACGTCAGCTTCAAGCCGCGCGGCGCGGGGCTGGTCGCTGTGCTGCCGCCGGGGACGCAGAGCCTGCGCGTGGGCAGCTTCGACGGCGTGGCGACTCTGCGGGCGGAGGTGCTCACGCCCGCGCTGGACGCCAAGCCGCTCGAACAGGGGATGAGCGTGCAGCGGCGGTACTTCCTGCTCACGCCCGAGGGCCGGAAGCCGCTGGAGAACACAGAGGCGGTGCCGCAGGGCGCGGAGCTCTTCGTGGAGCTGACCTTGAACGCCCGCGGAGAGGAGCGCCTGCGCTCCGGGTACTACGTGGTGGAGGACGCCATCCCCGCCGGCTTCACGCCGCTGCAGGAGGACAAGGAGTACCGCGGCGCTCCGCACTCGCTGCCGCTGGCGCATGAGGCGCTCAAGCGCCGCAGCTTCTCCCCGGAGCACGTGCACCTGTTCTTCGAGGAGCCCACCTGGTGGAGCGACAGCCCGCGCACCGTCGGGTACGTCGTGCGAGCCCAGTTTCCCGGCCGCTTCATCGCCCCGCCCGCCACCATCCAGGACATGTACGCGCTGGGGCGCAAGGGCCGCAGCGAGCCGCAGGTGCTCAATGTGTTTGAGCCTCCTGCCGCTGCCGGGAAGTAGCAGGATGCGCGGGCTGGTCATCGTCATCGCGGGCCTCCTCGGAGGACCTCCCCCGCTCACCTCGAGCGGCCCTCCCCCGCTCACCTCGAGCGTTGCGCCGCAGGCGCACAGTCCCCGTTCGCGTCGAGCGTTGCGCCGTCAGGCGCATAGTCGAGACGTCGGCAGTGCTTCCGAAGCTTGGCTCATGGGCCGCTGCGCTCTGCTCGAAACAAACCGGCCAAGCGCCGGGTCTGCCACGTCGCGGGGTTGCCCCCGTTCGCGTCGAGCGTTGCGCCGTCAGGCGCATAGTCGAGACGTCGGCAGTGCTTCCGAAGCTTGGCTCATGGGCCGCTGCGCTCTGCTCGAAACAAACCGGCCAAGCGCCGTGCGTGGGTTTGCGCCACCTCTCGACTATGCGCCTGACGGCGCAACGCTCGAGGCGAGCGGGGGTGGCGCCCGACTGGGCAGAGCTGTTCCTCCGACGAAATGGCCGGCCAGGGCCGGTTCCCCCCTCGACGCCAGCGGGGGGGGCGCCCGACTGGGCAGAGCTGTTCCTCCGACGAAATGGCCGGCCAGGGCCGGTTCCCCCCTCGACGCCAGCGGGGGACGCGCCCGACTGAGAAGAGCTGTTCCTCCGACGAAATGGCCGGCCAGGGCGTGCGGCCGGAGGGTACCTGCCTCTCGCGAAGCACCCACCTTCCTCGTCCACGAGCAGTTGGAGCCGCAAGCAGACCTTGAGCGCGTGGCCCTCGAGCACTGGGACACGCTCGCGGGCGTGTACTCGGGCGCGACCGGGGAGCTCGCAGCGGCGCCGCGGGCGCCCATCCGGATTGTGCGGGCCACGCACCTGAGCGGCGCGGAGAACGGCGAGAGCCGGCCGGAGCGGATTGAGCTGCGGCAGAACCGCCGCGCGGTGGTGGACGCGGCCATGACCACCGCGCTTCGCCACGAGATTGCACACCAGTTCCTCTGGACGGCCTGTCCCGCCTCGGCGGAGGACCGGCTGTTCCACGAGGCCTTCGCGGTGGCCACCAGCGGAGAGCAGCGCTCCTGGGAGGACGCAGGCTACCTCTCGCTCAACGCCGCCGCCTCGATTCTGGAGCAACCCCGAACCCTCGCGCGCGCCCCGGGACGGCGGGCGCTGGCGCGGCTCCTCTCGGAGACGCCGGGCGCGCTCCCTCCGCCCCTCGCGCGCAGACTGGCGCTCTGCGCCAAGGGTTGGCAGTGGCCGCCCCTCACCGTGACCGAGCTCTCCGAGCTCCCCTCCCAGCCCGCGGACGCATTCGTGGTGCTCAGCCGCCACTCCGGCGAGGTCCTCCACGGCGCGGGGGAGCTCCGCGCGCCCCTGCCCTTCGGCTCCACGCTCAAGCCCTTCGTCTACGCCGCGCTGCAGCCGCCCCCGGGCGACGGAGGTGGGCCGCCGGTGCTCCGCCCGGACGCCCAGCGGCCCGAGTGGCTCTGCAGCGAGAAGCTCCCGGCCACCATGGACGCTCGCACGGCGTTGCTGCGCTCCTGCAACGGCTACTTCCTGGATGTCGCCCGCGTGGCGCCCGCGGCCTCCGCCCTCGGCGCCTTCGCCGAGCCGCTGCTCGCGCTGGGCCTGCCGGCGGTCCCTCGCGACATGCCGGAGGCGATTGGCTTGCGGGCGCGCCTCACCCTCTCGCCGCTCTCGCTCGCCGCGGCGTACCTGCTGCTCGCCGAGGCCCGGCCGGACGTCGTGGACCTGCTGCGCGCCAACGCCGCGCAGGGGACGCTCTCGGACCTGCCCGCCTCCGCGGAGCTCCGCGGCTTCGCCACCAAGACCGGGACGGTGCGGGACGCGCGGCTGCGCCCGGTGCTCGGCTGGATTGTGGCGGTGGATGCCGACGTCGTCGCCGTCATGGCACGCCGCGGGAAAATGCCGCGAGCCTTCGCGGGAGAGCTCGCCCGCGCGCTGGCGCCGTACCGCGCCGTCCGCGCGAACGGGGCGGTCTCGGTCCAGACGTTCGGCCTGCTCGCACCGCAAAGCGTTGAGGCCCGCTGCCCGGGCGTCAGCCTGCGCGTCGACGGACGCGCTGTCACCGTGGCGCCGCGGGACTTCACGCCGCTGCAGTCGCTCACCCGCGCCGGCAGCGCCCTCTGCGTGGGCGGTCCGTGGCGGGTGCGCTTCCCCGGCACCTCGCCCGAGGGCCGCGACTACGCCGGCGTCTTCTCCTTCGCCCCGGCGCCTGCGTACCGCCCGCCCGACGGCGCGTTCCTCTCTGAGCGGACGCTGAAGGCGCGCCGCGGCTCCGACTTCCGCTTTCGCACGACGCTGAGCCGCTACGTGGCAGGCGTCCTCCACTCGGAGGACGCGGAGATTCAAGGCCCCGCCCGCGCGGCGCTCGCCCAGGTGGTGGCGCACAACGCGCAACCCGGAGTCAGCGCCCACGGCCGGCGCGGCGCCTGTGACACGACGCACTGCCAGGTGTTTCAAGGGACGTTCGCACCGCGGCCAGAAGACCTCGCCACCCTCGCGCGACGCCCGCTCTCCGCGCCCGGCTGGCTCCCGTTCTCCCGCGGCGGCGACGAGCCCTGGACGGCGCGGAGGCCCGCGAAGCAGGTGGAGCGCGTGCTGGGCGCCGCGCCAGACGCGCTGCGCTTCTCCGACGGCGAGGTCCGCTTCGTCCGGCGCGAGGGCACGCGGGAGACCCCGTTCGACTCAGCCGCGCGGCTCCCCTGTGAGCTGTTGCGCAGTCCGCTCAAGCTCCCCTCCTGCCCCGAGGACGCTCAGCGCGAGGGCGACGCGCTGGTCTTCCGCGGCCGCGGCGAGGGCCACGGCGAAGGGCTGGACGTGGAGGCCGCCAAGCGCAGCGCGCTCGGCGAGGGGGAATTGCTGCAGCGGGCCTACGGCAAGGCGGGGCTTCCCGCCTTGCCGTGAGACCCAGGGCTACTGCTGGGTGGTGAAGGTGCCGACGGGGGTGTTCACCTGCACCTGGGTGGAGGTCGGCGCCTGAACGCCGGGAGGCAGGCACTGCGCCAGCTCCTTCGCCCGAACCGCAACGCCGGCCGCGTACGCGGAGCCGCGGTTCTCGCTCTCCGACTTGGCCACCACCTTGTCGTCCTTGAGGAGGAAGCAGTAATCCTCGCTGTAGTACCAGCTGGCGTACTGGTCCTCGTAGGGGACCACCTTCGTCGGCCCCTCAGTCATGATCTGCGTCACCTGTGCGCCGGTCATCCCGGGCGAGACCTGCGCGTAGCGGCGACCCGCACAGGCAGATAGGGACAGGGCAAGGGCAACGGCGACGAGGGCGATGCGGTTCATGGGGTGACTCCAAGAGGGTTGCGCTGCGTTCTGCGCCCCCGAGACGGCGACCCCGGTCATTCGTCCCAAATCTTTTTCTGACGCTTTCGCTGCCTTCCGAAAAAGCGCTGGGGCCACGAGGACTTGGGCGTCGTTTGAGCGTCGCGGTCAGGCCGCGCGGGCTCGCCCGTCGGGCGGCCGTTAGTCTCTTCGGTCACGCCATGCGCCCCCCACGAACCCGCTTCCAGCGCAAAAGCCCGACGGTCCTCCTCGAATTGACCGCCGGGGCGCGGTAGCGCGCGCACGTACCGGCGCCCCTCCCCTCACCCACCCTTCGCTTTGCTCCCCACTCCTTCGCGCGCTCTTCAAACAGCGCGCATGAGGGCCGTCGTATGCCTCGAGAACTCTCCATCCAGCGCTACAGAAACTTCGGAATCATCGCCCACGTCGACGCGGGCAAGACCACGTTGACCGAACGGGTGCTCTTCTACACGGGC
Source organism: Myxococcaceae bacterium (assembly GCA_044230055.1). Taxonomy (GTDB): domain Bacteria; phylum Myxococcota; class Myxococcia; order Myxococcales; family Myxococcaceae; genus JBGART01. The sequence goes on along the minus strand of JBGART010000064.1, from coordinate 2,961 downwards.
CGGATTCACCGCCCGGGTGAGGTGCACCTGGGCACCACCACCATGGACTCCTCGCCGCAGTCGCGGAAGCGGGGCATCACCATCGCCGCCGCCGCCACCACGGTGTACTGGGAGCGGGCGGGGGTGCGGCACCGCCTCAACCTCATCGACACGCCGGGCCACGTCGACTTCGCCGTCGAGGTGGAGCGGTCCTTGCGCGTCCTGGACGGGGCGGTGGTCGTGCTCGACGGGAACAACGGCGTGGAGCCGCAGACAGAGGCCGTGTGGCGTCAGGCCGACCGGCACCACGTCCCCAGAGTCGTCTTCATCAACAAGCTGGACCGAGAGTCCGCAGACTTCCAGGCCAGCGTGCAGTCCCTGCGCGACCGTCTGGGCGTCAACGCGCTGCCGGTGCAGCTGCCCTTCGGCCAGGGCAGGGACTTCAAAGGAGTCGTCAATCTGCTCGAAAGGAGCGTCACCGTGTTTCATCCAGACACCCAGGGCCGCACCTTCGACGTCCTCCCCGTCCCCGCGCAGCTGCGCGCCGAGGTCGAGCGCGCTCGCGCGCTTCTGGTGGAGGCGTGCGGCGAGCACGACGACGCGCTGCTCGCGCGCTACGTCAACGGCCAGAGCGAAGACGTCACCGCGCTGGAGCTCGAAGCCGGGCTTCGGAAGGCCACGCTCGCGCGCAAGGCGGTGCCCGTGCTGTGCGGCTCCGCCTACGCCAACTGCGGCGTCCAGCCTCTGCTGGATGCGGTGGTGGCGTACCTCCCTGCGCCAAGCGACCTCCCTCCCGTGCGCGGCACCTCTGCGCGCAGCGGCGAGCCGCAGGAGCGCAGCCCCAGCGACGGGGCGCCGCTCTGCGCGCTCGCGTTCAAGGTCCAGAACGACCGGCATACAGGCAGCGTGACGTTCCTGCGAGTGTACTCGGGGACGCTCCGCCCCGGCGCCGCGGTGCTCAACGCGTCTCGCGGTGAGCGCGAGCGGGTGGGCCGGCTCCTGCTCGTGCATGCCGACGACTACAGCGAGCTCTCCGAGGCTCCAGCGGGCGTCATCGCCGCCGCGGTGGGGCTCAAGCACGTCCGGACCGGGGACACCCTGTGCGACGAAGAGGCGTCCATCGTCCTCGAGTCGCTGCAGGTCCCGGAGCCGGTGGTCGAGCTCGCGGTGGAGCCGCGCCGTCAGGTCGACCACGAGGCGTTCACCGCCGGGCTGCGGAAGCTGGCCCTCGAGGACCCCAGCCTCGCCGTCGTCATCGACGACGAGACGGGACAGACCCTCCTCCGGGGGATGGGTGAGCTGCACCTGGAGATTGCGTTGGACCGCCTGAAGACGCGCTACGGGGTGGAGGCCCGCGCCGGTCAGCCGGCGGTCTCCTACCGGGAGACGCTGAAAGGGACGGCGCGAGTGGACTACCGGCACGTGCGACAGACCGGCGGGCCGGGCCAATATGCGCACGTCGTCCTGGAGGTGAGCCCGCTGCCGCGCGGCGGCGGCTTCGTCTTCTCGGATGAGGTCTCCGGGGGCGCCGTCCCCCGCGAGTACATCCCCGCAGTGGAGAAGGGCATCCGGGGCGCCCTGGCGCGCGGCGTCCTCGCGGGACATCCCGTGGTGGACGTGAAGGTGCGGCTGCTCGACGGGAGCACGCACCCCAAGGACTCGAGCGCGATGGCGTTCGAGCTCGCCGGCTCGCTGGCGTTTCAGCAGGCTGCCCGCAGCGCGGGGGTCTTCCTGCTGGAGCCGGTGCTGGCCGTGGAGGTCACCACCCCGCCTGACTTCGTGGGCGCGGTCATCGGCGACCTCGGCTCCAGGCGCGGCCGGGTGCTGCACCTGGAGGCGGCCGAACGGGTCCAGCGGGTGCAGGCGCAGGTCCCGCTCAAGGAGCTGTTCGGCTACGCGGACGCCTTGCGCAGCCGGACGGAGGGGAGGGCCTCGGCAAGCCTGAGGTTCTCTCACTACGCGACGGCGCCGTAGGTCCTTAGGGGAAGCGCGGCAGGTCCGCCTGCCGCGCAACTCCGCGGGGACCTTTGGCGAAAACCTGAACAATGACGCTGAGGATTCAGCCGGGCCTTCCCCCCCAGGCGCAGCCGGCAGAAGGGCCCGTCCGCGCAACCCCCGGGAACTCCGCGCCTGCCGCCGCTCCTCCGGAAGTGGTGGACGCGTTCGTCCCCGCCGCTGCTGCGGCCCGGTTTGACCCCGCCGCCAACGTGCTTCCCGCAATGGCCGGGCTGGACCCCGCCAGCTACCGGATGGCGGATGGCTCCAAGCTCCCCTACCTTCAGCCGTCAGAACGCAAGGCGGTGCGGGACGCGGTGGCGCAGAACACGCCCGCAGGCCTCGCCGTCGCCAAGAAGCTCTCCGATGACGGCATGGGCCCCATGTGGGTCGACTACATCCGCCAGCTGGCCGACCGCTTCGGGATGGCCCGGGCGAGGGCCACGCTGGGCGTGCTGAACTCCGTGCTGGACGTGAACGCCAGCGCCTGGTCGCAGCAGAAGAAATACTACGGGGAACCGCGGCCGTATGAGTCTCCGAATGTCCGCGGGGACTCTTATCCCTCCGGTCACGCGGCGACGGCCTACGCCGCGGCCACCGTGCTGGCCACCGCCTGGCCCGAGCGCACGAACGAGTTCTTCCGCGCGGCCGCCAATGTCGCGCGCTCGCGGGTGTACCTCGGCCTGCACTTCCCAGGCGATGTCGCTGCCGGAGCGCGGCTCGGCGTGGCGGTCGCTCGCAAGGCGATGGGGTAGCGGCAGCGGGGCCCCGTTCGCCTCGAGGGGCAAGCGGGCCCGGGCCGGCATTTTCGTCGGAGGAACAGCTGTTCTCGCGCCGTCAGGCGCCACCCCGCTCGCCTCGAGGAGAGGACAGGCCTTCGGCCTGCCATTTCATTCAAAGAACGGCCCAGTTAGTTGTCTGGTCCTGGGCTTTGGAGCTATTCGGCGGCCGCGCGAGAGCAGCTAAGACCGTCAACGCAATGGTGCC
>JBGART010000063.1:0-46186 GCA_044230055.1 Myxococcaceae bacterium | reverse complement strand
TCGCCTCTCGTACTGGGCGATGGCTTGCCACGTTGGGATGCACCAAGCACTCCCCAATGTAGAGTTCCACCGCAGCGGCCTGTTCAGCCTGGCAACATGACCTCAATCTGCCGAACCGCCGTTGGTACGGATCCGTATGCCCGGTGGTGTGGGAGGGGGAGCGGCGTAGCCGCCCCCCTATCCCGATAGACGTCGGCAGTGCTTCCGAGGCTTGGCACATGGGCCGCTTCGCTCTGCTCGAAGCGAACCGGCAAGGTGCCGTGCGTGGGTTTGCGCCACCTCTCGACTATGCGCCTGACGGCGCAACGCTCGAGGCGAGCGGGGGAGGCGCCCGACTGAGAAGAACTGTTCCTCCGACGAAATGGCCGGCCAGGGCCGGTTTCTCCCCTGGAAGGCGAGCGGGGGAGGCGCCCGACTGAGAAGAGCTGTTGGCCGGCGAAGACCGGTTGCTTCGTGGGGATGCGCCTGACTGCACAACGCAGAACTGCTACCGCCCGCCACCTTGCGGGTTCATCTTCGGCGCCACCGCAGCGCGCGCGCCCATCAAGCGCTTGAGCATGTCGGTGGGCTTGGGCTTCTGCTCCAGCGCGATCTGCTGGTTGGCGTACTGGAGCACCGTGCTGAAGAGGTCCTGCACCGCGTCTTCCTTCTGGTAGCGCACCCCCGTCTCCTGCACCTGCGCTTCGATCGCCGCGGCCACCTGCGAGAGCTGCGCGTCTGACCCGGCGGCGGCCGCCGCAGGAGGCTGCGTGCTCTGCGTGTTCTGGCTCAGGAAGTCGCTGGTGGCGGCGTACTTCTCCGTCTGATCCATCAAGTCCTTGGCCGAGGTGTTGCGCAGGTACTGCTCGTACTTGTCGTACTGCTTGGGCGTGACGGTGCCCTCGTGGCGGGCCTGGTTCATCAGCATGCGGACGTCGCGCAGGACCGCGCAGATGCCGTCCTGGCTGGTGAGCATGAAGCTCTCGAACGCGGCGCGCGCGAGGTCAAACACCTTCTGCGGCTCCGGCGGGCGGCCGCCGCTCTGCTGCTCCTCCAGGCTCCAGGCCTGGCTGAGGAAGTTGTTAGCCTGCATCTTCAGCTGCTCCAGCTTCTGGCGCTGGGCGCGGGGCAGGGCGGTGTCGTTGGGCAGGAAGGGCAGGAACTCAGCGGCGATCTCCTGCGCGAGGTCCGGCACCAGCGACGGGATGACCTCCCTGCGCTGCTCCGGGTGCTGAAGTGTGCGGTCCGTAATCTGAAAGCCTTTGAACTCGCTGGTGTCGCCGTAAAAGCGCTCCAGCAGCTCGCGCAGCTTGACGTCGGAGATCTGGCGCCGGCTGGCCGCGGTCTGCCCCGGCGCGCCGCTCCTCGCGCCGCGCAGCTCCGCGCCGTAGCCGCCCTCCTCGGTCCGCACCAGCGCGTCGTCCGGAAGCGACGCCTTGAGCCGGTCCAGCTGGGCGCGCAGGCGGGTGGCCTGCTCCATCCGCTGCGGGTCATTCACGAGGTCGTAGCCGACGCCGAGCTGGTCGAGGGCGGTCTGCAGCAGCTGAATCTCCCGGGACGCGTCGTAGACGCTCGCAGGGGCGGCGAGGTGGGGGTCCACCGCCTTGCGCGCCTTGTACCCGGCGAGCGCCTCCTGGAGGAGGAGCAGCTGGGTCTGCAGCCGTTCCACTTTGTAGCTCTCCTTCGGATTGGCCTGGGCGCTCTTGATCTGCTTGTCCAGATCCATGATCTCGGACAGACGTCGCGCGAGCTCCGCGTCGCCGCGGGAAGGAATCTGCCCGTTGGGCAGCCGCGTTTCGATGCTGCGGGGCATCTGGCCGGCGGCACGGGCAATCCGCGCCAGCGTCTGGTTGAGCTGGCCGCGCTTGTCCTCGAGCTGCCCCGGCGTCTTGCCCTCCAGCAGCGACTGGCCGATCTCCTGCCGCACGCCCGCCGCCTCACTCTGCAGCTGACTGCCGGGGCTTTGAGCCGTACGGACCTGTGGGCGTGCCGCCTCGCGAGGCGCTGCGGTCTGCAGGAGCTCCTTCTGCGACTGGAAGGACGCGAGCAGGCGCTCCAGCTGGGGCCGGCGCGCTGCGAGCTGGCGCTGCTCCGGGGTCTGCGGCTGCTTGGGCAACTGGTCGAGCTGCGCCTGCAGCGTGCGGATCTTCCCGTCCAGCTCGCGGAGCTGCGCGAGCCGGATTTGGGGCTCAGCCCGGAAGGAGGTGGTGGGATCCCTCGGGCTGCCGGGCGTGGCCGCCTCCTGGACGTAGCGCTGCTGCGCGTCGTCCACCAGCGCGGCGAAGCTCTTCAGCACCGCGGCGGGCAGGCGCTGCTGCTCCGCTTCGGCGAGGTCCTTCTGCGCCAGCTTCACCTGCGCGGCGAGCGACTTGAGGCGCGCCTCGGGCGCGAGCGACTGCTCCGCCTCCTGCAGCGCGCGGCGCGCGTCGTTGACCTGCACCACCAGCGCCTTGAACTGCTCCGGCAGCTGCGCGGTCTCCTTTGACGTCAGCTTTCGCGCGAGGTCTTTCAGCCGGTTCTGCTGCTCGATGACCTGGCGGTTGCGATCCCGGACGGCGTCTGCCGCGCGCTGCCGCTCCGCCGCGGTGGAGGCCGGATCCGCCGCCGAAGGGACGGCGGCGATCTGGTCCTGCAGCAGCGCGGCGTTCTTGTACGCCTGGTCCTCAAGGTCGTTGAGCTTGAAGCCAAGAAAGTTGAGCGGGAAGGGCGGCATCCGTTCCTCTGCGGTCCGACAGGTCTAAGGGGAAACTCCAGGCTCTGGAGCTTCCCACATTTCAGGACCTGTCAGGAGAGGGGCCCCCAATGACACCCCCTTGAGGCGTCAAGGGGTTGTGAGCGCCGCTACCCGTTCACAGTCTGCTTGTCTGGAACGCCCTCGGCGGCACCGGTCCGGGCGAACAGCTGTCCGGCGGCCACCATCCCCGCGCCCATCAGGGCCAGCGCGGTGATCTCCGCATAGCCTCCGAGCACGCCGGTCAGCATCGTCATCGCCCCAGCGCTCATCATCGCCGCCACCGCCCCCACGCCCGCTGCCTTCACCATGATGGTTTGCTCCTCGTCGGATCTTCCGGGCCATCCTTTCAAGGCGCGTGCCGCGACGGCTTCATTCTGCTGGACGACGCAAACGTGCGAAGGCTGCACGGAACGCGGCGGGCGGGCCGGCGCGCGGTAGGAACGAAGGTTCTCTTTCTGGGTGTCTGACGGGATTTCTTTCCGCCTCCGACCGCCCTTGCGGGGGCCTGCAAGCGGAAGTTTTTTCCTCCACGGCGCTCGGCCTCCCGCCCGCCGGAACAGGAATCCGTTGAAAGTCGCGCGGCTTTGCTCCGCCGCACCCTGTGGCACATGCGCTGCTAGGCACCGTGCGCGTCGAACGACTTTGGGGAGGAGACGAGGCGATGAGGCAGATGACCGCGGGCGTGTGGGCAATCGTGACGTTGGGAATCCTCAGTGGCTGCGCGCACCAGACGCGCGCGACCGGGCCCGCAGCGGAGGGGCCGTTCAAGATTGGACGGGAGGACGTGCTGGACGTGGCGGTGTGGCGGGATGCGGATCTGTCGAGGGTGGTGCCGGTGCGGCCTGACGGGTTCATCTCTCTGCCGATGGTGGGCGAGGTGAAGGCGGACGGGAAGACGCCGGAGGAGCTGGCGGCGGAGATCAAGCAGAAGCTCTCCCCGTTTGTGCAGGAGCCCAAGGTGACGGTCATCGTCCGCGAGGTGAACTCGTCGCGGGTCTACGTCACCGGCGAGGTGGCGCGACCGGGCGCGTACCCGCTGAAGGGGCGGACGTCGCTGGTCCAGGCCATCGCGCTGGCCGGCGGGCTCTCCGCCTTCGCCAGCGACGGCATCTTGGTCATCCGCAACGGCGAGAACGCGGGCATCCCTGTCCGCTACAGCGACCTGGTCACCGACGGCGCCAGCCGCACGGACTTCGTGCTGCAGCCGGGTGACACCGTCGTCGTGCCGTAGCCAGAGCCGTCGAGTCTTGAAGGCAGCGCGAAGTCATTTGGGAAGGGGAGGGCGTCGTGGGGAGCTGGTTCTCAAAGACACTCGCGTTGTCAGCACTCTGCCTCGCCAGTGCGGCTCACGCCGGCATCGAGGCGAAGCCGACGCTGCGTCTGGCCGCGGAGGAGCGCTACGACGACGACGCGCTCCTCCGCACCGAGGCTGGCGCGGGGCAGCTGATGACCAAGGTCTCGCCGCAGGCGGGGCTGACGCTGCTGGATACGAACCTGACGCTGAAGAGCTGGTACGCGCTGGACCTGCTCATCCGCCACGGCAGCGGGACGACGGGGCTGGATCACCGCGGTGAAGTGGAGTCGGAGCAGAAGGTCAGCCGCACCTTCACACTGAAGGAACGCGTGCAGGTCTGGCGGGTGTCGGACCCGACGTCGCTGCCGCGGTTGGGGCTGGCGCGGACGCTCTCGCCCATCCTGTACGGGAAGGCGTCGCTCTCGGCGACCAAGGACTTCACCGCGCGGCTGGAAGGCACGCTGGGCTACCGCTTTGAAGGTGCCCAGGTCTACGAGCCGGGGGCGCTGCCGGGCTTCACGCACGCGCCGTACGCGCAGACCTGGTACCACGTGACGCGCCGCACGGACCTGGGCATGGAGTACCGCTACCAGCTCTTCACCTACGGGCCGGAGCGCAGCAACGCCCATGGGGCGTTCGCCAGTTACCGCTACCGCCTCACGCGGCAGGCCACGTTCACCGCGCAGGCCGGGCCGGTCTTCTACCTGGGAGATGACGGCCGGCAGGGGCTGCTGCCCAAGGCCACGCTGGAGCTCACGCGGGAAGGGCCGCAGCTGGACGTGGCGCTCGTCGCGGGACAGGACCTGGTCGGCGCGTCCGGCTTCACGTCTTCGGTCTGGGCGGACTTCGCGTCGTTGGCGGCGACCTTCCGGTTCACCGAGCGCGTCCGCACCTTCGCCGCCGCCAGCTACTACCGGAACGGCCGGGCGCCGAACGCCGGCGCGCTCCCGTGGCCGAACACGGGTGGGCTGGCCACCACGCAGGGCTACGCATTTGGTGGCGGCGTGGAGTGGCGCGTCGTCAAGCAGGCCGTCGTTCAGGGGACGTTTGATCGGATTTCGCAGCTGGGTGCTGTGGATGCGGCGGGGCTGGGGCTGGTGAGGAACATCGCGGCGGTCCGGTTGGTCGTCGAACCTTTGTAGTGCACGTCACAGGAGGGAGTGGAACATGGAGCGTGGGATGACGGCAGATCAGGTGCTCGGCGCGCTGTGGCGTCGGAAAACTCTTGTTCTCGCCATTGCAGCGGTGGTGTTCGCGCTGGGCGCCTTGATCGTGTTGACCCTGCCCAGCGTCTACAGTGCGAGCGTGGTGGTCCGGGTGGAGCCACAGCGGCCCACCGAGGAGATGGTTCAGCGGACCGTCAGCGAACGGATTGAACAGCGGTTGACCACCGTGCGCCAGGAGCTGCTGGCCCGGCCGGTGCTCCAGAAGGCCATCGAGGAGATGAAGCTCTACCCGAAGGTGGTGGAGAGCGACGGCATCGAAGCGGCGGTGGAGCGGATGCGCAAGGACGTGGAGGTGAAGGTCGAAGGGGAGAACGCCTTCGAGCTCACCTACCACGCGAATGACCGCCAGACCGCGGCGAAGGTGGCCAACCGGCTCCCGCAGATCTTCGCGGACGAGACGCTGAAGATCCGCAAAGAACAGGCGCAGCGGGCCACCACGCTCTTCTCCGACGAGGTGGAGACCCTGAAGAAGTCGCTGGCCGGCTGGGAGCGCCAGATCGCCCAGTTCAAGGTGGACCACATGGGCGAGCTGCCGGAGCAGCTCGAGGTGAACATGCGCGGCCTGGAGCGGGTGGGCGCGCTGATGCAGACCAAGTCCGAGGAGCTGCGGGTGGCCGAGGGCCGGCGCAGCGAGCTGGCGCGGGCGAACCTGGCGGGCGACAGCGAGGCCGGCCGGCTGCAGGCGGCGGAGAACGGGCTGACCCGGTCCCTGGTCAACGCGAAGACGACCTGGACGGCAGACCACCCCGAGGTGCAGCGCCTGGGACGCGAGCTCAACGAGCTCAAGGCGCGGCGCACGGAGGCGGAAGGCCGGATGTTCTCTGAGCGCCGGGAGCGGTCGCTGGCGGCGCAGCGGGTGAACGCCATCGAGAAGGAGATGCAGGGTCTGCAGCGGCAGGCGGAGACCTACCAGAAGCGCCTGGACAAGACCCCGGCCTGGGCCCACGAGCTGTCGGTGATGAACCGGGACTACGACATCGCCAAGGCCAAGTACCAGAGCGTGGTCTCCCGCAAGGTGGAAGCGGAGCTGGCGCAGGAGCTGGAGGCGAAGAGCGCCAAGTCCATGTTCAACGTCATCTCGCCGGCGGGCGTCCCCGCCTCGCCCAGCAAGCCGGACCGGCTGGGCGGCCTGCTCATCGTCGCACTGGCGGCCCTGGGCCTGGCCATCCTGAGCGCCGTGGTGCTGGAGCTGCGCGACGACAGCCTGCGCGACACCACCGAGGTGAAGGACCGGCTGCCCATCCCGGTGCTGGCGGTGGTGCCGATGATGAATACCCGGGGCGAGAAGCGAACCCTGATGCCAGCGACGACGCCGGTGCCGGCGTCCAACGCGACGATCAACTGACCTGGGCGGGGCGCTGGGGTCTCCGGCAGGTCCGGGGGCTTCCCCAGTAACCCTCCTCTGCAAACCACAACGGATTTCTGAAGGAGCGAACGATGGAAGAGACGATGGAGCGGGCGAGCAACTTCGTTCAGCGCGTGGATACGGACGCGATAGAGCAGGGCCACGTGGATCCGCGGGTGGTGACGCTCACCGCCCCCGCGTCCATCGCGGCGGAGCAGTACCGGTCGCTGTACTACCGGCTGGAGCGGATGCGGGAGCTGAGGCCGATGAAGGTCATCTCCTTCACGTCCGCGCTGCCGGGAGAAGGCAAGACGATGACGGCGGTCAACCTGGCGCTCGCTTCGGCGCGGGCCAACCCTGACCGGCGGATCCTCCTCATCGACGCGGACCTGCGGCGCAGTCAGGTGACGGACTACCTCGGCATCCGCAGCAAGCCCGGCCTGGCGGAGCTGATCGCCGGGGAGTGCGAGATCCGCGAAGCGGTCCGCCGCTTCAAGGCCACCCGGCTGGCCATCATCCCGGCCGGCCGCAGCGGAGATGAGGCCAGCGGCGTGCTGGCCTGCGGCCGGATGAAGGAGCTGCTCAAGCGCATCCGCGAAAGCTTTGACGAGGTGTACGTGGACTTGCCGCCCACGCTGCCGTTCGCGGACGCGGGGATTCTGGGCCACCAGAGCGACGGCGTGGTGATCGTCATCCGCGCCGGCGTCACCTCCACCAAGCGCGTGAACCAGGCGCTGGAGGCGCTGATGGGCGCGCCGGTGGTGGGCTGCGTGCTCAACGGGGCGACCCAGCAGTTCACGCCGTATCTCAAGGCCTACAAGTAGCGTTTCAAGCGAAGCGACATCTGGAGCGGGCGGAACACGGGGAAGGGCGGGGGCACGGCATGCTGCGGGCGTTTCACCACTACTTCTCTGCGCGAAAGCTCACCTTCTTCTTCGTGGAGTCCGTGGCCATCTGTCTGGCCTGCATGGTGGGGGCGGCGGGCGCATCCCGCGCGCTCCTCCCCGCCGGGGCGCCTCCGCTGGCGCAGTCGCTGCCCGCCTTCGCGCTGATGGGCGTGGCCGGCGCGGCGGTGCTCCAGTTCGCCCTCTACTCGCTGGATCTCTACGACCTCCGGATTGCCGGGGAAGACCGCCTGCGGGGGGCGCGGGCGTTGAAGGCGGTGGGCGTGGGGCTGGCGCTGCTCGCGGTGGCGTCCGCGGCGCTGCGCTGGCATGTGCCCGCGGGGTCGCTCCTCGGCGGCGCGCTGGGGGCGTTCTTCGGCACCGTACTCACCCGTATGGCGCTGCCCTCGGTGGTCGGGCCGAAGAGCCGGGTGATGGTGGTGGGCAGCGGCGTGAAGTCGCTGCAGGTCCTCAAGCTCATCGAAGAGGAGGGTGAGGACACGCTGCACGTCGTGGGGACGGTGGAGCCCGCCCGCATCGGCGCGCAGGCGGCGCCGAGCGAAGCCCTGGACGCGACGGCAGAACGTCTGGGCGCGGACTACGTGGTGATGGCGGTGGACGAGCCGCGCGGCGCCATCTGGGTGGACGCGCTGCTGAGGTGCCGCTTCCAGGGGCGGAAGGTCTACGACGCCGGGGGCTTCGCCGAGCGCGTGCTGCGGCGGATCCCTATCGCCCACCTTCGGGCGTCCGACCTCGTCTTCGCGGACGAGCTGACCCTCTCGGCGCGGCGGCGGACGGCCAAGCGCGCGCTCGACCTCGTTGTCGCGGGGCTGATGCTGTCGGTGGGGTGGGTGCCCATGCTCCTGGTCGCGTTGGCGATAAAGCTGGATTCGAGAGGGCCGGTCTTCTACCGGCAGGAGCGCGTTGGCTTGAACGGGCTGCCCTTCATGCTCTGGAAGTTCCGCTCCATGCGCACGGACGCGGAGAAGAACGGCGCGGTCTGGGCGCGGCAGAACGATGACCGCGTGACGCGGGTGGGCCGCTTCATCCGCAAGACGCGGCTGGATGAGCTGCCGCAGCTGTTCAATGTGCTGATGGGGCAGATGAGCCTCGTCGGCCCGCGGCCGGAGCGCCCGGTCTTCGTGGAGGAGCTGAAGAAGCAGATCCCGTTCTACGGCGTGCGCGACGCGCTCAAGCCAGGCCTCACCGGCTGGGCGCAGATCCGCTACCCGTACGGCGCGTCCGTCGACGACGCGCGGAACAAGCTCGAATACGACCTCTACTACATCAAGAACGGGTCGCTCTTCCTGGACCTGGCGGTGATCTTCCACACCGCGCGGCACGTGCTGATGCGGAAGGGTTCCCGATGAGGGTAGAGCAGGTGGGCGGACAGGGGGTAGGGGCCATGGGTTTCGCAGTCCATTCGGAGTCGGTGTTGCCGGATTTGCGCGAGGAGGCGCTCGCGCTGGTGGCGGAGCGGAATCAGCTGAACCTCGGCGGGGAGCCGCAGCGCCGCACGCGCGTCGTCTGCATGGGTGGCGGGACGGGGCTGCCCGTCGTGCTGCGCGGGCTGGTGAAGCGGGCGGATCCACGCCTGGATGAGCCGGGCGTGGAGCTCACCGCGGTGGTGGCGATGAGCGACGACGGCGGCAGCTCTGGCCGGCTGCGGCGCTCCCGCGGCGCGTTGCCCCCGGGCGACGTGCGCAACTGTCTGGTGGCGTTGGCGGGCGGCAGCTCCGCGCTCAGCGAGCTGTTTCAGCACCGCTTCGCCGGCAAGAAGGGCATCGCCGGGCACGCGGTGGGCAACCTGGTCATCGCCGCGCTGGCCGAGCTCAAGGGCGACTTCCAGGAGGCGGTGGACGCGGCGGCCACGCTCCTTCAGGTCAAGGGCCGCGTCCTGCCCTCCACCACCCAGCCGGTCTCGCTGATGGCGCAGATGGAGGACGGGAGCGAGATCGTCGGCGAGCGGAAGATTGCCCGGGCCCGAAAGCGGATCCGAAAGGTCTGCCTGAGCCCGCGGCTGCCGGTGGCGTCTCCGGGACTGTTGGAGGCCATCGCCACGGCGGACCTCATCGTCCTCGGGCCGGGGTCGCTTTACTCCAGCGTGCTGCCCAACCTCCTGGTCGACGGCGTGGCGCAGGCGCTGCGCGAGACGCGGGCGACGAAGGTGATGATCACCAACCTGATGACCCAGCCCGGCGAGACCGAAGGGATGAGCCTGGCCGAGCACGTGAAGGTGGTGCTCGAGCACGCCGGCCCGGTGCTGGACGCGGTGCTGGTGAACGCGGCGCCGCTGCCGGCCAGCCTCCTGCGCTGGTACGGCGCCAACGGCGGAGCGCCCATCGCGCTCGACCGCCGCGAGTTGTTGCAGATGGGCGTCATCCCGGTGGAGGCGGACCTCATCAAGCAGAACGCCAAGCGGATCCGCCACGACAGCCGCAAGGTCGCCCGCTGCCTCCTGAAGCTGGCGCGGGTGGGGCTGTAGAGCGCGTGAGGGGTTCCTGATGGAAGCGCGAAAGCTGTCGGCCGCGGTCCGGGTGGAGGAGGTGACGGACCGCGTGGGGTTCATGGCGCTGGCCCCCGAGTGGGACGCGCTGGTCGCCGCCACCGACGACCAGCCGTTCTACCGCCACGCGTTCCTGCGCGTCTGGCTGGACAACTTTGCGCCGCGGGGAAAATGGCGGGTGCTGACCGCCCGGGATGCGTCCGGCGCGCTGGTGGGGGCGCTGCCGCTCCTCGAGGAGCGGACCTGGCTCTACGGCGTGCCTGTGCGCCAGCTGTCCGCGGCGGCCAATCCGCACTCGTGTCGGTTTGACTTGATCGCCTCGGAGCCGGCCGCAGTGGGTGAGGCCCTGCTGGACGCGCTGGCGCAGGACGCCCGGTGGGACGTGCTGCGCCTGATTGACATCCCGGACGGCGGGGCGGCGTGGCACCTGTTCGCGCGGGCGCAGGCGCGCGGGATGCCGCATGGGACCTGGGAGTCGCTGCAGTCGCCCTACGTGCCGCTGCCCCCGGCGAAGCGGTCGTCCAAGTTCAAGGCGAACTGCCGCCGTCGCCGGAAGAAGCTGGAGGAGAAGGGCGAAGTCACGCTGGAGCGCTTCGACGGCGGCGAGCAGCTGGAGGCGCGGCTGGAGGAGGGCTTCGCGCTGGAGCAGAGCGGCTGGAAGGGGGCGCGGGGCACGGCCATCGCCCAGGACGTCGCCACCCGCGGGTTCTACTCGGAGCTGGCCAGGACCGCGGCCGCGCGCGGGGAGCTCTCGCTCTACTTCCTGCGCTGCGCGGGGCGGGCGGTCGCCTTCCATTTCGGCTTGACGCACGGACGGCGGTACCTGCTGCTCAAGCCCGGGTACGACGAGGGCCTCAAGGAGTGCAGTCCCGGACAGCTCCTGATGGAGCAGGTGCTGGAGGACTGCGTCGCCCGGGGGCTCACGGAATTCGACTTTCTGGGACCGGACATGCCGTGGAAGCGGGATTGGACGGACCTCACACGCCGGCACACCTGGCTCTTTGTCTTCCGAGACACCACCTTGGGGCGGGCCCTGCGCGAGGCGAAGTTCCGCTGGGTGCCGGCCGCACGAAGGAGGATGGCGCGATGGAAGGGTTGATGCCTGCACGACGGTTCGTTCCCGCCCTGCCCACGCTCTGGCCGAGCATGCTGGTGGGCAGCGAACGGCTCTCCACTTGTCCGCCGTTCGCTTCTCCCTCCGCGCGGTACTTCTACTTCGCGCGCAACGCCATCTGGCTGACCGTGAAGATGCTGGGGCTGGACCAGGGGGAGGTGCTGGTCCCGGCCTATCATCACGGCGTGGAGGTGGAGGCGCTGATGGACGCCGGCGCCCGCGTGCAGTTCTACCGGGTGGGCAGCCGGTGGGACGTGGACGTGGAGGACGTGGAACGGCGGATCTCCGCGCGGACCAAGGCGCTCTACCTCATCCACTACGCTGGCTTCCCGGGCCCGGTCGACGAGCTGAAGCGCCTGGCGGAGAAGCACGGGCTGCCGCTCATCGAGGACTGCGCGCTGTCTCTGCTCTCTCGCGACGGGACGCAGCCCCTGGGCACCACGGGCGATGTGGCCATCTTCTGCCTCTACAAGACGCTCCCGGTGCCGAATGGCGGCGCGATGGTGGTGAACGGGCCCCGGCGCTACAGCCTGCCGCAGCCGCCCGTCCCGCCGCGCACGTCGACGTTCTCCCACGCCGCCTCCTCGCTGCTGCAGAACCTGGAGCTGCGCGCGGGAGCGCCTGGGCGCTGGCTGCGCGGCGCGGTGCGGGGGTTGGGCCGCGGCACCGTTCAGGCGGCGGGGATTGACCGCGTCGCCACCGGCACGCAGCACTTCAATCGCGCCCATGTGGATCTCGGCGCCAGCCCGCTCACGCTGAAGATCGCCCAGGCGCAGGACCTGCCGCACATCGTGGAGGCGCGCCGGCGGAACTACTTCTTTCTGCTCGGCCGGCTGAGGGATGTCGCGCCGCCGCTCTTCGCGGAGCTGCCTCCTGGCGTGTGCCCGCTCTTCTACCCGCTGCTCGTGGAGGACAAGCTGGAGCTGATGGCCATCCTGCGCGCGAGAGGGATTGAGACCATCGACTTCTGGCGGCACTTTCATCCCGCATGCGATCCCCGCGAGTTCCCCGAGGTGGTGAGCCTGCGCCGCCGCGTGCTGGAGCTGCCCTGCCACCAGGACCTCTCACCGGAGGCGATGGCCGACGTTGCCGCAGCGGTGCGTGAAGCGCTCGCCCATCAGCGCAGCCGCGAGCGCAAGGCGCACGGGTGAGCGGATGCGATCAGCGCACAAAGGTCAGGGGGCCTCGGTCGCCACCCCCGTTCGCGCCGAGGGTTGCGCCGTCAGGCGCACAGTCGAGCGTTCTGTAGGATCCACCCCCGTTCGAGTCGAGGGTTGCGCCGTCAGGCGCACAGTCGAGCGTTCTGTAGGATCCACCCCCGTTCTCGTCGAGCGTTGCGCCGTCAGGCGCACAGTCGAGCGTTCTGCAGGATCCACCCCCGTTCGCGTCGAGCGTTGCGCCGTCAGGCGCATAGTCGAGACGTCGGCAGTGCTCCCGAAGCTTGGCTCAGGGGCCGCTTTGCTCTGCCCGAAACAGACCGGCAGAGTGCCGTGCGTAGGTTTGCGCCACCTCTCGACTATGCGCCTGACGGCGCAACGCTCGAGGCGAACGGGGGGGGCCCCTGACCTAGCCTCCAGCCAGGGCCGGTTTCCCCCTCGAGGCGAACGGGGAGGGAGCACGCCTTGGTGACCCCCCACGAAGCGGAACCTCCGGCGCAGTTTGCGCCGATGCCTCGCGCGGTGATGAACGAGGCACGGGGCACGTACGGGCTGGACGTGGTGCGCTCCGCAAGCGAGCTGGCCGGCCTGCGCGCGGAGTGGAACGCATTGGTGGACGCGGGGGGCGCGACGGCCTTTCTGAGCTGGGACTGGCTCTACCCGTGGTACCGGCGCCTTGGCGCGGACCGGGAGCTCTTCGTCCTGCGCGCGCGGAATGCGCTGGGGCAGCTGGCGGGGTTGATGCCGCTGGCCCTCGAACGGCGGTGGGTAGGTCCACGGCGGGTGCGGCGCCTGGCCTTTCTGGGAGAGACGCACGTCGGGAGCGACTACCTGGACGTCATCGCCGGCAGCGGCGAGCAAGACGCCGTCGCGCGCGCCTTCGCGGGGCAGCTGGAGTCCCTGCGGGCGGAGTGGGACGTGCTGGACCTGGTGGATCTCCGCGAGGACTCGCCCACGCTGGCGGCGCTGCGCGAGCGCTTCGAGCCCGCAGGGAGCACGGTCCTGCTGGCGCCGCGCTACACCTGCCCGCACGAGGTGTTCGCGGAGGGCGAGTCCTTCGACACGTTCCTGCGCCGGACCGGGCGGCGGGACAACTACCTGCGCCGGAAGAAGTGGCTGGAGAAGCAGCCGGGGTACCGGGTTGAAAGAGTGGACGCGCCGGCCAGCCTGGCTCCGGCGCTGAGCGACTTCTTCCACCTGCACGCGCTGCGCTGGTCCGCGGACGGCGGCTCGCAGGGCATCAAGGGCCCGACCGTGGAGGCCTTTCACCGGGACGCCACGCACCTGCTCGCGGAGCGCGGCCGCCTGCGGCTGTACACGATGAGGGTGGGCGGCGCGGCCGTGGCATCTGTCTACGGCCTCTTTCACGGCGGAGCGTTCCTCTACTTCCAGTCCGGCTACGACCCCGCCTGGCGCAACCGGAGCGTGGGGCTGGTGCTCGTGGGGGAGACCTTCAAGGACGCGCTGGAGCGGGGCTGCCGCGAGTACGACTTCCTGCGGGGCACCGAGGGCTACAAGGCCGACTGGACCCGCCTGCAGCGCCAGACCGTGAGCCTGCGGGTGCACGCGCGCCGAGGCGCTGGCGCCTGGTTCACGAGCGCAGAGAAGGGGGCCCGCGCGGGGCGGGAGGCTGCCAAGCGGCTGCTGTCCACGGGTGTGGTTGAGCGAATCCGGCGGCTTCGGCGGCAGATGAGCGCGGTCTGACTCGCCGCGGCGGCCCTGGGCGTCTGAACAGGTGGTCAGCCGTAAGCAACTGACTCCAACTTCAGGCGATAATCCGGGGCGGTCATTCTGCTCATGGCGAGCTCGCCCATCACACCTCCCGCCCGCGTCTTCTACTTCGGTCCGAGCACCACTCGGCCGACCGGCACCGTGCCCGTGGAAGGCCGGGGCACGCGGGACGACTCCTTCGCTGCTGGAGGCGTGGGCGGCCCGCTGGAGCTCTCGCCGGCGCCCCGGGCGCGCGGCGTGTTCGTGGTCCGGCCCAGCGACGCGGAGATCCAGACCAACCTCCTGCGCCGGGCCATTCAAGGCGTCGCCGCGCGCTCCCTCATGGAGGCAGTGGTGACGGGCGACACGATCTTCCGGGCGCTCGCCACGGAGAACATCACCCCGCGCAACAACCTGGCCTTCACAGAGATCTTCGCGGACCGCGTCTGCCAGGAGCTGGAGGCGAACGAGAGCCTGAACATCACGCCTGAGCAGCTCTGGGAGCTCTCGATGGCGATGCGCGAAAACGAGGTCCCTCAGGGGATGCCGCTGGCGGCGCTGCTCGCGCTGGCGGACCAGCTGGACCTGGAGCGGCACGGGACGCTGAATCTCCACGACTGGCTGGGCTTCAAGCCGGAGGTCACCACCGGCGAGGACCTCAAGGAACTGCTCGGCGAGCTGGCGCGGGACCTGCGCGTCGCCGCTGTGAAGGTGTTCGCCACCTCGCTGGCGAAGGGCGTGGACACGCGGACCGCCGCCGCCCCTCTGCTGTAGCGCTTTCTTCGCGACTATCTCGCTTCCAACGCAACGGGTGCTCGGTGCACCAATTGTGAGCCCTGCCTGCAGCAGCTATTTCGCTGCAGCATGACCGAGCCAGCGGCGTTCGATGTCAGCGTAGCCATCCTTGATGATCACCTCTTCGTCCGCGAAGCGCTCTGCCATTCACTGGCGACCGCGGGCGTGAAGGTCGTAGGTCGCTATGCGGACGCGGAGGCGTTCCTGCGCGGCCTGGACGCGGAGCCACCCCGCGCGGCGATCATCGACCTCATCCTTCGAGGCGCGGACGGCGTCAGCGTCCTTGAGGTGGCGCACCACCGTCACCCGGAGATCCCCCTCCTGGTCCTCTCCGGGAGCGTGCAGGAGGGAATCGTGGAGCGCTGCTTTGGCCTGGGCGCCTCCGGCTACCTGGACAAGGCCACCACCCACGCCGAGGGGATTGTCCAGGCGCTGCAGGGCGTGGTGGAGGGCAAGCGCATCTACCCGCTGCAGGCCATGGAGTCGATCGCGGATCTCTCCACCCCGGGCGAGGGCAGCCGCCGCGTGCTCCAGGGCATCTCCACGCGCGAGAGGGAAGTGCTGGCCCACGTCGCCGAGGGCGCGGACAACCTCAAGATCGCCGCGCTGCTCAACATCTCCGAGCGCACGGTCCGCGCGCACGTCTCCAACCTCTACCGGAAGCTGGACGTCGAGAACCGGACGCAGATGGCGCTGCTCGCCCAAAAGCTCCGGCTCACGCTCGAGCCGAAGTTGAACTGAAGGCCCGAGGACTCTCGCCATGGCGCAAGGAATGACGATCGCCGTCTTCGGCCCCAGCCTGGTGTCGTCGTACTGGAACAACGACGCGACGTACTTCCGGGGCCTGCTGCGGGCCCTCGTCGCGCGAGGGCACCGGGTCATCTTCCTGGAGCCGGACGCCCACGGCCGCCAGCAGCACCGCGACATGCCGGATCCCCCGTGGGCGGAGGTGGTGGTGTTCGGAGGGCAGAGCGCCTGGGGCGTGGGCCACGCGCTGGAGCGAGCGCGCACCGCGGACCTGGTGGTGAAGGCCAGCGAGGTGGGAATGTTCGACGAGCTGCTGGAGCAGGCCGTGTTGGACCTGCGCCGGCCGGGCTCACTGGTCGCCTTCTGGGATCTGGACGCGCCGGCCACCCTGGCGCGTCTGAGGGAGCTGCCGGACGACGCGCTGGCCTCGCTCATCCCCCGCTACGATCTCGTCTTCACGCACGGCGGCGGCGCGCCGGTGGTGCGCGGCTACGAACGGCTGGGCGCCCGGCTCTGCGTCCCCATCGACAGCGCGCTGGACCCGGACACGCACCGCCCCATCCCGCCCGCGCCGCGCTTCGAGGCGGACCTCTGCTTCCTGGGCAACCGCCGGCCAGACCGGGAGGCGAGGGTGGACGAGTTCTTCCTCCGCGCCGCGGCGCTGCTGCCCGACCGGCGCTTTCTCCTCGGCGGCTCCGGCTGGGAGGACAAGGCGTTGCCTTCGTCGGTGACAGCGTTGGGTCACGTCTACTCGGCGGACTACAACGCGCTCAACTCCACCGCCCGCGCAGTGCTGGAGGTCAGCCGCTCCGGAGGGCTCTCGCCGCCGCCCCACGTGTTCGAAGCGGCAGGCGCCGGCGCGTGCGTGATCACGGATCCCTGGGAAGGCATCGAGCAGTACCTGGAGCCGGGACTCGAAGTCCTCATCGCGGAGGACGGCGAGTCCGTCGCGGAGCTGGTGGAGGGCCTCACGCCAGGCCGGGCGCGCCGCATCGGCCAGGAGGCCCTGCGCCGCGCGCTGGCAGAACATACGTACGCGCACCGCGCGAGGGAGCTGGAGGCGGCGGTCTCAGGCTTGCGCGTAAGGCCCCTCGCTCAGCCCAGCGAGCTCGAGGCGCACTAGATTTCCTGCCACCCCGGGCGCCCCCGTTCGCGTCGAGCGTTGCGCCGTCAGGCGCATAGTCGAGACGTCGGCAGTGCTCCCGAGGCTGGCTCATGGGCCGCTTCGGTCTGCTCGAAACAAGCCGGCAGAGTGCCGTGAGTGGGGATGCGCCACCCGCCACCTCTCGACTATGCGCCTGACGGCGCAACGCTCCTGACTAACTCGCAGCACGGAGGTTCAAGGGGTTGGGAAGCTGCACTGCCCGAGTGGGTACACGACAACCAGGCCGCAGGGCAGTGCAGCCAAACAACATCTCCGGGGCCAGGGAGGGTCAAAGAGCGAAATGGCTCCTGAGCGGGATCACGCGAGCGTGTCACCAATGAGATGTGGACAACTCCCCGGACCAAACTCCTAGACGGGTACAAAGACACCAGTGTGTGCGCGGCCTCGGACCCCGGCTATGTCTCAAGCGAGTTAGTCCCTAGAAATGTCGCGGGTCAACCGCGTCCCCCCCTCCTAGAGAACAGCCCAATAGGGTCTCGCAACATCGCGGGGTTGCCCCCGTTCGCGTCGAGCGTTGCGCCGTCAGGCGCATAGTCGAGACGTCGGCAGTGCTTCCGAAGCTTGGCTCATAGGCCGCTCCGCTCTGCTCGAAACAGACCGGCTAGGTGCCGTGCGTGGGCTTGCGCCACCTCTCGACTATGCGCCTGACGGCGCAACGCTCGAGGCGAGCGGGGGTGGCGCCTGACGGCGCGAGAACAGCTGTTCCTCCGACGAAATGGCCGGCCAGGGCCGGTTACCTCCTCGAGGCGAGCGGGGGAGGCGCCTGACTGAGCACAGCTGTTCCCCCCCCTCGAGACGAGCGGTGGGAGGCTCGTTCGAGGGGACAGCCCCGTAGGAGGACGCTACTCGCCGAGCTGGGCGCGCAGCGCCGCGACGCCGTTGCGGATCTGCGGCGGCTGGTCATCCGGCGGCGCCTCATGCATGAAGCGCTCGAAGCTGAGCAGCGCGCGCTTCTTGTCCCCCAGCTCCAGGGACATGGCGCCCGCGAAGAGCAGGGCCTCGTGCGCGCCGGGGTACGTGTTGGCCAGCCGCTCCAGGTCCGCCACGCCGCCGGCGAGGTCCCCCTTCACGCCGCGGAGCATGGCGCGGTGGACGCGCGTCTCCACGTGGAAGGGATCCACGCCAATGCCGCGCTCGGTGAGCGTGTCCGCCTCTGAGTACTGCTCCCGGCGCAGCAGCGCGTGGGCGAGCTCGGCCAGCGAGTCGACATCCTCGCTGTTCTTCTTGACCCGCTCCATCGCCGCCATGAACCGGCGCTGCTCCTCCTGCTCCTCCGCTGACAGCGGCGCCTGCTGCCCGCCCTGCTCGGAGGGCACCTTCCCGGTGGCCTCCATGCCGTCCGTCCGGGGCCGCTCTTCCTGGGTGAGGATCACGCCCAGCACCACGAAGAAGGCCACCGTCAGCCCACCCCAGATGAGCACGCGGACGCCGCGCGACATGCCCGCCGCGGCCGCGGTGGCCGCCGGCTTGGCGCCCTTCTTCGCGCCCGCCTTGTCGAAGTCGTCCCGCGCCTTCAAGGCCCGGGCGGCGGCCAGCTCCAGCTCCATCTTCTGGGCCTCGAACTGCTCCTTGGGGAGACGGTTGGCCTCCGCCGCATGATCTCTCAACGCGTCCAGCGCGTTCTGAATCCGCTTCTCGTGATCCAACCGCTCATCCGCGCGCGTGAGGGTCTTCGCGAAGCCGCGCGACGACCGCCCGAGCAGAATGAACAGCGCAGCCAGCCCCAGACCTGAAACGAGGACGATGATCCCGGGGAGCCAGTGGGTCTCCGGCCTCACGAGTCCATCTCCTTGCGCACCCGGCCCAGGTACTCCGCGAGCTCCTCCGACGGAGCAGCAGCAGCAGGCGCAGGCGCGGCGGCCGCCAGCTGCGTCGGCTCAGGCGGCGCGGCCTTGCCCTTCCGCAGCTGCGCCGCGATGACCGCGAAGCCAAGGAGCAGGAGCACCCCGGGAGC
Organism: Myxococcaceae bacterium; assembly: GCA_044230055.1. Classification (GTDB taxonomy): domain Bacteria; phylum Myxococcota; class Myxococcia; order Myxococcales; family Myxococcaceae; genus JBGART01. The sequence goes on along the minus strand of JBGART010000063.1, from coordinate 27,576 downwards.
CAGCCACACCACCAGGTTGAAGCCCTCCGCCTTCGGCTGCAGGAGGATCCATTCGCCATACCGCGCGATGAAGTAGGCGCGGACCTCCTCATCGCTCTTCCCCTCGGAGACCAGCCGCCGGACGGTGTCCACCTGCGCCACCGCGGGCGCGCTGGTGGAGTCCCAGATGGACATGCCCTGGCACAGCGGGCAGCGCAGCTTCTTGCTCAACGCCTCCACCCGGGCCTCACGCTCCGGATCCAGCGGCGTGCTGCCCGCCTTCAAAAGGGCGTACTGGGCGAGCGCCAGCGAGGGGATCAGCAGCAAGAGGAGGAGGGCGCCCCGGCGGAGATGGGAGCTCATGGCTGGGTCTGGGTGGTGTTGGTAGGGGTGGGCGCCGAGGGGACGGCCTGGTTCTTGGCCTTGCGCGCCTGGAGCTTGCGGACCCACTCGGTGAGTTGGTTGGGGTTCAGGGGGCCGATGAACTTGTCGAGGATGATGCCCTGGTCGTCGATGAAGTACGTCTCCGGCACACCGGAGAGCGCGTAGTCGACGGAGATCTGCCCGCGCTCGTCGAACAGCTGCGGATAGCTGGCCCCGTTCTCCCGCAGGAACTGGAGCGCCTGCTCCTCGCTGTCCTCGAACACCACGCCCACGAAGTTCACGTCCTGGCCGTACTGCTTGGCGCCCCACTCGAGGTAGGGGTGCTCAACCCGGCAGGGTCCGCACCAGGACGCCCAGAAGTTCATCACCGTGGGCTTGCCCTTCAGCTGCGCCAGGGTCATCCGTTCGCCGCTGCGCAGGTCCTTCATGACGAAGTCCGGCGCCGGCTTCCCCACCAGCAGGAAGGGCACGGCGTGCGGGTCGCTCCCGAAGGCCATCCAGAAGACGACCAGCAGCCCGATGCAGATCATCCCGAACAGGGTGGTGAGGGTTGCCCGCGTCATGCCGCGCCTCTGCCCACCGCGCTGTCCAGCGCCTCCTCCGGTGAGCCGCTGGCGCGCGCCGCGAGATCTCTCTTGCGGCTGGGCCAGGCGGAGATGAGCGCGCCTAGCACCAGGATGGGAATGCTCCACCAGATCCATCCCACCAGCGGGAAGATCATCGTGTTCAGCGAGGCCGTCTTCCGGCCGTCGTCGTAGGAGATGAGGGAGACGTAGAGATCGTGCGTGAGGGTGGAGCGCACCATCGGCGTGCCCACGGGATCCGTGCTGCGCTCGTAGTAGTTCATCCGCGGCGTGAGCTCTTCGGTCGCGCCCGACGGCGCCTTGACCAGAATGCGCGCCCCGGCCCACGTCCGGTGCGGCTCCTTCCCGGAGGTGAGCCCCAGAAACGTGAGCTCATAGCCGCCGAGGGTCATCGCCTTGTCCAACCCCAGCGTCGCCCGCGTGTGCGTGGAGTAGTTGGCCGACGCGGCGATGGCGACGATGATCACCACGATGCCGAGGTGGACGATGTAGCCGCCCGTCCGGCGCCGCGCCTTCCCCGCCGATTGCACGAACGCGCTGACGAAGCCTTCCTTCTTCTCCGCCATCCGGACCACCGCCGGCCGGAAGAGCTCGCGCAGCGTGACGACGGTGACGAACGCGGCGAGCACGAAGGTGATCAGCGCCTGGATGTTGTACGCGCTGCCCGGTGCGCCCATGACCACCAGCCGGACGGTCACCGCCACCGCGGTGGCCAGCGCGGCCAGGGAGGGCAGCAGGAGCTGCTGCCGCACCGTTTTGCCGTCGGCGGCGCCCCACGGCAGCACCGGGCCTACGCCCATCAGGAACAACACGGCGATCCCCAGCGGCACGCTCATCCTGTTGAAGTACGGCTCGCCCACCGACACCCGGACCTTGCGGATGGCGTCGGACAGCAGCGGGTACACGGTCCCGATGAAGACGACGAAGGTGATGCTCACGAACAGCAGGTTGTTGAGGAGGATGGAGGCTTCGCGCGACAGCGGCGACCGGAGGTTGTTCTCCGCCATCAGGAGGGGCCCGCGGACCGTGAGCAGGGCGATGGAGAAAGCAAAGATGATGCCGATGAAGACGAGAAACGTGGGCCCGATGTCGGACTGCGTGAAGGAGTGGACGGAGTTGAACACGCCGCTCCGGGTCATAAACGTGCCGATGATGGTGAGCAGGAACGTCGCCATCGCCAGCGCCAGCGTCCAGACCTTCAGCATGCGCTTCCGCTCGGTGACCATCGTCGAGTGGATGAATGCGGTGGCGGTGAGCCACGGCAGGAGGGACGCATTCTCCACCGGGTCCCACGCCCAATAGCCGCCCCAGCCCAGCACGGCGTACGCCCACCACGACCCGAGGATGATGCCCACGGTGAGGAACGCCCACGGGATGAGGATCCACCGGCGCAGCTTCCCCATCCACGCGTCGCCCAGCTCGCCGCCCAGCAGCGCCGCGCTGGCCGCACCGAACGGGACGACCATGCCCACGTAGCCGAGGTAGAGCATCGGCGGGTGGATGATCATCAGGACGTGGTTCTGCAGCAGGGCGTTGGGCCCGGGGCCATCCGACGGGATGGTGCCCAGCGGCATCCCCGGCGGCGGGTGCGGCATGCCGAACGGGTTGGCGGGGCCTGCGATGAGGAAGGCAAAGAAGGTGGCGCAGGCCAGCATCATCCCCAGCGCCAACGACACGTAGCGCGGCTGCTCCTTGCGCTGCGTGAAGGCGAAGGCGAAGACGTACCCGCCGATGATGGCGCCCCAGAACAGGATGGAGCCTTCCAGCGCGGACCACAGCGAGACGATGGTGAAGACCAGCGGCGTGGACCGGCTCCCCACCTGCGCCACGTACTTCACCGAGAAGTCATGGCTGACCAGCGCGTTGACCATCGTGAGGTTGGAGAGCAGCAGGCACGCGGCAAAGCCGTAGGTGCACCGCAGCACCCAGGGAAGGATTCCGTCCCTGCGCGTGAGCCCGCCCCAGAGGCCGATCACCGAACCAAAGATGGCGAAGGCCAGTCCGCCGAGGACCAGGCCATAGCCGATGGTGTTGTTCACTTCGCCTCCGCCGCGGCCGTCGTCGACCCTTCGAGCGACTTCTCCCAGTCCTTCGGTGATTCGCCCGGCTTCGGCGGCCGGTACTCGTTGGAGTGGTTCACCATCAGGCGGCTGGAGGTGAAGACCTGATTCTTGGCGAACGTGCCCTCCACCACCACGCCAATGCCCTCGCGGAACATCTGCGGCGGGACCTCGGTGCAGTGGACCTTCACTGCCGGCGAGTCCGGCTTGTGGTCATCGCCCACCATGAAGTCCAGCTGGGTGTGGCCCTCGTCCCAGCGGATGCTCCCGGGCCGCACCACGCCGCCGAGCCGGATGGTGGCGTCGTACGCGACGTCGCCCTTGGCCAGCATCTCCCCGGGCTTCCAGTAATAGACGAGGTTCTCCCCCATGTTTCCGAAAGCGAAGAGCGAGAGCCCCCCACCGGCAATGAGCATCGCGACCACCGCGATGATCCGGGTCTTGGCTACGGGCGACATGGGGCTCCTCCGGAACAGGCCATGGGATCAGTCCTCCACAACGTAGGGGAACAGGACGAATCCCAGGCCCCAGTAAACCAGATTGAACGCCGCCAGCAGAGCCCACCAGTCGCCCAGCTGCTTCATGGGATCTCCCAGGAAGACCAACGATGTGGCTTTGGCCGCCGCGACGAGCGCAGGCAGAAGCAAGGGAAACAACAAGAGCGGCAGGAGCACATCCCGTGCCCGGGCATGGCTGGCAATGGCCGAGTACACGGTGCCCGGCGCGCTGACGGCCAGGCACCCGAGGACCAGGATGGCCACCAGGCGGCCGAACCCCAGCTTCACGGTGATCCCAAAGAGGCCAATCATCACGGGGACCAACACCACCCCAATCCCCATCAGCAACAGGCCGTTCCCCAGCGCCTTGCCCAGGAACACCGCGCGGGCGTCCGCCGGGGCCAGCCGCAGGCCATCCAGGCAGGCGTTCTCCTGCTCCACGCGGAACGACTCGCCGAGCGCCAGCACGCTGGCGAAGAACAGGGCCAGCCAGAGGAACGCGCCGGCGTTCCGCTCCAGCATCTTGGACTCCGGCCCGAGCGCGAAGGAGAACATCAGGAGCGTGGCGAGGGAGAAGAAGAGCAGCGCGTTGAGCCGCGCGCGAGTGCGCCACTCGATGAGGAGATCCTTGCGCAGCAGCACCAGCGTGGTGTGGAAGAGCGACATCACGGCGCGGCGATCCGCCCTTCCTGCAGGTGAAGCCGTTCGTCGGTGAGCGACTGCCCCTGGTCCACCAGGTGCGTGGCGAGGATGACCGCGGTCCCCTCGCGCTTCATCTCGCGGATGATCCGCTCCATCTCCAGAATCCCGGCCGGGTCCAGCTCGCCGAAGGGTTCGTCGAAGAGCGCCAGCTTGGGCCGCTTGAGCAGCAGCCGCGCGATGGCCACCCGCTTGCGCATCCCGGCGGAGTACTGCCGCACCGGGTGCTGCGCCCGCGTGCTCATCCCCACCCGGTCCAGCACCTGCTTCACCGCGTCCTTCGGCGAGGGCAGCTTCAAGAGCCGCGCGAGCAGCGCGAGGTTCTGCTCCGCGGTGAGATCTTCGTAGAGGAAGCTCGCGTGGGCGACCAGCGCCACGTCCCGCCGCACCAGCTCCCGGTCCCGGGCGGTGTCCTGGCCCTGCACGAGGATCCGTCCCGCCGTCGGCCGCGTGGCGGTGGAGATGAGCCGCAGCAGCGTGCTCTTGCCGGAGCCGTTGTGCCCGGTGAGCAGCAGGGAGCGGCCGGGCTCCAGGCGGTACGAGAGCCGCGCCAACGCCCAGCGCGCGCCAAACCGCTTGCTCACGTCCTGCACGTCCACCGCAGGCACAGCGGCGCTGGGCGGGGCGGCTGGGGCTTGAGCGGGAGAGGCGGGCATCGAGGGAGCCACGAGCGCGGGTGTCGATCTCTACCGCACTGGATGGGGATTTCCTCATGGAAAGTCCGGCAGGGAAAGTCGCACCTCTTCGTTCCCGCCTTGCGCGTGCCCTTCGCGCGCAACTGCTGAAAACCGCGCTCGGGAATGGACCCTGTGCACAGCGGTTGGCAGCGGTTCGGCCGGCTTTAGCGTGGGGCGGGGTGCGCTTTCACCCAGCGGCGCATCTGCTCCACTTCGGCCACGTCAATTGCCCGCTGCGGGACGGCGAGGGCCAGCTCCGCCAGCTCCACCGCGCGCCGCCGGTCGCCCCCCGAATCCCAGAGCGCCTGCGCCAACGCGAACCGCGTGTTCGCCAGGCCGCGGGGATCTCCAGGCCGGAAGGTCCGGAGGGTGAGCGCGCGCTCCAGAGGCGCCAGCGCCAGCCGCGGTTGCCGCAGGCGCAGCCGCACGGAGCCGAGCTGGTCCAGCACGTCCCCGAGCGAGGGGTGGCTGGGCCCCAGCTGCCGCTCTGTCGTTTCGGCCAAGGGCAGGAGGAGCTCCAGCGCTGTCAGGAGCTCGCCGAGCTGGTCGTGCACCATCGCCAGCACCAGCCGCGAGGTGCAGGTGATGGGGTGCTCGGCTCCGAGCTTCCGGGTGAGCAGCTCGTTCGCAGCGGTTGCCTCCCGCTTGGCCTCCGCGAGGCGCTTGAGGCTGAGCAGGGTGCTGGCGAGCTCGACCCAGCAGGCGCCGACCTCCGGGTGGTCCGGGCCCAACGTCTGCCGCGTCAGCCTGAGCACTTCCTGGTTCTCTCGCAGTGACTCCTCGAGCTGGCCCTCGTGCCCAAGCGCGAGCGCGAGCGCCCGGCGCATGGTCAACACCTGGGGGTGACCTTCGGCGTAGACCCCGGCGCTGAGCGAGAGGGCCCGGCGCAGGACGCGCAGCGCTTCCCCGGTCTGTCCCACGAACGATTGCACCCCGCCCACCGTGGCCAGCGCATTGAGCGTGCTCGGGTGCGCTTCACCGTAGAGTGGCGTCAGGATCTCCACCGCGCGCTGCGCGTGGCTGAGCGCCTCCTCGAGCTCGCCGGTCACCTGGAGCGTGGTCGCGAGGATCTGATGCGCGGAGGCCAGCCGGTACGGGTTGGAAGACTGCTCCGCCAGCGCCAGCGCGTGCCGGTGCAGCGCCAGCGCCTGCGGTGGGTCCGTCCCGAGCAGGAGCGATCCAGCAGAGAACTCGAGCCTGGCCTGGAGGTCCGGATCTCCGCCGTATGCGTCCAGCAGCGCTTGGCCGCGCTTCCACCAGGTCAGCCCCTCCTCGGGATGGCCGAGGAAGTCGCCCTCCAATCGGACCAGCTCCGCCGCGGCGCCTGCCTCCACGTCCCTGCGCCCTCCGCGCTTGGCGGCGGCCAGCGCGTCGTCGTAGAGCGCGCGGGCTTCCGGATAGCGCGCCAGCCGTTGCTCAATGCGTGCGCGGGCCAGAGTGGTCTCCGCGTAGAGCCCGCTTGCCCCTGCCGCCCTGGCGCGCTCCTGCGCCTCCACCGCGAGGGGCAGCGCGGCGGCGAAGCGGCCGAGGTCCGAAGCGCTGCGCGCGCCGGCGAGCGCGTCGCGGGCGGCGAGCGCGTCGGGGGACCGCGCCGCGGGCTCCAGGGTGGCCTTATCGCAGCGGTCAGGGGAGGGGAGGGCGCTGGCGGCCTGCGCCACCTGCGGCGCCAGCTCCGCGCCGTTGGCGTGAAGCGACTCCAGCAGGACTTGCAGCTGCCGCGCGCCGGAGTGCAAGCACGACAGCCGCGCTTCCAGCCTGGCCTCGTCGCCGCGGAACCAGCGGTGGCCGTCCTCGCAGGCGGCGAGATAGCTGCGCCCCCAGAGCGGGACGTACTCGGAGAGCCGCGCGTCCAGCGCCGCGAAGACCGGCTCGGCGAAGGGCTTGCCGGTCTGTCGCAGGGCCTGATGGGCGCCCTCGCGTGCCTGTGTTGTCCAGAGCGCCTCCACCCGGCCCGCTCCGGCCTCGCACCGTCGGAGCGGCGCGTTGACAAAGAGCCACCCGGCGACGGCGACGGCCATGCCCAGGGCCGCGGCGCCCAGTGCGACGCGTCTGCCGCCGCCGCGCCGCGCTCGGTCCAGCGCGGCGAGCAGCTCCCGGATGGAGCCGAAGCGCGCCTCCGGTTCCGCGCGCAGCGCCCGGAGCAGCACAGGCCTCAGCGCGCGGGGCAGACGCCGCACGGCGCCCGGCGTGGGCGCGCCCTGCTTCATCTGCTGGAGCAGCCGGGAGACGGTGGCGCCGCTGAACGGCCGCTCCCCGGCGAGCGCTTCGAAGAGCGTCACGGCCAGGCTGAATTGATCCGACCGGGCGCTGGCGGGCGCCCCCGCGAGCTGCTCGGGCGCCATGTACGCCGGCGTCCCCACCAGCTCGCCGGTGCGGGTGATGTGCAGCGGAGCCTCCGTGGGTGCTCGGACGTCGGTCTCCTCGAGGTCAAAGTGATCCCGCGCCAGCCCGAAGTCCGACACGTAGGCGCGGCCGTCCGCGCCTATCAGCACGTTGCTCGGCTTGACGTCGCGGTGGATGATCCCCGCCTCGTGCGCGGCGCTCAGGCCCTCCGCGGCTTGCCGCAGCAGCGCCAGCACCTCCTCCTCTGCGCGCGGCGCCTCCTTGAGCCAGCGCTCCATCGTGGTGCCCTCCACCAGCTCCATCGCCAGCGTGACGTGCCCGTCTATCCATTCGGCCTCGTGGACGGCGACCACCGCGGGGTGGGAGAGCCGGGCCAGCGCGCGGGCTTCCCGCAGCAGGCGCTCCTCCGCGACCTCGCTGCGCGACGCGTCCGCCAGCCGCCGCACCCGCTTGAGCGCGACGGAGCGGCTGAGCTTGGGGTCGAAGGCCGCGTGCACACTGCCCATCGCGCCCCAGCCGAGCGCGCGCAGAATCACAAAGCGGCCCACCTGCGTCCCGGGCGGCAGCGCCTCGGGTGGCAGCGCGGACGCTGGTGCGGGTGTCGCGGCCGCGGGGCTTCGCTCCGGGTCGAGGGTGCTCACTGACGCGCCTTCATCCAGCGCTCCACTTCCTCGAGGCCGCCTTTGTCGATCTGTCCGCGCAGCGGCGTCTGCCGCGCCAGGTCCGCCAGCTGCAGCGCGCGGCGCCGGTCTCCGCCGGCGTCCCAGAGCGCCTGTGCCAGGTAGAAGCGCGTGTTCCCCATGTCGCGAGGGTCCGTCATGTTCGCCTCGCGGATGGTGAGCGCGCGCTCCAGCGGGACAATCGCCAGGGCAGGCTGACGCGAGAGCAGGCGGAGCTGGCCGAGTATCGTCAGGCAGTCCCCCACGAACCGGCCCTCAGGTCCGAACAGTCGCTCCGCTGCGGTCACCGTGGTGAGCATCAGCGCCTTCGCGCCGGGCAGGTCGCCGAGGTCGCGGGAGATGCGCGCGGTGATCAGGTTAGCTCGCAGCACCTCGCGCTCCGCCGACACCAGGCTGCTCAGGATCTCCGTGGCCGCGAGCGCTTCGGCCTTCGCCTCGGCAAGGCGGCCGGCCCGGCGGTAGATCTCCGCCAGGTTCAGCTGTCCCAGGCCGACCTCGCGGTGCCGCGGGCCCAGGTGTTGGCGCATCAGCGCCAGCGTGGCCGTCTGCTCGGCGATGCCGCCCTCCAGGTCGCCAGACTGCGCCATCGCCACCGCCAGCCCCACGCGGTCGGCCAAGGTGGAAGGGTGCACCGGCGACTGCGCGACGGAGCGCAAGGCGACGACCTTGGCCGCCGCGGGCACCGCCTGGGCATACTCCGCGAGGTCGGTATGCAGGCCGGCGACCGCGGAGAGCGCGTAGATCGCCGTCGGGTGGGCTTCGCCGACCACGGGCACCAGGAGATCGACGGCGCGTTTGGCGTGGGACATCGCCTCCTCGAACGCGCCGGTCGCCCGCAGGCTGACCGAGAGTGACTGGTGGGCCGCCGAGAGGCGGAAGATGTCCTCCGCGCCGGACCGCTCCGCGAGCGCCAGCGCGCGCCGGTGATGCTCCACGGCTTCGGTGCTTCGTCCGACCTTCGTCAGGATGGAGCCGGTCGCCAGCTCGAACTTGGTCTCCAGCTCCGGATCCGCGCCGTAGGCGTCCAGCAGCGCCCGGGCCCGCGCGCTCCACGCCAGCCCCTCGTCCAGCGCGCTGAGCCGGTCACCTTCCAGCCTGATCAGCTCGATGGCGGCGAAGGCCTCCACATCCCTCCGGCCCCCGCGCTTGGCGGCGGCCAGCGCCTCGTCGTAGGTGCGGCGGGCTTCCTCGTAGCGCGCCGCGCGCTGCAAGAGTCGCCCTCGCACCAGCGTTGCCTCGGCCAGCAAGCCCTGGGCGCCCAGGGTCTGCGCACGTTGCTGGGCGTCGACGGCGAAGGGCAGCCCCGCTTCGTAGCGTCCCAGGTCAAACGCGCTCTTGGCGCGCGCCAGCGCGTCCCGTGCGGGCTCCGCCTCGGAGCCCAGCGCCTGGCGCTCCCGCGCGGGTTCATCGCAGTGGGCCGGTGAGGGCAGGGCGCCCACGGCTTGCGCAGCCCGCTCCACCACAGGGGCGCCGCCCGTCTGGACCGTCTCCAGGACCGCTTCCAGCTGGCGCGCGTCGAAGCTCAGGCAGGTCAACCGTGCCTGGAGCTTTTCGAGGTCTCCGCTCAGCCAGCGGTGACCCTCCTGGCACGCCGTCACGTAGTGCGCCGTCCAGAGCGGAAGGTAGGCCTCCACCCGCCCCTGGAGGGAGGCGAAGACGGTCGCAGCGAAGGGCTTGCCGGTGGCGATCAGCGCCCGCTCCGTGCGCTCCCGCGCTTCGGAGGTCCAGAGCGCCTGCGCGCGCGCGCTGCCCGCCTCGCAGCGGCGCGCGGGGGACGTGACGACCCCCCAGCCGGCCACGGAGACGCCCACGCCCAGCGCCGCCGCAAGAAGCCCGCGGTGCGCCCGGTTCGCGCTCCAGGCGCGGGCGACGGCGTCCAGCAGCTCCCGGACGGAGCCGAAGCGGCCCATCGGGTCGCGCCGCAGCGCCCGGAGGAGGACCGGCCGCAGCCGGGGCGGAAGTCGCCGCACCGAGTCCGGGGCGGTGTCGCGCGAAAGGCGTTCGCGCAGGTGGGAGAGGGTTTCGCCCTGGTAGGGGCGGACGCGGGTGAGGGCTTCGTAGAGCGTGGCGGCGAAGCTGAACTGATCCGACCGGGCGTCCGCGGGCTGACCGGCCAGCTGCTCGGGTGCCATGTACGCCGGCGTCCCCACCAGCTCGCCGGTGCGGGTGAGGTGAAGCGGGGCCAGCGTCGGCCACTGCTCATCCTCGGCCTCCGCCGCGTTGTCCCGGTCCCGCGCGAGGCCGAAGTCCGACACCCGGGCCCGGCCGTCCGCGCCGATGAGCACGTTGGATGGCTTGAAGTCGCGGTGGACGATGCCGGCCTGGTGCGCCGCCGCCAGTCCCTCACCGGCCTGGGTCAGCACAGCCAGGACCTCGTCCGGCGGCCGGTCTCCCTCGCGAAGCCAATGCTCCAGCGTGGTCCCCTCCACCAGCTCCATGGCCAGCGTGACGCGGCCCTCAATGAGGGTGACCTCATGGACCGCCACCACCGAGGGGTGCGAGAGCCGGGCGAGCGCCCGCGCCTCCCGGATCAACCGCTCCTCGGCGGCCGCGCCCAGGGAGGCGTCGGAGAGCGGTCGCACCCGCTTGAGGGCGACGGAGCGGTTCAGCTTCGGGTCGAACGCGGCGTGGACGCTGCCCATCGCGCCCTGGCCCAACATCCGCAAGATGACGAAGCGCCCCACCTGACTGCCAGGCATGAGCGCGTCCTCCGCTGAGGCGCTGAAGGAGGGGGTGGCGATTTCCATGTGTCGTCGACTGAGGCGAAAGGCTGGAAAAACTTCTCCCAGGTCAGCTGGAAAATTTCCACCCCGGAGGGCCGGAGTGACTCCCAACCCGAACAACCCCGGGCACCCCCCGCCGTGTGCACCCTGGCACCGCCCCTGCAGTGTCACGCGCCAGCTCAAGCTTTCAGGAGAACCATGGATCGCGAACAGGGGCTGCGGCGGGCCTTGAAGTCGGTGGCCGCGGGGGCGCTGCACTACACCGGGCTGCGGCGGGCCATCACCGGCTTGCGGCGGCGACAGTCCGGCGGTCGACGGATCCTCATCGTCAGCTACCACCGTGTGGTGGAGGACTTCACCGGAGAGCTTCAGCGCTCCATCCCGGGCCTGCTGATCTCCAAGGAGACCTTCCGGCGCCACCTGGAGGCCGCGGCTGCCTCCGGCTTCGAGTTCGCAAGCCTGGGAGACGCGCTGGAGGTCATGGCCGGGCGGCGGCGGGCAAAGAAGGACCTCTGCGTCATCACCTTCGACGATGGGTACCGGGACATCTGCCGCCACGCGTTCCCGGTGCTGAAGGAGTTGGGCATCCCCGGGATCATCTACCTCCCGGCCCAGTTCGTGGGGACGGAGCGGCGCTTCAACCACGACCGGCTCTTCCACCTGGTGGGCGTGGTGCGCGAGCGTGGCTTCCGGCCCTTCTACGACGCCATGCCGCCGGCCGCCGCGGGGCTCCTGGCGCCCATCCTCTCCGGCACGCAGGCCCCGTCGGCGGCGCTGGACGACTTCATCGGCGAGCACCCGGCGGCCACGCTGACCGAGGTGATTGACGCGCTGGAGCGGCAGCTGGGCGGCGGGCCAGAGCTGCGGCCTCTGCAAGGCGACGTGATGGACTGGGACGAGGTCCGCGCGCTGTCGAAGGCGGGCATCGACTTCGGCGCGCACACGCTGGACCACTCGGTGCTGACGCTGGAGGGGCCGGCGTCCGTGGACCGCCACGTGGCGGAGTCGAAGGCGATTATCGAAGCGGAGCTCGGCGCGCCGGTGGTGGACTTCGCGTACTGCAACGGCTGGTACTCGGATGAGGTCATCCGTTCGCTGGTGAAGTACGGCTTCCGGTCCGCGGTCACGACGGAAGATCTCCCCAACCGGATTGGCGGAGATCCGTTCACTCTCAAGCGCAAGGTGCTCTGGGAGAACTTCAGCTTGGGGATGAGCGGGGAGTACTCGGCGTGCCTCACGGGATGCCAGCTGGATGACGTCTTTGGGCTGCTCGGGATGAGCCGGCCGGTCTTCGGCCGCCGGCCGCAGTACAGCGCGGAGGCGCAGCCGTCCGGCGAGGGCGCCTGAGGTGGGCCGGGCCACGCCGCTGGTCCTCGCGCGCCTCTTCAGCGCGGGCCTGACCTTCACCATCCCGCTGGTGCTGGCGCGCGTCCTCAACCTGCCGGACTACGGCACGTACAAGCAGCTCATCCTCATCAGCACCACGCTGTACCAGGTGCTGCCCTTCGGGATGGCGCAGAGCCTCTACTTCTTCGTCCCGCGGGACGAGGCGCGGCGGCCCTACTTCTTCCAGACGTTGGTCTTCCTGCTCCTCGCGGGCGGGGCGGCGGCGGCGCTGATCCTCGGCCTGGCGGAGCCGGTCGCGCTGCGCTTCTCCAACCCGGCGCTCGCCGAGCACCGCCACGCCCTCGCGGTCTACGCCGCCTGCCTCATCGCGTCCTTCCCCTTGGAGATCAGCCTCACCAGCCAGGGGCGCACCGGGCTCTCCGCGCGCACCTACCTGGTCTGGGACGGCCTGCGCACCGCGGCGATGGTGGTGCCCATTCTCCTCGGTCAGGGCCTTCACGTGATGATGGCCTCCCTGGCGGCGCTGACGGTGGCGCGGCTGGTGGTGACGTGGGCGGTGATGCTCAAGGGCAGCAGCGGGCCACTCTTCGACCGGGGGCGCTTCCTCCGGCAGCTGGCGTATGCGGCGCCGTTCGGCGCGGCGATGTGCTTGAACTTTCCGCAGCAGGCGGCGCACCAGTACGCCGTCTCCGCGGCGGTGTCTCCGGAGCTGTTCGCGCTCTACGCGGTGGGCTGCTTTCAGCTGCCGCTGGTGGATCTCCTGTACACGCCCACCAGCGAGGTGCTGATGGTCCAGCTGGGCGCGCTGGAGAAGGAGGGACGCCCGGAGCTGGGCGCGGCGGTGTTCCGGGAGGCAGCGTCAAAGCTGGCCTACGCCTTCCTGCCGATGGGCGCGTTCCTGTTCGCCGCGGCGCCGGAGTTCATTGGTGCGGTCTTCGGCGCGCGGTTTCTCCCGGCGGTGCCGCTGTTCCGCGTGAGCGTGCTGGGGACGGTGCTGGCCATCCTGCCGATGGACGGCGTGCTGCGCGCCCGGAACCAGACCCGGCACATCTTCCTCTCCTACCTGTTCAAGGCGGCGCTCACGGTGCCGCTCGTCTACTTCGGGGTGAGCCGCTTCGGGATGTACGGCGGCATTGCGTCCTGGGCTACCGCCGAGGTGGCGGGGAAGGCGTTGCTGCTCTCGCGCATCCCTCGGGCGCTCGGCGTGGGGGGCGTGCCGGCGCGGCTGGTGGACGTCATCCCGTTCGCGGCGCTTGGGAAGGCGGCCGTGGCAGCCGTTGCGGCCGCCGGCGCGGTGGTGGGGTTGCGGAGCCTGGCGCCAGCGCCGTTCCCGGATCTGCACCCGGCCCTCCTCGCGCGGGCGGTGCCGTTGGCGCTGGCGTTCGCGCTGTTCGCGGTGGGCTACGTGGCGGTGCTGTACATGACCGGCGTGCGGCCCGGCCAGCTGCTGCGCCGGGCCCGCGCGGTGCGAGAAGCGGCCGAGGCATGAGGAGCACGTCGATGGCGACCCACCCCCCGGATGGTGCGGACTGGATGTCAGAGCCTTGGCGCCATGTCGTAGGCCTCCCGGGCCCAGACAAACGTCGGGGACTTCCCGTCCGCAGCCCGCGTACCTACTTTCGCGCCACGGAGGAGGGGACGGGGATGGGCGCGCTATCACTGTACCGGGCAGCGAAGAGGCTCGACGCGTTGGGCGTCCCGTTGCTGCCGGCCGTACTGCGGCGGGCCAACCTCTACCTTCACAACTGTTACATCCCGCACGAAGCGGAGATCGGCGAGGGCAGCTCGCTGGGCTACGGCGGCATTGGCGTCGTCATCCACCGCAACACGCGCATTGGCCGGCACTGTCTGATCTCGCAGGGCGTGACCCTGGGCGGGCGGTCCGGCTTGCCGGGCGCTCCCACCCTCGGCAACTACGTGCGCATCGGCGCCGGCGCGAAGATCCTGGGGAACATCCACATCGGCGACTTCGCCGTGGTGGGGGCCAACGCCGTGGTCCTGAAGGACGTCCCGGCAGCGGCGGTGGTCGCGGGTGTGCCCGCGCGCGTGCTGCGGCAGGATCCGGATCCCATCGCCAGCTACGAGCGCGAGATGGGCGTCCCTCCGCCCGCGCTGAACACCGCGCACTGAAGAGCCGCACATGGCGCCGCGCATCCTGCTCATCGGGGACTACCCGCCTCCCCACGGAGGCGTGGCGGTGCACGTGAAGCAGTTGCACGACTTCCTGCTCGCCCGCGGGCTGGAGTCGAAGGTGCTCGACATCGGCAAGGGCCGCGGTCCGGCGCCGGAGGTCGTGCCGTCACCGTCGCTCGGCTGCTACGGCTGGCATTTGGCGCGCTTCGCCGCCAGCGGGTGGCTTCTGCATCTGCACACCAGCGGCAACAACCCGAAAGCGTGGTTGGTGGCGGCCTCGGTGGCGACCGCGCCGGGTCGAGGCGGAAAGGCGATCACGCTGCACTCCGGGTTGATCCCGGCGTTCCTCGCCGCGTCCGCCACCCACCGCGCGCTGGCTCGCGTGGCGCTGGCCGGCTTTGACCGGATCATCCCCGTCTCGCCCGCCATTCACGCGTCCCTCGTGTCTCTTGGCGTGCCTGGTGACCGGATGGAGCTCCACCCGGCCTTCCTCGCCAGCGCCGTGAGGCCCGGGCCGCTGCCGGAGGGCTTCGCCGAGGCGAGGGCGCGGCGGGCGCCGCTGGTGGCCTACGCACACCACCCGTCGCCGGTGTACGGCAGGGACGTGATGCTGAGGGCCCTGGCGCGGGTGCGGCCGCGTATGCCAGACGTGGGGTTGTTCGCCTTCGGACCGGGGGCGCTTCACGACGCCGCGCGCGAGGCGGGCGTGGAGGAACAGCTGGAGGCCTTTGGCGAGCTGCCGCACCCTCAAGCGCTCGCGGCGCTGAGGGCATGCGACGTATTCGTGCGGCCCACGCGGGCTGACGGCGACTCCATCTCTGTGCGCGAGGCGCTGGCGCTGGGTGTGCCGGTGGTGGCGTCCGACGTGGCCCAGCGTCCGCAGGGGACGCTCCTGTTCAAGGCCGGAGATCCGGACGCGCTGGCGGACCGGATGGTCCAAGCCGTGGCCGGCGGGCGGGTGCGGGCGCCGACGGTGGACGCGGGACCAGCGCTCTTGCGGATCTATGCCGGGTTGGGGATGACTTTCAGGAGGAGCTCGAATGCAGCGGCTGGATGAGCTGAAGGGGAGAGATCTCGTCGTCTTCTCGAACGACTGGGATGGGGATCCGCTGTCGAAGACGCACATCATGCGGATTTTGGCGCGGGACAACCGGATCCTCTGGGTCAACAGCATTGGCAACCGCGCGCCGAAGGCGAACGCGCATGATCTGCAGCGGCTCTGGAAGAAGCTGCGCTCGTTCGCCTCCTCCGCGGTCGAGGGGGTGAAGGAGGTGGAGCCGAACCTGTTCGTGCTCGCGCCCCTCGCGGTGCCGCTCTACGGCTCCGAGCTCATCCGCAACGTGAACCGGGAGCTTCTGGCCGCGCAGGTCCGCTTCGCCATGCGGCGGCTGCGCTTCAGGCGGCCCATCTCCTGGTCGTTCCTCCCGGCGTCCGCGCCGGTGTCCGGGACGCTCGGGGAGGAGCTGGTCGTCTACCACTGCGTGGATGAGTTCACCGCGTTCGCGGACACCAATGGCCGCCACATCGCGGAGCTGGAGCAGCAGCTGCTGAGCAAGGCGGATCTGGTGATCACCTCCGCGGAGCGGCTGCGCGCGAACAAGGTCAAGAGCAATCCGAACACGGTCCTCGTCCGCCACGGCGTGGACTTCCGGCACTTCGTCCGCGCGTGCGATTCGCAGACGCAGGTTCCCGCGGAGCTGGCGAAGCTGCCCAAGCCGGTCATCGGCTTCTTCGGCCTGGTGGCCGAGTGGGTGGACCTCGAGGCGATCAAGGCCTGCGCCCGCGCGTACCCCAACGGCTCCGTCGTCCTGGTGGGCAAGGTGGCCCCGGACGTGGACGCGACGTCCCTGCGCGACTTGCCCAACGTGCACCTGCTCGGGCGCAAGCGCTACGAGGAGCTCCCGGGCTACTGCAAGGGCTTCGACGTTGCGCTGATGCCGTTCAAGGTCAACGAGCTGACCCTCAACGCCAACCCACTCAAGGTGCGCGAGTACCTCGCCGCCGGCCTGCAGGTCGTCTCCTCGGACATCCCGGAGGTCCGCAAGGTCGGACTCTGCCGCATCGCCTCCAGCAGCGAGGACTACCCGCGCCAGGTGGCAGCGGCGCTGAGTGAAGGCGCAGGCTGCAGCCGGGAGCGCGCGCAGCGGATCTTCGAAGAGAGCTGGGATGCCCGCGTGGAGGAGATCCGCGGCCACGTCGCGAGGACGCTGCGGGAGCTCCGGCGGGGCGATGTCTCCGCGCCCGCGCTGGACGTCGCGCCAGCGCCGGGGTGAGCCACCCCGTGTAGCCGACTCCGTTCGCATGGAGGAGGGGCCGACCCTGGCCGGACATTTCGTCGGAGGAACAGCTCTTCTCAGTCGGGCGCCATCCCCGCTCGCATCGAGGGGGAAACCGGCCCTGGCCGGACATTTCGTCGGAGGAACAGCTGTTCTCAGTCAGGCGCCTCCCCCGCTCGCCTCGAGCGTTTCGCCGTCAGGCGCATAGTCGAGAGGTGGCGCAGACCCACGTACGGCACTTTGCCGGTCTGTTTCGAGCGGAGCGAAGCGGCCCATGAGCCCAGTTTCGGAGGCACTGCCGACGTCTCGACTATGCGCCTGACGGCGCAACGCTCGACGCGAACGGTGGGCGCCGCAGAGGGTTCAAAGCGCGGTGCCATCGGTCAGACGGAGACGAATCAAGCTGTGCCTCTGGCTCTACGGGGACCGCGGCTCCCGAGCTGTCAGGGAGCCTAGGGGCCGTGCATTGAGCCTCCGTTAACCTCCGGCGGCCGAGGTCTCCAGCGCGCGGCGCGCCGGGCTGGCGGGGGTGTGAACTGCCCACTCTCCGACCCATCTCTCCTCGGGGAGGGAGCTTCACCGTGCGCCTTCGACTCTGGTTCACCTGCTGTGCAGCATTCAGCACCCTGGCGTGCGACCGGCCGGCGCCGGAACAATCCGCGCCGCCGCCGCCACCGCTCCAGGCGCAGCAGCCCGCCGAGCGCGCGGCGCCACCACCCCCGCTGGAGCTCTCGGATCCACCCCCGTCCTTCGCTCCCCTTGTCGACTCGGTCAAAGGCGCGGTGGTCAACGTCGAGGTGACGGCGCGCTTCCCGGTGGAGCTCTCCACCGAGGGAGGGATGGAGCCGTTCCTCATGCCCTCGCCTGAGCTGCGACAGGGCGCTGGCTCCGGCTTCCTGGTCGCTCCTGAGGGACGGGTGCTCACCAACAGCCACGTGGTGGACGGAGCAACCTCCATCCGGGTGAAGCTGGATGATGGCCGGTCCTACGAGGCCGAAGTCCTGGGGCAGGACCCGCTGACGGACCTGGCGCTCCTTCAGCTGAAAAAGGTGGAGGGCGCGCTGCCGGTGGTGGCGCTGGGCGACTCGGACGCGCTGCGGGTGGGGGACTGGGTGGTGGCCATCGGCAACCCGTTCGGGCTCGCCTCCAGCGTCAGCGCGGGCATCCTCTCCGCGAAGGCGCGGGACATCCGGGCCGGGCCCTACGATGACTTCCTGCAGACCGACGCGGCGATCAGCCCGGGCAACTCCGGCGGCCCGCTCTTCGACCTCAGCGGCCGAGTCGTCGGCATCAATACAGCGATCGTCGGCGGTGCCGGCATCGGCTTCGCGGTGCCGTCGAAGCTGGCGCAGGTGCTGCTCCCACAGCTGGAGCGCGGACAGGTGCGCCGCGGCTGGCTGGGGATGACGCTGCAAGATCTCACGCCGGAGCTCGCCCGTGCCCTTGGGGTGGAGCGGCGCACCGGCGCGGTGGTTACCGACGTGGCGGACGGCTCACCCGCAGAGCGCGCCGGGTTGCAGGCAGACGACGTCGTGGTGGAGCTGGATGACAGCCCGCTAAAGCATGGGCAGGAGCTCACCCGCGGTATCGCGCTCCACCATCCGGGGGATGTGGTGGTGCTCGAGATCCTTCGCAAGGGGGCGGAGAGGAAGATCAAGGTGAAGCTGGGCGAACGACCGGACCTCGAAGGCGTCGCCGCGCGCAAGAAGCTGCAGGAGCGTCAGAACGCGGGCGCCGAGAACGGGCGCCTGGGCCTGGCGGTGGAGGACCCGCCGCCTGAGCTCGGCCGCGGCGCGAGCGGGGCGCTGGTCGCCGCCGTCACCCCGGGCTCTCCCGCGGACCGCGCGGGCCTGGCCCCGGGGATGCGCGTGCTCGAAGCGGGGGGACGGGCCATTCGGAGCTCAAAGGATCTCGTCGACGCCCTGCGCTCCAAGCCCACCGGGAGCGTCGTCCTGCTCCGGGTGGAGGCCGACGGCCACCGGGGGCTCCGCGCGATCACTGTCCCGTGAGGTCCGTCAGGCGCGACGGCCGATCAGCTCCCGCTCCAGTCGCGCGAGCTCGACAGAGAGCGCGTGGTAGTCGGCGGGGCTGACGCCCACCTCCTCGCTGCGCCTCATCGCCGAGAGCAGCGCCTGCACCCGCGTGGCGGGGATGCCGGTCTGCTCCGCGATCACCGCGGGAAGCTCGGCCTCCGGAAGCTCCGGAGAGATGCCAAGCCGATCGTGAAGCAAGAGCCGCAGCCGGTGCCGGGCGCTGGCCAGCAACGCGCTCTCAAGGCGCGAAGTCTGCGCCAGCGCGGCCAGCGACTGCACGTAATCCACCGCGGAGCGCTGCGCGGGTGGCTCTGCACCTCGTGGCGGCCCCAACCGCGCGCCCGCGGCCACGGCGAACAGCGCGCCGATGAGCAGCAGCTGCCCGCCGATCCACAGCAGTGACGCCGGGAGGCCGTGGCTCGCCGCCGGCCGCTGGTGCTTTTCCGCGAACACCGTGCGCCCGCCCTCGGTCAGCACCTCCCAGAGCGCCAGATTGTCCCCGCCATCGAGGAGCGCGTTCTGCGCGACGGACGCATCGGGGAAGATGAACGCTTCGCCCGCGCCGAACGGCAGGTAGAGGGCGACGGGGATCCCGGAGACTGTCGCCAGGGGGAGCGCGCGGTGGAGGTTGGAGCCGATCCCTCCCGCACCGCCCACGCGCAGTGTCTGCACGCCTTCCAGCCGTTTCAATGCGAGCACGGTAGCGGTCGCGCCCGCCGTGTCGCTCAGGAAAGCAGACGGCGGGAGATCCAGGCCATCGGAGTAGAGCGAGAGCAGCTCGCTCATCGCCCGCTGTCCCCGCTGCTCCGGCGCGAGGTAGACCAGCCGCCCGCCCGCGTGCAGGAAGGCTTTCACTGCGTCCGCCTCATCGCGGGAGATGTCTCGCCCGTCCGGCTGGGCGATGACCAGCGTGCGCGTGCCCGGCGGGAGCGAGGTGAGCGGCGCCTCCAGCTCCGTGACGGCGTGCCCGGTCTCCTGGAGGTAGGTGTGCAGCGCCTTGAGCCCCTTCGGGCCGGGGTTGTGGATGGACGGGTAGGGCGACGGCGCGCTCTGGCCTTCGTCCGTCAACGCGGCGAGGACGATGGCCAGGGCCAACAGCAGGCCGCAGAGGAGCCAGCCGGCGCGCGTCATGCCGGCCTTTCGGTGAGCGCGCGCTGCAGCACTTCCACGTCCGAGACGAAGCGGGATGCGCGCTGCGGTTCCACGGGGTCCAGCGAGTAGAAGGCGGCGTCGTACTCGCGCATCAGCCCGTTCACCTGCCGGGTCACCTCCTCGGGCGCGCCTCGCCGCGGCAGCTCCAGGGCCAGCTCGCGGTTGGTGCGAACCCGGTCAGGGCGGGCCCAGCTTCGTCGTTCCAGCGCGGAGAGCAGCGCTAGAAGCCCCTGCCTCAGGGCCTCCCGCGGTTCAGTCTCCAGCGCGCTCCGAGCGGCCGCCAGGTGCTCCGTCGACGGGCGCAAGCCGCTGGGCAGCGGGACTTCCGAAGCCGCTTCCATCGAGCGTACGCCGCGCCGCCGCCACAGCCACACCCGCAGCGCCCCGGCGATGACGAGGGCGAACGCCAGCGCGAGGACGGCGACCCGCACCGCTTCGTTGAAGACGCCCACGCCGCGGGTTCCGAACAGCCGGCTGAGCCAGCGCTCGATGAGCCGGCTCAGGGCCGCCAGCCGTCCGCCGCGGGCATTGGCGAACTCCTCGCGCGCCAGGATCTCCGCCAGCTTCGCCGGAGCCGGCGCCGGCGGCTGGGCGCCCCTGCTGAGCGCGCACGCCGCAGGGAGTCGCTCCTGCGCGAGGCTCACCAGCTGTTGCCAGGGCTCACCGCCCAGCTCCAACGGCGTGTGGAGTCGCATGCCCAGCGCGGTGATGGCCTGCCGGGCCTCTGCCTCAGTTCGCGCCGCCTGCAGCGGCAGCAGCGCCGCGGGGACATCCTCACACGGAGCCGCGCCCAGCACTGCCGCGACCCCGAGGGCGATGAGGCTCACGCCGCGGAGCCTTTGACGATTGCGGCCAGCTTCAGCCGCAGGTCCAGTCCCTCCTGCCGCACCCGCTGGTCGACGTAGAAGGCCGCGAAGATGGCAGCGTACAGCGGCGTGAAGAGCGCCTGGGCCAGGACCTGCAGCAGCTCCGCGGGCACCAGCAGGACCTGCGGGATGGCCGCGTAGTCGGCGTGCTCCGGGTCAAACGGGTTGGCGTAGATGAGCTGCAGGATGAGCTGGGGAATGCTCGTGAGGAACTGTGCGGTGAAGAGCAGCACCACCGTGGCCGTGACCAACACCGTCGCGCGGATCACCACCCGCCCGAGGAAGCCCGGTCCCACCCTGCCAGAGACCAGCTCCCCCGCGCGGCGCAGCGCCTGCCTCACAGGGACCGGCTCCATCGCCAGGACCTGGCTCACCAGCAGAAACCGAAGCACCCACCACAGCAGCGCCCCCAGCCAACCGAAGAGGATGCAGAACCCGCCGAGGATGATGAGCAGGATGGCCGCCTTCGTGGCGGAGGACGCCAGCGCCCCCGCGACCATCAGGCCCACGCCGGGGACGGACGCCGCCAACCCCACCGCACTTCCCCACAACCCCATGGCCAGCGTCGCCAACACCAGCGCCCCGCCTCGCTCGCGCATTCGCGACACGCTCTCCCGGACCGTCACCGCCTCACCGAGAAATCGGCTGGCGATGAAGCGGCTGCTGGCCAGCGCGGCGAGCGACGCGACCAACCAGTAGGCGAAGAGCGTGGGTGCGGCGAGCGAGTAGGCGCGGGCCATGTCCCCTAGCACTGCGAACGGGTCGCTCCGGGTGAGCTCCAACGCCCGCTTGCCGCCCAGCGCGTGCGGCCACCACCGCATCACCGTCAGCATGTACAGCTTCATCAGGGAGTAGAGCGCGAGCTGAAAGGGCAGGTAGAGGCTAAAGAGCGCCTTCCAGTGCACGCGCCAGAACCGCGCGCCGCGGTCGATCAGCTCTCCCAGCGCGAGCGGACGCAGGTCCGTGATGAGAGGGGCGTTCAAGCGCCGCGCAGCATAGCGGAGCGCCCCCACGAAGAGCTGCCCCGTTCGCCACCCCCGTTCGCCCTCGAGGGGGAAACCGGCCCGTCGGAGGAGCAGCTCTTCTCGCGCCGTCAGGCGCCTCCCGCTCGCCTCGAGGGGGAAACCGGCCCTGGCCGGCCATCTCGTCGGAGGAACAGCTGTTCTCGCGCCGTCAGGCGCCTCCCCCGCTCGCCTCGAGGAGGATACCGGCCCTGGCCGGCCATTTCGTCGGAGGAACAGCTGTTCTCGCGCCGTCAGGCGCCACCCCCGCTCGCCTCGAGCGTTGCGCCGTCAGGCGCATAGTCGAGAGGTGGCGCAAACCCACGCACGGCACTTTGCCGGCTTGTTCGGAGCAGGCCGAAGCGGCCCATGAGCCAAGCTTCGGGAGCACTGCCGACGTCTCGGCTATGCGCCTGACGGCGCAACGCTCGACGCTAACGGGGGGGCCTTCAGCAACCCCGCCGCCGCAGCCGCCGGCGTCTCCGAGTGCAGCACCGCGCCGATCACCGCGACGCCCACCGGGCCGAGCGCCGCCGCGCCGCGAGCGTCAATCCCGCCCAGCGCAAACGCAGGGCAGGGGAGCACCGCGGCGATCTTCCGAAACCCCTCCACGCCGAGCGGCGCGCGGCGGTCCTCCGGCTTGGAGAGCGGGCTAAACACAGGGCTCACCAGCGCAAAGCTGGCCCCACGCGCCTCCCGGGCCTCCGCCTCGTCATGCGCGGCGCAGCTGATCATCCGGTCTTCCGGCAGGTGCGCCCGCGCATCCACCGGGAGCAACCCATGCGCCGGCAGATGCAGGTGCGCCCCCACAGCGAGCGCCACATCGAGCCGCCCGTTGACGAACAGCGGGTTGCCGCTCCGCGCGCAGAGCGCCGCAACTCGTCGCGCCTCCGCCAGCAACTGCCGCGCGGTCACACCCGGGTGGCGGTGTTGCACGGCGATGCGCGGGCTCACCTCCAGCGCCGCGCGGAGCCTGTCGAACAGCACAGCCTCGCCCAGCGCCCAGTCGGTGATGATCAGCAGCGCCGGGAGGGCCGCGCTATTCGACGAGCCCATCGATCGGACTGGACGCGGAGCCGTACGCCTTGCGCGGGATTCGCCCGGCCAGGAACGCGTCTCTCCCGGCCTCCACCGCCTTCCGCATCGCGTGGGCCATCCGGACCGGGTCCTTCGCACCGGCGATGGCGGTGTTCATCAGCACGGCGTCCACCCCCAGCTCCAGCGCCACCGCGGCGTCGGACGCCGTGCCCACGCCCGCGTCGACGATGACCGGGACCTTCGCCTTCTCGCGGATGAGACGCAGGTTGTGCGGGTTGCGGATCCCCAGCCCGCTGCCGATGGGCGCAGCCAGCGGCATCACCGCCGCGCAGCCCGCGTCCTCCAGCTTCCGCGCGGTGATCGGGTCGTCGCTGGTGTACGGGAGCACCGTGAAGCCCTCCTTCACGAGGATGCGCGCCGCCTTCACCGTCTCCTCGACGTCGGGGAAGAGCGTGCGCTCGTCGCCCAGCACCTCGAGCTTCACCCACTTGCTCATCCCCAGCTCCTCCGCGAGCCGGCAGGTGCGGATGGCTTCATCCGCCGTGTAGCAACCGGCGGTGTTGGGCAGCAGCACCATCTTCGGATCAATCCAGTGCAGCAGCGACGCCTCGCCCTTCGCCGTCAGGTCAAGCCGCCGCACCGCGACGGTCACCATCTCCGCTCCAGACGCCTCGTGACACTGCTTCATCACGGCGAAGCTGGGGTACTTCCCGGTGCCGATGATGAGCCGGGAGGAGAACCCCCGCCCGGCGATCGTGAGTGGCGCGTCCACAGCTGCCATGACTTCTCCCCTCTGTTGAGCGCGCTACCCGCCGCCCACGAACGTCACAATCTCCACCCGGTCCCCGGCGACCAGCCGGCGCTCAGGGTGGAGGGCCTTGCGCACGACCTCGGCGTTGATCTCGACGGCCACGCGGTCGCGCGGGATGCCCAGGGTCTGCAGCAGCTCCGTCACCGTGAGCTCGTCTGCCAGCTCCCGCTCTTCTCCGTTGACCCACAGCTTCATGGCTGCGCGCGGGATACAGGGCAGGTTTGACCCTGTCAACGCACCTGACCTCCCGGCACGAGGAGAGCGGCATGCGCGCACCTCCAGATGGAGCGACGGTGCCGCAGGCTCAGCGAGGTAACCGGCCGGAACGCCGCAGGAGCAGATGTAGGCACCCGCCGGGCATCCGCCTTGCTGACCCCCGCGGCTATAGTCCCTGTCCCCATGACCCCCTACACAGCGAAGCTCTCGGCTGTCGCGTTGATGGGCGTGCTCTCTGCGTCAGGGCCGGCGTTCGCCCAGGAGCGGCGGACGAAGGCCAAGCCCCCCCCGGCGCCGGTCGCCAAGCCGGTCCCCGAGGCCGCTGACGCGCCACTCAGCATGGAGCGGATCGCCAAGGACGTCGGCCGCTCCACGCGCTCCCGGTACATGTTCGTGGTGGGCGGCGTGCTGATGGCCACCGGGATGGGCTTTGGCTACTGGGCCCAGGGCGAGGTGAAGCGGGCCGAAACCATGCGCGCGGCGTACGACTCGCAGCGCGCCGTCGAGGCGGCTCGCCAATCCGCCTCCACCGCGAACGTCTTCTTTGCGCTCGCGGTGGCGACGTTCGCGTACGGCGTGGCGTTGGAGCTGCTGCCCCAGCCCATCGCTGAACGCGCAAGCCTCACCTTTCACTTCTAGACGAGGCGCAGAAGGACCCCCGAATGCGGAATCTTCGCTTCACCTTCGCCGTATCCGGGCTCATTGGACTTGCCAGCTGTGTGCTGCTCGACAACGACTTCCAGGGGCAGCCGTGCTCCGAAGACTCGCAGTGCCCGGACTTCTACCGCTGCGTGGCGGGTCCCTCGCCGGGCGTGAAGATCTGCGAGGTGACGTTCCCCTCGAGGTACGTGCCGCCCACCCCGGACGCCGGCACGCCCGACGCGGGAGCGACGCCGTACTACTGCACCGAGGTGGCGCCGCTGCTCAACCAGTACTGCGTGTCCTCCTGCCACGGGCAGGACACTCGCAACAGCGGCCGCGCTGACTTCCGGTTGGACTACTACGCGGGCCCGGATGGCGGCGGCGGCGCGTATGCGCAGGCCATCAACGTGAAGCGCCGCGTGGCGGAGACGCCCAGCAACCCCATGCCGCCGCTGCTGGATCTCATGGCCAACCCCGTGTTGCAGATCCCGGATGCGGGGCGATTGGTGCTCTCGCGCTGGGTGCTGGCGGGCGCGCCGTACTGCAGGACCAGCAGCGCCGACGCCGGAACCGACGCCGGAACGGACGCTGGGTCTCCGGACTCGGGCGTGCGCGACGCGGGCGTGGACTCGGGGACGCCCGGCGTTCCCTTCGCTGCGGTGCAGCTCATCTTCAACAGCCGCTGCAACGGGGCCTGCCACCGTCCAGGAACGCTGAGCGGGAACCTGGACCTCACGGCGGCGGGGAACCCGCGCAACGCCCTGGTCAACGTCGGGACCTCTGGCGGCGCGTGTGGCGTGGTGGCCGGGCGGATGCGGGTCACCCCGGGCAACCCGATGGCCAGCCAGCTCTACCTCAAAGTGACGAACGCCGGCGCCAAGTGCGGCAACGCGATGCCAGGCGGCACCACCGGCCTGAGCAATGGCGCCGCGCCTCAGCCGGCGGAGGCACAGACCATCTCGGACTGGATCATGGGCGGCGCGCAGAACTAGAACGCGGCGCTCATGCGCCTGCTCGCTCTCCTCGCCTTCACCCTCTGCGCGTGCGACTGCGGAGGCGGCACCCCGGAGTGCGCCGGGCCCGCGGATTGCCCCAGCACCCATGACTGCGTGACCGGCGCCGGCGGCAAGAAGCTCTGCCTTCGGCGCGAGCCCCCAGACGCAAGCGAAGAGCCGGACCCGGATCTGGACGCCTCCACCCCGTACTACTGCGACGAGGTGAAGCCCATCCTCGACCGGACCTGCCTCGACAACTGCCACGGCGCCACCCACGACGGGAGCAACGATGGGACCTTCCGGCTGGACATGTATGCGCAGCCGGATGGAGGCGCGGGCGCGTTCGCGAGGGCGGCGCGGGTGAAGTTCCGCATCTGGGACCTGAAGAACATGCCGCCGCCCATCAGCAGCTCGCAGCCGACGCTGGAAGAGCGGCGCCGCGTGGCCATCTGGGCCAAGCGCGGCGCGCCGCTCTGCGCGGACGCGGGCTCCTGATTTAACGAAAGCGCCCGCCCGCTCGCTTCCCCTGTGCACTCCTTTCGCGTCGCGCAACCCCTTCCCGGGGGTGGCCCGAGGTCGCAGGTTTCCGCCAACCAGCTGGGTGTTTCCCCGGCGCGGAACGAAAGGGTTCAACATGAACAAGCTCCTGTTTGCGGCAGTGGCCTTCGCCGGGCTCTCCCTCGGCGTCGGGTGCAAGATGAACAAGGCGGAGGAGGTCCGCGAGGAGCGGACCGACCTGGTGCGCACGCAACAGAAGGCGAACGAGAAGATCGCCGACATCCGCGCGGATGCCGCGAAGGAGAAGGCGGAGGTCGACGCGAAGGCGAGCGAGAAGATCGCGGATCAGCGCGAAAACGTCGCCCAGGAGCGCCAGGATCTGGCGAAGGCGGAGAACGACCTGAACAAGGAGGAGCGCAAGGATGCGGTGGACGCGATGGCTGCCGGCACGCTCACCGGTACGCTGAAGTCCACGCTGGGCAGCCAGCTCACGCTGCGTGACAGCGCGGGCGTGGATCACAAGCTGGATGTGAAGGACACCACGCTGGTCACGTACCACGGGCAGGCGGTGAAGCTGGATGACTACAAGGCCGGCACCGAGGTCCGCGCGTCCTTCATCAACGACGGCGACGAGAAGGTGGCGCGCGAGGTGACCATTCTGTCGCCGGCCCTCGTGAAGTAGTCGCTCGTGTAGGCGTCTGCTGCGGCCCCGCGAAGTTGGCGGGGCCGCTTTTTTTCTGTCGCGCGCGGGTGGCGCGCTCCTCACGTTCGGCTTGCTGGCTCCGCGGGAGTTCGCTACCGAGGGCCTCAGGTGCGACGACGAGGAGTGCCGATGACGCGTTTCCCCGCTGTGTCGCTGGCGGCGTGCGCCCTCTGGGCCTGGAGCAGCCTGTGCGCCGCCCAGGTGTGGCCGCGGTATCCGCCGGTGATGCTGCCGCCCGCTGCGCCGTCCGTCGCAGCCGCAAGCCTGGACGCGGCCTGGGAGGGGCTCACCGCGGGCAAGGAGGCCAAGCCCCAGCCCCCGCCGGACGCGCCTGCGCCTCAGCCCGTGCGTGAAGTGCAGGCGCCGGCCCCGCCAACGGTGGAGGAGGCCGCTCCGCGCGTGGAGGAGCCGAGCGGGCGCCTCCGCCACGTGCTGACGATTCACCCGTTGCCTTTGGCCCTGAAAGGGCAGGCGTTGGCGCTGGAGTATGAGCTCCGGCTCCTGCCGATGGTCTCCCTCTACCTGGGGCCGACCATCAGCCTTCGCCTCTCCGATGGCGTCATCGCCGCGGGGGTGGAGGCAGGCGGCAGGTGGTACCCATACCGAACCGCGCCTGAGGCGTACTTCGTCGGTGCGGGGCTCGGCTACGTGCAGGGCCGCATCGCCGAGGAAGAGGGAGGCGTCTCCGCCAGCGGAGTGTCCCTCGGCGTGGAGGGGGGCTACACCTTTGTCTGGCGCCAGTTCTGGGTCCTCTCGCTGGGCCTGGGTCTCAACTACCAGCACCTCGCGTCGGCGAACGAGAAGCGCTCGAGCTCAGGAGTCGCGCCGTCCGTCCGCCTGGCGATAGGCGCGGGTATCTGAGCGGGGCCAAGAGGGCCCCCCGCTCGCCTCGAGGGGGTACCCGGCCATTTCGTCGGAGGAACAGCTCTTCTCAGTCGGGCGCATCCCCGCTCGCCTCGAGGAGGAGACCGGCCCTGGCCGGCCATTTCGTCGGAGGAACAGCTGTTCCCGCGCCGTCAGGCGCCACCCCCGCTCGCCTCGAGGGGGGAAACCGGCCCTGGCCGGCCATTTCGCCGGAGGAACAGCTGTTCTCAGTCAGGTGCCTCCCCCGCTCGCCTCGAGCGTTGCGCCGTCAGGCGCATAGTCGAGAGGTGGCGCAAACCCCCGCACGGCACATTGCCGGTTTGTTTCGAGCAGACCGAAGCGGCCCATGAGCCAAGCTCCGGAAGCACTGCCGAC
>JBGART010000062.1:0-45849 GCA_044230055.1 Myxococcaceae bacterium | reverse complement strand
GGCCGGTTTGTCTCGAGCAGACCGAAGCGGCCCATGAGCCAAGCCTCGGGAGCACTGCCGACGTCTCGACTATGCGCCTGACGGCGCAACGCTCGACGCGAACGAGGGTGACGAGGTGACGGGGGCGACGGGGGGCGACGGGGGGCGACGGGGGGCGACGGGGGCGACGGGGGCGACGGGGCGACGGGGGTGACGAGGTGACGGGGGCGACGGAACCTCCGTAGGCCGCGCGGTGTCGTAAGCCGCGCCCCGCGACGGCTGGCACTCTTCGGGGATGGGCGGTGTGCGATGGCTCCCGACGTCTTCGTCCTGATGTCGATTGGCAGCGTGTCCTTCATTGCGTCCTACCTCACGCTCCTGGCGCAGGCGCCGATTGAGGAGGAGCCGGAGGAGGTGGGGCCAGAGGTCATCTACTGGCTGCCTCCGCCGCTGCCTATGCGCCAGCGCCGTGCCGCACCGCCCGTGGCCCGCACGTTAAGCCTGGCGCTGCCCCGCGTGCTGCTGGAGCTGGGCGAAGACGGCTGGCAAGTCTCGGTGGAGCCGCTCTGCGACGTGCCCGCCCAGGCGGTGAGCATGAGCAGCGGCGCGCCCATCCACGTGCAGGACCTGCGCTGGAGCGGCGCGGTGGGGCTGCCGCGCCGGCCAGCACCGGCTCCCGGTGAAGCCCGCCAAGGCCTGACACGGCGCGCGTGCATTCGGCCGCGAAGGCGGCTTTGCTCTGGCGCGTGGCGCGCGACATTGTCATCTGGCCCTCGAAGGTGCTCACCACCCCCACCCGCCCCGTGACCGACTTCGGTCCCGGCCTGGAGGCGCTGCTGGCCGACATGCTGGAGGCCGTCCGCGTGGCGCAGGGCATTGGCATCGCCGCCAACCAGATTGGGGACTCCTCCCGGGTCGCCCTCGTCGGCCGGGAGGACGGGACGTTCTTCGAGATTGTGAACCCCGAGGTGCTCAGCACCAGCGAAGAGGTGGAGCTGGAGGAGGGCTGCCTCTCCGTCCCCGAGGAGTGGGACCTCTGCCCCCGCTTCGCCAAGGTGCGCGTGCGCTACCAGGACAAGGCCGGGCAGTGGCACGAGGAAGACGCCGAGGGCCGGCTCGCCCACGTCTTCCAGCACGAGATTGACCACCTCGATGGCCGCGTCTTCGTGAGCTACCTGTCCCCGCTCAAGCGCGAGCTCATCAAGAAGCGGATGCAGCGGCTTCAGAAGCGGTAAGGGGCTGATATTTCGCTGCTTGGTTCATAATATTTAGTCGAGACTTGATTTTATTAAGTCGGACCTGCATATCTTGATGAAGGTTCGACATGTCCCACCTGCCCAACGCGTGTCCCGCATGCAGCACCTCGCTTGAGGTGACGCGGCTCTCCTGTCCCGGCTGCGCCATGCAGCTGGAGGGTAAGTTCACCCTCCCGGCCCTGCTGAAGCTCCCGCGCGAGGAGCTGGAGTTCGTCGCCGACTTCGTGCGCTGCGCCGGCAGCCTCAAGGACCTGGGGAAGCTCCGGAAACAGAGCTACCCCACCGTCCGGGCGCGGCTGGATGACGTCATCGCGCACCTGGCAGCCGACGGCGCGGACGCGGAGACGCAGCGGCGGAAGGTGCTGGACGCGCTCGCCCGTGGAGAGCTCACGGTGAAGGAAGCGACGAAGCGGCTGAAGGAGCTGGGCCCATGACGACGTCTCGCGAGAGGATTCTGGAGCTGGTCTCCAGCGGCAAAATCACCCCCGCGGAAGGCGAGCAGCTGCTCGGCGCGCTCAAGCCACCGGGGTCGGCGCGGTCCGCTGTGGTGCTCGGCTGGCTGTTCAATCCGTTGGAGCGTCTGGGCACCGGCGTCTCGCTGGGCTTGAGCCTGGCGGCGGCGGGCGCGGGGCTCTTCCTGGCCAGCGCCGGCGTGCACTTCGATGGCACCCTGGACGTGCATCAGGGCACGCACGCCGTCCCACCTCCCCGCGCACTGATGGAGCTGGCGGTGGCCTGGCCGCTGTCGGCCCTCGTCTTCTGGGCGGCGGCCCGGGCGGGCGGACGCGGAACGCGCGCGGTGGACATGTTCGCCGCCGTGGGGCTGGCGCGGATTCCGTTGACACTCACCGGCCTCGTCACCGCGCTCTTCGTCCCACCGTTCGATCCGAAGGCGCTGCAGGACGGGCTCCCCCTCGGTCATTTGCACCGGCTGCTTTTGTCTGCAGCTGCCATCCTGCCGCTCATCGGCATCGCCATCGCCATGCTGGTACTCGGCTACCGGACGGCCAGCGGCATCAAGGGCCCACGACTCGTCTTCTCTTTCCTCGGCGGATTGGTGGCCGCGGAGGTGCTGTCCAAAGTGGTGCTCGCCCTCGTGCCTTAGAGCGCAACCGTGAGCGAACCTCCCCCGCTCGCCTCGAGCGTTGCGCCGTCAGGCGCATAGTCGAGAGGTGGCGCAAACCCACGCGCGGCACTCTGCCGCTGTGTTTCGAGCAAGAACGAAGCGGCCCATGAGCCACGTTTCGAGAGCACTGCCGACGTCTCGACTGTGCGCCTGACGGCGCAACGCTCGACGCGAACGGGATCAACCCGCGATGTGGCAGACCCGCTTTGAGCGGGAAAGGAAGGCTGTATATGCGTTGGAAGCGCTGGGTGTTGTCTCTCTCCGGAGCGTTGCTGGCCTGCGCGACGACGGGGACCTCAACGGGGCCGAACGAGCCTCCCGTCTCCCTCGCCGGGGACTGGCACGGCGCGCTGGAAGCCGGGCCCCGGAAGATTGGCCTGGACGCGCGCTTCACCGAAGACTCCGGGACCATCGACGTGCGCGAGCAGGGGCTGCGGGACCAGCCGCTTCACTTCGTCGAGCGGCGCGGCGCGAAGGTGGTGCTCCGCGTGCTCCTGCCTGACGGGCAGCCCGCGTTCCTTGACGGGACCGTCGAGGGCTCGACCCTGGTGGGCGCGTTCCGACAGGGAGGGGCGAGCGCGCCCTTCCGGCTCGAGCGCGGCGTCCGGCCGCCGGTGGCTCGCGCGCTCGGGGGAGAGGGGTTCGAGGAGGAGGACGTGCGGTTCAACCAGGGGGCGCTCACGCTGGCCGGTACGCTGACGCGCCCCAAGGGCGTCAGCCGGCCGCCGGTGGCCGTGCTCATCTCCGGCTCAGGGCCGCAAGACCGCGACGCGAACATCTTCGGCTTCCGTCTGTTCGAGCAGCTCGCGCACGGGCTCGCCCGCGGCGGCATCGCCACGCTGCGGTTTGACGACCGCGGGGTGGGGCAGTCCACTGGCGACTTCCTCGCGGCCACCACCGCCGACTTCGCCACGGATGTGGAGGCGGCGGTCCGCTTCCTGCGTGCGCGGCCGGATGTGGACACGCGAAGGCTGGGCCTCATCGGTCACAGCGAGGGAGGGCTCGTCGCGCCGATGGTCGCCGCGAGAGAGCCAGACGTGAGGTTCATCGTCCTGCTCGCCGCGCCGGGGCAGCCGCTGGCGGAGTTGCTGCTGGCCCAGGTGGAGCGGGTGAGCAAGGCGGAGGGCAAAGCCGCGGACGACACGGCCCGAGCGCTCCGCGTCCTTCCCCACGCGCTGCAGCTGCTGCGCGTGGGGAAGGACTTGTCTTCGATGGAGGAGGAGCTGGCCACGCTCTGCCCCGCCCCCTGCGCCGCGCGGGAGGCGTTCGTCAAGGCGGAGCGCTGGAGGATGGAGACGCGCTGGTTCCGCGCGTTCGCGGCCTACGACCCGGCCCCCACGCTGGCGAAGGTCCGCTGCGCCGTGCTCGCGTTGGGAGGGAGCCTGGACGTCCAGGTCCCCAGCGACCTGAACCTGCCGGTGCTCCGGCGGACGCTCATGGGGAACCCCGCGGCGGAGGTGCAGGAGGTACCTGGGATGAACCACGTCCTGCAAGCCGCCACCACCGGCGCCGTCTCCGAGTACGCAACCCTGCCGAAGACGGTGCAGCCCTCCGTCGTTCCGAAGCTGGTTTCGTGGATCCACGCCGTTCAGCGTTGAGGCGAGGAGGATTCTCCGTCCGGGCGCCGCGCGGAGCTGGAACGCGCTCTCAGCGCGGAGGCAGCTTGGACAGGGGGACGCGGGTTCTGCGCTTCAGCCGTCCGTGCGCGGGCGCAGAGATGAGGCGTGACGCCAGCGCGAGGGCCAAACATCCCTGAGGGAGACGGGGCACGCGGGATAGGAATGGGCGGCTGCCGGCGGGCGCCCGCCGGCAAGCGCGACCGGGAGCGCTTCGTTCGAAGTCCCCTTCGCCGCCCACTCCAGCACTCCCCGAGGTGAGTCCAGGCCGGCCTGATGGGTTGGCTGGAGCTGTCCCGTGCTTCGCCTTCGGAGGCGGCAGATATTCACTACGAGTGCGCAGTTGCGGAGGCTGCGGACACTGGCAAGGGAAAGTGTGGAACTCTAGTTAGATCCATATAACTAGAGTTCCACACTTCTAGTTTGGTGAACCACCCGCTCGCGGGAGAACACACTCGGAGTCCTATAGACCGGAGCCAAACCTGGCCTTTCGCGGGGACAGCTCCAGCCAACAGGAGCGCCGCCGAGAAACACCTTGGGGAGCGCAGCAGTGGGCAGCGAAGGGGACTTCGAACGAAGCGTTCCCGGTCGCGCTTGCCGGCGGGCGCCCGCCGGCAGCCGCCCATTCCTATCCCGCGTGCCCCGTCTCCCTCAGGGATGTTTGACCCTCGCGCTGGCGTCGCGCCTCATCTCCGCGCCGGCGCACGGACGGCTGAAGCGCAGAACCCGCGTCCCCCTGTCCAAGCTGCCTTCGCACCAGCTGCTCGCTCCGACGTGAGCTCAGGGCGCCCCGATAAGCACAGCGAGACCTCCATCCACCTGGTGAAGCTGGAGGCTGCCGCCGTTGGGCGCAAAGTCCTGCGCATAGGCGATGAAAGGCTCGAGGAGAAACCGCTCGAAGCGGAACACCACGCCAAAGGTCGCCCCGACCGTCGCCAGGACGGTGCCGCTGCCCATGGCCGGCAACCAATGGAACCCGGCTCGCGGCGAGAAGACGACTTGGTGGCCCACACCAACGTTGAGCCCGAGGACGGGGGCCACGCCGAGCAGAGGCCCGTGGTAGCTCACCCCCAGAATGTCACCACCCGAAGCGTCAACCGCGCCATAGCCGCCAGACACGACGACCGCGACATCCACGCCCCGCTCCTCCGAGGATGAACGGAGCACCTCGACCTTCGCATCTGCCTCCACCGTGACGGGGCGAGCAGTGAGCCCAACCTCCAGCCCGTCCTCCACGCCCACCCGAAGGGATCCCCGCGCCGCAGGAGATACGCCCGCCTGGCGGCCGAGATCCGTGCTGGCTCCGCCCGCCACCGCCACCTGCCACTTCCCCGGCGTGAGCGTTCGCGCCATCCCCAGCTGAACCGGCGCTGCACAGCCCGTCGCCAGGACCAGACATCCCATCCAGACGCATCGCATGACGGCGGCGTGTGCAGGGGCCGCGCCATCCCGAGCATCGCCTTGAAGCCAGCCCGACGCTCAGCCCCCGCGTCCTGACTGCGGCGCCAGTCCCACCGGCGGCAGCGGCTCCGCCGGCGCCGGCCCGCACTTGCGTGCGAAGTCCGAGTCCTTGAGGAAGCGCGCGAACAAGGCACGCCACACCGGCCACTCGTGACCGCCGGGCGCGTGAAACACGCGGTTCTGCGGGAGCGCCTGCTCCAGCGCGCGGTGGGCCGGAGACATCCCATCCTGTTCGCCGTAGGCGAGATACAGCGACGGCCTGCGGCGCGAGCCATCCGAGAGCTCCTTGAGCCACCGCCAGAGATCTCTCTGATAATTGTGAAGCGCCCCCGCGGGCGGAGACCACCAGACCAACCCGCCGGAGGCTTCAATCTCGCGCTGCAAATCCAGGTCACCCAGATACGGCGCGAACGCCACCACGCCGTCGACCAGCTCCGGCTCCTTCCGCGCAAAGAGCAGCGCGCCCATCCCGCCCATGGAGATGCCGGCCACCCACGTCTGCGCGTAGCCCTTCGCGCGCGCGGGCTGCACGACGTCCAAGCGGATGCGGTCAAACGCCGCCTTCTTGCCGTAGTACGCGAACGTCGCGTCCGCTGCGACGAGGTCCACCGAGAGCCCGCTGTCCCGGACGAGCTGAACAAAGCCCTCGGCCTCGAACGCCCGGCCGACATCGCCCGCGCCGGGGAGAAATACCATCAGACAACGGGCGCGTTCGTCGGCGCGGCGCGGGTAATTGACCGAGGTGAGCGGGATGGCCGCGCACGCGGAGGCAAAGGCCGCAATCACCGACACCCAAGCGAGCCGACAGCGAGTCATGGCCGCACTGGGATAGCAGGCCTCTCGGCCGCCGCCCAAGCCACTGACGCCCGGGCGCGCTGTTCACGCGCGGACCCACGCGCCGCCACATCACTGTCGCCTGCCAAGCACTCGACCGCGCGCCACTTCCGCGGCCCCTCCCCCGGACGAACCTTCGTGACATGCGCGCCGGTTGGAGAGCGATTGCCGCAGGGGCCTTGGGGCTGTCCGCGGGCTGCGCGACGCTGCCGCTGCAGGTGGCGGAGAGACTGAACCTCTCCGGCTGGTTCGAAGTGGACGCCTCCGCCGCCCCGCGCGACTACCGCGCACGCTTCACGCGCACGCCGCTCGACGGCGCGGCGCAGGGCTGCGAGGCCGTTCACCCCGGCGGCACCGGGCCGGCGCTGGTGCTCGTCCCCGGCGTCTTCGGCGATGGCCCGGAGTGGGAGCGCCTCATCCCGCGCCTGTCGCTGATGGACCCCGCCGGCGTCTACCTCTTCCGTTGGGTCCCCTACGATGAGCGCGACGCGCTGAGCGCCCGGCTCGCGGCGGGGCTGCACCGGCTCTCGCGCTGCCTGCCGCCGGAGCGGAAAATCCTGGTGCTCGCCCACAGCGCCGGCGGGGTGATTGCGTCCTACGCGGCCGTCCGCGCGCGCGTCGAGCCCGGTCCGGAGGACCAGCCGCGGCTCATCATCCTCACGGTCGCATCGCCTTTGGCGGGGACGCAGCTGTTGCAGGGCGCAGACGACGAGGAGCCGCGCTTCTTCTTCGACCTGGCGACGTCGCTCTCGCGCTACCCGTACCCCGGCGCGGGGGTGGAGGTGTACCACCTGCGCACCCAGTACCCGGCGGACTCGGTGATGGGCCCCAAGCTGATGGGCGGCGCGCCGAACGACCCGCGCATCCACGTGCCCGGCGCGCGCCAGGTCAACCTGCCGCCGTCCATTGGCCACGTGGAGGCGCTCGGTTACGTGGGGCAGCGGCTGCTGGATGGGACCTGGGAGTCGTGGCGGCGGCCGCGCGCGCAGGACGTCACCGTGTTCTGAAGTGACCCTCTCTCCCACCTCTGGGGTCCGGGCTGGATGTTTGCCGAGTGAAGCGGGGCTTTGGCGCTAACGTCCCTGCGCGCATGCACAAGCCCCTCCTGCTCCTCGCGCTCACCGTTGCGGTTCCCTCCTTCGCCGACGGCGACCCGCGCGCCATCGCGGAGACGTACCTCAAGGCCACCACCGGCGAAGGGGACGAATCCGGGAAGGACCTGCTCCTGGGCGGCCCGTCCATGGACGCGTCGCTCTTCACGCTGGAGAACGGAAAAATCCTGAAGGAGAGCCCGGTCCGCAAGGAGTCTGGGGACCTGGCCAGCGCGGTGCGGCTGATGGGCGAGCTGGACCGCTCGGCGAAGGCGGCGCTGGCGAAGGTGGAGGGCGGCGGCGGCGGGGGAGATGACCTCGAGGTGACGGAGCTCACCGGCGCGGAGGCCGCGAAAATCATGAAGCCGACGAAGGACAGCGCCTCGCGCTTCCTGAAGGCGCACCCGCACCTCGCCTACGCGCTGCGCGTGGGCAAGGAGGTGTACTGGCACCCGAAGAACGCCATGCGCCCGGTGCTCCGGAAGGCCGGCACCAAGGGGAAGTACAAGATTGAAATCCACCGCTACGAGGTCCAGAGCTTTGAAGGCCCGCGCAAGGTGCCGCGGCTGTGGGGCCTCAAGGTGGTCCGTTTTGAAACGGATTCGCTGGACACGGAGTGGAAGGTGCTGCCCGCCTCGGACTGGAGCGCGGAGTAGGGCGCCCTCCTTCGCCCGCTGAGCGAGCAGCCCGAAAAAAAACACGGGGCCCACCGACAGGAGGGGTGGGCCCCGTGGGAGCGCGAGGCCTCTGGATAACACTCGCGCGCCGAAGAGGATGGAGAACGAACGGGAGCTGACTTCATTTCCCATTCGTTCGTGTGTGAAACCGGTGTGTCAGACAGCGACTTCCGATGATTGTTGCGACGCGGTCATGGGGTTCAAAGGTTCGTGAACACGCTAACGAGCTCGTGACGGGGTTAACGCGAGCACCCCCGCCTTGCCGCGGGTCAGGCAAGCGGTACGCCATCGCCTCAAAGGCCTGCGTCCCCCGGGATTTCCACCCACAGCGCGGCTGGCTGCACGTTCACCGTCCCAGTTCCCGGAATGGGCGTCCCGGCGCCGGACGGTCCATGTCGCTTCTCTTTTGACAAGTGGCGCGGAAACGCGCAGCGACCCAGGGGCTTCACGAACGCTTCTTCGCTCACGGTTGGGACGAGGGGAGGCTAAAGCGTTGGGCGTGAAACGGACTGCGCATGCCTCTGGGCGGCGTCTGGCGGTGCTCTCCCTGACCGCTCTGGGCGTGGTGTACGGCGACATTGGCACAAGCCCCCTCTATGCCTTGAGGGAGTGCTTCTTCGGACCGCACAGCCTGCAGCCGACGACGGCGAACGTGCTGGGCGTGCTCTCGCTCATCTTCTGGTCGCTCATCGTCGTCATCTCCATCAAGTACATCGTCTTCGTCATGCGGGCGGACAACCGCGGCGAAGGCGGCATTCTGGCGCTGATGGCGCTGGTGACGCACCGGGGCCGCGCGGCCATGCGCTACCGTCCGGTGCTCACCATCCTGGGGCTCTTTGGTGCGGCGCTGCTCTACGGAGACGGCGTCATCACCCCCGCGGTGTCGGTGCTCAGCGCCGTGGAGGGCCTCTCCGCCAACCCGGACCCCAACCACGTCCACTCCGCCGCGCTCACGCCGTACGTCGTCCCCCTCTCGCTGGTCATCCTGATGGTGCTCTTTCTGCTCCAGCGCCGCGGGACGGGCGGGATTGGCGTCATCTTCGGACCGGTGATGTGCCTGTGGTTCGCCACCATCGCCATCCTCGGCGCGCGGGAGCTGCTCACCGGCGACGCCACGGTGCTGCGCGCGGTGTGGCCCGGCTACGCGGTGGACTTCTTCATCGCCAACAAGGTCCACGGTTACCTGGTGCTGGGCTCGGTCTTCCTGGTCGTCACCGGCGGAGAGGCCCTCTACGCGGACATGGGCCACTTCGGTCCACTCCCCATCCGGCTGGCCTGGTTCGCGTTCGTGTTGCCCTCGCTGCTGCTCAACTACTTCGGCCAGGGCGCGCTCATCCTCAGAGACCCTACCGCCGCGCGGCACCCGTTCTTCCTCCTCGCCCCACAACAGCTCTGGCTGCCGCTGGTGGCGCTCTCGGTGGCCGCGGCGATGATTGCGTCCCAGGCCCTCATCTCCGGCGCGTTCAGCCTCACCCGCCAGGCCATCCAGCTGGGCTACTGGCCGCGCATGGAGGTGGTCCACACCTCCGCCGAGGAGAGCGGGCAGATTTACCTCCCCGGGCTGAACTGGATGCTCTTCATCGGGGTGATTTTCCTGGTGCTGGGCTTCCGCACCTCCAGCGCGCTCGCCGCGGCGTACGGCATTGCCGTGACGTTGACGATGGCCATCACCACCCTGCTGGCCTACGTGGTGGCCCGCGAACGGTGGAAGGTCTCCCCGGCCATCGCGCTGCCGGTGACGGCGCTCTTCCTCGCCATCGACTTTGCCTTCTTCGGCGCCAACGCGGTGAAGGTGGCAGACGGCGGGTGGTTCCCGCTCATCCTCGGCGGCGCCATCTACACCCTGATGACGACCTGGAAGCGCGGCCGGGAGATTCTGGCCGAACGCCTGCGCGGCTCCACCCTCTCCGTCGAGGAGCTGATTCAATCCTTCGAGCAGGAGCCGCCCCTGCGCGTGCCCGGCGTGGCCATCTTCATGACCGGCAGCCCGGACGGCGCGCCGCCCGCGCTCCTGCACAACCTGAAGCACAACAAAGTCCTCCACGAACAGACCGTGCTGCTCACGGTGGTGAACGAGGAGGTGCCCTTCGTGCACGCCGAGGAGCGGGTGGAGCTCAGCCCCCTGCCCAACGGCCTGGTGCGCGTCTCCGCGCGCTACGGCTTCATGGAGGACCCCTCCATCGCCGACATCCTCAAGCGCTGCCGGGAGAAGGGCCTGGCCTTCAGCCTGATGTCGACGTCCTTCTTCCTCGGCAGGGAGACCCTCATCCCCTCCAAGAAGCCGGGCATGGCGCTGTGGCGTGAAGCGCTCTTCGCCTGGATGGCGCGCAACGCCCGGAGCGCCACCGCGTTCTTCCGGATTCCGCCCAACCGCGTGGTGGAGCTGGGCTCCCAGGTGGAGCTGTAGACGTTACGAGCGGCGTTGCGCGGACGGCGGCTGCTCGGCGGCGGGCGGCTCCATCGCGCCGGGCGGGAGCTCCGCGGCGGGCGGGGTGCCCACCTGGGCCGCGTGCTGCAGCGCCGCGGCGGCGTCCTGGGTTGCGGAGAGCGCAGGCAGCGCAAACGGGACGCCGGTGGGGTCCTTGTGGAGCACGCCGCGCAGAAGAAGCCGGCCGCAGCGCGCGAGGTCGCCCGGGCTGGTGTCGTGGTCCGCCTTCTCCTTGACGAGGTCAATCCCCGCGCGCCGGTAGCACTTGGAGACCAGCTGCGAGCAGAAGTAGTTCGGCATCCGGCGTGAATCCGGATTGCCGAGCTCCTCGCCGCGGAGCATCCGGGCCATGAGCGCAATCAGCGGCCAGACCGCGAACGGCTTGCCCAGCTGGTCGAACGCGGCGTGGATGAGGATGTCCACCTTGAGCTCCGCCCGCGTGGCCGGGTCCGGCTGCCACCAGTCCACCTGTCCGTCGTACTTCTGCACCGCGGTCCGGGCGGGCAGCACCTCCACCCCGCGCGCGGCGGACTGGATGACCATCAGGCGGTTGTTCCACCAGAGCGCAAGACCCGCGTGCGAGTAGGGGCTCTTGCTGCCCCACCGGATGAGCCGCGAGAGCCAACCCGTCCCCTGAAACAGCAGGACATCCCCGTTCTCAATGCGACCCCGCGCTTCGTCGTAACCCACGCGCGAAGCGGAGGGCCGGGCGTGATGCGGACGCGACTCGGTGATTGAGGTGTTCATGCGCGCGCAGTGTCGCCCCGGAAGGGCGACGAATCCATGCCCAGATGTGCGCGACGGGCGTGCGATGTAGACGGCAGGGCGCCTCTGCGAAATAGGTCGGGGTCCACGATGAAGCTCAGTCAGCCGACAAAAATCTCGTCCGAGGAGCTCCTCTCCTGGGCGACGCTCGGGCGGAAATCGGATCCACGCGAAGGCGTTGAACCGTGCCCGCGCTTAGCCCCCCGCGCTCTGCAGCGCCTGCTCCAGCTCTGAGAGATCCGCCTCGGCGAGGCCGCGGCTGTTGGCCTTCAGCTTCGGGAAGAGCTCTTCCTGGGCGGACTCGTGCTGCGGGGCACAGGCGGCGTGCAGGTAGCCGGCGCTCTTGGCGGTGAAGCTGCCGGTGTCCACCTCGCGCTCGATGGCCACGCGCAGGTCGTCCTTGTCGATGGCCTCGCCGCAGACGAGGCACTTGGAGCGGCCGCTGGGCGCGCGCTCGGCGTAGGGGAAGGGCGGCTTGGTGGTCTCCTTGGCCTCCGAAAGCACCTTCTCCACCTCGTCGCGGTTGGGGACTTCCCCGCTGAACGCCGCCAGCGCGGCCTTCACGTCGGAGGGCTTCTTCTTCGCCGCGCACAGCAGGTGGTGCCACGCGTAGGAGGCGGCGGCGCCCTCCGGGTCAAACGCGTTCGGCATCTCCTCGCCGTAGCGCAGCACCCCCTTCTCAATCTTCTGGCGGCAGCTGCGGCAGGTGGCGCGGTTGGACTTCGATTCTTCAATGATGTTGGCCATGACTTCCTCCCAGAGCCCGGCTTCATACTCCAAGAGGTTGTCCGCGCGCCGGCTCCCGTGCTACCGGACGCGTCGCCGTTCACCCGAGGGGAAACCATGATTCGAGGACTGCACGGGCTCTTCTATTCGTCCGAGCCCGACGCGCTGCGCGACTTCATCAAGGACAAGCTCCGGCTGCCGCACACCGACGTCGGCGGAGGCTGGCTCATCTTCGACCTGCCCGAGGCGGACATCGGCGTTCACCCGACGGACCCGGCTGGCGGACCGCCCTCCGGCACGCACGACGTCTCCTTCTTCTGCGACGACATCCAGAAGACCGTGCAGGACCTCAAGTCCCGCGGCGTGCCGTTCGATGGGGACATCGCCGACCGCGGCTACGGCTTTGTCACGTACTTCACGATGCCCGGCGGCGTGAAGGTCCAGCTCTACGAGCCGAAGTACGCCAAGTCGAAGGCCAAGCCGAAGCCCAAGCCCAAGCCCAAGCCCAAGCCGAAGCCCAAGGCCAAGCCGAAGAAGCGCCGATAAGGGAGAGGGCTCGTGGGCGCCGAGTGGATGGAGCAGTCCTGGCACCACCTGCTCTTCCTTCACTGGGAGCTGCCCGCGGCTCAGCTGCGGGCGCGGCTGCCTGCGACGCTGCAGCTGGACACGTTCGAGGGGCGGGCGTTCGTCGGACTGGTGGCATTCACCATGACGGGCGTCCGGCCGAGCGGCTGGCCCAAGGTGCCGCTCTTCACCTCCCTGCATGAGGTGAACGTGCGGACCTACGTGCGCCACGGCGACACGCGCGGGGTGTGGTTCTTCTCGCTGGACGCGGCCAACCCGCTCGCCGTCGCGGGGGCGCGCGTCGCGTATGCGCTTCCGTACTTCCCCGCGACGATGCGGATGGGCGTCGTCCGCGCGGACGGCTCCACGGTGGAGCACCGGGCCTGGATGCCGGAGCGGCTGGCGCGCGCGGAGGTGAAGCGGCTCACCTACCGCTCGCAGCGCTGGCGCGCACCGCTGGGCCACGTCTCGTTGGAGTGGGAGCCGCAAGGCGTGCCCGCGCCGGCGCCAGAGGGCACGCTGGAGCACTTCCTGGTGGAGCGCTACACGCTCTTCGCCACGCGAGGCGCGGCGCTGTACTCGGGCACGGTGCGCCACACGCCCTACGCCATCGCCACCCCCCGGTTGCTCCACTGGGAGGAGTCGCTGCTCGCCGCGTCCCGCCTGCCGCGCCCGGCCTCGCCGCCCCTGGTCCACGCGTCTCCCGGCGTGGACGTCCGGGTGGAGACCCTCACCCGGCTGGAGTAGGCCTCAGTTTGCTCCGGGCTTTCGAGCCACCCAGAAGTACATGGGCGTGAACAGCTTGCGCCGCCCGCCCTCCACCAGCGCGCGCTGCGCCAGCCGGAGCACGTCGTGCATCTGCACCGTGCCCTGAGGGCTGAGCTTCAGCGCTTCCAGCGCGCGGACAATCTGGTGCGTCATGAAGGCCCCCGCCCGGCTGTTCCGGAAGCCCGTCAAGGACATCCCGGCGTCGAGCGGCGCATACCACGGTCGCTCTGGATCCCCGGTGAGGGCCCAGTCCTTCGCCTCGAGCAGCTCGAAGCCCACGTCCTTGAGCGCGGTCTCCAGCACGGCAGTCGTCACCAGAGGGGCAATGCCGTTGCCCTTCTCAATGCCGAGCTTGATGCGCTCATGGTCCCGGTCTCCCGGCGAATAGCCCCGCGTCATGCACCAGTCGTAGCCCGCGAAGAGGCCGCCCGGCTTCAGGGTGCGAAAGACTTCCCTGAAGGGGCCGCGCCGGTCCGCCGCGTGACAGCAGGCCTCGATGCTGAAGGCCGCGTCGAAGCGGGCGTCCTCGAAGGGCATGCGGTTGAAGTCGCCTTCGACGAACTCGCAGAGCGGGGAGAGCCCCGCCTTCTCGGTGTGCACCCGCGCGCGCTCAATCTGGTAGGGCGAGAGGGTGATGCCCGTGAGGTGCGCGCCAGAGAAGCGGGCAATGCTCCGCATCGGTCCGCCCACGCCGCAGCCCACGTCCAGCACCTTGTGCCCACTCGTCAGGCCCAGCCGCTGCGCCAGGTGGTGCTCGTGACGGGCGAGGGACGCCTTGAGTGACTCGCCCTTGTTGCGCGGCGCAAAGTGGAAGGACTGGCCCCAGCCGTACTCGTAGAAGTCCGTCGCCAGCTGGTAGTAGCGCTTCGTCTGCGCCGCGCCGTTCGCTTCGCCCCGGTCTGCAGTCGCGTCGTCGAAGCGCCGGGCGTAGTCATCGACGGTGGCCTGGACGGCGTCAGGCGCGATACCACCTTGAAACAGGCTGCGGAGGGAGCGCATATGGGGTTGCCCAATGCCCGGTGCCCACCGCCCAGTCAAGGGAACGAAGCGGCCTGAACGCAGTCAGCGCTTTGCACCGTCACCTGCATGGCTCGGCTCGCTGTTCGATGCGCTCCTCCTGGAGACGGGCGGCGTGCGCCGGCTGATGTTCGGCTGCGCCGCCGGCTTCACGAACGGGCAGATGTTCTGCGGGCTCTTCGGCCCCAGGCTCTTCGTCCGCCTTGGCCCGCAGGAGCGGGCGGCGCTGCTGGCTCTCGAGGGCGCGGAGCCGTTCGACCCGCTCGGTGGCCGGCCCATGCGCGAA
This sequence comes from Myxococcaceae bacterium, assembly GCA_044230055.1. Classification (GTDB taxonomy): domain Bacteria; phylum Myxococcota; class Myxococcia; order Myxococcales; family Myxococcaceae; genus JBGART01. The sequence goes on along the minus strand of JBGART010000062.1, from coordinate 31,255 downwards.
TATGCCGTCCTCCCCGAGTCCACCCTCGAGGATGAGGAGGCGGTACTGGAATGGATGCGCCGGTCATTCAGCTACGCGCGGAACCTGCCCCCGAAGACCCGGCGCCGTCGCGTGATGACAAGTCCGTGAATTGTTTTAGCCGATCGTAGTTGGCGGCCAGCGCCCGGGTTCGTACCGCAGCCCCCCCCCTAGCCGAGCTCCAGCCGACTCATCCGCTACAAATTGAATGTGGGTCCGCGTCATAGAGACCCATTGCGTGCACCCAAGCCCGCGAATTGCAGAGGGCAGGCTCCCTCTCCAGCCCGTCTCGCGCCAGCAGCGCCGACCACACCCAAATTGACGTACATCAATTTCGGCGTTAGTCTTCTGCTCTTGCTCGCAATCGTTTTCTACGTCTCTCCCTCGAACGCCAGCCCGGTTGAGGACTACATCAACGAGCAGGCGACCGAGGCCTCTGCCGCGCTGTACGCGGCCATCCGGGCGTTCGCGGTGCAGTTCCCCAAGGTTGTGACGGTGGACATCAAGCAACTCAAGGGGAAGGTTTGGGAGATTCGCGTCAAGGACGCCGGCGGGGCGCAGCACCGCATTCTGTATGCCGTGCTCTCTGGAGGCCGCCTCGCCCTGCTGGTGGCCTTCACTAAGAAGACCCAGAAGACGCCGCCCGCGCAGATTGCGCTGGCCGAGAAGCGGCTGAAGCAGATGACGGACTGACTGGAGAAGGCCATGGACAGGTGGAACGGTAAGCACGGCAAGCAGGTGAACATCGACGCGGTGATTGCCCAGAAGAAGGCCGAGAGTGCCGACTTCCGTCGGGCCTACGACGCGCAGGAGGAGGCACACGGCGTGGCGCTGGAGCTCGTGAAGCTCCGCCGTCTGAGAGGCGTGTCGCAGGTAGCCCTGGCGAAGCTCCTGCGCACCAGCCAGGCAGCCATCAGCCGCGCGGAGCGGCCGGACTACCGAGGGCACACCTGGAAGGTCATCACCAGCATTGCGGCGGCACTGGGGGCTACCCCGGTGCTCACCTTCAAACTGACGGCACCACCTACGGCGCCATTCCCCCTTGGGCGAACCACGCAGCGCGCAGTGGCCGCCGAGAAGCGGCAGCGAAAGCATCGGAACAGCGGCGCTCACGTCCGCCCATAGCCCTGCACGTTGCGGCTCGGCTCCAGTAAGCCAGCGGCCACCGGCGCGATGGACGCTTTTGCTGAGCATTCGAACGAACGATGACGCTTCAGATCCGATCAGCCGAATCGGGAGCGCCGGTCGCTGCCTCAGTGCCTCTCGAGCGCGCGCTGCTGCACGGCGCGACCCTCGAAGGCGCGACTTGAACGCGGCTGCAGGTGGAGTTGGCTCCGCTTGAGGCAGAGCACTCAGGCGAACGACGCTGCCTCAGCTCCAGTCAACCGAATCGGGAGCACCGAGCACTGGCTCAGCGACGACCGCTGTCAACGGCGTGACTGCCGCGGGCGCGACCGCTTCCGTCGTCGGCGCGACCACTGCCGGCGCCACCGCCGTCGGCGCGATCACTGCGGCGGGCACGGGCGCCGCCGCCACGGGCGCTGCAGTCGCCGGCGCTGCAATCGCAGGTGCGACCGCCACCGCCGACGGCGCGACAGTCGTCGGCGTGGGCACTGCGGCGGGCACGAGCGCCGCAGTCGTCGGCGATGCAACCTCCACCGCCGCGGGCGTGGCAGTCGTCGGCGCGATCACTGCGGCGGGCGCAGGCGCCGCCGCCAGGGGCGCTGCAATCGCCGGCGCGGCCGCCAACGCCACGGGCGCTGCAGTCGTCACTGCGGCGGGCGTGGGGGCCACCAGCGCGGGCGCTGCAATCGCCGGTGCGGCCGCCAACGCCACGGGCGCTGCAGTCGTCACTGCGGCAGGCGCGGGGGCCACCACCGCGGGCGCTGGAACCGAAGGTGCGGCCGCCAACGCCACGGGCGCGGCCGTCGTCACTGCGACAGGCGCGGGGGCCACCACCGCGGGCGTGGCCGCCAGCGCCACGGGCGCTGCAACGGCAGGCGCGGCACTCGCGGGTGCGACCACCCCTGTCGTCGGCGCGATCGCCGCGGTGGGCGCAACGACCGCAGGGGCGGCAAATCCAGGCGGCGGCGCTCCGCCCGGAGGGGAGGGAAGCAGCTGGCGCATCTGCTCCGCGAGCGTGGCGAGCAGCCGCTCCTGCCGCGAGGCAGACGCGTCGTACAGCTGCGGCTGCCCCGGGGCGAGCGGGCTTCCGCGGTACGCCTGGAAGAGATCCAACGCGGCCATCAGGCGTGGATCTGTCTGCCCACCGGGCGGCGCCGTTAGGCCCGCGCTCAGCGCACGCTCGAGGGCGCCCTCGCTGGAGCCGCCGGCAGAAGCCGCGGTGACCGCCGAGGTAAGGCGCTGCAGCAGCTGCTGGGCGGCGTTTGGCTCCGCCTTGGCCGGCTCCTCGCCGGAGGAGACCGTGTTGTTGACGAACCAGCCGGCGCCGAAGAGCGGGGCCGCGGTGGTCGCCAGGCGGAGGAGGGTGACGACGGGGCCAGACGCACTCGCGGCCTTGAGGAGCTGGTCGCCATCGAGGTTCCACCGCTTTTGGTACGTCTCAGCGGTCGCCTTGGCCCGGTCCGTTGGCGCCCGGAGCGCGAGCACTCCCTGCATAAGGCTGGTCTTGAAGCCCATCGCGCGACACCCAGGGTCAGGAGGCCAAACAGAGAGGTATCCGGCCTGGAACCCCTCGAGTTTCCTGGGCTGTCTGTAAACCGCAGTGACTGAAAAACCTCAGCTTCCGCTGCCGCTTAACGTCACCGGGAAGTCGCCGCGGCCGCCGCAGCTCTGGGAGCCATCGCTCAGCTGGGCATGCACCTGGGCCTGAACGTCCCCCGCTGCCTTGGGCGCGAACCGGAGCTGCAGCGCCAGGCGCTCGCCCCCCTTCAGCGTCACCTGGCACGAATTCAGGCTGCTGCAGGCCGGGGCGGTGAGGCTGAAGGTGCCGCTCGCGTCCTCCAGGCTGAGCCGCTCCACGTTGATGGGCGCGTTCTGCGTGTTGACCAGGTAGACCGTCCGGTTGCGGTTGCTTCCCACGGGCACGCCTGGGAAGGCGGTGCTGCCGTCGACGGTGAGCTGCGGAACGGCGCTCACATTCCGCCAGCGCAGCGTCCGGTTGTCGCCGCCGGTGGGCAGGCCCGCGGCGCCCAGCCAGCGCCAGCTCTTCCCGCCGTCGGAGGAGAGGCGGATCTTGAACGGGTAGTCGCCGTCCGCCGGGCAGTCCACGCCGATGGCGGGCATCCCGGGGGCGCGGAACTCGCGCACGTCCCACTTGAGCCGCCAGTTGTTCCCGGCGGTCTCCGAGAAGTCCATCGGGTAGCCCTTCCACGCTCCGGCGGGATCTCCCGAGAAGAAGGGAGAGAAGACCTCCGCGCGGACGAAGGTGCTCTGCGGCTCCACCGGCGCCACCGGGGTGACGCCCGGGACATACAGCTCCACCGCGAGGCTGGGGGCGGCGGCGTACACCTGGTAGTCCCCGGGCGTCGCGGAGAACGGGTTGGCCAGCCCATCGCCGTAGAACCAGCCGGTCTCGCAGTGGCCATCGACGAAACGGCACTTGTTGAAGCGGTACGCACCCAGCTCCGCCCACTCCACCGCGGGAGACGCTGCCCGGGGCCCGCGATAGTTCGCCCCGCCGCGGCTGTCCCAGAGCGTGTTCTTCGGGCCCTTCGCCTCCACCCACAGCTCCAGCGCAGACCCGGAGAGCGCAGAGGCAGGGAGCGTCGCGGTCCAGCGGGAGTTGTTCCGGTACCCGCCGGTGCGCAGCTGCGCGAGCGACATCCCCGCCGACTTCAGGGACGCCTGTCCATTGGTCGACCAGCGCAGCACCGGCTCCACACCGGGCATCTGCGGGAAGGTGTCGATCTCCACCGTCAGGCTGTGACCGGTGTAGAGCGGCTCGCCGCCGAACGCACGCGGCAGACCCTCCTGGTGCGCGCGCAGGTTTCCCACCCACTGCAGCTTCACCTCCGGCATCACGTCCACGCGGTAGTTGTCGCCGCCCGCATTCAGCCAGAACGACGTGCTGCCCAAGGAAAGCCGCAGCGCAGCCTCCAGCGGACCCACGCTGCCGCGCGGCGGGAGGGCGAAGCGGACCCCGCGCAGACCGCCGGTGGCGAACGGGGTCCCGCCGAGGTCTCGCGTGCTGCTCCAGCCATCCGCGGTGTAGCGCGCCATACCGGCGGTGATCGGCTCCACTCCCTTCGAGGACTGGACGAGGAAGAGCGTGATGTCGTCGTTCGGGCCGGGGACTCCGGGCGTCACGAACAGCGCGCCCAGCGGCTCATCGGCGAGCAGCACCAGCTGCCGGAGCTCGGCGGATGAAATCAACCCGGCGGAGACCAGCGCGTCCGGGATGGCGCGGGCGGCGAGCGGCGCGTCGCTGCTGACGAGGTCCGTCGGCGCCGGTGAATCCACGGCGGCACTTCCACACCCCAGCAGACCTGCACACCCCAGAACCGACAGCACCACCCATCGCCAATGCATCACATCCCCCCTGGCTGTGCCTGTTCGAGGTGAAGCGGGGGCCGCGTATGCCATAGGGCGTCAGGGAAAGGAAGGGAGCGGGACGTCACGTTGGGGTACCCACGCGAGAGCAGTGCGTTTTCGTGAACACCCACAGGTGGGACAGGATGCGCACAGCAAGACTGGGGTTGTTGTCTGGTCTGACGAGGACGCTGAGGCGATAGCGCCGGACGGAGTGTGGTATCGAGTGTGCGTATGGCGGTCCCACGCATCGGTCCCCCGGCCCCTCTTGTCCCTCCCGCTCGCCCAGAGGCCCAGCCGCCTCCCGAGCCCCCGCCGCAGAACGTCGCCGTACCGGTGGATGGGATGGACCTCGCCGCGCCCGCAGCGGCGCCCGCGCCGGTCGAAGCGGTGGCCGCCGCGCCCGCCGCGCCCTTCAAAATCCCGCTGCTCCCGGTGGACCCCGCCATCCCGGCGCGCCCGGATGAGCTGCTGGTGGGCACCTGGTCAGTAGAGAACCTCTTCGACACCGCGGACGACCCGGCGAAGGACGACAAGGAGTTCCTGCCGGAGAACGGCTACTCGGAGCCCCTGCTGCAGCAGCACCTGGCCTCGCTCGGCCGCGTCATCCGGAGCATCAACGGCGGCCGAGGCCCGGACGTGCTGGCGCTCACCGAGGTGGAGAACAAGGCGGTGGCGGAGCGCCTGCGCACCGAAGCCCTCGGCGACCTGGGCTATCAGCCGGTCGTGCTCGAGGAGGGGCCGGACGCGCGCGGCATTGACCTCGCGCTCCTCACGCGCTTCCCGCTCATGGGCCCGGCCACGCTTCACCCCGTCGTGCGCCCCGAGGACGGCAAGCAGTACCGCGGCATCCTCGAAGCCACGCTGAATGTGAACGGCCGGCCGCTCACCGTCTTCGTCAACCACTGGTACGCCACCCGCGCCGGGATGGACGTCGAGAAGACCCACCAGCAGCGGATGGTCGCCGTCAACGTGCTGCGGCAGCTCATCGACGCGCGGTTAAAGGAGAACCCCGGGCGCGAGGTGGTGGTGCTGGGCGACTTCAACGTGAACCTCGGAGACCGCGCGCTCACCGAAGGCCTGGGCGCCACCGAACGGACGCCCGAAGCCGCGCGCGACGCGGGCAAGCTCTACGACACGGTGGAGAGCGTCCAGGAGATGAAGGCCGCCGCGCCGGACGTGCAGCTGGGGACGCACTACTACCACCCGGATCAATCCTGGAGCACGTTCGACCACGCGCTGGTGTCGCCCACGCTGCTGGATGACACCGGCCTCGCCTGGGTCCCGGGCTCCACCGCGGTGGTGAAGAACGACGTCACCGCGGACGAGGCCGGCCTGCCGCGCCGCTTCTTCCTGCCCCGGGTGAAGTCGCCGGACGGACAGGTCCCCCCGATGGCCGTCAATCCCCTGGGCGCGAGCGACCACTTCCCGGTCGTGATGCGACTGCGCAAGGTGGGCGACGACGCACGGCAAGCCCCCGCACCTTGAGGCGGCTCCAGCCTCCGGCCGCAGAGCCGACTGCGAGCGCTGAGCCGACTGCGAGCGCTGAGCCGACTGCGAGCGCTGAGCCGACTGCGAGCGCTGAGCCGACTGCGAGCGCTGAGCCGACTGCGAGCGCTGAGCCGACTGCACCCGTCAACCCTTCTGCCACGCCGCGCCCGCCCTGGTACGCCCGGATGCGCCGACTGCTCGCCCTCAACTCCGCGGCAACGGTCGACGCTCCAACCGCGCCAGCCTCGCGTGGGTACGCCCGGGCGCTGCTGCTGCTCTCGCTCGCCGCTGGCGCGTGGTTGCGCGCGCGGTTCGCGCTGGGCGATGACGGCGTGTACTGGCCGGATGAGATCTATCAGTCGCTGGAGCCCGCCCACCGGCTGGTGTTCGGCTACGGCTACCTCGCCTGGGAGTTCGTCGACGGCGCGAGGAACTGGACGCTGGCGGGCGGGATTGCCGGCCTGCTCCAGCTGACAACCTGGCTCGGAGGAGACAGGCCGCAGGTCTACCTCCCAGTCATCCGACTCTTCTTCTGCGCTCTCGGAGTGGCCACCGCCTGGGCCATCTCCCGCCTGGCGCGCGCTCAAGGCGCCACTCCGCTGGCGGCCGCTGCGAGCGCGGCGGTCTTCGCCGGGATGAACGTGGCGCTCTACTTCGCCCCGCGCGCGCTCAGCGAAACAGCCGCCACGCTCCCCGCCGTGCTCGGCCTGGCGCTCGCCAGCCCCGCGGCGGCCACCCGCCGGGCGCGGCTCCTGGGCGCGTGTCTGCTGGGCCTCTCCGTCCTCCTGCGCTTGCACTGCGCGGTGCTCTGCGTGGCGCTGCTCGCCCTGTTCAGTGCGCGGCGCCAGTGGCGACCGCTCCTCGAGGTGTCCGGCGTCCTCGGGCTCTGGGCGCTGGCGTATGGCGTGATGGACGCGCTCACCTGGGGCGGCTTCTTCCACTCCGCGCTCGCGTACCTGCGCTTCAACCTGGTGGAGAACAAGGCCACGCTCTTCGGCAAGGCGCCGCCCGCATTCTATTCGCGCGCGCTGCTGCAGAGCCTGGGCCCCCTCTGGTGGCTCATCGCCGGCCTCGCTGTGCTGGCGGCCCGCCGCGCCCCGTGGCTCCTCCTCACCGCGCTGGGGTTCTACGTCGTCCACGCGGCCTCTCCGCACAAGGAGCTGCGCTTCCTCCTCCCGTTCCTCGCGCTGGCGACGGCGCTCGCGGGCTTGGGCTTGAGCGTCATATTCGAGCGCTGGCGGCGGGTAGGGTGGGGCGCCTTGACGGCCGTGCTGCTGGCCACCGTTGCCTCAGCGTGGGGCTTCCGCTCGCTCACCTTCAAGCAGCTGGGCATCCACGAACCGAACCAGCAGAGCGCCTTCGACCGCGGTGGACCGGAGAGCCGGCTGCTGCTCGCTGCAAGTCGACAGCCGGACCTCTGCGGCCTCACCGTCCTGAGCAACGACCTGGGCTACATCGGCGGCTACGCCACCCTGCACCGCGACGTGCCGCTCTACGACCGACCCGGGCCGGAGCTCTCCGAAGGACACGTCAACTACGTGGTGGCGCATGCGGGCCAGTTGCCCGGAGTGGTGGTGGCCCGCGACCGTGACCGGGTGCTGCTGCGCGTGCGCGACGCGCCCTGCGTCCCGGACCCGGCCTTCATCGCCCGGTTCAAATGAAGCGTCACAACAGGTCTTCGTAGGCGGCTGAGTCGAAGGGTTCACGTCGCGGCGTCTGCAGCCAGCTTGGATGAAGGAAGAGCTCGAAGGTCGTCTGGTAGTCGTGGGCCTCGTAACTTTGGACCGCCTTCCTCAAGGAAGCGTCGGCCGGGAGCCCGTCCTGCGGCCCGGTGTGATTCGCGAGCCAGACGATGCTGCTCGCCTCCTCGTCTGCCGAACGGCCAAACCTCGAGGGATTGAAATAGGCGCCCTTTCCGAACCGCTCCAACCTCTTCACGACTCGCTGCTCCCCCCCGCTGTCCGCTTCGGCGATGAGGTGACGCGCGAGACCCTCCGGGCCCGATGACCGGGCCGCAGACAGCGGGCCTTCGGCGCCTCCGGGAGCAGCAGACTCCCCATCAGCCAGGCCGTGCTGAGGTTGAACAGCTTCACATCGGTGCGAGCGTCCAGACGTGAATCTCTGAGTGCCTCCACCGCTTCTGGGAGCTCCTGCCTGAAGAGCTCTGAGTACGACGCGCAGGCGCGGGCGAACAGGTCGGCCTTTCCTTCTCCAGAGCGGAGCAGCTCCCTGGCGCGGTCGGGCTCAAGCCCTTCCTCCACCAGGTCCACCCACCCGTCCAGCTTGCCTCGAGCGGCGAGGGTGGAGAGCAGCTCCGTCTGGGAGGGTACCCGTTGCTCATCAACGAGGATGCGTCCCACAAACAGCGTCGACATCCGTCCCCCTTCGTGGCTGTGGCGAGCAGACCCGGGGCGCGAGTGCAAAGCGCAAGTCGACGCGAGTTGTTTTCATGGCAGCGTGGCAGCATGCGTGCCCTACCTCTGACCGCCTTCCTCATGCTCCACTCCTGCGCCCACCACCCGCATTTCCACGACCGGTTCGACGACCCCCACCGCTGGGAGAAGGAGTTTGAAGCGGCGGACCGCGACGCGTGGCAGCGGCCAGACGAGGTGTTGGCCGCGCTGGCGCTGCCGCCGGACGCGTGCGCGGCGGACATCGGCTCGGCTACCGGCTACTTCTCCGTGCGCCTTTCGCGGGCACTGCCCCAGGGGAAGGTCTACGGCATCGACATCGAGCCGACGATGGTGGAGCACCTGCGTCTGCGCGCGGCGCGCGAAGGGCTGGGGAACCTGACGTCGCAGCTGGGAGCGCCGGACGACCCGCGCATCCCGGAGCCGTGCGACCTCGCGCTGGTCGTCAACACCTTCCATCACCTGGAGCACCGCCCCGCGTACTTCCGCAAGGTGGCCGCGCAGCTGAAGCCCTCGGGCCGGGTCGCCATCATCGACTTCACCAGGCAGAGCCCGCGCGGGCCGCCGGAGCAGTTCAAGCTGGACGCCGCGCAGATTCGCAAGGACCTGCACGCTGCGGGCTTCGACTTCGTCAAGGGGCACCCTCTGCCGGACCAGCACTTCCTCATCTTCCAGCGGACCCGCTGACGGACGGCCGCACCTCGAGTGGCCGGGGAGCCGCGCCACCCAGGCATCCGTCCAGCAGTTGCGCCACGTCAGCGCGGGGAACACGCGTTGCATTGAGCGCGTGGATGCTGACCTACGAACCCGTCCCATCTCGCCGCCGCACCTGGGCCCTCCTCGCGTGGGGGACGCACTCCGCCGTCTGGCTGCTCCTCGCGATGGCGTATCCCGCCTTCCTGTTCGCGCTCGGCGAGCCCGTCGACGTGGACATCCCGGTCGCCGGCGTCACCCGCAATTCCCTGGTGAGCACCTTCGGCGCGCCGAGGGACGGGGGGCGGCGGCAGCACCGGGGCGCGGACATCTTCGCGCCGAAGGGGACCGAGGTCCGGGCCGCTGCCTCTGGCTGGGTGCTGCACGTGGGCGAGGACCGCCTGGGCGGGCGCGTGGTGCGCGTGCTGGGCGAGGGCCCGGCGCTCTACTACTACGCGCACCTCGACGAGTGGGCTCCCGGCCTGCGCTCGGGACAGCGCGTCCGAGCCGGTCAGGCGCTGGGCACCGTCGGCAACACGGGCAACGCGAGGACCACGCCCGCGCACCTGCACTTCGGCGTCTACCCGCTGAGCGTGTTCGGCCTGCGCGCGGTGGACCCCGTGCCCTGGCTCAAGCAGCGCGTCGCCTACTCCGCGCTCTCTGCGTCGGGGCTCGCGAGCACGACCCGGCTCAGGCCTTGACCGGGGCGCGCCCGTTCCGCTCCGCGGTCTTCCCGTACATCTCCCGCAGTTTCATCTGCCGGATGAGGAAGCCGGGGAGGCGGGGAAACATCTCGACGGTGGCGGCGAGCAGGCGCACCGGCCCGGGGGCGACCAGCACCTCCGGCACGTCGTGCAGCACCGCCTTCGCCACCGCGGCGACCACCTGCTCGGGCCTGGCCGTCCCCATCAGCCCCGGCGCGGCCACGCCGTCCTCCCGTGCTCGGTCGGCGAACATCCCCTCGCCGGCCACGAACCCCGGGCAGACGACGGACGCGGAGACGCCCGTCTCACTGTAGGAAGCGCGCAGCGACTGGGTGAACCCGCGCAGCCCCGCCTTCGTCGCGGCGTAGGTCTCCGAGTACGGCGGTCCGCTCTTCCCGGCGAGCGAGGCGACGTTCACCACGTGGCCTTCCTTCCGCTCCAGCATCGACGGCAGCAGCAGCCGGGTCAGCTCCATCGGCGAGAGCAGGTTCAGCTGGACCATCTGCTGGACCTCGGCGCTCGTCATCCGGTGGAACGCGGCGACCACCTCTTGCGCGGCATTGTTGATGAGCAGGGAGACCGGCCCGAGCGCCTTCTCCACCTCCCGGACCAGCGCCGGCAGCGAGGAGAGGTCCCCCGCATCCACCGGGAAGCTCTGCGCACGCCCACCCGCCGCCACCACCTCCTGCTCCACCGCCTTCAACGCCGGCTGCGAGCGCGCCGCCAACGCCACGGTCATCCCCCGCGCACAGAGGTCCTTCGCGATGAGCCGCCCCAACCCGCGCGAGGCACCCGTCACCAGCGCGACCCGTCCTGTGAGCTCTTTCATGCGCGCTCTATATCGCAGCCGGGCCCCGCTACGGCGCCACCACGGTCCCGGCGAGCACCGCGTTGTCCCGGACGGTGTCGTGCGGCGCCTCCAGCACCTGCTTCCTCGAACCATCGCCGCGCAGCTCCCACAGCCCCACCCAGATTTTCCACGTCTTCCCCCGGTGCCCCACGGGGACATGAATCCACGTGACATCCCGCAGCGTCCGGCCGGCCGGCGCGCGCTCCAGCGCGAGCACGCCCGACACCAGGGCATGGTCCGCGACGAGGCGGCTGCCCTCGTCCGGCTCCACCGACGCGAAGAACCCCAGCTTGCGCCCGACGCCGGGCTCCGTCCGCCAGTCCAGCTCCAGCCGAACCCGGTGCTCGGTGGCGTCCGCTGAGACGCGAGCGGCCTCCAGCACCACGCCGCCCTCGAAGCGCGCGCCGCTCGGCCGGGCGCCCTCTCCCGGCGCATCCGCGACCACCGGCTCACCCTCCGGCGTGAGGAGCGCGGGCGCGGCGACACCCTCTGACCAAGCCCCTGCGACGAGCGCTCCCAGCGACAGCGGAGCGAACGCCAGGACCAGCGCCGCCACCCGCCGCCGCCGTGAATCGCGCCAGGAGAACCGGGTGGCCAGCCACAACGCAGCCAGCAGCGCCGCCACGCTGGTCAGCGCCCCTCCCACGGCGGAGCGCGGAAGAAAGCGCAACTCCACCCGGTGGGTTCCCTCCGGCAGCTCCACCGCCAGCAGCCCGTCCGCCGCCACCACGCGCCCGGCGCTCGCCCGCCAACCCGCGTGGTGGTTCTGATTGACCAGCACCCGCGCCGGCGCCCGCAGCGTCGCCTCGAGGACGAGCGCATTGGGGGACCACCGCGCAAGCTGCACCGCGCCCGCCTCCGGCTTCTCGAGGTAGACCTCCTGGGGCAGCCCGGCGCGCAGGCGGCGCGACTGCGGAACGGGGTACGCCTCCCAGCAGGAGAGGGAGCCCAGACCCATCGCCGGGTAGTGCGCGAGCGCCCAGCGGTTCCCCCGCGCCTGCCGGAAGAGGCCCGCGCGCTCCGACTCGACAGGCGGCGCCACCAACGTCCGCTTCGACGCGGCGACGTGAAAGTTGTACCCGAGCAGCACGCAGTTGAGCGCCAGCGCCGCAACCGCCAACCGGGGCACAGTCGACAGGCGCGGCCGGCGGCGCGCGTAGGCGCTCAACACCGCCAGGCCGCGCGCAACGAGGGCCATAAACGGCACCGCGCCCACCACCAGGAAGCGCTCCGGCGAGCGCAGCATGTCGAACACGGGCAGCGCCCGCACCCACTCAAACAGCGAAGGCGACGCGTGGTAGCCCATCGCCAGCCACAGGCACGTCAGGACAGCGAGCGCAGGCCCGCGGGCTCGTCGATGGCGCAGGCCCGCGAGCGCGAGCAGCCCCGCGGGAAGGCCGACGAGGTACCAGGTCTCCGTCGAGACGAACGGCGGCCAGTAGCCCAGGGTGAGCCCGGGCAGCTGCGTCCACGCCAGCCCAGAGCCGCCGCCCACCACCCGCGGCGCTCCCCGCAGCGTCTCCCACAGCGGCCAGAGCCGCACCGCGCCCAACCCCAGCGCCAGCGCGCCCAGCAGCGCCCCGGCCCACAGCGCCCGCACCGCGGTGACGCGCCGGACGCCGGCCAGCCACTCCACGCCGCAGGCCAGCGCGCTCAGCGGCGCCACATACGTCCCGCCGAAGCCGACCATCCAGGCCAGCGCGAGAGCGGAGACCCCCGCGCCTCGCGGCTCGCCGCGCGCCGCCCGACGCGCGCCCCACAGCGCCCAGGGGAGCAGGGCGAAGCCGTAGAACGCGGTCCACCCGAGGAACGGCGCGCAGGCGAAGATGCCGGAGAGGCCGAAGACGGGGCTGCACAGCAGCGCCACCTTCCGGGATTCGCCCCGCGCGCGCAGGTAGCGGTAGGCGCCCTCCAGCCCCAACAGGAGCATCAGGTAGAGGGTGAGCGCTTCACCGCGCTGGGTGCCCCACAGCGCGGTGAGGAGAAAGCTCGGCGAGGCGAAGCGGGCCTGGGGCGTGCCCAGCGCGTAGAGGCCGCCGCAGTAGTACGGGTCCCACAGCGGGGCCTGCCCGAAGGCGACGACCGAGCGGCGCGCGGCGTCTTCGTAGTGCCGCAGCACGTGCGCGTCCCGGAAGTCATTGAGCGCCCCGGCCTGGCTCAAATACGGCCAGAGCGCCGCCAGCGCCAGGAGCGCGAAGCAGGCAAAGCGCAGCGCGGGGCGCGGGCTCAATCGAAGGGGCGCGGCCTGCATGGCTCCACCGTGGGCCGCGGGGCCAGGACGCCGTCCGGCAGCGCCCATCCCTCCCGAAGGCCGGTCTCCAGCGCCTGCAGCACATCCTGCAGCCGGGCGCTCCGCGGGGAGGCGAAGTCCACGGCCCGCTGGCGCTCTCCCGCTTGAAACGTGTCCCCCTGGGACCAGGGGTCCGCGGGGAAGTCATCCCGCGCGCGCTCCCAGCCGGCGGGCTCGGCCGCGGCGAGGCTCTGGTACGCCTCAAGCCGCTCGCGTTCGTTCAACGGCCGGGCGTGGGGCGGTGCGGGCGAGAGCGAGACCCAGAGCAACGCCACGCCCACGCTGAGCGCGCCTGCTCCCCACAGCCACCTGTCGCTGAAGCCTCGTGCCGCCACGTGTTTCACTTGGACACGCGGCCGGCCGAAGGTGAGACATGTATCAGGCGACGCCCAGCTTGCCTTCCAGCTCCTCCAGCTCCTTCTTCAGGACGCCGTCCACCTCGCGCTGCTTCTCAATCTTGCGGACGGCGGAGATGACGGTGGAGTGGTCTTTGTTGAAGCGGGTGGCAATCTCCGGGTACGAGCTCTTGGTCAGCCGCCGGGCCAGGTACATGGCGACGGCGCGAGCGTGGGCCAGCTGCTTGTGGCGGCGGTCCTGGCGGATGTCCTCCACCGCGACCTTGTAGAAGCGCGCCACCTCGCGCTGAATCTGGTCCACGTCCACCGCGCGGTGCGAGGGGAGGATGTCCTTGAGCACCTGCGCCGCGAACTCCTCGGTGATGGCCTGGCCGGTCAGGCTGTGCACCGCGGAGATTTTGATGAGCGCGCCCTCCAGCTCGCGGACGTTCTTCTGCACGTGCCGGGCGATGAAGTGGGAGACGCGGTCCGCCAGCGGAAACCCCTCCGCCTCCGCCTTCTTCTTCAGAATGGCCACCCGGGTCTCGAAGTTGGGCTCCTGGACGTCGGTGATGAGCCCCATGGTGAACCGGGACCGCAGGCGGTCCTCGAGGCCGGGGATTTCGGCGGGCACGGTGTCAGAGGTGAGGACGATGGCCTTCGACATCTCGTGGAGGGTGTTGAAGGTGTAGAAAAACTCCTTCTGCGTCTCCTCCTTCTTGCCGAGGAACTGCACGTCGTCGATGAGCAGCACGTCGCACTCGTCGCGGAACTTGCGACGGAACTCCGGCATGCGATGGTCGCGGACGCTCTCGACGAACTCGTTGGTGAACTCTTCCGAGGAGAGATAGACGATTCGCACGCCCGGGTTGTTGTCGCGGATCTTGTTGCCCACCGCGTGCAACAGGTGGGTCTTCCCCAGCCCGGTACCGCCGTAGATGAAGAGCGGGTTGTAGCAACGGCCGGGGTTGTCAGCGACCGCCGCCGCCGCCGCCGCGGGGAGCTGGTTGGAGTCGGCGACCACGTAGGTGTGGAAGGTGAAGCGGTCGTTCAGCCGGTTCTGGCGGTCTCCCGTGCTGTTTGCTGCCTGTACGGGCTCCGGGGACTCTGCCTGTTCGGGCGCGTCCACCACCTGGTAGGAGATCTTCGCCGGCGCACCCTCCTGCCGCTGCAGCGCCTCCTCGAGCAGCGCACGGTAGTGGTCGTCCACCCAATCGCGGAAGAAGCGGTCGGGAACGCCCAGCACCAGCGCGCCCTCCTTCACCTCCAGCGCGCGCATCCGGACCAGCCATGTCAGCGCATAGCTCTTCTTGTCTTGCTGAAGGGTATCAAGGACCTTTGTCCAGAGGATTTGAGGAGTTGGAACAGACGGGTCCATCTCAGCCAGTGCCGGCAAGGGCGCCTCGAGCAATTTTCGGAGGGGCTACGAAAGAGGCGACTCCGTAACAAACGCGTGGAGGGTGATCAAGTCTCTTGCTCAAGTGGTCGGAACCGAAAAGGGATTCAAACCAGCCCCGCCATCACATCGCCTTCACTCGTGAGGACGCTTGTGGTCGGCATCTGGCTACCCCCAAATCATGGGGTTTGGGCGGCTGCCCTTCTTTTCTGATTGTACGTGATACATGATAAATGTTTTTGCGCTGTGTGACCCACAGGATTGAACACGCGGCACACAGCCTCTCCACAGGTCTTCCACACCTGTTCACACAGGCGCTCGCCTTGCCCCCGGAGCAAAGCCGCCCGACGATCCGGCACATCACCCGGAGGCTGCGCCACTGAGACTGCTTCAAGTCACTGGACTGCTCTGCGCGGTGGCCTGCGCGGAAACAGAGCGCGAGCCCCCGCTCCTGCGCGGAGCAGCGGCGCTCTCCCTGCTGGTCGACGGCGGGCAGCTGACGGCAGGCCGGGTGGCGCACACCGCCACGTTGCTGAGCGACGGGCGGGTGCTCCTCGTGGGCGGCGCCGGCGCAGCCACCGCAGAGCTCTATGACCCCACACGCCTGAGCTACACCGCCGCGCCCGCCCCCAGCGCCCCACGGTCAGAGCACTCCGCCACGCTCCTTTTGGATGGCCGCGTCCTCATCGTCGGCGGGCAGGGCGCGCCCCTCTCCGCGGAGCTCTATGACCCGGTCACCCCGGGGTGGAGCGCGCTGCCCGCGCTCGCGGCTGAGCGGCTGGGCCACACCGCCACCCGCCTCCGGGACGGCCGGGTGCTCATCGCCGGCGGACGCACCACCGCCGGCGCCCGGCTCGCCAGCGCGCTCTTCTTCACGCCCGCCACCGGGCTCTGGTCCTCCGCCGGAACGATGGGGCAGGCGAGAGACGCGCACTGCGCGGTCCTCCTCCCGGATGGGCGGGTGCTGGTCGCCGGCGGCAACAGCGGCGCGGCGGCCCTCGCCTCGTCAGAGGTGTTCGACCCGGCGACCGGGCTCTGGTCTCCCACCACCGGCGCGCTGGCCACCGCCCGGCAGGAGCACGCCTGCGTGCTGGAGCGCACCGGGCGCGTCCTGGCCATCGCCGGCAGCAGCGGCGCCGCGGCGCTCGCGCAGGTGGAACGCTTCAACCCCGCCACCGGCCTCTGGTCCGCCGCGAACGCCGTGGGCACCGCGCGCTTTGACCACTCCGCCACGGTCCTCCCCAGCGGCGAGGTGTGGATTGCCGGCGGCGCCACCGCCACCGCGCTGCTCGCCAGCTCGGAGCTGCTGCCCCCGGACGGAGGGACGTGGGCGGCCGGCCCCTCCCTGGGCGCGACAAGGGCGCGGCACACAGCGACGGTCCTCGCCACCGGCAGGACGCTGGTCGCAGGCGGCCAGGCGGACGCGTCCATCGACTCCCGCGCCAGCGCGCTCTTTGAATCGCGCGATGAGCGGTGGATTGCGGCGCCCGGCCTGCCGCGGCCCATCGTCGCTGTCGAGGGGTTTGCGCTCGACGATGGCGGGCTCCTGCTTATCGGAGATCCCCACGACACCAGCGGCGGCGGCGGGGTCCTCTTCTTCGAATCAGGGGCCGGACTCTGGCGGGACGGCGGCTTCATCCCCGACGGCCGCACCTTGAGCTCGATGACGCGCCTGCACGACGGGCGGGTGCTCGTCGTCGGCGGCCAGCTGCCAGGGGGCGCCGTCACAGACAGGGCGCTGCTCTATGACCCCTGGACGTCGAGCTGGGCGGACGCCGGGCGCATGCCCACCGCGCGAACAAACACCACCGCGGTGACCCTGGCGGACGGGACGGTGCTCGTCATCGGCGGCTTTGACCTCGCGTTCCGGCGGGACGAGGTGGAACGGTTTGACCCGCGAACCCTGACCTGGAGCTCGCGCGCACCCCTGGCCATCCAGAGGCACCTCCCGGGGGCCGCCCTCCTGATGGACGGGACGGTCCTCGTCGTCGGCGGCGAAGTCGGCGGCAACAACTTCACGCGGCTGTCCGAGCGGTACAACCCGGCCACCAATCAGTGGGTGGATGGCGGCGTGCTCCGCGATGGGCGGTGGCTCCACTCCCTGGCGCTCCTCCCCGACGGGCGCCTGGTGGTGGCCGGGGGCCGGAACGATGTGACGGAGGTCAACGGAACCGAGGTGTATGACCCGCTCACCTCGGTCTGGACACCGATGGGGAACCTCCCGGCCACCAACTTCAATGCCACGCTGCTCATGCTGCCCAGCGGCACCCTGCTCAACCCGGGCGGTTACGAGAACGACCGGGTAGGGCTGCTGGACCCGTCGACGCAGCTCTGGAGGGCCGGACCGAACGTGCCAAACCGGGGTGGGTCCGCGGCCACGGTCCTGCTGGCCGACGGACGAATCCTCCACGTCGGAGGAGACAGCATCGGCGGCGGGCCCTTCCTGACGCCCCGCTACTTCACCGAGGGTCCACGGGCGACGCCGTCGACGCTGGCGCTGGGCTGCCGCGTCAGCTGGCCCGGCGACACCATTTCTTTCGCGGGCACCGGGCTGACAGGGGACGCCGAGGGCAGCCAGGCCGTCCTGCTCTTCACGCAGGAGACGCTGGACGCCCCGCTCGCCGTCCCGTCGGCCATGACCAGCGTCACCACCGGAGCCGTCACGGTTCCGGCGTCCTTCCTTCCGGGCCGCTACTGGGTCCGCGCCTCGGTCGCCGGCACCGCCGGACTCGCCACGCCGCTGCGGCTGGGACGGCCTCCGGGAGCGATGTGCGCCGCGAGCTTCGACTGCGGGACCGGCAGCTGCGTGGGCAGCGTCTGCGCGGCAGGGCCGTGCGCGCCCGGTCCGCTGCCGGACGGCGGCACTTCGTCCGACGGCGGCACTTCGTCCGACGGCGGCACTTCGTCCGACGGCGGCACTTCGTCCGACGGCGGCACTTCGTCCGACGGCGGCGGCACCTCGTCCGACGGCGGCACTCCGTCCGACGGCGGCACTCCGTCCGACGGCGACCTGACGCTTCGGGTGGGCTGTGGCTGTAGCGCGGGAGGGGAGCTGCTGCTGCCCGTGCTCCTATTGAGGCGGCGGCGCAGGAACTCCTGAGGACATCCGCCCCGCCCTCACACGCGCAGTCAGCGGCGCAGCGCGGCACGCAACCGCGTGCCGGCAACCGTCGAGAACCTCATGAGTTCGTTCCCGGCGTCCCCAAGGTCCAAACCATCCAATGTGGGCTCGGCTCGGCGCCAAGCTGGACACGCTCTTCCATCCCGCGCGCGAGGTGAGCACCCACGCGGAAGCGGCGCTGGCCCGCCGGCGCGCTGCGGACGTGGAGCTCGCAGTCCAGCGCGCCAGCGCGCAGCTGCCAGGCCTGGAGGACCGCATCTTCGCGGGGCTGACGCAGGGGTACGTCCCGGAGACGACGCTGTTCCCGCGGACGGTGCGGCTGGGCCGGTTCGAGCTGCCCATCGAGGGACACCGCGACGCCCTCCCGCTCATCAGCTCGCAGCTGACCGCCTACCTCGGCAGCAAGGGATACGCGCTGGAGAAGCCGTGCTTCACCCGGGTGGGTGACTCCTACCGGCTCTGGGAGGCGAAGGCGGAGCTGCGGCCGCGCAGTCGGGCGGACGCGCGAGCCCTCATCGCGGCGCTGGACGCGGCCTACCCCGCGCGGCTGCGCGCCGAGGACGCGCGGCGCTGGAGCTTCGACAGCTTCAGAGCCACGCGTACTGCTGGCGCGGGGCGTCGATAACCCGGTCGCGTGAGACAGGCCCGCCGAAGCGGTAGCGGTCGCACGGGGCGAAGGGCCGGACGAGCGCATCCAGCTGCCGCACCTTCGCCTTGAGCATCGCGCGCCAACTGGGGTCATCCGGGAAGGGCGCGGCGAGCGCAGAAGTGAGCGAAGTCACCAGCCGCTCCTTCAGCAGCACGTTCTCCGGCGTCACCTGCCACAGGCACAGCCCGTACTCGCCGGTGAGGTAGCCCAACCACTCGCGGTCCGCCGCCGCCTCGTCCCGCAGGCCGAGCTCACGCGCCAGCCCCTCGTAGCGGACCCCGAAGTGCGAACGCAGGCCCTCCACGGACCCGGCGGACTCCAGCAGCGCCAGGAAGTCGCGCGGGAAGACCGGCTCTCCGTCCGGCAGCACGTACGCCGGCTGCGGCAGCTTTCCCGTGAGGATGAGCTCCGCCAGCGCCGGCTCCTCCAACCCCGCGACGGGGCGCAGCTCGCGCAAAGGGAGGTAGTGGGCCTTGATGTAGCGGAGGTCTGCGGGGCTGAGCGGACCGTGGTCTCTGTGGCAACGAATCGGCGTCATTGCCTTGAGGGCTTAGCACGGCTGTCTCGAACGGGCTCGGTAGGGCCGAGCCCGTTCGAGCACCCAGCCTCAGTATGAACCGCTGAGCGTCACGCCCGAGTACGTGCTGTAGGCGCGGAGCATCACGTAGTAGTAGCCGGCCTGCGTGCCGGACACCGTGCACGTCTCCGCGTTGCCCGCTTTGTAGGGCCGGCAGTCATACGCCGTCGTCGTCGGCTTGGAACCGAAGCGCGTGTACAGGTCCGCGTCTCCCGTCCCTCCGCTGATGGACACGCTGAGCGTGGCGCCGACGGGTGTCTGGATTTTCCAGTACTGGGTGCTGCCCGTGGTGCCAGTCACGCCGGTGACGGGGACGCCATCCACCAGCACGGTGACGCCGTCGCCGCCGCCCACCGTGTACTTGCCGACCAGGGAGACGCCCGAGTAGGCGCTGTAGGCGTTGAGCATCACGTAGTACGTGCCGGCCTGCGCCGTGGTGATGGTGCAGGTCTCCGTGCTGCCGTTGAGGTACGGGCGGCAGTCATACGCAGTCGTGGAAGGCCGGGCGCCAAACTTCACATACATATCTGCGTCGCCGGTGCCGCCGCTGATGGCAAAGGAGAGCCCGGTGGCGCCGGCAGGGACGTCGAGCTTGAAGTAGGCCTTGGCGCCGGTGCTCCCGGACAGCTCGGTCACCGGGACGTTGTTGGTCAGCGGCGTGTCGGTGGAGGTGCCGCCGTCGGTCCCGGTGCCCGCGTCCGCCGTCCCCGCATCCGTCCCGGGGTTGCCCACCGCGGCGCCCACGCCCACTGCCGCCCAGGCGTTCTGCACGCCGTCCTTCTCCTCCTGGGTCAGGCCCAGCTCGGCCGCCGCGCTGATGCACGCATTGCGCGCGGCGAGGAACTTGGCCGAGGAGGTGAGGATGTCGGTGTTGGCCTTGTAGAAGACGCGCACGGCCTTCGCCATGCCGATGCCGGTGACCTGGACGCTGGACTTGCCGCGCGGGTGAACGCCGCCCTGAGACATCAAATAGAAGGCCAGGTTGGCGATGCCGGAGCTGTAGTGGACGTCCACGCTCCCCACCGTGCTGGTCCAGAAGTCGCGGGAGGCGCCGTCTGCGGCCGGGTCGTTCATGTAGCGCAAGGCAGGCGGCAGAATCTCCTCGCCCACCAACCAGGTGTCCGGGGAGACGGCCAGGGGCCCGGTCTTCCCGCCGTCCACCCAGGCCTCCACGAACGCGCCGAAGATGTCGGACATCGCCTCGTTGAGGCCGCCGGACTCGCCGCTGTAGACCAGCCCGGACTCCTCTTCTGTCACCGCGTGGGTGAGCTCGTGGGCGGTGACGTCGAGGGCGCGCGCCAGCGGGAGGCAGTCTGCGCCGTTGCCGTCGCCGTAGACCATCTGGGTGCTGTTCCAGAACGCGTTGCAGTAGTTGCGCGAGTAGTGAACCGTGCTCACCAGCGCGGCGCCGGCGTTGTCATACGAGTCGCGGCCAAAGTAGTTGTTGTATGCGTCATACGTCGCCCCGGTGTTGTCATACGCCGCGTTGACGTCCACGTCGGTGTTGGCGGCGCCGCCCTCGGAGCGCTTGAGCGTCCCGGGCAGCGTGGTGGCGTTGTTCGCGGTGTAGACGCGGCGGCTCTTGGCGAAGTGAATCTGCGGATACACCGCGGCCAGCTCGCCGGAGTCCACGTTGACGTAGACCTTGTCGCGCGCCGGGTCCTGGCCGCGCGTCCCTTCGGCCACCACCTCGTAGGCCTTGAGCTGCCGGCCTTCCAGGGTGATGAGGTACACGGCCCTCGTCAGGGAGACGCTCATCCCCGCGAAGCGCGCGTCTGCCTTCACCCGCGCGAGTGCCTCCTGCGCGCCAATGTCGGAAGCACCCAGCCGGGCCGGGAAGTCGCCGCGCGCAGTGCCGTTCACGCCGTAGATGACGCCCTTGCGGTCCACGTGGACGACGAGGTCCCCGCCGATGACCTCCAGCCCGTTGAGCCGCTGCTGGTAGCGCAGGTGCCGGCTCCCGGCGAAGTCGGTGTTCACCTTCCGCAGCCAGAGGTCTCCGGTGGAGAGACGGAATGCCGCCAGCGCCGGGGCCAGCGCGCCGCGCACGGCCACCTCCAGCGCGGCGCCGTCGGCCGGAGCGCCCGGAGCCAGGCGGCCCAGCTCTCCGCGCACGAAGGTGGGGACGCCGTCGTCTGCGCTCTCGACGACCTCGGCCTCCGGGAGGGCGGCGAGGGCACGTGCGACGTCGGGCGGCGCAAGCGCCGGGTCGGTACGGAGGGAGTGAAAGGTTGAGGGTTCAGAGGTACAGGCGAACAGCGACGCAGCGACACCGCAGACAACAAATCTGCGGAACACAGAACGCGATGACATGGGTGACCTCCCAACTCCAGAGATGCAACGGGGAGCTGCAGCGGCGGGCGAATGCTACGGGCCGCTGGGTCATCGCCGTCAAGGTGGGGGCGGCGCGCCGATTGACTGACGACAATTTCGTACCTGGTTCCAAGAGAACGGGGCGCTTCGTCACAGGATTGACGGAAATTAAAGATGGCGTGGTGCGGCGGAAGCGTCTGATCGCGTCAATCGGCGCGCCGGCTGTGCCGCGCCGGCAAGACCCCTGCTGCGGGCGAGAGTCGAAATGAAGTTGACGAAGGGACGCAGCGCTTGCCGGGCGGGCCGCGAAATTGCCGGGGTTTCATTGACTTGCCGCGCGGGGATGGGTTATGCGCGCCGACCTTCTCGAAGGAGTTTTCCTCCGTGTCCAAGCGCACCTATCAACCGTCCAAAGTGAAGCGCAACCGCAAGCATGGCTTTCGCAAGCGGAACTCCACCCGCGCTGGCCAGGCTGTCCTCAAGCGCCGGCGCGCGAAGGGCCGCAAGCGGCTCGTGGTGTCCGCCGCCAAGAAGTAGACGTCACCGGTGGCCGCAGCGCAGGGCGAAACCTTTCCGAAGTCCCTGCGGCTGCGGTCACGCCAGGAGTTCGTGAAGGTGCAGGGGATGGGCACCAAGGTCCCCGCGGAGCCGCTGGTGGCGCTGGCGTTGAAAAACGGGCGCGAGCTGACGCGGGTAGGGCTGACCGTCTCCAGCAAGGTTGGGAATGCAGTGGTGCGCGCCCAGCTGCGCCGTTACCTGCGAGAGCTGTTCCGCAAGCGCCGTCATGAGTGGCCCCGAGGACTGGACGTGGTGTTGATCGCTAAGGGTTCGGCCAAGGACGCGGACCTCGCCACGCTCTCGCGGGCGTTCGACGCGCTGGCCGTCAAGCTGGCGAGGGTGGCGCGTTGAGGCTCTTCGTCACGAACGTGCTCGTCCAGCTGCTCTCGCTGCCCATCCGGTTCTACCGGTGGACGCTCTCCCCGCTGCTGCCGCCCTCCTGCCGCTACCACCCCAGCTGTTCCGCGTACGCGCTGGGCGCGCTCGCCACCCACGGACCCTTCAAGGGGCTGTGGCTGGCCGCGCGCCGCGTGTTGCGCTGCCACCCGTTTCACGAAGGCGGACTGGATCCCGTCCCGCCAAGAAGGACCTAGCAGCCCATGGACCAACAGAAGCGTCTCATCCTCGCGCTGGGCCTGTGTTTCCTGCTCACGCTCGGCTGGTCATATTTCGTCCGGCCACAGCCGCCGGTGGAGTTTGCGCCGGACGCGGGGTCTCAGGCCGCAGCCGCTCCGGGCGCGGCGGACGCGGGCGCGGTGGCCGCGCTGCCTCCCGGGCAGCCGGGCGTGGCCGCGCTGACGCCGCCCGCGGAGCTGCCCCCCATTCGCGAGGAGGTGGTGAAGCGCGCGGTGGCGGACTACCGCTTCTCCTCCGCCGGCGCCGGCCTGCTGGGCGCGCCCCTGCATGGCGACAAAATGAAAGAGCAGCCGCAGGTGAGCCTGCGCGAGGGCTTGAGCCTGTTCGGGAAGGGCCGGCCGGAGGCGCCGCCGATGGACATGGCCGCGCCCACCTCGCTCAACACGCTGCCGCTCTCGGTCAGCATCGCCGGCGAGCGCCCGCTCTCCTCCGCGGCGCGCTACGCGGTGGTGCGGGAGGGCGAGAAGCTCACCTTCACCAGCGTGGAGAACGGCTGGGAGGTGGTGAAGGTCGTCTCCTTCCCCAACGAGGGCTTCGAGCTGCGCTACGACGTCACGGTGAAGAACGTCGGGGCGGCGCCGGCCTCCGGCGAGCTCGCGGTGCACTACGGCCGGGCCATCCACCCGGGCCACGAGGAGAAACCCAGCATGCTGGGCCAGGTGGGCAACCAGTCCTCGGCGGCCTGCATGGTGGGGGACAAGCTGGAGCACCTGCTGCCGGAGGGGAAGGCCATCCCGGAGCAGAAGGGCGCCATCCGCTTCTTCGGTGTGGACCAGCAGTACTTCCTGGGCGCCGTGTACCCCATGCAGGCGGGCGTGGAGGGGCGCTGCACGCTGCACGCGACGGAGACGGCGCGCGAGGCGGTGGCGTACTTCCCCTTCTCCCTGATGCCGGGGAACAGCGTCACCCGCAACTTCGGCGTCTACATCGGCCCGAAGGACATCGAGCTGCTTCGCGCGGTCCCGGCGGTGCCGCTGCAGGGCGGCGCGCCCGAGGCCGCGGCGCCGGCCTACACCGCGTCGCTCGAGAAGACGGTGAACCTGGGCTTCTGGGCGGTCATCTGCAACGTCCTGCTCAGCATCCTCAAGGCCTTCCACAAGCTCACCGGCAACTGGGGCGTGGCCATCATCCTGCTCACGCTGGCGGTACGCACCGCGATGGTCCCGCTGGCGCACAAGTCGATGATGAGCGCGGAGGCGATGAAGAAGCTCCAGCCGAAGATGGAGGAGATCAAAAAGAAGTTCGGCGAGGACAAGGAGCGGCAGAACGCGGAGATGATGAAGCTGTACTCCGAAGCGAAGGTGAATCCGCTGGGAGGGTGCCTGCCGCTGCTCATCCAGATGCCCATCTGGTTCGCCCTCTTCACCACCCTGCGCAGCAGCTTCGAGCTCTACCGCGAGCCCTTCTTCGGCCCGCTCTGGTTCGACCTGACCTTCAGGGACCCGCTCTACCTCCTGCCGCTTGCGCTGGGCGTCACACAGATTGTGACGATGAAGCTCCAGCCGCAGATGACGATGGACCAGACGCAGGCGCGGATGATGACCTTCGTGATGCCGGTCATGTTCACCGCGTTCATGCTGAACTACCCTAGCGGCCTCACCCTCTACATCTTCACCAGCAACCTGTTCCAGATTCTCCAGCAGTACGCCCTGCGCAAGTACATGGAGCGCCGGGGACAGGCCACGCCCCTGGTGGCGACCGGACCCGGAAGGAAGCGATGAGCGAGACCCAGCCAAGCCCTGCCGCGACGCCCGCCGCGGTGGACAAGAAGGAGTGGGCCACCCGCGTCATCTACGACATCCTCACGCTGATGGAGCTGCCGGCCCGGCTGGATGTCAAAGACGCGGCGGACGGCGGCATCTCCGTGGCGCTGCACTTCGACGGAGAGGTGCCCGGGGTGCAGTCCGGCAAGCGCTCTCACCTCATCGACGCGCTCCAGTTCCTGGCGAACAAGGTGGTGAACCGGCCCAGCACGGAGCGCCGATGGATTTCTCTCGGCGTGGGCGGGCACCCGGAGCCGCGCCCGCCGATGCCGGAGCGCAAGAGCGCACCACCGCCGGCCGCCCCGCGCACCGCGGAAGCCGCAGCGCCCGCCGTGGCCACTGCCCCCGCGCCAGCAGTCGCCGCGGCGCCCGCGCCCGCGCCGAGCCATGCGCCGCCGCAGCGCCCGCCCCGCCACGCCGGACCCTCGCGGGGGGTGGAGCAGGACGAGCGGACGCTGGAGGTGAGCGAGGACGCGGCGCTCGCGCAGGCAGCGAAGGCGGTGGCGGAGAAATCGGCGCAGCTGGGCCGGTACTTCGCCATCCTGCCCATGAAGACCGAGGACCGCGCGCGGGTGCTGAAGGCCGCGGGCGGCGTAGGCGGCGTCAGCGTCCGGCTGGAGGGCGAAGGCCGGAACCGGCGAGTGGTGTTCCACCCGGAGAAGCCCGCGCCGATGCCGAAGCGCACCCACCCCAACTTCGACGACGACGAGCTGGACGAGGAGTAAGGGCCCATGGGCAAGCCCAAGTCGCTCAAGGACAAGCTGTTCGGCGCGGCGGTGCTGAAGATGAGCTTCCGTCTGCGCGGTGACGAAGAGACCCCGGTCTTTAAAGGCGTCTACCCCGGCGTCCTCCGGGACCTGGAGCTGGAAGACGCGGACGTGGAGAAGTACATCGCCGAGCACCTCGCCGAGGTGCAGCAGGCGGCCCGTGGGAAGGCGCCCCCGGGGTAGTGGCTGCCACCCTCGTCGCCATCGCCACCGCGCCCGCGTCGGGCGGCATCGGCGTGCTGAGGGTGTCCGGAGCCGCGGCGCTGGAGGCCGCGCTCGGGCTGGCGCCTGATGTCCCCGCGGTGCCCACGCCGCGGCACGCGCACTTCACCCGCTTCGTGGACCGCCAGGGCGGAGCGCTGGACCAGGGCCTGTTCCTCTACTTTCCGGCGCCGCGCTCCTTCACCGGAGAGGACGTGGTGGAGCTGCAGGTCCACGGTAGCCCGCGCCTGCTGGTGCTCTTGCAGTCGGAGCTGCTGCGGGATGCGCGGGTGCAGCTGGCGGGGCCGGGCGACTTCAGCCGCCGTGCGTTCTTGAATGGGAGGCTGGATTTAACCCGGGCGGAGGCGGTGGCGGACCTGGTGGCCGCGGACTCCGAAGCCGCCGTGCGGGCGGCCGCGGCCCAGGTGCAGGGCGCGCTCTCCGCGAGGATTCGAGCGCTGCGCGAGCCGCTGGTGAACCTGCATGCGGACCTCGAGGCCGCGCTCAACTTCCCGGAGGAGCTGGAGGGTGAAGACCCGCCCGCGGTGAGGGAGCGGCTGCGCAACGCGGCAGAGGGCGTGCGAGCGCTGCATCAGCAGGCCGGACAGGGCCGGCTGCTGCGCCGCGGCGCCAGGGTGGTGCTCTTTGGCCCCGTGAACGCCGGCAAGTCGACGCTCTTCAACGCCCTGCTGCAGGAAGCGCGGGCGCTGGTCGACGAGGAGCCGGGGACCACGCGCGATGTGCTGGAGGCAAGGCTGGAGCTGCAGGGCCTGGGGCTCACGCTGGTGGACACCGCCGGCCTGCGCCCCACCCCCGGACGGCTGGAGGCGCTGGGCATCGAGCTGGCGAGGAACGCGCTGCGCGGCGCGGACCTCGCGCTGCTGATTCTGCCGCCTGCGACGCCGGAGTCCGACGCCGCGACCTGGGCCGCAGAAGCCGGCGACGTCCCGGTCCTGCGCGTGCTGAGCAAGGTGGACCTGTCGGAGGGGTGCGAGCCGGGAGCTCAGAAGGTCGAACCTCCACCGCTCCGCCCCCTTCGCGTCAGCGGCAGGACGGGCGCGGGCGTGGAGGCGCTGCGCGAGCAGGTGCTGCTGCAGCTCACCTCACGCGGCAGGGCGGAGGCGATTGCAGTCACCTCGGATCGCCACGCGGATGCGCTGGGCCGCTCCCTCGAGGCGCTTCAGCGCGCGGCGGAGGCGCTGGAGGTCAGCACGCTGGAGGTGGTCGCAGGCGAAGTGGGCATCGCGGTCGAGGCGCTGGGCGAGATCACCGGGGAGAGCGCCTCCGCGGACCTGCTTGACGCCATCTTCCGGCGGTTTTGCATCGGCAAGTAGAGGACTGACGCGGTGCGGAACGCGAGGCCGCAACTCACGGGTCCGGGGCCGCGTTAATCGCAGGGATGGGCGGAAAGGTCACCCCCGAGGCAGCGCTGCCCCCTCCGAGCGAGTCGCTCTTCGCGCGCCTGGGCAACGCCGTGGCCGACGCCGCCCAGGCCATCGCCACGGGGACCCTGGAGCTCGGCTACGACGTGGCGGACCAGTTCCTCCCGGAGCCGGTGAAGGACTTCGGGCTGACGGTGGCAGAGCACGGCGTGGGCGCGCTCACCGCGGCATCCCGCTTCGTGCTGGGCGAGGACGCGGAAGTCTCCCGCCTGCTGGGTGACCTCTCCCGGGTGGACTTCGAGGGCATCCGCCGCCGGGACGCCCTGCGCGCCGACTGGTTCAAGCTGACGCGCACCTGGTTCTTCGAGGGCAAGCCCCCGGAGCTGGGCGCCTGGTCGAAGGACCCGGACGGCGTGGACCGCCTCACCCTCACCCGGCCGGACTACACGGCGGACCTCGCGAGCAAGCCCACCTTCAAGCAGGCGGCGCAGGCGCTGCGGGCGCGGAGCCCCCTCTCGCCGGGTGACTCGGTCACCGCCTCCTTTGAGTTCACCGGCCCGGGCAGCGCCTCCGGTGAGTACGACGCGTTGGAGTGGTTCCTCGGCAGCTATGACCTCACGCTGACCGTCGAGGACGTGGACGCGCAGACCGGCAAGGTGCGGGTGCGCGCGGAGGTGGAGAACCGCAGCAACTGGGAGTCGGCGACGCGGGTCCCGGAGTCATTCCAGGCGCACGGCTGGCCCGGTTCGCTGTTCCACGACGCGAAGCGGAGCGACCACGGCCTGGGCGGCAACTTCCGGCAGACCTTCCGCTGGTGGGAGGAGTGGCCCCCTCAGGCAGAGGACTCCGCCGCCTCCGCCGGGTCGTAGGCCTCCCAGAGCCGCAGGGCGGACCGCATCTCCACCCCCAGCACTTCGAGCTGCTCCAGTGTCAGTCGCTGACGGGCGCGTGGGAAGAGCTGCGCTTCCTCTTCTTGAAGGTGCGCCTGCAGGCGCTGCTGCAGCGTCCGGACGCAGGCCTCGAACCCTTCGGACGCCACCGCGCAGACGCGCTCCAGCTGATACTTCACCGCCTCGTGCGCCTCGAGCGCGTCGCTGACCGCCACCTCTCCGCCCTCTCGGCGCAGGGCCGGATAGAAGTAGGTGACCTCCAGGATGGTGTGCTGGTTGAGGGCGTTGGCGAGGACGAGCATGCGCTCGCCCCGCTCTCCGGGCGCACAGGCGAGCAGCTCGGACACGAGTCGATTGAGCGTGCGGTGCTGGTCCGTCAGCAGCTCCAGGCCATCCATGGGTTCCACCTCCGTACGCCGAACATCCACATCGACGTGGGCGGCGGCAACGCGAGCCGCGCCCCACGCAAACGCAGAGATTCACGGGTACGGCGTCGCTTGGGATTGCAGCGGCCAGGCGGGCCGTGGCAGAGGCAGCAGCGTGGAGCGCACGGACGTCATCGTGGTGGGGCTGGGACACGCCGGGTGCGAGGCGGCGCTCGCCTGCGCGCGGATGGGGCTGCGCACCGTCGGGGTGACGCTCAAGCGCGGCGGCGCGGCGGTGATGAGCTGCAACCCGGCCATCGGCGGGACGGCGAAGGGCCACCTGGTCCGGGAGCTGGACGCGCTCGGGGGCGAGATGGCCCGGGCAGCGGACGAGAGCGGCACCCACTTCCGGGTGCTCAACGCATCCAAGGGACCTGCCGTGCGCGCCACCCGCGTCCTGTGCGACCGCGAGGTGTACGCGCGGACGATGCAGGGCGTGCTCGAGCGGCAGGCCGGCCTGGAGGTGGTCGAGGGTCAGGTCCGCGCCCTGCGCGTGGAGGCTGGGGCCATCCGGGCGGTGGTCCTGGACAGCGGCGTCGAGGTGGAGGCCCGGGCCGTAATCCTGACAACCGGGACCTTCCTGGAAGCCCTGATGCACGTGGGAGACCGGAAGGAAGTGGGAGGCCGGTTGGGGGATGAAGCGGCGGTGGGGCTCTCGCAGAGCCTGCGGTCGCTCGGCTTCGACCTGCAGCGCTTCAAGACCGGCACGCCCGCGCGGCTTCTCAGGGCCAGCATCGACTACACGGATTTGGAGCCGCAGCCCGGAGAGCCCTCGTTCCGTCCGTTCTCCCTGCGAACGGACGAGCGCGGCTTTCCCCGCCAGCCCCAGGTCCTGTGCCACATCACCTGGACCGGGGAGCCGGCGCACGCGGCGGTCCGCGCGAACCTGCACCGGTCACCGTTGTACCAGGGCGACATCGTCGGCCGCGGCCCGCGCTACTGCCCCAGCTTTGAGGACAAGGTGGTGCGCTTCGCCCACCGGGACCGGCATCCGATTTTCCTCGAGCCCGAGGGCCCCGAGAGCCCCCTCGTCTATCCCGCGGGGCTGTCCACCAGCCTGCCCGCGGACGCGCAGCTCACCTTCCTGCGCGCCATCCCCGGCCTCCAGCATGTCGAGGTGGCACGGTACGGCTACGCGGTGGAGTATGACTACGCGCCTCCCACGCAGCTGCGGCCGACGCTGGAGACGAAGGCCGTGCGCGGCCTCTACTTCGCAGGCCAGCTCAACGGCACCTCAGGCTACGAGGAGGCCGCGTTTCAGGGGCTGCTGGCGGGGATCAACGCGGCGCTCGCGGTCAAGCAGGAGGAGCCGCTGGTGCTGGGGCGGCATGAGGCGCACGGCGGTGTGCTGCTCGATGAGCTGGTCAGCCGGGGCGTGGATGAGCCGTTCCGGATGTTCACCTCCCGGTCGGAGCACCGGCTGCGGTTGCGCGAAGGCAACGCGGACCTCCGGCTGCGAGCGCACGGTCATCGGGTGGGGCTGGTGACGCGCGAGGAGCTGGAGCGGACGCAGGCGCGTGGGGAGCTCATCCGCGCCGAGGTCGCCCGGCTTCGGGACACGGCTGCCGCCGCCCGGCTTCGTCGGCCGGGCGCGCGGTATGGGGATGTGGCGGACGCGTCAGCGGTGAGCCCCGACGTCGCGGACGAGGTGGAGACGGAGCTCAAGTACGAAGGGTACGTGGCGCAGGCGGAGCGGGCGGCCCTGCGGGACGCGGATACCTGGGATGGCTGGCGAATCCCGGAGGACGTGGCTTTCGAGCGGATTCGGGGGCTGCCGAATGAGGCGGTGGAGAAGCTCGGGCGCTATCGCCCTGCGACCGTGGGGCAGGCCCGAAGGATCCCCGGTCTCACTCCGGCCGCCCTCTCGCTGCTCCTCATCCACTTGCGACGACGGGCGGACGCGCCCGCAGATGGGCAGGACGGCTGAGGTTTTTTCAGGCCGGGTTGTGGACAAGGTGTGCGCAACCGTTGTGGGGCCAGTTGCTCTAGTGATTTCAAGTGGTTGCGAGTTGCTGACGGAGGAAGCGCTGTGGATAAAGCCGGGTTCCAGGGGGCGCTTCAGAAGGGGCTGATCGATCTGGGGATCGATGTTCCCGGTGAGGTTTCTGACAGCCTCTGGCGATATCAGGAGGTCCTGCTCAAGTGGAACGAGCGGATGAACCTCACCGCCATCACCGCCCCGGAGGAAGTCCTGGAGAAGCACTTCCTTGACTCCCTGGCCGTGCTCCCCGAGGTGGCCGATACACAGTCGTTGCTGGATGTCGGCGCCGGCGCGGGGCTGCCCGGGATTCCCCTCGCATTGGCCTGCCAAGGCTTGAAGGTGACGCTGGTGGATGCGGTGGAGAAGAAGGTCACCTTTATGAAGGTCGCCCTCGCTTCGCTCCAGCTGGCGCCGCGCTGCCGGGCCGTCCACGCCCGGGCGGAGGGGCGACCCGCGGCGGAAGGGCTGGAGCCCGCCAGCGTCGTCATCGCGCGCGCGTTCCAGGATTTTCCGACGTGGCTCTCGAGCGCGCGCCCCTACGTCGCGGCGAAGGGGAGAGTCGTCGCCATGCTCGGTCACGCCCCGCAGAATCCGGAGGCCGCCGCGGCCCAGGCGGGTGGACGGCTCACCTCCCTGCGGAGCTACCGGCTGCCGTTCTCTGGCGCTGAGCGTGCGGTCGCGATTGTGGTGTTTGACCCTTCGTAGCTGGCCGTTCGGACCCGCTGCTGAGGGGTTCAGTGCCGGTTCCGCTGCGGGAGTGGGTGGCCTGAACGTCTGCTCGGTACACAAGCCAGTGTGCTCGTGCGTCCCTGGAGCCGATGAGAGTGTGGCCAAGACAATCTCCTGGGATGGCCTGGGGACGGGCAGGACGCCTGTGACCTGATTGGCCAACTTGCGGGGACGGGTTGGCGGGAACGGACAACGCAGACGCTTTCGTACCCGGGACTCGTGGCCGGTGAAGTTGCCCGGGGTCCTCTGCCGACTCGGGTCCTCTGCCGACTCGGGTCCTCTGCCGAGCCGGGTCCTCTGCCGAGCCGGGTCCTCTGCCGAGTCGGGTCCTCTGCCGAGTCGGGTCCTCTGCCGAGTCGGGTCCTCTGCCGAGTCGGGTCCTCTGCCGAGTCGGGTCCTCTGCCGAGTCGGGTTCGCTGCCGAGTCGGGTTCGCTGCCGAGTCGGGTCCGCTGCCGAGTCGGGTTCTCTGCCGAGTCGGGTTCTCTGCCGAGTCGGGTTCTCTGCCGAGTCGGGTTCTCTGCCGAGTCGGGTTCTCTGCCGAGTCGGGTTCTCTGCCGAGTCGGGTTCTCTGCCGAGTCGGGTT
>JBGART010000061.1:0-47237 GCA_044230055.1 Myxococcaceae bacterium | reverse complement strand
CATTGCGTTGACGGTCTTAGCTGCTCTCGCGCGGCCGCCGAATAGCTCCAAAGCCCAGGACCAGACAACTAACTGGGCCGTTCTTTGAATGAAATGGCAGGCCGAAGGCCTGTCCTCTCCTCGAGGCGAGCGGGGGAGGCGCCTGAGTGAGAACAGCTGTTCCTCCGACGAAATGGCCGGCCAGGGCCGGTTTGCCCCTCGAGGCGAGCGGGGGAGGCGCCTGAGTGAGAACAGCTGTTCCTCCGACGAAATGGCCGGCCAGGGCCGGTTTCCCCGTCGAGGCGAACGTGGAGTTGTGCCACCGTCAGCGCACAGCGACGTTCATCACGTCGCCCGGCTGCAGCTCGATGACAATCTCCACGCGACGGTTCTGCTCGCGGTTCTCGATGGAGTCGTTGGGCACGAGCGGCTTGGTGGACGCCAGGCCGGCGGCCGAGAGCAGGGCGGCGGGGATGTGGTGGGCCTGCTCCAGGTAGCTGACCACCGTCGCGGCGCGCGCGGCGGAGAGGTCCCAGTTGGTGCGGTAGCGGGTGGAGGTGAGCGGCGAGTCGTCGGTGTGACCCTCTACCCGGACCGCCCGCTTGATGTCGGCCAGCTCATCGCCGATGGCGTCCAGGATGGGCAGCACCTCCGGGCGCAGCGCCGCCAGTGACGGGTCGAAGAAGCGCGCGGCGGACAGCCGCATCGCCAGCCGGTTGTTCTCCACGTTGATGACGACCGAGCCAGTGGTCTGCCGCTCCATCAGGAACGGCTTGAGCCGCTTCTCCACCCGCTTCTTGAGCGCGTCGATGACGCGCTTGGCCTGCGGAGAGTTCCACGCCCCGGTGCCGATGTTCGCGGAGCAGCCGCCCTCGGACGGCGGGCCTTCGAAGAGCGGCAGCTGGCCCACGCCGCCGGTGCCTTCGAAGTGCAGCGCCCACTTGATGGAGTTCTGCGCCTGCATCACGCGCTTGGTGTCCACGCGGCTGACGGAATACATCACCACGAAGAACGCGAAGAGCAGGGTGATGAAGTCGGCGTAGGAAACCAGCCACCGTTCATGGTTCTCGTGTTCTTCATGTTTCTTCTTCTTGGCCACGGTCGCTCTCTCTCACTTCTTCGCGGCGGCGGGCGCGGCGTGGCCGTGTCCGGCGTAGGCTTTGAGCTTCTCCTCCAGCACGCGCGGGTTGAGGCCCTCCTGGATGGAGAGGACCCCCTCGGCGATGAGCGTCTTGCGCTCCTTCTCCACGCCGAGCTTCCGCTTGAGCTTGTTGGCCATCGGCAGGAACACCAGGTTCGCCAGACCGACGCCGTACACCGTGGCGACGAACGCGGTCGCGATACCGCCGCCCAGCTTGGAAGGGTCTGAGAGGTTTTCCATGACGTGGATGAGGCCGAGCACCGCGCCGAGAATCCCGACCGTGGGGGCGAAGCCGCCCGCGGACTCGTAGACCTTCGCGGCGACGGTGTTCTCCTCGTATTCGTTCTCAATCTCGGTCTCGAGCGCGCCGCGGGCCACCGTCGCCTCCACGCCGTCCACCACGAAGCCCAGCGCGCGCTTGAGGAACGGGTCCGTCACCCCGGCCAGCTTCTGCTCCAGCGCCAGCACGCCGTCGCGACGGGCGAGCCCCGCCAGCTCCAGAATCTCTTTCACAATCTTCTGCAGGTCATGCGGCTTCTCGGTCAGCGCCGCCTTGCCCATCTTCACGCCGGCGAGGAAGTCCTTCATCGGGAAGGCCACCATCACCGCGCCCACCGTGCCGCCGATGACGATGATGGCCGCCGTGGCCTGGACGAGGGAACCTGCGTGACCGCCTTCCAGCGCCTGGCCGCCGAGGATGCAGGCGATGGCGAGGACAATGCCTCCGACGGTCGCCTTATCCATTGCTTGCCTCGTCGTTCGCCGCCAGGTCGTCGTGCGTCTTCACCTTCACGTGCGGAGGCGCAGAGCGCCGCCGGAACTCGGCGGAGCGCTCCACCACCACTTCGAGGGGCTCCCGCACCATGATTCGGGCGCCCGTGGCGAGGGTGATGACCGTGTCCGGGGTCCGCTCGAGGTACAGAATCTGATCGTCGTTGACGACCAGCTGGGTGCCGTCGAGCTTGGTGAGGAAAATCATGGAGGGTCCCTCGAAGTCCTTCGGCCCACCCCCCACCCGCCTTAAGGGCCGGGGGAAGGGTGGGCGCTAGGCTCAGAATTCAGCGCTTCAGCGTCATGAGCTCCGCGAGGAGCTGATCCGCGGTGGTGATGGTCTTCGAGTTGGCCTGGAAGTTACGTTGCGCGGCGATCATCCGGACGAACTCGGTGGCCAGGTCCACATTGGACTGCTCGAGCGCACCGGCGACGATGGCGCCGCGCCCGCCAGAGGACGGCTTGCCGATGGTCGGCTGGCCGGACTGGTTGTTCGCGAGGAACAGGTTGCTGCCCACGCGCTCCAGCCGGTCGTACGCGTTGAAGCTCGCCAGGGCGGTCTGGCCCAGGACGCGGGATTGACCGTTGGAGAAGACGCCGTTCACGTTGCCATCGCTGTCAATCTGGATGTGCGACAGCGAGCCAGAGGCCAGACCGTCCTGGTTCACGAAGGTGAGCGCGGAGGGCGAGGCGAACTGGGAGACGCCGGCCAGGCCGGTGCCGCCGGTGCCCGTCGGGTCGCCGAAGTTGAACGTCAGCGGCTGCGGCGCCACCGCGCCAATCGGGTTGAAGGCGGAGGTCTGGGTCACCGTGGTGAGCCGGCCGCTGGTGTCGAAGGCCAGCGTGCCGGAGGCGATTTCAGAGGGCGTGCCCGCGGTACCGCCGGTGACGCCCGCGCCGTCCGTCGCCGCGTGCCACTCCCACGTGCCCGCGCCGGTGCGGCGGTAGTACACGTCCACCTGGTACGCCTTGCCGAGCGAGTCGTACACCGTGGTGCTGCCGGTGAAGTTGGACGTGTTCGCCGCGTTGGCGATGTTGAACGCCGCGGGGATGACCGCGTCCGCCTGGAGGTTGGCCTTGATGGTGATGTTGGTGGTGGCCACCGCCGGCGAGGTGAGGCCGCCGACGTCGAGGTCGCTCACCGTGGGGCTCACCACGCCCAGCGCGTTGGCCGCGTAGCCCTGCACGCGCAGGCCGTCGAGCGTGACGAGGAAGCCATCATTGTCGAGCGTGAACTGGCCGGCGCGGGTGAAGAACGTCCCGTCGACGCCATCGTTGCTCCCCTTCACCACGAACATCCCAGGGCCTTGAATCGCCAGGTCCGTCGCCAGCCCGGTGTTGGTGAGCGCGCCCTGCGTGATGAGCTTTTGGATGGTCTGCAGGCGGGTGCCGAGGCCAATCTGCCCGCCGCCGCCAATCAGGTTCTGCGACATCGCGTCTTCGAACGCCGCGCGCGCCGCCTTGAAGCCGATGGTGTTGGCGTTGGCGATGTTGTCGCCGACGACGGAGAGCTCGAGGCCGCTGGTCTGCAGTCCGGTGGTGCCGCTGTAGAGGGAGGTATAGAGGGACATGGTCGCTTCCTTGCGTTGGGGGGTTGGGGTGACTTTGGGTTTTGGGGTGGGGTTGAAAGTGGAGAGGTCAGTGGGCTGTCAGGGCTCCTCGATTTGCAGGACGTCGGCGAGCGTCACCTTCAGTCCGTTGACGACCAGCTCGGGGTAGCCCTTCTCGAAGCTGACGCCAGTCACGTGGCCGGTGCCGCGGGGAGAGACGTCGACGGGCTTCTCGTCGATGTCGGACGCCGCGAGCTTCACGCGGTACGTGCCCGGCGGCAGCTGGGTCCCGGCCTCGTCGCGGCCGTCCCAGTTGATCTCCACCGGTCCCGCGCCGTGCCCGGTGGGCAGCGTGATGGTGCGGACCGTCTTGCCGTTGGCGTCCGTGATGATGGCGGAGAGCTTGGTGGCTTCGCCGGCGAGCTCGCCGCGGAGGGTTACGCCGCCCGTGGCGCCGAGCGCAATCTGGTCCGTGCGGTAGCGCACGTCGCGGCCGACGAGCGTGGCGATGGTGGTCTGGTTGTTCGCGGTCTGGGCGACGAGCAGCGCCTCGAGCTGGTCGTTGACCGACTGGAGCTGCTCCATGCTCGCGAACTGGGCCAGCTGCGCGACGAAGGCGCTGCTGTCCGCCGGGCTGCTGGGGTCCTGGTGCGCCAGCTGCGTCATCAGGAGCTTGAGGAACTCGTCCTTGCCCAGCTTGTTGGAGCCGAACGTGGCGTCGCTGCGGGGTGGGGTGATGGGGGTGGTTGCGGAGGTGTTCATGGGGTCTCCCTTTCAGGCCTTCACGTGCATGCGACCCGCGGGCCGCGACGGCCCCGGTTCGTGGGTGGATTGGGGCGGGCGCGGCGTCTCGTAGCGGCCCGGCGTGTCGTGCGGCTGCTCCCGCTGCGAGCCCCCGGAGCGGCTCCCATCGGCGGAAACATCCAGCCGTCCCAGCGAGATGCCCTCGCCCGCGAGCGCCAGGCGCAGCTCGCCCTCGCGCGCGTGCAGCATCTTGGCGGCCTCGCCGTCGGCGCGCAGGTCCGCCACGCCGTCCTTCACCTTGACCTCCACCGCCAGCGCGCTGCCGTCACCGGTGTCCACCAGCATCCGCGCGACGTGCGCGTGGAGCGCGACGCGCAGGGAGGGGTCTTCGATGGCGGAAGGCGGCAGCATTCGCGCGAGCTGCGGCATGGGCGGCAGCGGCGTGAGCAGACTCGGCAGTGGGGGCAGCGGGGTGCGCAGCTCAGTGGTTGGGCGGGTTGCCGCGGCCGGGAGGGCGGCCTTCGCCGCCGGCGCCTGGAGGTCGTTGTGGGTGGACCGCTCCGCCGCCGCCTGCGCTGCGATCGCCTGCTTCACCGCGGTGTTCGCCGCGGCGCGCGTCTGGCTGGCGCCCTTCGTGTTCTGCGGCTCCTGTTGCGGAGTGACGGGCGGCTGCATCGTGAAGAGCGGGGAGTCCTTGGGCGCCGCGGCGTCGCGCTGTTGCTTGGCGGGAGCGCGCGGCGGCGTGCGGCTGCGTTGGGAGCGGGAGGACGTGCGTGCGGGTTTGGTGCGCGTCGGCTGGGGCGCGTGATGGGCTTCGGAGACTGCCAGCCGTTCCGGTTGCGAAGGTGGCTGGGTCGCGGGCATCCGGAGCTCGGGTTGGGCCGGGGCGATGGCCGCTGGCGTCGCTGCCGGCCGCGCGGCGACGGGGCGGGCCGGGCGCTGAGGCGCGAGTTCGGTCAGTGTGCGTGCCGGTGCTTCCACAGTGAGGGCGCGGCGAGGCGCGGGGTCCACGGGCTTCTGCGCCTGTGGGTTGATTTCGGCGGTCCTGGGCGTGCTCGGAGCGGCGGGTTCGCCGACTCGCTTGGACGTGTCGACAAAGGTTGGGTGTCGCGGCCGGTCGTCACGCCGCAGGTCCCCGGAGTGGGTGCTGGCTGCGAGCGGCTTCGGCGCCGGTTGGCCGGAGAGGGGGACGGGCTCCATCTCGACGGTCGCATCGGGAGCGGCAGGGTCCTCCTGGTCGGGAGAGATCTGCGGACGAACAACCTGGCCGGTCAGAGCGAAGGGATTGGCGGTGCCACCGAGGACGGGGTCCTTGCCCGGCGTGCGCGTTGAACGGCTGCTGTCCTGAGATGCCGAGGTGAGCTCGGCCGCGTCGCTGCGCGGGCTGTCAAGCAAGACCGGGGCAGCTGGAGGCGCCATTGGCAGGGAGGTGTCGCTGACTTCTGGCGAAGGCACCTCCTCGAGTGAGGGGCTCGACGCAGGCGGCGGCTTCGACGCGACGGCCGCGCTCGCACGGGGCGAGTGAACGCGCGCGGGTGCCGAGGCGACCCTGTTCTCTGGAAGAGCGACCGCCGTGACGCCCGAATGAGGGAGCTGGACGCGGGGCGAGCGGGTCGGGTGAATGGACTGTGGCGTGCTGTTTTGCGAGGCGATGACTTCGCGAGGCGACGCGATGGGAGCGTGCGTCAGCGGAGCATCCTGTGCGGTGCCGGACGACGGCATCGCGACGACCGGAGGGTCGAAGCTGACTTGGGGCGCGTCGGCAGACGGTGAGGGAGTCTGCGCAACGTCAACGTGCGCAGGCATCGTAGCGGCGGGCGGGAGACTGGGCCCTGGCGCGGCGGTCGCGGCCTGCGGAGGCGCTTCAGGCTCGAGAACGGGCGGCGGAGCCTCGACGACTGGAGGCGTCTGGTCCTGAGGAGCGTCGACGGGGGAAGCCGCAAGGGGAGCGCCGACCTCCACCGACGGCGGGTTGGCCCGCGGAACAGTCCCATGCGGCGAGTTGCTCCGCGGGAGGTCGACCGGTGCCTGAGGGGCTCCGGTCTTCGGGAGCTTGTTCGTGGAGGGCGCTGTGCTGACGTTGGCAGGCGTCGTCCGCTGAGGGCTGGCGGGCGGCTGCGGAGCCGAGTTGCTCCCGAGAACATCGACCGGCGAGGAGATGAGGACAGGAGGCGTTCGCGGTGCGTCTACGGGCGCGGAGTCGAAGCGGGAAGGCGCCTGAAAGACGCCGGCAGGCGAGGGCGCGACGAGGACGGGCGTCGGGACGTCGACGGGCGAGGAGGTCGCGACGATGGGCGGCGAGTTTGTTCCCGGGACCACGAGCGGAGTCGAGCCGCGCGGGATTTCGGATCCGCGGGGCGACCCCGTCCTCGGCACGAAGACAGGCGCCGCGACGATCGGAGACGACTCAGTCTCGGCAGTTGATCCGGTCCGCGGGAGGTCGACGGGGAAGGGGGGGATGCGAGGCGAGCCCTTCTGAGCCACGTCACCCGGCGCTGAATCCTCCTCCGACGAAGTCTCGGTTCGAGGGACCTCGACGGACGCGGTCGTCGTGAACACGGACGTGGAAGCGGTGTCCGGCACTGCGCCGACTTCTGAGGTCGTCGCGACGACGGGCGCTGAATCCGTCTGCGGAACGTCGCTGTCTCCCTGCGAGCTGCTCCCGGTGTGAGGAACGAAGATGGGCGTGGAGGTCGCGATGAGCTCCGGAACCTCGACGGGCGACGAGTCGACCTGCGCGTTCGAGCGAGGCCGGGGTACGACGCCCTGAGAGGTCGTCGCGATGACCGCGGGCGAGGGGGTGTGCGGATTCTCGACGGGACCGGCTTGCGAGGTGGAGCTCCGCGGAGAAATGACGACCGGAGGCGGGGCCATCTGCGGAGCTTCGGCGGACGGTGCCCCACCCTGCAGAACGGCAACGGGAGGAGAGGCGGTCTGCGGAACGTCAACGGACGGCGAGCCGCTCTGCGAGGTAGCACCGGTCCGAGGAATCAGGATGCGAGGCGACGCAGTGTGGGGGCTGTCGCCGGACGGTGAGCCGTTCCGCGGGACGACGACCGGCTCAATGTGCGGCGCATCGATGGACGAGCCGGCCTCCACGACAACGACCGCATCAGTGTGCGGCGCATCGATGGTCGGTG
Source organism: Myxococcaceae bacterium (assembly GCA_044230055.1). GTDB lineage: Bacteria > Myxococcota > Myxococcia > Myxococcales > Myxococcaceae > JBGART01. The sequence continues at coordinate 39,912 of JBGART010000061.1, read as the reverse complement.
AGGTGGAGCCAGGCCGCGGCATCACGGGGGGCGAGGCAGTGTCGGCCGAGTCGACCGAGGGCGAGGTGGCGCCGCTCCGCGAGACGAGGACGGGCGAGGACACAGTGCGAGGAACGTCGCCGGAGGGCGATCCGCCCCGCGGGCTGGAGCCATTCCGCGGGATGACGGAAGTGGACGCAGTGCGCGGCGCATCGATGGAAGGCGAGGTGGCGCCATCGCCCACGACAAGGACGGGAGCCGTTTGCGGTGCATCGATGGACGGCGAGGCGGATCCGGCCCCCACGACAAGGACGGGAGCCGTGCGCGGCGCACCGATGGGCGGCGAGGCGGCGCCGTCCCGAGGGACGAGGCCGGGCGCAGTGCGCGGCGAATCGATGGAAGGCGAGGTGGCGCCATCGCCCACGACAAGGACGGGAGCCGTTTGCGGCGCATCGATGGACGGCGAGGCGGAGCCGGCCCCCACGACAAGGACGGGAGCCGTGCGCGGCGCATCGATGGAAGGCGAGGTGGAGCCATCCGCCACGACAAGGACGGGAGCCGTGCGCGGCGCATCGATGGACGGCGAGGCGGAGCCGGCCCCCACGACAAGGACGGGAGCCGTGTGCGGCGCATCGATGGAAGGCGAGGCGGAGCCGGCCCCCACGACAAGGACGGGAGCCGTGTGCGGCGCATCGATGGAAGGCGAGGTGGAGCCAGTCTCCACGACGAGGACGGGCGCGGTGTGCGGCGCATCGATGGACGGTGAGGTGGATCCATCCGCCACGACAAGGACGGGAGCCGTGTGCGGCGCATCGATGGAAGGCGAGGCGGGGCCAGTCTCCACGACAAGGACGGGAGCCGTGTGCGGCGCATCGATGGAAGGCGAGGTGGCTCCAGTCCGCGGGATGACGGGAGACGAGGCGGCATGGGGTGCGTCGACGGACTGCGGGCTGCCCAGCACAAGGATGGGCGCAGTGCGGGGCACATCGACGGACGGCGACGTGGAGCCCGTCCGCGGGATGAGGGGAGACGAGGCGGTGCGGGGCGCGTCGACGGTGTAACCGGCACCCGCGATAAGGACGGGAGCAGCGTGCGGCGCATCGACGGAAGGCGAGGTGGAGCCAGCCCGCGGGATGAGGGGAGACGAGGCGGTATGGGGCGCGTGGACGGAAGGTGAGCTGTTCCCCAGGACGAGGACGGGCGCAGCGTGCGGCGCATCGACGGAAGGCGACATGGAGCCCGTCCGCGGGATGGCAGGAGACGAGGCGGTGCGGGGCGAGTCGACGGACGGTGGGCTGTTCCCCAGGACGAGGATGGGCGCATCGACGGACGGCGACGTGGAGCCAGTCTGCGGGATGGCGGGAGACGAGGCGGCGTGGGGCGCGTCGATGGTGGGGCCAGTCCCCACGACGAGGGCGGGAGCAGTGTGCGGCGCATCGACGGAAGGCGAGGTGGGACCAGTCCGCGGAATGACGGGAGACGAAGCGGTATGCGGCACGTCGACGGACGGCGAGCTGGAGCCAGTCCGCGGAACGACGGGAGCAGTGTGCGGCGCGCCGCCTTGCGACGCGGAGCCAGGCCGCGGGATGGCGGGAGACGACCCGGTGCGAGGCGCGTCGACGGCCTGCGAAGTCGTCGCGGTGCGCGGGATGACTGTGGTGTGCGGAACGTCGACCGACGGAGAGCCGCCCTGCAAGGTGGAACCCGTCCGCGGGAGGACGGGAGGCGACGCCGTGCGGGGGCTGCCCTGCGACGTGGAGCCGATCCGCGGCGCAACAACCGGCGCTCCCGGCGAGGCGGTGTCCGGAGTGCCGACAGCTGCGCCCACCCCTGACGTGGAGCCCAGCGTCGTTGCGCCGACCGTCGGCGCAGTCCGCGGAGCGCCACCGAGGAGTGCCGCGCCACTCCGCGGCAGGCGACGCGCGAGGGTCCCGGTCAGGAACGGGGCAGGAGCCTCCGGTGCGGCGAGGACGACAGGCGGCGGGGCAGGCCAGCGGCCGTTTACGAATGGACTGGTTGGTCCACCAACCAATTGATTCGCCTCAGGCTCCGTACCCTCCACCTCCGCCAAGGCCGCTTCGAACGCGCCAGTGACTCCGCTCGAGCGCTCAGGCGCAGTGGGTTCGAGTGTGCGTTGCCCGCCGGCGCGAATGGGCTTCATGGCGCGGGCTTCCCCTTGGCCTTCGGGGCGGCGATGGCGCCGATCAGCTCCGCGGCGAGCTCAGGCTTGAGCTTCTCGATGACCGCGCCGGCGTCCGCAGGGCGCATCCGGCGCAAAAGCTCAGTGGCGAGCGACTTGTCCAGGCGGGTGACCAGCTGCGCCGCCTGGTCCGGCTTCATGGACCGCATCGCCTTGGCGAGCGTCTCCAGGTCCGTCTTGCTCCGGACCGCAGGGCTCTCCTTCTTCTCCGGCGGCTTCTCGCCCGAACCGTCCGTGCCCGACGGAGGCGAGTGCGCCTGCTTGTCGAGCAGCGCCTGAAGCTGCTCCGTCTCCGAGCGCAGCGAAGCCCGCGCCTTTTCAATGTCCTCGGCCAGCTTCTCCAGCCGGGTCCGTTCCGTGGCAAGCGCCTTGCGCTCCTCGTTGAGCTTCTGCTTCATCGCCTGCTGCTCGCGGACCGAGCGGCCCATCTCGTTGCACAGCGCCTTGCGCCCGAGCGATGGCGGGATGTTCAGGTCATCATCCAGCTCCGCCGCCTTCGCCGCAGCAGGCGACGGCTTCTTCTCCGCCGGCCGGGCAGGCTCATGCGCGCTGGGGGGCTTCGCGGCGGTGGGCGCCGCAACTTCCGGCGCCTTCGCAGCTTCGGGTGACGCGGGCTTCGTCGGCGCAGGAGCCGCCGCATGTGCGCCTGCCTCAGGCTTGGGCGCTTCAGGGCCTGCTTTGGCCGGGGCGACGGGCGCCTGAGGCGTGGCCACTTCAGGCGCGACGGGCGCCTTGGGGCCGGTGGGCGCGCCGCCGTCGGTGCTCGCGAGGAGGGCGGCGGTCAGGGCCGCGAAGAGGAGCTCAGCCACGGGCGGCCTCCTTCGCGGCAGGTGCGCCGCTCAGGGCGCGCGCGAGCTGCTCCAGCGTGCCGGGCAGGGTGTAGTGCTCATCCGGGCTCTGCCGGAGGAAGGCGTTCACCTGGTGGATGCAGCGCAGCGCGCGGTCTACCCGCGGGTTGGAGCCCGCCGCATAGGCGCCCACCTCGATGAGGTCCGCGGACTCCTTGTACGCCGCCATCACCTCACGCGTCTGCTGCGCAAGCTCGCGGTGCGGCTTGGCCGCCACGTCGCTCATCACGCGGCTGACGCTGCCCAGCACGTCAATCGCCGGGAAGTGTCCCGAGTTGGCGAGCTTGCGCGAGAGGACGATGTGCCCATCCAGCGCCGCGCGCGCGGCGTCCGCCACGGGGTCCGACAGGTCATCGCCCTCGGCGAGCACCGTGTACAGCGCGGTGATGCTCCCTTCGCCCGCGTCGTTGCCCGCGCGCTCCACCAACCGGGGCAGCGCCGCGAAGACGGAGGGCGGGTAGCCCTTCGATGTCGGAGGTTCGCCCGCGGCCAGCCCAATCTCGCGCTGGGCCATCGCCACGCGCGACAAGGAGTCCATCAGGAGCATCACGCGCTTGCCGCGCGCCCGGAAGCTCTCGGCGACGGCGGTGGCGGCCATCGCGGCGCGCACGCGGACCAGCGGCGGCTCATCCGCGGTGGCGACCACGACGACGGCACGCGCCAGGCCCTTGGGGCCCAGGTCGCGCTCGACGAACTCGCGCACCTCGCGGCCGCGCTCGCCGATGAGCCCCACGACGATGATGTCCGCCTGCGCATGCCGGGCAATCATCCCCAGCAGGACGCTCTTGCCCACGCCCGGGCCGGCCATCACGCCCACGCGCTGGCCTTCGCCGATGGTCAGGCACGCGTCGATGGCCCGGATGCCCATGGGGAGCGGCCGGTGGATGCGCCTTCGCGCCATCGCAGGCGGCGGCGTGCTGCTCAGCTTGGCGTGGTCCCGCAGGATGGGGTCCGCGCCGCCGTCGATGGGGCGCATGGCCGCGTTCACCACCCGGCCCAGCAACGCCTCTCCCACCGGCAGGTCCTCCGCGGCGGCCATCGGCCGGACGGGAGAGCCCTCGAAGATGCCCTGCATCTCGCCGAACGGCATCAGCAGCGCCGTGGCGCCGGAGAAGCCCACCACCTCCGCCGGGACGTGGCGGCCCTCGCCCACCTCTATCTCGCACGCCGTCCCCACCGCGACGCGCGGCAGGGTGGCTTCGATGACGATGCCGGACGCGCGCAGGACCCGGCCCTTGAGCACCAGCGGCTCCGCCGAGTCGATGGCCTTCTGCATCCGGTCAAGGTCGAAGAGGCTCATGCGGCGTCCCCTGCGATGGCTTGCTCGATGGCCCGGGAAATCTCTTCCAGCCGGGTGGACAGGCGGCCGTCCACGCTGCCCAGCTCGCTCTCCACGCGGCAGTCGCCCAGCCCCAGCGCCGGGTCCTCCACCAGCTCCACCTGCGCCAGCGTCAGGCCCAGCGTGGACTCCGCCGCCTTCGCCGCGCGCAGCCGCGCGCAGTCCGCGGGCGACAGGTGCACCGACAGCTTTCGCGCCTCACCCGCGCGGCGCAGCGCGGACTTCACCAGCGCGAACATCGGCTGCGGGCTGGCGGTCAGCTCCTGCTCGAGGATTCTGCGCGCCACCATGAAGCCAATCTCCAGCGCTTCGGACCGCGCCGCCTCGCCCAGGCGCTCTGCCTGCAGCTTGAAGGCCTCCAGCGCCGCCTCGATGCGCGCGTCCAGCGGCTTCGCTTCCGGCGCGCGATGGGCGACGGGCGGAGGCGGGAGCGGCAGCTGCACCGGCGGCGGTGGGGCGCCCGGCAACGGGGGCGCGGCCTCGGCCATCGGAGGAGGAGGCGGCAGGGGCGCGGCCGCGGTCGGCGGCACCTGGAAGGCGGGCTTGATGGCGGGCGGCGCGTCGGGCGGGCGCGCGAGGGTGAGGTGCGGCTTCTGCCCGTTCTGCAGCGGCGCGAAGCGCGCCGGCGTCGGCTGGTTGCTCTGTCCGGCCGAGTCGGCCAGGAACTGAGGAACGCGCGGTGGATGAGGGGAGTCGGACATGGTCGTCTCTCAGAGCATCTTGTCGGTGGGCCGGACGATGGTGACGCGGCCCTTCTCGGCGAGGTCCACGGCCGTCTTGGCGATTGCCGCCTGGGCCGTCTCGACGATGGAGAGCTTGACGGGCCCCAGCGCCGCGAGGTCGTCCGCCAACAGCTCGGCGGCACGGGTGGACATGTTTCGCAGGAACTTGTCTTTGACCTCGGGGGAGGCGCCCTTGAGCGCCATGGTGAGCTGGCTGACGTCGAGGTCCTTGCTGAGGGTCTGGATGTCGCGGTCGGACAGGCGCGCGAGGTCCTCGAACGTGAAGAGCTTGGTGCGCAGCTCGTTCGCCAGGTTCGCGTCGTCCTTCTCGATGGAGACCAGCACCTCCTGCTGCTGAGGCGCGCTGCTGCGGCGCAGAATCTCCAGCGCGGCGCTGCGCCCATCCACCTTGCGCATGCCCTCCGCCACCAGGGCCTGCAGCTCGGAGGTCAGCGCGTAGCGCACCTCCCTCAGCACTTCGGGGGAGACCGATTCCACCACCGCCATGCGGCGCACAATCTGCGGGCGCTGTCCCAGCGGCAGGTGCTCCATCACCTGCGCCGCGCGCTCCGGCGTGAGCGCGGAGAGCACCAGCGCCACCGTCTGCGCCTGCTCGCGCTGGAGGACCATCGCCAGCGCTTCGGGGTCCGCGTTGGCCACCGGGCCCAGCGCTTCGTCCGCGGCGGGCGGCGGCACCACGCCGTCGAAGGCGCGACGCGCGAGGTCGTTGCCCAGCGCTGACACGGCCACCGCGCGCAGGAGGTCGTCGCCCGCGGCCGCGTCCCCGCCGATGCGCTCCATGGACTCCACGAAGCCCTTGAGCGCCTCCGGAACCGCCTCCGGCTTGGCCTTGCGCAGCTCCTTCGCGCCGAGGGCAATCTTGCGAATCTCTCCCTCGGAGAGCTGCTTGAACAGGAGCGCCGCCGCCTCCGGGCCCAGCCCCAGGAGCAGCGCCGCCACGCGCTGGGCGCCCGGCCCGGCGGGCTTGGCCTTGACGGGGAGGGGCGCGTCTTCAGGCGACATGGCGCTCCTCCTCCACTTCCACCACTTCGTCTTCGCCGTCCGCGGCGATCCACGCGCGCAGCAGGTGGGCGGCCTTCTCCGGGTCTCCGGTCACCAGCAGGCGCGCGCGCTCCTGCATCTGCTGCGTCGGGTCCTTGAGCGTCTTGAGCTCCTGCTCCGGCGCGACCGCCAGGTTCGCCTGGGCCTCCAGCTCCGCGACTTTCTTCCCCGGCAGCAGCTGCAGGACTTCGCGCGCCACCGGCTTCTTCCGGCGCGTCAGGATGATGGCCAGCAGCACCAGCGCCACCGCCCCACCGGCGACCGCGGGCCACAGCCAGCGCGGCAGCTGCGGCTCCACCTTCGCCGCGTCCGCCGCCGTGGCGTCCGCGTGGCCGAAGGGCGCGCTGGAGAGCTCAATCAGGTCCCCGCGCTCCTCGTCGAAGCCCACCGCGCGCTTGGCGAGCTCGCCCAGCCGGGCCATCTCCGCGTCGGTGCGCGGCTTGCCATCCTTGGCGTCCAGCAACAGCGCCACGTTCAGCCGCTGCAGCCGCGGGAGGCGGGCGACGGTGTTGGTGGTCGTCTTGCTGATTTCGTAGTTCTTGATCTCGTCCTGCGAGTTGGCCTGGCCCTTGTTCCCGCTGCGCGCCGCGCCGAGCTCCGGCGTCAACAGCGGCGTGTTGGCCGCCGCGCCGCTCACCCCGCCGCCGTTCTGCGAGTCCTGCGAGGAGCTCTGCGACTGGCGCCGCTCGCTGCGCAGCACCGGGTTGTCGCCGTCGAAGACCTCCGCTGTCGCGGTCACCTGGGACGCGTCCACGCTCGCGGTGACCTTCGCCACCACCGCGCCCGCGCCCACCACCGGCTCCAACAGGCTCACCACGCGCTGCTCCAGCTCGCGCTCCAGCTTGCGTTGGTACGCCGAGGACGGGTCGTCCCACACCGCGTCCTGCGTGAGGACCGCGCCGTGCCCGTCCACCACCGTCACGGATTCGGCGGACAGCCCCGGCACCGCGGAGGCCACCAGGTGTCGCACGCCGGCCAGCGCGCGCTCGCTCAACGTTCGGCCCGGCTGAAGGGTGAGCACCACCGCGGCGGACGCCTTCTTGTCTTCGTCGCGGTAGAGGCCCTTCTCGGTGAGGGTCAAGTGCACGCGCGCGCTGCGGACCTCGGCCAGCCGGCCGATGGTGCGCGCCAGCTCGCCCTCGATGGCGCGGCGCAGGTTTATCTTCTGGGTGAACTCGCTGATGCCCAGGTCGCCGCGGTCGAAGAGCTCGAAGCCCACGCCGCCGCCGCGCGGGATGCCGGAGCTCGCCAGCAACAGGCGCGCGTCGTAGACCTTGTTGGCCGGCACCGCGAGCGCCGCCCCGCCAGCCTCGAGCCGGAAGGGGACGTTCGCATTCTTGAGGGCCTGCGCGGCCTCGGCGCTGTCTTCTGTCGTGAGGTTGGTGAACGCGTACTGGTAGCTCTCGCCCGAGTTGGCGAGCATCGACAGGCCGACCGCGGCCGCGATGATAAGCGCCAGACCACCGGCCAGCACCAGCCGGAGCGCGGAGGGCAACGCCATGAATTTAGCCGGCAGCTCTCGCAGCTGCCGCACGAGTATCTCCATGACCTAGGCCTCTACACGCTCATCCGCATGACTTCGTTGTACGCATCCACCAGCTTGTTCCGGACCTTCACGGCCAGGCGCATGGCGACGTCCGCCTTCTCCAGCGCCAGCGCGGTCTCGTGCAGGTTGCCGCCGCCCTGGGCCACCTTGGTGGCCTCCTGGTCGGCGTTCACCTGCAGCGCCTCCACCTTGTTGACCATCTCGTCGAGCGCGGATTGAAACGACGCGCCGGCCACCGGCTTCGGCTCCGGCCGGGCGGGCGTGAGCGGGACGCCTTCGACGCCGCCAATGGGAAGGGTACTCATCCGTTACCTCGCGATGTCCAGCGCGCGCTGCGCCATGGTCTTCAGGGTCTCCACCGCGGTGGCGTTCGCCTCGTAGCCCTTGGAGGCCGACATGAGGTTCACCACTTCGTGGATGGGGTTGACGTTGGGGAAGGTGACGAAGCCCTGCGCGTCCGCGTCCGGGTGGCCCGGGCTGTACACCTTGCGCCCGGGCGAGGTGTCTTCGCGCACCTCGGCGGTGACGCCCACCACCGCGGCGCTCTTCGCGTCCGCCGCGCCGAGCTCCGCCGCGAACGGCGTGGCCACCAGCACCGGGTCCTTGCGGTGATACGGCAAGCCGTCCGGTCCGCGGGTGGATTCGGCGTTGGCGAGGTTGGACGACGCGATGTTGACGCGCGTGCGTTCAGCGGAGAGCCCGGAGGCGCTGACCTGGAGTGCGGAGAGAAAGTCCATGGTGGTTCCTCGAAGGGTTACGCGGCGCCGTCGGAGGCGACGTAGCGAAGGATGGCGAGCTTCTTCCCGGCGGCCCGCGCGGAGGCGCCGTACTGGAGGCCGTTCTGCGCGAGCGAGACCATGGTGCGGTCTAAGTCCACGCCGTTGCCGTCGATGCCCGGCGCGGCGCCTGGCGCCTGGACGATGGCGGAGGAGGCGACGGAGGTCTCCGTTGCGCTCTGCGCCAGCGGCAGGTGTCCCGGCGCTGGCGCTTCCGTAGCGACGGGCACGGCCTGCTGCGCCGCTTCGCTCATCGCCAGCTCGAAGTTCACGTCGCGCGGCATGAAGCCCGGCGTGTCGACGTTGGCCAGGTTTCCGGCCAGCACGTTCTGGCGCAGCAGGCGTACATCGAGCGACTGCTGCAGGGTCGTCAGGGTCTTGTCGAAGAGCTTCATATGAGAGAGGGGCGCTGCGAGTTTTGGGCCACGTCCGTGACAGGCCGTTGACGGGACGACGTGTCGTCCAGGGTGCGCTCCTCGTTAAGCTTGGCGCGCAGGGTGCGAAGGGCGATGCCGAGCAGCTTGGCCGCGTGCGTCCGGTTCCCGCCCACGCGCCGCAGGGCCTCTGCGATGGCCAGTCGCTCCAGCGCCGCAAGGTCCAGCGGCAGCCCGGGCGGCAGCAGGCCGCCGCGGTGCGCAGGCGCGTCCGCCGTCTCCGGCAGCGCGAGGTGGGCGGGGGTGATGGGGCCGCCACGCGCGCGCAGGGCGCCGCGCTGCAGGAGGTTCTGGAGCTCGCGCACGTTGCCGGGCAGCGGGTGCTCCAGGAGGGCGGCCAGCGCCTCGGCGGTGAGCGCGGGCGTCTCTTTGCCCAGCTCCCGCCCGAGCCCTTCGAGGAAGTGCGCGGCCAGGGGTTCCACGTCTTCGCGGCGCGCGCGCAGGGGCGGCAGCTCCAGCGGGTAGACGTTGATGCGGTAGTAGAGGTCCGCGCGGAACTCGCCGCGAGCCACCATCGCCTCGAGGTCGCGGTTGGAGGTGGCGATGACGCGGATGTTCACCGGGATGGGCCGGCTGCCTCCCACCCGGTCCACCTCGCGCTCCTGCAGGACGCGCAAGAGCTTGGCCTGGAGGGGCAGCGGCAGCTCGGAGAGCTCATCGAGCACCAGCGTCCCGCCCTCGGCCTGCTCAATCTTGCCCACGCGGCGCTCGCTGGCGCCGGTGAAGGCCCCGCGCTCGTGGCCGAAGAGCTCTGACTCCAGCAGCTCGCCGGGCAGCGCCGCGCAGTTGACGGCGACGTACGGCTTGCGCGCCCGCGGCGAGTGGAGGTGGATGTAGCGCGCCAGGACTTCCTTGCCGGTCCCGCTTTCGCCGAGGAGCAACACGGTGGTGGGCGTGGCGGCCACGTCCAGCGCGGCGTCCAGCACCTCGCGCATGGCGGCGCTCTGGGCGATGGGCCCGGGCGCCACGCGCGGCAGCGGGAGCGGGGTGAGCGCGGCGCTCATGGGTGCTCCTTGGCCAGGGCGCGACGGGCCCGGCTCTTGGCCAGCGCGGCGCCCGCCAGCTCCTGGCGCAGGTCGTCGTCGCCCGGCAGGTGCAGCGGCGCGAGGTCTGCCGGTCCGGAGCGGGTCCGCGTCACGCGCCTGGCGATGCGCGCCCAACGCGGGCTCTTGACCAGTCCATCGCCCAGGCGGCTGGTGGCGAAGTCGAGGATGGTGCTCGCGCGGATGGTGTCCTCCGCCATCAGGAAGAGCTCGCAGACCTCCGCCAGGTGCGCGCTCATCTCCTCGCGGGTGACCACGCTGGTGGCCGAAGACAGGACTGCCGCGGCGAACCCCGGCGCGCCCAGCTCGCGGGCGGTGCGGGAGGCGGCGCGCGCCAGCGGAAGGCGCAGCGGGCCCCGGTTGCGCAGGTCTCCGGTGAGGTAGAGCGACAGCGCGAGCTCCGGCTCCTCCGGGGCGGACTCCAGGACCTCCAGTATCAGCCACTGGCACAGGGGCTCCGCGCCCTCGCACAGCGGCGGGCGGCGCGGCGTGTTCAGCCGCTTAATCATCCGGTCCGCCACGCCGACGAGATCGCCGTTGAAGAGCTCCAGCCGCAGCTGCCGCAGCTCCAGCTCGGTCCGCAACGGCTCCGGGATGCCGGTGGCTTCGAAGGTCCGCACCACGTCCTGCGGGTTGAAGCAGCTGCCGGTGAGCTCGCAGATGCGCGCCGCGGCGAGGCGGCCCTGGATGCCGGCCGGCCCCGCGGAGAGGTAGTGGTTGAGCGCCGCGCCCGGGTCATCCTGCTGCAGCGCCAGGTCGCCCAGGCGAATCTCCGCCAGGCCGCGGCCTACCGTCTTCAGCGCCTCCTCGTAGAGCGGCCGGGCGGCGGCCAGCGAACCCTTGGCGGCGTACGTGCATTCCGCCTGGCCGAACGGGGTGCTCCCCGGGCACGGTTCGCCCATCGCCAGCGCCTCTGGCGGGTACGGCGGCAGCGGCGCCGCGTCCTCGCCCGGAGAGAAGGGAAGCCCACGCAGCTCGCGCAGCTCCAGCGTCTTGCCGGCGATGAGGCGGGCGCGAAGTCGCCGGTTCGTGCACGTGAGGACGACCGCGCGCTCCTCGAGCTCCACCTCCGGGCAGAGGCTGCTCCGCTGCCGCGCCAGATGGAGAGCGAGCGCCTGCACATCTGCCGTGCGCAGCGTCACCCGCGACGCGATGGCTTCGACGGAGAGCGTGACCGGGGCCTTGGCGTTCAGCGAGAGCAGCTCCACTGCCTGGGTGATGCCCGTGAGCCCCGGCTCCTTGGCAGGGTCCTTCGCCGGCTCCGCAGCGAGCACGAGCGTCAGGACTGTGGCGGGAAGCAGCACGGCGGTTGGTGATTGCAACCGTCATGCACACGGCAGCGCCGGGGGCTGCGCTGTCCATCCACGCCATCGACCTTCAGCTTCACGGAAATGGCGCGCTGCCAAACCTCTGGCGCTCCGGACGCAAGGGAGAGAGGGCCGCCCACCCCCGTGGCGCAACGCTCCTAGAGAACAGCCCATCGGGGTCAGCCATATCGCGGGGTTTCTCCCGTTCGCGTCGAGCGTTGCGCCGTCAGGCGCATAGTCGAGACGTCGGCAGTGCTCCCGCAGCCTGGCTCATGGGCCGCTTCGATCTGCTCGAAACAAACCGGCAAGGTGCCCTGCGTGGGTTTGCGCCACCTCTCGACTATGCGCCTGACGGCGCAACGCTCGAGGCGAACGGAGGGGCAAACGCGACCTTTACCAACGCGGGTCTACTTCACCCCGTGGAAGCGATTCGCTCCTTACGGCGAAGCTTTTCCACCAAGGTGGTGCGCTGGAGCCCGAGCATGTCCGCGGCGGCCTTCTTGTTGCCCTTCGCGTGAACGAGGGCCGCGCTGATGTACGACTCCTCGAGCGTTCGCAGCAGCTCCGGGAGGTCCACCGGGAAGTTCGGAGACGGGGGCGCGGGAGGGGACGCGACGAAGATGGGCGTGCCCTCGGGAGGCGTCGTCGTGCGAGCCAGCTCTGCGCCGGGGGCATCCGCGGACGTCCCGGTCTGGAACGTATGTGCGGGCGGGGTGCCCTCCACGCTCTCGGAGTTGGCGACGACGGCCGCGCGCACGGAGGCGCTCAGCGTGGCCGCGGCGCTCCCGCGGAACTCCAGCGGCAGATCCACCAGACGGATGACCGCAGACTCGACGCAGACGGAGACGCGCTCAACAAGGTTCTCCAGCTCGCGCACGTTCCCGGGCCACGAGTACGCCTCGAGCGCGCGCAGCACCTCTGCCTCCACGCGGCGGGTCTCGCCGTGGGACCGCCAGAAGTGCTCGAACAGCACCGGGATGTCGCAGGGGCGCTGGCGCAGCGCGGGCAGCTCCAACGGGCAGACCACCAGCCGATAGTAGAGGTCACGGCGGAAGCGCCCGGCCTCCACCTCCGAGGCCAGGTTCCGGTTGGTGGCGGCCACCAGGCGGAAATCCGCGCCCACGGACTCACTGCTGCCGAGCGGCTCGTAGCAACGCTCCTGCAGCAGCCGCAACAGCTTGACCTGAAGGGGAAGGGGCAGCTCGCCAATCTCGTCAAGAAAGAGGGTGCCGCCATCCGCCAGACCGACGCGACCCTTGCGGGCACCTACGGCGCCGGTGAAGGCCCCGCGCACGTGACCGAAGAGCTCTGACTCCAGCAGCGCCTCCGGAATGGCGCCGCAGTTCACCGGGACGAACGCGCGGCCCGCGCGGGAGCTGCGGTCGTGGATGTGGCGGGCGAAGACTTCCTTCCCGGTGCCGGTCTCACCGGAGAGCAGCACAGTCGCGTCGCTGTGGGCGATGCGGTCACAGCTGCGCAGCAGCTCGGCGACGGGAGAACGGTTGTCGTGAACGAGAGAAGGTCGGTTCGGAAGCGCGGTCAATGTTGTCGTCATGGCTGGGCCCCTCCGGATGCGAATGCTGGATGCTCCACGAAAGGCTTCTTCAGCAAAGCGCCTGCCAAATGACGCACCCCAAGGATTGCGTCACGTTCGTGGCAGGGAGGAGAAAGTACGAGGGTCCCATTAGACCGGTATTGCAGAGCTTTCCTGAGTACCCGCAAGGCGCGTCTTCGAGGGGAAATCGCCGCTGACGTGGAGGGAGGGTCCTGCGTCACCGAGCCGGGTTCAGCTGACCCGGGGCGCGATTGAAAGCGCCGCCGCGATCGCAGGGTTGGCGGGCCGGCGTGGGGCCGCGGTCTTGCAACACGTCGCGTTCGTGCGTGGTGACGGTGTCTGACAGTTTCGGAGAGCTGCTGGCGGAGCTGCCGCTGGGGGCGATCGAGCTCACCGATGCCGGTGACATCGTCGCACCCAACAGCGTCGCGTCCGCCCTGCTCAAGGGCCCGGGGGGCGAAGCCCTGTCCGCCGTGCTGCCGAGAATGTGCGCGCGCGTGAAGGAGACCTCGCACTCCGTGGAGGCGAGCGTCAACCTTCCGTCGGCGGGCCAGGTCCGCGTCCGCGTCGCCGAGCTCGCCGAGCGTCAGCGCTATGTCGCCATCCTCGAGCGTTCGGACGGAGGCGCTCAGCGCGCAGAGGTCACCGCCCTGCGCGCCATGCTGGCGGCGACCACCTCCGCGGACCCCTCCGAGTCCACCATCCGTCGCTCGGTGGAGCTGCTCGCCTCCTCTCTGCCGGGTGCGTGGGCGCTCCTCTTCGAGCGGGATGTGGCGCAGCTGCGCGTCGCCGCCCACGCAGCGGTCCCCGCGGCGATAGCCGCCCACCTCGGCAGCCCGGCCGTCGTCCAGCCAGGCTCGCTCGCGGCGAGGGTCCTCATGCAGGGCCGGCCGATGTTCGTCGCCAACGCCGCGGGCGCGCTGTTCGACCCGGTGGGCCCGCGCGAGCAGCTGGCGGGATTGGCAGTGCTGGCGCTGCCCATCCGGGCCAAAGAGGGCGTCTGTGGTGTCCTCTACGTCTGTGGGCCACCGGCCCGCTTCGGCCAGGGCGAGCTGCGCCGCATCCAGGGCACGGCGGACGGCCTGGGCGCGGTGATGCAGCGCACCCACGCGGAGCAGACGCTGGCCGCAGAGCGGCGCGCCCTCTTCGCCTGGCTGGACAACCTCCCGGACGTCGTCATCGAGCAGGCGGACGACGGGCGCATCTCGCTCGCGGCCGGCCCGGTGGAGGCCATCCTCGGAAGGAAGAGCCGCGACGTGGTGGGCCAACGGCTGGAGGACCTGGTCGCGCCCGCGGACGTGCAGCGGTTGCGAGCCGCCGCGGCCCTGCCCGGGAGCGCGGCGGTCCTCGCCGATATGTCGGTGCAGCGCCCGGACGGTCGGCTGACCACCTGCGAGATTGCCCTGCACGTCAAGGATGCGGCCGTGCGCGGCACCGCGGTCCGCGCCGTCATCAGAGACCAGACCCACCGTCGCGCGCTGGAGGCTGAAGCCGCCCGGGCGCTCGAAGTCGCCGCCTCCCGCGAGCGGCTGGCGACGCTCGGCCAGCTGGTCACCGGCGTGGCGCATGAAATCAACAACCCGCTCGCCTACCTGAAGAGCAACCTCGCCTCCATTATCGGCTACGTCGAGGACCTGCGAGGGCCCAGCGAGCGCGCGGGCAGCGTCTCCGCGGACGAGGCCGCCGCGGAGCTGCGCGACATCGTCAGCGAGTCGCTCCTGGGCGTGAACCGGATTGTGGAGCTGGTGCAGGCGCTCAAGGGCACCGGCCGCCAGCGCCCGAGCGAGCGCATCAACTTCGACCCCGCGCGCGCGGTGCAGGAGGCGGTGGTCATCTTCCGCGGCGCCTGGCGCTCCAACTGTACTGTCGAGTGCGCGCTGCCCTCGCTGCCGGAAGTGCTCGGCTCGCCGTCGGCGCTCGGGCAGGTGGTCCTGAATCTCCTCCAGAACGGTCTGGACGCGATGGGCGGCAAGGGCACGCTGCGCGTGGAGGCGGAGCGGCTGGAGGGACGGGTGCGCGTGTCGGTGCAGGACTTCGGGCACGGCATCCCGGCTGACGTGCAGGAGACGATGTTCGAGCCCTTCTTCACCACCAAGGAGGCGGGGAAGGGGACCGGCCTGGGCCTCTACCTCTGCAAGCAGATTGTGGAGGAGATGCACGGGGACCTCCGCTTCCACACCAGCCCCGCGGGGACCACGTTCACGGTGGATCTCCCTGAACCGCCGCAGACGCCGCTCTCGACCAAGCGCCCGCTGCCCCGTTCCTCAGAGCTGTCGGACGCAGAGCCGGCGACGGCCCAGACGCGCCTGAGCTGAGTGGCGTCGCGTTCGACCCGCTGGGTCTGGACCGACAGTGCAGAGTGACCCCGACAGCCTCTGAACTCGCAGCGTTTGCCGGAGGACTCGCAGGTATGCGGATTGCTCGAGGGATGGGCTGAGATGGAGCAGAGGGTCGGCCGCTACCAACTGAAGAAGAGGCTCGCTGCAGGCGGGATGGGCGAGGTCTACCTGGCCGCCCAGGAAGGGCCCGAGGGCTTCGCCAAGGTCGTCGCCCTCAAGCGGATGCTGCCGAGCATGGCGGCGGAGCGCGAGCTGGTGAAGCTCTTCCTCCACGAGGCCCGGCTGGTGGCGCGCCTCTCCCACCGCGGCATCGCCCAGGTCATCGAGCTGGGCGAGGACAAGGAGGGTTACTTCGCCGCACTCGAGTTCGTGCCCGGGCCCTCAGTTGCGGTCCTGATTGACCGCCTGGCGGAGTCCAAGCAGCGCCTGCCGCCCGCGCTGGCCATTGAGATTGCGGCCCATGTGGCCGAAGCGCTGGGTTACGCGCACCACGCCAACAACCTGGACGGGACGCCGCTGCACATCGTCCACCGGGACGTGTCGCCGCAGAACATCCTCCTGTCCGTCACCGGCGACGTGAAGCTCATCGACTTCGGCGTGGCCAAGAGCACCGCCCGCCAGCACGCCACCAACGATGGAGGCGTGAAGGGCAAGCTCGCGTACATGTCGCCAGAGCAGGCGCGCGGCGAGAAGCTGGACGGCCGAAGCGACCTCTTCTCCCTGGGATTGGTGCTCTACGAGATGCTCTCCGGAGAGAGCCCGTTCGCGCGGCCGGATCCACTCCAGACGTTGATGGCCATCCAGTCGGAGCCGGTGCCGCAGCTTTTGCGGAAGGACGCCAAGCTGGGGATGTGCGACGCGCTCTTCCGGAAGCTCCTGGCCAAGAATCCGGCGGAGCGGTTCGCCACCGGTCAGGAGCTGCACGACGCGCTGCTGGTCCTCAAGGCCCGCTTCCCGCCCCCGCCCAAGCGGCTGGGCAACTTCGTAGAGCAATGGTTCGGTCGCGAGTTCTCCGAGCTCACCCGCAGCTTGAGCCCGGTCGGACCGGTCCTCCCGCTGATGGATGTGGTCGCGGAGCCGCCCGCGGCAGAGCCGCTTCCTCCGCCCCCGGAGCCGACGCACGAGGAGCTGTTCGGCTCCACCCAGGTCCGCGCCGGCCAGCCCACGCCCCAGCCGCCGTCGGATCCGTTCTCCGTCGCGCTGTCCGCGCCGGCAGCGTTCGACGAGGTCTCCGGCACCGCGGACACCGCGCCCCGTCGTCCGGTGGCGGCGCCCCCCGGGATGAGCCCGAGGTCGCCCACCGCTGCCAGAGCCTCCGGCGGCGCCGCGCTCCCCTCGCAGGGCCCCAGCCGGGGAGCGCCCAACGGCACGCCCAGCGGGCCTCCGTCGCAGTCCGTGGGTGCGACCGTCGCCGCCGAGCCCTATGACCCGCGCCGCTCCATCCGCGCTTCGGTCATGCGCAGCGAGGTGTACGTCACGCCCCCGCCGCCGCGGCGGATGAACCCCGCGCTGGCGGTCCTCATCTGGGTGACGATTCTCGGCTCCATCGGAGGCGCCGTCGCCGGCTTCCGCTACGTCCGTCGCGTGGAGATGGCGATTGACGACATCGCCAACGCGTCTCCGGCGGAGCGCAACGCGCGCCTGTCGTCCGTGCGGAAGATGATCGCCGCGGAGCACAACCCCGCGAAGGCCGACTACTACCGTGGCCGCCTGGAGATGGTACAGGGCCGCCCCGCGATGGCCGCGAACTACTACCGCTCCGCTGCAGCGGCCGGAATCTCCGCCGCGGTCGGCCAGCTGGTGGACATGCTCGCCGCGGAAGACTGCGACGCAAGGCAGTCCGCGGCAGAGGCCGTGGCGGAGCTCAAGCTCGAGGAAGGCCGCTCAAGGCTGGAGCGCCTGGCCGGCACCGGCGGAAGCGGCGACAGCGGCGCGCCCATCGTCGGCGGTTGCGACTCGCGCCGCGCGGCGGTGGATGCGCTGCGAAAACTCAAGCGCCCGTAGGGTGCAGGACGCGTCCGCCTCGAGGCGGAAACCGGCCCTGGCCGGCCATTTCGTCAGAGGAACAGCCGTTCTCAGTCAGGCGCCTCCCCCGCTCGCCTCGAGCGTTGCGCCGTCAGGCGCATAGTCGAGAGGTGGCGCAAACCCACGCACGGCACTTTGCCGGTTTGTTTCGAGCGGAGCGGAGCGGCCCATGAGCCGAGCTTCGTGAGGCACTGCCGACGGCCGACGTCTCGACTATGCGCCTGACGGCGCAACGCTCGACGCGAACGGGGGGGCTTTTCCACGGGGGGCCCGGCCGCTCAACTGCGCCGGCCGAACAACTTCTTGAGGCCCTCAATGAGCCCGTTGCCCTTGGCATCCGGCTCCCCTGGAAGCGGCGCCTGAGCGAGCAGCGCCCCGCGCACCTCGTCCCCCGCGTCCAGCGTGGCCATCATCGCCTCCGCCTGCCGTCCATCCGGCCCGGCGGCGGACAGCTGCAGCGTCCCGTCCGGGCTCACGGCAAACCGCAACGTCACCTCGCCCGCCTTCTCCAGCTGTGTCGACAGCGCCCCGAGGTACTCATTCTCCTCGGCCAATTCCCCGGTCCCCTGGAACACCGCAATCGCCAGGGCCACGCCCGCGCGAACCGGCAACGAAATGGTCTTCACCGCAGGCAGCCGCGTATTCCGCTCCAGCACGCGCCTCATCCCGCCGCCCTTCACGCCAATCCCAATCGGCGCCGAGAGCACCTCGGAGAGCGACACGCCGGGCTTCCCCTGCTTCGCCTGCTCAATCGCGTGACCCAGAATCGCCGCGCCCAGAGCGACCGCCGCGTGTGGATCCACATCGCTGCGAACGGGCTTGCCGAGCGCCTCCTGGACCCTGCGCCGCACAATCGGCGCGCGGCTCTGCCCGCCCACCAGAATCACCTCATCCAGCGACTGCGCAGACAACCCGCCGGCCTCCAGCACCGCGTGGGTCACCTCCACCGTCCGCTCCACCAGGTCCGCCGTGAGCTCCTCCAGCCCTGACCGCGTGAGCTCATCCCGGAGGTCCACCCCGCTTCCGTCATCCCGCGTGGCCGCGAACGGCACATGGATGGCAGTGTGCTCCTCCTCCGACAGCGCAATCTTCGCCACCTCGGCCGCATCCCGAATCCGCTGCGCAGC
This sequence comes from Myxococcaceae bacterium, assembly GCA_044230055.1. Lineage (GTDB taxonomy): Bacteria > Myxococcota > Myxococcia > Myxococcales > Myxococcaceae > JBGART01. The sequence goes on along the minus strand of JBGART010000061.1, from coordinate 21,610 downwards.
CACCAGCGAATCCCCGACGCGGCTCTTCTCCCGCTCCTCGAAGTGCTTCGTCAGCTTGCCCGCCACGCGAGAGTCGAAGTCCAGCCCGCCGAGGAAGTTGTCCCCGCCGGTGGAGACGACCTCCAGGTCGTCCCCCGTAATCTGCACGACCGACGCGTCGAACGTCCCGCCCCCGAGGTCGTAGACGAGCACCCGCTTGCGAGCCAACCCACGCCCGTACCCGAACGCCAGCGCCACCGCGGACGGCTCATTGAGAATCCGCACCACTTCCAGTCCGGCGAGGCGGCCCGCCTGGAGCATGGCGGAGCGCTGGTGGTCATTGAAGTACGCCGGCACGCAGAGCACCGCGCCCGTGACCGGCCGCCCGAGCAGCTCCTGGGCGGCGTTGCGCACCTGGGTGAGCAACATCGCGAAGAGCTCCGGCAGCATGTACACCTTGCCGCGCAGCTCCACGCCGGCGTCGCCCTCCGGGTCCGGGACGATGGGGTAGGGGAAGCGCTTCTGCAGCTCGCGAATCCGCCGCGACCGCGCCCGCCGCCCAATCAACCGCTTCGCGCCGAACAGCGTGTTCTTTGGATCCGACAGCAGCTGCGCCTTCGCCCGCGCGCCGAAGAGGAACCGCTCCTTCTCATCCAGCGCAATCACCGAAGGCAGCGCGGTGCCGGAGCCGCTGCTGTCCAGCGGAATCAGCTGCGCCCTCCCGCCGAGGAACACCGCCACGCGGCAGTTGGTCGTCCCCAGGTCAATGCCCAGAATCGGCGGCGGCTCGGAGGGGTTGGGCGGCGCCACCGGGAGGTCCAGCACCGACGGCCGGCGCTTGGGCAGCGGGACCTCCTCCGCCACCACGGGGCGAGGCGTCAGCGGCCCGGCCCGGCGACTCACGTCATCTCCCGCGCGTCCCGGGGCAGGCAGCGGAGTAGAGGTCTCCCCCGCCCGGCGCAGCGCGGCCTCGAGCGGCCCCTCCTCCGCGCGCCGCGGCGGCCGCGGCGTCCCCTCAAGCACCGACGCCGCCTCCGGCGCCAGCGGCTGCGTCACACCCGCACGGTGCGCCAGCACGCGGTCCACCAGCGCCTTGCTGCGCGCGTCCAGACGGGAGAAGCGCACCGTCATCCCCGCCCGCGCGCCGCCGGCCTCCGGCTGGGCCTTGAGCACCACGCCTTCGCCCCGCATCAGCCGCGTGCCGTCGGACAGGATGAGCTCGAACGACAGCCCCGTCCCCTCCGGCTTGAGCGCCTTGGTGGCGATGAAGATGCCGCCGCGGCCCACATTGGGGCCGTACTTCTCGATGAACTCCTCCTCGGTCCCGTACGGGAGGCGGATGCGCAGGGGGATGAGCTGGGGCTCGGGACCGGGCATGGGCTAGTCGAGGGCGATGCGAACGTCGCCGTCCGGAGAAGGAGGTCCGCCCACCGCGGGAGGAAACACGAGCGCCAGCCCCTTGTCGACGGCCTCGAGGGGCGCCTCGAAGTACAGGTTGAGCTCGCGCGGCTCACCCGGGGGCAGCGCGGCCTGCAGCTCCCGCGTCCCGGCCAGCCGCTGCGCGTCGCTCGCCAGCGCAAACGTCTTGCCCGCTTTGTCGGAGAGGAGCGCGAAGGCGAAGTCCGCCGCCGCCGGCTTGGCGCCCACGTTCTGCGCCATCAGGCGCAGGTGGACGAACACGTCCTCGGAGGTCAGCGCCACGGCCCCCGCGCGGACGGTGTGGTCAACCTCCACCGCCACCAGCTTCACCGCCAGGCTTCCCAGGTGAACGGTGGCGTTGGCCGCCGGCAGCTTCCGCGCGCCGAGCAGCTCCTTCGTGGGTGTGGGGCCAGAGACCAGCGCCTTCAATTTCGGATGGGGGGAGCCCTCATCCGCCGCCCCGTGCGGGCCCATCCGGTCCACCTCCGCCTTGAGCTTCGCCAGCGTGCGGTCGTCGCTGGGCGCGGCGTCCCGCTCCTTCTGGCAGGCCGCCGCGCACCCGAGCGCGCTGGCGAGGAGGACCGCGCGGACCTTCACCCCTTCACCAGCTCCAGCAGGCGCTCGAACGCGGCGGGAATCTTCGACGGGTCCGTCCCGCCCGCCTGCGCCATGTCCGGCTTGCCGCCGCCGGAGCCGCCCACCTCCTTGGCCATCTCGCGGATGAGGTCGCCGGCCTTGAGCCCGCGCGCGACGACGTCCTTGGTCGCCGCCACCAGGATGAGCGCCTTGCCGTCCTCGGTCTTCCCGCCCAGCGCCACCAGGCCCGACTGCAGCTGGTCGCGGTAGCGGTCCGCCAGGCCGCGGAGAATCTTCGCGTCCGCCACGTCCACCTGGGAGGTGAGCACCTTGAAGCCGTTCACCTCGCGGATCTGCTCGCCGCCCGCCTTGCCCGCGCCCACCGACGCGCGCACCGCCGCGTCCTCCGCCTTCTTCTCCAGCTCCTTCATCCGCTTCTGCGCGGCCTCCACCCGCTTGGCCAGCTCCCGGGGAGGCGCCTTGAGCAGGTCCGCCGCGCGCCGCAGCTCCTTCTCGGATTCGCGCACGTGGGCCAGCGCCCCCACGCCGGTGAGCGCGACAATGCGCCGCACGCCGGAGGCGATGGAAGAGTCCGAGGTGATTTTGAACAGGCCGATGTCACCGGTGCGCCGGACGTGGGTGCCGCCGCACAGCTCGGTGGACTCCGGGTGCACGCTCACCACCCGCACCTGGTCGCCGTACTTCTCGCCGAACAGCGCCACCGCGCCGGACGCCTTCGCCTCGTCCAGCTTCATCAGCTTGGTGGAGGCCTCGGAGTTGTCGCGGATCCACCCGTTGACCAGGTCCTCCACCTGCTCCAGCTGCTCCACCGTCGCCGCAGCGAAGTGCGAGTAATCGAAGCGCAGGTGGTCCGGCGCCACGATGGAGCCCGCCTGCTTCACGTGGTCTCCCAGCACGCGCTTGAGCGCCTTGTGCATCAGGTGCGTGGCGGAGTGGTTGGCGCGGATGGCCTTGCGCCGCTCGCCGTTCACCGACAGGCCCAGCGCGTCGCCCACCTTGAGCGTGCCCTGCTTGACGCGCGCCTTGTGCACCACCAGCGAAGGCACCGGCTTCTGCGCGTCCAGAATCTCCACCTCGGTCTTGCCGCCGCTGCCCAGCGCGCGGCCGGTGTCGCCCAGCTGGCCGCCGGACTCGCCGTAGAAGGGCGTGCGGTCAAAGATGAGCTCCACCTCGTCGCCCGCCTTCGCCTCGGTCAGCTCCACGCCCTTCTTCAGAATCGCCCGGAGCGACCCTTCGCCCTCGTGGCCGTCGCCGTCGTAGCCGAGGAACGCGGTGGCCGGCAGCCGCTGCTCCAGCTGCTTGTAGATGCCCGCGATGGCCGCGTCCCCGCCGATAGGGCCGCCCGCATTGCGGCGCTCGTCAGACACGCGCTGGTAGCCCTCCAAATCCGTTTCGAAGCCGCGCTCGCGGGCGATGATCTCCGTCAGGTCCGGCGGCAACCCGAACGTGTCGTGCAGCTGGAAGACCACGTCCCCGGGCAGCTTGCGCGAACCTTCCTTGCGCAGCTTCTCGAACTCCTCCTCGGCCAGCTTGAGCCCGCGGTCCAGCGTGCGGCGGAAGCCCTCCTCCTCGTGCTGGGTGGCCTTCAAGATGAGCGAGCGGTTCTCGGTCAGCTCCGAGTAGACGTCGGACATCAGCTCCACCACGCGCTCCACGCAGCGGTGCAGGAAGAGCTCCTCCAACCCCAGCCGCGAGCCGTGGCGAATGGCCCGCCGCATGATGCGCCGCAGGACGTAGCCGCGGCCCTCGTTGGAGGGCATCACGCCGTCCGCGATGAGGAAGGCCGCCGCGCGCGAGTGGTCCGCGATGACGCGCATCGACGCGTCGTCGTCCGCCTGGCGCCCATACGGCTTCTTCGCCACGTCCGCCACGCGGGCGAGGATGGCCTGGAAGAGGTCGGTGTCGTAGTTGGAGCGCTTGCCCTGGACGACGGCCGCCACGCGCTCAAGCCCCGCGCCAGTGTCGATGGAGGGCTTGGGCAGCGGGATGAGCGGCGCGTCCTTCTCCTTGCGCTCAAACTGCATGAAGACCAGGTTCCAGATTTCCAGCCAGCGGTCGCAGTCGCACGCCACGCCCAGGCACTTCCTGCCCGCCGCCACCTCCGCACAGGGGAGGTCATCGCCCTGGTGGAAGTGGAGCTCGGAGCAGGGGCCGCAGGGGCCGGTGTCGCCCATCGCCCAGAAGTTGTCCTTGTAGCCCAGCTTCAGGAGGCGCTCGGGGCGCACGCCCTGCTTGGCCCACAGCTGGTGCGCCTCCTCGTCCCAGGGGAGGCCCTTCTCGCCGTTGAACACGGTGACGGCCAGGCGTTCCGGGTTGAGCGAGAGCGTCTTGGTGACGAACTCCCAGGCGAAGGCGATGGCGTCCGCCTTGAAGTAGTCGCCGAAGGAGAAGTTCCCCAGCATCTCGAAGAAGGTGTGGTGGCGGGCGGTGAAGCCCACGTTGTCGAGGTCGTTGTGCTTGCCGCCGGCGCGGACGCACTTCTGGGAGCTGGCGGCGCGGACGTAGTCGCGCTTCTCCCGGCCGGTGAAGACGTCCTTGAACTGGACCATGCCCGCGTTGGTGAACAGCAGGGTGGGGTCGTTCTGGGGGACCAGGGAGGAGGAGGGGACGCGGCGGTGTCCCCGCTTCTCGAAGAAGGACAGGAAGGCTTCGCGGAGCTGGGAGGCGGTGAGGGCTTCGGACATGGCGGAGGGTTATGCCACAGGAGGGACAGGTCAGGACGCGCCGGCTTCTCGCGACTGACCGGGGGATTGGGCTATGGATAGCGCCCCATGCGTTCGTCTTCCCTCCACATCTACAACACGCTGACCCGGACCAAGGAGCCGTTCGAGCCCCTCGTCCCCGGCGAGGTGGGCCTCTATGTCTGCGGCCCCACCGTCTACAGCTTCGTTCACATCGGAAACGCCCGGACCTTCACGTCGTTCGACGTGATCGTGCGTTACCTGCGCCACCGGGGCCTCCGGGTGAAGTACGTGCGCAATTACACGGATGTGGATGACCGGATCATCGCCGCGGCCAACGCCAGCGGAGAGGCCGCCCACGTCGTCTCCGAACGCTACGTCCAGGCCTTCGAGGAAGACGCCGCGGCGCTTGGGCTCCTCAAGCCGGACGTCTCCCCGAAGGTGACCGAGCACCTGCCGGAGATCATCGCGATCATCCAGAAGATCGTGGCTCAGGGGAAAGGCTACGCCGCGGGCGGCGACGTCTACTTCTCGGTGGGCGACTTCAAGGGCTACGGCAAGCTCTCCAACCGGCAGACCTCGGAGCTGCAGAACGCGGAGCGTCCGACGACCGGCGAGGCCAAGCGGGATCCCCTGGACTTCGCGCTCTGGAAGGCCGCCAAGCCGGGCGAGCCCTCCTGGCCCAGCCCCTGGGGCCCCGGCCGGCCAGGCTGGCACATCGAGTGCTCTGCGATGGCCGAGCGCCACCTCGGGAAGACCATCGACCTCCACGGCGGCGGGTTGGACCTCATCTTCCCCCACCACGAAAACGAGATCGCCCAGAGCGAGGCGGCCAACAGCTGTACGTTCTCCAAGGTCTGGATGCACGGCAACTTCCTCGACATCGAGGGGGCCAAGATGTCCAAGAGCCTGGGCAACGTGCTCCGCCTTCGGGACGCGCTGGCACAGGTGGACGCGGAGGCGTTGCGGACGCTCTTCCTGTCCACGCACTACCGCTCGCCCATCCAGTTCAGCGAGAAGTCGCTCTACGACGCGGAGACGCGGCTGGAGTACTTCTACGAGTCGCTCCAGCGCGCCGAGGCGAAGGTCTCCGCCGCGCCGGAGACGCAGGGCCCGCTGCACGGCGACGTCGCCCGCTTCCTCACGCAGGTCGAGGAGCGGATGGACGACGACTTCAACTTCGCCGGAGCGCTGGGCGTGGTGTCGGAGCTCTTCGGCGCCATCAACGAGCTCTGCGACAAGGCGCCGCAGAAGGACGTGGCGCTGCAGGCGCGGACGTTGAGGGCGCTGCTCGAGGTGGCCAGGAAGGTGGGAAGCATCCTGGGCGTCTTCGAGCAGCCGCCGGCCGCGTGGCTGGACCGCCGCCGGGAGAGGCAGCTGGTCCGCCGCAACATCAACCGGCACGAAGTGGAGAAGCTCCTCGAGGAGCGCCAGACCGCCCGAGCCACGAAGCAGTGGAAGGACTCGGACCGGCTGAGAGACGAACTGGTGGCCAAGGGCATAGAGGTCCGGGACACCCCCGCGGGCCAGCAGTGGAAGGTGGCGTCGTCGCAGCCTGCTGCCTGAAGGAGGATCACCTTTGCCCACTGTGGGCGCCTCCGCCCAGTGATGATCCGTCAACACTCCCGCGTCAGGGCCGAGCAACTGCCCGGCCCTGCGCCCAGGCAGAGGGAAAAGTCGTCTAACCCCCGCCAGAGTGACCGTCGCCGGAGCGCAGGGCCGGCAGTATCCTCACCGAGCCCGCATGCGAGTTTCGCTCGCGCTGCTGATCATCGCGTCTCTGCACGCAACCGCTGCCCGGGCCGACGGGCGGCTCACGTATCTCGTGCGCCAACTCGAAAAGGCCACGGACCCACGTCTGCGCGCGCAGTCCGCGCTGCTCATGGCGTCCACGCAGGACAAGGCTGCCGTCGAGCCGCTCTGCAAAGCCTTGGGCGACCCCAGCGAATTGGTGCGCGCCGCGGTGGCCAGGGCGATGGAGCAACTGAGCGAAGCCTCGGCCCAGCCCTGCCTCAAGGCCCACGAGAACGACGGCAGCCCGGACGTTCAGAGCGCGGTGAAGCGCGCGTTGGTGGCGCTCACCCCTCGGCGGCCGGAGCTGTACATCGCCCTGCTGCCGGTCCAGGCGAAGAGCACCAAGGTGGGCGCGGACCTGCTCAAGCTCGCGGAGGAGCGCCTCAAGGCCAAGCTCTCCACGCTGGGCAGCCTCTTCGCGCCTCCGGACGAGAACAAGAGCGCAGCCCGCTCATTCATCAAGGGGAAGGGGCTCAAGGGGTATGCGCTCAAGGTGGAGATCGATGAGACCCCCACCGGCGGTTTGCGGATGAACGTCCTGTGCTGGACGTACCCAGACCAGGCGTTGCAGGGACAGGTTTCGGTGAAGGCCTCGGGTGGTCAGCCAGCGGACCTCATCCGCGCGCTGGCCCCCAAAGCGATAGAAGACGCGGCCGATACGTTCGACTGGAGCTCCTGACGATGCCCACTCTCGCCCCCACTCCAACGCCTGCTGCCGTGTCCTCCCCGGACAAGCACAAGCGCCACGTCCGGAACTACCTGCTCGACGCGCGCTTCCAGCTCAAGTTCACCTTCTACATGGTGGGCGTGACCGTCGTCGTCTCAGGGTTGCTCGGCATCTTCCTCTGGCGCACCACCCAGACGCTCTTCGCGGAGACCGAGGTGGCCGTCGAAGCCCGCTCGCGCGCGGCGGAGACCAGCAAGGAGTTGGGTCACGCCACGCTGAACAACGAGCTGATGGCCCGCTTCAACGACCCCAAGTTCGCCGAGCAGCTGGCCGGCAAATCCAAGACCATCGACGACCAGTACGAAGCCGAGCGCACCGCCATCGTCGCCCAGCGGCAGGACCTGGTGCGCCGGCAGCAGGTCACCTTCCTGGCGCTCCTGGGCGGGATGCTGGGGTTCGTGGTCTTCATCGGCCTGGCCACCATCGTCACCACCCACAAGATTGTCGGCCCGCTCTACCGGATGAAGCGCATGGCCCAGGAGGTCGCCTCCGGACACTGGCACCTGCCCACCATCGGCCTGCGCCCGGGCGATGAGCTGCGCGACATGTTTCAAGAGTTCACCCGGATGATTCAGTCCCTGCGCGACGGCCAGACCGAGGAGATTCAGCAGCTGGCCGCCGCCATTGACCATGCCGAGCGAGCAGGCTGCCCCAAGCCCGTCCTGGCCGAGCTGCGCGCCCTCGAAGTCGCCATGCGAAAGCGGCTCAGCTAGAGCTGATTGCTGAACAGTTCCGCCCCACTCGGGGCTTGGCGGCCGATAGCGACGTGACGAGGTTCTCCCGCACGAAAAGGAGAACCTCCCACGATGAACGCCAAACGGCTTCTCGAGCTCGGCAAGCGCACCGTCACAGAGTGGAGCGACGACAAAGCGTCGACCCAGGCGGCGAGCCTCGCGTACTTCACGATCTTCTCCATCGCGCCGGTGCTCATCATCGCCGTCGCCGTAGCCGGCCTGGTGTTCGGCGAAGAGGCCGCGCGCGGCCAGATTGAGGCGCAGATTCAGGGCCTCGTCGGCGAGAGCGGCGCCAAGGTCATCGAGAGCATGATGGCCAGCGCGCGCAAGCCCGCGTCTGGAATCCTCGCCAGCATCATCGGTCTCGTCGCGCTCATCTTCGGCGCGACCGGCGTCTTCGCGCAGCTGCAGGACTCGCTCAACATCATTTGGAAGGCCAAACCCAAGCCCATGAACGGCCTCCTGAGCTTCCTGCGTGTGCGCTTTCTTTCGTTCGCAATGGTGCTGGGGATTGGGTTCCTGCTGCTGGTCTCGCTGGTGCTCAGCGCCGGCCTCTCCGCCGCGGGCACGTACATTGGCAGCCACATCCCCGGGTGGGAGGCCGTCTGGCAGGTGGCGAACCTCGTCATCTCCTTCGGCGTGATCACCGTGCTGTTCGCGATGATCTACAAGGTCCTCCCCGACACGAAGGTCGCCTGGCGCGACGTGTGGCTGGGCGCCGCGTTCACCGCGGTGCTCTTCAGCATCGGCAAGTTCGGGATTGGCCTCTACCTCGGGAAGGGCAGCGTCGCTTCCAGCTACGGCGCCGCGGGCTCTCTCGCCGTCATCCTGCTCTGGGTCTACTACTCGTCGATGATTCTTTTCTTCGGCGCCGAGTTCACCCAGGTCTACGCCCGCACCCACGGCTCGCTCCAGGGCGTGCCGGGCAAGGACGAGCCGGCGAAGAAGGCGGAGGAGAAGCCGACCGCCGTCCCGCCCTCCACCTGGCTCCCGGGGACGCCATGAGCGCCGCCCGCAAGTGGTACGCCCGGCCGGTCGTGTGGATCCCGTTCGCCGTCGTAGCAGCGGCGGTCATCACGCTCGTCCTCTGCTTCGACGCGCTGGTGACGTGGCAGACCAAGAAGGTGCTCGACAACCTCGAGGGCTACACCGCGACGTTCGAGGCGGTGAAGCTGCGTCCCTTTCACCTCACGTATTCCATCACCCACTTGAAGGTCATCAAGGAGTCCGCAGGCGGCGCCAAGGAGCCGTTCTTCTACGCGGACGACATCGAGGTCGGCCTCTACTGGAAGGAGCTGCTCCACGGCCACCTCGTCTCGCGCCTGGACATCAACCGGCCGAAGCTCTCGCTCATCGCCGCGAAGTCGAAGGCGGACACCCAGCTGGAGCCCGAAGAGCCGAACCTCTCGGAGAAGCTGGAGCAGCTCTTCCCGCTCAAGGTGGACCGCGTGCAGCTCAAGCGCGCGGAGGTCTCCTTCGTCGACAAGACCGAGAAAGAGTTCCCTCGAATCTGGCTCCATGACCTGGACGCCACCCTGGAGAACCTCGCCACGCGCGCTGCGCTGAGCAAAGGCGAGCCGACCATCGTCGCCGCCTCCGGCACGCTCCAGAAGACCGGCCAGGTCTCCGCCTACATCACCGCGGATCCGCTGGCGAAGGGCCTCTCCTTCGCGGGCAGCTTCCGGATACACGGCCTGGAGATGAAGGAGTTCTACGCGCTCATCTCCGCCAAGAGCGGCCTGCAAGTGAACCGCGGCACGCTGGACCTCTTCGCGCAGTTCGACGCGAGGGACGGCCACATCTCCGGCGGCGTGAAGCCGCTGCTCAAAAACCCGGACATCTCCCAGGGCAAGCCGGGCCTGATGAACAAGGTGAAGGCCGTCCTCGCCGACGCCGCGCTGAATCTCTTCTCCGACCGGGTGGACGGCCGCGACGCCGTCGCCACGGTCATCCCGCTGGATGGCCAGGTGACGAATCCAAAGGCCCAACTCTGGCCCACCGTGTTCGGCGTCATCCGCAACGCCTTCGTCGAGGGCGTCTCCGAGAGCTTCGCGCGCCTCCCGCCGCCCACCGCGAACAAGGAAGAAGGCATCCTCACCCAGGCGCGCCGGGCGGTGACCAAAGACCGCGGCCCGCCGAAGGCTCAGCCCACCGAAGGCCAGAAGGCCGAAGGAGGCAAGTGATGAAGCACCTCATCGCGCTGACCGCGGCAGCGTTCCTCTGGGCCGGCTGCCGCCACGCGCAGAGCGTGGACACGCCGGGAGACGAGAGGCCCGAGGAGGCCCAGGCCCAGCCTGCGACCGGTGGCTCCGGAGGCACACACAAGGCGGAGAAGAGGAAAGACGCGCGGCCGCCACCAGAGCCCGGCCGGCCGCCGCTGGCCACGTCACCCGCCGGCCTCCTGCTCCCGGGCGCAGTGGTGAAAATCCAGCAGGCGCTCGCGAACCGGGGCTTCCTGAACGGCCACGAGAGCGGAGAGCTGGATGAACCCACCAGCGCCGCCCTTCGCCGGTTCCAGGAGAAGGAAGACCTCGCCCGAACAGGCGCGCCGGACCGGGAGACCCTGCGCAAGCTGGGCCTGGACCCCCAGAGGGTCTTCAGGACGACCGAGGACGCCGCCGCAGCGCACTAACCTGGCCGGCCAGTTCGTTGGAAGAGCAGTGTTCTCGCATCCCCCGTTCGCCTCGAGGGGGAAACCGGCCCTTGGCCGGCGATTTCGTCGGAGGAACAGCTGTTCTCAGTCGGGCGGCTGCCCCGCTCGCCTCGAGCGTTGCGCCGTCAGGCGCATAGTCGAGAGGTGGCGCAAACCCACGCACCGCACTTCGCCAATTTGTTTCGAGCAGAGCAAAGCGGCCCATGAGCCAAGCTTCGGAGTGCGCTGCCGACGTCTCGACTATGCGCCTGACGGCGCAACGCTCGACGCGAACGGGGGGACCCGCGACCAGGCCATTCTGGTGGATGAGCTGGGTTACAAGCCTCCCGAAGCTCCTGCAGGGCGCCAGCACAGCCACGCAGTCGCCCTGATGGACTCGGGTCTCAGCAGCGCTCGTTCGCCACGCGAGAGCGCACGCGCAGATACATCCCATGCAACCCCAACCCGCGCAGCGCGAGCTCCACGGTCTCATCCGGCCGCATGGGCGGGAGGTGCACGGTGAACGGGCGCAGCTCCGGGGTCGCGCCATTCCCCTCACAGGCCTGACAGCGCGCCATCCACATCGTCCCCGCACCCTGGCAGGTAACGCAGGGGTGCAGCACCGGAATCTCCAGCGTCACGGACCCGCCGCGCAGCGCTTCGTCGGGAGAGAGCACCAGCTCGATATCGAGCGGCTCCAGCGGGCGGTCACCCTCACGGCTCAGGCTGGCCTTGTAACGCCGCAGCAGCGAGTGCATCGGAGGTCGCGCGACGTAGTGGTACTGCAGCGGACGGACGGGCTCCACGCTGGGCGTCCACGGCACGCGGACGGGGAGCTCGCTGGGGGCAGGCTCCTCCCGCCGCGTCAGCGAAGCGGCCGGCTCCCGCAGCAGCCGGTCGTACTCCTGCCGCGCGTCCGGATGCGACAGGACGCGATACGCCTCGACGAGCTCCTGAAACAAATGCGACGCCACATTCCCCGCGCGGTCCGGGTGATATCGCCACGCGAGGTCATGAAACGCTTCGCGGATGCGCCGGGGGCTGTCGAGCTGCCCAACGCCGAGGATGACGTAGTAGTTGCGAGACACCATCGGCGCGCTCTCCTTTGCCGATACATCCGGCATTAGACGAGAACCGCGGACGTGTCGTCAAAACCCAAGCCCGCTCGCCTGCCCCACAGGCTACGGCGCGGCCACCCGCGCCCCGGGCGAGAGCAGGGTGATGTTCTCGACCGCCCCTTTGCAGCCCGACGGCCCTCTGCCTTCGGAGCAGAGGGGACGAAGCATCAGGTCCTGCAGGCGCATGGAGACGACGTAGGACGGGCCTGAAACGAAGCGCCCGGTCACCTCGCCCGAGCACCGGATGCGATGGGTAGGGAGGTGAACGAGGGTGACCGCCACCACCCCCGTCTGTTCATTCTGGGCGTCCGGCTTCGACAGCGAACGAAACTCGGCGAACGCCAGGTACTCCGAATCCGTGAACGGGCCCAGCACGCTGGGGCTCCCGGAGTAGAGCGCGAACGGCATCTCCCGCCGGACCAGGCCCGGCGCCGGAATGTTGTCAGGAGCGCGCGTGGCGTAGATGACGTCGTACTCGTCCTTGAAGCGCACCGGTTCGCCCTCGCACCGGTAGAGCGCGCCAGGAGGGACGGCTTGCTGCTGCGCCAGGGCGATGGCCTTGCCCACCTTGAGGTCCAGCGCGGCCTGCGCCTTGTCGTGTTTGTAATCGACCATCATTTCGCTGGCCAGAAAGCCCGCGCCGACAACGGCCCCAATGCCAAGCATCGCGCCGATAATCATCAGCCGCCCGCGCCCGCTCAGGTAGCGAGGGTCATGGCTGGACGCGCTCGGCCGCAGCACCGTGCCCAGGTCCGGACCGTCCTCCGCGTACCTCCGGCCCGGCAGCACCTGGTCGAGCAGCGCCATCAAGACCGGATAGTTCGGCAGCTTCGTGAGCATCACCGTCCCACTCAGCCGGGGCAGCGCCGGATTCACATCCACCATCCAGCAGCCCTGATACGTCTTGTGCCCGGCCACCTCCGCCAGCGGGATGCGCCGCTTCTTCACCGTCAGCGTCGTCTTCGAGAGCGACACGCTCCCGAACACCACCTCGTGGCCCGCCTCCAGCTCTGCGCGGAGCTTCGGCAGCAGCACCGGCATCGCGTACCGGACGGCCAGCTCCGCGACGGGGAAGGCCTCACGCGACGTCGTGCGGAGGAGGAGAGACGCCCCGTTGTCGAAGGTCATCCCCAGGTGCTGCCAGGTCCCCGTGGGAATCCCGTTCACCCGCGTGTCGGCGATGAACGTCATCACGGAGGTCACCCGCGACCAGGGACCGGCGAACGTGGTGCCGTCGCTGCGCCCCCACCGGAACCCTGAAGGAGAGACCGACAACGTATTCCCGCTCCACTTCACCTCGGCTGAGCTCATGGTCGCCGTGTGACCCATGAGCCCCACGAAAGGCGCAGTGAAAAAGGACTCACTTCCCGGTCTGTTTGCGAATCTCTTCCAGCCGCTCCGACAGCTCCCGCTCAAACCCATTCGTCGAAGGCACATACAGCCGCCGCCCCACCAGGGCATCCGGCACATAAACCTCCGGCACGTAATTCCCCTCGAAGTTGTGCGGATACTTGTATCCGCCGCCGTACCCCATCCCCTTCATCAGCTTCGTCGGCGCGTTGCGCAAGTGCAGAGGCACCGGGAGCGGGCCCTTCTCCTGAACCGCGGCCCGAGCATTCGCGTAGCTTGTAATCACCGTGTTCGACTTCGGAGCCATGGCCAGATAACTCACCGCCTGGGTCAACGGGAGCACGCCCTCCGGCAACCCGACCAACTGAAACGCCTGAAGCGCGGAGACAGCAACCGAGAGCGCCCGAGGGTCCGCATTGCCCACATCCTCCGAGGCAAAGATGACCATCCGGCGAAGCACAAAAATGGGGTCCTCGCCGGCCTCCAACATCCGGGTCATCCAGTAGAGCGCCGCATCCGGGTCCGACCCGCGCATCGACTTGATGAACGCGGAGACCACGTTGTAGTGCTCCTCGCCGGCCTTGTCGTAGAGCAGCGTCTTCTGCTGCAGCGCCTCCTCCGCGGCGGCCTTGTCCACCCGGTCCCCGCCGTGCTGCGCCGCGACCTCCAGCGCCGTGAGCGCGCGCCGGGCATCCCCATGGGCCACACTGGCGATAAACGCGAGCGCGTCCTCATCCACCTGCACCTTGCCCTTGAGCCCGCGCTCATCCACCAGCGCCCGGCGAAGCACGGTGAGCAGCTCATCCTCCTCCAGCCCCCTCAGCGTCACCACGCGCGTCCGCGATAACAACGCCGAGTTCACCTCAAACGACGGGTTCTCCGTCGTCGCGCCGATGAGCGTCAGCGTGCCCTTCTCCACATGAGGTAAGAGGGCATCCTGCTGAGCCTTGTTGAACCGGTGAATCTCATCGAGAAACAGCAGCGTCCGCTGACTGTTCATCCGCCGCCGGTCCAGGGCCTGGGCCACCGTCTCCCGAATATCCTTCACCCCGGCGAGCACCGCGGACATCGCCACGAACGCGGCGCCGGTGGACTTGGCAATCACCTGGGCGAGGGTCGTCTTCCCGGTCCCGGGAGGGCCCCAGAGGATGAGCGAAGGGATGCTGTCCTGCTCGATGGCGCGGCGGAGCAGGCGGCCGGGGCCGGTCAGGTGTTCCTGACCCACATACTCGTCCAGACTGCGGGGCCGCATCCGTTCGGCGAGCGGGGCCGTCTGCGCCGCCTCTTTCTGGCTGGCATGGTCGAAGAGGTCCATGGGGCAGCAACCTACGGCAAAAGCGCAGACGCGGTGCTACAACCCGGGCCTGAACGCAAGCCCAGAGACCAGGCACTTGAAGACGATCGCGGTGGTCGCGAAGCGAGGGAAGCCGGAGGCGCTGGCGTTGATCCGCCAGATTCGCGAGCGCTACCCCGCGCTGGAGCTCCTGCTGGATCCCCACGCCGCGCAGGCGCTGAGCGAACCCCTTACCCCGACCCAGAAGGAGATGGCCGAGCGCGCGGAGCTGGTCATCGTCCTCGGCGGAGACGGCACGCTCATCCACGCCGCCCGCATGTTGGCCGGCCGCCAGGTGCCCATCCTCGGCATCAACCTGGGGACGCTCGGCTTCATGACGGAGATTCCGCGGAACGAGATGTTCGACGAGCTCAACCGCGTGCTCGCCGGTCAGTTCCGCACCGAGTCGCGGATGAAGCTCCGCTGCCGGCTCTACCGCGGCGGCAGCGTGCTCATCGAAGACGAGGTCCTCAACGACATCGTCATCAACAAGGGCGCGCTGGCCCGCATCGCGGACCACGAGACCAGCATCGACGGCACCTACGTCACCACCTACAAGTCGGACGGCGTCATCGTCTCCACGCCCACCGGCTCCACCGCCTATGCCCTCTCGGCGGGCGGCCCCATCGTCCACCCCATGCTCGACTGCATGATTGTGGCGCCCATCTGCCCGCACGCGCTCACGCAGCGGCCCATCGTCGTGCCGGGGGACCAGCTGGTCTCCATCTCCCTCAAGGCCGAGGTGGCGGACGTCTACCTCACCCTCGACGGCCAGGCCGGCCACGTCCTGCAGGTGGGGGACCGCATCGAAGTCCAGCGCTCGGAGAACCGCGTCCTGCTCGTGCGCAACCCCAAGCTGGGCTACTTCGCCATCCTCCGGGAGAAGCTCCACTGGGGAGAGCGTTGACCGCGGCCCAAGCCCCCGCTATGGGCTAACCGTGACGTCGCGCCCCTCCAAGCTCCTCATCCGCCTCGACATCAACGGCGAGCCGCAGGAGATCGCCGTCGAGCCCCGCACCACCCTGCTCGAAGCGCTGCGCTACCAGCTGGGCCTCACCGGCTCCAAGCAGGGCTGCGACAAGGGCGACTGCGGCGCCTGCACCGTGCTGGCGGACGGACGCCCGGTGCTCTCCTGCATCCTCCTCGCGGTCGAAGCGCAGGGCAGGGCGGTGAAGACCATCGAAGGCCTGGCCCCGCCCGGCGGCGCCGTCCACCCCATCCAGGACGCGTTCGACCTCTGCGGCGCGCTCCAGTGCGGCTTCTGCCAGTCCGGGATGATGTTGAGCGCCGCCGCGCTGCTTCACCGGAAGCCCTGTCCCACGCGCCCAGAGATTCAGGACGCGCTCAGCGGCAACCTCTGCCGTTGTACCGGCTACACGCAGATTCTGAACGCGGTGCAAGTCGCCTCCGGCCAGCGGAGCGTGGAGGAGCGCGACGAGCGCCCCACCACGGCGCCCCGATGAGCGAGGAAGAGAAGACCGCGCCGCCCATCGACGACGTGGCCACCGAGCCCGCCGCCCGCGCGCCCGTCCAAGCAGACCGCCCCGCAGTCATTGGCCGGCGGCTGCGCAAGCTGGACGGCCTCAAGAAGGCGACGGGCGAGGCCCTGTACACAGACGACCTCCAGCTGCCGCGGATGCTCCACTGCAAGATTCTCCGGAGCCCGCACGCGCACGCGCGCATCAAGCGCATCGACTTCACGCGTTGCCTGGCGCACGAGGGCGTGGTGGCGGTGCTGCAGGGCGACGAGCTGCCCACGCGCTACGGCATCATCCCCTGGACGCAGGACGAGCAGGCGCT
Source organism: Myxococcaceae bacterium (assembly GCA_044230055.1). Lineage (GTDB taxonomy): Bacteria > Myxococcota > Myxococcia > Myxococcales > Myxococcaceae > JBGART01. Next base: position 5,446 of record JBGART010000061.1, on the reverse strand, counting down.
GGCCACCGACAAGGTCCGCTTCATCGGCGACGAAGTCGCGGCGGTGGCGGCGGTGGATGAGCTCACCGCGTATGACGCCCTCGCCCTCATCGACGTGGAGTGGGAGCTGTTGCCCGCGCTGGTGGAGCCGGAGGCCGCATTGGCGCCGGGCGCGCCGAAAATCCACGAGGGCAACAAGCACGGCAACGTCTCCAAGCACGTCGCGCTGGCCTTCGGAGACGTGGACGCGGCGCTCAAGGCCTCCGCGGCGGTGAGCGAAGAGGAGTTCTTCTACGCCGGCTCCACCCACGCGGCCATCGAACCCCACTGCGCCATCGGCCACTACGACGCGCAGGGCAACCTCACCGTCTGGTCCTCCACGCAGATTCCGCACTACGTCCACCGAGAGCTCGCGCGGGTGCTCCAGCTCCCCGAGGCGAGCATCCGGGTCATCCAGCCCTTCATCGGCGGCGCGTTTGGCGGCAAGTCGGACCCGTTCGCGCTGGAGTTCATCGTCGCCAAGCTGTCCATGAAGACGGGCCGGCCGGTGAAGTGCCTCTACACGCGGGAAGAGGTCTTCTGGGCGCACCGCGGTCGCCACCCCATGAAGATGCGCTTCAAGGTCGGCCTCTCGAAGGACGGCCGGATTGAAGCGGTGGACTCGAAAATCCTCATCGACGGCGGCGCGTACAGCTCCTTCGGCCTGGTGACCGCGTACTACTCGGGCCAGCTGCTGACCGGCCCGTACGACTTCGGCACCTACCGGTTCGACGCCACGCGCGCGTTCACCAACAAGCCGCCGTGCGGCCCCAAGCGCGGCCACGGCAGCGTCCAGCCGCGCTTCGCCTTCGAGGTGGCGCTGGACATGGCGGCGGAGAAGCTGGGCATCGACCCGGTGGAAGTCCGCCGCCGCAACTTCCTGGGCGAGCACGTCAAGACCGTCAACGGCCAGCAGGTGACGTCCAACGGCTTCCTGCAGTGTCTGGAGAAGGTCGCCGCGGCCAGCCGCTGGGAGGCGCGGAAGGGAAAGCTCCCCTACGGAAGAGGCCTGGGCGTCGCGGGCTCCATGTACATCAGCGGCACCGCGTACCCCATCTACCCGAACGACATGCCGCAGTCGGGCATCCAGGTGAAGCTGGACCGCTCGGGGAAGGTGACCATCTTCTCGGGCGCCTCGGACATCGGCCAGGGGACCAACTCGCTGCCGGCGTACCTCATCGCAGAAGAGCTGGGCTGCGACCCGCGCGACTGCCACGTCGTCGTCTCCGACACGGACCTCACGCCGGTGGACTTAGGCGCGTACTCCAGTCGCGGCACCTTCATGGTCGGCAACGCCTGCGTCGAGGCGGGCGCCAAGCTGTGGGCGCTCCTCTCGCAGGCGGTGGCGGAGAAGTGGGGCGTGGAGCCGCAGCAGGTAGACGGCGAGCTCGGGACGATTCGAGGCCCCGCCGCGGACCACCGGATGTCCTTCAAGGACGCGGTCCAGCTGGCCGAGGCGAAGTTCGGGACGCTGGGGTCAACGGGCTCCTACCGGACGGAGAAGCTGGGCGGCGACTACCGGGGCGGCACCATCGGCGCGTCGCCCGCGTACAGCTTCACCGCGCACGTGGTGGAGGTGAGCGTCGACCCCGAAGTGGGCCTCTGGCGCGTGGAGCACATCTGGGCCGCGCACGACTGCGGCAAGGCCATCAACCCCACGCTGGTGGAGGGGCAAATCGAAGGCTCCGTGTACATGGGCTACGCCGAGGCCGCGATGGAGGAGATGGCGTACTACCCCTCCGGCCTGCACTGCGGCCCGTCGCTGCTGGACTACCGAATCCCCACCTCGCTCGACACGCCGGAGATCTCCTCGATGATTGTGGAGTCCGGAGATCCCAAAGGTCCGCACGGCGCCAAGGAAGCAGGGGAGGGCCCGCTGCACCCGGTCATCCCCGCCATCGCCAACGCCCTCTACGACGCGGTCGGCGTGCGGCTGACCTCGCTGCCGTTCCACCCGGCGACGGTGCTCAAAGGCATCCGGAAGAACGGAGGCAAGCGGCCATGCTGACCCTGCCCGCCTTCGAGTACCACGCGCCGACAAGCATCGCCGAAGCAGTGGCGCTGCTGGCCAAACACAAAGGCGCCGTGAAGGTCATCGCGGGAGGCACAGACCTCCTGCCCAACATGAAGCACCGCCTCTTCACGCCGGACCACGTCGTCGGCCTGAGAGGCATCGCGGAGTTGGCGCATATAGAGGAGGAGGCGGGCGAGCTGCACATCGGAGCGATGGTCACCCTCGCCGAGCTCGCCGCCCACCCGACAGTCCGCGCCCGAGCCCGAAGCCTGGCAGACGCCGCAGTCCAGGTGGCCGGCCCCCAGCTGCGAGAGATGGGCACCATCGGAGGCAACCTCTGCCTCGACACCCGGTGCGTCTATTACAACCAGACCTACTTCTGGAGGCAGGCGCTGGGCTTCTGCCTGAAGAAGGACGGCACCGTCTGCCACGTGGTGAAGGCAGGCAAGAAGTGCGTGGCAGCGGCCTCAAACGATACCGCCCCGGTCCTCCTCACCCTCGACGCGAGCGTCCTGATTGCGGGACCCGAAGGCACACGCGAAGTCCGGGTGAATGACTTCTACGTCCCGGACGGAATTACCAACACGCTGCTGAAGCCAGACGAGCTGGTCGTCCAGCTCCGGGTCCGTTTGCCCGAGCCAAGCGTCCGGCTCGGCTACGAAAAGCTGCGAGTCCGCGCCTCCATCGACTACCCGGCCCTCACCGTGGCGCTTGCAGTGAAGCTGGACGGGGAAGGCAGAGTGGACTGGATGAAGCTGGTCCTCTCCGCCCTCAACGCGCGCCCGCACGTCGTGAAAAGACTGGAAGCCTTCACCGGCCGAAAGCCAGACGCCGAGCTGATCTCAGAAGTGGGAATGACGGCGCAGAAGCAGTGCCATCCCCTGACCAACATCAACGTCGACACAGACTGGCGGAGGGAAATCATCCCGGCCTACGTACGCCGCGCGTTCCACCGCGCCTTGGGTTGATCCGCCTTCTAAGAAACCTGATTGGGTTTGCGTCGTTGACAGCCTCTACAAACCCCTCGTAAAGACGCTGGCTCCCGGAATCTCCTCGCCAGTTGGAGGCATCCCCCATGTCGAAGTGGTTCAAGCTCGCGGCAGCCGCGTGCGGCAGCCTTTTCATTCTCACAGGCTGTCCAGGTGGCGGCACGACCACTGACAAATGCGCGTCAGTGATGTGCAGCGCAGACAAGAAGTGCGACCCGGCTGATGGCGTTTGCAAAGTGCAGACATGCAGCCCCGCCTGCAGTGGCGCCACCCCCGCCTGCCGCAACGGCACCTGCGTCCAGTGCATCGACGACACCACCTGCAGCGGCGCGACCCCCCTCTGCGATTTCACGACGTACACGTGCAAGCCTGGCACGGTCAGCAACCCGGATGGTGGCAGCGACGGAGGAGTTCCCGATGGCGGTCCGCCGGATGCCGGCCCGCTGGTGTGCTCGCCGAAGATTGTGAACGTGAACACTGCCGGAATACAGGTCGGGCTCGCATTCAGTTTCCTCGGAACCCTAAAGGATGCCGGAAACCAGATGGAGCCTCCGATGGGATGTCAAGCTCTCGACGACGAGGGCAACCTTCCGTCGGGTGGGCCCGACGTGGTTCACGAGTACACGATGCCAGTTGCTGGAGATCTTATTCTCACCACCGATGCGCCCGGTACCGAGGCTGACACCGTCCTGTACACAGTTCCTGCCTGCGTCCCAGGTCGCGCCGGAGATGCCGGAGTCTGCAACGATGATATCGACCCGAGAGAGGGGAACTTCAGCTCAGCGATCGTGGTGTCCAATGTTCCATCCGGCCGAAAGACGACCTTCATGGTTGATGGCTATTCGGCGAATTCAGTGGGACCGGCAACCGATGACTACGAACTGAACGTGATTGTTCGTGCGTATGCAGATGCAGGCATTGATTGCGACACGCAAATCCTGGCTAGCCGCTGCTACAGAGGGCTCAGCTGCAGCTTTGCGACCAAGAAGTGTGAGCAAGGAGTCGGCCCTACGATTACGAGCTTGAAGGTGTTCCCGACCACTGCAACAAAGCGGCTGATCGCATTCAGTGGAACGGACGTCCAGAGTGATGCGTGGTCGCTGCAGGTCCTGGCGCTAAACGCCGCCGATGCGGGCATAGCGGGAGCGTCAGTTCTCTTGCAAAACGCCTATGGTAAGTCTGCGTTTGAAGAGGCTGTTGAGATCGACTTCGGAGGTTTTGCTGCAACGACAGCGAACGTTCGCGCAACCCTTGTCGACTTAGGCAATACCCCGGGAGCACCAGTGACGGCTGGGATCACGGCACTGCCGACTATTCCGGACGGTGGAGTGTGCGGCTCGGTGTTGACGGGAAATTGCGCAACTGGTGCCTACTGCAGGCCAGGTAGCCCGGGCGCAACTCAAGGACTCTGCACTACGCCCACGGCCCCCGTCTTTGTGAGTGCCAACGCGTTCTACGCTGTACCGCCGGCTCCAGCCCGCCTTGCCTTCCGCGTTACCGACCCCGACATGGATCTGGCGTTAGCTCACGTGCGCTACCGCCGCGCGGACGGCGGAATCGCAATCATTTCCGACGGAGGCACGGTCGAAGAGATTGTGCCCCTGTTCGTCGAAGGTTCCCCCCTGGTTGGCGTCGCGCCTCTGTCCGATGTCATCGAGAATACGACACTGGGCAGGGCGTCGAGCGTCGATGTTACGTTCGAGGATTCGTTCGGGCTCAAGACCGCCCCCACGAACCTAGCTCTGACGAGCCTTCCGATTGTCGATGCCGGAACTCCTTGTGAGCTGACTGGATTTGACCAGTTGTGCGCGGCGTCGACGCTCTGTTACGGAGCATCCCCGACCTGCCAAGCCCCTCAGACTGCAATAGCGGCATTCTGTGCGGCGCCTACGACCATTGCGTTGGGTACTCCGGTAACGACAACTCTGCCGCTGGGAGCCAGCCTGTACGAGGTTCCGTGTGCCCCCAGAGCAAACGGGACGGAGAGGGTGTTCAAGTTCACCACGTCTGTCCCAACGAACATTAAATTCACCGCGAATTTCCCTGAGACCACCGTGATCCCGGTTCTGTACACTTCCACTATGTGCGGCGAAACGGTCACCATGACCGGCTGCACTAATGGCCAAGTGGAGCTCGACGGGATCTGGCGCGTTGAAACCGGTACGCACTATCTCTTCGTCGACTCGTACCGGGCTCAACAGCAGGGCGGTACCCTGAAGTTCCTTCTCACTGCTCTGCCGGAGATCGCAGCAGGAGGAAGTTGCGATCCACACCGGAGTGAAAACCGTTGCGCGCCGAACCTGAAGTGCGTGCCGAACACGGACTATCTCTCTTACAGCTGCAAGTAGGCCCTCGGAATCAGAGTTCGAGCCATCCTCTGCTTGCTGGGAGGATGGTTCGAGCTTGGGCAACATGAGAGACTTGG
>JBGART010000060.1:0-47368 GCA_044230055.1 Myxococcaceae bacterium | reverse complement strand
CGTGGGTTTGCGCCACCTCTCGACTATGCGCCTGACGGCGCAACGCTCGAGGCGAGCGGGGGAGGCGCCTGACTGAGAACAGCTGTTCCTCCGACGAAATGGCCGGCCAGGGCCGGTTTCCCCCTCGAGGCGAGCGGGGGAGGCGCCTAACTGAGAACAGCTGTTCCTCAGACGAAATGGCCGGCCAGGGCCGGTTACCCCCTCGAGGCGAGCGGGGGAGGCGCCCGACTGAGAAGTGCTGTTCCTCCGACGAAATGGCCGGCCAGAGCCGGTTTTCCCCTCGAGGCGAGCGGGGGAGCAGTTCAATCCTCCGCTAACCCGCGGCGCTGTGCTGCTCCCGCCTCTGGGCGATGAGCGCGGCGCGCTGCCGGACGACGGGCGTGTCGTCGACGAGGTGGGCCTCGGCTTCGCGCAGCGCACGGTCGGGAAACGATCGGAGCAAACAGACCAGCGCGGTCTCCCGGACGACGGGATGCGGATCCGCGGCTGCGGCGGCGAACGCATCCTCCGGGAGCGGGAGCCCGTGCTCACTCGCATAGACCAGGGCGCAGGCGCGCACCCAGGCGCTCTCATCGCGACAGAGCAGGGAGATCATCTCCAGCGCGGTGGCGGGGAACCGCTCCGGAAGCAGCGGGATGGCCGCCCGCAGCCGCTCAGTCCGCGGCGCGTCCTCGATGAGCGGCAACACCAGCCGCTTCAAGTCCCGCTCGAGCAGGTTGTCGAGCAGCTCCACCGCGTTGGCCCTCCGCCGGCCGGCGTCCAGCGCGGTCGCGTCGCGCAGGCCGGTGGCGATGCTCTCCATGTCCGCCTCCGGGTAGAGCACGGAGAGCAGGAGGAACACGCGCCGCTCACACAGCGCCACCTTGTCCGCGAGCGCGGAGGCCAGCATCGCCGTGGCCGCCGGCGGCCCGCGCCGGGGCGTCTGCGCGGTGGGCAGCTGGATGAGCCGCAGCAGCTCGCTGGCAGAGAGCGCGAGGAACGCGCGGTTGAGCTCCGCGTGGATGGCGCCGCGGATGCGGTCGCGGTCCGCGGCGCCCAGCGTCTGGCCCTTCGCGGTTCGCACCAACGCACGCAGCACCCGCGTCCGCAGCTCCTCGTCCTTCTCCGCCAGGTGCCGCAGCAGCGTGGGGACCGCGGGTGGGCCCAGCCGTCCCAGCACGCGCGCCACCCCGCGGCGCAGGGGCGGGTCCTCCAGTGGGTTGCCAATCACCTTGGCCAGCGTCCCGAGCGTCACCGGACCCAGCTCCGAGAGCGCGACGATGGCGTTGCGTCCGGTGTCCTTTGACTGGAGCCGGTAGACCAGCGGCAGCACCAGCTCCGGGCTCTTGAGCTGCCCCGCGGCCAGCACCGCGGCGCTGCGGACGGGGCCCGCGGGGTCGCTCATGAGCTCCAGGACCGGCTGATAGAAGTTCCGCACGCCGATGGCACCGAGGACGCGCGCCGCGTGCTCGCGCATCACCGGGTCTTCGTGGCCGATCAGCGCCTTGAGCGCCTCCGCCGCGACCAGGACGCCGTCCAGCCCGCCGTAGCGGATCATCCCGGTGATGGCCGCGCTGCGGATGGCGGGCTCGGGATCCGCCAGGAAGCCTCGCACCGAGCGCACCGACTTGTCCCGCCCGATGGCGCAGAACGCGTGGATGGCGGCGGCGCGGACCTTCGGGTCCGGATCTTCGAACCTCCGGAAGATGGAGTTCGCGAAGCGCAGCGTCTGGCGGTGCGCGTAGTAGCCGAGGGCGGAGGTGCGCACGGCGGGCACCGGGTGGTCCAGCAGCACCTCCACGCGGTGGTCCAGCTTGAGGTTTTCCAGGTGGGGCAGGAGCGCGAGCGCGCTCAAGATCTCCCGGGGATCCCGGCTCTCCAGCGCCCGAATCACCACGCCCTGCGTGCCCGCGTCCTGACCTCCGCGCGAGGCCGCCGCGGCGAGCTGCAGCCGCCGTCCCTTCAGCGTGTCCTGCAGCGACTGGAGGTACTTGGAGCGCAGCGAGATCACGACGGCGGTCCACCCCACCCCCAGCGCCACGCAGAGCGGCGCCAGGAGGCGCGGAGGCAGGTGCAGCCAGCCGGAGTAGGCGAGGAGAAACATACCGGCGGCGCCGATGGCTGCGGGCTTGAGCACGCCGTCGATGAACGCCTTCGCGGCGGCGCGCGCGTGGCTGGCCACCGGCAGGTAGAGGATCTGCGTCGTCGCGTCATTCACCGAGTAGCGGAAGAGTGAGTCCGCGCCCTTGGCCAGCGCCGCGGTCCACAGGCCCGGCGCGACGGTGAAGGCCAGGCTGCCGCCGAGGACAGACACCGGCAGCACGGCGAGAGATCCCACCACCCCCACCCGGGTGAGCAGCGAGTTGGTGCCGAAGATCTGCAGGCCGATCGCGAGCAGCCCGATGACCACGTTGAACCGGCCGAAGTAGGCCGCCAGCTGGTCCTTCGGGAAGCTCTCCGCGGCGGTGACTTTGAACTGGAAATCCACCAGCGTGATGGTGAAAAACGTGGCCATCGCCAGCAGGCCCACAGCCCTCAGGTGTTTGGATCCCAGCACGCGGGCCGCGCCATTCGCCCGGCGCAGCGCCAACGTCCGGCCGCCCGCCGCGCGCGCGAACATCCGTTGCCGGCCCACGCTCCCCGCCAGCAGCGCGGCGCCCGCGCAGCCGACGCACAGCCCCACGCAGACCCAGAGCAGCGCGCTGGCGCCATAGCGGGAAGCCACCCGGGCGATCATCAGGCCCACGAGGATGTTGGAGAGCGTCCCGCCCGCGCCGATCAACCCGTAGAGCCGCTTGGCCTCGCGCGCGTTGAACAGCTCATTGGCGAGCGTCCAGAACTGCAGCAGGCACAGCGCGCCCATCACCTCGACGTAGACGTAGAGCGCCGGGGTGAGCCACGCGGCGCCCTCGCGCTCCACGGCATACGCCAGCGCGTAGAACGCGGCGAAGACCAGCGACGAGTACGCCGCCATCCGGTCCCGCCGGACCTTCGCGGCCAGGGGGCCGTACCCCGCGCCGATGAGGGCCACCGCGGCGGCCGAGGCCACGTACATCCAGGCCAGATCGCGCGAACCCCGCTGTGAGAGGAACAGCGCGTCGCGCACCGCACGGCCGGAGAGGAACGCGCCGACCGCGAAGAGGCTGTGCAGGAAGAGCAGCCCCGCCAGGCGGCGCTCGCTGGGCCGCACGGGAAAGAGTCGCTCGGCGAGGCGCGTCAGCACACCTCGCGAAATCTACCAGAGGGCTTCTAAAGGACCGGTGTAGGGGCCGGAGGCCGGCCCTCGCACCTACTGCGCGATGGCGGCCGCGGTTTCCGGGTCCACCTCGGCCATCAGCGCGGCGAGCTCGCCCTTGAGCTTGTCCTTGGCGCGGATCTCCAGCTGGCGGGCGCGCTCGCGGGAGAAGCCGAAGTGCTCGCCCAGCTCCTTGAGGGTCATCGGCCGCTCGTTCATCACGCGCTGCTCGATGATGAAGCGCTCGCGCGGGTCCAGCCGCATCAGCGCCGTCCGGACGCGGGTGTTGATGAGCCCCGCCTCCTCCTTGTCGGCGAACTGGTCATCCTGGCCGGCCGCGGCGGACACCACGAAGTCGACGTGGGTGTTCCCGCCGTCCTCGCCCATCGGCGCGTCGAGCGAGAGATCTCTGCCGCCCATCCGCTGCTCCATCTCGCGGACCTCGGTGGGCTTCACGTGGAGCCGCTTGGCGATCTCCTCCACGTTAATGACCGTGTTCTCGCCGTGGTTCATCTTCTCCAGCTCGCGCCGGGTGCGGGCGAGAGAGAAGAAGAGCTTCCGCTGCGCCTGGGTGGTTCCCAGCTTGACCAGCGACCAGCTCTTCAGGATGTAGTTCTGGATGTACGCGCGGATCCACCAGACCGCGTACGAGATGAGGCGAATGCCCTTGTCCGGATCAAACTTCTGGACCGCCTTCATCAGGCCAATGTTTCCCTCCTGGATGAGGTCCGACATCTTGATGCCGTACGAGCGGTACTCGTAGGAGACCTTCACCACGAAGCGGAGGTTGGAGGTCACCAGCCGGTGGCCGGCTTGCAGGTCTCCCTTGCGGAAGCGGCGCGCGAGCTTCTGCTCCTCCTCGACCGTCAGCAGGGAGTAGTGGTTGATCTCCGACAGATACATCGACAGGGAGCCTGCGGTAGAGGACGACTGCTCGGTGGTGGCTTGCATCGGGTGCTCCCTTTCATGGACCAGCGCGTGTGGGGGTTGCCAAGAGCAACGCGGGTGCCATCGGCCGTCATCGGAGTTTGGTGAGCGTCAGCAGGGGTTTGGACACAGTCGACGCCAGAACGTCGTCAAGGCCCGGTAAGGGTTACCGGTGGCGACGTCGGCGAACGGCAAGCCCGGCGGTAAAAACGTCCCCGCTGTTCACTCTCGAACCTGTTCATCGTTCGCAGGCGTGTCAGGCCCCCGCTCCGGTGGCTGCCACTCCTCGCCGGGGCCCACGCGCGTGGGGCTCTTCGGACTGTCGCTGGGCCGCCACTCCTCTGGCCGGGATTGGCTGGGCTTCACCTCCTCCGGCCGCTCCGGGGGGACTTCGCGTGGCGCTTGAGGGTCCACGTGGGAATCCGGGGGCGGCTGCCAGCCGGGCGCTTGCGGTTCGTGCGTGGGCATCGTGTGTGCCTCCTTGAGGAGGAAGGTAACGAGGGCCGTCGCAGATGCTGCTCGCCCGGGCGCCGCTCGCCTGGTGGGCGTGGGGACGGCGCGGCGCCCCGGACGCGCGTGCTTACCGTTCACTCGAAGACGGAAGCACGCACCCGAGGAAACCATGATGAACAAGGACTCGATTCGAGGACGGTGGGAAGCGTTCAAGGGCAAGGTGAAGAAGGAGTACGGCGCCGCCACCGGCGACCGGAAGGCGGAGATCAAAGGCGCGGTGGAGGAGCAAGCCGGTAAGGTCCAGCGCGACATCGGCGACGTCACCGAGGAGATGAAGCGGCAGGAACCGGACAAAGCGTAGCGCGGCAGCCCAGCTCCGTAGCCAACCCCGTTCGCGTCGAGCGTTGCGCCGTCAGGCGCACAGTCGAGACGTCGGCAGTGCTTCCGATGCTTGGCTCATGGGCCGTTTCGGTCTGCTCGAAACAACCCGGCAACGTGCCGTGCGTGGGTTTGCGCCACCTCTCGACTATGCGCCTGACGGCGCAACGCTCGAGGCGAGCGGGGGAGGCGCCTGACTGAGAACAGCTGTTCCTCCGACGAAATGGCCGGCCAAGGCCGGTTCCCCCTCGAGGCGAGCGGGGGAGGCGCCTGACTGAGAACAGCTGTTCCTCCGACGAAATGGCCGGCCAGGGCCGGTTTCCCCCTCGAGCCGAGCGCGGTGCCGTGCGAGGAGGTACGGGCTACGCGGCGCGCCTCGTTGCTGGCGGCGCCTGCAGCGCGGCCAGCAGCGCACGCCCTTCGCCGGGCAGCAGCGGCTTCCCGCCGAACCGGGCGAGCAGGTAGCGCTTCGTCGCCTCCCGCAGCGGCGCTGCGAGCTCATGCCCCTCGCGCTCCAGCCGGGCTGCGAGCAGCTCCAGGTCTTCGCCTTCGTCCAGCGCCACGCCCCGCCGCGCCAGCACGGCCTCCACCTGCGCGGCAAAATGCGTGGCTGCGGTGGCCGGCGCCCGCCGCTCCCGGCGCAGCACCCGTCGCAGCGCAAGGTACGCCAGCACGAACGACAGCCCCGCGGCCAATTCGCGCGTGGAGGGCCGCCAATCCGTGAAGGAGCGCTGCGAAGAGGACTGGGTGCTGGCCGGTTGCCGGACGAGGCTGCGGGCCAGCTCCACCTGGTCCCAGAATGAGTAGTCCAGGACGCTCTGCCGCCAGAGGGCCTCCAGGACTTCATACTGCCGCGTGAGCCAGCCCAGCGCGGCGGCGGCCTGGGACGCGCGGCGATCATCCGGCGTGGCGTCCAGCGTGACGAAGCCGCGGTCGAACGTGAGGACCTGCGCCCAGGCGTGCGCGTCGCCCGCGCGCAGCAGATAGGACTCGCCCACGCGCTCCCCGCCGTAGAACCCCGCGGCGGCGCGGGCGGGGATGCCGGCGGCGCGCAGCAGCATCACCAGCGCGGTGGCGAAGTGTTCGCAGTGGCCCTCGCGGCGTTCGAACAGGAAGCTCACCAGCGGGTCCTGCGCCTCCGCCAGCTCCAGCGTGTAGCGGTACTCCCGCCGCAGGTAGGCCTCCACCTTTCGTCCGGCGGTGAGCGGGTCGCGCTCGTCCCCCAGAATCTTCAGCGCGAGCGCCCGCACCCGCTCATCCAGCTTCGGTGGCAGCTCCAGGTAGCGTTCGCGCTCCTCCCATGCGCGGGTGTCCGGGCCCATCGCCTCCGGGCGCAGGGAGAAGGCCGTGTACGCGTAGCCCACGGCGGGCGTGTCGAACCTCACCTCCTCGTGGTCGTAGCGGGAGAGCGTGGTGCGGACGTTCCCCGCGCTGGTGTGAGCGATGGCGTTGCCCAGGCGCGCGGTGGGATCCATCGCCACCAGCGTCCGGGCGCCATACGCGGGGAGCAGCTCAATGCGCTGCTGGATGGCGCGCCCATCGCGTGAGCCCGGCCGCAGATCCACGTTCGTGCCGGCCGCCCGCGGCGCCGCGCGGCCCACCCATTCGTGCCCGTCGAAGCGGTCAAACGTGCGGCCCAGCCAGTACGCGGAGAGCTGGGGGAGGTTGGGGTCTGGCGTGAGCTGCGCCCGCATCACCACGCGCGGGTTGGTCTTGATGCTCCCGTCGCCGGAGAGGCGGATGCGGTCCGAGAAGCCGGTGCTGGCCTGGCCGAAGCCGGGCGCCGTGCGGTGCGCGGCCAGGTTCCACGACAGCCGGGGGAAGACGATGAAGAAGGTGATGGCGCCCGCCACCGCGAACGCGGAGCCCACCGCCAGCTGCCGGAGGGCGGGGCGCACCGGCAGCGGCTCGTCCGCCGGGAGCGCGGCCTCCACCACGGAGAGCCCGATGGAGAAGCTGGCCAGCGCCGCGTAGAGGGAGAGAAAGACGCCGAAGAGCAGCTCGCCGGAGAGGGCGGCGCCACCGGCGATCATCAGAAGGCTGGTGAGGTGGACCTGGTTGTCCGTCCCGCGCGAGGGCGTGGAGAGCAGGCGGTGCAGGGCGATGAGCCCGGCCAGGGTGCACGCGGCGACGACGAGGTCCAGCCCGCCTGCCGCGACGGAGGCGTAGAGGACGACCGCCACGCCCGCCAGGCCCACCGCGGTGAGCGTCCCGCGGTTGGCCAGCGGGCGCTTGCCCAGCAGCGCCACCGTGAGGCCGGCGCCAAAGATGGCCAGGCTCCAGAGCGGGAGCGAACCGGAGACGGCCATCGCCCCGAACGCGGCCGCCGCGGCGAGATCTCGCAGCAACAGCGGCAGGCGGGTGCGCGAGGGCGTGGCCATCGTCAGGCCTCGCTCGTGGGTTGCGCGTCGAACCCGGCCCAGGCCAGCGCGTGGAGGATGCGGCGCTCCTGCCCTGGCCCCGCCGCCGGCCGCAGCTTCGCTCCGCTGGTGGTCAGGCCCACTTCATGTCCGTCGGAGAGCAGGCGGTGGGAGAGCGCGGCCAGCTCCTCGCACTTGCGGTCGAGCAGCTCCTCCCCGAGGGACGGCGGCACCTCCAGCACGTAGGAGCGGCGCTCCTCGCGCTCGCGCTCCGTGCGCAGAAGCTTGCCGGCGGCGGCGCTCTTGAGCCAGTGCACCCGGCGCGAGTCCTCTCCCGGCTGCAGCTCCACCAGGCCCAGGAGATCCCCCGTACCGTCGCGCCGCCGCGGGTTGCCCGCGTCGCCCACCGGACCTTCGCGCTCCGTCACCGGCGAGGCGCAGGTGAAGCCACGGCGCGGGTAGACCAGCAGGGTGCCCGGCAGCTCGAACACGCGGCTCTTGGCGAACAGGCCCAGGGGAAACGTGGTGGTGATCTTCACGCCGGTGAGCGGCACCGGGCCGCGCTTGGGTGCGGTGAGATCTGCCCGGACGACATGCTCCTGTCCGGCAGGCAGGTAGGCCACACCGCCCTCACCCTCGAGCCCGGCGTCCAGCTCGCTCAAGGTGAGCGCGAACGTCGCGCCGCGGGTGCGGGAGAGCTCCCAGCGAAATGCGAACGGCTCACCGGCGAAGGCGGACTCAGAGCCAATACGCCGGACCACCAGGTGGCGCAGGCAGCGCTCGGAGAGGACCCCGGAGACGACGATCATGCTCAGCAGCAGCCCCAGCAGCAGGTAGAGCAGGTTGTTGCCGGTGTTGAGCGCGCCCAGCCCCACGCCCACCGTCACGATGAGGTACGTGCGCCCGCTGCGGGTGATCTTCAGCGTGCGTGGCGGGCGGTACGAGCGCCATTCCTTCCAGAACCGCGTCATCCGGGAGCGCACGGGCTCATCTCACTTCGGCGCGGGGACCTTGCGCGCGATCTCATCCAGCAGGTGCCCGGCCTCGTCCCGGGAGAAGCCCCCGGAGGTGGCGCTGCGCAAGAGCAGGCGGTGGGCAAGCACCGGCGCCAGCACCGTCCGGACATCGTTGGGGGTGACGAAGTCCCGTTCGCTCCAGAGCGCGTGGGCCTTGGCCGCGGCCACCAGCGCCAGCACGCCGCGGGTGGACGCGCCGCGCTCCACGTCCGAGTGCTGCCGGGTGACGGTGGCCAGCTGCACCGCATACGTGGCGACGGACTCGTCCACCGCCACTTCGGCCGCGCTCTTCTGAAGGGAGATGAGCTCGTCCGGGCTGCAGACGGAGCGCAGCTCGCGCAGAGGATCCACGCTGCGCCGGGTGCGCAAGAGCTCCGCCTCCACGTCCGGCGAGGGGTGGCCCAGCGACAGCCGCATGAGGAAGCGGTCCAGCTGCGAGTCCGGCAGCGGGTAGGTCCCGGAGAAGTCCGCCGGGTTCTGGGTGGCCACCACCGAGAAGGGCTCCGGCAGCGGGTGCGTGACGCCGTCCAGGCTGACCTGGCCCTGGGCCATCGCCTCCAGCAGCGCGGACTGGGTGCGGGGCGGCGCGCGGTTGAGCTCGTCTGCGAGCACCAGCTGGTGGAAGAGGGGGCCTTTGCGGAAGCTGAAGGTGCCGGTGTTGGGCGCGTAGATCTGCGCGCCCAGAATGTCCGCTGGCAGCAGGTCCGCGGTGAACTGCACGCGGGCGAAGGACATGCCGAAGGAGCGGGCCAGGGCCTCCGCCAGGGTGGTCTTCCCCACGCCCGGCACGTCCTCCAGCAGCAGGTGGCCGTGGGCGACCAGGCAGGTGACCGACAGCTCCAGCTGAGACGTCTTGCCCTTGATGACCTGCGCCAGGTTCTGGGTGATCCGCACCATCGCGGCGCGGGCGGTCTTGGGGTCCAGCAGCGGCGTGAGGTTGCGTGCGGGCAGGTTCATCAAGCTACCGACAATAGCGTCCCGCCCGGAGGTCCGTCGAAAGGGGCCGCGCTAGGAGTGGGTCTCTTCCGGCGTGTAGTACACCGGCTCCGCCCTCGCTGACCTCAAGCCGAAGTAGCCGAACATCCGTTCCTGGTGGGTGGCCAGGCCCTCCAGCCGCACCTTCCGCTCCCCGAGGAAGCGGGAGAGCTGAGGCACCTCGAGGTCCGGCAGCTCCCGCACCCGCGTGAAGTCCACCACCAGCGTCCGTTCGTCCACCTCTGGCAGGCGCGCGAACAGCTCCGAGGCGCTCCCGCGGTTGAAGTTGCCGGTCAGCTTCAGGGTCACGGTGTCTGGTGTTTCTTCACGCTGGATGTGAAGCCCGCCCATTGTTCTTCCTCTCCCGGGCGTGGAACCCCCCGGTGCGAGGGGGACCCCGTAGCAGGGGATGGGCCAGCCTTCGTCGGAGGATTCCCGAGGGCTCCCGCTCCCTTGCATTGCCGTCCGCGCACAGTGCGTCCGCGCCGGCAGTTTCTCCAGCCACGGTTCTGCAACTCTTGCCGGTCTGTCGCGCTCCAGACGGCTCAGGTGCCCCGCGCGGCGGAGGTCTCCGTGGCAGAGGCCAGCTCGGTTGCCCGCGCCTTCAGCCGCCGGAGCTCCGTGACGATCTTCCGCGGGTAGCCCGCGAGGAAGCGCTTTCGCGCGTCGGGCTGCGCGAGGATCCGCCGCGCGGCGCCCGGGCCGGCGTTGTAAGCGACCAGCGCGTGCTCCACGTTCCCGAAGCGGCGGATGAGGTCCGCCAGATACGCGGTGCCCAGCTCCACGTTCAGCTCGTGGTCGAAGAGGTTGGACTTCCGACCCAGCTTCTGGCCGCGCTGGAACATCAGGTAGTCGCCGGTGAGCGGCATCACCTGCATCAGTCCCATCGCGCCCACGCCGGAGACCGCGTAGTTGTTGAAGGAGCTCTCCGCGCGGATGAGCGCCACGACGAGGAGCGGATCCAGCTGATTGCGCCGCGCCTCGCGGACGATGGCGATGGACAGGCTGCGCTGCTGCCGCGAGGTCATCCCGGAGGCAGCGACGGCGTGGGTGACGCCCACCGTCTCCGCCTCGAGGTAGCTGGCCTCGTCCGCCTCCCACGCCGCCCGTGCCTGGTGCGCCGCGACCTGCGCCGGCGTGGGTTCCAGCACCGGAAGCTCCACCGACGCCGCGCCGCTCACCAGAAGCCAACCGCTCACCGCCAACGCCATCACGCCCATTCCCATCCCCCTTTACAGTTGCTCCCGCGGCGCGAGCAGAGCATCCGGTGTGCCACCTTCCACCACCGGAGGATTCAGGGGTCTTCCCCGAGTGAGGCCGCGCCGCCCGGGAACTTTTTCAGTCGTCACACGCCCAGTTGTCGTTCGGCGGCCCCGGACGCAGGTTCCGCCGAACGGAGGACGCATGCTCTGGACGATCACCCTCATCCTGTTCGTGCTCTGGGTGCTGGGAATGGTGAGCGGTTCAACGATGGGCTTCTGGGTGCACCTGCTGCTCCTGTTCGCGCTCGCGAGCCTCATCCTCGCGGTCGCGCGGCGGGCCAAGGCGGCCACTTGAACCTCATCGCCTGTCCGGTGCGGCTGCCGGAGGACGCGGATGGGTTCGTCCGCAGGGAGTGTCCCGCCTGCGACCGGACCTTCAAGACGCGGC
The DNA here is from genome assembly GCA_044230055.1 of Myxococcaceae bacterium. GTDB lineage: Bacteria > Myxococcota > Myxococcia > Myxococcales > Myxococcaceae > JBGART01. The sequence goes on along the minus strand of JBGART010000060.1, from coordinate 36,395 downwards.
CGCTCCCCTCGGACGCGTTCGCCGTCCACGCCTTTCTCTGCAACCAGCACTCGCAAGCGAACGAGGAGGAGCTCCACGCGGAGGTCGGCCCGCTGACCTGCCTCTACTGCGGCCACAGCGCGCCCGCGCATGTGTGGCTCACTGAGGACCAGCAGGAGTTTCTCCGGGACCTGGCGGAGCAACTGGGGGCGCTCGTGCGCTACGAGCAGCTGGCCTTCGTGGAGCGCACGCTGCGCCAGAACCCGCGGCCTACCTATGTGCCGGTTCCACCGCACCCGCTCATCACCGAGATGGAGGCGGAGCCGGACGACGGCGCTGCCACCGCGCTGGTCTGCTGCGGCGCCGAGGTGAAGGGCGCGCTCAAGGGGCGCGACGGCGCGTTCTGCCCCGCCTGTGGGATTGCCCACCGCGAGCGGCCGGCCAAGCCGGAGCCGCTCCCCGCCGCGTCCGCATGAAGACAGGCGCGCAGCGGGCCGCGCCTTGATAGATGCGTCCGTCCAGTGCTTCGCCCGCAGCACATTGACCACAGGCATCGCCACCTCGTTCGCGGGGCCGAGCACTGGCTGCGCTTCGCCCTCACGCTCCTGCTGTGCCTGCTGGCCGGCGCGGCGCGCGCGCATGACGCGGACCTCATCTACGCGCGCCTGGACGTGACCCGCTCCCCCGGCGCGCAGCGCGTGCAGGAGGTGCTGACCCTCGCTCCCGGCGCGCTCATACAGCTCGCGCCGGTGGACGCGGATGGGGACCGGCAGCTCACGCAGGCGGAGCTGGACGCCCACGCGGACGCGCTCGCCGCCGGGGTCTGGGAACAGGCGCCGCTGAAGGCAGGCGCCTCGCTCTGCACGCGCGAGGCGGCGGCTGCCGTGTTGAAGGACAGCCACGTTGAGCTCTCCGCCCGCTTCCGCTGCCCGGAGGGAGAGCTGAGCCAGACGTTCCGCCTCCTGTCCGTGCTGCCTGCGGGGTTCCGAGTCGTGGCCGACGGGAGCGATCAGTTCGCGCAAGGCCACCTGCAGACGCTGGTGTTTCTTTCCGCGGCCTCAGCGCGGCCGCCGGGCAAGGGCCTGGGCGAATGGGTGGCGCTCGGCGTGTTTCACATCTTCACGGGCATTGACCACGTGGCCTTCCTGGTCGCCCTGCTGCTGGTCGGCGGGACGTGGAGGCGCGTCCTGCTTCTGGTCACCTCCTTCACGGTCGCGCACTCCCTCACCCTGGCCGCCGCCGCCCTGAACGTGGTCTCGCTCCCGTCCCGCTACGTGGAGGCGGCCATCGCCGCGTCCATCATGTACGTCGCGGCGGAGAACCTGGTCCTGCGCACGCAGCGCCACCGGGTGGCCATCACCTTCGGGTTCGGGCTCATCCACGGCTTCGGCTTCGCCTCCGTCTTGCGCGAGCTGGGGCTGGAGCAAGGGATGGCGCAGGCGCTCTTCGGCTTCAACGTCGGCGTGGAGCTGGGACAGGCGTGCCTGGTCGCCGTGCTCTGGCCGCTCTTGCGCTGGGTGGCCCGCAGCCCGGTACGAGACCAGTGGACGTTGAAGGTGGGCTCCCTGGTCATCCTCGTGGCCGGCGGCTACTGGCTGACGCTTCGCCTGTTTGCATGAGCGCTCAGTCCGGCGCACTTGGCGGGGCGCGACACGCGTCCTTAGGTTCTCTGCCAAGCATGGGCGCAAGACACTCACGACTGGCGGCGGCGTTGGCGGTGGCGTGGGACGCGGAGGGGACCGCTGCGCGCCGGCTCTCCTCCTTGGCAGAGCGGGTGGAAGAGCCGCAGCTGGCGGCGCGCCTGATGGTGCTCTCCGCGTTCTGCCGCGCGCACGCCGCCCGGCTGCTGACCCGGCTGACCACGCTCGGCAACGGCCCGCTGCCGGTGCCGGACGAAACGGAGGAGGGGCCGGCGGACCTCATCGACGCGCTGCTGGAGGAGGCCCGCGCGGCCCGGCGCTCCGCGTCCCGTTACGCCACGATGATGGAGCTGGCGCGGGCGCACCAGGACCTGTCCTCCGCCTGGGTTTGCGAGCTGAACCGGTCCGAGGAAGAGGAGCGGGCCCGGGAGCTGCTGTCGCTGGCGGAGGAGCGCGCGCCGAGGCTGGAAGGGTCCGAAGCCGCCCAGGCCGCGCCCTGACAGTGGTAGAACGCGCCGTCGATGGCCAAAGCCGAGAGCTACAACGACCTCATCTTCCAGCTGGGTGACCTCGCGCGCGAGCGGCTGGCGAAGAAGCCCCAGGCGCCGCGCTCCATGGAACGGGTGCTGCGCGCCGAGCAGCTGGTGCTCGCCCGGCGCGATGAGCTGCAGGCGCTGGAAGCCCAGATGAACGAGGAGGACGCCGCCTTCCAGGACTTCGTCAGCGACGTGAAGGCCAGCCGCGTCCAGGATGAGGAGCTGGTGAAGAAGTGGAAGAAGGCGGTGGACGCCATCGACGGCCGCGTGAAGGCGACGCGGAAGAAGCTGGCCTCGCTGCGCGCCGAGGGCCGCTACGCCGCGCGGGGGATGAAAACCCTGGAGGCGAAGCACGCCGAGCTGGAGATGACCGCGGCGCACGACACGAAGAAGATTGACCTCTCCAAGGACAACATCAAGAAGCTGCGCATCGTCAACATGCGGCGGGCGCGGGAGATAGAGGAGCTGGAGCGGGACCTCCAGCAGATCCTCACGCCGGATCCCGGCGCTCCGGGCGCGCCGGGCATCCTCGCGCACCGGCGGATCCTCGAACGGGAGGACGAGCAGGAGCAGCGCAAGGCGGACCTCGACGCGTCTCTGGAGGCGCTCGACGAGGCGGTGGTGAAGAAGGAGGAGGAGGTCCAGGCGGCAGAGGATTACCTTGACCAGGCGACGTTCCTCCTGGGCGAGGAGGTCTACGCGCAGCGGCTGGCGGACCCCGCGCTGGCGGCGCTCTACCCGAAGATCGACAAGGTCGCCTGATGGCGGCGCGCTGGATATTCCTCGTCGCGCTGCTGTGCTGGGGGTGCGCCAAGCCCACGGTGGTGGTGGACGAGCTCACCGCGGACCCGGCGCGGCTGGAAGACGAGGCCCGGCGCGTTGCCGCGGTGGCGGCGGGGCAGGGCAGGGCGGTGCTCCTGTATTTTCATGCGGGCTGGTGCGAACCCTGCGAACGGCTGAAGCCGGCCTTCCGGCGGCCGACGAACCGGGGGCTCTTCGCGCGCTACTTCCTGGTGAAGGTGGATGTCGATCAGCTCCCCAGCACGCGGGTGCTGGGCCTGAACGTGTCGGCCATCCCGCTCTTCGCCCGGTTGTCCCAGCAGGGGGCGGTGGCGGGGACGCTCTCGGGCGAGGCGTTTGGAGAGCAGCCGGCGGATGAGGTGGTGGACGAGGTCCTCGCCCGGTTTTTGGCGCCTGGGCCCACCTGATTTCCGGCCGCGCTTGATTTTGGAGGGTCCTCTGCTACATTGCGCCGCTTTCTTGAGGCCGGGGTCTCTCAAAACGGTCGCAAGTCGCCAATTTCATACGACAAATTCCGCGCACGTCGCGCGGCCGTCGTCGCAAGGAAACGAGTGCCATGGCGCAGGGTCTGATCGGCAAGAAGGTTGGCATGACGCAGGTGTTCAACGAGGACGGCAACCTGGTCCCCGTTACGGTGATCGACACCACCTCCTGCATCGTCGTGGGTAAGCGGACGCCCGAGAAGGACAAGTACTCGGCGGTCACGCTCGGCTTTGGCGAGATCAAGGAGAAGGCGCTGACCAAGGCGCAGAAGGGCTCCTTCAAAGGCGCGGGCGCCACGCCTCGTCGCCACCTGAAGGAGTTCCGCGTCTCCTCCGACGAGGCCGCCAAGGTCAACGTCGGCGACTCGGTGAAGGTGGAGCAGTTCCAGAAGGGCCAGCTGGTGGACGTGACCGGCATCACCAAGGGTCGCGGCTTCCAGGGCGTCATGAAGCGGTGGAGCTTCGCCGGCTTCCGCGCCACGCACGGCACCCACGAGTACCGCCGTCACCCGGGCGCGATCGGCCAGCGTAAGACGCCGGGCCGCGTGTACCCGAACAAGAAGCTCCCCGGTCACTACGGCGTGGAGCAGGTGACGACCCAGAACCTGACGGTGGTGGATGTGGACACCGAGAAGGGGCTGATCCTCGTCAAGGGCGCGGTGGCGGGCCATCCGGACGGCATCGTCTACGTGAAGCCCTCCGTGAAGGTCGCGCTCCGCGCGGGTCACGGCAAGAAGAAGTAGTCGCCGCTCCAGGCTCGCTTCGTCCCAGGCGAAAGGCGCCCCCTTTCGCTTGGTAGGTCTGAAGCGCCTGTGCTACGCACGACCACCTTGTCGTCGCCCCCCGCTCCAGGGGGAGGCCGGTGGACCCGGACTATCCGGGTTCGGAGCACAGAGGGGACGGATGCTCTGTCGGTCGTCCAGCTCGGGCGTGAACTGCGTCGCGGCGCTCGCCGCTGGGACGCCACCGCCCGCGGCCCCTCTGCGCGACGCCCCTTCAGACCTTCCCGCGCCACGAGAGCCATGAGAGCCCATCCAACCCGAGCCATCTTCGCCGCCACGCTGCTCCTCTGCACCGCCGCTTCGGCGCAGGAGCTGATCGAAAACGTCGTCGTCCGCAACCGCATGCACCAGCTGAAAGGCCGGTTCGAGCTCGGCGTTCAGGGCGGGATTCCGGTGCTGACGCGGCTGACGGAGCACTACAACTTCACGCTCAACGCGGCGTGGAACATGAACGACGTGTTCGCGCTGGAGCTGCAGGGCGGCTACGCCTTCTCCAAGCACACCTCGCTCTCGGATCAGATCGCCGCGGCGACCATCGACTCCACGGTGAAGTCCACCGACAGCGACAAGTCCGTGGATGACCTCGCCGGGCTGTGGGAGATGCAGGGCAACGGCGTCATCGGCCTGCGCTGGGCGCCGCTCTACGGGAAGATAAATCTGATGTCGGACCTGCCGGTCCACTTCCAGATGTACCTCTGGTTGGGCGGCGGCGCCGGCAGCTTCACCCGCGAGTCCGTCGTGGACTGCGACGAGGGCGGCGCCGGTTGCGCCATCGACACCAAGGTCGGCCCCATCGTGAGCGCGGCGTTCGGCTTCCGCTTCTTCGCCACGGAGCACGTGGGCCTGCGGCTGGAGATCCGCGACTTCATCTTCCCCGACTCGTACCGCGAGGACGTGCTGGTGAAGCGGCCCGTCGGCACCACCGGTACCGCCGCGGCGAGCCCCGGCATCATCAACCTGGCCCTGATCAACATCGGGGTTCAGTTCGTCTTCTGAGTCGCCCTTTTACCTTCGAGAGATTCCATGAGAACCCTCCTGATTGCAGCGGTGCTGGTCGCGGGCCCGGTCGCCGCGCGCCCGCCGCCGGCCGCGGGCAAGTCGGTCGCCCAGGCTCCCGCGACGACGACCTCTAAGCCTGCAGCCTCCGACGACGATGACGACGAGGACGAGGCCAAGCCGCCCACCACGTCGGTCCCCTCTCCGGACTCCACGGTGGCACCCGCGCCGACCGGTCCTGCCGCGGCTGCCCCGACAGCGGATCCGAAGGCGCAGCAGCTGGTCAGCGGCGCGCCGCTCTACAACCCCAACGTCGCGGTCCACATCGTGGAGAAGAAGCAGTTCGCCGACCGCGGCAAGCACGAGATCGTGCTCTACCCCGCCTGGGTGCAGGTGAACGGGAAGTTCACCCAGCACGTGGGCACGGCGATGAGCTACGTCTACCACCTGCAGGAGAACTTCGGCCTGCAGCTCACGCCGCTCTACAACTGGATTGCCACCGAGTCGGCGTTCAACGGCGAGCTGGTCCGCAAGGTCAACATCGAGGCGCAGTTCGCCACCTCGCTGCTGCTCAAGTGGGCGCTCGTCGGCGGGGTGGAGGCCACGCCCATTTACGGCAAGTTCGCCTTCTACGAGGGCGCGATGGCGCACTTCGCGTTCGTCATCAACGCGGGGGCGGGCATTGGCTCCACGCTGCACCAGCTCAAGCCGGACACCGACACCCCGGCCACGTTCGGCGACACGGGCTACAAGTTCACCGGCTCCATTGGCCTCGGCGGGCGGGTGCAGCTGGGGGACCGCTTCGCCATCCGGTTGGAGCTGCGCGACCTGGTCTACACGGCGCGCGTGGACACGGTGAACGGCTGCAACGCGGCGGACATGAAGCTCTTGCGAGACGCGCTTGGCGCCTCCAGCAACAAGAAGACGTTTGATGACGTGCCCACCCGGGACTCCTGCCAGAAGTCGCGCTTCAACGGGAACGAGGTGGACATCCCGCTCGCCCGGCGCGTGGTGGATGAGAACAGCTCCGATGTGCTCAACAACGTCGGCTTCTACGCCGGCTTCTCGGTCCTCTTCTAGACCATGCCCATGAGAAAACTCCTCGCGCTCCTCCTCGTGGTCCCCTCGGTCGCGTTCGGGCAGGACCTGGGCATGTACAACCGCGGTCTCTCCGCCTTCAACGGCGGGGACTACGACGCCGCGGCGCAGGTCTTCTACGAGCTCACGGAGACCTCGACCGACCAGGCCATGCGGTCCAAGGCCGAGTACTACCTCGCGCAGAGCTTCCAGAAGCGCGGGCTGCCGGTGCTGGCCTTCATCTACTACACGGGCATCCTCAAGGCGGGGAAGGCGCATCCCCACTACCTCAAGGCGGTGGAGGGACTGGTCAACCTGCAGCAGGAGCTGGACGACCAGTACCTGATCCCCAACCTGCTCAACAACGAATACAACGAGGAGTGGGCGACGTTGCCGCTGGAGGTGCTCGCGCGGATCAACTTCCTCATCGGCGGGATCAGCCGCAGCCGGTCCAAGTTCGAGGAGGCGAAGGCGTTCCTGGACGCGGTCCCCAAGGAGAGCGCGGTCTACGCCAAGGCGCGCTACCTGCTGGGCATTGTCCTCATTGATCCGAAGTATCCGGGCGGGCCGAAGGCTGACGAGGCGATCAAGCGCTTCGAAGAAGTGCTGGCCACCACCTCACCCAACCAGCAGGACCTCATCCCCACGCAGCAGCTGGCCATGCTCGGCGCGGGCCGTACCTATTACGGCGCCCGGCAGTACCCGAAGGCCGTGGAGATGTATGAGCGCGTGCCGCGCTTCTCGCGCTTCTGGGATCAGGCGCTGTTCGAGAACGGCTTCGCGCGCTTCCAGAACGAGGACGTGGGCGGGGCGCTCGGTTCGCTGCAGGCGCTGCACGCGCCGCAGTTCGCGGGCGCGTTCCAGCCGGAGTCGTGGATCCTCAAGGCGACCGCTTACTACTTCGCCTGCCTTTACGAAGAGGCGAAGACCGCGCTCAAGGCCTTCGACGAGCTCTATCTGCCGATGGCGGAGCAGCTCAAGCCGCTGGTGGAGGGCGAAGAGAAGGACATGAAGACGTACTTCCAGCTCGTCTCCACCGACAGCTCGGACCGCGTGCCGCGCCCCGTGTTGCTCTGGGTGCGCAGCAACGAGCGCATGCTCGGCATCTTCACGATGCTGGCGGAGATCGACAAAGAGAAGGACGCCATCGCCCAGAACGCCGCCTGGAAGGGCGCGAAGATGGGGGCGGAGCTCACCAACTACCTCGACCAGAACAAGAACACGCTCACCCAGGTCGCCGGGAAGTTCGCGAAGAACCGGCTGCTGGAGGCCTACCGGAACATCAAGGGCTTCTCCGCCAGCGCGCAGCTCATCCGCTTCGAGACGTCGAAGGCGGAGAAGGAGCTCTTCGAGGCGGGCGTGGATCAGTCCACGTTGCTCAAGCGACAGACGCTCTACCGTCCCAAGATGCCGGCCGAGAACTGGAACTACTGGAAGTTTCAGGGGGAGTTCTGGATCGACGAGATCGGCTACTACCAGTACACGCTCAAGAACGGCTGCCAGGCGGAGCGCGAGTAACGCCTGGGGCGTGAGTGGTTGAGCACTCGACGGCCGAGCTCAGCGTTGAGACTCGGAGCCGGGGGGGCTGGCTTTTCATTTCAGAGGGGCAAGTGTAGCTTTCGCCCGCCTTTTCGCCCTCTTCCGGCGCGTAAATGGCTGCGTTGGTCGAAGCGAAATCTCGGTCGTTCTCCAGGAGATTCCATGAGGTCGTTGGCTCGGATCATCACGGTTGCCCTCTGCCTGAGCGTGGGGGTGGGTCAGGCGTTCGGCCAGGCGAAGAAGGCCAAGCGCGGCGCGAAGGGCGCGGCGGCGCAACCGGCGGCGGCGCCTGCCGCTGCGGCGGGGAAGAAGAAGGAGGACGAGCGCAAGGGTCCGGCGAACCTGCGCGAGGTCCCCAAGCTTGAGGACGCCACCCGCGAGGCGATGGCGGAGAAGAAGCGCGACGAGATGATCGCGCAGCTCAAGGGCATCATCCCAACCATCGAGGACGGCTCGCCGCAGAAGGCGGAGCTGCTCTACCAGCTCTCCGAGTCCTACTGGGAGAAGTCCAAGTACCTCTACCGCGTGGAGATGGCGAAGTTTGCCGAGGACGAGAAGAAGTACGACGAGGCCCGCAACCGCGGCGAGAAGGTGGCGGAGGTCAAGGAAGACCACCGCCAGAGTGAGCTCTACCGCTCTGAGACGATGCGGCTCTACGAGACCATCTTGCGCGAGTACCCGTCGTACAGCCGCAAGGACGAGGTGCTCTTCTCCCTTGGGTACAACCTCGGCGAGATCGGCAAGAAGGACCAGGCCGTCGCCCGCTACAACGAGCTCATCAAGAACTACCCGCAGTCGAAGTTCGTGCCGGACACGTACATCGAGCTCGGCAACTACTACTTCGAGGTGAAGGGCGACGTGCCGAAGGCGCGCGTCAACTACGAGAAGGCGATGGGGAGCAAGATCCCCAAGATCCACTCGTACGCTCTCTACAAGCTGGCCTGGTGCGACTTCAACGAGGACGGCTACGACCGCGCGCTCGTGAAGCTCCAGCAGGTGGTGGAGTTCGCCGACAACCAGCAGAAGGAGAAGATGACCGACCTCAAGAACGAGGCGCTCAACGACATGATCCGCGTCTACGTCAAGCTCGACAAAGCGGACGACGCGATCGCGTACTACAAGCGAAAGGCGGCGAAGAAGCGCCAGGCGCGGCTCATCTCCAAGCTCGCGGACCAGCTCGCCGAGGCCGGCCACTTCGACAACGCCATCAAGAGCTACCGCTACCTCATCAACGAGGACGCGATGCAGGCGGCCGCGCCGGAGTACCAGCAGGCCATCGTCAAGGCATACGAGGGCCTTCGCCAGCGCGACCAGGTGAAGCTGGAAGTGAAGAAGCTGGCGGAGCTCTACAGCCCGGGCGGGACGTGGTGGAAGGCGAACGAGTCGCGCAAGGACGTGCTGCGCAACGCCTTCAACGTCGCCGAAGAGGCGATGCGCGCCATCGTGACCGAGTACCACCAGGAGGCCCAGAAGACGAAGCAGGTGGCCACTTACCGGCTCGCGCGCGACATCTACAAGCAGTACGTGGACGCGTTCGCCTCCAGCGAGGACGAGAACTTCGTCTCTGACCACGCCTTCAACCTGCGCTTCTACTACGCCGAAATTCTCTGGGCGGTGGAGGAGTGGGAGCCGGCGGCGGTGGCCTACGAGAAGGTGGTGGCCTTCAAGATCCCGGCGCGCGACACGGCGAAGGAGGTCTCTCAGGAGAAGTACCGGCAGAGCGCCGCGTACAACTCCATCCTCGCCTTCGACAAGCTGGTGAAGATTGAGCGCGGGTTGCTGGCGAAGACGGACCTCAAGGACACCCAGAAGGTCGACGAGCAGGCCAAGAAGGGCAACGTCGAGAAGCAGGGGAAGATCCAGAAGCGCTCTGCCAAGGAGCTGGAGGAGCAGAAGCTCACCAAGTACGAGAAGGCGCTGGCGGACTCGTGCGACCGGTACAACCAGGTCTTCCCCAACAACAAGGAAGAGATCGACGTCCGGTACCAGGCGGCGGTCGTCTACTACGACCGGAACCACTTCCTGGAAGCGGCCAAGCGCTTCGGCGAGATCATCCTGAAGTGGCCTGAGGAGAAGCGTTCGCAGGAGGCGGCGGACCTCTCCATGTACGTGCTGGAGGCCAAGGAGGAGTGGCTGGCGTTGAACCAGCTCTCCCGCCAGTTCCTCGCCAACAAGAAGCTCGCGCGGCCCGGCACCGAGTTCACCAAGCGCGCTGTCGGCGTGGTGGAGGGGTCGCAGTACAAGTGGGTGGACGAGGTCGTCTACAAGAAGGAGAAGAACCCGTCGAAGGCCGCCGAGGAGTTCCTCAAGTTCGTCGCCGAGTTTCCGCAGTCGCAGAACGCGGACCGCGGGCTGACGTACGCGATGATCATCTTCCAGGACGCCAACCAGCTGGACCGCGGCATCGCCACCGGCGAGCGCGTGCTGAAGGAGTACCCGGGCACGGCCTTCGAGCTGAAGACCCGGTACACGCTGGCCAACTTCTACGAGAAGATCGCCGACTTCCAGAAGTCCGCCGAGATGTACGAAGCCTTCGTGGCGGCGTACGACGAGGCCGCGGGCGCCAAGGCGGTCGGCTTCGAGAACCTGAAGGAGCTGCGCAAGGCCCAGGAGAAGGCGGCGAAGGACGCCGCGAAGGGCAAGGGCGCGAAGCTCGCCGCCGCGGGCGCGAAGAAGGAGAAGTCCACGCGCGTGGTGGATCCGAAGGAGAAGGAGCAGCTGCAGGCCGAGGCCGAGAAGTGGGTAGCCGACGCGCAGTTCAACGCCGGCCTCTGGTGGGAGGGCCTGGGCAAGAGCGACAAGGCCATCGCCGCGTACACGCTCTACCTGACGCGCTTCAAGGACAAGAAGGACGTCCCCGAGGTGGCCTACAACATCGGCCTCATCCACGAGAAGGACAAGAAGTGGGTGGACGCGGTGAAGAGCTTCGAGGCTTGGAGCGCCACCTATCAGAAGGACAACCGGGCCACGCCCGCGCAGCACTACCTGTCCCGCTACCGCCAGTACCTCGACCACAAGCAGCTGAAGAACGCGAAGGACGTGGAGAAGCTCCAGGAGGAGCTGCTCAAGGGCTACGCGAAGCTGCCGGAGGACGCGAAGAAGGACGACCGCGTGCTGAACGCCTACGCGAACGCCCGCTTCGCCGCGCTGGAGCCGCTGTGGGCCGGGTACACGGGCATCAAGTTCGTGAAGGTGGCGACCATCAAGAACGACCTCGGCGCCAAGCTGAAGAAGATCTCCGAAGTAGAGAAGGCGTACACCGAGGTGCTGGCCATTGGCGCCGGCGAGTACGGCATCGCCGCGCTGACGCGGATTGGTCTGGCGTACTCCGACTTTGCGCAGAACCTGGTGGACTCGCCGGATCCCCGCGGCCTGGATGAAGAGCAGCTCTCCATGTACCGCAGCGAGCTGGAGAACCGCGCCTTCCCGCTGGAGGAGAAGGCCATCGAGGCGCTCGAGAAGGCGTTGGCGAAGAGCTACGAGCTCTCCATCTACAACGAGTGGACCCTCGCGGCGCAGGACAAGTACAACAAGTACCGGCCGGGCGTGTACGCGAAGGTCCGCGACGTCGCCTACCGCGGCAGCGAGTTCTTCGCGACCGCGCCGGTGTTGAAGGAGAGCGGGCTGGCGCAGGTGGTGCCGGGCGCGAAGCCCGCGCTCACGCCGACTCCGCAGCCGGCTCCGACGGCGACCAAGCCGGCGCCGGGCGCTACGACGGCCTCCGCGGTGAATCCATGAAAGCCCCCCTCATGAGCCTGCTGTCCTCCCGTTCCCTCGCCGCGGCCGGCCTGCTGGCCCTGGCTGGCTGCACCGCCTCCCAGCAGGAGGTGAAGCCGGACCCCGCGACGGCCAACCTCCCGCCTCCGCCCCCGAAGGAGAAGACGCCTCAGGAGCAGTTCGCGGATGGCATTGCCGCGTTCGACCAGGCGAAGTGGGACGAGGCCGAGGCCGCGTTCAAGAAGGTGCTGGAGAAGACGCCCACCATGGTGAACGCCCAGTACAACCTGGGCGTCGTCGGCGAGCGGAAGGGTGAGCTGGCGAAGGCGCTGACGGCCTACGAGGCGTCGCACAAGCTGGACCCCAACCACGAGCCCACGTTGCTGAACCTGGGGAAGGTCTACCGGCTCCAGGACAAGTTCGACCAGGCCATCGCGCTCTACGAAGCGGCGCTGGCGGTCCCCGGCCACGAGTACGACGTCCAGCTGCTCAACAACCTCACCGTCGCGTACCGGCTGGCCAAGAAGTTCGACAAGGCGGAGGCCGCGGCGCGCAAAGTCCTCTCCCGCACCAAGGACAACCCGGACGCGTACAAGAACCTGGCGCTCATCTATTACGACCAGGGCAACTACAAGCTGGCCGAGTTCATCAGCGCCAACGCGCGCAAGCTGGATGACAAGGATCCCGGCGTCTACAACAACCTCGGGATGATCTACCTGAAGCTGGATGACCGCCGTGCGGCGCTCGGCCAGTTCCAGAAGGCGGTGGCGCTCTCCGACAAGTTCGCCCCGGGGCACATGAACATCGGCGCGATGGCGTTGACGTACCGCGACTACGAGAACGCGGAGAAGTCCTACGCCAAGGCCGTCGCCCTGGACCCCTCCTCCTACGAAGCGCACCTGTATTACGCGTACGCGCTCGACGGGCAGAAGGGCCGGGAGCCGAAGAAGGGCGCGCTGGCGGGCGGCGAGTTCGAGAAGGTGCTCGCCATCAAGTCGGACCATTCGGACGCTGTCTGCGGCGCCGGCTGGGCCTACAGCTCGGACCGTGGCAGCTTCGACAAGGCCATCAGCTACCTCGAGAAGTGCAAGCTGCAGCCGATCAGTACGCCCACGGACCAGCAGCTGATCGACTCCAAGCTGAAGAGCATTGCCGCCATCCAGAAGAGCGGCCAGCAGCAGCCTGCGGCGCCCGCGAAGAAGGAGGCCCCCAAGGCCACCGCCGGCGGTCCGTCGCTGCTCGACAAGGTGTCGGATGACGCCGCCAAGCAGGAGGGGCCGGCCCCGGCGGATCCTGCCAAGCCGGCCGAGGGCGCGCCCGCAGCCGGGGCAGCTCCGGCTCCCGGCGCGGCGCCGGCTCCCGCGGCTCCGGCCCCGGGCGCGGCGCCCGCTCCGGCGCCCAAGCAGTAGCGGGAGATCTTGGGCAGCCCGGCCGAAGCGGCTGCCGAAGACGGCATGGACAGGTGCGAGGCGCCTGGGCGGCGCCGGCTCCTGTGCCTAGGCGCGGACATCGTCGACAGCAAAGCGCCCGCGGTGCTAGCACGGAGGCAGCGGCGATGACTGAGCCCTCCACGGTTGACCACGTCGACTCTGCCGAGCGCCTCCCGCGGCTGTCCCGCAGAAAGCCCGTGTTCCGCTGGACGGATGAGCGCGGGCCTCAGCTCTTCATGCTTACCGGGCCTACATCGGTCGGGTCCGCGCCCGATGTGGGGATGCAGGTGGTCTCCCTCACAGTCTCCCGGTTGCACGCGCAGCTGGAGCTTCGTGAGACGGGCCTGTGGATCCGTGACCTCGGCAGCCGCAACGGCACCTTCATCGAAGCGGTGCGTGTGACGGAGGGGCGGGTGGAGGTCCCGGGGCGGGTGCGCCTGGGCTCGGTGGTCCTCACCGTGGAGCTGGAGCCCACGCCCAGCCCCGTGGAGCTCTGGCCCTCCGAGCAGTTCGGCGGGCTCTGGGGCCGCAGCTTCGTGATGCGCGCGCTCTTCGCCCAGCTCTCGCGGTTCGCCCAGGTGGACTCGACAGTGCTGCTGCATGGGGAGACTGGCACGGGCAAAGACGTCGTCGCCCGGGCCATCCACGCCGAGTCCGCCCGCGCCAAGCAACCGTTCCTGACGCTGGACTGCGCCAGCCTCACGGAGACCCTGGCGGAGAGCGAGATGTTCGGGAGCGTGCGCGGCGCCTTCACCGGCGCGCTCAAGGACCGCCCGGGTCTGTTCGAGGAGGCGGACGGCGGGACGCTGTTCCTCGACGAGATTGGCGAGCTGCCGCTTGCGCTCCAGCCCAAGCTGCTGCGCGTGCTGGAGACGCGGTCCGTGCGGAGGCTGGGGGAGTCCAGCGCGCGCAGCGTGGACGTTCGCGTGATGGCCGCCACCCACCGCAACCTGGAGGAGATGGTCACCGCGGGCACCTTCCGCGAAGATCTCTACTTCCGGCTCGCGGTGCTGCGCGCCCAGGTACCCACGCTCCGGGACCGGCCGGAAGACATCCCGCTGCTGGTCGCCCACTTCGCGAAGGGCGCCCCCATCGAACACGTCACTCCCGAGCTGCTGCGCGACTTTCAGCAGCGACCCTGGCCGGGCAACGTGCGGCAGCTGCGCAACACGCTTGAGCGTCTCTCCGCGCTCGGGCCAGCTGGCGCAGCCGAGCCATCGCCGCCGGCGTCTGCGCCCACCCTCGCGCCTGCGGCGGCGACAGAAGAACCGGTGCCGGGCTCGCTCCGCGCGCAGCGGGAGGCGGTCATTGAGCGGTTCGAGGTGGACTACGTCAAGCGGCTGCTTCGCCGCCACCCCAACGACGTGCCCGCGGCCGCGGAGGAGGCCGGAGTCGACCGCTCGTACCTGTACCGGCTGATGCGCCGGTACGGCATTGGAGGGAGCGGCGCCAGCTGAGCAGCGAGTTCACTGGACGCCGCGCTCGGATTTCGGGCACGAGAACGGACAACGCAGACGCTTTCGCATTTGGGCCACGTGACCGTCCACGTTTCCCGGGTACGCAAGCGTCTGCGTTGTCCGTTCCCGTCAGCCGTCCCCGGCAGGTTGTGCCCGCCGGTGAGTCGACCGCCGACTTCAGCGCGCGCCGGGAAGCTCAGGCGCGGCCGGGTTCTCAGCCGGGATGAGCGCGTTGTCCGGCAGGATCTGCGGCTCAACCGGGAGGATCACGCCACCCGGAGCGAAGCGATCGCCCACAAGCGCGCTGTTCGGCAGGATCTGCGGCTCGACCGGGAGGATGATGCCGCCCGGAGCGAAGCGGTCACCGACGAGCGCGCTGCCCGGCAGGATCTGCGGCTCGACGGGGAGGATGACGCCGCCGGGGACCACCTGGTCGCCGATGAGCGCGCCCTCGGGGAGGATCTGCGGCTGCAGCTCCAGGATCACGCCGCCGTGGGGAGCGTGGTCCGCCTTGCTCGCGGTCCCATCACCTGCCACTTCGGGGGTCGGGAGGTTCTCCGGGAGGAGGGCCGTCTGATCTCCGTCCGCAATCGGGCCGCCGCCGACAACCGCGTCGCCGATGACCTGGTCAGCGTCCGGGCCCGCGTTGGGCTGGGCCACCATCGCGTCCGGCTGCCCAAAGAAGGCGGCGTCGTCCACCACCTGATCCGCGTCATTCTCACCGGCCGCGAGCTGCTGCGCCGCCGGATCACCCAGCTCCACGCCGCCCGCGAAGTGCTCTCCGGCCGCCGCGCCGTCGGCCAGCTGGACCATCGGGTCCATCGCCTCGGGGACGAAATTGTCAGAGATCTCCGCAGTCTTGACCGCCTCGAGCGGCTCCGCCGGAGCGGCGCTCTCGACCGGAGCGGAGACGGGGGTAGAGACGCGAACGTTGTTGGAAATGGCGGTCACTGGACTCTCCTTGGAAGCTGTGAGCCGGTTATCGAGAACCCGTGCCGTCCAGTCCCAGGAGAATCTGCCAAGGAGGTTTGCAGATCACTCCGGTTTAGCGAGCTCGTCCATGAGGTGGCTTGTGACATAGCGCTCGCCGCTGTCGGGCAGCACGGTGACCACCAGCTTGCCCTCCATCTCCGGCCGGGCGGCGACCTTGATGGCGGCGGCCAGCGCCGCGCCGCAGGAGATGCCCGCGCAGATGCCCTCTTCCCG
Source organism: Myxococcaceae bacterium (assembly GCA_044230055.1). Classification (GTDB taxonomy): domain Bacteria; phylum Myxococcota; class Myxococcia; order Myxococcales; family Myxococcaceae; genus JBGART01. Next base: position 20,753 of record JBGART010000060.1, on the reverse strand, counting down.
GGCCAGCCGGCGGGCGTGGAGGAAGGCGTCCTCGTCGGTCACGGCAAGGATCTCGTCGATGATGGCCCGGTTGAGGATGGGCGGCACGAAGCCCGCGCCAATGCCCTGGATCAAGTGGTGTCCGGGGGCCCCCCCGGAGAGCACCGGGCACCGTGCAGGCTCCACTGCGATGACCCTCACCTGCGGGAAGCGCTGCTTGAGCACCTCGCTCACGCCGGTGATGGTGCCGCCCGTCCCCACGCCGGCCACGAACGCGCCAATCCGGTCTCCTCCGTCGGCGATCAGCTCGAGAGCGGTCGTCTTGCGGTGGACCTCCGGGTTCGCCGGATTCTTGAACTGGTCCAGCATCACGGCGTTGGGCAGCTGAGCCAGGAGCTCCTGCGCCCGCTGCACCGCCCCACGCATCAGCTGCGGCCCGGGCGTGAGCTCCACCTTCGCGCCCAGATAGCGCAGGAGGGCAATCCGTTCGCGCGACATCGTCTCCGGCATGGTGACCACCAGCGGGTAGCCCTTCGCCGCGGCGACCCAGGCCAGCGCGATGCCGGTGTTCCCGCTCGTCGCTTCCACCAGCGTGGTCCCCGGCCGAAGGAGGCCTCTGCGCTCGGCGTCCTCCACCATGGCCAGGCCGATGCGGTCCTTCACGCTCCCGCCGGGGTTTCGCGCCTCGAGCTTCCCGGCGACCATGCCCGGCAGCCCGGAGGAGAGGCGCCGCAGCTGGATGAGGGGCGTCGCGCCGACGCTCTCGGTGACGGTTCCGAAGATCATAGAGGAAGGATACCGTCCCTTTGTCACCCCAGGCGAGAGACGTCGAGATCGCGAAAGGCGAAGCGAAGCCCTGATGCGCGCCCTGTCCATCGCCCGCTACGGGCGCAACGTCCCTCTTGAGCTGACCGAGCGGGAAGCGCCCGCGGCCGGGCCCGGCGAAGTCTTGGTCGAGGTGCACGCCGCCAGCGTCAACCCCGTCGACCTGAAGACGCGCAACGGCGACCTGCGCGAGATGCTGAAGTACCGCTTCCCGCTGGTCCTCGGGATGGACCTGAGCGGCCTGGTGCGGACGGTCGGTCCCGGCGTGACGGGGTGGCAGCCTGGGGACGAAGTCTTCGTCCGGCTCGACAAGCTGCGCATCGGCGCGTTCGCTGAGCTCGCGGCGGTACGCGCGGACTTGCTGGCCCCCAAGCCCAGGCGCCTGAGCCACGTGGAGGCGGCCTCCATCCCGCTGGCGGGCCTCACCGCGTACCAGGCGCTGGTGGAGCTCGGGCAGCTGCGCGCGGGCCAGACCGTCCTCATCCAGGCGGGCGCGGGCGGCGTCGGCACGTTGGCCATCCAGCTGGCCAAGCACCTCGGTGCGAAGGTCCTGACCACCGCCAGCGCGCGCAACCACGCGTTGGTCCGCTCCCTCGGCGCGGACGTGGCCATCGACTACGCGACTCAGCGCTTCGAAGACGTGGCCAAGGACGTGGACCTGGTCTTCGACAGCCTGGGCGGCGCAGACCTGCTCCGCGCCTTCGCCTGCGTGAAGCGCGGAGGGGCGGTAATCTCCATCAGCGGTATCCCGGACGCGGTCACCGCGCGGGAATACAAGCTGAACGCCGTGCTCCGCCTGGCGCTCGCGGTGCTCAACCGGAAGCTCGTCGCCGCGGCCCGGCGGGCCGGCGCGCGCTACCGCTTCCTCTTCATGCGGCCGGACGGCGCGCAGCTGGCGGAGTTGGGCCGGCTCTGCGAGGAGGGCCGCCTACGACCCGTCATCGAGAAGACCTATTCCTTTGAACAGGGCGCTCAGGCGCTCGCGCACGTGGAGGGAGGGCGCGTCCGCGGGAAGGTCGTCATCGCGATCCGCTAAAGCCCCGTTCGCGTCGAGCGTTGCGCCGTCAGGCGCATCGTCGAGACGTCGGCGTGCTCCCGAAGCTTGGCTCATGGGCCGCTTCGCTGTGCGGGCTTCGGGCTTCGGGCTGCGGGAAATGGTGTCTCGGGCTTCGGGCTTCGGGGAACGGTGTCTCGGGGAGGGGTAGGGAGCACGCGTTCGCGTTCGCGTTCGCCTTCGTTCACGGGTACGGGCCCGGGTTCGGGTTCGGGTTCGGGACACCGCGCACGGCTCGTCCAGTCGCCGACCTGACGGGGATGCCCCTCGTTGCGCTTCAGCCGGGTAACCGACTGCCCGCGCCCGAACCCGAACCCGGGCCCGTACCCGTGAACGAAGGCGAACGCGAACGCGTGCTCCCTACCCCTCCCCGAGACACCGTTTCCCGCAGCCCGCAGCCCGAACACTCCGGCCCGGCACCTGGCGCGTCCGAAAGCGCAACGCTCGAGGCGAGCGGGGGAGGCGCCTGACTGAGAACAGCTGTTCCTCCGACAAATGGCCGGCCAGGGCCGGTTGAGGCGGGCGAGCGGGGAAGCTAGATGGCGTAGTCCTCGACGAAGATTTTCGCCGTTCCGACATCCAGCACGACCTGATCTCCCGCGCCAATCCGGAGCGCCTCCAGCTCCGCCTTCGGCAGCTGGACGACGAAGCTCTCCGAGGACGGTAGCCGGAGCTCCACGCGGAAATACCCGCCGATGCGGGTCAGCTCCGTGACGTGCGCCAACACCCGCGGCCCCGGCTCCGAGTCCGCGCGGCGCAGCCGCACGTCGTGCGGCCGGACGAACGCCTGAATCGCAGCGCCCTCGCGCGCGCCGGCCGGCGCGTTCAGCTTGAGCGCGCCCACCGCCAGCTGTCCGGAGCTCACATGCCCGCGCAGGACGTTGGCCGACCCGATGAAGGACGCGACGAACGGGCTGGCCGGGTGGTCATAGACGTCGTGGGGCGTGCCCACCTGCTCCACCTTCCCGCGGTTCATCACGACCACCTGCTCTGCCACCTCCAGCGCTTCATCCTGGTCATGCGTGACCAGCAGCGTGGTGACGTGCGTCTGCTGGTGCAGCACGCGCAGCCACTGCCGCAGCTCCATCCGCACCTGCGTATCCAGCGCGCCGAACGGCTCATCCAGCAGGAGCACCGCGGGGCGCGTGGCCAGCGCGCGGGCGAAGGCCACCCGCTGCCTCTGCCCGCCGGAGAGCTGCGAGGAGAGGCGGTCGGAGAAGCCCTCCAGCTGCACCAGGGAGAGCAGCTCATCCACCCGCGCGTCCCGTTCCTTGCGCGGCACCTTCTGGAGCTCCAGCCCGAAGGCGATGTTGCGGCGCACGGTGAGGTGGTCAAACAGCGCGTAGCCCTGGAAGACGAAGCCCACCCCGCGCCGCTGCACGGGCACCTTCGTGACGTCCTTCCCGGCGATCTCCACCCGCCCGCCGTCTGGCGTCTCCAACCCGGCGATGAGCCGTAGGACCGTGGTCTTCCCGGAGCCGGAGGGGCCTAGCAGCGCGGTGATGCCGCCCTCCTGCGCGGTGAAGTTCACGCCCTCGGCGGCGGCGGCGCCGGCGCGCGTGAAGCGCTTGCTGAGCGACTGGACGACGACGGTCATGAGGCCCCCGTGAGCTGCGCCGCGCTGGCCTGTCGTGCCTGCACGGACTCCATCACCTTCTTCACGACGAGCGTGGCCAGCGCGAGCAACGCCAGCAGCGAGGCGACGGCGAAGGCGCCGACGAAGTTGTACTCGTTGTAGAGGATCTCCACTTGCAGCGGCATGGTGTTGGTCTGGTTGCGGATGTGGCCGGAGACCACGGAGACCGCGCCGAACTCGCCCATCGCCCGCGCGTTGCAGAGGATGACGCCGTACAACACGCCCCATTTGATCTTCGGCAGGGTGACTCGCCAGAAAACCTGCCAGCCGTTCGCTCCGAGCGTGAGCGCCGCCTCCTCCTCGGAGCTGCCCTGGCTCTCCATCACCGGCAGCACCTCACGCGCTACGAAGGGGAAGGTGACGAAGGTGGTGGCGAGGATGACGCCGGGGACGGCGAAGATGATCTTCACGTCGTGGTCCGACAGGTACGGGCCCAGCACGCCCTGGGCGCCGAAGAGCAGCACGAAGATGAGGCCGGAGATGACGGGCGAGACGCTGAAGGGCAGGTCGATGAGCGAGATGAGCAGGCTCTTGCCGGCGAAGTCGTACTTGCCGATGGCCCAGGACGCGGCCAGGCCGAAGAGCACGTTGCAGGGCACGGAGATGGCCGCGGTCAGCAGCGTGAGCCGGATGGCGGCGAACGTCTCCGGGTGGAAGATGGCCTCCACGTAGGCCGCGCCGCCCTTGCGCCCCGCCTCGACGAGGACGGAGGCCAGCGGCACCACCACGAAGAAGCCCAAAAAAGCGGCCGCGATGAGGATCAGCGCCCAGCGGACGAAGGCCGGCTCCTGAATCGCCGCGCGGTCATACCGGTTGGCGGCGCTCATGAGGTGCGCTCCTTCCGGCGCATCCAGCGCTGGAGGCCGTTGAGGGCGAAGAGCAGCAGGAACGACGCGGTGAGCATCACCACCGCCACGGCCGTCGCACCCAGGTAGTCGTACTGTTCAAGCTTGGTGACGATGACCAGCGGGACGATCTCCGTCTTGAGCGGCATGTTGCCGGAGATGAAGACGACGGAGCCGTACTCGCCCAGCGCTCGGGCGAAAGAGAGCGCGAAGCCGGTGATGGTCGCCGGGATGAGCGCCGGCGCAATGACGCGGGTAAGCGTGCGCAGCCGTCCGGCGCCCAGCGTGGCGGCGGCCTCCTCCAGCTGCGGGTCCAGCGAGAGCAGCACCGGTTCCACGGTGCGCACCACGAAGGGCAGGCCGACGAAGATGAGCGCCAGGGTGACGCCCACGCGCGTGTAGGCGATGGAGATGCCCAGCGGCGCCAAGAGCGATCCAATCCACCCATTCTCCGCGTACACCGCGGTGAGGGCGATGCCGGCCACCGCGGTGGGCAGGGCGAAGGGGAGATCCACCAGCGCGTCCATCAGCGCGCGTCCGGGGAAGCGGTAGCGCGCGAGCACCCAGGCGACGATGAGCCCGAACGGGACGTTCACCAGCGCGGCGATGAAGGACGCGCCCAGGCTCAGCTGATACGCGGCGACGGCGCGCGGACCGCTCACCGCCAGCCAGAAGCCGTTGAGCGTCAGCTCGCTGGCCTTGAGCAGCAGCGCGCCCAGCGGGATGAGCACCAGCGCGCTCAGGTAGAACAGGGTGAAGCCGAGCGCGAGGTAGTACCCAGGTAGCACCCCGGCGCGCCGCCGCAGCGGGATGTACCGCCGCCAGCGGCCGGGAAGGTCCGGTGCGGGCGGCGGTGCGACGCCCAGCCCCCGGGCCGGAGCGGGCGGCTCGCTCTCGACAGTCCTGGCGGGGAGGCTGCGCGCCATCGTCACGTCACCTAGCGGCTAGCGCCGTAGATCTGATCAAAGACGCCGTTGTCATCGAAGTGCGTGGCCTGTGCCTTGCGCCACCCACCGAAGACCTCGTCCACGGTGAAGAGGTTCACCTTGGCGAAGGTGGCGGCGTTTTTGGCGAGCACCGCTTCCGAACGGGGCCGGTAGAAGTGCTTCGCAGCCAGCTGCTGGCCTTCCTCCGAGTACAGAAACTCCAGGTACGCCTGGGCGACGTCGCGGGTGCCATGCTTGTCGACGTATTTGTCGACAATCGCCACCGGCGGCTCGGCCAGCACACTGAGCGACGGCGTGACGATCTCGTACTTGTCCTTGCCGAGCTCCTTCGCCAGCAGGAACGCTTCGTTCTCCCAGGCGATCAACACGTGGCCGATTCCCCGCTGGGCGAAGGTGGTGGTGGAGCCGCGCGCTCCACTGTCCAGCACCGGCACGTTCTTGAAGAGCCGGGCCACGAAGTCTTTGGCCTTCGCCTCATCATTGCCGAGGTTCTTCAGCGCCCAGCCCCAGGCGGCGAGGTAGTTCCACCGCGCTCCGCCCGACGTCTTGGGGTTGGGCGTAACGACAAGGGTGCCCGGCTTCACGAGGTCGCCCCAGTCTTTGATCTGCCTGGGGTTCCCCTTGCGCACGACGAAGACGATGGTCGAGGTGTAGGGAGCGCTCTGGTTGGGCAGCCGCTTCTGCCAGTCCTTGGGCAGGACCTTCGCCTTGTCGGCGATCACGTCGATGTCGTACGCGAGCGCGAGCGTCACCACGTCCGCTTCCAGCCCGTCGATGACGCCCCGCGCCTGCTTGCCGGAGCCGCCGTGCGACTGGTTGATGGTGACCGCCTTGCCGGTCTTCGCCTGCCACGCCTTGGCGAAGACCGCGTTCACGTCCTGGTAGAGCTCGCGCGTCGGGTCGTACGACACGTTGAGCAGGGTCTGGGCGCGGGCAGGGGAGGCGAGAAGCAGCGCGCCGGTGAGGATCCACGAGAGGTGTTTCATGGGTCTGGGTCCTTGAAGGAAAAGGTCAGAAGGAGATCTGGAAGCGGGCCAGCAGGTCGTTCTCAGCTTCGCGGTTGCCGTCGTCCGCAGCGCCGCCGGTGTAGTCGGTGCGCTCGTAGTTGAGAGACACGCGGGTGTTGACGTTCAGGTACCAGCTGATAGCGCCGCCGTAGGAGCGGGCCTCGCGGGCCGAGCGCGCCGGATCCGCGAAGGTGGGGAAGGTGGCCGGGTCCACGGTGACGGCGTGGTAGCGCGCCGCCAGCTCGATGGCGCCTGGCGTGCCCTCCTTCACGCTGAACGGCTTCTTCACCTGGACGCCGTCGTAGGAGGCCTTGCCGCCCACCAGCACGTAGTTGAGCTGCACCGTGTAGCCCGCGTGCCGCAGCCGGGTGATGTCCGCGCCGCGCTGGACGTCCTGCGCCGACTGGACGTACTCCGCCAGCAGGCCCGCCGGGCCCCAGTACGCGTAGAGCTGCGGCGCCACGCGCAGGCGGCCGCCGTTGGCGAACGCGTCCGTCGCGTAGCTGAAGAAGGTGAGCTGGCCGCTGCTGCGCAGCGTGGGCAGGTTGGGCGCCGAAGTCGTCCCGCTCTGGCGGCCGTAGGTGGCGGCCATGCCCAGCGCGATGATCGGCAGGTCTTCATCCGCGAAGAGCGCCAGCGGGCGGAGGATGAGGCGGCCCTCGGTGTCCTTCGCGTCGTTGTTGTCCGCGTCGCCGTTGCCGCCGTCCAGGATGCCGTTGAAGATGCCCAGCTCCAGCGTGGCGAAGCCCTTCAGCACGTCGAAGGTCGCCTGGATGCCGAGGTCCCGGTTGGGGACGAGGTTGGTGGGCAGCGCGCGCTCGTTGAAGGTGATGGCGGACGCGGACTGCAGGCGCTCCAGCCCCACCGGCGGCTTGAACTTGCCGACGCGCAGCTTGAACCAGTTGGTGGGCCGGACATCGACCCAGGCGTCGAAGAGCACCGTGGTGCCCTGGCCGAAGTCCGGCATCAGGCGCAGGTCCAGCAGGTCGAACAGCGTCGCCTCGAGGAACGGACGCACGCGGCGCAGGAGCAGCGTGTCGATGCCCGCCTGGCCCGGCCCGGGATAGGCGCGGACGTCCGCCTGCAACAGGCCGCGCACGCGCAGCTTGAAGGCGCCGTCGGCCGACTTCACGGAGAAGCCCTTCTCGCCGACGGTGAGCTGCGGCGCGGCCTTCTCCTTTTCCAGCGCCTTCTCGCGCTCGAGCTCCAGGGTGCGTTCGAGGATGCGTTCGCGCTGGTCCAGCGCCTCCAGGCGATCGTCGGTCGTCTCTGCCGGCGCTTGGGTGGGCGCTGCGGGTTCAGGTTGGGGCTGGGCGAGGACTGGGGAGGCAGCCAGCAGGGCAGCTGCCAGGGCGGCGGGGAAAGCGTGAGACACGGTGACTCCTCTAGACACGTCGGTCAGGGGCCTCCGGCAGGTCCGGTCGGCTCCAGCGTCGATTGCGAAGAGCGCCTTCCGTTGTCGGATCGGCGGCCAGCAGGGCTGGGCTTGAGAGAAGCTCACGGGCGGCGCTCGCTCTGCCGCAGCCGCACGCGCTCGGTCCGCTCCACCTGGACCACCACGCCGTCCTGCACCACCACCGTCACCTCTCCGAAGCGGAGGCCCTGCAGCGCGTCCTGGATGCGCTTCAAGACCGCGTCTTCGTCGGCGGTCGCGACCGTCTGGGGGAGGGGAGGCGTCATGAAGAGTCCCTGATCAGATGTGGTACATCGTGTCCTTCGCGCGCTTCGACGTCGCCTCGTCCACTCGCTCCATCAGATCCGCGATGGTTGTCCCGTCGAGGACCTTGGCGACCTGATCCCGCACCTCGCGCATGACCAGGCGGGTCCCGCACGTGTCGAAGTCCTGGCAGTCCTCGCAGCGGCGGAAGGCCGTCTCGCTCACGCATGGCAGCGGTGCCAGCGGGCCATCGAAGATCCGCACCACCTGGCCCAGGGTGATCTCCTTCGCCGGCTTCCCAAGCTGATAGCCGCCGCCCTTGCCGCGCTTGCTGGTGAGCAGGCCGTGGTTCTTCAGCTGGAGCAGGATCAGCTCGAGGAACTTCTTCGGCAGTTCCCGCTCATCCGCCATCCGCGAGATGAGGACCGGTCCCCTCCCGGCTTCGCTCGCCAACATCTGCAGCGCGCGCAGCGCGTACTTCGCTTTCTGGGAGAGCGTCTTCATTCTCTACTAGGCCGATAGACTAAGTACAGTAATCCGGCAAACACTGTCAAGGCATGTGGTTGAGGGTGCGCGTAGTCAGGCGGGGACCCAGTGCACACCCTTCCGACCGAAGCGGTCGAACGGTCGGCGCCTGCCGTGACAAGCGGAGAACGGATCACGTAGTATCCGCGCGCCTACATCGTCCGATTGAGGCGAGCAAAGCCTGCGGAACCTCGCGCAGTCGCACGGTGTCAGTTCCGACCAACCGAAGGAGCGTTCGTCATGAAGCGCCTGATTCTCGCGGTGGGGATGCTCACTGCCTTGTCGTCGCCCGTGCTGGCCCAGACCAAGGTCGTCCAGGAGGCGGACAAGACCGTCTTCCGCAAGAAGACGATGATCGACTTCACGGACGTGGCGGTCGAAGGCGAGCTCACCCGGCCCGAGGGCTCGTACGTCCTCAACAAGAAGAAGACGCACTTCGACAGCCTCATCAAGGTGCGCGACAACTTCGTCCCCGAGCTGCAGAAGTCGGTGGACAACCTGTAATTGCAGCACCGCGATAACGAGATTTTCGAAACAAAAGGGGACTGAGACGCCATGGCTTCGAAGAAGAACGCCCTCACCTTGAGGATCACCGGCCCCGACGGCTCCGTGACCGAGTCAAGCTCTGACCTGGAGAGCGTGATCCTCGGCTCCGGCGCAGGCGCGGCGATCAAGCTCTCTGACCCCAAGGTCTCGAACCTCCACGTGATGTTGAAGGTGGAGAAGAACGGCGTCGTGACCGCCATCGACCTCGGCAGCGAGGGCGGAACGCGGGTCCGCGAGAAGGAGATTAAGGACCCCACGGTGCTGGCCTCCGGCGACGTCATCCGGGTGGGTACCTCTCAGGTGACCGTGCTGTTCGGCGACGAGAAGGCCGCCACCCCGCCTCCGCCGCCCGCGGTGGCCCCGGTCGTCGCAGCTCCCGCGGTGGTCGTGGCTGCCCCCGCGCCGGTCAAGGCCGCGGCGGCCCCCGCCCCTGCTCCCGTGAAGGCGAAGGCGCCCGCGAAGGGCCTGGCTGGCACCGGCCGCAACGCCGCCACGCTCTTCAATGATCCGCTCCCGCCCGAGGCTACGCCCGCGGAGGACAACAAGGTCCTTCAGGTGGCGCTGCTCTGGGGCGACACGCTGATCAACGTTCAGCACTTCGGCGACGGCGTCCCGGTCACCATCGGCGAGGCGCGCCACAACAAGTTCCACGTCTTCGCCTCTTCGCTCGGCAGCAGCTTCACGCTCGCCACCGCGAGCAGCGCCGGCCTGCTGGTCAACGTCCCCTCTGAAGCGGGCGTGGTGGTGTCCTCCGGGACCAACAGCCACAAGTCCAAGGAGCAGCTGCGCGGCGAGGGCAAGCTGCGCGCGTCCGACGGCCCGAACCGGGCGGACGCCATCGAGCTTGGGCTGCATGACCGCGTTCAGGTGTCGCTGGAGAACGTGGCCTTCATCATCCGCTACGTGCGTCCCTCCGCGGCCGTCACGGTCAGCCGGATGGAGGAGGCGGACTTCACCTTCTTCAAGATCACCAGCATCTGCATCATGGCCTTCATTGCGCTGGTGGCGGCCATGCTGCTCACCCCGCACGACGGGCTCTACACGTCGGACGACATCTTCCAGAACCCGTCCAAGTACGTGAAGCTGCTGGTCAAGCCTGAGAAGAAGATTGAGCTCCAGAAGTTCAAGGACCTCTCCGGCGTGGCCGAGGGCGCGAAGGCGAAGGACAAGGAAGGCAAGTTCGGCAAGCAGGAGGCGAAGAAGGAGGAGGCGGATCCTTCCAAGAAGGGCGCCCCCATCGTCGACGCCAACAAGCGCGAGGAGGACCGCAAGAAGGTGATGGCGGCGGGTCTGCTCGGCGCGCTCGGCGGGGCGGCGGGCGGCGCTTCCAACGTCTTCGGACCTGGTGGCCTTGGCACCGGCATCAACAACGCGCTGGGCGGCCTCAAGGGCGGCGCCGGCATGGGTGACGCGCACGGCGTCGGCGGCCTCGGCTCCCGCGGCACCGGCCCTGGCGGCGGCGGCACCGGCCTCGGGCTCGGCGGTCTGGGCACCAAGGGCACCGGCCGCGGCGCGGGTGGCTACGGCAGCATTGACCTGGGTGGCAAGGGCAAGGAGATGACCCGCGTCGTCCCCGGCAAGACCACGGTGGTGGGCGGCCTGTCGAAGGACGTCATCGCCAAGGTCATCAAGCGCCACCAGAACGAGATCAAGTACTGCTACGAGCAGGAGCTGGCGAAGCAGCCGGACCTCTCCGGCAAGGTCGCGGTCATGTTCACCATCGACCCGACGGGCGCGGTCTCCGAAGCCAACGTGACGGAGTCCTCGCTGAACAACAACAACGCCGAGAGCTGCATGATGGACCGCATCCGCCGCTGGAAGTTCCCGGAGCCTCAGGGCGGCGGCGTGGTGAACGTGAACTTCCCGTGGATCTTCAACGCCGCGGGCGGGGCTGAAGAGTAGCCGCCCGTCTCAGGTAAGCGGTGCGCGACGGCGCGGTGCTCCTCCCAGAGCCCGCGCCGTTCGCCGTTTCAGGCGGCCACGGCGGCGGGCGAGAGCTGCAGGTAGCGCTGGCGGCGTTCGCCCTTGCGCCAGATGTCCAGCTTCACCGCTCCCTCCGGCGAGAGCGCGGCCAGGCGCTGGAGGTCGTCGATGTTCCAGACCGGGAGGCCATTGAGCGACAGGATGAGGTCCTCCTCCTTGAGCCCTGCCTCGTGCGCGGGCGTCTTGTCCCCCACCTGGAGAATCCGCACGCCCTGTGGCTGGCCTGTGGCGGCGGCCAGCGGCTCGGCGAGGGTTTCGCTCTTGGCGGCCACGCCCAGGTACCTGCGCCGGATGGCGCCGTGCTGCATGAGCAGCGCGGCCACCCAGCTGGCGGTCCACGCGGGGACGGCGAAGCCAATGCCCTGCGCGAAGGGGAGCATGGCGGTGTTGATGCCCACCACCTGGCCCCGCATGTTCACCAGCGGCCCGCCGGAGTTGCCGGGGTTGATGGCCGCGTCCGTTTGCACCAGCCCGTCCAGCACCACGCCGTCTCCGGGCAGGCGCCGCTCCAGCGCGCTCACCACGCCCAGCGAGAGGGACCGCTCCAGCCAGAACGGGTCTCCCATCGCCACCACCAGCTGGCCCGGACGCACCTGCTCCCGGGTGGCCAGTGGCAGCGCGTTCACCCCACGGCGTGAGGCGCGGAGCACGGCGAGGTCCGTCGGCGCGTCCATGCCCACCACCTCCACCTTGTCCCGCTCGCCGTCGAAGTAGCGGACCTTGAGCTCCTTACGGCCGTCGACGACGTGGCGGTTCGTCAAGAGAAACCCGTCCTGGGCCAGCACCATCCCGCTGCCCCGGCCGCGCAGGCTCTCCACGCCCACCACCGAGGCGGACAGGCGGCTGACCAGCGACTCAAGCTCATCAGAGAACTGGCTCAGGAATCCCACCGGACACGCTCCTTCCTCACGGCCGCTGACCGACGACCAGCGGCAGCTCCTGCACCTGGCCTGACCGCAGCACGCGGACGGGCACGCTCTTTCCAATCTGCTCCTCGGTGAGCAGCGACCACAGCTCACCCAGGTCCTCCACGCTCTGGTCTCCCAGCTTCACGAGCGTGTCCCCCAGCACGAGCCCCGCCTTGTCCGCCGGGCCCCCGGGCTCAATGGAGAGGAGGATGAGCCCTCCCTCGGCCTTCGCCGTCGCCTGCAGGGCCGGCGGCAGCCGCACCGGGTGGGCGCCCACGCCCAGGTACCCGCGCCGCATCCGCCCATGGGCGTCCAGCTCGGAGACCACCTTCCGCACCGTCGCGGTGGGCACGGTGATGGCGCTGCCGCGCATCAGGCCAGAGGTGTTGATGCCCAGGACCTTGCCGGCTGCGTCCACCAGCGGCCCGCCCGAGAAGCCGGCAGGCAGGTCAACGCTCACCTCGAGGTAGCGGTCAATCTGCGTCCCGCCCGGCGTGCGCCAGCCCTGCCCGAGCGCGCCGACAATCCCCAGTGCGCCTCGCACCGTCCGGCCCGGGCGACCGATCGCGAGCGTGAGGTGGCCGACCTTGAGGTCCGCGCCGTCAGAGGGGTTCACCGGCGTCCCGGCCTTGCGCGCCAGCTTCAGCACCGCCAGGTCGGTGGAGGCATCCCGACCGACGAGGCGCGCCTCGCCCTCGCTCCCATCCGCGAAGCCGATGGCGATGCCCTCCTCGCGCTCCACCGCGTGGTTGGCTGTCACGACAAGCTCTTCGGTCCAGAGCACGCCGGTGGACGGGCGGCGGCGCCGGGCTTCAACGCGGAGAACTCCGGCGCTGCTCGCTTCTACGGCGGTGGCCAGCGCGTTCGACACATCCAGCAGGGGGTTCGACATGGGGCGTTCCTTTGAGTGAGAGGTCACGAGGGAGAGATAGGCGCCGGGCGGCCCGCGCACATCGCCTCGATGGAGAGGGACCGCACCTGCCCGAACGGGTAGGGCTACAGCGTCACCATGCCCAGACGGGCGGCGCGGACGACGGCCTCGGTCCGGCGCTGGACGTGGAGCTTGGAGAGGATGGCGTTCACATGAAACTTGGCGGTGTGCTCGCTGATGGAGAGCCGCGCGGCGATGTGCTTGTTGGACAGGCCTTCCGCCAGCAGGCGCAGGACTTCGCCCTCCCGCGGCGTGAGCGCTTCGCCGGGGGAGTCCGGCGCTTCGGGCTCCGGTGGCCGCAGCAAGGCCTGGACGAGCGCGCGGTCATAGGCGGCCAGCCCCTCGTCGACGGCCCGCACCGCCGCGGCGAGCGCGGAGGGGGACGCGTCGCGAAAGAGCACGGCGCTGGCGCCGGAGGACGCGGCCTCGGCGGCCGCGTCGTCGTGAGACACCAGCGCCACCGTGGCCAGCCCGCGCGCCGTCAGCTCCCGGAGGGGCTCCTGAACCTCGCGGGAGCCCAGGCCCAGGTCCAGGACCACCACGTCCACCTCGCCCGGAGAGGGCGTCCGGGCCGTCAGAGAGGCCAGGTCTGACTCGGTGACGCGCAGCGGCTCGCCGCTGGCCGCCAGCCGCGCCGCGATGGCGCCGCGCGCCAGGGGATCCTCCCCGGTGACGCTGACGGAGAGGGGCGCACGGGTGGGGAGGGGCTCGGCCACGGAGGAGGATCTAGCGAGGCTCCGTCACAGGCGCAGAAACCCCCTGAAAAAGTAGCCTGTCCCCATTTCTCCCGGTTGCCTGCTAAGGGTGGGGGTTTGTAAGGTGCGACGCCTTTGTGGCCGGTCGCGTGGGAGGCCTTTCGTGAAGAAGCGCTCAGTCATCGCCCTCTGTGTCCTGTTCTCGTCCGTCGCCTCGGCGGCGACTCCGTCCGAGGGCGTGGCGATGACGGTCCGACGGGGCTTCTTCACGGAGGTGGACGTCGGCCTCTTCGTGAACGTGCTCGGCTCTGACGGCTACTCCAACCTGCAGTCGTACCTGCAGCTGGGCGTTGGCTACAACATCGGGGAGGCGGTGGAGCTGGGCGTCCACTTCGGCCTGGGCTCGAACGCGCAGAACTGCTGGGCGGCCTACGAGAACGATCGCTGCCTGGGCGCCGCCAACTTCACGCTGAGCTTCATCAACGCCTCCGCGGCCTACAACTTCAAGCTGCTCCACCAGCTGTTCCTCTCGCCGAAGCTGACCGGCGGCTGGACGCTGCTGGAGCCGGAGCCCATCCTCGGCCTCAACGGCGCCCCCAACATCGGCGGCGGCGTGGGCATCGAGTACGTGACGGAGATGGACCACTTCAGCATCGGCTTTGACGCGCTCGCGCGGCTCATCGTCGGCCCGAACGTGCTCTCCCTGCAGTTCTATCCGCGGGTGAAGTACACCTTCTGAGCCGTCAGGCCGAAGGCCTCCCAGGCTGCGGGCACTCCAGGGCGTTCACCTGGAGACGCCCATGTTCCTCGCCCTGACGCTGTCCGCGCTCCTCTCCGCAACAGGGGATAGCGCGGAGCTGGGCGCGGTGGCGGACCATCGCCTGCCGGAGGAGGAGCAGACCCCTCCGGAGTTCTTCCTGTCGGTTGGACCGACAGGCGCTTCTAGGCCCCGGCGTCTTCCTGCTCGCGCTTGCGGTCGCGGTCGGCCTTGTAGCGGTCGTTCGAGGCCAGCATCTTCTTCCGCATCCGCACCGACTTGGGGGTGACCTCCACCAGCTCGTCGGGGGCGATCCACTCCAGCGCCTTCTCCAGGCCCATCTCGCGCGGAGGCGTGAGGATGACGTTCTCATCCCGGCCCGCGGCGCGGATGTTGGTGAGCTTCTTCTCCCGGCAGGCGTTGACGTTCAGGTCAGACGGGTGCGCGTGCTCGCCGATGATCATCCCCTCGTACACCTGGATGCCGGCGGGGACGAAGAGCGCGCCGCGCTCCTGGATGGAGAACAGCGCGTACGGAACGGTGTCGCCCGCGCGGTCGGAGATGATGGCGCCGTTGGTCCGCTTGGGGATGTAGCCGAACCAGGGCTCGTAGCCGTCGAACTGGCTGCTCATGATGCCCTCACCGCGCGTGATGGTGAGGAACTCGTTCCGGAAGCCGACCAGGCCGCGGGCGGGGATGCGGAACTGCAGGCGCGTGCGGCCGGAGCCCAGCGACGCCATGTCCATCATCCGGCCCTTGCGGGGCCCCAGGCGCTCCGTCACCACGCCTACGGAGCCTTCCGGGACGTCGCAGAAGAGCAGCTCCATGGGCTCGTGCACCGCGTCGTCCACCATCTTGGTGATGGGCTCCGGGTTGGAGGCGGTGAGCTCGTAGCCCTCGCGGCGCATGGTTTCGATGATGACCGCCAGCTGGAGCTCGCCGCGGCCCACGACCTTGAACGCGTCCGGCGCGTCCGTGTCCTCCACGCGGATGGACACGTTTCGGTAGGCCTCGCGGTAGAGCCTTTCGCGCAGGTTCCGGGAGGTGACGTACTTGCCCTCGCGGCCGGCCAGCGGGCCGTCGTTCACGCGGAAGACCATCATCATCGTGGGTTCATCCACGGTGATGCGGGGCAGAGCCTTGGGCCGCTCCGGGTTGGCCAGCGTGTCGCCAATGGAGATGGCCTCAATGCCGGCGACGCTGACAATCTCGCCCGGGCCGGCGTCCAAAATCTCCGTGCGCTTGAGGCCGGAGAAGCCGTAGAGCTTGAGGATCTTCCCCTGCTCCACCTTGCCGCCGTCGCGCATCACCGCCACCGGCATGTTCGGCGTGAGGCGGCCGGAGTTCAGCCGGCCAATCGCGAGCCGGCCCACATAATCGTCGTAGTCCAGGTTGGCGACCAGCAGCTGCAGGTCATCGCCAGGCCCCGCGTCCGCCGGCGGGGGCGGGATGTGGCCGAGGATGGCCTCGAACAGCGGCTGCAGGCTCTTCCCGGGCTCCTCCAGCTTGAGCGACGCCTGGCCCTGCCGCGCTACCGCGTAGAGGACGGGGAACTCCAGCTGCGTGTCGTCCGCGCCGAGGTCGATGTAGAGCGAGTAGACGGCGTCCAGCACGTCCTTCGCGCGGGCGTCCTGGCGGTCAATCTTGTTGATGACCAGCACCGTCTTGAGGCCCATGCCCAGCGCCTTGCTGAGCACGAAGCGCGTCTGGGGCAGCGGGCCTTCCGCCGCGTCGACGAGAAGAAGAACGCCATCGACCAGGCGCAGGCCGCGCTCCACCTCGCCACCGAAGTCGGCGTGGCCCGGGGTGTCGATGATGTTGATGTGGTGGCCCTGGTAGCTGACCGCCGTGTTCTTCGCGAGGATGGTGATGCCCTTCTCGCGCTCGAGGTCGTTGGAGTCCATCACCCGTTCGGTGAGGACTTCGTTGGTTCGAAACACGCCCGCTTGCCGGAGCATGAAGTCGACGAGCGTCGTCTTCCCGTGGTCGACGTGGGCGACGATGGCGACGTTGCGGATTTTTTCGCGGGGAATCATGAAGGTCAAAAAGCCCGGGGAAGAGAAAAACAACCAAACGCTGCGCGGGGTTTCCGCGCCGGGGATTCGAGGCGGGGCCGAGCGGGCGGGGGCTTATATTCCGCCCTGATCTCCCAGGCAAATCACAGAGAGCACGGGAAGGACTCTCAGTCCCAGGTCCGTCCCTATCAGAAGGACGACCCGAGGGCGAGGTAGACGTCCCAGATGCCCCGGCTCGACAGGCCCCTGGCCAGGCCCAGCCGCAGCTCGGCCCCCAGCGCGTATGCCACGGTGAGCTCCGTCCGCAGCTCCAGCCCCACCGAGGGGCGCACCGGTCCCAGCTGGAGCGCGCCATCCCCCAGCGTGGCCACGTCCGCGAAGGCCGCGCCGTGCAGCCGGCGGAAGAAGAGGGGGAGGGTGCCCAGGCCGAAGTCCAGGTCGGCCAGCGGGAAGCGGTACTCCAGCGTGCCCAGCAGGTAGAGGTTGCCGCTGAACGCGCCGGGCGGGTACCCGCGCAGGTAGAGGCCGCTGGCCCGGTCGCCCTCCAGCGCCTGCATCACAGGGTCATTCAAGGCGATGCCGCCCAGGCTGTAGACCCGCCGGGAGCCCACGTCGCCCAGGGCGGCCGCCCCGGAGAGCCGCAGCGCCGCCACGTGGTGCTTCTTCCAGGGCAGTGCGAGGTACGTCTGGTACTGCGCCTGCGCCGTGGTGAAGTCGAAGGAGCCTCCCAGCGCCGCCATCGACTTGCGGACGGTGAGAGAGAAGGCGTGGCCTTCCTCGGGGCTGATGGAGAAGGCGTAGCGCCGGACGTTGGACCAGCTGAACGTCACGCCCAAGGCGCCGACGGTCCCCCGCCGCGGGAGCACCGGCACCGGATCATCCGGCTCCAGGTGCACGGTGTGCTGCGGGTCAATCAGCCGCCACTCGTAGCTGAAGGTGACCGCCATGGAGCTGTCGAGCGTGTCGTACGGGAACTGCGCGTTGGCCTGGAGGAGCCAGTGGCGGTCATAGAGGCCGGCCGCGAAGCCGGGCGCCTGGGCGATGCCGGTGCCCGCGGCGAAGCTGAGCACCGGGTAGATGACGTGCGCCTGGTACTCGATGGAGGCGGTGGGCTCGCGCGAGGTGACGCCGTAGCCCGCGCTGGCGGACCAGGCGTGGCGGCCTACGACGTCGGAGCCTGCGGTCTGCACGCCCAGCACGTAGCCGCGCGGGTCCCCCACCATGTATGGCAGCCAGTACTGCGGCAGCAGCGACCGCCAGGGCCGGTAGCCCGTCACCGGGTAGGTGACCGACGGGGCATCGCTGTAGAGCGGAGCCGGCCGGGCTGCGCGCTCCGGGAGGGCCGGGACGTCGCCCCCCTTCATCACCGCGACGTCGTAGCCGCGCGACGAATAGTGAGTGAACGCGAGGCTCCCGCCATCGGGTGAGGGCTCCGGGTGGAAGGCGCCGGTCTCCACGTTGGAGCGGGCGTGCACTTCGCCGGTGGCGAGATCCATCGCGTAGAGGTTGTAGATGCCGGTGCGGTCCGAGGAGAACAGCAGGGTCTGCGCGTCCGCGAAGCGCGGCTGCACGTTCATGAACCGGTCACCCAGCAGCGTGGTGACTTCCCCGGTGTTGAGCTGCAGGCGCCGCAGGTGGCGGCCGCCGTTGACCTGCTGGCCGAAGACCAGCGCGTCTCCCTCCGGCGTGAAGGTGGGCGTGAAGACCTTGCCCTCCAGCGGCGGCTCGTAGAGCTTGGTCACTGTGCGCGCGGCGAAGTTGTAGAGCCCCAGGTAGGTGAAGCCGCCGCCTGACCGGCCCACGAAGGCCAGCGTCTTGCCGTCGGGCGCGTACTCGGGCTCGGTGGCGCGCAACCCCCAGGTCAGCCGCCGGGTGCGGTGGGTCTTGAGGTCCGCCTCGGAGAGATCTTCAAAGACGTAGAACTGGTCGTGCACGTCCGCGGCGGAGAAGGCGACGCGGTTGCCGTCCGGGGAGAGGTCAAACGTCGCGTCCGTCCACAGCCGGACCTCGGAGCGGCCGTCGGAGCCGTCCGGCCTGATGGACCGGATGGCGGGGCGGCGGTCCGGGCCCACCTCGACGTAGAAGAGCCGGCTGCCGTCCGGGCTGAAGCGCGGCTGGCTGGTGCCCTGTCCGGAGGTGGTGAGCGGCGTGAACGGCGTCAGCCCCGCCGCCCGCACCGGCGCCAGCTGCGCCTCGTACTGGCGTTTCAAGTCCTCCTGCCACTCGCGGTAGAGGCTGATGAAGTCCTCGCCCATCGCGTCCAGCGCGGTGGCGTTGAGCGCGTAGGGGATGAGGCGCGCGCCGTAGCGGGCGTTGAAGCGGGCCAGGGCCTCCTCGCCGTGCTTGCGGGCGATGAAGCCGAGGAAGTGGCCGCCATACAGGTACGCCAGGCTGCCGCGCGGCCAGCGCACGGGGACGTGGGTGGTCTCCGCCAGGGAGAACGTCTTCCCCTCGATGACGGTGGCGCGCAGCCAGGCGTCGAAGAGCGAGGAGCGCAGCCGGCCACCCGAGGAGAGGTTGGACTCCTCGAACGTCGCCAGGCCCTCCGTGTACCAGCGGGGCAGCAGCTCGTTCATGTTGAAGAGCTTGCCGAAGACGGCGTTGAGCCAGGCCGGGGGCCCGGTGGCGTTGTCCAGGTGCAGGATGTGCGCGTACTCGTGGACGACCAGACCCCAGAGCCAGTCGTCGTAGTCGTTGAGCACGGAGAGGTCGTCCGGCTGCTCCGCGTAGAAGGTCATCACCGGGCGCAGGAAGCTGCTGGCGCTGCCGTTCGAGGAGTCCACGTCGTCCGTCAGCAGCACGTCCGTCTTGGTGGCCGGCGTCCAGTTGAGGCGCGGCGTCAGCGCCGCGTGCGCCGCTTCACAGGTGCGGGCCAGCCGCTGGGCCAGCAGCGGCATGTTCGGGCCGGCGGGGTAGTGGATGCGGAAGTGCGGCGTCTCCACCGTGGACCAGCGCGCGGAGGGCGAGACGGCCAGCGCCGGGCTCGCACTCATCATCAGCAGCACAACCGCCGTCCACCGCACGGGGCGGGAACTTACGCGGAAAGCCGGGGCTCCAAACGAAGATCAGCCAGCGCGCTTGGCCGCCTGCTGAAGCTCTCCCCCGGAGAGGATCTGCTTCTCGAGGAAGGCGTCGAGCGTCCGCTGCAGCAGCGCGGGCTGCTCCAGCGGGGCGGTGTGGCTGCCGGCGGGGATGATAAGCAGCTCGCTGTGCGGGATGGAGGCGGCCATCTTTTTGGAGAGCCAGACGGGGGTGAACGTGTCCCGCTCGCCGCCCACCACGAGGGTGGGGACGTCCACGTACGGGAGGTGGTCCTCCGCGCTGTGGTCCGCCAGCGCGCTCAGGGTCCGGGCGAAGACGAGCGGATCCATCCCGGCCAGATGGTCAAAGTAGGGGACGAGATCGTCGTGCTGGAGGAGGTCCCGGTTCAGCTCCAGGCTGAGCGCCACCTGCAGCGCGAGCTCCGTCTTGAGGGCCACGCCGCTGATGGCCTTCGCTGCGTGGGGGAAGCGTTCGACCATCCGCTTCAGGTACGGGAAGGCGATCTTCAGCGCGGTGCCGTCGTGGAAGGTGTCCAGCGGGTTCCCCGGCGAGCCGCAGATGAGGACCAGGCCGCGCACCCGGTTGGAGAAGCGGCGGTGAAACTCCAGCGCCACCTGCACGCCCATCGAGTGGCCGAAGACGACGGCGTCCTGCATGCCCGCCGCGTCCATCACGCGGTCAAGGTCATCGCAGGTGTACATCATGCCAATCCGGTCGCGGTCGTCCGGGACGCCGGAGCGGCCGTGGCCGCGGTAGTGCCAGCGCAGGACGCGAAAGCGGCGCTTGAGCTCCGCCTGGAGGTACTTCCAGGCAAAGCCGTCGCAGCCCAGGCCGTCGCAGAGCACCATCCCCGGCTCGCCTTCGCCCTCCACCTGGAAAAACAGGTGGGCGCCGTCCGGGGTCTCCAGAAAATCCTGTCGGAAATACGCGCCGCTCAAGGTCCTAAGCTCGAAAGCCTGCTCATCTGGCGTCCTCTTGTAAAGCCGGCCACCCGCGGAGTGCAGGTTGCGAACGGGCGCCAGGTCTTTAAACTCTGCCCTGCCCTGCGGGGCGAAAGGAGGTGGTGCCGTGCATAAGCACACGACGGCGACCACTTCCGCGGGCGCGCGGTAAGTGTCGCGCATCACCCAAGCGGAAGTCGGTCGTGAAGCACAGTTTCAGGGGTCGCCTTCGACGTTGAGGGCGACCTTTTTTGTCGGCTCCTGCTTCGCCTACGCTCTGCCACATCGCGGGGTGCTCCGTTCGCGTCGAGCGTTGCGCCGTCAGGCGCATAGTCGAGACGTCGGCAGTGCTTCCGGAGCTTGGCTCATGGGCCGCTCCGCTCTGCTCGAAACAAACCGGCAAGGTGCCGTGCGTGGGTTTGCGCCACCTCTCGACTATGCGCCTGACGGCGCAACGCTC
>JBGART010000059.1:0-47544 GCA_044230055.1 Myxococcaceae bacterium | reverse complement strand
GTGATAGGACTCGTCATGGTCGCCTTCTCCTTGCACCTTGAGTGCGCTCAACCGGCTTTTTAGCCGGTTGGAGGAGGCGACCTCTTCATCCCATCTCGACTATGCGCCTGACGGCGCAACGCTCGACGCGAACGGGGGGCGCCTGACGGCGCAACGCTCGACGCGAACGGGGGGGCGCCTGACGGCGCAACGCTCGAACGCTCGATGCGAACGGGTGGCGCCTGACGGCGCAACGCTCGACGCGAACGGGGGGCGCCTGACGGCGCAGCGCTCGACGCGAACGGGGGCGGCTTCGCTAGCCCGCGTCTGAAGCCGGCGCCACGCCCGCATCCGCGGCTTCCTTCTCCGTCGCAGTCTTCAGCCGCTTGAGCGCGCCCTGGAAGTACTCCCCGAGCACCTCCTCGAGCATCCGCCGGCTGTACCCCCCGAACACAGCTGGGAGCATCCCCTGATCCGTCCACGTCACGCGCGTCCCACTGGCCTCCGGGGAGAACGCGATGACGCCGTGGCCGCCGCCCTGCCCGTCCGGACCCTTCTCCTCCGTGGCCACGCCCGTCTTCGGATCCGCGCGCACCACGGTGAGCGTCCCGTTCCCGCGCTTAGAGCCCTGCCAGCTCCAGGTCGCGCCGACGCCGTGGTCCGGCCCTGAGTACGTATTCACCACCGAGGGATCCGTCTCCAAATCTCCCATCGCCCACTCCTGCCAGCGCTTGAGGTACCCCACGCGCGCGTAAATGGCTTCAGGCGGGGCTTCGATGACGGTGGTCCTCTCCACGTGCCAGTCGCGCCGAAGGAACAGGCCTCCGACGACGAACAGCGCGGCAACAGCAAGCACGGACAGGCTGACGACCTTCAGGACTTTCATAGGGGCGCGCATCCTGTCCGACCGGCGGGACGCCTGGCCAGCCCCTTCAGCGCCGCAGGAGGGCCAGGGCGCGCTCGAGGTCTTCGGGCAGGGGCGCCTGGAACGAGAGCCGCTTGCCGGTGCGAGGGTGCGGCAGCGACAGCCGCCAGGCGTGGAGCGCGGGCCGGGAGAGCAGCGCCTGCGCCTCCTCGGCCCGGCCCTTCGGGCGGCGGCGGCTCCCGTAGAGCGGGTCCGCCAGGATGGGATACCCCGCCTCCGCGAGGTGCACGCGAATCTGGTGCGTGCGGCCGGTGAGCAGCTCCACCTCCAGCAGCGCGCCGCCGTCGAACTGCTCCGCGCGCTGGTAGCGCGTCAGCGCCCGCTTGCCCGAGGTCAGCTTGCCGGTGAAGCGCTTGCGGTCCTTCGGGTGGCGCCCGAAGAACGTGTCGAGCTCCGCCTGCGCCGGTGGGTCTCCATGAACGATGGCCAGGTAGCGCTTGTCCACCTCGCGCGCCTTGAACGCGGCCTGCAGCGCAGTGAGGGCGCGCTCGCTCTTGGCCACGACCAAGCACCCCGACGTCCCGCGGTCCAGCCGGTGGACGATGCCCGGCCGCAGCGTGCCGCCCACGCCGGTGAGATCCGCCACCCGGTGCAGCAGCGCGTTCACTACCGTCCCGGTCCAGTTGCCCGCGGCCGGGTGGACAACCATCCCCGCCGCCTTGTCGAGCACGATGAGGTCTCTGTCCTCGTGCAGCACCCGCAGTGGCAGGGCCTCCGGCTGGGCCTGCGCCGGCACGGGCGCGGGCACCTCCAGCTCCAGCTGCTCGCCGCCGCGCAGCCGCAGCGCAGCCTTCCCCGGCCTGCCGGAGACAGTCACCTGCCCCGCGTCGATCAACGCCTTGAGGCGTGAGCGGCTCAGATCCGGGAAGACGGCGGCCAGGTGCTGATCCAGCCGTTCACCCCGGGCAGCGGGAGGGACCTCGTGCGTCCTGCGTGCGGCTACCAGATCTTCGATTTGATGTGTCCCTTCGAACGCACGACGATGTCGACGATGGCGCGGTCGAAGAAGTTCGTCGTGGTAAAGACCTCGGGGCTCACCCGGCTCTTGTAGAGCTCCCGGCCCTCGGCGATCTCTTCCTTGAGCACGTCAAACAGGGTGTCCTGCTCAATCCCCTTGACGATCTTCTGCTCGTTGTAGAGCGAGATGTCCGAGGCGATCGCGCGGGCGAGCCTCATCGCTTTGACTCGTTCTTCCTCGGTCATACGCCCTCGTTTGTAGGGGTGAGTTCAGCTTCGGGTCAACAATCCGCTCACGTTCCGCCTTTGTGCTTGGCAACCAAGGCAAGGTAGCTCTTCGCGACGCGCACCGGATCCAGGCCGAACTCCCGGGCCAGGCTGGTGAGGAAACCGCGCAGGTACACGGTGGTAGGGAGGGCGTCGTAGCGATCCGCCTCCAGGTTCTCCAGGTGCCGCAAGGTGATGCGGGTGCGGTCCGCCAGCTGCTGGATGGTCCAGCCGCGGGACTCGCGGATCCGCCGGAGCAGCTCGCCGTTGAACTCGGTGGCGTCGTTGATCTCCACGCCGCGGAGGCGAGGCTCGCTGCGCTGCTCCGCCCGGTTCTCCCGGGCCCGCACGGACACCTTCGCCAGCGCCGCCTCCGCCATCGTGATGGCCGAGGCCTGCGCCAGATGCTGCGCGCTCTCCAGCCCGCGTGACGCCCGCCGCGCAGGCGTCACCGTCACCTGCGGCTGCGCGGTCCGCGGCTTGACGGTGACCACGCCGCGCTTGGACTCCTTGACCTCGTTCGCGGAGATCGCCCGGACCGGCGCCGGCTCCGAGGGCAGATTGGGCAGCACGATGGCCGGCATCTCCGGGACCGTGTCGTGGCGGCGCGGGACCGGTCGGCCTGCGGCGTCCAGGCGCGGCTCGCTGCGCGGAGGACCGACGGTCGCCTCGGGCGCCGGAGCGTCGACGATGGGCTCGGCGATGCGCGGGGGTCTCTCGGCCATCTCGGCAGCGTCCAGTGCGGGAGCGGACGGCTCAGGCGCGGCAGCGTCCGGCCCGGGCTCCGCCTTCGCGATCGCCTCCGGAGCCTCCCGGATGGGCTCGGCGATGCGCCTCACGCGTTCGGTGGGAGGCAGCTCCTCCTCGAGCGGCACGGCGGCGCCGTTCCCAGAGCCTCCGTCGGGAGGCAGCGCCTCCCCAAGCGGCGCGGCGGCGTTCCCAGAGCCTCCAGCAGAAGACGGCGCCTCCCCGAGCGGCGCGACGGCGTTCCCAGAGCCTCCGGCAGAAGACGGCGCCTCCTCAAGCGGCGCGGCGGCAGCACGCCCGGTGGGCGGCAGCTCCTGCCCGAGCGGCGCGGCGGCTGCGTTCGCCGAGCCTTTGGTGGGAGGCAGCTCTTCCCCGAGCGGCAGGGAGGCGGCGTTGGCGGCACTCCCGGTGGGAGGCAGCTCGTCGCCGAGCGGAACGGAGGCTTTCCCCGCGCCTGCGGTGGGAGGCAGCTCCTCCCCGAGCGGCACAGAGGCGGCGTTCGCCGCGGGCTCGTCGCGCCCGGCCTGGATCAACTTCACCAGTGCTTCGCTGCGCTCCGGGACGCGCGGAGTCACAAAGGTCTCCGCGGGCGTGACGGCGAGCTCCCCGGGCCGCCCGTTCAGCTCGAAGGGCGAACCCGGCGCGGGGATGAGCTCCCCCATCGCCTTCAGGCCACCCAAGGCGGCCTCCTCCGCACGGACCCGCGGCGGGGCGGCGGGGCGCTGCGTGAGCTCGCGGTCGTAAGCAGCGCGCAACTCGCGGTCGGTCAGCGTCTCGTAGGCCACCTTCAGACGGTCGCGCAGCGCCTGCGCCACGCCCGCGTCCTCCAGCGCATAAAGGGCCACCGAGTCCGGCGCGTAGGTCTCCTGCGCGCGCGCGTACGCGTCGTGGATCTCCTGCTCGCGCGCCGAGGGCGGCAGCTCCAGCAGCTCATAGTGGGTCTGTTGCTCGAAGGGCTTCATGGCGTCTGCGCCTGGCTGGCCTCCAGTGCGAGCAGCGAGTCCGCGACCTTCAACAACCCCAGCGCCGCGGGCGAGTCCGGCCGCTCCAACAGAATGGGCCGCTTCTTCCGGATCGCCCGCCAGGCCTCGTCGTCGTAGGCAATGGCTCCGAGGTAATCCATCTCCAACCCGAAGAACTTACGCCAGGCGGCCACCACCGCGCTGCCCACGCTTTGGTCGGACGGAGTGCGCGCCTGGTTCACAATCAGCCGCGTCCGGAAGGCGGTCAGCGCCTGCGCCACCTGCGCCCCGATGACCGGGTTCATCGCCTTCACCCGGTCCACGAACTCGTAGGGGGTCTTGATGGCGCCCTCCTTGGTCGTGATGGCCGTATTGATGAGGTCCGGGATGCCGAACTGCTCCTGGGCGTTCTGCAGCCGGCGGAAGAAGGCGGCCTTGACGAACCGGTAGGCGTTCTCGATGGAGGTGGGCTCTGGCAGCAACACCAGCACGCCGTGGTCCGCCAGCAGCCAGAAGTCCACCGTGTGAAAGTTGGTGCCCGCCCCGAGATCCAGCAGCACGTAGTCCACGTCGATGGCCTGCAGCGCCTTCAGCATGCGCTGCTTGCCCTGGTACTTGGGGTTCGCCGCATCCAGCGCATCCGCCGCGCCGGCGATCAACGCCAGGTTCCGCACGCCGGAGGAGACCATCACGCCGTCCAGCGTCGCCGACTTCTTGTTCAGGAAGTCGGTGAGCGTCACCGGCGGCTGGGAGACGCCCAGGCACGTGTGCAGGTTGGCGCCACCGAGATCCGCGTCCACCAGCACCACCCGGAAGCCGCGCTGCGCGAGCGCGATGCCGAGGTTGGCGGACACCAGCGTCTTGCCGATGCCGCCCTTGCCGCCGCCAATGGCGATGATCCGCCGCGCGCGCGGGCGCTTGCTCAGACCCGGCGGGCCGGACTTTGGCGCCGCCGTGCGGGCCTGCTCGGTTCCCTCACCGGTTCGGACTTCGCCGAGGTTGATCACGTCGAGCCGATCAAACCCATGGCGAGGGTCTTCGTCGACAGTTGATGGCGCATTGACGGCAGGAGAACGTTTGCGTCCAACCTCACTTCGGTTTCGGCCCTGCGCAAGATGATTGCGTGCGTCGCCCCGCCTGTCGACTCCCTTGACGGGAGCCGCGGGGTGCGACCCACACCTACGCCTCACTCGTCGAGCAGCTCGACGTTCCAGTAGGACGCGTCTGCCAGCGTCAGGAAAGGCAACCACTCGCGGTACGTGACGCGCTTGGACGCACCGCGAAAGAACGGGGTCCAGCGGGGGCGGACGGGCTTCTTGAGCAGCTTGATGCTGGCCTGCTCCGGGGTGCGGCCGCCCTTCTTGAGATTGCAGCTGACGCAGGAGCAGACCACGTTCTCCCAGCTGGTCCGGCCGCCCTGCGAACGCGGGACGACGTGGTCCAGGTTCAGGTCAGACCGCGGCAGCTGCCGGCCGCAGTATTGGCAGGTGTCGCCATCGCGGGCGTAGATGTTCAGCCGGGAGAAGCGCACCCTGCCCTTCGGCAGGAGCTCGTACGCGGAGAGCACCACCACGCGCGGGATGCGAATGCGCCGGTTGACCGTGGCGATGGCCTCGTGCTCGGAGGCCGACAGCTCCGCCCAGTCCGCGAACTCGTACAGGCGGTACTGGGCGTCGATGGCCTTCGCCACGCCCTGGTACAGGAGCGAGAAGGCGCGCTTGACGGACGTGACGTGGACGGGCTGGTAGTAGCGGTTGAGGACGAGGACTGCGGTGTTCAGCACGTGAGCTCCTGTAGGACGGAGCTCACGGCCCCTTCGGCTGCAGGGAGCTCTTCGTCCGCGGGAATGCGAACGTCCGGGAACAACGGGTCATCGACGATGCGAGCAATCACCGGCGGGTCGACCTCGCGCAGCTCCCTCTGCAGCAGGCGCGTCGAAGACAAGCTTAGCCCGCGCGCAGACGAATGAGGACTGGGCCTCGGCATCGCACCGCCGCCCACCCGCGCGGAGAGCCTCTGGGCGAGCAGGCGCTGCGTCGGGAGGAGGGCGTTGGGCGCGGGCACAGTCCGCTTCAACGCGCCGCGCCCACCACGATTCCCCACGTCTTGACCGGCGCTACCCCGCCCGCATACGCCGCCGGAGCAGCGCGAACGAGAGCGCGGCAAGTCCAGGCCAGAGCAGCCCTGCTGGGACGCTGGCGCAGCTGCCGGTCACGTCCTGCGCCTCCAGCCCCGTCCACTCGCTGCGCTTCTCCACCGACGCGTCCACCGTCGCCTCCAGCCAGAGCTCCTCGGACCGCGGGAACCAGCCGGCGCCGTCCTGCAGCAGCGCGAACGCCTGACGGTAGACGCCCGGTTGCTGCGGCGCCGCGACCGTGAAGGTGAACACGCCCACCCCGCCCGGCGGCACGTCCCGGTCGACCGCGGCAGCCCGGGCGGGCGACACCCAGTCCGCGCCGGCGAGCGGGCTGACCGTCTCATCGCGCGTGGCGAGGAAGGTCTTCGCGGGCGTCCAGACCTCGGAGCCGGTGTTCTTGAATGAGAAGTGACCGGTGAGCGTGGAGCCAGGCCGCAGCGTGCCGGCCCTGCCGCCGGGCCAGTCCTCGGACAGCTGCGCCCCCAGCTTCGGCACGGGCGAGCCCTCCGACGTCACCTCCACCCAGAGCTGCTCATCGCGCGGGCCGCCGGAGTCGCCGAGCCAAGCGACACCCTCGACCACGACACCGAAGAACTGGAAGTGGGCACCCGGCGTCTCCGGCGCTTTGAGCTTGAAGGTGAACCGGCCGGTGCCGCCGGGCGCGACGTCCGCGCTCAGCGTGGCCATCCGCGTGGCGCTGGGCCAGCCGCTGGCCGCCAGCATGCTCGGCCCGTCCCGCGGCTCCGTGGTGCCCAGCGACGTCTTGCCTGCCGGCCACGGCTTCATCCCGGTGTTCTTCAGCTCAACCCAGCCTTCAATCTCCGTCCCTGCGGGCGCCCGCATCCGCATGCCCTGCGGGAAGCCATCCGCCATCCACTGCGCCTCCCAGTCCGAACCCGGGCACTGCGGCGAAGGGCCGCTGCCTGTCGCGCGCACCCCAATGTGGTTGTTCACCTCGCGGCTGGAGCTGATGACCGTGCCCGGGCCCTGCACGTACATCTGCGTGGAGCCGCCGCCGTCCATGTTCGTCGCGAACCAGATGGGGGACGCGCCGGCCTCCTGCACCAGCGCGGTCATCTGGCTCACAATCCCGCTGCCGGTGAGCGCGTCGTTGCTCACGAAGAGGAAGAGCGTCTTGCGGTCCTGGGAGATGCCGACCGCGGTGCGGCGCGCCCCGGACATCAGGACGCCGTCGCCATCGAAGTTGGGCCCCAGCGAGCGCCCCTCCGAGATGAGGATGTTGTGGCTTCCGACGATCTCCGTCACGCCCGCCATCGGCGCGTTCGCCGAGTCGCGCTGCAGGTCCGCAATCCGCGGACCGAACTGCCAGTACTGCCTCTGCTCGCGGTGCTGGGCGCTGGCCGGCCAATCCTCGCCAGCGCCGCGCGAACGGCCAATCACCCAGCTCCACACGCCGTTGTCGAAGAAGTCGCCGTTGATCGCGATCTGCGCGTTGACCTCGGCCTTGGTCGCCCAGGTGGCCACTGTCCCCCGGCGCTCGGAGTAGCGCGTCGTGCGCATCGACACGCCCGGCGCGCAGAGATCCACCACCGAGAGCGCCGCGGCGCCCGTGCGGACCAGCTTCACGCCGGGCAGGGGTTCGCTCACCGCGCCCAGCGCCTGCGCACTCAGGCACACAGCAAAGAGAATGGACCGAAGCCCGGGCATGCGCCGCGGTGAGAGCCAACGGCGTGCCAGCCATGCCAGCCCCGTGATTTCCCTCGGGTCCGCGCCCCCCAGTGGGAAAGGCGCCTTACAACTCCCGGATGGACAGCCAGAAGACAGTCGGTGCGCGCAGGCACCGACCACTTCCGACCACCTGAAGGAATGCTGACAGCGCTGGTGATCAGAATTGCCTCCAGCTGCAACCCCGTTCACGCCGAGCGTTGCGCCGTCGGGCGCATAGTCGAGACGGCGCCAGTGCGCTGGAGGCCCGGCGCAGACCCCGGCCCGCCCCGCCATTTCGAGCAGTGCGAAGCGCGCCTGCGCCGAGCCTCCAGCGCACTGCCGACGTCTCGACTATGCGCCTGACGGCGCAACGCTCGACGCGAACGGGGAAACGACGCTGTGCTTAGCGTGCCGCGGGCGAAGCCCTAGCGCCGGCTGGTGACCGTGTTGGTGGGTGGCTTGCGCTGGTAGAGCAGCTGGTACGTGTTGAACGACCGCAGCACGCGCTTCACGTACCCGCGCGTCTCTGCGATGGGGATCTCCTCCACCCACTCGTCGAGCTCCACCGACGGCCGGTCGCTCCGCCACCGCTCCACCGCGCCCGCTCCCGCGTTGTAGCTGGCGATGGCGTAGATCTTGTTGCCCTTGAACTTCTTGAGCAGCGACCCCAGCTGCCAGGAGCCGAGGCGAATATTGAGATCCGGCTCCAGCAGCGAGCGCGGAGAGACGCCCTTGAGCTTGAGCACCCGCGCCACCGCCTTCGCCGTCGCAGGCATCAGCTGGGTCAATCCCAGGGCCCCTGCCCAGGAGAGCGCCTTCGGATCCAGCGCGCTCTCCTCGCGCATCAGCGCCTGCAGGAGGTCCGGGTCGACATCCGCCGACTTGCAGTGGCGTTCGATGGGGTCGCGGAAGGCGTTGGGGTACGCGCTCTCCCAGACGGACCGCGTCTCTGCGCTGATCTGTCCGGACAGCGACTTGCGCAGCGCCACCCGCGCGATGGCGTGCGCGCTCCGGCTGTCGCCCGCCGCCACCAGCACCTGGACGAGCAGCCGCAGCGCCTCTGCGGGCTGTCCGCCGCGGTTGACCGAGAGCAGCTCGCTGGCCGCGGCGTCCGAGAAGCCCAGGCGCAAAAGCTCGATGCCGGCCAGGAAGTGCGCGTCCTCGCCCATGGTCCCCACGTAGAGCGGCCAGCTCTCCTTGCTTGCCCGGGGCACCGCCAGCTGGGCCGGGAGCGCGGCGGCCCTTGCAGCGTCCACCTGCGGCAGACGCAGCCGGGCCATCAAGCCGTAGTACGTCGCCGGGTGCGACACGGCCAGGCGGCCGAAGAGCTCTCCCGCCCGCGCTTTGTCGCCCTGCCCTTCGTAGATCCGCGCGCGCCAGTAGAGCGACCGCTCCAGCTCATAGGATTCGTCCGCCCCGCGGAAGATCCGTTCGATCTCATCCAGCACCGAGAGCGCATCCTCCAGCTGCCCGCGTGACCGGCGGATCCAGAAGGACTTGAAGAGCGCCTCGGCGGCGAAGTCGCCGGTGGGATAGGCCTTGGAGAGCTGATCCAGCCGGGCCAGCGCCCCGTCCAGGTTCCCGTTCTTCACGTAGAGGTCCGCCGCGAAGAACAGCGCGTCGTCCGCGAAGGAGTGCTCGGGGAAGTCGCGCGCCAGGGCCTCGTACGTCGCCGGGCCGTGCGCCACGTCCACGATGGACCGCGAGGAGCCCAGCACGTACAGCGCGCGGGCGCGGAGATCTTCGGACGTGCACTTCTCGGTGACCGGCGCCAGCACGGCGATGGCGCGGGTGTGCTCGCGCTGCTTCCGGAGCGCCTTGCCGTAGGCGAAGTGCGCCCGGCAAGCCAACGCATCCGGCAGCTTCAACTTGGGCAGCCACGGCTCCAGCGCGTCCATGCCTTGCTTGTTCCGGTGCGCTTCGATGAGCGCCTCCGCGCGCCCGACATGCGCGGCCGCGTCCAGCTTCACGCCCTTCAGCCGCGCCTCGGCGGTCTTGGCGATGGCGGAGAGCGGGTGGAGGGACCAGGCGGCGATCAGCGCCTCCCGCTCCGCCGCGGCGTCCTTGCGCTGCCGGGCCAGGTCCGCCAGGGAGATGAGCACCTCGGCGCCGACGTCGCGCCCCCACCCCGGCGCGCCCATCGCCGCCAGCGGCTGGAGCGCGGCCACCGCGCCGTCCAGGTCTCCGCTGCGCCGGAGCGTCCGCGCCAGCCCCAGCCGCGCGTCCGTGGCAAGCCGCGAGCCCTGCGGCACCTTCGCGTAGAGCGCCGCCGCCTCCTTGAACCGCGACAGCTCCTCGAGCGCGATGGCCGCGTGCACGGCGCAGCGGTCCGACAGCGCCGGGTAGTCCGCGGCCAGGGCGGTCATCTCCGTCGCTGCGGCTTGGAAGTCCTCTGCGCGCAGCGCGCTCAGCGCCCGCAAGTACCGGACGGGCGGCGCGGAGCCGGCCCCCGCGAGCAGCGTCCGCGCGCGGGCGAAGCGGCCGCGCTCGAACTCGGTCCGGGCCTCGGCCAGCTTGCCGGTGGCGAAGTACGGCGCGACATCCGCGGCGTCATAGCGGCGGCCGCGGTCCACCACAGCGGGTGCCAGCGCGGGCGCCTGTGCCGCGGGGAAGGCCGGGTTCAAAATCTCGACGAAGCCCTGAGGCGCCTGGGCCTTCTCGGAGTCCGGCGGCGGGGAGAGCTCCGCCTCCGGCGGCGTGTTGGTCCCGACCGAGGAGGGCGCGGCGCGGAGGTCCTCCGTCTCGGCCGGAGGGGCCTCAGCGGCCTGTTGGGGCGGACCTTTGGGAGCCTGGGCGAGCGCCAGCGCTGCGACCAGGCAAGGGACTGCGACGGCGGCGCGAGACAGGCAGTAGGGCATGCAGCGACCTCGGGAACGGATCCTGCCGCAAAAATTGCCTACAATCAGCCCCATCGATGGACATTCGCACGCAGAGTGCCCTCCTGGCAGGCATCATCGGTTTGGCACTGGGCACTTCCATGCTCTTGCGCGCGGACCGTCCGCGCGCCGTCACCCGGTACTCGCTCTTCGCGTTGGTGGTGGGCGGCTTCTACTTCGCGAGCTTCTTCGACAACCTCTTCGGCGACGGCACCGCCTATCCCTGGTCCGCCCGCATTGCCCTGGGCGCCACGCAGATCCTCGGCGCGCTGGTGCCCTCGATGGCGCTGGCCTTCTTCCTCGACTTCCTGAACGTCAGCCCCAGCGGCCTGCGCAGCGGGCGACGGCTGGCGTTCTTCTCCGGCCTGCTCGGGCTGGCGGTGGGGCTCACGCCGCTGGCGAACAACCGCTGGGCGAAGACCGCGCTCGCGGCCTGGGTGCTGGCCGCGCTCAGCGTCTCCGTCTCCCTGCTGCTGCGGCGCATGCAGCAGAGCGATTCGCGCATCGAGCGCCTGCGGCTGCAGTACCTGGCCATCGGCGCCGGGCTCACCATCATCTTCACCGGGCTGGACTTCCTGAACCGCCTGGGGGTGCCCTTCCCCACGCTGGGGCCGGTCGTCGCCACGCTCTACCTCTTCTTCCTCGCCCAGACGCTGCTGCGGCTGCGGCTGATGGACCTGCATGAGCTGTTGGGCAAATTCGCCTCGCAGACAGTGCTGGCGGCCATCCTCGCCCTGGTCTTCGCCACGCTCACCTCCTGGGTCGAAGGCAACCCAGCCCTGTTCTTGTTCAACACGGTGGTGGCGGCGTTCGTGATGCTCATCCTCCTGGAGCCCCTGCGCGCGAAGGTGGAGGAGCGGGTGGTGGCCATCTTCTTCCGCGAGCGCTTCGAGCTCTTGCGCACGCTCTCCCAGCTGCGCTCCCGCACGGCCAACGTGATCGAGGTGGACCACCTCTCCACGCTCATCCTGGACGCCTTCCATGAGACCCGGCGGGTGACGCACGCGTCCATCTACCTGCTGGCCGAGGACCGGCCCGGCTACCGGCTGGCCAACCACCGCGGGCCCAGCCCGGCCGCCTTCCTGGACACGGCCTCCGCGCGCGGCCTGTTGAACGCGGCGTCCAGCGGTCAGAAGGCGCTGCTGCAGGAGAACCTCGACCGCCGCATCACGGAGCTGCGCGCCCACGGGCCGGAGGGCAAGCGCGGCCGCGATGAGATCAAACGGCTCTCCGATATCAAAGCCGCGATGGTGCAGATGAAGGCTGGCATCAGTGTGCCGCTGGTGGGCAACGACCGGGTGCTCGGCTTTTTGAACCTCTGGGACGAACGGGTGCCGGAGGCGTACGCGTCGGACGAGATCGCCATGGTCCTGGAGATCGCCGAGCGGCTCTCCTCCATCGTGGAGAGCTCCAAGGTCTACGAGAAGATGCGGGAGCGGGACCGCCTGGCCGCGCTGGGCGAGATGGCCGCCGGTCTGGCGCATGAGATCCGCAACCCGCTGGGCGCCATCAAGGGCGCCGCGCAGTGCCTGGATCCCCAGCGCCTCCCTGGCGAGGACGGCGAGTTCCTGGAGGTCATCGTCGAGGAGGTGAACCGGCTCAACGGCGTGGTGAGCGCGTTCCTCGACTACTCGCGCCCGCTCAAGCAGAACTTCGGGCCGACGGACCTGAACGAGGTCATCACCCGCACGCTCCGGCTGGTGCAGAACGAGGTCCCCAAGCACGTGGAGCTGAAGGTGGAGCTCACCGAGGGGCTCAACAAGATCGACGCGGATGCCGAGCAGCTCAAGCAGGTGCTCATCAACCTGCTGCAGAACGCGGTGCAGGCGATGGCCGCCAAGCCGGGGAAGATCACCGTCCGCACGCTGCGGCCGGAGCGCTTCTCAGACTTCCGCGGCGGGCACGACACCGTCGAGGTGCAGGTGCTGGACGATGGGCCCGGTATTCCGCCGGACCAGCAGCTGCACATCTTCGTCCCGTTCTTCACCACCAAGCAGAAGGGGACGGGGTTGGGCCTCGCCATCTGTCAGCGGATCGTCAAGAACCACTCGGGCACCATCTCGGTGCAGAGCCGCGTGGGCGAGGGCACCAGCTTCTTCATCCGCTTCCCTGCCCTGGCCTCGGAGCTGCCCGCAGCGGAGACCCCGCTGCCCGACGGCACGCCCATGCCCGGGACCTTCGCGCGGCCCTCCATGCCCTCGCTGCCGGCGGATACTTCGCCCAACGCAGAGGCCGCCAAGGCCCCGGAGCGCCTCTCCCGCCGCGAGCGGAAGAAGCGCCGCGCGGCACAGAGCTAAACGCCCCAGCTGGCACGGCGACCGGACGAGCCGCGCCTCCGAGGCTTGTCACAGCACAGACGCCCCCCACGTTCGCGTCGAGCGTTGCGCCGTCAGGCGCATAGTCGAGACGGCGGCAGTGCCTGCGACGCTTGGATCCGGCGCGCTGCGACGCGTCGGGCCTGGTGGCGTGCGTGGGTCTGCGCCACGTCTCGACTACGCGCCGCTGTGCGTCGCTACGCTCGACGCGAACGGGGCGCGAACAGGCCTCAGCGCGCCAGCGTGGCCCCAACCTTGAAATTCACCACGCAGCCCTGCAGCCCCAGCCGGTTCGGCGACTGGTTCTTCACCTGCTCATCAAACTGCGCGCACTCGGTGGCGGCGTCGGTGAGCGACAGGACGTTGGTGATGGTCAAGTCCAGCGTGGTCCCCTGGTCGGACAGGACCCAGCTCTGCGCGGAGGAGAGCATGCAGGATGTCCCGGTGATGGCCGACTTCTGGTCCCTCCCGAAGATGAGCTCCGAGCCGGCGATGTCGAAGACCACGCCGGACGCGCTGGGCTGGCAGCTGGAGACGGAGAGCGACCCGCAGTCGAGCGCGGTGGCCTTCTTGCCGTCGGGCTCCACCCGGAAGATGAGGTACGTGTTCTCGTCGAACGCGATGGGCTTCAGCGGATCTCTGAACTGCGCGTCATCGGTGCAGCCGTTGAAGTCGACGCTCGACGACGTCACCCGCCAGAACAGCACCTCGCCCGGCTTGGGCGGCCCGGTCCGGCGTCCGCAGGCGGCGGTGGCGAGCGCGAGGCTCGCCCAGACGATACAGCGCTTCATGTTCACTCCTGACCACCGGCCACGTCACGTTCCGCAATCCTACGCGGACCTGCCCGCCGCCGCGAGCCGCTCCTGGGCGGACTCCCACTGCGCGTAGAGCGCCTCCAGCGCCTGCGCCCCCTCCCGGTGCGCGTCCATCACCGGTTTGGCCTTCGGGAAGTCGTTGTAGAAGCCCGCGTCCGCCAGCTGCGTTTCGCGCGCTTTCTGCTCCGCCTCCAGCGCGGAGATCTTCTGCTCCAGCGCGGCGATCTCCTTCTTGATGGGCCCCTCCACCGCGCTGCGCCGGTTGCGCTCTTCGGCCTCCTGGCGCTTCCGCTCCTTCTCGGTGAGCGGCTTCCCGGCCACCGGCTTGGCGTCCCCGCTCCCGGAGGCGCCCCCGTCCGCGTCCGCCGTCACCAGCTCCAGGTGGTGGAGGTATTCGTCGAGGTTGCCGGGGAACGGGATGGCGCGGTGATCCCGCACGTCCCAGACGTGCGTGGCCAGCTGGTTGAGGAAGCTCCGGTTGTGCGAGACGAAGAGCAGCGTGCCGGTGTACTCCCGCAGGGCTTCGATCAGCGCCTCCGCCG
Organism: Myxococcaceae bacterium; assembly: GCA_044230055.1. Classification (GTDB taxonomy): domain Bacteria; phylum Myxococcota; class Myxococcia; order Myxococcales; family Myxococcaceae; genus JBGART01. The sequence goes on along the minus strand of JBGART010000059.1, from coordinate 33,354 downwards.
AGTCGAGATCCAGGTGGTTGGTGGGCTCGTCCATCACCAGGAAGTTCGCCGGGACGAGCAACAGCTTGGCCAGCGCGACGCGGGCACGCTCGCCGCCAGACAGCACGCCGATGGGCTTGTCCACGTCATCGCCGGAGAAGAGGAACGCGCCCAGCACGCTCCGGACGTAGCTCTGCGGCTTGTCCGGGACGAGCTTCTTCACCTCGTCGAGGATGGTGGCGCTCCGGTCCAGCGTCTCCGCGTGGTGCTGCGCGTAATAGCCGAGCACCACGTTGTGCCCCATCGCGCTGCTACCTGAATCCGGCGACAGCTCGCCCGCCACCAGCTTGAGCAGCGTGGTCTTCCCGGCGCCGTTGGCGCCCACCACCGCCACCCGCTGCCCGCGCTCCACCGTAGCGGAAAGGCCCTCGTAGACGACGGTCTGCCCGTAGCGCTTGGAGATGCCTTCCAGCTTGACCACGTCCCGGCCGGAGCGGAGCGCCTCCGGGAAGGTGAAGCTCACCTTCTTGCGCTCCTGGTGGACCTCGATGACCTCTTCCTTCTCCAGCATCTTCGCCCGGCTCTGCGCCTGGCGGGCCTTGCTGGCCTTGGCGCCGAAGCGCTCGATGAAGGCCTCCATCTGGGCGCGGCGGTCCGCCTGGCGCTCGGCCTTCGCGGTGAGCTGCTCCAGCTCCTGCGCCCGCTGCCGGCGGTAGTCTTCGTAGTTGCCGGTGTAGCTGCGCAGCCCCTCCACTTCGAGGGAAACGACGCGGCCGATCTGCCGGTTGAGGAAGTCCCGGTCGTGCGAGATGAGCACCAGCGCCTTGCGAGACCGCTTCAGGAAGCCGTCGAACCAGGTCAGCGTCGGCAGGTCCAGGTGGTTTGTCGGCTCGTCCAGCAGGAGGAGATCCGGATCCTGAAGCAGCAGCCCCGCCAGCGCGGCGCGCATCCGCCACCCGCCGGACAAGGCGGACGTCGGCTTCTCCAGATCTCTGGCCGTGAAGCCCAGCCCGGCGAGGATCCGCTCCGCCTGGTGCCGCCCATAACGCTCCTCGAAGTGCTCCAGTTCCTGGTGGAGATCCGCCAGCGTCTGGGCGAGCTCCAGCTGCTCGGCCTCCTCGGTGGCGGTGGCGAGCGCGGCCTCGGTCCCGGCCAGCCTCCCCTCGAGCGTCTCCCGCCCGGGGACGGCGCAGAGCACCGAATCCACGACGGTCCCGGTCGGCAGGCCGCTCAGCTCCTGGGGGAGATAGCCGTGTCGCGCCTTGGACATCAGGCGGATGGCGCCCCGGTCGGGCGCCTGCTGGCCGACCAGGAGTTTCAGCAGGGTGGACTTACCGGTTCCGTTTGCACCCACCAGGCCGACCCGGTCTTGCGCGCCAATGGCGAAGGAGGTGTCTTCGAAGAGCACCTTCTTCCCGTAGGACAGCGAGAGATCCTGAACGACGACGAGGCTCATGCGCGCGCTTGCTTGAGGACTTCCACCCCTCGCCCCCTATACTGTGGGGCTCCAAATGGCCAGCGCACCGTGCAGCGTCTGCGGAAGCAGGGAAGGTCCAGGGCATCAATGCTCGGGCCAGACCGCGCTCCTCGGCCAGACTTTGGACGGGCGGTACCAGATTCAGGAGGTCATCGGTCAGGGCGGGATGGGGATGGTCTTCCTCGCCACCCAGACGTCGATGCGGCGCCCCGTCGCGGTGAAGACGCTGCACCCGGCGCTGGCAGCCGCCCCCACGTTCTTCGAGCGGTTCCGGCGCGAGGCGGAGGTCGCCTCCAACCTGCACCACCCGAACATCATCACGGTCTTCGACTTCGGGAAGGCGCCGGACGGGACCTGCTACTACACGATGGAGTACCTGAAGGGAGAGAGCCTCAAGCAGATCGTCAAGCGCGACGGGCCGATGTCCCTTCGCCGGGCGACGGAGATCATTGAACAGGCGGCGCACGGCCTCCACCACGCCCACAGCCAGAGCTGCGTCCACCGGGACCTCAAGCCGCACAACATCATGGTGCAGCAGCTGGACGGGGCAGACTTCGTCAAGGTGCTCGACTTCGGCCTGGTCAAGGCGCTGGAGCAGGAGGAGGAAGAGCAGCTCACCTCCACCGGCCAGGTGCTGGGCACGCCTCAGTACATGCCCCCGGAGCAGGCCGGCGGCGAGAGCGTGGATCAGCGGTCAGACCTCTACTCGCTGGCGGGCGTCTACTACTACTGCCTGACCGGCACCTCGCCGTTCGGCGCCAACACGGTCCGCAAGGCGCTGCGCGCGGCGCTCACGGAGACCGTCCCGGCGGTGGGCACGCACCGGATGGGCGCGCCGGTGCCGCGCGCGCTGGATGACTTCTTCCGCAAGGGCCTGGCGCGGGAGAAGAAGGACCGCCACCAGAGCGCGGAGGAGTTCATCCGCGAGATGAAGGCGTCGCTCGACGGCGTCCCCGAGGAGGAGCTTCAGGCTTCGCCCAGCAAGGCCGCGCCCTCCACCCGCCGGGAAGGCTCCGGCAGCTCGCAGTCCCGCAACGGCAAGCGCCCCCCGCGTGCGCCCGCGGCAGACGCTCCGAAGGCCGCGCCGCTGCCCGCCGGCGTGGTGGTGGTGGGCGGCTCGGTGGCGATGATGCCCACCACGCCGGAGGGCTCCGCCGCGCAGGAGGGCGGCCCGCACCTGGCGACCGGCTCGCGCGGGTGGCTCAAGTGGGCGGTGGCGGTGGCCGGGATGGCGATGATCGGCGGCAGCGTGGCGGTGGCGTACAAGAAGACGGGGGGGCAGCAGAGCGTCCCGCACACGGCGCTCACCCTCCCTCAGCCCGAAGCGCACCCGGCCCTCCCGGCCAACATCGAGGTCAAGGTGGTGAGCGTGCCGGAGGGCGCGGCGGTCTTCGACGGCGAGCGCCTGATGGGGCAGACCCCGGTGACGCTCCGGTTGACCCGCGCGCAGGAGCACCGGCTCACGCTCAAGCTCAACGGCCACAAGCCGGTCCAGCAGCTGCTCGACTACGCGCACAACACCGACGCCCAGACGCAGGTGGAGATCCTCCTGGATCCCATCGCCGTGAAGCCGCCGCCTGAGCGGCCCATCGAAAAGCCCCAGGACAAGACCGCCACCACCCGGCAGACCGGCAAGAAGAAGGACCCGATGCCGATCTTCGAGTAGCGAAAGCACGATGTCCCCTCCCCTGCAGCTGCCGGTGGTCTCCCATACGCACTGGGACCGCGAGTGGTACCTCCCGTTCGAACGCTTCCGGATGCGCCTGGTCCGGCTGGTGGACGGGCTCATCGACCTGCTGGAAGCGACGCCCGCGTTCACCCACTTCATGCTGGATGGGCAGACCTCCGTGCTGGAGGACTACCTGGAAGTCCGCCCGGAGCAGCGCGAACGCCTGGCGCGCCTCATCCGCGACGGCCGCGTGGGCGTGGGCCCCTGGTACGTGCTGCCCGACGAGTTCCTGGTCAGCGGCGAAGCGCTCATCCGCAACCTCCAGCTCGGCCGGCGGATGGCGAAGGCGCTGGGGCGCTGCATGGAGGTGGGCTACGCGCCGGATCAGTTCGGGCACCTCGCCCAGCTGCCGGAGCTCTTCGCAGGCTTCGGGATGACCTCCGCCGTGCTCTGGCGGGGCGTCCCGCGCGAAGTCCAGGGCACCACCTTCACGTGGCGCGCGCTCTCCGGCCGGGAGCTCTTCTGCCTCTGGCTGCCCACGGGCTACGGGAACGCAGCGAAGCTGCCGGAGGACCTGGAGCAGACGCTGGGGAGGATCCGCCAGGAGCTGGACCGGACCGCGCCCCGGCGGCGCGGGGGGACCTACCTCCTGATGAACGGGAGCGACCACCTCCCGCCGGACGCCCACCTGCCCTCGCTGCTGCCGGCGCTGAACCAGCAGTTGGCGGGCGAAGCGGTCCTTGTGCACACCACCCTGGAGGCGGCCGTGGCCCAGGCGCGGGAGTTGGCGCCGCCTTCGGTGACGGTGCAGGGTGAGCTCCGGGCGCCGGACTTCAGCCATCTGCTCCCCGGCGTCCTCTCGGCGCGCACGTATCTGAAAGTCCGCAACGAGCGCTGTCAGCGGCTGCTGGAGCGCTACGCGGAGCCGCTGAGCGCGCTGGGTGTCCTGTTCGGGACGGTCGCCCAGGACGCCCGGCCGCTCCTGCAGCACGCCTGGAAGGTCCTGCTGCAGAACCACCCGCACGACTCCATCTGCGGCTGCAGCGTGGATGAGGTGCACCGGGAGATGGAGGTGCGCTTCGCCCGGTCCGAGTCCGTGACAGCCAAGCTCGTCGACGAGCAGCTGGCCGGGCTGTGCGGCGAGAGCGACGAGCACGACGACGACCTGCGCCAGGGCGCCCTCGCGGTCTTCAACCCCCTCCCGCGCGACAGCCGGGAGCCCGCGGAGGTGGAGCTCCTGCTGGACGCCCGGGACGGGGCGCTGCCGGCGTTCCGCCTCCGGGCCGAGGACGGCCAACCGGTCCCGTTTGAGCTCCTCTCCCGCGCCCCGGCAGTGCGGATCGTCAACCGGACCCCCCTCTATCCGTTGAACGTCCCGGCGTTCCGCGTCCGCCTCCGGCTGCAGGCGCCGCTGCCGCCGCTGGGCGTGGCGGTGCTGCGCCTGGAGGCCGCCACAGGCGAGGCGCCCGCCGTCGTCGGCGCGACGCCGGCCGGAGCCATCGAGAACGCCTGGCTCAGGGTCGCCCCTATCCCCGGCGGGTTTGAAGTCCTGCACAAGGCCACCGGGGTGAGCTTCCTGCACCGGCTGGAGGACGTGGCGGACCGGGGGGACGAGTACAACTTCGACCCGGTCCCCGGCGATGGGCCGCTGAGCTCGCAGACCTTCGCCGAGCCCGCCACCCTCACTGTCCGGCAGTCGGCGCTCGGCGCGGAGCTGCAGGCCGAGGGTGCGTGGGACCTGCCGGCCTCGCTGGACGCCTCAAGGGACGCGCGCGCCGCGGCCCGTTCCCGCTCTCCCTATGTCTGGCGCGCCCGGCTCCACGCCGGGAGCAGCCGGGTCGACTTTGTTCTCGAGGTGGACCACCGGGCGGCGGATCACCGGCTGCGCGCCCGCTTCGAGCCGCGCGGCGGGGTGAGCGACGTCCTCGCGGAGACCGCCTTCGGGTTCCTGCGCCGGCCGCTGACCCCTGCCTCCCGGATGGGTCCGGAGGTGCCGACCACGTCGCACCCCGTCCTCGCGCGGCTGCTCATCGAACAGGACGGGCGCCCCCTCGCGGGGCTGGGCCTGCCGGGGCTCCACGAGTACGAGCGGGATCCACGCGGGGTCAGCGTCACGCTGCTGCGCGCGGTGGGCTTTCTCTCGCGGGATGACCTGAGGGACCGGGACGGTGATGCCGGCCCCATGCTGGCCACCCCGGAGGCGCAGTGCGCCGGCGCTGCGCGGCTGCGCTACTGCCTGGTCGTGGATCCCGACGCTGGCGCCGACGGGCTCGCCGGAGCGCTGGAGCAGGCGCTCCTCCCACCCCACGCGCTCCCCTTGCGCGGCGCCTCTGCTCCTTCCCGGGCTCACCTCGCCGTCGAGCGCGGCGAGCTCTCCTGCCTCAAGCCCGCGGATCAGGGCGAAGGCGTGGTGCTGCGCACCTTCTCCCCCCTGTCCGCCAGCGCCGCGAACGCGCGCTGGTTGCGTGGCCCCCCCAGCGCGCGGCCGTGCGACCTGTCGGAGGACCCGCTTGAGGCGTCCGACACCGCTCCAGCCGGCCGGCTGAGCAGCTGGCGGGTGATCCGCTAACGTGCCGAAATCCCGTACCTGCCCCTGCCTGTACCCCACCCGCCAGGCGGGTAGGCGCGGTGCATCAAACGTCGTATTTCCGTTATTTTACAACCACTTAGGGGGCTGGAAGGGTATTGGGGTTCACGCGTTAAGGTTCTTCGTTAGAGTACCGCGCCACCGATGCTGCCCGCCGCCACCATCAGCTTCCGCGAGAAGCCCGGCCCCGACGCCCGCGACCTCATCGATGAGGGCGGCGACGATCGTCGCGTCCTGCTTCAAGCGCGCATCAAGGACCTCAAGCTCCACCTCGCCGGCACGCCGCTGGAGAAGTACATCCACCAGCTCTACGGCGAGCTGGAGGCGAAGGGGATTGCGCTCCGACCCGAGTGTTACCTGTCGGATCAGTGGGGCTGCCCCTCCGGCGTTCCCGTCATCGGCATTCCGTTCTACCTCGCGGATCCCAACCTCCACTCCATTGAGGCGGAGCTGGGCGCAGGGGCGGAGACCGAACGCGACATCATGATGTACCTCCGCCACGAGGCGGGTCACTGCTTCAACTATGCGTACAAGCTGTACGAGAGCGACGACTGGCGGAAGCTGTTCGGCGACTACCAGAAGCCCTACCGCGAAGACTTCAAGGCCAAGCCGTTCTCGCGGAAGTACGTCGTCCACATCTCCGGCTGGTACGCGCAGAAGCACCCGGACGAAGACTTCGCGGAGACGTTCGCGGTCTGGCTGACCCCCAGCTCCGAGTGGAACAAGCGGTACACCGGCTGGGGCGCGCTCAAGAAGCTTCAGTATGTAGACACCGCTGCCCAGAAGATTGGCCGGCAGGAGCCCATCCTCAAGCTCGCGGAGCGGGACCTGGACGTGGAGGAGATGGAGGAGACGGTCCTGGACCACTACCGCCAGCGGGATCTGGCGGAGAAGGTGGACGTCCAGCTGGGCCACCACCTCGATGAGGACCTCATCAACCTCTTCGAGTCGCCCTCTTCCGCACCCGCCCGCGCGGAGACGCTCATCCGCGCTGAACGCCAGTCGCTCATCCAGGCGGTCACCCAGTACTCTGGCGTGGGCCGCGCGGTCGTGCGCTCTGTCGTGGATCACCTGCTGGAGCGCACCGGCGCCCTCGGCCTGTCCGTCCAGCTGGACAAGACCCGCGAATACCTCACCCGGCTCACCTCGCTGGTGACGGCGCTGGTGATGAACTACCTCTACACCGACAAGTTCTTCGAGGTGGAGTAGCCGCCTCAGTGTGAGCTGGTCGGCGCTTCTGCTGGCTTCTCCGGCTTGGGATCCGCCGAACGCTTGTTGAGGCCGTAACGCGTGGCGGCAGATTCGACGATGCGGCCAATGAGCTGGGTGTAGTTCAGCCCCTTCTCTTCGGCGGCCATCGCCAGCTCGCTCTGCTTCTCCAGGTACGGATTCGGGTTGACCTCCAGGATGAAGGCTTCGCCCGTCTCCTTGGAAATCCGGAAGTCCACGCGCGCATAGTCGCGGATCTTCAGCGCCCGGAACGCCAGCAGCGCGGAGCGTTCAATCCGGACCCGAAGGTCCTGGGGAAGATCCTGGGCGATGAGCAGCCGCGGCGAGCCCTCGGTCTCCGGCCCGAACTTCACCTCGCGGTCGGAGATGCGCGGCCGGCTCTCGTCCCACTTGCCGAAGTCCAGCTCCACGATGGGAAGAATCTCCGGCCGCGTCGCCTGCCCCAGGACCCCGACGTACACCTCGCGACCTTCGATGAACTCCTCCGCCAACGCCTCGTCCGCCAGCTCCTTGCGGATCTCGCGCACCCGCTTGGTGAGCTCGTCCCAGTCCTCCACCACCGAGTGCTTCCCAATCCCGATGGAGGCGTCGGACCGGGCCGGCTTGACGATCAGCGGAAAGCGCAGCCGGCCCTGGGTCTCGAAGGTTTCGCCGTCGAACGTGGCGAAGTTGGGCGTGCGGACCTCGTGGTAGCCCAAGAGCTGCTTGGTGAGGATCTTGTCCTGGGCCAGGAGCAGGCCCGCGGTGCCGGAGCCGGTGTACTTGATCCGCGCCATCTCCATCAGCGCGGCGACGTTCACCTCCAGCCGGTAGTCGTCGGCGAAGGTCTCGCAGACGTTGAAGACGAGATCGCACCTCGACTTCTCGATGGCGGTGAGGATGTCGAAGACGCGATCGTGGACGCCAATCGCCTCCGACTGGTGACCCAACTGCCCCAGCGCATCGCAGATGTGCTGGACGACCGGATCCATCGGTTCGCCGCTGGGCTGGTAGTGGAGGACGGCGAGCTTCAACGGCGGCAACGGCATTGCGACGAAGTATGCCACGCGCAGCGCCGGAGGCCAGCGAATCACCCGCCGTCAGCCGGCGACGCCCAGCAACGAGGGGAGCACCTCCCCGCTCTTTCCCTGAATGAAGTGGTGAAAGCGCGCCGCGTTGTCTGCTGGGTCCGCATTTACCAGGTAGGTCTCTCCGCGCAGCCGGCGCGCCACATCCACCAGCCCCGCCGCGGGATAGACCGCGCCGGAGGTCCCCGCCGCCAGGAAGACAAGGCGCCCGCGCACCGCCTGCGCGCAGAAGGTGTCGATGCGGTCGAGATCCGCGGGATCCAGCATCTCGCCGAACCAGACGATGTGCGGACGCTGAAGTGCGCCGCACTCGCACCGCGGCAGCTTCGCCGGGTCCAGGTACTGCTGCTCATCCGGGAAGGGCGGGCGGTCGCAGCGCGAACAGCGGGTGGTGAAGAGCTGACCGTGCATCTCCACCAGGCGGTGACTGCCCGCGCGGCGGTGCAGCCCGTCCACATTCTGGGTGGCAAGCAGAAAGCGATCGCCCATCCGCTGCTCGACGGCCGCCAGCGCGTGGTGCCCCGCGTTCGGCACCACCCCGCCCGCGCCCGCGCGCCGCTGCGAATAGAAGCGCCACACCCGGGAAGGATCCGCCTCGAAGCCCTCAGGCGAAGCCACCCGCTCCACCGGCTCGTTCTCCCACAACCCGTTGGAGCCGCGGAACGTGGGCACGCCGCTCTCCGCGGACACGCCCGCGCCGGTGAGGACCAAGAGGTAGGTGTGCTCGTCAAGCAGCAGAGGAGAGGTCGCCATACGGGCAGACCCTACTAAAACGAGAGCTTCACCCCCGCCTGCAACCAGCGCGGCGCCAGCGTCCGCGCGCCGAACGGGCGGCGGGCGACGATGGGCCGCGCGTCCAGCAGGTTGCGCGCGTTGAAGTAAACCTCCAGCCACTCGAAGGGCTTCACCTTGGCCGTCGCGTCCAGGGTGAGCTGCGCGTCGGTGAACAGCCCTTCCTCCCCCTGGCCCGGGAGCTCGCGCATCCGGCCCGCGTAGCTCACCTGAACGGACACGCCCCAGCGCTCCGCCTCCAGCGAACCCTGCGCCGCCAGCTGGTGCTCCGGGACGTACGGCAGCTCGTCGCCCGCGGCCACCTCGCCCCACTCCTCTGAGGAGAAGGGGTCCAAGAGCTCCGAGCGCGTGAAGGTGTACGTCGCGCTCAGGGGGAAGCTCAGACCCCAGGGGCCCTTGAGGACGTGCTCGCCCTGCAGCTCAACGCCCAGCACGTGCGCGCGGCCGGCGTCCAGCTGGCTGTCCAGCCGCTCCTCCCTGCAGCCGGAGGAGAGCGTGCAGATGCTGGTGAGGTTCTGGTAGTCGTTGAAGAAGCCGATGACCTCCAGCCGCGTGCGGCCCGGCGTGAAGCGCACGCCCGCCTCGAAGTTGGCGCTGGACTCCGGCGGAGAGACCGTCGGCCCCGGCGCTGCCGGAGAGAAGCCGCGGTGCACGCCGACGAACGCGCCCAGCGCTGGGAGCGCCTGCCAGTGCACGCCGATGCCGGGCACCAACACCGCGCGGGTGCTGACGGTCGTCCCGTCGCCCAGCGCATCCGCGAAGACCGTGCGGATGAGCTCCACCCGGGCGCCCGGGGAGACCGTGACCGGCCCCAGGCTGACGACGTCCATCGCGTGCAGCGCCAGGGCGTAGGCAGACGCGCGGTTGTCCGCCGTCACCTCGGTGGGCTGGCCGTCAGGCACCAGCACGCCGCCGGTCATCAGGAAGCCGTCCTGGGAGTGGACGCGCTTCACCTCGTCGTAGTGGTACCGCGCGCCTGCCTCCACCGCGTGCCGCACCGGCCCGGTGGGGAAGGTGAAGCGCACCGAAGACTGGATGCCTTGCGAGACGAAGGTGCGGTGGTTGGGGCCCACCAGCAGGGTCTCCGCGACGGAGGACGCGTCCCCTGTGCCGGTGAGGTCCGCGTAGAAGATGGCGTTCCGGGCGCCCTCCGGCCGCGCGAGCACGTCCCGGATGTCGGCTCCGCGAAAGCCGTTCACCTTCCGCCACGTCCGGTCGAAGTCCTGGCGGTACACCTGGGTGGACCAGACCAGGTCTTCGCGTGTGAGGCGGTGCGAAGCCACCAGCTGGGTCCGGACCCACGCCATGCGGTCCATGAAGGAGCTCAGGTAGCGGCGCGACGGCGCGGCCCGGGCATCCTCGTCGGTCAGGCCCAGGTACGTCTCGTTGGAGACCTCATCCGAGTAGCCCAGCTTGAGGCCGAAGCGGTGCGTCCCGCCCGGCAGCTCCGGCTGGTGCTGCACCTTCACCATCCACTCGTTCCGGCGGAAGCCGGTGTCCCCTCCCCCGTCGAGCAGCCGGAAGCCCGAAGAGCGGAGATGCACGCCCTCCACCACCACGCCGGTGCGCTCTCCGCTGAAGCCGAAGTGGCCGTGGAGCTTGCCGTAGCCGTACTCTCCGAGGGCGAGGTCCAGCCCGCCGGACTCGCCGCCCGGGATGTCGCGGGTGACGAGCTCCACCGCGCCGCCAACGGTGTGCGGGCCGTGGATGATGGCCGTGGGGCCCTTGAGGACTCGGACCGACACCATCCGGGTGATGAGCGGGAAGTAGTAGGCCGCGGACGCCGCGTAGGGCGCCGGCGCGAGGAGGACCCCGTCCTCCATCAGGGTGATCTTCTTGCTGCGGTCCGGGTTGACGCCGCGCATGCCGACGTTCGGGCGCAGGCCCACCCCGTCCTCGCCGCGCGAGTAGACGCCGGGCGCGGACCTCAGAACCGCGTGCGGATCATCCAGCTCGAAGCGCTGCAGCTGGCGCGAGGTGATGACGTGGACCGAGCCCGCCGTCTGAGTCTCTCGCGTGGCGACGACCAGGGTGTCGAATTGGGCCGGGGCCGGCTGCGCCTCCGGCAGGACGCCCGCATCGGCCACATCGGGGGGCGCGCTGTCTGCGGAGACGAGCTCCACGCCGGCATCCAGGACCGGCGTGGGCTCGACACCTGCGTCCGACGGCAGCTCCTCGCCGCCGTCGAACGTGAGGCTGGCCAGGGCCAGCCCGAGAACGGCGGGGAGAATCATGTCCCGGGCTGCGAGGGCGCTTCGATCGTCCCACCGAGGACAACCTTGCCGTCAGCCTGGACCACCACGCCGCGCGCGGCCTCACCCGTCGTGCCCACGGCCACGTTGCTGGTGGCGACGCCGGCGTTGCCGAAGGTCGCGTCGCGGGTACCGTCCGCGTTGAACCGGGCAACCACCATCCGGTTGTCTCCGCCCTCGGCTACAAAGCCGGCGGCGTAGATCTTCCCGGTCGCGTCGTAGGCCACGCCCCAGAAGCGGTCGTTCTCGGTGGCGGACAGCTCCACCGGAACGGCCACTTCGGTCCCGGCCCCCAGCGGCAGCACCAGCAGCAGCGCGTCATCGTCCTGCGGAGCGCCGCCCACCGCGCCGGCGCGATAGCCCACCGCCGCCAGCTGGTTGCCAGACGGGGACACCGCCACGCCGTAGAACGCCTCATCCGGGCGGTCAAAGCTGTAGAGCTTGTAGCCGGTGGTGTTGAAGGTCAGGTCCAGCTTCCCATCCTCGGTGAGCAGGACGACCATCGCATCGACGTTGTTGGCCGCCGGGGTGGCGCTGCCGACGATGGCCACGCGCTTGTCGGGGAGCACCGCGAGGTTCCGGCCGCGGTCGTTGTCGCCCGCGACGTCCAGCTCGACGATGCCCTGCGTGCCCCAGGTCGTGTCCAGGACGCCCGCCGCGGTGTAGCGGAAGGAGACCATGTTCACCTGCCCGGAGGGCGCGAGCCGGCCGTAGCCGGTCGTCACGTACTTGCCGTCCTGCGCCACCACGCCGTACGCCTCGGCCATGCCCCACTGCGTGGTCACCGGCTGCGCAGGCGAGAACGGGTTGGAGTTGACGACGCCGCTCAGGCCGAAGGTGGAGTCCGTGGTGCCGTTGTCGTTCAGCCGCAGCAGGATGACGCGGTTGGCGGTCTGCGCGCCCACGCCCGTGGGCTGGTTGGTGTAGCCGGCGCTGATGATCTTCCCGTCCGCCTGGACAATCCCGTTGCGCGCGTTGTCGCCGAGGTTGGCGAGGTTGAAGGAGTAGACGCCGCCGTCCGCGAAGCTGGTGTCCAGCGCGCCGTCGGCGGTGACGCGCGCGATGGCGCGGTCGCTGTCGGTCCGGTTGTCGCCCTTGCGGGTGCCGAAGAGCAGCACGCGGCCCTGCGAGTCACCGGTGATGCCCCAGAGCGAGTCGCGGGTGGTGGTGCTGCCCGCCCGGCTCAGATCCACGCGCGTCACGCCGTTGGTGCCGTAGGTGTTGTCGAGCGTGCCGTTCGCCGTGAAGCGCACCAGCGCGAGGTCAATGTCGACGGCCGGCGTGCCCGCATCAACCACCGGCGTGCCGGAGTCCACCGGCGGCTGCGTGCCGGCATCCACGGGCGGCAGCTCCGTGCCGCAATCCGAGGTTCCCGGGGTGGACTGGACGCAAGCGCCCAGGAGAAGAGCGGATAAAGCAACAAACCCAAACGGCGAACGGACCGATGACATAGGCGCTTCCTTGAGAAAGAGATGAAAACCTGGTATCGATTTTGAGAATGATTATCGATATTGCACGAAACCTGTCAAGCGTGGCGTTTCGCCTCTTCGCGTTTCTATTCCCGGCGTTCGTCTTCATGGGCTGCCCGCGGTCCACGTCCTCAGCGAAGGACGCGGGGACGGAGGGGAGCGCTCAGACCACGCTGCTCGGCGCCATCGCCGGCTGCGCCACCACGACGGCGCAGGAGCTCCAGGCGGCCGCTGGGGCTTTGGCCAGTCAGACCGAAGCGCTCGCTGCTTCGCCGGAGATGGGCACGCGGCTCGCGGCTCGGGAAGCGTTCCGGAGCACGATGGCCGCCTGGCAGCGCACGGAGCCGATGCAGTTTGGCCCGGCGGCCTCGTCCAGCCTCCCGGGCGGGCAGGACCTCCGGGACTACATCTACTCGTGGCCTCTGCTGAGCCGGTGCGCGGTGGAGGAGGCGCTGGTGGCGGGGACGTACGAGAACGGCGGGATCTCCAAGGCCCTGGTGAACCGCCGCGGGCTTGCGGCGCTTGAATACCTGCTCTTCTACGAAGGCACAGACACCGCGTGCACCGCCTCCTCCCCCATCGTCTCCAGCGGGAGCTGGGCCGCGCTCTCCCCAGCGGAGAAGGACCTGCGCCGGCGAAAGTACGCGGCGGCGGCGGCGGCGGATGTGCTGGTCAAGGCGAAGGCGCTGGCGGACGCCTGGGGCGGGGACTTCGGGAGCGTGCTGCAGAGCGCCGGCCCGGGCAACTCCACCTACCCCACCACGCAGGCCGCGCTGAACGCGGTGAGCGACGCCCTCTTCTACCTCGAGAAGGACGTGAAGGACGCCAAGCTGGCCCGCCCGCTGGGGCTGCGCGATTGCGAGACAGAGACCTGCCCGGAGCAGCTGGAGTCGCACTTCGCGGCGCTCTCCAAGGCGAACATCCGAGCGAACCTCGAGGGCGGCCGGAGGCTCTTGCAGGGCTGCGAGGCCGGCTATGCAGGCGCGGGCTTCGACGACTTGCTGACCCACCTCGACGCGGCGCCCGTCGCGGAGAAGCTGACCGCTGGGCTCACCGCCGCGGAGGCCGCGTTGGGCGCCATCGAGGAGGCGGATCTCGCGCAGGCGCTGAACGACGATGCGCCCTCCGTCCGCGCGCTCTACGACCGGCTCAAGGCCGTCACCGACGTGCTGAAGACCGAGTTCGTGACGGTGCTGGACCTGGAGCTCCCCAGCTCCCTGGAAGGCGACAATGACTGAGGTGGCCGCGCGCCTGTGGCGCCGGCTGAACGCGCCGCGCGACGTGGCGGCGCTCGTCGCGTTCCGGGTGGGCTTCGGCCTGCTCGTCGCGACCTCCGCGGTGCGCTTCCTCGCCTATGGCTGGGTCGACACCCTCTTCGTCCGCCCCACCTTTCATTTCCACTACTGGGGCTTCGGGTGGGTACCGGCGCTGGGCGCGCCGTGGATTCACCTCGCGTTCGGCGCGCTGGCGGTCGCAGGCCTGCTGGTGGCCCTGGGCCTCTGGTACCGGGCGGCCGTCGCGGCGGTCTTCGTTCTGTTCACCTACCTGCAGCTGGTGGACGTCTCCAACTACCTGAACCACTACTACCTGGTCAGCCTCCTTGCGGGCCTGCTCTTGGTAATCCCTGCCCACGCCGCGCTCTCGGTGGACGCCTGGAGGCGGCCCGGTCTGCGCCGGAGCACGCTGCCTGCGTGGTGCACGGACCTGCTGCGGGTTCAGGTCGCCGTTGTCTACGTCTCCGCCGGGCTGGCCAAGGTCGGCGAGGACTGGCTCATCCACGCTCAGCCGCTGGGCATCTGGCTCTCCGCTCGGACCAGTCTCCCCTGGATTGGCCCCCTCCTCCAGGAGCGCGCCGCGGCCTATCTGGCCAGCTGGGGCGGCTTCCTCTTCGACACCACGGTGGTGGCCTTCCTCACCTGGCGCCGCAGCCGCGCGCTGGCGTACGCCGCGGTCCTCGTCTTCCACGTGGCGACGGCGCTGCTGTTCCCCATCGGGATGTTCCCGGTGATCATGATCCTCGCCGCGACGGTGTTCTTTGATCCGTCCTGGCCACGCCGCTTCCTGCGCCGCGCTCCGCCAGCGTCGGGTGAGGCGCCGGTACCACCGAGCGCCCGGGCGTGGCCGCGCCGGCTGGCGCTCGCGGCGGGCGCTGCCTACGTGCTGGTGCAGGTCGCCCTCCCCTTGCGCGCCCACCTCTACGGCGGCGACGTGCGCTGGCACGAGCAGGGGATGCGGTTCTCCTGGCGCGTGATGTCGCGGGAGAAGAACGGCTCGGTCACCTTCCGGGTGAAGAACCCCTCAACCGGGCGCGAGTGGGAGCTGTCCGCGCACGGCTACCTGACGGCGCTCCAGGAGCGGGAGATGTCGGTACAACCGGACCTCATCCTTCAGCTGGCCCACCGCATCGCCGGCGACTTCGAGCGTGCCGGGAAGGGGCCGGTGGAGGTGCGGGTGGACGCGCTCGCGTCGCTCAACGGCAGGCCGGCGGCGTTGCTGGTGGACCCCACCGTGGATCTCGCCCGCGAGTCGGATGGGCTGCGCCCCAAGCGGTGGATCCTCCCCGCACCGCCGAGCGCCTCACGGGCTCCACCAGTAGCTCGCCTTCAGCAGCACCGTGTTGTTGAGCCCTGAACCTGCGCAGAGGTTGCCGTAGCGGCCGACCGTGAAGCTCCCGTCCGACGTCACGCCAGCGCAGTCCAGCTGGTAGACGACGAACAACGTGGAGCCCGGGCGGTACTCCCAGCGCAAAGCCGCATTCCCTTGCAGGCTGCTGAAGACGAAGTTGGGATCCTGGAACGTCGTCGCGGCCGTCGCGCCTGGGGAACGAACGTTGAAGCTGCCATCGCCGTTGGTCGTGAGGCCCTCTCCATAGAGCTCGAAGGCGCGCTCCCTGGGACGCGCGAAGGTTTTGTAGTCCTTGTAGGCGC
The DNA here is from genome assembly GCA_044230055.1 of Myxococcaceae bacterium. Lineage (GTDB taxonomy): Bacteria > Myxococcota > Myxococcia > Myxococcales > Myxococcaceae > JBGART01. The sequence goes on along the minus strand of JBGART010000059.1, from coordinate 17,905 downwards.
CCGAGGTGACGCCGAAGCGGAAGAAGGTCTGGATGCCGAGCGTGGGCGAGAGCGTGCAGTCCAGACGCAAGGTGACAGAGGACTGCACATCGTTGAGCTCCGCAAAGACGTAGCGCCGCCCGAAGGTGTCCGCCGCGGCGTCGTCGAGATAGGAGGTCACGAACTGCGCGTCGCCCCGGCGGAAGTAGATGTTCGGGTTGAGCTGCACGGTGAGCGCGGGGATGGGCTCGGCGTTGAAGTTGAAGCCGGCGACGAAGTCGTGACCGCCGGCGAGCGAGCCGCCCGCGTTGCCGTAGGCGTTGAAGCGGAGCTTGCGGCGGATATCCGTCCCGGCGCGGACGTAGACGCCCCAGTCCAGCGGCGCGGCGGCCGACGGCCCGCCCCGGAGCAGGCGATCGTCCTGTGAGGGCGGCGCAAAGATGAGCGACGCGCCCAGCGGGTTGAAGCCCACGGTGAGCGCGTCGAAGTTGATCGAGGAATAGCTGGGCAGCCGGTCACCGCCGAGGTTGGTGCGGGAGATGAGGTTGGCGGAGACGCTCCAGTTCTTGAGCAGCGGCCCCGGCTCCTTCTCCTGCCAGATGGCGTTGAGCTTCACCGCGAGCTCGTCGGCCCGGTTCTGGAAGCCGGTGTCGTTCACCTCAAAGAGGGGCGTGGTGAGCGTGGCGCCGAGGTCGAAGTTGAGGTGCGCGTCGCCACTGCGGCCGGCCTGCAGCTCGCCCAGCCAGCCGGTGAGGGACGTCGCGTCGGGATCCACTTCGAGGTGCCTGGCGTCCGGCCGCTGGAGGTAGCGCGTGAAGTTGCGCTGCAGCGAGGTCATCCGCTCCGGTGAGCCGCGGACGTGGCTGGTGAGCAGGCGCCCCGCCACGAAGTAGCTCTTCTCGCCAAAACGCATCTGCCAGTCCGGTCCGCCCGCGAAGGAGAAGGCGGAGAGCTGCGAATCCAGCACGCCCTCTCCCGGCCGCGCCCGCTGCGCGCTCACCGCCACCAGGCCAATGCGCGAGCTGCCCCCGCCCAGCTCCTGGTTCATCCGGAGCAGGGAGAAGTTGGTGAGTGGCTGCACCAGGCGCTGGTCGGGATCCAGCCGCGCGCCCTGCGCGTCCGCGAAGCGCTCCGCCACGGGCGCGGTGAGCGCGTCCACGAAGCCCAACGAGAAGCCGCTGCTGCTGCGGCCGGTGACCTTGACCGCGCCATAGATGGGGGTCTCCGTCGCGCGGGTGGCGTAGGCCGCCTGCTCCGGCGGGTCCACCGCGAAGGCCCTCGGCGGGGCGCCAATGCGGCGGCTGTAGAAGAGGGAGGTGGGCGGTGGGTCGTTCCCGTCGCCCTTCGCCGTGTCGTTGCCGAAGACGTCCAGCCCCTCGAGGAAGAAGGGCCGCTTCTCCGGGAAGAAGAGCTGGACGTCTCCCAGGTTCACCAGCGCGGGGTCCGCCTCCACTTGCCCGAAGTCCGGGTTCACGGTGGCGTTCAGGTACCAGTTCGGCGCCGGGGAGTACTTGGCGTCTCCGCCGACCTTGAATCCCAGCTCCGCGCCGGTCCGGAAGGGGTCCAGCACATCCGTGCGCGGGTAGAAGCTGCCGCCGCCGGCGATGTACGGGCGCAGCTCCAGGTTCACCTTCGCGTCCAGGCCCTCCAGGCCGGTCAGCTCAGCGAACTGGGACACGTTCACGCCCTGACGCGCGGGGATGAATTGATACGCGCTCAGCTCTCGCAGGCGGAAGACGAAGCGGCTCACCTGGATGCCCCAGGTCTCCACGCTCCGGTCCGCGCGCAGCTGGCTCAGCGGGATGGCCAGCTCCACCGTCCAGCCGGTGGCGTCCACCGTCACCGCCGAGTCCCAGACTGCGTCCCACCGCTCGTCCTCCACCACGTCGTCGAAGAGCAGGACGTCGCGCTGGATGCCGGACGCGTTCACTTCGAAGCGGTACGCGGTGCGGCGCGAGCGCTGGGGATCCAGCGACACGGAGAAGACGTCCGCCTGCGTGGGTTGATCCCGGCGTGCGAGGTGGCGCTGGATTTGATCCGGCGTGGGGTCCTTGAGGTGCGCGCCGATGTAGAGGTGCGATCCAAGGTGGAGGACGCGGACCTCGGTGTCCACCGTGGCCGGCGCGCGCTCCACCGGGCTGACCTGGACAAACCCTGTGGCGGGGAGCGCCTCCGACCAGACCGGCTCATCCAGCCGGCCGTCGATCCGCGGCGCCGTGGAGGCGCGGGCGCTTCGGATGCTTCGCGGGAGCTCCGCGGGCTCCTGCGCCCGCGAGGAAATTGCGACGGAGATTGAGAGCAGAAAACACAGACCACGCATGTCTTCAGTGACAGGAGCCGCGCGGACTTTGTTGCGTTGCGAACGTGGGACTCGGGTGTCCGGTTCCGGGCTTTTGACTCGCTTTGCAGCGAATGCCGACCTTGGCGCAGCGAAGGGGACAATGTCGTCAAGGTATGCGCGCGCGTTCGTCCGCTAACGGCGAGGTCGGCCGACTGTTTCAAACCGAATTGAATCAACATCTGGAGGATTTGTTACTCGTCGCCCCGTTCGCGTCGAGCGTTGCGCCGTCAGGCGCATAGTCGAGACGTCGGCAGTGCTCCCGAAGCTTGGCTCAAGGGCGCTTCGCTCTGCTCGAAACACACCGGCAAGGTGCCGTGCGTGGGTTTGCGCCACCTCTCGACTATGCGCCTGACGGCGCAACGCTCGAGGCGAGCGGGGGAGGCGCCTGACGGCGCAACGCTCCTGCGCTCCGTGCGCACAGTGCCGTGCCTAAGGCCGCTGGCGAACCGGCAGCTCCTCCCGCGCGAACGGGTCGCGCGCGCTTGAGCACGCCGATGACCTCCTGCCGCAGGGTCCCGGCGTCGATCTCCCGTCCGAATGAGCAATGGACCAGACGCTCCGGCCCCTTCGTGCGCACCAGGAACCCGGTGCGGTCCAGCGCGACCATCTCCGCCTGCGCGGGGGTGAAGCCGTGGAGGCCCTGACAGATCTCCAGGAGCGTAGACCCGTGGTCCGCGTTCATGTGGGCGACCGCGCCTGCGGCAGCGTCGACGAGCCCGGCGCCGAGCGGCTCGCGCAGCACGTCCTTCGCGTCCACCCAGCAGATGCGTCCAAAGCCGGCGATGTAGCGAACCCGCGTAGGCGTGAGCCGGTAGAATGCGAAGTCGTGCTGCCGCGCGTACTCCAGCGCCGCCGGCACGCGTTCGGAGAAGCGGGCCAGCACCTCCTCCTGCTCCGCGGCCTCCACCGGCGCCAGCGTTCCCAGGAGCGTCACGCGCCACCCACGCTGCGGATCGCCCTGCGTCGACGGGTCCTGCACCAGGAGCGACACGCGCGGATCCGCCTTCGCGTTGCGCGTGTGCTGGGCAATCCCGGCCAGCTGCAGCAGCGGCTGCCCCCGCGCGTCGAGCGCGAATGGGACGACCGAGAGGAACGGCCAGCCCTCCATGCCCTCGCCGCTGTGGACGGTGCCCAGCGCGCCGCTGTGGTGCTGGATCAGCCAGCGGCGAACATCCTCCGCCGGCGCAGTGGCAGTCTCAGACATGGCGGTCCCTCACCGTTCGATCTTCGCCGGCCGGTTTTCCTTGAGCGACCGGTTCGCGGCGCGCGCCATCAGCAGGGGCATGCGGCCATCCTGCCCGCCGACCGAGGGGTGCACGCCCTTCTGGACGCACTCCACGAAGTGGCGCAGCTCGTTGACGTACGCCTGCTCGAAGCGCTGGACGAACCAGAAGAGCGGGCCCTCGGCGACGTAGCCCTCGGTGCCGCCGACGGTGACGCTGGTGGGAGGAACGTTGCCGACGGAGACGATGCCGTTGCTGCCGAAGACCTCCACGCGGACGTCGTAGCCGTAGACGGCCTTGCGGCTGTTGTCGATGGTCCCCAGCGCACCGGACGGGTAGCGCAGCGTGAGCACCGCGGTGTCGATATCCCCGGCGTCGCGGATGGCGGGCTCCACCAGGTTCGCGCCGAGCGCGTAGATCTCATCCACCTCTTCGCCCAGCATCCAGCGCGCCATGTCGAAGTCGTGGATGGTCATGTCCGTGAAGAGCCCGCCGGACGCCTTCACGTACTCGATGGGCGGCGGCTTCGGATCCCGGCTGGTGATCCGCAGCAGGTGCGGCTTGCCGATCTTCCCGCTGGCCACCACGTCCCGCGCCCGCTGGAACGAGGGATCAAACCGGCGGTTGAAGCCGATTTGAAACAGCACCCCGGCCTTCTTCACCTCGGCGAGCGCGGCGTCGATCTGCGCGAGATCAAAGTCGATCGGCTTTTCACAGAAGATGTGCTTCTTCGCCCGGGCCGCTTCGACGATCAGCCGCGCGTGGGTATCCGTGGGCGTGGCGATCACCACCGCGTCCACTGAAGAGTCCGCCAGCACCTCGGCGATGGAGCCGGTGGCCTTAGGCGCCTTGACCTTCGCTGCGCAGCTCTGCGCCGCTTCCTTGGAGAGATCCGCCACGACCGCGACCTCGGCGCCGGGGATCCTGAAAGAGACGTTCTCCGCGTGGACCTGACCAATGCGGCCAGCCCCGAGCACTCCAATGCGCACGACCATCTGTTCTTCGCTCCTGCAGGCGGTTGAAGGGGCCGGACCCTAGCCCGCCTCCAGCCCCCGTGTCTCAGCCCGGCGGGCGCTGCGGGCGCTTCCAGGTGCTGCGGATCCAAGCGTGCGCAGGGTCATCCGTCGCCGCCATGGACCGACCGCTGCCGGAGAGGACGTTCAGGTAGTAGACGGTGCAGCCGGGCGCGGCGACGACCGGGTGATACCCCTCGCGCACCAGGACGAGCTCTCCGTCGCGCACCGTGAGCGTCTCATCGAGGCTGCGGTCGTCCGTGTACACGCGCTGGATGGCGAAGCCCTCGGGGCGGTCAATCCGGTAGTAATAGACCTCCTCGAGGTCGTACTCCTGCGGAGGCCGATGCGCGTCGTGCTTGTGCGGCGGGTAGCTGGACCAATTCCCGGAGGGCGTGAACACCTCCACCAGCATCAGCTTCTCCGCTTCGAACCGCGGGGGCACCAGGTGATGGATGAAGCGGCTGGCGTTCCCGTCGCCGCGCTCTTCGATCTCAATCTCCTCCGGCCGGATGCTCTTCGCGGGGAGGCGCTTCGTCGCCGGCGCCAGGCACACCGCGACCTCCAGTGGCGTGCGCGCGGTCAGCCTCCAGGACGTCCCGGACGGCAAATAGACGACGTGCGCCGGACCCTCGAAGACGTGGGCGCGCTTGCCGACCTCGCCGAAGTCCTTCTCCGACGTGCTCAGCGTCCCCACGCCGCCGAGGAAAACCAGGCAGCATTCGCAGCGGCCAGTCTCACCCACGTGCGGCTCGCCCGGCTGAATCCGGATCACCTCGAAGCCAATGTCCGCCCAACCCGCTGAGGTGGGCGTGAGCTCGATGACCGTCCCGGATTGGGTGCCGAGCAACGGACGAGGCTTGCGCAAGAGCTCGCTCATGAAGGCGCGCACCATAGCCCGAGCCGGTTGACGCGCGGAGCGGCGCGTGGTGGATAGCCCGCCGTGTCGAACCTGGACGTCATCTGCGTGGGTCGCGCGGCGGTGGACCTCTACGCCGAGCAGGTAGGCGTCCCGCTCGAAGAGGTGCGCTCCTTCGCAAAGTACCTGGGCGGCTCGCCAGCGAACGTCGCGGTGGGGGTCAGCCGGCTGGGCCTGCGCAGCGCCATGCTCACCCGCGTGGGCGATGAGCCGTTGGGCCGCTTCGTGACCCAGGCGTTGGAAGGCTACGGCGTGGACACCTCCCGCGTCGTCCGCGACGGGCAGCGGAAGACCGCGCTGGTCATCCTCGGGATCGAACCGCCCGAGCGCTTCCCCATCCTCTTCTATCGGGACGGCTGCGCGGACATCGAGCTCTCGGCCAAGGACGTAGAGCCCCGATGGATCGCGACCTCGCGCGCGGTGGTCCTCTCGGGCACTGCGCTCTCCCGCAATCCCAGCCGGGAGGCCACGCACGCGGTGCTGGAGGCGGCGCGGGCGGCCGGGCGAACCACCGTCCTGGACCTGGACTGGCGCCCCTTCCTCTGGCCCGAGGGCCCGGCCGACGCGCGGGCGCAGTACCTCGCGGTGGCGGCGCGCTGCGACGTCGTGGTGGGGACGGAAGAGGAGGCAGAAGCCGCGGGCGGCGTGGAGCGGCTGCGCGACGTGTGCCGCGGCGTCCTCATCGTCAAGCGCGGCCCGCGCGGCTGCACGGTCTTCGCCGCGGGACAGCCGGCGGTGGACGTGCCCGGGTTCGAGATCCAGATCTTGAATGTGCTCGGCGCGGGCGACGCGTTCCTCGCGGGCTTTCTTCGCGGCCACCTCTCAGACTGGGAGCTGCGCCGCAGCGCGCGGCTGGCCAACGCGGTGGGCGCCATCGTGGTGACGCGGCACGGGTGCGCGCCGGCGATGCCAACCTTCGAGGAGGTGGAGCAGTTCCTCCGCGACCGTGGGGAAGCGCCGCCATGAACGCCCTTCCCTCTCTCATCCTCGCGGCGGACCACCGGGTCCAGCTGGTGGACGCGGCGAAGGCTGCCGGCGTCCCGGTGGAGCGCTGCGCTGAATTCAAGGTCTGGCTGGTGGAGGCGTTCCTGCGCGCGCGCGCCTGCTCGCAGCAGGTCGCCGAGCACGGCGGGCTCATTCTGGATGACGAGCTGGGCGCCGAGGCGATCCAGAAGGCCCGCGCCGCCGGTGTCCCCGTGGCGCAGCCGGTGGAGCGGTCGGGGATCATCCCGCTCTCGCTGTACCCCGGCTATGCGGAGCGGGTGCTGGCGCAGCGGCCGGCGTTCGCGAAGTGCCTCATCTTTGGCAGACCGGATGACGCCTCGGCGACGCTCGAACCGCAGCAGGATGCGCTGGTGGAGCTGTCGCACGCCTGCCGTCGCGCGGACGTCCCGCTGGTGCTGGAGCTCATCCTCCCGCCCCGTTCACACGAAGACGCCGCAGACTTCGAACGCCGCCGCCCTGAGCTCACCGCCGAGTGGATGCGCCGGCTGCTTGTGCGCGGCGTGCGTCCGAGCGCGTGGAAGCTGGAGGGCTTCGAGCGCGCGGACGCATTCGCGCAGGTCGCGGCGGCCACCGGGGGCGACGCGCGCATCTGGGTCCTCGGGAAGGGCGTGCCGGAACGGACGCTGGCGCGGTGGCTCAAGGCTGGACGCGCCACCGGACGGTGCGGCGGCTTCGCCGTGGGGCGGACGGTCTTCTGGGAGCCGTTCCTCGCCCACCTGCGCGGCGCGCCGCCGGACGCCACGGTGAGCGCCATCACCAACCGGTACCTCGACGTCGTCGCCCTCTGGGAGAACGCCTAGATGACCTCGCCCGCCCCCGGCCCTCGCTGGCTCTACGGCTACAGCGGCACCCTGCGCGGCATCTACGTCCTGCGCTACCTGCTCTTCGCCGGCGGCACGGCGGTCTTGTTCGGCGTGGCGCAGCGGTTGATCACTGGCTGGAACGCCAGCGGCGTCGGGCTGGTGGTGGGCCTGGGGCTCGGGTTGGTCATCTTCCGCGGGCAGCTGCGGCCGCTGCGCGCGCCGTCGCTCGCGCTCAGCCAGGACGCCGTGTACCTGGTCCAGCGCAAGCAGGCGGTGACGCTCCCGTGGAAGACGCTGAAGGGGATCTCGCTCTCCGGAGAGCGCGTTGTATTGCAGCTGACTCAGCCCCTGACCGCACCCACCGGCGAGGTGGCGGATGAGATCCAACTCATGCCCCGCACCTTCGGAAGCCACCCGGAGCCCCTGAAGGACGCGCTTGAGCGGCTGTTGCGCGATGACGCGCTTCGACGCGGGTTGCCCGCGGACCAGAAGGTAAGGACCCTCCTCGCCATCCACTGACGAGCAGAAGCCTCCCCCGCTCGTTACCGCCGCTCGCCTCCGCCGCTCGTCACGGCCGCTCGGCATCCCCGCTCGCCAGCCCCGCTCGGCATCCCCGCTCGCAAGCCCCGCTCGCCAGCCCCGCTCGCAAGCCCCGCTCGCCAGCCCCGCTCGCAAGCCCCGCTCGCCTCGAGCGTTGCGCCGTCAGGCGCATAGTCGAGAGGTGGCGCAAACCCACGCACGCTGTGAGCCTGAACGCTGGCCTCGAGCAGTGCGAGAGTGGGGCCTGAGCCAAGCCTTGGATGCCGTGCTACCTCTCGACTATGCGCCTGACGGCGCAACGCTCGAGGCGAGCGGGGCTGGCGAGCGGAGCTGGCGAGCGGGGCTGGCGAGCAGCGGTGACGAGCGGGGATGCCGAGCGGCCGTGACGAGCGGCGGTGACGAGCAGCGGTGACGAGCAGCGGTGGCGAGTTCGGCTGGGAAGTGGAGGATCGCACTGTGACAACAACGTTGGATGCCCGTGCCCAGGAGCTCATCGAGGCGCTCTCGCTCTCCCCTCACCCGGAGGGTGGCCACTACAAAGAGCTCCACCGGTCCGCACTCACCGTGACGGCCGGCGGCTCCCCCCGGTCAGCCATCACCTGCATCTACTTCCTCCTCGCGCGGGGCGAAGTGAGCCGATGGCACCGGCTGCACGCGGGGGACGAGCTCTGGCATCACCTCGAGGGAGATCCCCTCGAGCTGCTCATCGCGGACGCGGAGCTCTCCACCGTCCGGCGCTCCACGCTGGGTCGGCTGAGCGGCGAGGTGAAACCCCAGGAGATCGTCCCAGCGGGATGCTGGCAGGCGGCGCGGCCCCTCGGCGCCTACGCGCTGCTGGGCTGCAGCGTGGGGCCGGGCTTCGAATTCTCCGACTTCCAGATGCTCTCCGCCCTCCCCGCGGCGGAGGCGAAGCTCGCCGCGCATTCACCCGACGTCCGCGCCCTGCTCTGAGCCGGCATTACGCGCCCCAAGGCGCCGCCGGATTCCGTAGACTGCGCGCCCTCCGCCCGTGCCACCAAGGACCTCCTCGATGACCCTCCTGGCCTCCTTCGCTGCGCTGCTGCTCTCCAGCTCCTGTGGTGCCTCCCCGAGACAACCGGAGCCCAAAGCGCCCCCCGCGGCGGCTGCACCGGCGCCCGTTCCCGCGGCCCCTCCCGCTGGCACGCTGCGCCTGCGTGCGGCGGGCGACGTCATGCTGGGCACGGAGATCCCCGAAGGCCACCTGCCGCCCGAGGACGGCGCGCGATCTCTCGAAGCGGTGGCGCCGCTGCTGCAGGACGCGGATCTCACCTTCATCAACCTCGAGGGCCCGCTCTGCGACTCGGGCACCAGCAAGAAGTGCCCGCGTCCCAGCAACACCTGCTACGCGTTCCGCTCCCCCACCCGCTACGGCAAGTACATCAAGGCCGCGGGCGTGGACGTCGCCTCCACGGCGAACAACCACTCCGGCGACTACGGTGAATCTTGCCGGCGGGAGACGGAGGCGGCGCTGGACGCGCTGGACATCAAGTGGTCCGGCCCCCCGGGCAGCGTGGCCTCGCTCACCAGCAACGGGCTCAAGGTCGCGCTCATCGCCTTTCACACCTCCGCGTCCTGCAACTACGTGAACGACCACGCGGCGGCCGCCACCCTGGTTAAGTCGGCCTCCGCCACGCATGACCTGGTCATCGTCTCCTTCCACGGCGGCGCGGAGGGCGCGAAGGCGCAGCATGTACCGATGGGCTCGGAGCCGTTTCACGGGGAGAACCGGGGCGACCTCCGGGTGTTCACGCGGAAGGTCATCGACGCCGGAGCGGACCTGGTGCTGGGCCACGGCCCGCACGTCGTGCGCGGGATGGAGGTCTACAAAGATCGACTCATCGCCTACTCGATGGGCAACTTCGCCACCTACGGCCGCTTTGACCTCTCCGGGCCGCTGTCTGTCGGGATGGTGTTGGAGGTGACGCTCGCCTCGGACGGCAAGCTGCTGGCCGCGAAGATCCTCCCCACCGTCCAGAAGGGACAGGGCATCCCCGAGCCGGATCCCTCCGGGAAGGCGATCAAACTGGTGAAGCAGCTGACCGCGGAAGACTTCCCGCAGGACGGCGCGGTCATCGCCGACGACGGCACCGTGAGCGCCCGCTCCGCCGCCCGGAATTGACCCTTGCGCGGGACCGTTAACCTGCATATTTATGCGCGCAATGCATAAGGTCCCCACTGGCGTCTTCGGCGCCTCCGGCTATTCCGGCATCGAAGCCACCCGGCTCCTCGCGTCTCACCCCCAGGTCTCCCTCGCGCTGGTCACCAGCGACCGCTGGGTGGGGAGCACGGTGGCGCAGCGGCTGGGAGACACCGTCGCGCTGGGCTACGTGTCGCACGAGGAGGGCCTGAAGCACGCGAAGGGCTGCGCGGTGGTGCTGTTGGCCACGCCGGCCGAGGCGTCGCTGGAGCTGGCGCCGAAGCTGCTGGAGCTGGGCTGCGCGGTCATCGATCTCTCGGGCGCGTTCCGCCTCAAGGACACCGCGCTCTACCCGACCTTCTACCAGCTGACTCACCCGGCTCCGGCGATGGTCGCCAGCGCCGTCTACGGGCTGCCGGAGCTGTTCCGGGAACAACTCACGCGCAAGACGCGTCTGGTGGCGAACCCGGGCTGCTACCCCACCGCGGCGGCGCTCCAGCTCGCGCCGCTCCTCGCGGCGGGCGTGATTGACCCCTTCGGCATCGTCATCGACGCCGCCTCCGGCACCACGGGGGCGGGGCGCAAGGCCGTCGAGGACTTCAGCTTCGGCGAGGTGGACGAGGACTTCCGCGCCTACCGCACGCTGCGGCACCAGCACGGCCCGGAGATCCGCCAGACGCTGGCCACCCGCGCCGGTGCGCCGGTCACCCTCACCTTCACGCCCCACCTGCTGCCGGTCCGCCGGGGCATCCTCTCCACCGCCTACGCGCGGCTCGCCCTCGGCAAGACGGCGGCGGACGCTCGGGAGGCGCTGGCACAGGCCTACCGCAACGAGCGCTTCGTCCGCGTGCTGGGCAACCCCGACGAGGTCAACCTCAAGTCGGTGGTGGGGACCAACCGCTGCGACGTGGCGGTGGCCGTCGACGAGAGCGGGTTGGATCCCAGCCGGGTGGTGACGGTGGCCGCGATCGACAACCTGGTGAAGGGCGCGGCGGGCCAGGCGGTGCAGAACCTCAACCGCCTCCTGGGCTTTGAAGAGCATGAGGGCCTGAGCGCTCTGCGGGCCTTCCACCCGTGAGGTGTCCCAAAGGCTTCACCTTCTCGGGCGTGCACGCCGGCATCAAGCCGTCGCGCAAGGACATGGCGCTCTTCTTCAGCGAAGCGGCGTGCTCGGCCGCGGCTTGCTTCACGGCCAGCCGCGCGAAGGCGGCGCCCATCCTCGACGCGCTGCCCCGCCTTCCCGGTGACGGCTTCCACGCGGTTCTGGTGAACAGCGGCAACGCCAACTCGCTGACCGGCGCTGCGGGCGTGGAGGACACGCGGAAGATCTCCGCGGAGCTGGCCGGGCTGCTGAAGGTCCCGCCCGAGGCGCTGCTGGCCGCCAGCACGGGCGTCATCGGCATCCGGTTGCCGGTGCAGAAGATGCTGTCGGCGCTGCCCAAGCTGGTGAGGGAGCAGCGGGTGGATCCCGAGGTGGCCGCGGAGGCCATCATGACCACCGACACGCGGCTCAAGATGGCGTCCCGCACGGTGCGCCTGGGCGAGGTGGACGTCACGCTCTGCGCCATCGCCAAGGGCTCCGGGATGATCGCCCCGCAGCTGGCGACGGTCCTCTGCGTGATCCTCACCGACTGCGCCATCTCGCCCGCGCTGCTGGACGGCGCGCTCAAGGCGGCGATGACCACCAGCTTCAACAGCCTCACCGTCGACGGGGACATGAGCCCGAACGACACGGTGTACGCGCTGGCGAACGGGCTGGCCGGGAACGCTCGCATCGACGCCGAGGGCCCCGCGCTCGACACGGTGCGGGCCGCGCTGGTGGAGCTGTGCGAGGAGATGGCGCGCGAGGTGGCGCTGGACGGCGAGGGTTCCACCAAGCTCATCCAGGTGACCGTCTCCGGTGCGCCGGGCGAAGCCTGCGCGAGGGATCTCTCCAAGGCGATCGCCGGCTCCCTGCTGGTGAAGGCGGCGGTGTTCGGGGCGGATCCCAACTGGGGGCGAATTCTCGCCACCGTCGGCGCGAGGGCGGGCTCGCAGGGGTTCCCGGTGGATCCCCACGCGGCGGAGGTCTCCGTGCAGGGCGTGGTGGTCTACCGCCAGGAGCCGGTGCCGCACGACAAGGTGGCGCTCAAGGCGAAGATGCGGGAGCCGGAGGTGAGGATCTCCGTCCAGCTGCACGCGGGCCCCGACAGCGCAGTGGCCCACGGCTGCGACCTCTCCTACGACTACGTGAAGATCAACGCCGACTACACCTCGCTCATCGTCTCCGCTGAGGACGGCGCGGTGGCGAAGGACGACCGGCTGTCGAACTACAGCCCCAAGTTCAAGCAGACGCTGCTGGTGGAGGCGCTCTCGTACATCTCGCAGTTCTCCGGCCGGCGGTGCGTCATCAAGTACGGCGGCGCGGCGATGGTGAAGGAGAGCCTCAAGCGCTCCTTCTGCAACGACATCAACCTGCTGCGCTCCGTGGGGCTCAAGCCGGTGGTGGTGCACGGCGGCGGGCCGGAGATCACCCGCGCGCTCGACAAGCTGGGCACGCGCACAAAATTCGTGGACGGCGTGCGGGTGACGTCCACCTCGGACCTCAAGGTCGTGGAGATGGTCCTCTCCGGCTCTATCAACTCGGAGATCGTCACCCTGCTCAACCGGCAGGGCGGCCACGCGGTGGGCGTCTCCGGCAAGGACGGCGCGCTGCTCAAGGCGCGCAAGCTGGTGGCGGAGAGCGGGAAGGACCTGGGCCAGGTGGGAGAGATCACCCAGGTCAACAAGGCGTTCCTGGAGATGCTGCTGGACCAGGGCTACGTGCCGGTCATTTCGCCCATCGGCATTGGCGACGACGGCGAGAGCTACAACATCAACGCGGACGCGGTGGCCGCCGAAGTCGCGGTCGCGGTGCGGGCGACGAAGCTCATCTTCCTCACCGACGTGGCAGGCATCCTGGAGAACGCGGAGCTGGTGTCGGAGCTCACCGCGTCAGAGCTCGGCAAGAAGGTGGAGGGCGGGACCATCAGCGGTGGGATGCGGGTGAAGGCCCGGTGGATTCAGAAGGCGCTCCAGGGCGGCGTGGAGCGGGTGCACGTCATTGACGGACGAACGCCGCACAGCGTGATCGCCGAGCTCTTCACCGACCGCGGCGTGGGGACGCTGGTCACGTGAGGGCTCTCTCGCTGCAGAAGGGCGCGGCTGCGCAGCAGGCTCGCCGCGACGCCATCCGGGCGCTCCTGCGCGGCCGGCGCGTGACCACCCAGGACGCGCTGCGCCGGCTGCTGGCGCGCGAGGGCTTCACGGTGAACCAGGCCACACTCTCAAGGGACCTGGCCCAGCTGGGCGCGCGCAGGGTGGCGCTGCCCGCCGGCGGCACGGCCTACGAGTTGCACAACCGCACGCCGGCCGAGGACCGGGACGCGCTCCGGCGACTGCGTTCCCTGATCCGGGGCGTGGAGGAGAACGGGACGCTGGTGGTGATCCAGACGCTCCCCGGCGCGGCCTCGGCGATCGCCGCGGCGGTGGATGAGGCGGCGCTGCCGGAGGTGCTCGCCACGCTTGCGGGGGATGACACGTTGTTCCTGGCGCCGAAGAAGGGCGCCAGCGCGGCGGAGGCGGCCAAGCGGCTGCGAAAGCTATGGGAAACAGCATGAGGCAGGAGGACGCACGATGAAGAAGCGCGACTTCATACAGCTGGCGGATCTCACGCGGGAGGAGCACCTGCGCCTGCTGGCCCGCGCGAGGGAGCTCAAGGCGGCGCGGGCTGCGCGCAAGGTCATCCGGACGCTGGAGGGCTACACGCTGGCGCTGCTGCTGGAGAAGGCCTCCACGCGGACGCGGCTCTCGTTCGAGGCCGCCATCGGGCAGCTCGGCGGGCACGCCATGTCGCTGCCCTACGCGGAGAGCCAGCTGGCGCGCGGCGAGCCGCTCTCGGACACCGCCCGCGTCATCTCCGGCTACGCGGACATCGCGGTGATGCGGACTTTCGGCGAGACGCGGCTGCGCGAGTTCGCATCCGCGGCCACCGTTCCGGTCATCAATGGGCTGACGGACGAGGGCCACCCGGTGCAGCTGCTCGCGGACCTGATGACCATCGAGGAACGGCTGGGGAAGATCGCCGGTCAGACCGTCGCCTTCGTGGGCGACGGGAGCAGCAACATGGCGCGCTCCTACGTGGAGGCGGCGCGGCTGTTCGACTTCAAGCTGCGGGTGGCGTCTCCGCCCGCGTATCGCCCTCCGGCCGGCGAGCTGGATGCGGCGAAGGGGCGCGTGGAGGTGACCGGCGTGCCCGCGGACGCGGTGGGCGACGCGAACGTGGTGGTCACCGACGTCTGGACGAGCATGGGCCAGGAGGCGGAGGTGGCCGCGCGCCGTGAAGCGTTCAAGGGCTTCTGCGTGGACGCGCCGCTGGTGGCGCAGGCGCACAAGGGCTGCATCGTCCTGCACTGCCTGCCCGCGCATCGGGGCGAAGAGATCACCGATGAGGTGATCCAGGGCCCCCACTCGGCGATCTTCGACGAGGCAGAGAACCGGATGCATTCCCAGAAGGCGCTGCTCGAAATCCTGCTCGGAGTCTAAAACCACCGATGCCTCGTCGCCCCGACATCAAGAAGGTCCTCGTCATTGGCTCCGGGCCCATCGTCATCGGCCAGGCCTGCGAGTTCGACTACTCCGGCACGCAGGCAATTAAGGCGCTGCGCGAAGACGGCGTCACCGTGGTGCTGCTCAACAGCAACCCCGCCACGGTGATGACGGACCCAGAGTTCGCCGACCGGACGTACATCGAACCCATCACGCCTGAGGCGGCGGAGCGGATCATCGCCGCCGAGCGTCCGGATTCGCTGCTGCCCACCATGGGCGGGCAGACCGCGCTCAACCTGGCCAAGGAGCTGGCGGAGACCGGCGTACTGGCGAAGTACGCGGTCAAGCTGATTGGCGCGTCGCTGGAGGCCATCAACAAGGCCGAGGACCGGCAGCTCTTCAAGGCTGCGATGACGAGGATCGGCCTGTCGCTGCCGCGCAGCGGCTACGCGACGTCGATGGCGGACGCCGAGCGGATCATCAAGGACATCGGCTTCCCTGCCATCCTGCGGCCCAGCTTTACTTTGGGCGGCACCGGCGGCGGCATCGCCTACAACCGGGACGAGTACGAGCAGCGGGTGCGCGCGGCGCTGAAGGCCAGCCCCACGTCCACCGTGTTGATCGAGGAGTCGGTGCTCGGGTGGAAGGAGTACGAGCTGGAGGTGGTGCGGGACCAGGCGGACAACGTCATCATCGTCTGCTCCATCGAAAACTTCGATCCGATGGGCGTGCATACCGGGGACTCCATCACCGTCGCCCCGGCGCAGACGCTGACCGACAAGGAGTACCAGCGGCTGCGGCAGGCGTCGCTGGCGATCATCCGTGAGATTGGCGTGGACACCGGCGGATCCAACATCCAGTTTGGGATCAACCCGGTGGATGGGCGGATCGTCGTCATCGAGATGAACCCGCGCGTGTCGCGCTCGTCCGCGCTGGCGTCGAAGGCGACGGGCTACCCCATCGCGAAGATCGCCGCCAAGCTGGCGCTCGGCTACACGCTGGATGAGCTGCGCAACGACATCACGCGCGACACGCCGGCGTCATTCGAGCCCACCATCGACTACGTGGTGGTGAAGATCCCCAAGTTCAACTTCGAGAAGTTCCCTGGGGCGGACAAGACGCTCAACACGACCATGAGGTCGGTGGGCGAGGTGATGGCCATCGGCCGCACCTTCAAGGAGGCCTACCTGAAGGCGATGCGTTCGCTGGAGGCGGGGAAGGATCCATTCGACTCCCCTCCCCTCCCGGACGCGCCGGCGGACCGGCTGGCGGCGATCAAGGAGAACCTGCGCATCCCGCGGCCGGACCGGCCGGCCTACGTGCTCCAGGCGTTCCGCGACGGGATGTCCGTAGAGGAGGTGCAGGCGCTCTCGGCCATCGACCCGTGGTTCCTGCGGCGGCTGCATGAAGTGGTGGAGGAGGCGAAGGCGCTCTCCGCGGTGGGCGCGCTCTCGGCGGTCTCCGACGCGGCGCTGCGCACGGCCAAGGCGCACGGGTTTTCGGACCGCACGCTGGCGCGGCTCTTCTCCTGCACCGAAGCGGAGGTGCGCACGCACCGCCGGGCCAAGGGCATCCGCCCGGTCTACAAGCGCGTGGACACCTGCGCCGCGGAGTTTGAAGCGCACACGCCCTACCTCTATTCGACCTACGAGCAGGAGGACGAGGAGCCCGCCTCCAAGCGCCCCAAGGTCCTCATCCTGGGCAGCGGCCCCATCCGGATCGGCCAGGGCATTGAGTTCGACTACTGCTGCGTGCACGCGGCGTTCGCGCTCCGGGAGGCCGGGTTCGAGACCGTGATGGTGAACTGCAACCCGGAGACGGTCTCCACCGACTACGACACGTCGGACCGGCTCTACTTCGAACCGCTCACGCTCGAGGACGTGCTGGAGATCGCCGAGCGGGAGAAGCCGCTGGGCGCCATCGTTCAGTTCGGCGGGCAGACGCCGCTGCGGCTGGCGGTGCCGCTCGCGCAGGCCGGGCTGCCCATCCTCGGCACGCAGCCGGATGAGATTGACCGCGCGGAGGACCGCGAGCGGTTCGCCAAGTTGATCGACCGGCTGAAGCTGCTGCAGCCGGTGAACGGAGTGGCGCGCTCTCCGGCGGAGGCGTTCGAAGTGGCGGCGCGCATCGGCTATCCGGTGATGGTGCGGCCCTCCTACGTCCTCGGCGGTCGCGCGATGGAGGTGGTGTACGACGCGACCAGCCTCGAGCGGTACATGCACGAGGCGGTCAATGCGTCACCCGAGCACCCGGTCTTGATTGACAGGTTCTTGATCGACGCCATCGAGGTGGATCTGGATCTCGTGGCGGACCGCGAGGGGAACACCATCGTCGGTGGCGTGCTGGAGCACATCGAGGAGGCGGGCGTTCACTCGGGAGACGCGGCGTGCTCGCTGCCTCCGCATTCGCTGTCGCCCAGGCTCATCGACCGGATGAAGGACCAGGCCCGGCAGCTGGCGCGCGAGCTTCGCGTGGTGGGGCTGATGAACGTCCAGTTCGCCATCCGTGGGGACGACATCTACGTCCTCGAGGTGAACCCGCGCGCGTCCCGGACCGTGCCGTTCGTCGCGAAGGCCACCGGGCTCACGTTGGCGAAGATCGCCGCGCTCTGCATGGTGGGCAAGACCCTCAAGGAGCTGGGCGTCCAGGAGCCCGGGGAGCTCAAGCACGTCGCGGTGAAGGAGTCGGTGTTCCCCTTCGCGCGCTTCTCCGGCGTGGACATCATCCTCGGCCCGGAGATGCGCTCCACCGGCGAGGTCATGGGCATCGCCGAGGACTTCCCGCTGGCGTTCGCGAAGAGTCAGCTGGCCGCGGGCGTGAAGCTGCCGCGGTCGGGGAATGTGTTCGTCTCGGTGAAGGATGATGACAAGCCGGCGCTGGTGGATCTGGCCAAACGACTTCATGCGCTCGGCTTCCGCCTCGTCGCCACCCGCGGCACGGCGAAGTACCTGAGTGAGCGCGGGTTGAGCGTGGAGACTGTGCTCAAGGTCTCCGAAGGCCGGCCGCACATCGCGGACAAGATCAGCGATGGGGAGGTGGCGCTGGTGATCAACACCACGTTCGGGAAGCAGGAGATCGCCGACAGCTTCCCCCTGCGGCGCGGAGCGCTGATGCACGGGCTGCCGTACTACACGACGATTGAGGGCGCGGTCGGCGTGGTCCTGGCGCTGGAGGCGCTCGCGCGCGGGCCGATGCCGGTGCGGCCGCTCCAGGAATACCTGGGGACTCCCAAGCGGAAATGACCCCGAAGGGAGAGGGCCCTCTCGCGCTCCCGCGCACTCCACCGCTCGCACTCCACCGCTCGCCTCGAGGGGGAAACCGGCCCTGGCCGGCCATTTCGTCGGAGGAACAGCTGTTC
>JBGART010000121.1:0-7449 GCA_044230055.1 Myxococcaceae bacterium | reverse complement strand
TCATCGTTCCCCCTCCCCGGCGCCCGGACGCGGGGCGGCGTTCCACCTCGCAATGGCGCCCTTGGTTTGTCCCGTCCTCCGCCAGCCGATGAGGCTGACGGTCGGGCCGCTCGCGCCGCAGCACCAGCAATGCACCCACTTCGCGGCAGAGTCTCCCTTTACGTCCATGCGTTCGCGTTCTCCGCAGAAGGGGCAGGGGTCAATCGCGCTCTTAGCCATCCTGTCCTCCCTTCGCGGCGGCGAGGGCGCGGGCGAGGTACTCGTCGTCCGTCTCGCAGTCGCCACCCGTCAAGGGCTGGATCGGCGGATTGAGGTAGCACCACCGCACGACGCGCTCGGTGTGCTCCGCGAGGGCATCCAGCGTGCCGCTCCGCGCCTCAATGGCGCGCGTCGTCACCCGGCTGGTCACGTCCGGCCCCTCGTGCGTGAGGCTCATGCACAGGGCTACTACGTCCTGCCGGTACTTCTCCTCCCGCGCCGTGGCGGCGGCGAGCGCGGCGCGGAGGGCGGTGAGCCGGGTCAGAATCTCCCCCCGCAGCTCCGGGTTGCCGCCAAGCGTGTCCACCAGCGCGTCGTCCAGCGGACAGGCCCCGCACCGCCGCCCCCGCTCGTGATTGCCACAGCACTCCGCGAATCGGCTCATGCTCCCTCCTGGCCGAGGGCGCGGCGGGCGATGTTGCCAGACTCCCCGTACTCCGCGCCAATGGCCTTGATGCCCCAGTCGTCTTTGCGCCAGTTGTCGGGGTTGGCGTAATACTCCAGCGCCACCCTGTACCGTTCGGCGTTGGCAAAGGCGTCGGCCTCCCGCTCCATCTCGGCCACCACGTCAGACAGGCGAATGCGCTTGGCTCCGCTGTTCTTGAGACGCTGGCGGGCCCGGTGCGCCCGCTCCACGCCCTGTTCCACCGTCTCCATCTGGGCAAGCAGGGCTTCCGCCCGTTCGGCGCGGGCCTCGGCGGCGCGGAGGCGGGCGAGGAGCGCGTCGAGGGCGGCCCTGAACTCCTGCCCGAGGATTCCGCACTCCATCGCGTCGTATGCAGCCGCGATCACGGCAGCCCGCATCCGCTCCACCTCGCTTGTCTCACCCATTCTCCCCCTCCTGGCTCGCGCGGAGCGCGGCGGCGCACTCGGACAGCAGTTCGATGCGGGCGCAGACGGTGCAGCCCTTGCCTGCCGCCTTCATGCGGCGCTCGAACTCCTCGTCGCTCATGCCGTCGATGTTTCCGGCAACGCCGTGCCCGTGAGCCAGCGCCTCGGCGCGGGTGTCGAGGCCCGTGGCCAGCGTCTCCCGCTCCTCGGCCCGCACGGCGGCGAGGAGCGCGTCGAGCATCTGCGCGGCGATGCGCTCCCAGTTCGTGCCGCCGTAGCTGGCGGCGATGTGCTGCCAGAACTCCTCCCGCGCCCGCTCGACCTCGCTCTGGTCGCTCATCGCGTCGCCTCCTGGTCGAGGGCGGCGAGGGCGCGGGCGAGGTACTCGTCCACAGTTTCCGAGCTGGCATTGGGGTCTGCGCGGCTCACCGTCTCCCTCCGACCGTTCCGAGCGCACCACCGCACCGCCCGCTCGACCGCCTCGCGTTCGGCCTTGGCGAAGCTGTAGGCGAGGCGCTGCCGAATGGCGTCGGGGTTGCTGCTGCATTGGATCAGGTCGAGGATGGCTTCCTGACTGAGCAGCCCGGCGTACCGCTCGACCGCCGAGGGGGTGGCGCTCCCCGGCTCCGGCGCGGGCAGGGTGGCGACCATCCCGGAGCGGGCAATGTCCGCGATCTGCACCTGCCCGATGCTCCGGGCGCGCCGCTCAATGTCCACCAGCGCCTCCCGCATGGCGGTTGCCGATTGCCAGAGGTGGCGATTCTGCTCGGCAACCAGTTGTGAGCGGGCGGCCCGGTCCCCGTGGCTCGTGAAGTGGGTCAACGCGCACCGCTTGCAGAAACCTCGGTCGCAGTCCGTACAGCGATAGAGGGCCGCAGGCTCCAGCGGCGTTCCGCATGAGATGCACGATGTTCCTCCCTCCCCCGGCTCCGGCGCGGGAGGAAGCTGGTACTCGCTGCAATGACAGTCGCGGCACCCGCCAAGGTCGCCGTGGTCCCGGTGCGCGGCGGCGTCGTGACCGCAGGCGTAGCACCACTCTTCCTCAGGCTCCGGCGCGGGCAGGGCGCGGATAGCCGACGCGCACTTGCTGGCCTCGTTGGATTCCGCGATATGCCGTGACCCGTCCTCGCGCTTTTGCAGGTACAGGGACACGGCTCGGGATTCGCAGACCTTCGCGGCCCGCTCCACAGCCTCCGCGACGGCGGCGGCCCGGTCGGCCTCGGCGAGGGCGCGAGTCACTTCCGCGAGCGCGTCGTTCCAGCCCGTGCCGTAACGCCGTGCCGCCTGAAACCGCTTTATCCCTGCGACGACGGCTACCACCCGCTCCCGCGCCGGAGGGGTGGAAGAACAACCCTGTGGGGTTGCGTTGGGGCCAAACAACCCTGTGGGGTTTAGATACCCCAGCGTGTGGTGTTTCATCGTCTCCCCCTCGGGCCGCTCCGGGGTGGGGGTGGGGCAGGCGCAGAGACTCCCGTCCAGATGCAGCGCCACGCAGCCATCCGGGGTGTGGATGTCTAATCGGTGGCCGCAGTCGGCACAGGTCCTGGCGCTCATCTCTCGCCTCCCTCGGTCAGTCGGTCCATATCCACCTCCCCCCGCAGATACTGCATCAGCCGCGCGGTCCGCCACTGGCGTGCGGCGGCCCGTGCGGCGGCCCGTGCGGCGGCCCATGCGGCGGCCCATGCGGCGGCCCCTGCGGCGGCCAACTCCTTGCGCGTCGCCATACCATCCGCGAACCGCCGCGCGATCCGGATGGCGTCCGCCGGACGCGGGTCGGTGGTCAGGTGGAGCACGCGCTGGGCGCAGTCGCAGGCAAAGTGCCTGGCGCTCCGTTCGGTCCACGTCGTCACCCGCCGTTCCAGCCGCGCGGTGCGAACCACCAGCTTGTCGTCCTCGGCGATCTCCTCGACGCCCTCGGGCACCTGCACGGTCCAGAGCACCGGCCCGAGCCAGTGGATCAGGTCCTCGGGGCGGCAGAGGTGGAGTCCGTTCCGACACGGCACGAGCGGGCCCCGCACGGTGCGCGGGGCGCCGGGGGTCCAGGTGCCGTCCGCGTTGAGGATCGGCAGCGGCCAGTGGCCGGAGCCGCCATGGTAGGGGGCGCCGTCCTCGCCGGTGACCTTGAACAGGAGGCGGGTGGTCATCCCTCGCCTCCCTCGGTGAGCGCCGCCAGCAGCGCGGCGCGGAGCACCAACTGGCGCTCCATGCCCGAGCCGATGCTGCACTCGTCGGGTTGCGGTCCACCCGGCAGCGCCCCGACCGCCGCCGCGAGCACCGCGCGGGCGATGCCGTCGGTATCGAGCCTCGTGTAAAGCAGCTTCGCGCCGCCGAAGCGGTCCATCAGTTCGGCATGGACGGCCGCACTGGCCGCCTGCAACGGCGTCGGGCTCGGCGCCACGGCGGGCGGGGGGAGGGTGACGCCCTTCGCCGCCGCCCGACGCGCGAACTCCATCCAATCCACCTTGCCGAACGGCTCCGCCGATTCCCGAAGCACCCTCGCCAGCGCCTCCGTCGCGTCCGCAGTCGGCGGGGTCGGAGTCGTTCGCGGCGGGCAGTGACACCACCGCATCTTGGCGGGGCAATCGCACTCCCGCTCGGCTTTGTCCGCAGTCGGCGGGGTCATGAGGCACCGCCGATCACTGCGTAGCCAGCGGCGTCCACGCGCTTGCCCTCGGCCAGCCACCGCCCGAACTGTCTCCAGACGGGGTGGTGCTCCCCCGGCTGCTTGGTCAACGGGTCGCCGCTCTTGCCGCAGAAACTCGGGCCGAAGTAATCGTGCCACTCCCAGCCGTGGTAGGCCCCCATGGGCACGCGGAGACGCACGTAGTCGCGGATACTGACGAACCCACGCGCTCCACCGATGTTGACCGGCACGCATTGCTCCTTGGCTACCCGATGTTCCTTTGTCTCACTCACACTCCCTCTCCTCTCCGCGCCCCGGGGCGCTCGATGTGATCCGCCAGCTCCTTCTCGACATCCCACCACGCTTCCTGCGCCCTGAGCCAGCGTTCCGCGACGAACGCCGGCACCTCCACTTCCGCCTTCCGCAGTTTCCGGCCCCACTCGCTCGGGTCCAGCAGTTCGAGGCACGGCCGCCCCGTGCGGTCGCGCTCCACCCGGAGGCGGACGGGCTGCGGTCGCGCGTCGGTCATGCCTCGTCCCGCCAGTCCGTCCGCCACTCGGGCGCCAGGTCGCTCACACGCCCGTGGTCCACGTAGAGCTGTACCGTGCGATCCCCCGCTACCGCGTCGTCCAGGCGGTGCTTGCGACACGTCACCGCCATGATGTTCGGCTTCGCGTAGTCCCGCTCGCTCTTGAATCCCGCCCGGATCAGTGCCATGTCGTCGTGGTCCGGCAGCGTCGCCAGCCGCCGCGACAGCATCAGCACTGCGTCTGCTTCCTCGCTGATGCCGGCCGACTCCTTGAGCCGGCGCAACTGCGGCGGGTAGTAGCGATCCAGCGGGTTCTGCTCCTGCTGGTTCAACTGCGCCGACGCCAGCACCACAATCCCCAGGCGCGCCGCCAGATCCTTCAGCGCCCGCACCGTCTCCGTCACCTGCACGCGGTAGTTGGCCGTTGCCCCACCGAAGTCGAGACGGTGGAAGTGGTCGATGACGACGATGCGCGCGCCGAGCTGGTCCACGCCGTGCTGCATCCACCAGGCGAGGCGGCCCAGCGACACCCGGCGTTCCGCGGGGAAGTGGACGTGCGGATTTCGGGCCTGCTCCGCCATCATGGCCTCGTGCGACTCCTGCGCGCCCTCGGGCAGCTTGTGCCAGTGGTTGCGCGCGATGGCGACATGATCCAGCCCGAGTTTCCACGCCGCCCAGCGGCGCCGGAGGTCGGCAGGGTCCAGCTCGAGCGGCAAGTAGAGCGTCGTCACTCCCGCGTCGGCGAAGGCATCCATCTGCGACATCAAGAACGCCGTCTTCCCGTTGCCCATGAGCGCCCCGACGATCCAGAGGTCGCCCGGCAGCATCTCGCCCACCGTGGCGTGGAGATCGTGCCACCGCCACCGCGGCGCGCCCGACAGGTCGGCCCGGCCGCGCGCCACCGCCGCGTCGTGCTGCGCCTGCTGCATCGCGGCAAAGTCGGGCGCCTCTGGCAGCGTGTCGTCCGCCACCGACAGCACGGTGCCCGTGTCGGTCGTGCGCGCGGGCTTGCGGAGTTCCTTGGCGGCCAGGCTCTGCACGATGGCCCACACCTCGGCCACGGGGAGCGGCGGGCGACAGCGCGCCTCGTTGAGTGCCAGCGCCGTCTCGTAGGCTTCGGCCGGCGACAGCCCCTTGGCGAGCAGTCGCCCGACGTAGCGCGTCAGCGTGTCGTTCCTGCCGCCCTCCCCGATCACCTCGAGTTCAGGGATCTGTGCCGCCGCGAGGCGGGGCACGTTCGGGGCGGGGGCCGACGACTGCGCGGCGCGCAACGCCTCGAGCGCCAGCGGCGGCAGCGCGGCCGGCGCGATGCCCCGCGTGTCCCAGGCGTAGGACGCCCCGCTCGGGTGGATGCTCGGCGGCAGCAGCACATAGCCCATGTCGCCGCGCACGTCGAGGTGGGGCGCGAGCTTTGCGTTGGACACGGCGAACGGCGGACGCTGGAAGTACAGGTGCCGGCCGCCATCGGCGCGGCCCGTCGCCGCGGACAGCGTGGGCTCCGCGAACAGCCCCAGCGCCTGCGCGTGGGCCTCGCCCTCCGGGCCATCCACATCAAGCACCACCAGCCCCGAGCGGCCGGGGGCGAGGCCGAGGTTGGCGTCGGGCCACTGCCGCCACCAGGCGCGGAGCTGGTCGGGGTCCGTCGTCGCCTGCAAGTAGCCGTTGCTCGTGAGCGGCTGCTTGGCGCGCGGCTTCACGGGGAAGACGTGCCAGCCGCGCGCGGCGAGCGCCAGCGCCGCAGCGAGGAAGCGGGGGGCGTGGGCCGGGGCGGTCACAGCGCGATCCCCAAATAACGAGCGGCCTCAGCCGTCATCTCGCCGTCCGGACCGTAGGGCGCTGGGGCGGGCACGTCGCACGGGCCGTAGTCGGTCTCCCAGTGCCGGTCGGGGCCGAAGAACGTCGAGGCCAGCTTGACGAAGCGGGGCTGGATGCCCTCGCGCTTGACGTAGGCGGCGTAGGCGCGCGCGCCCTGCACCATGAGCGCCGGGGCCGCGCCTTCGGCCAGCCGCGCGCGCCAGGCGGCCAGGGCCTTGAGCCGGGAGTTGTTGGGGCGCTGGGGGTACGCGGCCCACGCTTCCGCGAACAGGTCATCCTCGGACGAAGATGAGATGTTAGGAGATAGAGAGTTAGGAGATAGAGAGTTAGCCGTGCTAGTAGGTTGCTCGACAGTTGCTTTCCGCTTGCGAGCAACCTGCTTGCCGCTTGCCTTCCGGCTACCCGGAAGCGGCCAGTGCGCGGCTTCCTTCGGGTGCGGGTTCTGCCGCTTGGCGAAGGTCGGCACGAGCCCGTACCACTCGCCGTCAACCTCATACTTCACAACGAATTGCGCGGCCACGAGCGCGTCAAGGACGGCGCCCATGTCGCAGCCGTCCCACGGCAGGATGCCGAGCTTGAGCCGGCCGGGCTCCCACTTGAAGACGCCGTTGCGGTCGCAGTGGCACCACAAGCCAGCGTAGGCGGTGCGGAGTGGAAGGCCCGTGGAAAACTCGGCCCGTGCCAGTGGCTCGTTGGTGAACAGGCCAGGATGGAGGTCGCGCTTGCGTGGCATCAGGCCGCCTCGCCATTCATGCGGTGGAGGGCCGCGACGAGCGCGGCGAGCTGGTCGGCCCGGAGCCACCCCGCCAGCAGCCGGGCGTGCTCAGCGGCGTCATAGGGGGTGCAGAGGCCGGGGGTCATGATCGTGTGCCAGCGCCGGTGGCAGGTGTCGCAGAGCGGCAGGATGGGCCACTCGTCGGCGTCCGGGAACAGGGCGCGCGGCGCGATGTGGTGGCCGTCGCACGGCACCGTGGTGCGGCAGCGGACACAGAGCCGGTAACGCAGCTCGCCCGCCAGCACCTCGAACGTCTCGGGGTCGCGCGCCGACAGGCGCCGCGCCACGTCACGGGTCACCCAGGCGCCCCCGGTCGGGTAGCGTTCCGCAGTCACGGCGCGCCGGCATGTCGGGCACCAGAACGCGAAGTGCAGGGTGCCGTTGCTGAACTGCTTGCGGACCCACGAGGCGTCCGGGTGCTGCTGGATCACGCACGCCTGCATCCGGTCGTACTCGCGCCGGGCGTCGTCCTTGAGTCCCATCACGCCACCCTCCCGGTCGCCCAGCAGTGGTGCCGCACCCCAGCCTCGAGCAGGCCCCCGCAGTCGCAGCGGCGGCGGGTCGGATGGAGCACCAGGGAAGCCTTGCGGGCCCCCCGAATCCAGTACCGCACGTTGC
>JBGART010000120.1:0-7792 GCA_044230055.1 Myxococcaceae bacterium | reverse complement strand
GACACGTGTCAGGAGGTGTTCGTCGTCATCCACCGGAAGCTGGAGGGGTTCGACGGCCGCTCTGCGCTCTCGACGTGGATTTTCAGCATCTGCCAGCGGACAGCCTCCGACCACCGCCGCCGCGCGCACGTCCGTCGAGAAGACATTGTGGAAACAGTTCCTGAGGGCTCCGCGCCGGCGCCGCAGCCGGAGGTCGTGCAGCGGAGGGAAGCGCGCGCGCTGCTGGACTCCATCCTCGATGAGCTGGACGACGACAAGCGCGCGGCGTTCGTTCTTTATGAGCTGGAGCAGTGGCCGATGGCCGAGGTGGCCGCGGCGATGAGTTGCCCGCTTCAGACCGCGTACTCGCGGCTGCATGCTGCTCGGCGCCACGTCGAGGCGGCCGTCGCCGCGAGGCAGAAGGGCTGGGGGGTCTCATGACGCCGCTTGGACCCCATCGGTTGCTGGATGCGAGCTCGGAGGCCTCCGAAGAGCTCCGCGATGTTTTGCGGAGCGCCGCGGGAGACTCGCCGTCGGCAGCGCAGCTCGCCGGGCTGAACGCGAAGCTTGCCGCGACGCTCGGCCTCGCCGCGGTGGGCGCGGTGGGTGCTGTGAAGCTCGGCCTCGCCGCGAGCGTTGCGGGGCAGTCGGCTACGGCCACCGGCGGAACGGCGGCGGCGAGCGGACCCGCGGCCACGCTCGGTTCCACCGCGGCCACAAGCGCGACAGCTACCACCGGCGGAACGGCCGCGGCCACGCTCGGCTCGACCGCGGCCACCGGCGCCACCGGAACCGGAGCTGCGGCAGCGGGAGGCACAGCTGCGAGCGGAGGGCTCCTCGCATCCGCGGCGACCGCCTCCGTGACGGCGAAGGTCATCCTTGCGGTGGGTGCGGTGAGCCTCGCAGGCGGAGGGTTCTTCGCGGGCAAGCGCTACGAAGCCGTGCGCCAGGAGCAGATCCGCTCTGCGCCCGCTCCGAAGGAGGAAGTGCACGCGCCGGCACCCGCTGAGCCTGCGCCGCCGTCGCTGCCGGTCGAGCCTGAGATCGACACCGCGCCCGCACCGACACCTCCGCCGAAGCCCATCCGCCGTGCGCAGCCGGGCCCGGAGGTTGAGGTGCAACTGCTCGAGGCGGCCTACGCCGCCATCCGCGCGCAGGACTTCGCGCGGGCGCTCGCGCTCGCCGCGCGCCACGAGCGGCAGTTCGCCACCGGGCTGCTGGTGCAGGAGCGCGAGGTGATGGCCGTGGAGGCGCTGGTGCGACTGCAACGGATGGATGAAGCACGCACGCGCGCGGCCAGCTTCCTCGAGCGGTTCCCAAGCTCGCCGCACCGCCTGAAGGTCCGCACCCTGGTCGAGGGACGCTGACCTCAGCCATGCCTGTTTGACCGTTTGAACGCTTGACGTTCAAGCAGTCCATCGCCAAAACAGGATCTTCATGATTCGAAGCTTCAGCGGCCAGGGGACCGATCGGCGCTCTAGCGAAATAGAGACGAACGAATAGCGGCAACCGAAACGAGAAACACAAATGCGAATGCCTAGGAACCGTCCGCCTGTCCCACCGGGCGAAATGCTGGAGGAGGAGTTCATCAAGCCTGCGGGCCTCACCCAGACGTCGCTCGCTGAGAAGCTCGGTGTGCCGGTCCAGTCCATCAACCTTATTGTCCGCGGCCGTCGGGCCATCACGCCCGAGATGGCGCTCAAGCCGTCTCGCGCCTTCAAGAACTCGGCGGAGTTCTGGCTTCAGCTGCAGATGAAGACGGATCTCTGGAACGCGATGCAGGAGGAGTCGAAAGCCGCACGGTGAGCTCTCCGCCGCAGCGCGCCTGGAGCATTCGCCATCCAGGAGGCCGAACTCAGGTCAGGGTAAAGGACGACCCTGGGTGCCTTCGACCTGCGGCTTAGCCACCAAGCCGTCGGTGTATTGCAGTCCCGGCAGATGAGCGGAGAGGTGGGCATATCGGTTGCTCTGTCGGACGGGTGACGCAGCAAAGGGGTCACCCATGGATTCGCGGCAATGGCGAGGCTTCGTGCTCCTCGCCGTCTATTCGCTGGGATGTGTTTCGGGGCCGGCCTTCGTCCGCCCTCCCGCCGCCCCGGTGAAACCCGTCGCGAGGCCGCAGGCGCCCCGGCCTCCTCCGCGTGCGCTCGACACCGAGCCGTACTTCGCGCACGGCGAGCTGCTCGAAGCCAAGCAGGCCTTTGACCGCCAGGAGTACCGGCAAGCCCGCGCGCTGCTGGCCGGGTCAGAGCTGCCCGGGGCGCGCTTCCTTCGCGCGTTGAGCGCGCACCGCGCGGGCGACAATGACGTGGCGGGCCCGGAGCTCCTGCAGCTGGCAGTGGACTACCCCGCGCTGCGCGACCGCTGCCTCCTCCTTGCGGGCCTCTCCTTTGAGCGGGCCGGCGCGCTGGAGCCAGCGTTCGACGCCTACGGCAAGGTCGCTCGCGGCACCACCTCTTATGCCGAGGCATGCTTCGGCATCGCCCGCCTCAAGGAGCGCGAGGGGGCGCTGGCCCCGGCGCTCGCCGCGCTGCAGCCGCTGCTCTCCTCTGACGTCCCGTCCTCCGCCCGTGCGCAAGCGCTCTGGCGGACGGCGGCGCTGCACCGCGCGCTGGGGGACCTCACCTCGGAGCTGAACGCGCTGGCCACGCTCTGGGCGGAGCACCCGCTCTCCTCCTGGGCGGACCGCGCCGCCGCGCGCCTTCCGCGCGCCGCGCTGACGCCGGAGCTCCGCCAGCGCCGCGCCCTCCTCCTCTTCCAGTCGGGCGCCACCGCGGAGGGCCAGGCCCTCGCTCCGGAGACGGAGTTCCGCACCTTCTGGTGGCACCGCAAGAGCGGCGACTTCGGCCAGGCGCTGGCGGCGCTGGAGCGGCTGGAGGCCGTCGACCGCCGGCGCGACAGCGAGACGAACCAGCGTGCGCAGTACTGGCGCGCTCGCCTCTGGGAGGAGCGCGGAGACCGCGTGCGCGCCACCCGCTTGTTCGAAGCCATCGCGCTGGGCGCGCCCGCCACCTACTACGGCCTGCTCGCCAAGCGTCGGCTCCCGGCGCTCACCCAGGCGACCGAGCTTATGCAGGACGGCGCGCTGCAGAGCCTCTACGACGACCCGCAGTTCATCGCCGGCGTGGAGCTGATGCGGCTGGGCCTGCCTGAAGCGCCGAAGGAGCTGACGCAGGTGGAGCTGGACCGCAAGCCGGGCGACGCACGCCCGCTGCTGCTGCGCATCCTCTACGACGCCGGGCACAAGAAGCAGGTGGCCGCGCTCTCCCGCAAGGCGCTCTCCGGCGCGCCCACCCCGCATACCGCGCCGGTGTGGCGACTGGCCTTCCCTCCGTCGTTCCGCCGGCTCGTCGAGCGCAGCGCCGCGCGCAGCGAGGTGGACCCCGACTACCTGCAGGCCATCGTCCGCGAGGAGAGCCGCTTCAACCCGGCCGTCCGCTCCAGCGCGGGCGCGGTGGGCCTGGGCCAGCTGATGCCGCAGACCGCGCGCCTCGTCGCGGCCAAGGCCGGCATCGACTTCAGCGACGACGCGCTGCTGGAGCCGCACCACAACCTGCGGCTGTCCGCGCTGTACCTGCGCTCCCTGCTGGACCAGTTCGGCGGCAACATCGTCTATGCCACCGCCAGCTACAACGCGGGCCCGGGCGCGGTGCTCCGCTGGCTGAAGGACCGGCCGTCGCAGGAGCTGGACGAGTGGGTGGAGGAGATTCCCTACTGGGAGACCCGCCACTACGTGAAGAAGGTGCTCGCCAGCTATGCGGCCTACGCCCTGCTCGCTGAGAAGGGGACCGGCTCCTTCCTGGCGGCCGACCTGAAGCCCCTCGCCCAGGCGACGAAGTAGCCTTCAGGCAGGCTGCTCGCCCCTGACCGAACCCCTTGAACTTGGCAGGCAGGGCGCTGTTGCCAGGTTGACGACCGTGCGCGTCAGGGGCGAGTGTCGGACACTTCGCCCGGGACGCACGCTTGGGCGCCTTCCCTCGACGCCCGCAACTGGCCATGCTTCGGGCCCAGGTGGGAAGAACGAGCGTGCAGCAAGGTCTGGTGCGGGTGGCGTGGGGAGCGGTGGCGCTGGCGCTCGTCTCCACTCCGGCGGCGTCCGCGGAGGACGCGGGCGTGGCCGCGCTCTGTACGGGGGAGTACGCAGACAGCGCCGCGGCGCTGGCGCCCAACATTCTGCGGACCGACAACGAACCCCAGGAGCCGTACTCCTTCTGCCTGCGCAGCCAGGTCGTCTACGAGTGCCTCGCCTACGGCGCTGACGGCGACGTCCGCAAGATGCGCCGGAAAGTGAAGAAGCACGGGACGGGCTTCGCTTACCGACGACAGGGCAACGAAACGCTGCTCGTCACCAACTTCCACGTCGCGGAGTGGCCGTCGGTGACCAGCGAGGAGGACTCGGTGGGCGATGTGCCCAACGGCTGCAAGCGGGTCTCCTACTCGCTCAACATTGTCGACAACGAGGACGACGCGTACGACCGCGACGACGTCCCGCTCACCCGCCTGGTGAATGACCCGGTCATCGACGTCTCCATCGTCAAGGCGCAGGTGCCGCTCCGGGTGTTGCCCTGGAAGGTCGGCCGCAGCGCTTCGCTCAAGGCGCGCAACGTGGTGGAGGTGCGCGGCTTCCCGCTCGGCGCCTTCCGCGCCACCAGCACCGGCAAGGTGATTGCTCCGTATGACCCTCACATCTACCGCGACGGCGAGCACGCGGACTTCGTCATCGACGCGCTGCTCTCCCAGGGCAACTCCGGCTCGCCGGTGCTCGCCATCTCCTGCGAGACGGGCGAGTACGAATTGGTCGGCGTCTACCACGCGGCCTACACGCGGGGGACGGCGCTCAATGTGGTGGTGGGGATAGATCAAATCCGCGACTTGATGACGACGCTCAAGCGCTCGCCCCGCCCGAAGACCGACTTGATGGAGGTCTCCACCGCGGCGGACCGCGCCCGGTTGCTGCAGGCGGCGAAGCTGGAGCCGGAGCCCTTCTTCCCCTTCGGCCCGCTGACCGCAGCCGTGCGGGTGAGCCCGGAGGGCGCGCTCCTCTTCGAGGTCTTCGACGAGGACTTCCCCACCCGCGTGGTGCCGGTGCTGATGCTGGAGGACGCGGAGATTCCGGCGCTGCCCGACGGTGGCACCCCGCGCGTGCCGGACTACCGCGTCTTCTTCGGAGGCATTCGCGGGCTCAAGGGCTACTCGTGGAGCACGCTGGACGCGGAGGCGATGGCGCTGGTGGAGAAGATGCGAGAGGCGCTGCGGCATGACGCCCTGCTGGCGTTCGACGTGCGCGCGGGGCTCCTCGAACGCAACCGCAGCCGCGAGCGCTTCGACGCGCTGACCAAGCTGGAGCGCAAGCTCAAGAAGCTGGTCGCCACGCGCAAGGAGCTGGCCTCCGCGCTGGATGACCTCACCGAACGGCTCGGCCCCGCCGAGGGAGAGGCCGGGCTGACGCTCTCCCAGGCGCTGCTCGCCCCCATCACCGTCCCCACCGTGCCCCTGCGCGTGGAAGGTCCGCCCCGCGGACAGAAGCCACCTCCACCGAACGGCAAGCCGTAGCCGTCAGCGCGAAGGTCCCAGCGCGGCGGCGACGGTGGCTGCATCCGGGTCGCCCGGCGCCGCGCGTTCGAGGAAGCCGCGGAAGGCAGCCCGCATCCGCAGCTCATCTCCGAGGCGGCTGTAGGCGATGCCGGCGTTCTTGAAGTAGGCCGCGGGCGGCGACGGGTGCGCCGCGAGGAGGGCCTCCAGCTCCGCCGCGCTCTCCGCGAGCACGTCCTGCGGCTGGCCGTGCGCGAGCGCCCAGGTCAACAGGCCCAGGCCCACCCGATGGCGCGCCTCCCAGTACTCCTCCCGCAGCGCCTCCTCCCACGGGTCGCTCAGCGCGGGCCTCGCCAGCCCCCGGGCGAACGGCTCCAGCGCTTCCAGTTGCGTGCGCTGGCCGCGGATGAGCGCCAACGTCTGCGCGGGCGCGCCTGAGCTCACCCACCGCTCCGTCAAGCCGAAAGGGACGGGGGTGAAGGCTGCCGAGAGCGAGACGTCGCCCGGCTTCACTCCGCCGACGGTGAAGAGCATGCGCCCGGGGTTCGCCGCGGCGAGCTGCGCGAGGGAGAATCCCCCGGGCTCGCCCGGCGCATAGCGCCCTCCCGGGAGGCGGAGCGCCGGGTGCTCCGCCTCCCGCCGGGCCACGTACCAGGGATAGGTGAGCAGCTCCTGGTCGAGGTGGATGACGTCTGGCCGGAGGCGCTCGGCCCGCTGCACGTAGCGGAGCGCGTTGCCGGCCAGGTCTCCGCGGCTGAGGAGCAGCGCGCCCGGTGGCAGCGGCGCGAGCACCGCCTGCGCGTAGGCCTCCGGGAGGTGTCCACCGGGCTGCGCGGGCGGACCGGGAGCGGTGAAGAGCTGGACCCCGCGCGCGGCGAGGAGCGCCACGGCGAGGCCGGCGGTCAGGTGTCGCGCGCGAGGGAGGGTCCGAAGGAGGGTGAGGCCCAGGCCCGCGCCGAAGCAGGCGACGAGGAGCGGCAACATCCAGAAGCGCGCCAGCACCACGCGCAGCAGCGGCGGCTCCACGGGGAAGCGGGCGAGCGCGTGGAACGCAAAGGCACCCAGGAGCCAGCAGGCGCAGAGCGCGAGGCCGAGCGGGCGCAGGCTGTCGCGACGTCGCGCGACGGACGCGAGCCCCACCGCCGCGGGCAGGACGCCCACCAAGGCCAGCTGCGCGCCGGCGTCCGCGAAGAATGCGCGCAGGCTGGCCCCGAGCTCGAAGCCGTGGGTGGCGCCGACCGAGGCGAGCCGCAGCGGCCCGTAGTCTGCCCGGAGCAGGTGATGGAGGAGGCCTTGTGCGGTGGTGGGCTCTCCCCAGGCGTCCGTCGGTGCGAAGTGGGCGCCCAGAGGCAGCTGGAGGTAGAGCAGCGCGGCCACGCCGGACGCGATGAGGGCGGCCTCCAGGAGGGGGCGGCGCGCTCGGGGCGATACGGTCAGCGCGACCGCGAGGGGTGCTGCGAGCAGGATGAAGGTGGGGTGGTTGGCCAGGCCCAGGCCGGTGACCGCGCCAAGCCCCCAGAAAGCGCTGCGCGCGCCCGGGCGGTTGCAGGCGGCCGCGCACCACAACAGCGCCGCGCAGAGCAGGTTGTTGAGGGCGAACACCTCGGCCCGCGTCGACCAGGTCCAGACCAGCGGCGCGCTGGCGAAGAAGGCCGCGCCCAGCACTGCGCTCATCCGGTCCGCGCCCCACGCGAGCAGCGCGCGGGCGAGCAGACCCGCCGCGAGCGCACCGCAGAGCGCGGAGAGGAGGTTCAACCGCAGCGCGAGGCCGCCCACCGGGACGAGTGAGGCCAGCTTTCCCAGGAGGACGTAGAGCGGGAACCCCGGCGGGTGCGCGACCGAGAGCTGGCTCGCGGCGACAATCAGCTCCCCGGAGTCTCCCGCCGTCAGCCCTGGCGCGACGCGGAGGCCGTATGCGGCCAACGACAGCGCTCCGATCAGGAGGCAGAGGAGCCCGTGCTGTCGACTCTCGGGGAGCAAGGCGGCAGGCAGAGTAGCGCGCGCGCCGTGCCGCGGCTTCCCCGTTCGCCGTGAGCACGGACGTCGTGGCTCGCGGCCCCCCGGACGGCCGTGGTGTCAGCGCGGAGGCAGTTGGGGCAGGTCTCGCGCGTGTTGCCTGCGCGGAGGCAGTTGCGGCGGGGGGACTCAGGTTTCAGGCGGAGCTATCCGTGCGCCTGCGCGGAGACGGATGCGCTGCCAGCCCGGAGGCAGCTATCCCTGAGGGTGGTCAAGGCAGGCGGGATTGTCCTGGGCGGCTGCCGGCGGGCGCCCGCCGGCAGCA
>JBGART010000008.1:0-209974 GCA_044230055.1 Myxococcaceae bacterium | reverse complement strand
GGGCGCAGGCAGCGAAGCCGCGGAGCGCGAGTACGCGTTGACCCGCGCGGTGACGCTGGCCAACCCGCGGCTCTCCAACAACGCCGTGCTTGAGGCGCGCCACACCGTGTCCGCGCTCCGCGCGATGAGCTGGCAGCTGGTCTACGGCGAAGGCGCCATCCCGCACGGCTTCTCCACCGCGCCCTACAGCGCCATCCACCACAATTTCTCCACCCAGACGCCGGGCATCATCGCGGCCTTCGTGGGCGAAACCGTCTTCGGCGGCGGCAACCCGGACAGCTTCCTGCGCCTGGTGGAGGCAATGAACCGCGCCCGCGAATTGCCCGAGGCCGACGTGGCGGCGCTGCTGGACACCCTGCGCGACCTGCCCGAGTTCCCCCAGCTCCAGGCCTTCCTCGAGAGCCCGGCTCAGCGCGGCGCACCGGTGGGCGACCAGCTGGAAGGCTTCCTCGTCTCCCGCTGCAAAGGTTCGCTGGACTCGCTGTCGGCGGATGACCCGCGGCTCACCGAGAAGGAGCGCGAGAACCTCCAGGGCGGCGGCGTGACCGCGGTCCCCGGTGAGTACGCGAAGAAGCTCACCCTCTGCGCGGACCTCTACCGCATCGTCTGCAAGTCCCTTCCCAGCGCGCAGACGCTCTCCGAGCGGCTGTTCGACACCGCCGGCCCCGCGAGGGCGAAGGTCGCGGAGGTCATCGCCGACCTGAAGGCTGAGGCGCCCGCCACGGCCGTACTGGGCCACCTCGTTGAGGCGCGCGCCGCGCTCCGGCAGGCCTTCGACGGGGCAGCAGAGGGTTATCGCCGCCTGCCCCTCTGGGAGCTGGACCGCGACCTGGAGATGCTCGCCACCAGCTACCTGGGCAAGACGGTGGACGACGTGGGCGACCTGTCGACGGACGCGCAGCGGCGCACCGCGGCGCTCGCGATGGCGGCTGCGCTGGAGAACGCGGCGCTCTCCGGCTTCCACCAGATGCGGGACCTGCGCGCCGGGACGCCCGCGGCGGACCTCGCGCGCATCGCCGGAGAGCTCACCGCCCTCGCGGACGCCGCGCCCATCCAGCCGTCCGCCTTCCGGTCCGCCATGTCCTCCGCCTACAGCGCGGTGGACGACGTGGTGGACGAGATGCGCCGCTATCTGGACGCGCGCATCCCGGATGTCTCCGACGGTCAGCTCATCCCGAACCCCGCGTTCCTGGATGACCTCGTCAAGCAGAGTCCGCTGCACTACGCGATGGCGCTGGGCCAGAAAGGCCGCTCCGCAGGCCTCACCGAGTCCATCACCTCCACCCGCCTGATGAACCCGCAAGGGGTGACCCCACTCCACCCGGTGGGCCCGGTGGTGTTCGACCGCGTCCTCTACGTCCCGGACATGGATGCGCTGCGCGAGCTCAACCCCGGCCCGAATGACCTCTGCATCGTCCCGCAGATGGACGAGAAGAAGATGGTCCGCGCGGGCGGCGTCTGGTCCCAGTTCCCCAACGGGCAGGCGCACGCGGTGGTGTTCGGCAAGGGCGCTGGGATGGCCATCCTCTCCGGCGGGAAGTTCGACCAGCTGATGGAGTTCGCCCGGAACCTCCGTCGGGAGGACGGTACGCCGTCGAAGGTCTACTACGACGACTCCAACGGCCTGACGCTGATGCCCTACGAGGAGGCGCTGGCCGCGGGCGTGGCGCGCGAGGGGGATGACCTCCGCCTCAAAGCGGGCACCAACCGCAACATCGAGTACCGCGAGTGGAATGAAGCGGCGCAGGACTGGAAGGTGCGCGGACGCCATTCGGTGGTCGTTCACCCCAACCGGCGCACGCATGACGTCGTCATCTACAAGTCCGCCAGCTCCATCAAGGGCCTGGGCGACCGCTGCCTCTCGTTCGCGGAGCTGGCGTCGCTGGGCGTGGACGGCCGGGCGCTGGGCGGCGAGAAGAACATGATGCTGGCCGTGATGTCGCAGGACCCGCTGCTGGCGAAGTACATCCCGGAGGGCGGCCTCATCCCGGCGCCGCGCTGCTACCGGCTGCTGAAGGACGCCGGCCTCTACGACGACTGGATGGCGCCGTTCGAGAAGGACCCCACTGTGGGGGAGATTACAGACGAAAACTTCCTGAGCTCCCGGCTCTACACAGACGCCAACTATCGACGCGAGGTCCGCGAGCGCCTCTACACGCTCACCTCCACCCGCCTGAAGGAGGCGCTGGTGTCGCCCGAAGGCACGCCCACCGCGCTCGGCCGCGCGCTGCTGGAGGAGATGCCGTGGACCCGGGAGATTGTGCGCTCCAGCTACACGGGCGAGGACCGTCCCTTCAAGTCGGGCGCCGGCCAGTACGACTCGTTCCCCAACTGCTGGACGGACAAGGCCGCGCTGGAGGCCATCGCGGATGGGCTCGCTGCCGCCTGGGATGAAGCGCCGGTGGAGAACAACGTGAAGGACCAGTACAACCTGGCCCACCTCCAGCCCTCGCTCACCGTCATGAAGCAGGTGGATGTCGGCTTCAGCGGCGTCATGCAGACGCGGGACGCGGAGACCGGGTACCGCCGCACGATGTCGTACCAGGCCGTGCCGGAGTTCGGCGGCGGCGTGGAGAAGACGGACGTCTCCGAACAGGGCAAAATCTCCGCGGACGGCACGGTCATCCACCGACTTGCGGATGGGAAGGCGGCGAGCCTGCTCCCCGAAGGCATCCCCGAGCAGCTGCTGGAGGTGGGGCTCGCCATCGAGAACCTGTTCCACCGCCGCATCGAGCCCGGGCAGGGCTTCCCGGCGGACATCGAGTGGGCGTACGACAAGACGGAGAACGCCCTGAAGATTGTCCAGGCGCGGACGCTCGCCTCGTGAGCGCGGACCTGTCGACCGTCGCGGCCTCGCTCCTCGCGCGTCTCCCGGCGGCCGCCGGGTTCTGCGTGAAGCTGGAGACGCCGGCCGGCGCGCTCTACCTCCAGGCGGGCAGTGCGCTGGTGGCGCTGCCGCCGGGTGGGCGCGCGGACGCGGTGGTGAGGGTGAGCGCGGAGGACCTGCAGGCGCTGATGGCCGGCGCGCTCACGTTCCGGGAGGCGGTGCAGTCAGGCCGGCTGGTCTTCGCCGGCGACGTGAGCCTGATGCCCGTGCTGGAGCAGGCGCTCAGCAGCTCCTGACGCCCGCCTTCTACGGGACCGACGCGGCGTCGTTCTGAAGGCCCCACCGGTGCAGCTGGCCGTCGGCCGACACGGTGCTGTACGTGTCCCCCTCCCGGTGAACGGTGCCCAGCGACCACTGCTGGCGCGCGAGCTTCTCCGTCTCCGGCGCCTCGCGGGCGACGAGCTTGACCTCGCCCTTCCGCGCGACGTCCCAGAAGTGAAGCGTGTCGTCACCGAACCCGAGCGCCAGCTGTTCACCCGGGAGCCAGCTCAACGACTGCACGGGCCAGTCGCGCGCGAAGCGCTGCTGCAGCGTCCGGGCCTGCACGTCCCACAGCTCTGCGCTGCCGTCGACGAAGCGAACCGCGGCGTACCGGCCGTCCGGTGACACCGCCACCTGCTGCGCGCCCGCGTTGCCCAGCTCCAGCACCGGGGCCTCCGGCGCGCTCAGGTCAAACAGCTTGGCGCCCGCGTTCTCGTCTGCCACCCAGAGCCGACCATCGGGGTTGAACGCCACCGACCGCGCCCACCCGTCCACCTTCACGCGGGCGAGCTCCACGCCACTGGCGACATCCAGCACGCGCGCAGTGCCGTCATGCGAGGCCGTGGCGACGCGCGTGCCATCCGCGCTCAGCGCCACGTCGTTCACCATCCCGTCGCCCGGGGCGCCGGCGCGGGCGAAGAGCGCCTTGCCGTCGGACGCACGGAAGACGCGCGCGCTGCCATCCGCGAAGCCGGCGGCGATGAGGTCCTTCGTAGCGGTGACGCTGCGCACCGGCGAGTCGAAGCCCGTGAGCGTGTACTTCTCCAGCCCGCGCAGGTCGTGCACGCGGAGGGAAGAGCCGGTGCCCATGTTGATGCCCGCCGCGACGAAGGTGCCGTCGGGCGAGAAGGCCGCGCTGCGGATGAAGTCAGAGCGTTCGCCCTGCGCATCCCGCAGCCAGCGGGAGACGCGGCGCGCGTGGGAGGGCAGAACCTGCGCAGGAGCGGACTCCAGCGGGCCGGGCTTCGGAGGGCGACGGTCGCGCGTGGCCTCCGTCAGCACCCGCTTCCACTCCTTCAGCAGCTTCTGCGCCTGGGGCAGGTCCGGTGCGAAGGCGAGCGCGCCGGACTTTCCGTAGCGGCCCAGGCTCACGGTCATCAGCGGCCAGACGCCCTGCGGGGTGTCCCGCCCGGCGAGCATCCCGTGGCGGAGGGCGAGGTCAAACAGGTCGCTGGCAGGCATGCCCCGGAAGGGCTCGAAGCGGTGGGCTTCATCCAGGCCTTCCACGCCCAGGTTGTCGCTCACCTCGAACGCGCGGCGGGCGCCATCCGCGGCGTGGTGGAAGCCGTCCTTGCCCATCCCGCCGCCGAAGAGCGCGGTCATCATCTCCATGGGGTGGTTGGTGCCCAGGCGGCGGATGTTGATTTCGCACGCGTAGAGCTCCCACTTCCCGTCGGCCACCGGGAGCGCGAGGAAGTCCACGCCGAAGTGGCCGCTGATGCCCCGCTTCGCCAGCTCGGCGGCAATCTTCTCCGTCGCCTCGGCAATCATCGGCTGCAGCGGGCCGGGCGCGCCGCTGGTGGCGCCTTTGTAGATCTTCCCGTCCTCCAGCACCTGGACACTCGCGCTCAGGAACTGGGAGTTGCCGGCGCCATCGATGAAGCCCTGGCCGCTGGGGGAGACCGTGTACGGGATGAACTCCTGCGCCACCACGCCCTTGTCGAACATCGACACGAACTCCGCGTGGGAGAGCGGATTGGGCTGCAGCTTGGCGGGGTCCATCAGGAGCTTGCGGATCTCCCGCGCGGTCGTTGCGGTGTCGGCGCGCGCCGCGGCGGAGATGCTGGACACATCCAGCGGCGCCACCCCGTTCCCCGAGGTGTTGTCGATGTGCTTCACCATCACCGTCTGCAGATTCGGCCGCTGCGCCAGCAGCCCGGCAATCTCGCGCGAGAACGCATCCAGGTCCGTCACGGACGAGGTCTGCAGCGGGTGCAGCACGCCGGCCGCCTTGAAGAGGATGCCGGCCCAGTGCTTGTCACCGAGGTGGCCGAGCCCCTCGTTGGCGCCCAGCAGGTGCAAGCCCGCAGCCCTCGCCATGTCGCGGACGCCTGGCGCGCTCTTGTAGGCGGAGATGACGCTGGGACGCTCGCGCCCCAACGCCTGCAGCGCGGCCATCACCGACGCGTTCTGCTGGATGCGCACGCTGAGCGGCTGCTCGGTGGTGTTGTCGTAGATGGGCAGGAACTGCTTGTCGCGCAGCAGCTGCGAGGTGCGGACGCCCAGAATCTGCTGGGCCGCGCCGCCCACTTCTCCGTTGGGGCGCGGGACGGAGGTGACCTCCGCCGCGTTGCCGTGAAGCAGGTAGCCCGCCGGGCTGCGCTGCTCATACCCTTCCATCGCCAGGACGCCCGGAGGCACGCCATCCCACGAGCTGACGTAGACGACGGTGAGGTCCCGCTCCGCGTTCGAAGGGTGCAGCACGCCCGGCCCGAACCGGGTAGGCCCCGGGTGAAGCCCGAGGGTGTGCAAGAAGGCCGGGGGAAACTTCAGCGGAGCCATCCGTTGATTTTCGAGGGAGGGCAAAAGGCGGTTGCCGACAGCCAGCCCCTGCAATCCCAAACGTTTATAAGCACTCCGGTGTAGCCACCCTTCACACTCTGCCGTCATCCACGCGCAGGACGCCCTCCGATGCGAATTCTCCAACTCACCCCTCCCGAGCAGCGCGGCGCAGGCCCGGAGTCGTACGCGGCGGTCTGCGCGGACGGCAGCACGCGCTGGGAGGTCCAGGTGGACTTGGGCTCGGGCGAGGCGTCCCCGTTTCGCGAGGAGGCGCCCTGGGCGGACGCCGGCGTCGCGGCCATCGGCGGGAAGGGCATGGTCGTGCTGCTCGACCTGGCCACCGGCGCCGAGCGCGCGCGCCTGCACATCCCGTCCTACTTCGGCCACCTCTCGGTGCAGACCGTGGCGGGCGCGCAGTGGCTGTTCGTGCTCGGCTGGCGCGACGTCCACGCGTATGGGCCGGACCTGACCGAGCGGTGGGTGAGCCGCGACGTGGCGGTGGACGGCGTCACCGGCGGGCAGGTGAAGGACGGCGTACTGCACGTGCAGGCGGAGATGGATCCACCGGGCGGTTGGGTGGCGGTCGAGCTGGACGTGCAGACCGGCCGCGAGCTGCGCCGGGCGCTGGCGTAAATTCTTCACCCCACACGCGCCCCGGAACCCTCACCCTGGCGCCGCGGAAGAAAGTTGCGATCGCGCCGGTGCCGACCGGAAACTTCGGCCCAGTGGTCGCCTGGACGTCGCGCTGAACCTCGCCGCTGACTCGCCGCTCACAACGTCGCCGTCATTCCCAAGACAAGGACTTCCCCTGTGCTGAGCTCATCGGCGCCTGCCTCCACGCAGCGATGTCTGCTGTCGCTCGTGCTGCTCACCAGCCTCACCGCTTCTGCGCAGCAGCTGGCGACGGAGGTGCAGAGCTTCCCGCTCGAACGCTTGCGCCTCTCCACCAACCGCAATGGGCTCATCGACGTGGAGTCCGCCGCGCTGGCGCCGCACCTCGCGTGGGATGTCGGCCTGTGGCTGGGCTACGCGCGCAACCCGCTGGTGCTCAACCGGGTCTCGGATGACTCGCGGCTGGGGCCCCTGGTCTCTGACCGCGTCGGCGGGAGCCTCTTCGGCTCCGTGGGGCTCTTCGGCTTCCTCGAAGGCGCGCTGGAGCTGCCGCTCATCTTCTACCAGGGCCGCCCCTCCGACGTGCCGGGCGCGCTGGCGCCGGACACCGCGCTGGCAACACTCGCCAGCCCCCACCTGGGAGACGTGCGGGCGCTGGTGAAGGTGCGGCTGCTTCGCCAGCAGGACTTCGGCGTGAACCTGGCCCTGATGCCGGCCATCACCTTCCCCACCGGCGGCAACAGCGGCTACTTCGGCGAGCGCGCCACGGTCTTCGCGCCCGAGGCCCTCCTGTCGAAGGACTTCGACCACCTCCGCCTGGGCCTGAACCTGGGCGCCGTGCTGCGGCCGCGCAGCGAGCAGCTGAACCAGGTGGTGGAGAGCGAGCTCACCGGCCACTTCGGCGTGGGCTACCGCTTCTACAACAAGGACCGCTCGAAGGGCCCGCCGCTGGAGATAGACGCGTCGCTGTCCACTGCCATCTCCGCCCTCCGCCCGCTGCAGCAGCGCAACCAGAACCACGTGGAGCTGCGCGCCATGGCGGCCTACGACATCACCCGGACGCTGCAGCTCTTCGCCGGCACCGGGCTGGGGTTGGTGGGCGGCTGGGGAACCCCGGACTACCGCTTCTTCATCGGCGCCCGCTACGGCCGCACGCCTGAGGAGCCGGTGA
This sequence comes from Myxococcaceae bacterium, assembly GCA_044230055.1. Classification (GTDB taxonomy): domain Bacteria; phylum Myxococcota; class Myxococcia; order Myxococcales; family Myxococcaceae; genus JBGART01. The sequence goes on along the minus strand of JBGART010000008.1, from coordinate 202,541 downwards.
AGGTGGCGGAGGCGCCGCCGCCGGTGGATCCAGACCCTGACCGCGACGGGCTCATCGCACCGGAGGACCGCTGCCCTGACCAACCCGGACCGAGAGAGAACGGCGGGTGCCCGGACGTCGACACCGACGGCGACGGCCTCATCGACCGGCTGGACGGCTGCCCCACCCAGGCCGAGGACAAGGACCGCTTCGGCGACGAGGACGGCTGCCCGGACCCGGACAACGACGGGGACGGGGTGCTCGACGCCGCGGACCGCTGCCCGCTGGAGAAGGGCCCGGCGGCGAACCAGGGCTGCCCGGACCCGGACCGCGACGGAGACACGGTGGTGGACCGCCTGGACAACTGCCCCGACGAGCCCGGCCCGGTGGAGAACCAGGGCTGCGCGCTCAAGCAGCTGGTCATCATCAGCGAGGGCCGGCTCAACATCATCCAGAACGTCTATTTCCAGACCAACAAGGACGTCATCCAGCCGCGCAGCTTCCGGGTGCTCGACAACGTAGTGGCGGTGCTCAAAGCGCACCCCGAAGTCACCCACGTCCTCGTCGAAGGCCACACCGACAACGTCGGCAAGCCGGCCAAGAACCAGGACCTCTCCGAACGCCGCGCGCGGTCGGTCAAGAAGTACCTGGTCACCAAGGGCGTCGACGCGGCACGGCTGGAGCCCAAGGGCTTCGGTCAGACCAAGCCCATCGCCGACAACAAGACGGCCGCGGGCAGGGAGAAAAACCGGCGGGTGGTCTTCACCATCGTGGATGGACCGGACGGCATCAAGCGCGACGACAGCGGACCTGCACCTGAGGGAACTCCATGAGCACGCCGCACAGCCGCCTCACCCGCATCGCGCTCGTCGCCCTGCTCGCGGCCCTCGGCTGCAGCCCGGAGGAGGATGACCCGGTCAAGGAGCTCTTCCAGACCAAGCAGCCGCTCTTCCTGAACGGCGGCTTCGAGTCCGGCGGCGGCAGCCTTACCAACTGGACCGTCTCCACGTACTTGAACAACACCGGCATCGCCGCGGTGCCGCCCACCAGCATCGCCCAGCTGAACCTGGCGGCGGGCGGGAACAACTACACCTTCGCGCGCACCAACGCGGTGCCCGAATCCCAGCTCTTCGCCGGGATGAGCGCCGCGGCCGGCGTCCCGCGCTGGCCGAAGTTCGGCACCACCTCGGCGGTCATCAACGAGACCGCCGGCGTGGACAGCACCAACGTCAACTCGCTGCGACAGGCCTACGTGGTGACCAACGCGGACGTCAGCCCGGTGGACAACCTCATCCACGTCCGCTGGGTGCTGGCGCCCGCGCTACAGGCGGCAGGACACGCGCCGGCCCAGCAGCCGTACTTCTTCGTGGTGCTCACCAACGTCACCACCGGCGCCACGCTGTACACAAACTACAACTACGCCAACAACCCGGGCGTGCCCTGGAAGGCGCAGGGCACCGGCGCCACCGCCGTGCTCTACACCGACTGGGTCATCTTCGACATTGCGCCGGGCAACGCGCTGCTGAAGGTGGGGGACAACCTGCAGGTGGAGATTTTCGCTTCGCGCTGCCAGCCCAGCGGCCACTTCGGCGAGGTCTACGTCGACGGCTTCGGCTCCAACTTCCCGGGCCTCTCCATCTACAAGACCGCGCCGCAGTCCGCGAACATCGACAGCGACATCACCTACGACTTCGTCATTGAGAACAACACCTCCGGTATCGCGCCGAACGTGGTGGCCACGGAGACGATTCCGTTCGGCACCACCTTCCAGTCGGTCACCACCTCCTATCCCGGCGCGTCCTGCACCGCGCCGATGGTGGGCCAGACCGGCACCATCACCTGCAACTTCGGCTACCTGAACCCGAGCGCCACGGCGACCTTCAGCGTCACCGTCCGCGCCTTCGCTCCCGCCGCGCTCGGCAGCGGCACTGCGTCCGCCGGCGCCGCGGGGACCATGACCGACGCTTCCAAGACGTGGACTGTGGACGCGTTCGCCGGGTACAGCGTCTACATCACCGGCGGCCAGGGCGTGGGCCAGTACCGGACCATCCTCTCCAACACCGCCACGGTGCTGACCATCGCGCCGAACTGGACGACGAACCCCAACGCCACCAGCACGTACAAGATTGTGGACCCGCCCATCGACACGGGCACCGTCACCAACCAGGGCGGCTCCACGCTCACCGACAGCAGCAAGGCGTGGGCGGCCAACGGCTACGTCGCGTACACGGTCACCGTCCTCACCGGGACGGGCGCAGGGCAGCAGCGGACCATCGTCACCAACACCGGCACGCAGCTGACCGTCTCACCGGCGTGGACCACCCAGCCGCCCAACGGCTCCCGCTACGCCATTGGCCTGCCGCCCACCAAGGTGACCAACGGCAACTACACCGTCGCGGCGTCCACCATCGCCTCGCTGCTCGGGCCGCGCGTGGAGACCAACATCACCGCGGGCGTGACGTACACCGACCTCGGCATCACCGTGAGCAACGGACAGGCGGGCCTCAACTGGGGACAGACACCCGTCACGTACACCCTCACCGTCACCAACTACGGCCCCTCGGCGGTGACCGGCGCCACCGTCACCGACACCTTCCCCGCGCAGCTGACCGGCATCACCTGGACCTGCAGCGCGACGGCGGGCAGCACCTGCGCCGCGTCCGGCATGGGCAACATCAACCAGCTGGTGAACCTCGCGGTCGGCGGCACCGCCACCTTCACCGTCACCGCCTCGGTCATCGCCGGCATGGGCAACAGCTCCACCACCAACACCGCGTCCGTCGCCGCGCCCGCGGGCGTGACGGACTCCGACAGCACCAACAACGCCGACGCGGACACCGACGGCATCGGCCCGCTCTTCCTGTTGACGCTGGACAAGCCGGTCAGCGACACCGGCCGCGGCACCGTGACCTCCGCGCCAGTGGTCATCAACTGCGGCATCGGCTGCAGCAGCGACAGCGCGTCCTTCTCCAGCGGCACCTCGGTCACCCTCACCGCGGTGGCGCGGCCCAACGACGTCTTCCTCGGCTGGGAGGGTGACTGCAGCAGCGCCGGCACCAGCCCCACCTGCACGCTGACGATGAGCGCGGCGCGCAACGTCACCGCGCGCTTCCGCGGCCCCGCCATCACCGGCAGCGCGGGCACCGGCGGCACCGTCGTCTGCTCCCCGGCCACCGTGCTCCAGGGCGCGAGCTCCGTCTGCACCATCACGCCCGGGGCCGACTACGTCCTGCTCACGCTCACGGACAACACGGTCAACGTGCTCGCCTCCGTCGTCGGCAACACGTACACGTTGACCAACGTCACCGTGGACCACGCGGTGGCCGCCACGTTCAACGCCCGGCCCAACATCACCAGCACCGCGCCTTCCGTCGCAGCGGCTGGCACGGCGTACAACCACACGCCCGCGGCGACGGACCCGGACGGCAACGTCCCGCTCACCTGGTCCGCGGACCCGGGCGACACCTGCGGCGGCACGGTCAACTCCGGCACCGGCGCTTACTCCTTCACCCCGGGCGTGGCCGCCAGCTGCACCGTCGGCCTGCGCGTCTGCGACGCCGCCGCCGTGTCGGCCTGCCGCACGCAGCTCACGGTGGTGACCATCAACCACGCGCCGGTGCCGACGAACGACACCCTCACCACCTCGCCCAACACCGCCGCCACCGTTTCGGCCACCACGCTCGCCTCCAATGACTCCGCCGGCGGCCCGGTCTCCGAGAGCGGCACCCAGACGCTGACCGTGACCGGCGTCAGCGCCACCAGCGCCCAGGGCGGCACCGTCACCCTCCTCTCCGGGACCGTCACGTACACGCCGCCCAACGGCTTCGCCGGCACCGACACGTTCACGTACACCGTGGCGGACAACGGCTCTCCCGTGCTGAGCGCCACCGGCACCGTGACCGTCACCGTGGTGAACGCGGCCCCCGTCATCACCAGCACCGCGGGGACCACCGCCACGGAAGACACGGTCTACACATACAACGCCACCCGCACCGACGCGGACGGCCCCTCGACGACCTGGTCGTTGCTCGGGACGCACACCTGCGGCGGCAGCATCGTCGCCGGCACCGGCGTCTTCACCTTCACGCCCGCCGGTCCGGTGCCCGCCGCCAGCTGCGTCGTCGCCATTCAAATCTGCGACGGCGGCATCCCCAACCGCTGCGCCACGCAGACCACCACCGTGAACATCACGGCAGTGAACGACGCGCCGGTCATCAGCAGCACCGCCGCCACTACCGCGACGGAAGACACGGTCTACACGTACAACGCCACGCGCACCGACCCGGACGGCCCCGGCCAGACGTGGACCACCACCGCGGCGCACACCTGCGGCGGCAGCATCGTCGCGGGCACCGGCGTCTTCACCTTCACGCCAACCGGCCCGGTACCCATCGCCAGCTGCGTGGTGGCCATCCAAATCTGCGACGGCGGCACGCCCAACCTCTGCGCCACGCAGAGCACCACCGTGAACGTGACCGCGGTGAACGACGCGCCGGTCATCAGCAGCACCGCAGGGACGACGGCCACGGAAGACACCGTCTACACGTACAACGCCACCCGCACCGACGCGGACGGCCCCGGCCAGACCTGGACCACCACCGCGGCGCACACCTGCGGCGGCAGCATCGTCGCGGGCACCGGCGTCTTCACCTTCACGCCCGTCGGCCCCACGCCCGCCGCCAGCTGCGTCGTGGCGATTCAAGTCTGCGACGGCGGCACGCCCAACCTCTGCGCCACCCAGTCCACCACGGTGAACATCACCGCGGTGAACGACGCGCCGGTCATCAGCAGCACCGCCGCCACCACCGCCACCGAAGACACCGTCTACACGTACAACGCCACGCGCACCGACCCGGACGGCCCGGGCCAGACGTGGACCACCACGGCCGCGCACACCTGCGGCGGCAGCATTGTCGCCGGCACCGGCGTCTTCACCTTCACGCCGACCGGGCCGGTACCCGTCGCCAGCTGCGTCGTCGCCATCCAAATCTGCGACGGTGGCACGCCTAACCTCTGCGCCACGCAGAGCACCACCGTGAACGTCACCGCGGTGAACGACGCACCGGTTATCAGCAGCACAGCGGGGACGACGGCGACGGAAGACACCGTCTACACGTACAACGCCACCCGCACCGACGCGGACGGCCCCGGCCAGACCTGGACCACCACCGCGGCGCACACCTGCGGCGGCAGCATCGTCGCGGGCACGGGCGTCTTCACCTTCACGCCTGTCGGGCCCACGCCCGCCGCCAGCTGCGTCGTCGCGATTCAAGTCTGCGACGGCGGCACGCCCAACCTCTGCGCCACGCAGAGCACCACGGTCAACATCACCGCGGTGAACGACGCGCCGGTCATCACCAGCACCGCTGCCACCACGGCGACGGAAGACACCGTCTACACGTACAACGCCACCCGCTCCGACGCGGACGGCCCGGGCCAGACGTGGACCACCACCGCGGCGCACACCTGCGGCGGCAGCATTGTCGCCGGCACCGGCGTCTTCACCTTCACGCCCGTAGGCCCCACGCCCGCTGCCAGCTGCGTTGTCGCGATTCAGGTCTGCGACGGCGGAACGCCCAACCTCTGCGCCACGCAGAGCACCACGGTCAACATCACTGCGACCAACGACGCGCCGGTCATCACCAGCACCGCGCCCACCACCGCGACGGAAGACACCGTCTACACGTACAACGCCACCCGCAGCGACGCGGATGGCCCCGGCCAGACCTGGACCGTGCCGGCAGCGGACACCTGCGGCGGCAGCATCGTCGCGGGCACCGGCGTCTACACCTTCACCCCGGCCGGGCCGACACCGCCGGCCAGCTGCGTCGTCGCCGTGCAGGTCTGCGACGGCGGCACGCCGAACCTCTGCGCCACCCAGACGACGACGGTGAACGTCACCGCAGAGAACGACGCGCCGGTCATCACCAGCACCGCGCCCACCACCGCGACGGAAGACACCGTCTACACGTACAACGGCACGCGCAGCGACGCGGACGGGCCCGGCACGACGTGGTCCGTCCCCGCGGCAGACACCTGCGGCGGCAGCATCAATGCGTCCACCGGCGTCTACACGTTCACGCCCGCGGGCCCTACCCCGCCGGCCACCTGCGTCGTCGCCATCCAGGTCTGCGACGGCGCCACGCCGGACCTCTGCGCCACCCAGACGACCACGGTCAACATCGCGGCGGTGAACGACGCGCCGGTCATCACCAGCACCGCGCCCACCGGCGCGAGCGAGGGCAACCCGTACACGTACAACGCCACCCGCTTCGACCCGGACGGCCCTGGCACGACGTGGTCCGTCCCCGCGGCGGACACCTGCGGCGGCAGCATCAACGCGTCCACCGGCGTCTACACGTTCACGCCCGTGGGGCCCACGCCGCCGCCCACTTGCGTGGCTGCCGTCCAGGTCTGCGACGGCGCGATGCCGGACCTCTGCGCCATCCAGACGTCGACCATCACCATCAGCAGCTCCAACAACCCGCCCACCATCACCAGCACCCCGCCCACCACCGCCACCGAGGACGTCCCGCTGACGTACACGGTCACCTCCTCCGACGGCGACGGGCCGGGCGCCACGTACACGTTGGACCCTGCCAACACCTGTGGCGGCAGCATCGACAGCAGCACGGGCGTGTACACGATGACGCCGGCCGGGCCCACGCCGCCCGCCACCTGCGTGCTCGTCGTCCGCGTCTGCGACGGCGGCACGCCCAACGAGTGCGCCACGCAGACCACGACCATCACCATCACACCCGTGAACGACGCGCCGACCATCACCAGCACCGCGCCGGTCACCGCTACCGAGGGCCAGCCGCTGACGTACACACCGGCCGTGACGGACCCGGACGGCCCGAGCGCCACCTGGTCCGTGGGCGCGGGCGACACCTGCGGCGGGATGGTGGCCGCCACGACGGGCACGTACACCTTCACGCCGCCCGGCCCCACCCCGCCCGCCACCTGCGTGATGTCCGTGCGCGTCTGCGACGGCGCCACCCCCGACGAGTGCGCCACCCAGACCACCACCGTCACCATCACGCCGGTGAACAACCCGCCGACCATCACCAGCACCCCCGCCACCACCACCGTCACCGCCGGCCAGCCGCTCAGCTACCCGGCCACCGCTACGGACCCGGACAGCACCACGCTGACCTGGACCGTGGGGACGACGGACACCTGCGGCGGCAGCATCAACGCGTCCGGCGTCTACACGTTCACCCCGCCCTCCACCGCCCCGGCCGGCACCTGCATCGCCTCCGTCCGCGTCTGCGACGGCGGCACGCCAGAGCAGTGCGCCACCCAGGACACGACCATCACCGTGACTGCCGCCAACGCGCCGCCGGACATCACCACGACGCCGCCTCCCGGAGGGACCCCGGGCCAGCCGTTCACCTACCCCGCCGCCGCCGTGGACCCCGAGGGCAAGCCCCTCACCTGGTCCGTCACCGGCGCCGACACCTGCGGCGGCACCGTGGACCCGGCCACCGGCGAGTACACGTTCACCCCGCCGAACCCCTCGCCCCCCGACTGCGTCATCTCCGTGAAGGCCTGCGACGACGGTCAGCCCGCGCAGTGCACCACGCAGACCACCACCATCACGCTCTCCGGACGCGCGGACGGGTTCGCCGAAGACGTCGGCGTCTCCGGCGGAGGCTGCCGGTGCAGCGGCGCCAGCGCCCTCCCCTCTGCGTTCTGGGGCGGCGCCCTGCTGCTCTTCCTGCGGCGCCGCCGCAGGGCCTGAGGATGCGCGGGCGTGCCCTCAAACATTCGTTGAGCGCTCAGGGGCCTCGCAGGTTCCTGAGCCGCGACCGCGGCATATCCGGCTGATCTCACTGCCTCCACGGCCTGGCTCGCGGGTTGCTCACCGCGGGAGCGCATGAAAACGCTCCTCCTCTTCGCATGCGCAGGTCTTGTTCTGGGCTGCGTCACCCCGCCAGAAGCGCTCCCCTCCGGCCAATGGTCACAGCTGTTCTCCGGCCCGCATGACGACTTCGTCAACGCCGTCGCGCTGACCGGAGAGGGTGAAGTGATGGTGGGCGGCCGCATCTCGACGGACACGGGATTCGTTCCGCTGCTGCGGCGCTACAACGCGATGGGCACGGAGCTGTGGAGCTCGGCGCCGGAGGACGATGAGGTGCTGGCGCTCGGCACCGAGGCGAGCGGCAGCGCGTGGGTGCTCACCGCGAAGCAGCTCCTTCGCTATCACCCGTCCGGCACGGTGGAGCTCAAGCACGCGCTGGCGAGCGAAGCGAATGGCGTGGCCCTCGCGGTCGCTCCCGATGGAGAGGTCATCGTCTCCGCAACCGTGCTGTCAGCCTCGCAGCCCACCCGGGCGCTCATCGGCCGCTTCGCGCGCGACGGCAGTGAGCGCTGGAGCCAAGTCCTCAGCGCGGGGCCGGACGCAGACGTGTTTGCGGGAAGCGTTGCCTTCACGGGAGATGGCAAAGCCGTGGTGCGCGTGACCATCGTCGGAAAGCCCTCGGCAAGCCCCGGGCAGCTGCTCTTCTCGACGGGCGCTGCCGTCGCTCAGTTCGCGGCCGACGGACGGCGCGAGTGGACCGCCGCGCTGGGCCCGGTGGTGGATCAGCTCCAGCAACCCCTCGTCGTGGACTCCGAGAATCGCGCATGGATTGCCCTCAAGCGGCCGACCTCCTGCGCGAGTGAGGGCTGCACCGAGGACCCGCGCGCCCTCAAGGTGGTGGGGCTGGACAGCAGTGGCCAGCTCTTCGTCGAGCGCAGCTTCACGACGTCGAGCGGCCTCGTGGCGGCGGCCGGGTTGGCGTTCGCGAAGGAGGGGTTGATTGTGGTCGGCGACGCTTACGGGGCGGGTGATTGGGACGGCCATGCCTTCACGGCCAAGGGCGGTACGGGCCTGCTGCTGACGCTCGGACTGGACCTCACTGTCCGTTCGCTCCGGACGCTTCCCGTAAGTCCGAGCGGCATCGCCACGTCCGACGCGTCGCTTGCCATCGCCGGTTCTGTGAGGGGCGACGTCGCGCTCGAGGAGCAGCGCCTGGCCGCGCAAGCGCAGGAGTCGGATGGCTTTGTGTGGAGCAAGGCGCTGCGCTCGGGCGAGTGACACCTCGCGGCGGCCTGGGGCCAGGAGCTGAAGACCTGGCCGCGAGTCCACGTGGTGCGCTGGGCCCGGCGGCGCCTGCTTCGTGGCCAGCCCGCTCCAGGGCAATGCCTGCGGGGATTTTGGCAGAGCGCTGCTCAGCGCGGGTGCCAGCAACGGGCGAGGCGCGTGCGGACCGGGCGCTCTCGCGGTTCGGAGCAGAGGCTGCGGGCGCCTGGCTCCCGGCGGAATGCACGACGGCAGTGCAGTGGGCCTTGAGGAGGTAGAGGGGCTCAAGCATCCCTTGTGGGTGCCCGGATGTTCTCCGCGGAGGGTGCCTGGTCCTCGGTGGAGTCGGCGCCGTTGCCTCTGCAGGGGGAGCCCGTCGTCCTGTACTTCGAACGGGCGTGCCGGCCGAATTCAGCGTGCCATACGTCTATTCTGACTGACTGAGCCAAAGTGTGGAACTCTAGTTATATAGATATAACTAACTAGAGTTCCACACTTCTCTCCATGCGTTCGCCAGGAAGGGTGAATTGCAGCGGCAGGGCTCCCACAGCATTCAGGAGCAGCGTCGACTCCACCGAGGACCAGGCACCCTCCGCGGAGAACATCCGGGCACCCACAAGGGATGCTTGAGCCCCTCTACCTCCTCAAGGCCCACTGCACCGCCGTCGTGCAGGCCGCTGGGAGCCAGGCACCAGCAGCCTCTGCTCCAAACCGCGTGGGCGGCCATTCCGCCGGAGCCTCACCCGTTGCTGGCAGCCCTCTCATCAGCGCTCTGCCGAAATCCCCGCAGGCGTTGCCCTGGAGCAGGCTGACCACGAGGCAGGCGCCGAAAGCCTGGCCTCGAACTCTGCACAGCGCCGGGCGCTACCCTCAGTGCTCAACCTGAAACGACTCGCTCACCACCCGCTGCGGCGATGAGCCGGAGACCTCCGTGGCGAACCGGTACGTCCCGAGCGTCACATCAGCCCCGAGGACGTGCGTGAACACCGCCGACTCCAGAGGCCTCAACCTGCCCCCGACAAGGATGCAGTTGATAGGTGCCAAGCTCGCAGGGGCCCAGCCCGAACCGACCTGCCGCTCGAGCTCAGCGCCGCAGAGAAAATGCCTGACGGTGTCTCCCCCATGGTTCTGAAGGGTGAGCGTGACTTCCGTGGCATCGGAGCGCTGATACCGCGCGAGGTCCGTGGTCAGCTGAACCCCTGAGCCACAACCGACGCACAGCAGTGCAACCAGCGGGGCGCTCTTCATAAACGAATCTTCGCCCAACTCCGCGACTGGGAAAAGCAGCCTGGCCCCCTCCGAGCAGGCTGCTTTCCTCCGCCGTTCCCTCAGTAGAGGCTGAGGTGGATGTGGTGGTGGTGGTACGCCCACCCGCCCGCGTTTCCGTAGCCCAGGTCCTCGGTAATCCTCCGGTACTGGAGGATGCCGATCTCCTTGTTGTTGTAGAGCACCAGGGCCTGATTCCTGAACGCAGTGACCAGGGTCTGGTCGATACCGATGACGCGGTAGTTGGGTGACTCGGCGAGCTTGGCCATGAAGTACACGTGGCGCGGGATGTCGACAATGTTGGTGGTCGTCGTGCAGAAGTAGCCGTCGTTGTACTTCCCGGGCTGACCGTTGTTGTTGTTGTCGGTGCCGGCGCCGCAGATGATCTGGTAGTTCGACTTCCCGTCCTTCTGGTAGTACGCGATGTCGACATCACGGCTGGTATGCGTGGTGGTTGGGTGGCGAGGGGAGTTGACGTCGGTCCCGGGCGTCTTCCCATCGGCCTGGCAGATGTCGCTGATGGCCACGGCGTCGGTCGCGGTGGCGGGGTAGCGGGCCTTCACCGCCTGCGTGGCGTACTTCAGCATCCCGATGAGGTAGCGCCGGCCGTAGGCGTACTTGAGCGGCGTGTGGATGAAATAGCCGTCTGTGTTCGCCTGCGTGGAGCCCCACGTGGTGCTGCCGGAGAGTTGAATGATGGTCTTGCAGTCGGTGAAACAATCCCGGTTGGGAACGCCAGGCTTCACAGACAGGTCCAGCGAGTACTTCCCCTGGGCGCCGTTGAAACCCTGCACGACGACGTACACGGTGGTGGGCTGGGCATAGGGGATGTTGAGGATCTGCTCCTCGTTGTACGTCCGGCTGTCCGAGCTCTCGAAGACGCTGAGCGTCCCGCCGTCCGTGAGCGACCCATCGGAGAAGTGAAGGTCCAGGTCGCCCTGCGCGTGCGTGAACGCGAGGTTCGCCGAGAGGACGTGCATCGCCGGAACCTGGACCTTGTAGATGTCGAGGTCCGCGCCGCAGATAGCGAGGTTGGTGTGCAGCCCGGGCGCCAACGGCCAGGCCTGAGCCGGCGTGTCGTTCGGCTCATAGAGCGAGCAGGGATTGCTCCCGCCATCCACCCCGCCGTCGCTGCCAGCGTCCGCCAGCCCGCCGTCCACCTCGCCGCCATCCGTCCCGGGGACGCCCGCATCGACGCCGGCATCCACCCCCGCGTCGACCGTCGGCTTGCCCGCGTCCGGCTCACCGGCGTCCACACCGGCATCCATTGGAGGCCCGCCCGCGTCGAACCCGGCATCGCTCCCGGCGTCCACCGGCTCAGAAACACCCGCATCGCTCCCGGCGTCCACCGTCGCGCCGGCGTCCGGCTGCTCCGTCCCGGCGTCCGTGGACACCGCGCCGCCATCCGGGCCCTTCATGTCAATCCCGGGCTTGGGCGGCTTCTCCTGCGGGGTGATGGTCGGACCGGAGCCCTCGGGAGGCGCGCCACAGCCCGCCGCCATCACCGCGAAAACTGCCAGCGCACAGCGCAACGCTCGCTTCACATGGACCTCGCCGGAGCGCGACCCCCCACGGCCGCGACAAAGGGGCGCTGTGCTAGGCGGGCCGGCGAAGAACTTCAAGCGGCCAGCCACAAAAAGTTCACTCCGAGGCTCAAGAGCCGCGCCTGGACTATCGTTCCAGCGTGCGTCCCCTCCTCCTCGCAGCGGTGCTCGCCTCGACAGCCGCGTGCGCGGCCCAGCGCACGACGGACGCGGGGGCCCCCGCCCCGCTCCATCACGAGTACGAGCAGCTCCTCGCAAAGTACGTCGGGCCGAAGGGCGACGTCCGCTACCCGCTCTGGCGGGACAACGCGCAGGACGTGGGCCGGCTCGACGGGTACCTCGAACGGTTGAAAAGCCAGACGCCCGACCGCTTCGCCGCACCGTCCGACGCGCTCGGCTACTGGCTCAACCTCTACAACGCGCTGGTCATCCGCGAAGTCCTCCGGCGGTGGCCGCTGCCCTCCGTGCGCGCGCTGCCGGGCAAAGGCGAGGACGCGTTCTTCCGCGAGCTCACCTTCTCCATCGGCGGCAAGAGGATGAGCCTGGATCAGGTGGAGAACGAGGTCATCCGCGGCGCGTTCAAGGACGCGCGCATCCACTTCGCCCTCAACTGCGGCGCGCAGTCCTGCCCGGTGCTCAAACCCGAAGCCTTCGTAGGACGCAACCTGGCCCAGCAGCTGGACCAGGCCAGCCGGGACTACGTCAACGACCCGCGGCAGGTGTCGGTGAACCACCTCGACAAAACCCTCGTGCTCTCCCGCCTCTTCGACTGGTACGGCGAAGACTTCGCCGCCTTCGCCCGCTCGAAGGGACAGCCCCCCACCGTGTTCGCCTTCCTCCGCCTCTACGCGGCGCCGGAGCTGAGCGCGGCGCTGAAGCGGGCGGAGGCCGGTGGCTACCGCACCACCTACGCCGACTACGACTGGCGCGTGAACGCCCACCGAACGACGGACGCGGACGCCGGCTTGCGCCTGGGACAGCCGCTGCCGGACGCGACCTGGACGCTCCTGGACGGCCGCGCCTGGAAGCCCTCGGAGGAGCGCGGGCGGGTGTTGGTCCTCTCCTTCTGGGCGACCTACTGCGCCCCCTGCCGCCTCTCCTTCCCGAAGCTGCAGCAGCTCGCGCAGCGGCACCGCGACCGCGGACTCGTGGTCGTGGGCATCGCCCAGCAGCCCGCCTCCGACGCCATCGGCGCGTTCCTGCGCGACACCGGCGCGACGTTCCGGACGGCGGTGGATGCGCAGAGCGCCGCCGCCGAGCCGCCCTGGAGCGTCGACGCGCTGCCGACGGAGCTCCTCATCGACCGTCGGGGGAACCTCCGCTACCGCCACCAGGGCCTGGCTCCGGGCGAGCTGGACCGGCTGGCGGCAGAGGTGGAGACGCTGCTGCAGGAGCCTCGCTGAACTCTATCGCCACCATCATGTCCCCCAGCGCCGCGTTCCCGCTCAGCGCGTTGAACGCCTCATCGTCGGTGAGCCGGTTGACGTTGTAGCCGCGTCCGCGCGCACCGGAGAGGAACGGGCTCCTCTGTCCCCAGCCATGCGTCGCGCGGACGACGCCGCTCCGCAGCCCGTCGGTGACGTCCACCTGGGCCACCACCTGCGCCCCGAGTGGGTTGCGCAGCCGCACCCAGTCGCCCGGCTTCACGCCCAACCGCGCGGCGTCCCCGGCGCAAAGCAGCACCGCAGGGGACCGGTGGAGCATGCGCGGCAGGTTCTGCGTGAAGGCGCCCGTGTGCCCCAGCGCGCGGCCAGTGATGAGCTGAAACGGGTACTCCGCGCCGTAGCGGGCGAAGTCCGGGTGCTCCGGGTTCCAGCGGCAGCTCTCGTACCTGAGCAAGCCCTCGTACGCGGTCCCGAACTCGCGGTTCGCGGCCAGAATCCGCTCGCTGACCAGCTCCACCTTCCGGCTGGGCGTATCGAGCTGCTCGTACTTCCGGTACCGCGCGGGCCAGGAGGCCGTGCCTCCGTGCGCGCGGAGCCAGGCCACGGTGAGCGGCGCGCCGTCGGGCGCCAGGCCATCCGGCGCGTCCCCCGTGCCGGGACAGGCCGCGAGCGCCTGGTCGCACCACTCGTCATCCGAGGCGTAGGGGATGGCACCGGCCAGCTCGCGGTCACCCGCGCGGGCGCACGCCTCCGCCAGCGGCTTGACCCAGCCCAGCGGCGTCCGGCTCTCGTACTGCGGAGGAAGGACCGGCTGCCTCAAGGAGACGGTGGGCTCGTTCACGTAAATCTGGCAGAGCCCCTGCCGCTCGAGGAACGTCGCCATCGGCAGGACGTAGTCTGCATACAAGCCGGTGTCGTTGAGCTGCGTGTCATTGAAGACCATCAGGCGCAACGCGTACTCGCCCGTCTCATCCCGCTGCGTCAGCGCCTGCTCCCACCGTCCGCTCCCCGGCGCGTTGCTCAGCGGATTTCCGTGAATCACGAACAGACTGCGCAGGCGGTAGCGCTCGCCCGCGTGCGCGCCGTGCGTCAGCGTCACGCCTTCGAGCAGGTCCTTCGGGTCCTTCGCCTTCACGCCGCGCGAGGCCAACGGATAGCCCGCGTAGCGGTCCTTGTGCCGCTGCGCCCGGCTGGCGGAGAGCAGGCCTGTCCCGTGGACGCGGTCGGTGTCCAGCGCGGGGCGCGGCGCCAGACACAGCCCGCCAGGCACGTCGAGGTTGCCGGTGAGGGCCACCAGCATCGCCACCGCGCGGGTGGTGAGAAAGCCATTGGTGTGGTGGCCCACGCCGTTCATCCCCACCATCGCCGCCGCGGGCTTGGTGGACCCGAAGTCATGCGCCACGCGGCGAATCGTCTGCGCCGGGATGCCGGTGCGCGCCTCCGCCCACTCGGGGGTGAGCTCCGTCTGCGAAGCCAGGACAAAGCGCTTGAGCTCCTCGAACCCCACGGTCCAGCGCGAGAGGAAGTCGTGGTCCAGGTAGCGGCGCGCGGGGTCCGCCGGGTTGTCGTGTTCGATGATGAAGCGCAGGAGCGCGAGCACCAGCGCGAGGTCGCTGCCCGGGCGCGCAGGGAGCCAGTCATGGGCGAGGCTGGCGGTGGCGGTCCGGTACGGGTCCACCACGGTCAGCTTCATCCCCGCGCGCAACGCGCCCCGGATGCCCTCCCGGAGATACAGAAAGCGCGTGGCCTCCAGCGGGTTCTCCCCCACCAGCAGCAGGTAGCGGCAGTCGTGGGCCACGCGCGGGCCATCGGCGGTCTGCAGCGGCCGGTTCAGGTCCGGCAGCGGGCGGAAGTGCCGCAGGCCATACGTCAGCGCGAAGCCCTCACGGCGGTTGGTGTCGCAGATGCTGTCGTGGTCAAGGACGTTGGGCGTGCCGTAGGCGTTGGCGAACCGGTAGACGAGGTCGTGGTCCGGCTTCTCCCCGAACTGCACCAGCAGCGTCTCCGGGCCCTCCAGTCGCTTGAGCTCCACCAGCTTGGCCGCAATCTCCTCCAGCGCCTGCTCCCAGGAGATGGGGACGAAAGAGCCCTCGCCTCGCGGCCCGCTGCGCTTGAGCGGCGTCCGGATGCGGTCTTGGTGCTGGTTGATATCCAGCGCGCCGAAGACCTTCGGGCAGACCTCGCCGTGGTTCATTGGATGCGCCGCGTCCCCGAAGACGCCGCGGACCTCGCCGCCCTGCTCGTGCGCCACAATCCCGCACTCGCTGGAGCACATGTAACAAATCGTCTCCACGCGCCGGCACGCCTGGCAGGCGCCGGACTCGCAGCGGCCTGCGCCCTCCTTCACGCGACAATCCGGCCCGCGTCGATGCGGACGATGCGGTCAGCGAGGTCTTGAAACAATGCCGTCTGATGCGTGGCAATCAACACGGTGATTCCGTCTGCCTTGAGCGCGCGGATGGAAGACACCACGTCGGAGGCGTTCTCCGAATCCAGCGCGGAGGTGGGCTCATCCATCAGCACCACCTTCGGCCTCATCGCCAGGCAGCGGGCGATGGCCACGCGCTGCTGTTGCCCGCCGGAGAGCTCGGACGGGTACGCGTCCTTCTTCTCCAGCAGCCCCACGCGGTCGAGGTGATGGTGCGCGCGCTGGAGGGACTCCGCCCTGCTCAAGCCCAGCCCCTTCTCGAGGCCGAGGCGGATGTTCCGCTCGGCCGTGAGGTGACCGAACAGATTGTAGCCTTGATACACGACGCCAATCTGCGTGCGGAGCTGTCGCAGCCCCTTCATCCGCGGTGATACCTCCGACTCGCCCACCCAGATGCGCCCGCTTTGGATGGACTCCAGCGCATTGACCGTCGCCAGCAGAGTTGTCTTGCCTGCGCCGCTCGCGCCGGAGAGCACGCAGGCGGTGCCGGTTGGGATTTGAAGACTCACGTCATTGAGGACGTGCTGCGTTGCAAACCACTTGTGCACGCTTTCAAAACGAATCATCGACGCGTCAAAAAGTAGCTTGCATCCCTCGATGGAGCAACTACAAGGCCTTGCAATGTCGGGCGCACAGACAGCAGTCCTCTTGTTCGTGCGCGCGCCCTCCCTCGAAGCCAAGGATGTCGGCCTCCCCCGCCGCGAGCGCGTCCAGCTCCTGCGGTCAATGCTCGGTCACACGCTCTCCGTCATCGGCGCCGCGCGCGCCGCGTTCGACCTCGTCGTCGCGCACGACGGGCTGGGCGCGCTCCCTGAAGAAGCGGCGCTCTGCTTCGAGCAGCGCGGCGCCACCTTCGGCGACCGGCTCCTCCACGCGGTCGCCACCACGCGCGAAGCCGGCTACCGCCGCGTGGTCATGCTCGGGACCGACACGCCGACGCTGACGCCCCGGGATGTGGAGCTCGCGGTCCGCGCAGGCGCGGACGAGGCCGTCGCCGGTCCCTCGGAGGACGGCGGTTTCTACCTGCTCTCTCTCCCCACGGACGCGGCGGCCAAAGTCCTCGGCGCGCTGCCCTGGCGGACGGGCGGGCTGCTCACGGCCCTCACCGCTGCACTGAAGCAAGCGGGCCTGCGCACCCGGCTCCTGCTCGCCCGGCAGGACGTCGACGCCGCGCATGACGTGGCGGTGCTCAGCGGCGTGCTGGACCCTCTGTACTGGCAGCACGTGGGCGCTCACCTCGCAACGCGGCCCAGCGCCGCGCACCGCGACGTGCGGATGCCCGCCGCGCTCTGCCTGCTCTCGAGCGTCTCCGCGCAAGGCCCGCCGGCCCGTTAGCGCTGCCCGTCTCCGCGTCTGCACGAGCCCGCGCTTTGCCGCGGAAGCGTGTCTCTCCGCTCACTCCCACGTCGCCCTTCGGACCCCGCCACCGGGGGTTCGCCGGCCGTGCCTTGCCAACACAAAGGATGTTTCTGTGGACTCGCCCCGAAGCAGCTGTCTGGCATTGATACTGGCTGTTCTCATCCCCGCGAGCGCGCTCGCCGTCCCTGTGTTTGAAAAGGACGACTTCAAGCTCGACCTGGGCCTGAGGATTCAGCCGCGGTTGGAGCTCACCCAGCCCGGCATCGCCGCCAACACGTTCGACTTCCTGGTCCGCCGCACCCGCTTCAAGGCGAAGGGCCAGGTCTTCATCTGCAGCTTCAACCTGGAATGGAAGCTGGAGAACATCGACCGGACCGGGACCACACCGGCCGTGCAGCTGGAGAACGCCTACGCCAACTGCCCGGTCCTCGGAGACACGCTGGAGGTCCGCGCCGGCATGTTCGACGCGCCTTATTCGCGAGACATCCTCGTCTCTGACAGCCAGCAGATGACGGCGGACCGCGGCCCGGTGTCGAACGACGTGAGCGCGCTGGGGTTGGCGGACAACGTCACCGGCGTGATGCTGCACGGCAAGGTCGCGGGCGGGATGTACACCTACGCCGCGGGCGCGTTCGACAACCGGCAGCTCACCAACTTCCCCCACGAGGCGCCGCTGTTCGTCGCCCGCGGCGGGGTGAGTCTGGGGTCAAAGAAGGCCAAGACGCCGTCGGATGCGTACTTCGGCGAGGGCACCGTCATCGACCTCGCATTGAACGGCGTGTATCAACCGGGAGTCCGCGCGGCGAACCAGGTGGGCAGCGGCTTCCGCTCGTCTTGGGGCGCGGACATGGCGGTGGACTTCCCCATGGGCCCGGGCCGGCTGACGGCTCGAGGCGAGGCGAACTACCTCGCCTCCAAGGACCCGCTGACCGGGAACATCACCGAGGGGTTGGTCTGGATGGGCGGCGTTGGCTACCTCTACAAGCGCATCCAGCCGGTGTTTCGCCTGGACCAGCGCGTCCCTCGGATGGGCGACAGCCAGCTCTTCATCAACCCAGGCGTCAACGTTTACATCAAAGAGCACAACCTGAAAGTCCAGCTGGACCTCGTGGAAGAGGTGACCGGCGGGATTCACGGCGTGGACCTCATCCGCCTTCAAGGCCAGGTTGATTTCTGACCCAAGGAATTTCAATGAAACACCTCAAAACCATCACCGTGTTCGCCGTCGTCTGTCTGGGCTGTGGAAGCGCCTCCGCTCCGCCGCCTCCGCCACCGGCGGAGAAGCCCGCCGACCCCACTTCCGTCCTCGACAAGGTCCTGACCGCGAAGAAGGTCGTCGTCGGCGTCGGCTACACCGTGCCGCCGATGAACTACCTCGACGAGCAGGGCAACCACATGGGCTTCGACGTGGACCTCGCGCGCGCGGTCGCGGAGAAGCTCGGGGTCGGCGTGGAGCTGGTCAAGGTGGACTCGAAGACCCGCGTGGCCTTCCTCGCCGCGGGCCGGGTGGACATGACCGTCTCCAGCATGAGCCACACGCGCAGCCGCGACGAGTCCATCGACTATGCGGAGCCGCCCTACCTCTGGACGGGCAAGCAGTTCTACGCGAAGCGGGGCCGGTTCAAGCAGGTCAGCGAGCTGACCGGGAAGAAGATTGCGGTGCAGCAGGGCAGCAACGCCTTCACCGCGGGCGCCGAGTATCTCAAGAAGGTGGGAGACCCCAACCCGCAGATGGTCGCCTTCCAGACCGACGGCGACGCCTTCCTCGCGCTCAGCCAGGGCAAGGTGGACGCGTTCACCCAGGACAACGTCATCTTGCTGGGCATCATGAAGTCAGAGGGCAAGGACTACGAACCGGTAGGCCCCATCTACAGCCCCGGCCTCTACGGCATCGGCGTCCGCCCCAATGACTCCAAGTGGCGCGACAAGGTGAGCTTCGCCCTCCAGGACGTGATGAAGGACGGCACCTACGAGCGCATCTACCAGGCCTGGTTCGGCCCCGAAGGAAAGTTCCCGCTGGCGACCGACGCGCGCCCGCGCCTGCCCAAGGACACCTACGGCGAAGGCCAGCTCCTCGTCTGGCCTGACTGACCCGGCGGATGGGCTACGCGTTCGACTGGGGGCTCCCCTTTCGGGAGCCCTACCGCGACTGGTTGCTCGCGGGCCTGCTCAACACGGCGGTGCTCACCGCGGTCAGCACCGCGGGCTCGCTGGTGCTGGGCGCGGGCGTCGCCCTTGGACGCGTGTCAGAGCGCCGCACCGCGCGCGCGGCCTGCGGCGTCTACGTCGAGCTCTTCCGGAACGTGCCCACGCTCTCGTGGATTCTGTTTTTCTACTTCGGGCTTCCTCAGCTGTTGGGCAGCACGCTCTCGGCCACGCTCAACGCCTGGGACGGGTTGGCCCTGAGCGCCGCTTGCGCCGCGCTGACGCTCACCAACGGCGCCTTCGTGGCGGAGACGGTGCGCTCAGGCATCCAGGCCCTGCCGGCCACGCAGAAGGCGGCCGGGTTGGCGCTGGGGCTCCATCCGCTGCGGGTGTCGCTCAGCGTGCTGCTCCCGCAGGCCCTGCGCATCAGCCTCCCTGCGCTGGGCAGCCGCCTCATCCACAACCTTCACAACACGGCGCTGGCGCTGGTCATCTCTCTGCCGGAGCTCACCTGGCAGACCCAGCGCATTGAGAGCATCACCTTCAAGGGCCTGGAGGCCGTCACCCTCGTCTCTCTCGCGTTCGTCGGGATGAGCGCGGCGATGTCGCTTGGCTTCAAGCTGCTGGAGCGGCGCGGCGCACGCTGGGGGCTGGGCTGAGCCCCGTCCCCCGCAGCCGGGCCTTCGCCTCGAGCACAGAGGCCAGCCGCGTCATCACAGAGCAGACGACAAAGAAGAGCGCGGCCACCAGGGCGTAGTCGCGCAGCAGCCGGCCGGGCTCCAACGTGGAGCGGAGTAAGCCCAGCTGCACCAGCTCCACGACGCCAATCACGTAGCAGACCGAAGACTCCTTGAAGAGCGCGCTGCCAAACGAGATGAGCGCGGGGAGCATCACCCGAAGCGAGACCGGGAGCAGCACGTGGCGCGCAGTCTGCGCGCGGGTCAGCCCCAGCGCGTAGGACGTGCGGATGAGGTCTCTCGGGACGGCGCGAATCCCCGCCTTCACGATGTCCGAGATGTGCGTGAGCGCGTAGAGCCCCAGCGCGATGCAGCCAATCCACAGCGGTTGCAGCGGGAGGACGAGCACCAGCTGGATGAAGAGGTAGCACCAGAGCACCAGCAGCAGCGGCGGCGTGGAGCGGAGCACGGCGAGCACCAGCGCCACGGGGGCGTGGAGCCACAGCGGCGTCACCGCGCGCAGCGCGCCCAACGGCACGCCGAGGAACGCGCCCAGGGCCAGCGCGCCCAGGCTCAGCACGACGTTCAGCGCCAGCCCGGCCACCGGCCCTCCACTGAAGAGGCCGCCCCAGAGCAGCGACGTCACCTCGCGGGCGCCCTCCATCAGCAGCAGGAGCTCTTGGTGCTCGGCGCCGCTGCAGGAGCGGAGGCCGTGCTGGCACCGGCCAACACGGGGGTGGCGTCGAACGGCCCGAAGTGCCGCGACCGGTCGCCGGCCACCTGGAAGTGCGGACCGAACCGGGTCTCCGACAGCATGGCCGCGGTGTTCCCGCACACGCGCGTGGGCAGCCCGGCGCGGAAGACGTGATGGTCGTCGAGCGTGAACGCGTGCGGGCTCTCCTCGAGCGTGCCCCGGTACGTCGCGACCTGCCCGTAGTCCTCGCTGCGGTCCTCGAGGGGCAGCTTGAAGGCCCGCACGGTCACAGAATAGAAGTCAATCATTCCGACCTTGCGCTCAATCTCTGCGTTGCCGAGCTCCAGCACCCGCTTCGACACAACCCGGTACTCCAGACACCCCAGGTTCCCGAGCAGGCGGCGGAAGTCTTCAAGGTAGAGGACGCCCCCCAGGCACTCGCCCAGCAGCACCGGGTCCTCCACGAGCTCCGGCGGTACGCGCTGCCCGCTGAAGACATCCGAGAAATACAGCTCGCCGCCCGGCTTGAGCACCCGGAGCGCCTCAGAAAAGACGCGTCGCTTGTCGGGAGACAGGTTGATGACACAGTTGGACACCACCAGGTCCACCGAGTTGGAGGCGATGCCGGCGCCGGCCAGGTCCTCGATGTAGCCGCTCAGCAGCTTCACGTTGGAGCGCGCGTAACCGTACGCCTTCCGGTGGTGTTCGAGGTGTCGCTCCGCTACGGAGAGCTGCTCCGGGGTCATGTCCACCCCAATCACCTTCCCCGTCTCTCCCACCAGCTTCGACAGGATGAAGGTGTCCCGCCCGGAACCGCAGCCCAAATCCACCACGGTGGCGCCGGTCAGCCCGGCGGGGAGCGGGAGACCGCAGCCGTAGAACTTCGCCTTCACCTCGTCATGCAACAACGCGTTGATTTTCGCGAGGTGCGGAGGGAGCGCTTCAATCGCACAGCAGGCGTTGGTCTGGAGATCCTGAGTCGTGCTCAACACCCGCCCGTAATAATTGCGGACGGCATCGAGCGTGAGCTGGGCGTTCGACATGTGTTGGCCTCCAAGAGCAGGAAGCCGACGAGTACTCCATGGCGTACGACCCGGCAACCGGGGATACTCAACCCACCCCATGGCCCAGCGGCAGCCCAAAACCGCGGTGGTGCTCTTCGCGCGCGCCCCCGAGCTCGAACGCAAGGCCCTCGGCCTGAGCGATGGCCGGTCGCTCAAGGTCCAACGCGCGCTGCTCACCCGGGCTGTCGAGGCCGCGGAGGCCGTCCAGGGGAGCGCACGGCTGGTGCTCGCGCTCGAGGGCGAGCTGTCCGACCCGGACCTCCTCCCTGAGGGCGCGGCCTGCCTCCCGCAGCGCGGCCAGGGCTTCGAAGCCCGCCTGCTCAATGCCCTGGACGACGCGAAGGCGCTCGGCTTCGAACGGCTCATCGTCATCGGCAGCGACGCGCCGGAGCTCGGCACCGCAGAGCTGCGCGCGGCGCTGAACCCGCGCAGCCCGCAAGGTTGGGTGCTGGGGCCGGCGGTCGACGGCGGGCTCTACCTCATCGCCCTGAACGCTGCGGACCTCCCGCTCCTGCGCGGGCTGCCCTGGCGCACCGGTACGCTGTGCGCCGCGCTCCGGACGCTCCTCGCAGAGCACGGCCGCCCGCTCCGCCTGCTGCGACCGCTGCGGGACCTGGACTCGGAGGATGACGCCCGCGCCTCCTGGTCCGTGCTCGTCAGGCTGTGCCGCCAGGCCGCCGCCGTGCAGTTGTGCGCCGCGCGGGCCGCGCTGAACGCATGGCGAGACATCACCTCCGCCAGCCCGCTGCTGCAGGGCACCACCCCGCTGCAGTCCCAGGCGCCCTGAAGTCGTGCCCCAGAGGCAACTCCCCCCTCACCCTTCCCCTTTGATTGCGAGCTGGCGCCTGTGGGCGACCGGCCGCGAGGCACCATTCCCATGGCTGACGCACACGACCACTACTACCACTCCGCAGACCTCGGCCGTTTCGGCGACATCGCCAAGAACGCGCCGGAGCTCGGCAAGAAGTTCTTCGACTGGTACGGCGCTGTCTTCGCGGAGGGCGCGCTCACCGCGCGCGAGAAGTCCCTCATCGCGCTGGCGGTGGCGCACACCGTCCAGTGCCCGTATTGCATTGACGCCTACAGCAAGGACGTCCTCGAGAAAGGCTGCGACATCGACCAGGCGACGGAGGCCATCCACGTCGCGGCCGCCATCCGCGGGGGCTCCTCGCTGGTGCACGGCGTCCAGATGCGCAACCACGTGAAGAAGGTCGGCATGTGAAGCCGGGCGACACCCAGTCGCTCCTGGCCCCGGGACAGCCCCTGGCCTCGAGCGAAGCGCAGCTGCGGCGCCTGCGAGAGGTCCCGCTGGAGAAGGAGTTCGAGCAGAGCCTGGGGGAAGCGGGGCTGTTCCCGCTGATGGCGACGTCCATCCAGGTCCTTCAGGTGAACGTCGGCAAGCTCTGCAACATGACGTGCAGGCACTGCCACGTCGACGCCGGCCCGGACCGCGTCGAACAGATGACCCGCGAAACGATGTCGCTGTGTCTGGCCGCGCTGGACCGCAGCGCCATCCCCACGGTCGACATCACCGGCGGGGCGCCGGAGCTCAACCCGAGTTTCCGCTGGTTCGTCGAAGAGTGCCGCGCCCGGGGCCGCCACGTCATGGACCGCTGCAACCTGACGATTCTGGAGACCGGACCGGGCCGGGACCTGCCGGGCTTCTTCGCGAAGCACCAGGTGGAGGTCTGCTGCTCGCTGCCGCACTACCGCCAGCTCGGCACGGACCGGCAGCGGGGAGACGGCGTCTACGAGAAGTCCGTCGCCGCGCTCAAGCGCCTGAACGAGGTCGGCTACGGCATGGAGGGAAGCGGCCTGAGGCTGGTGCTCGTCACCAACCCCGTGGGCGCCTTCCTCCCGGCGGCGCAGGCGGCGCTGGAAGCGGAGTGGAAGCGGGAGCTGCTCCGGCTGCACGGCATCCAGTTCAACGCGCTCTTCACCATCACCAACATGCCCATCTCCCGCTACCTCGAATGGCTGGAGACGAGCGGCAACCTCGACGGCTACCTCCAGCAGCTGGTGGCCCGCTTCAACCCCGCCGCGGCCGCGGGTGTGATGTGCCGCACGCTCATCTCCGTGGGCTGGGACGGGTTCCTCTACGACTGCGACTTCAACCAGATGCTGGACATGAAGCTGCTGGAGGGAACGCCACAGCACATCCGGGACTTCGACCTTGAAGCGCTGGCGAAGCGGGAGATTGCCATCGAGCGCCACTGCTTCGGCTGCACCGCCGGAGCGGGCTCCAGCTGCGGAGGCACCACTGCGTGAAGGGATGGATCCCTACCGCGCCAGCTGAGCGCTTCGGCTGAGAGCGTACGACCGCCCGCGCCAGGACACGTTGGGGCGGAGAATCCCGGAGAGAAACCCCCACCCACCCAGCAGCGGCACGCTGAGCGCCATCCACGCGTGCCGCAGCGGGAGCCGCTGACCGCTGTAGAGGGCCGCCAGACGCCAGACGCTCGCGCAATAGAGTCCGAGCGCAGCGCCCGCCGTCGCCAACGCCCAGGCACTCCCACTGACCGCACCCACAACGAGCGCCACCAGCGCCGCCCCGATGCCCGCGCCGCGAAGCCACATCGGCGCGGTGAACCGCATCGGCAAACCCGCGCGAGAGAAAATCAGCCAGCGCCGGAACGTCTGAGCAAACTCCCGGAGTGACAACCCGCCCACCGCCACCGGGAGCCGGCTGGGGGCGACGACGTTGTGATACCCCGCATCAATGAGCCGCAGGCCCAGATACATGTCATCAATCAGCTGACCGCGAGCACATTCAATCCCGCCAATCGCTTGCAACGCTTCGCGGGTGAACACCATCAGCTGCCCCATCATCATGGGCATCCGGCCTTCGGCGTCCGCCGCGCGCGCGACGAGCGGCTGGTACCAGGAGTTGATGAGCAGAGCGTAGCCGGTGTCGCCCGCCGTCGGCGCCTGCACTCGGGCGACGATGGGCGCGAACGCGCAGCCCGCGCGCTCCGTGTTGAGGAGCGTCTCCACGGTCACCCGCAGGACCTCACGGTCCGGACGCGTGTCCGAGTCCCCGAACGCGATGAGCTCTCCCTTCGCCCGCTGCACGCCTCTGCGCATCGCATGAAGCTTCCCCGTCCAGCCTGGAGGCGGAGCGCCCACCACCTGAACGTCGGCGGTGCCCGGCCGGCCGGTTGCCCGGTGCGCGTCGACGGCGGCGCGCGCGAGCGGCAGCCCGGGGTCCGTCGCATCGTCGAACAGAAAGAGCGTCTCCACCTCGCCCGGATAGTCCATGTCGAGCGCAGCGGCGAAGTTCAGCTCCGCGTCCGCGTCCCGCCCGCGCACCGGACGGATGACCGTGACGGACGGGTAGCGCGCAAGCCTTCGGGTCGCTGACGCCGCCGGCCGGCGCGCGAGCGCACGGCGAAACAGCAGGTGCCCGACCATCGCCTCGACGCCGGCCAACAACCCCACCCCCGCAAGAGCTTCCATCCCGCCTCCCTGGCCAGCCCAGACGTTGGGCATCACCACGAGGGGCTGCATTGCGCGCGGCAATTTTCCACCGGCCAGTCGACACTTCCTCACCGGGTCTACCTCATCACGGCTAGCCCCCGCCCCCGCCCCCGTTCGCGTCGAGCGTTGCGCCGTCAGGCGCATAGTCGAGACGTCGGCAGTGCGTCCGAGGCTTGGCTCATGGGCCGCTTCGCTCTGCTCGAAGCACACCGGCAGAGTGCCGTGCATGGGTTTGCGCCACCTCTCGACTATGCGCCTGACGGCGCAACGCTCGAGGCGAGCGGGGGAGTCGCCTACAGGTCAAACCGGGTGGCTCCAATCCACTTGAGGAGCACCGTGTCCGCCGCAGCGCTGCTGAAGAGCCCCGCGGGGCTGAGCCAGTGGGTGGAGGCCTCGCCGTCTTCCGGCGGCTCGCGCGCCTGGGTCCGGGAGTACATGAGAAACAGCGCAGACCCGGGCCGATACTCGTAGCGCAGCCGGACGGAGAGGTTCAGCTCCGCGAGGTCAAAGCTCGGGTCTTCCGTCGCGACGGCGGGCCGCAGGGCGCGCAGCGGGACCAGGTCCGAGCCTGAGGGGACCGAGTAGAACGGTCCGTACTGCCCGTAGCCGGTGAGCAGCTGGGCGTACAGCTGCAGCGACAGCCGCGGGGTGAGGACCAGCAGCTGCCGCAGCGTCACCGTGAGAGACCGGCCTTCGAGCTCGCCGAACAGCTCCTCCTCCCCGGTGGAGGCGAGCCACCGCGCAAACTCCGGCTCTCCCCCCACGGCGACGAGCACCTCGGTGGTGAGGCGCGGGTGCGGCGTCCAGCGAAGGTTGAAGTCCAGCAGGAAGCCATCGCGCGAGAGCACGTTCGACGGCGCGACGTTCCTCCCGAGGTAGAGGTACATGCCCCCGGACAGCGCGCGGTTTGGATCGCTTTGCAGGATGAGCGACGTGCCCAACGCCAGTGGCCGCTCAACCGCCAGCCCGCCCGCTCCCATGCGGACGTTGTAGCCGCCGGGAAAGACGTAGAGCCGGTACACCAGCTCCGTGAACCCGGGGAGCATCAGCTCCACTGTGAGGTGCAGCTCATTGTCCCGAGGCAGCTTCCGCCCGTCCGTGGTCAGCAGGAATGCGCCTTCCAGCTTGACCGCCAGCGCGTGAAGCACGCCGACACCCGAGGGCCGCACGTACTCCACCGTCCCGCGAAACGTCTGCTCATTCTGGGTCCGCAGGTAGCCGATGTGATTCAGCTCCAACGTCGGCGACGCGTATTCGTAGCCGACGTTGAACCGCCACGGCTCGCCGCCCAGCAGGCCGCCCCGGACGAACGCGCCCAGGCCCGTCGTCCCGCGGCGGAGCACCGTCCCGTCGAGCAGCGTCCTCCCGCCGTCCGGACCGTGCGTGAGCAGCGACGCGTCCAGCTGGCCCACCAGCCGCCACGCGGCGTTCGCTGACCGGACGTCCACATCCAGCGCCAGCGCGTGCTGTCCCCAGGGCGCGCAGGCTTCGGCCTGCTCCTCGGAGAGCTCGCCACCGCCCGCGGGGCAGCGCCGCGTGAGCGGCAGCGAGGACGCCAGCGTCGCGCCGACCGTCGTCGACGCGTGCACCGGCCCGCGCGCCACCAGCGCGAAGGCGTTGCGCTCCGCGGGTGCGACGGCGGGGAGCGTGTCCTCCGGCGCGAAGTGCAGCGGCCGTTCCGGGTGAAACCGCACCCGCCGCTCATCGGGCGAACCCTGTGCATCCGCCTCCACCGCCTCCAGCACAGACATCCGCCACTCCCCGCCCACGGCCCCGGAGAGCTTGGCCGCGGCGAACAGCGGGTTCACCAGCCCCACGCGTCGCGAGTAGAAGAGCTGGTGCGCCGGGAAGTCGTTCACCGCCACGGGCTCGAAGAGGTCCATCCCTTCCGTGAAGAAGGGGCGCTTCTCCGGGAGGAAGACTTCGAAGGCCGAGAAGTTCAACACCAGCGTGTCCGCCTCCACCTGCCCGAAGTCCGGATTCACCGTCCCGGTCAGCCGCAGCTCCGAGGTGAGCGCCAGCGCGGCGTCCACGCCCAGGTCCAGCGCGGGGTCCACCCGCCGCTCGCCCGCGCCCAGCGGCCGCAGCGTGAAGCGGGGCGCGAGGTACGACGTGACGCTGAAGGCCCGCCGCGGCCGCAGCTCTCCCAGCCCCGCCAGATGCCCATACCGGGAGACGCGCGCCTCCAGGTCCTTCGGCAAGAGGACTGAATCCATCTGCTCGTGGTTGCGCGAGAGCACCCTGCGCACCGCGAAACCCCAGGTCTGTGACTCAGCGGACGCGAAGCGCAGGAGGCTCAACGGGATGGCCAGCTCGGCGGTCCAGCCACCTGCGTCCACTGTCGACACGCCGTCCCAGGCTCCGTCCCACTCAACGGCATAGCGGTTGTCGGAATGAAGGAGCCCATCCTCCTGCACCCCGCCCGCATTGAGGCCGAAGAGGTAGCCGTTCCGGTGCCCGTGCTGGCTGTCTATCTCCACCTGCACCCCGTCCGAGTCCTGGCTGTTGTCCCTCAGCGCCAGGCGGGCGTTGATGCCGGCCGCAAGAGAGTCGTGACACCGGATGCCGACATAGAGAACCGCGTC
Organism: Myxococcaceae bacterium; assembly: GCA_044230055.1. Taxonomy (GTDB): domain Bacteria; phylum Myxococcota; class Myxococcia; order Myxococcales; family Myxococcaceae; genus JBGART01. Next base: position 174,871 of record JBGART010000008.1, on the reverse strand, counting down.
ATCGAACAGCACCCGCACCTCGGTCCGCTCGCTGGGCGAAGCGCCGACCTGCGGGAAGCTCTGCACGAACCGGTCGAACACCGGCGCCAGCGCCCAGTCCGGCTCATCCAGCACGCCGTCGATGTTCAGGCCGCCGCTCCTCCGGCGCGCGACGAAGTCTCCCTCGAGCGTTACCGGCGCCTCTGCCGGCGGAGGCACCGGGAGCGCAGGCTCGGGCGGCGGAGGCTCGGGCGGCGCCTCTACCGGAACCGGAACCGGAACCGGCGCCTCTTCGGTCTCCGGAGGCACCTGCACGCGCCGCAGCGCGCGCCGGGCGAAGGCCCGGAGCGTCACGCCGTCAAGCGGCCGGCCCGACGCCGGGATGGAGCCCCAGGCCAGCGGCTGCGCGTCGACATCCAGCGCGACGAGCCACAGCGCGCCATCGCGCACCGAGCCACGGACGACCACGCTGGCACCTGTCGCGCCGGCGAGCGCCCGCACCGCGGCCGGCGTGCGCGCGCGGCGCCGGGGAGCCGGGACAGGCGCCCAGCCCACTTGAAGGAGCGCCCTCTCCACCTCGCGACGCAGCCCTCCATCCATGCCGGTGACCACCACCCGCACGGGCGCGGCGGCGGCGGGTACCGCGAGCGCCACCGCGGCGATGGCCATCAGGAGTCGCACTGCGCTGCTCAGAAGTACGACTGGAGCCGCCCCCGCCTGCGCACGTCAAGTACGGCACAGTGAAAGGAGCCGCCGAGCACGTTGAAGCGCCGGAACGGCACGGGGATGGGCTGCATGCCCCACCCCTTGAGCATGGCCTGCAGCGGCAACTCCTCCTCTTCAACAAGCACGCGCCGCTCGTCGATGGAGAGCAGGTTCATGGAAATCCACGCGCTGCTCATCCGCAGCGGGCGTGGGTCCAGCACCGGCGGCGGGGCGTGGCGAACCTCCCAGTCCTTGAAGATGCGCGGGAGGCTAGAGACGCGCTCCGGGTTCACCAGGAGCTTCCCCGGCGCCAGCGGCGTGATGGACGCGTCGATGTGCATCGGGTGCGTGTCGTCCAGGGTCAGCTCGTGGACCCGGTACGTCGGCGCGAGGTGGCGGCGCATCCATTCGATGCCGAAGCCGTTGGTGACATTGCTGCGCTGGACAAAAATATCCGTCCCGAAGCGCACGAAGTCGGCCGCGTCGAAGACGGGCTCCTCCTCGGTGATGGCGTAGCGCATGGCCTCACCGGGCGCCGGGTCGACGAACTCCTTCACGTAGAGCGCGTCGGCCATCCGCGGTCGCGGCGGCGACACCCAGCGCGCGCCCTCGTGGAAGTACCGGCTGAAGAGCGCGCGGTAGTTGTCGAGCTCGAAGTACCGGGACCGCCAGGCCATCGGCGCCTCGATAATCTCGTCGCCCACCACCAGCGCGATGTCGCGCGGCATGGCGGCGTAGAGCCCCGAGGCGGACTCGAAGTAGGGCGTCCGGAAGGGGGCGTGCGCCGCGGGGATGTCGGGCCGGCGGACGACTACGCCCTCCCGTTCCAGCACCTTGCACAGCCCATCAAGGTCCCAGCGGGCCGCGTCCACTTCGTCCTGCGGCCACGGCTGTCCGCCGCGTTGTTTGAAGAAGTCCCACTGCGCCTCCGGCATGGTGGCGCGCAGGGCGACATGCCACTGCGGAACGTGCGCGCCGTCCGCCACGCCGACGATGGCCTCCTCGAGTGGGTCCCACTCGTTGTAGGCACTGACGACCTTCTGCGCGAGCGGGACGACCTTGGCTTCTTGTATGCGATACACGTTCTGCACTCCTTGCGGTGACCCGCGTTACCCATCCATCTGTTTGCGCAGGCTCTTCGGCCGCATGTCCGTCCAGACCGTCTCGATGAAGGCCAGGCACTCCGCCTTCGAGCCGGACTTCCCCGCGTCACTCCAGCCTGCGGGAGCGGGCCGCTCCGCGGGCCAGATGGAGTACTGGCCCTCGTCGTTCACCACCGCCCGGTACGTCGTCGTGTCTGCCTCGTCTTCTCTGCTCATGTCGTCCTCCTGGGTTGGACTCGTTTGACTCACCTGCGCGGCGCCGCTCGCCGGCCCGCGCCACCCACCACGCGCTCCACCTGCTGCTGCATCTGCCGGAACGTCGGCAGACGCATCAGGTCCACGATGGAGACGTCGCGTTGGAGCTCCTTGCGGATCCGGCTCTGCAACCGGACCAGCAGGAGCGAGTGTCCGCCGAGCTCGAAGAAGTTGTCGTTGAAGCCCACCGCCTTGACGCCGAGCAGCTCGCACCAGAGCTGGGCCAGCGGGCCGTCCGCCTGGTCCTCGCGCGGACCGCGGCTGTCCTCCTGCTCCTGCGGCGGCGGAAGCGCGGCGACGTTCACCTTGCCGTTGGGCAGCGTGGGGAACGCGTCGAGCACGGTGATGCCGGCCGGCACCATGTAGGGCGGCAGCTTCGCCTTCAGCTGCTCTCGCACGCCCCCCACGCTCAGGCCCGCGCCCTGCGGCAGGACGTACGCCCAGAGCCGCTCCCCCTCCACCTTGAGCACCCGCGCCTGCCGGACTTCCGGGAGCGCGCTCAGCGCGGCCTCAACGTCTCCCAGCTCCACCCGGAACCCGCGCAGCTTCACCTGCGCATCCTTGCGTCCCAGAAACTCGAGCTGCCCGTCGGCCCACCAGCGCGCCACGTCGCCCGTGCGGTAGAGCCGGTCGCCCGGTTCGCTGGAAAACGGATTGGGGACGAACCGCTCCGCGGTGAGCGCGGGCCGGTCCCAGTAGCCCCGCGCCAGCTTCCGGCCGGCGAAGCAAATTTCCCCCGCCACGCCCACCGGCACCGGCTCCAGCGCGTCGTCCAGCACGTACGCGCCCATGCCGGCGATGGCGGTGCCGATGGACACCGCGCCGCCGCTGGCGCCGCGCGGGAACGTCGCGCAGGTGCCGTCGATGGAGATTTCCGTCGCGCCGTAGCAGTTGTGCAGCTGCGCGTTGGACGTGCGCAGGAACGCGTCGCGCGTCTGCGGCAGCAGCGCCTCGCCACCCTGCATCACGTGCCGAAGCGCCGTGCAGTCCTTGAAGTGCGGGCTCTCGACGACGGCCTGCATCATGGAGGCGATGAGACCGACGATGATGCTCACCTGCTCGTCGCGGATGAAGCGCGCCAGCCTGTCCGCGTCCTGCGCCACGTCCCGCCCCACGATGGCCAGCCGGGCGCCGACGACCAGCGGGGTGAACACCTCCATCACCGCGACATCGAAGCCGATGGAGCTGGAGTGAAGGACGACGTCGTCGCCCGTCAGCGCCATGAACTCCTCGCCCCAGCGCAGCTGCTCGCAGATGGCCTGGTGGGTGATGGACGCGCCCTTGGGCGTGCCCGTGGAGCCAGAGGTGTAGAGCAGGTACGCGAGGTGCTCCGGACTCGGCGCAGGGAGCGCGGGGGCGCTGGACGCAGGCTCCGGCCGCTCCAGGAGCATCACCCGCCCGCTCAGCCCCTCCGGCAGCTCCGCGGCCAACCGCGCCGAGGTGAGGATGACCTCCGCGCGGCAGTCGCGGATGACGAAGGACAACCGGTCGCTGCGGTACGCCGGGTCCAGCGCCACGAAGGCGCCCTGCGCCCGCAGGATGGCCACCAGCGCCACCACGCGCTCCACCGAGGGCTCCAGGTACACCGCCATCCGGCTCTCCGGTGGAAACCCGCGCTGACGCAGCCGCTGCGCCAGCTCGCCGGAGCGCGCCCACAGCTGCGCGTACGTCAACCGGTCGGTGCCGGCGCTCACCGCCACCGCGTCCGGCACCCGAGCCACCTGCTGCTCAATGAGCGCGTCCAGCCGCTCGGTCCGGGGCGAGGGCGACGGCGCGCGCAGGAACCGCTGGCGCTCTTCACGGCTGAGCACAGACAGCCAGGCCGCGTTGCGGTCCGGTGCCGCGAGCGCATTCGTCAGCAGCGTGACGAAGTGGCCCATCAGCCGGTCGACGGACGCGTGGTCGAACAGGTCCCGGCTGAACAGCACGGTGGCGGTCAGCCCCTGCGCGGAGCGGCCGAGCAGCAGCGAGAAGTCGAACTCGGTGACGTCCTCCTCGCTGCGGCTTTGCGGGAGGGAAGTGAGGGCAAGCCCCTCCCAGGCCTGGGGCTCGGTGGAGGGCGGCGCCAGCGAGATGAGCAGCTGGCACAAGGGCGCGCGGCCCACCTCGCGCTGCGGCGCCAGCTCTTGGACCAGTCGCTCGTACGGAACGTGTTCATGCGCATAGGCGCCCAACGCCGTCTCCCGAACCCGGCGGAACGCCTCGCGGAAGCTCGGCGCGCCGGACAGGTCTGTGCGGAGCACCACGGTGTTCATCAGGCAGCCGACCACCGACTCGAGCTCGCGGCGGCTCCGGTTGGCGATGGGCGAGCCCACCACCACGTCGTCCTGGCCTGCGCAGCGCTTGATGAGCAACTTGAAGGCGCTCACCAGCACCATGAAGAGCGTGCCGCCCTCGGCGGCCGCGAACTGTTCCGCCGCGGCGAGGAGCGAGGCCGGGAAGACGTACTCCCGCGAACCCGCGCGGTGCAGCTGGGTCGCCGGCCGGGGCCGGTCTGCCGGCAGCTCCACGACGGGCGGCGCTCCGGCGAGCTTCGCCCTCCAGTAGGCCATGCCGTCGGCCGCGGCGCCCCCGCCCTGCGCGCCCCGCTGCCACTCGGCGAAGTCCACCGGTTGCAGCGGCGCGGCGCCGAGCTCGGAGGGACGCCCGCTCAGAGCGCTGCGATAGAGCGCCTCCAGCTCCCGCAGCAGGAGCGGCACGGACGCACCATCCGCGACGATGTGGTGCAGGCACAGCAGGAGCACGTGCTCCCGCGCGGAGAGCCGCAGCAGCGTCGCCCGCAGCAGCGCGCCCGACTGCAGGTCGAACGGCGCGGCCGCGTCCGCCTCCGCCCACTTCAGCGCCTGCGCCTCCCGGTCCTGGGGAACCAGCGCTTCCAGGTTCTGCTCGGAGAGCTCCAGCGCGGCCGGTTGGACGCTCTGCCGCGGCTCACCGTCGACGGTGATGAAGCGCGTGCGCAGGGACTCGTGGCGCTCTACCAGCGCCTGGAGCGCGCGGCGCAGAGCACCGACGTCCAGCGCGCCCTGAAGGCGAAAGTGCAGCGGCACCTGGAACCAGCTGCTGCCGGGTGAGAGCCCGTCCAGGAACCAGAGCCGCTCCTGCGCGGAGGTGAGCGGGTGATGCGCCCGCCGCGCCACCGCGACCGGGCCAGTGGAAGGCGACAGCGCGGGAGCGGACTGCAGCGCGCTCTCCAGCCCTTCAATCGTCCGCGCCTCGAAGAGCGCGCGCGGAGGGAGCTCGCGCTGCAGGCGTTCGCGAATCCGCGACGCCACCTGCATCACCGCCAGCGAGTGTCCGCCGAGCGCGAAGAAGTCACTGGTGACCGAGACCTTGGGCAGCCCCAGGACGTCGCACCAGATGTCGGCGAGCGCGCGCTGCGTGGGCGTCGAGGGCTCCTTCAGGTCAGCCGCTGCGGGCAACAGCTCCGGCTTAGGCAGCCGCTGCCGGTCCACCTTGCCGTTGGTGTTCTTGGGCAACGCGTCCAGTCGGACCACGGTCTGCGGCAGCAGGTACGGCGGGAGCCACGGCTCGAGCGCGCGCAGGATGTCCGAAGACTCCAGCCCTTCGGCCGCGACGTACGCGCACAGCCGCGGCTCTCCGTTCGGACCCGGGAGCGCAACCGTCACCGCCTCCCTCACGCCCGGGATGCGGCACAGCGCCACGTCAATCTCCGCGGGCTCCACCCGGAAGCCGCGAATCTTCAGCTGCTCGTCCACCCGGCCCACGAAGTCCAGGTTCCCGTCCGGCAGGCGGCGGACGCGGTCGCCGGTGCGGTAGAGCCGCTCGCCCGGGCGCGCGGCGTAGGGGTGCGGGATGAAGCGCTCTGCCGTAAGCGCCGGGCTCCCCAGGTACCCGCGCGCCAGCCCTTCGCCGCCGATGTACAGCTCCCCCACCGCGCCGCGCGGCACGCGCCGCAGGTCCGCGTCGAGGATGCACAGCTCCGTGTTGTCGCACGGCCTTCCGATGGGGCTCTCGCCGACCACCGGCTCCTCCGGCCCCACCTCGTAGATGGCGCTGGTGATGGTGGTCTCCGAGGGCCCGTAGCAGTTGAGCCAGCGGACCCCGTGCGGCGCGGCGGCGCGCCAGGCGGCCAGCGCGGGCAGGCGCGCGCGCTCCCCTCCGGAGGTGATGTAGCGGACGGAGGGCGGCAGCTGAGCGGGCGAACGCGCGAGGTCCGCGGCGATGAGGTGCCAGTACGCGGTGGTCAGCTCCAGACAGGTCAGGCGCGCGCTGGCCGCGAAGGCGAAGAGCTCTCGCGCGGAGCCGGGCAGCGGGTCCGGCGCGAAAACCAGGGTGGCGCCCACGTACCAGGCGCCGAGCGTCTCGAGGACGGCCACGTCGAAGGACGTCGAGCGCGACTGGAGCACCCGGTCGGTCGGCCCCACGCCGCCGGCGCGCCAGTACCACTCGAAGTTGTTCACCAGCGCGCGGCGCGTGAGCATCACGCCCTTGGGCACGCCGGTGGAGCCGGACGTGTGGACGACCTGGGCCAGCGAGTCCCCGCTGCCCAGGATGGGCACGTTGGCCAGGGGTCCTTCCGGCCAGGGCAGCTCATCGACAAGCACAAGCGGAGCCTCAAAGCCGCGCAGCGCCTCCGCGCAGCGGCGCTCGGTCACGAAGGCCACCGGGCGCGCGCTCTGACACAGCTGGGCCCTGCGCGCGGGCGGCAGCTGCGGGTCCAGCGCCATCCGCGCCGCGCCCGACTTGAGGATGCCCAGCATCCCGACTGCCCACTCCAGCGAGCGACCCAGCGCCAAGGCCACACAGGTCTCGGGGCCGGCGCCGAGCTCGCGCAGCCGCAGCGCCAGCTGGTTGGCGCGGGCGTTGAGCGCCGCGTACGTCACGCGCTGCCCGTCGACGACGAGCGCCACCGCGTCCGGGCGGGCCGCCACGTTCCGCTCGATGCGGGCGATGAGGTCCTCCTCTGGCAGCGGGCGAGCCGAGGCGCGCGCCTCCGCGTCCCAGTCCTCCATCCCGAGGACGGGCGCCTCGGGCGCCGCGACGGCGCTCTCGAGCAGCTGCACCAGCTCCTCGGCCATCGCCTCGACCGCGGCGCGGTCCAGCAGGGACGTCCGGTACACCAGGCTCAAGCTCACCCGTTCGTCCGCGCGCTCCAGGAAGAGCGAGAGGTCAAACGCGGCGTCTGCCATGGGCAGCCGCCGTGAGGAGAGCTTCACGCCAGAGGCCGTAACGAACGGCGCAGGCGGCGCATCCTCCAGCACCGCAATCCGCACCGGCCCCCGCCCGTCCGCGCGCAGCGGGAGGGGCAGCTGCTCCACCACCTTCTCGAACGGCGCGTCGGCGTTCTCGAGCGCATCCAGCAAGCGGTCCCGCACCCGGTGGAGCAGCACGCGGAAGGACGGCTCCCCTTCGAGGGAGGTGCGCAGGGCCACGGTGTTGGTGAACAGCCCCACCGTCTGCTCGAAGCGCGGGTCCGTCCGGTTGGCAATCACCGTGCCCACCGAGACATCCCGCTGTCCCGTCCGACGGGCGAGCAGCGCCTGGAACGCCGCCGCGACGGCGATGAACGGCGTCACCCGCTCCGCGGCGCAGAGCGAGAGGAGCGCCGCTGCGGGCAGGGTCCGGCTGACCTCCGCCGCCGAATGCGACGAGGGCTCCACGGCGCCGGGCGCAGCGTTCAGCTCCAGCGGCGGCGGCAAGCCGGCGAGCGCACCCCGCCAGTAGGCGAGCGGGCCCTCCAGCTCTCCGCGCGCGAAGGCCTCCCGCTGCTCCCGCGCGAAGTCGGCGTACGGCGCCGACGTCTCTGCCGGTCCCGGGCCGCAGCCCTTCGCCGCGTCGTAGAGGGCCGCGAAGTCGCGAACCAAGACGTCGAGGGACGCCGCGTCTACCACCAGGTGGTGAAGCACGAGCAGCAGCCGGTGCTCCCGCGGGCCGCACTCCCGAAGCGCCGCCCGCGCCAGCGGCGCCTGCTGGAGGTCAAAGCGCGGAGCGCTGTGCCGAGCGAACCAGGCGCGCTCATCTTCGGCTCCGTTCGCGCGCTCCACCGTCAGCGGGAGCACCGCCGCCGGCACCACGTCCCGCCGCGGCCCGCCCGCCGTCTGGATGTAGCGGGTGCGCAGCGCGGCGTGCCGGGCCACCAGCTGCTGCAGCGCGGTCCGCGCCGCCTCCACGTCCAACGCGCCCTCGAGCGCGAGGAGCGCATGGCAGCGGGGTTGCGCGCCCTCCAGCCACTCCATGAAGCAGAAGCGCTCCTCGGCAAAGGAGAGGGATGCGGCCTGGGAAGTCATCACGGGGTCCTTGGACATGTCTCAGGCGGCGGCGCGCAGGTGCTGCAGGAGCTGGGCGACGGTGGGCGCCGCGAAGAGATCCCTCAGGGTCAGCGACACCTTGAGCGTCCGCTTCACCCGCGCCACCAGCTGCAGGGCGAGCAGCGAGTGCCCGCCCAGCGCGAAGAAGTCATCATGGAGGCCGGCGGTGGGGTGGCGCAGCACGTCCCTCCACACCTCCAGCAGCGGCGCCGCGAACGGGTGGAGGCTCTCGGCAGGCGAAGCGCTCACCGGCACCGGCGCGGCAGGCGCCGGCAAGCGCGCGCGGTCCACCTTCCGCCCCGCCGTGTACGGGAACGCCTCCAGCGCGATGAGCTGCGAAGGCTGCATGTACGACGGCAGCACGCGGGCCAGGTGCTCGCGCAGGCGCTCCGCGGAGAAGGTGCGGGGCGCGCTGGGGACGACGTACGCCACCACCCTCGCGGAGGGGGAGCCTTCGTCGCGCACCACCGCCACCGCGCCCTGCAGCGCAGCGCCGGCATGCAGCGCCGCCTCCACCTCCGCCAGCTCTACGCGGAAGCCGCGCAGCTTCACCTGGTGGTCTTTGCGGCCGAGAAAGCGCAGGACGCCCGCCTCGGAGACCACCGCGCGGTCGCCGGTGCGGTACAGCCGCTCCCCGGGCACGAACGGGTGGGGCAGGAAGCGCTCCGCGGTCTGCGCGGGGTCTGCCAGGTACCCTCGCGACAGCCCAGGGCCCGCGAGGTACAGCTCTCCCGGCAAGCCCGCAGGCACCAGGCCCAGGTCGGCATCCAGCACCCAGGCCTCGGCCCCCGCAAGCGGCGCGCCGATGGGCGGCGGTGCACCCACCTCGTCGTTCGCGCGGGCGCGGAACGTGGTCGCGACGATGGTGGACTCGGTGGGGCCGTAGGTGTTGAGCACCTCGCACCCCTTCGCGTTCCACCACGCCTCATACGCCGCGCGGTCCGCCGCTTCCCCGCCGATGACCAGCAGCCGGAGCGTCCCCGGGAGCGCCGCCTCCCCTTCCAGGGCCCGCGTCCACTCGTGCCAATAGGAGGTGGGCAGGTCCAGTACCGTGACGGCTTCGCGCCGCAGGTGCTCGCAGAGCGCGGCGAAGGTCGGCGGTGGCCCGGGCGGCCGGAGGACGAGGGTGGCGCCGACAGAGAGCGCCGAGAAGAGCTCCTCCAGCGCGGTGTCGAACGCGAGGTTGGCGAACTGGTACACGCGGTCCCGCGAGGAGAGCCCGGTGCGCTCGGCGAACGCGCCCATGTACCAGCCGAGCCCGCCGTGAGTGAGGACCACGCCCTTGGGTGCGCCGGTGGAGCCAGAGGTGAAGAGCACGCACGCCGCCTGCGCAGGCGAGAGCGCCGGCAGAGGACGAGGGTGGAGCGCCGCGGGGAGCGCGGAGGCGTCCAGCACCCGACCGTGAAGCTGGCGCTGGAGGGCGGGGGCCAGGCCCGCGCGCGTGACCACCAGCGCAGCCGGCGCGGCCTGCGTGGCGATGGCCAGCAGGCGCTCTTCGGGGAGCTCCGGGTCCAGCGGCGCGAAGGCCGCGCCCACAGCCCAGACGCCGAGCATGGAGGCGACGGCGGCGGACGAACGCTCCGCGCACAGCAGGACCCGGTCCTCCGGCTTCACGCCCAGCGCCCTGAGTGACGCGGCGACGGCGCCCGCGCGGGCGGCGAGCGCGGCGTACGTGCACGCCACGCCGTCCTCGACAAGCGCCACCTCATCCGGCCGCTGTGCCGCCTGGGCCAGCACCCGCGCGAGCAGCGATGGCCCTTCGGCCATCGCGGGCCCCAGGGCGTTGCGCCGCAGCCGGCGCCCGTCCTCCTCACCCACCAGCGAAAGGTGCGGAAGCGAGGCATCCGGCTGCGCCAGCGCCGTGGAGAGCAGCTGCCCGTAGGCGCGGACAATGCTTGCCACCGTCTGCTCATCGAAGAGCGCGGTGGAGTATTCGAAGTCAATCTCCACCTGACCGTTGGCCCGCGGCACCGCGGTGGCGCCGAGCAGGAACTTGGTCGTCCCATTCTTCAGGCCGTCGTCCACCGCCACCGCCAGCCCGTCGCGGCTCAGGTCCGGGTACGGCGAGTCATGACTGCTGAAGTCCACCTGGATGAGCGGCAGCGAGTTGGCCTGGCGCGGCACGTCCAGCGCCTGCACCACGCGGTCGAACGGCAGGTCCTGGTGCTCGTAGGCCTCCAGCGCGGTGTCGCGCACCTGCCGGACGAGGGCCCTGAAGCTCGGCGCTCCGGCGAGGTCCACGCGCAGGGCCACGGTGTTGACGAACATGCCGATGAGCGGCTCCGACTCCGGGCGCCGCCGGTTGGCGACGGTCGTCCCCACGCACAGCTCCGGCGCGCCGCTGATGCGTCCCAGCAGCGCGCTGAACGCGCTCACCAGCACCACGTGCAAGGTCGCCTGCTCTGACTGCGCCAGGCTGCGGGCGGCCGCGGTCTGCGCCGGCGTCAACCACATCCCCACCACCCGCCCCGCGTGGCTGGCGGAGGCAGAGGCAGGCCGGTCCGTCGGCAGCTCCAGCCGGGTGGGCGCGCCCTGCAGCTTCCGCTTCCAGTACGCCTCCTGGCGCGCGGCGGCAGGCGTCTCCACCCAGGCCCGCTCCCAGACGGCGAAGTCCGCGAACTGCAGCGCGGGAGGCGGAAGCTCGGCCGTTTCGCCCTTCGCATACCGGTCGTAGAGCGCCCTCACCTCCTGCAGCAGCTGCGTGAACGACCACCCGTCATGGACGAAGTGGTGCTCCACATGGATGAGCCGGTGCTCCTCGGGACGCAGCTTCACCAGCGCCCAGCGGATGAGCGGCAGGCGGTCCGAGTGAAGGGGGGCCTGCACGAGCTCGTGGGAGATGCGCGCCAGCTCTACCGCGCGCTCGCCTTCGCCCAGCGTCGAAAGGTCGAACACGTCCAGGGCTGCGGGCTGCGGCGGGTGGACGTGCTGGACGGGCCGGTCATCCTCCAGCGCGAACGTCGTGCGCAAAATCTCGTGCCGGCGGATGAGCGCGTCCAGGGCCTGCCGGAGCGCGCCGGCGTTGAGCGGTCCCACCCAGGTCAGCGCCGCCTGAAAGCGGTACGCGCGCAGGTCCGGAGAAATCTGCTCCATGAAGAAGACGCGCTCTTGCGCGAAAGACAGCGGCAGCGCCGCGCCGGGTGCCCGCGGGACAATGGGCGGGAAGTCCTTGGAGGCCGCCGGCTCCGCCACAAGCCACGCGGCGAGGGCGGCGGGCGTCTGCAGCCGCAGAATCTGCCCGGGCGGCAGCTCGCGACCCAGAAGCTCTCTCGCGCGCCCCGCCAACCGCAGCGCGGCGAGCGACGTCCCACCGAGCTCGGAGAAGCCGGAGTCCGCAAAGACCGGCTCCGTGCCAAGCACCTCGCGAAAGAGCCCGGCCACCGCGGACTGTGCCCCTGCCGCGGGCGCCTTGCCCTCCTCGGCACGTCCGGCCTTCGGCGGCGGAGGAGGCGGCAGCCGCGCGCGGTCGATTTTGCCGGTGACGCTCTTGGGGAGCGCGTCGCAGATGACGTACGCGGACGGCAGCATGTACTCCGGGAGCGAGCGCGCCAGCACGGCGGCCACCGCGTCCACCACCACGGCGTGCCCGGGCGCGGGGACCAGGTAGGCCACGAGGGCAGGGCCGGTGGCCAGCTCCTGCCTCAGCGCCACCACCGCGGCCTTGAGCGGAACGGCGGCCAGCAGCGCGCGCTCAATCTCCTCCAGCTCTACGCGGTGCCCGCGCAGCTTAATCTGGTGGTCCCGGCGGCCGCGGAAGTGAAGCAGGCCTTCGCGGTCTCGCACCACCCGGTCACCCGTGCGGTACAGGCGCGCGCCCGCCTCGAACGGGTGCGGGAGGAAGCGCTCTGCGGTGAGCCCCGGTTGCTGCCAGTACCCGCGCGCCACGCCCTCTCCGCCGATGTAGAGCTCGCCCTCCACGTCGGGCGCCGCCTCCTGCAGGGACTCGTCCAACACCAGCGCCTGCGCGCCTTCGAGCGCGGGTCCGATGGAGGGCGCACCGTCGAGCGCAACGCCCGGCGTCGGCGCGTAGAGCGTGGCGCCCACCGTCGTCTCGGTGGGGCCGTAGGTGTTGAACCAGGCGCAGGAGGGGTTCGCGCGCCGCCACGTCTCGTAGGCCTCCGCCGACGTGGCCTCGCCGCCCACCACCACCAGGCGGACCGTGCGGGGGAACTCGGCCCCTGGGCGGCGCAGCTCGGCCACCCACTCGTGCCAGAACGCCGTCGGCAGGTCGAGGACGGTGACGCGCTCGCGCTCCACCCGTTCCTTCAGCGCGGAGAAGGACTCCGGTGCGCCGGGCGGACGGAGCACCAACCCCGCACCGCTGGAGAGCGCGCAGAAGACATCCTCCAGCGCCACGTCGAAGCAGAGCGGCGCAAAGAGGAGGAGGCGGTCCTCTGGCGTGAGCTGGTAGTGCGCTGAAGAGAGGCAGGCGTTCCAGTCCAGCCCGCCGTGGGTGAGCACCACGCCCTTGGGCTCTCCGGTGGTCCCGGAGGTGAACAGCACGCATGCGGCCTGATCCGCTGAGCAGCGTGCGCGGGGCCAGTCCGCGGCGGGCGCGCCCAGGTACTCAGACGAAATCACCAGCGGCGTCCCCAGCAGGGCGCCCAGCGAGCCCGCAGCCTCCGCGGTGGCGACGACGGACGCCGCCGGGCGCGTGCGTTCAAGGATGCGCGTCAGGCGAGCAGGCGGCGCCTCCAGCTCCAGCGGGACGACGACGCCGCCTGCGCCGAGGATGCCCAGCAGCCCGGCCAGCGAGCTGGCGGAGCGGTCCGCGGCGAGGGCGACGCGCACCTCGGGTCCTACGCCCAGTGCCTGCAGGCGCGCGCTGATGGCGGAGGACCAGGCCAGCAGCGTGCCGTAGTCCACCGTGCGCGCGCCTTCAACGATGGCCACCGACCGCGGCGACGCCACCGCGCGCTGCCGGATGTTCTCGAGGACTTCTACCCGTCTCGGCGCCAAACCAGAGCTCCAGTCCCTCGCAGGTGCTGCGAGTGCTTGAATTCCAGGTGGGCGCCGTCTGATTTGTGTTGCACGAATAAAAACGTGCGACGGCCCTGCAACACAATTCGCCCACTTCCCACTGAGAGGAGGTGCTCGCGAAGTGCGGGCGAATGGAGCCTCAAGCCGAATGCGACAACAGACCTCTCGTGAAGTGAGCCGCACGGTTGAGGCGGGTTCGCGATGACCTCACCGTTCTGTCCGGAGTCTGAACAGGTCGCCGTCATTGCCGTGGCGTGTCGCTTCCCCGGCGCCAACACAGACGCTCAGCTGTGGGCCAACCTCCTGGGCGGCGTGGAGTGCATCACCACCTTCACGCCGGAGCAGCTGCGCGAGCGCGGCGTCACCCCGGAAGAGCTGGCCTCGCCGCGCTTCGTCCCTGCGGGCGGCGTGGTGGAGGGCGTGGAGGAGTTCGACGCGGAGCTCTTCGGCGTCTCCGCGCGCCACGCGGCGCTGATGGACCCCCAGCAGCGCAAGCTGCTCGAGTGCGTCTTCGAAGCGCTGGAGACCTCCGGCTACGCCCGGCGGCCTGCGGTCGTCGGCATCTACGCGGGGGCAGGCATCAAGGAGCACCTGCTGGAGAACCTGCCGCGCGTGGCGGAGCCCACCGACCGCGACGTGCTCTTCGGGACGGACATCGCCGCGACGGTCTCCCGCCACCTCGACCTCCAGGGCCCCAGCCTGACCGTGGAGTCCTGCTGCACGACGGGGCTGCTCACCCTCCACCTGGCCGCGCAGGCGGTGCTCGCGGGCGAGTGCGAGGTGGCGCTGGCCGGCGCGTCGGAGGTCTCGCCCTCCACGGAGAGGGGCTACCGCGCCACCGGCTCCGGCGAGCCCGCCCAGTACACCGCGCTGCTCTCCTCGGATGGGCGCTGTCGGTCCTTCGACGCGAAGGCCGCAGGCACCGTACCCAGCGGCGGAGTGGCGGTGGTGGCGCTCAAGCGCCTGAGCCAGGCCATCGATGACCGCGACTTCATCCATGGCGTCATCCGCGGCTCCGCCATCAACCACAACGGCAGAGGCGGCGCGGCCATTGCGGCGCAAGTGAACCTCGTCTCAGAGGCGCTCGCGGTCGCGGGCGTGAGCGCGGACAAGCTGCAGTACGTCGAGGGCCAGGGGATGGCCTCGCTCTCCACGGACGCGGTGGAGGTGCGCATCCTCACTGAAGCCTTCCGCGCGCAAACCGACCGCACTGGCTACTGCGCCCTGGGCTGCGTGCGGCCGAACCTGGGGCACCTGGGCACCTCCAGCGGGTTCGCCATGCTGCTCAAGGCGATGGCGGTGCTCCGCCACAAGCAGGTTCCCCCGCTGCTCCACTTCGAGCAGCAGAACCCCGCCCTCGAGCTCGAGGACACGCCGTTCCGCATCCACACCCGCGCTGCGCCGCTCCCGGTCAATGGCGCGCCCGCCCGCGCCGGGCTCGGCTTCTTCGGCGACGGGACCTCGAACGCCTACCTGGTGCTGGAAGAGCCGCCACCGCGTCCGCCGGCTCGCGAGCGCGGGCGGGCGACCCGGCTGCTGCTGCTCTCCGCCGCCACGCCTGCCGCGCTGGCCCGCGTGCAGCAGAACCTGCTCGCCCACCTGCAAGCTTCGCCGGAGGCGGAGACGGACGACATCGTCTTCAGCCAGAGCGCCGGGCGACGGCCGCTCCCGTACCGCCGGGCCCTCCGCTTCAAGGAGCGCAGCGCGCTGTGCGCGGCGCTGGCGGCGGACGGCGTGCACCCCCCGGTGGGGCGACGGCCGACGTTGGTCTTCCTCCTCCCTCCCCGCTTCACCGCTTCCGGGTTTGTGTCGCTCTACGAGCGGGAGCCGGCCTTCCGTGCGGCGTTCGACCGGTGTCGCGTGAAGCTGGAGGAGAGCCCGGAGCTGAAGGACCTGCTGGACCCGGGCGCGGACGCTGTGCCCTTCACCTGCGCGGCGCAGTGCGCGCTGGCGGAGCTGCTCCGCGAGTGGGGCGCGGAGCCGGATGAGGTGGTGAGCGTGGGCGCAGGGGCGCACGCAGCAGCGTACCTGCGCGGCGCGCTCACCTTCGAAGATGCGATGGCGCAAGCCGCGCGCGCGCAGCCGGGCGACGAGTCCGCGGACCTGAGCGCGCTGCGGCGCAGCGAGGGCGGCCTCCTGCTGGAGCTGGGTGAGGGCGAGCAGCTGGAGCGCCTGGGCGCGACCGGCCGGCTCTCCGGCCTGCCCGAGCGGCTCCCAGCGCTCGGAGTCCTGAACGCCACCGACGGGCTGCTCGACGCGGCGGGGCGGCTGTGGGAGCTGGGCGTGGACATCGACGCGGCCGAGCTCTACCGGCACCAGCGCCGGCAGCGCCTCCCGCTCCCCGGCTACCCGTTCGAGCGGGCGATCCATTCCTTGAGACGCAACCGAAACCCGACGGAAGGCCGGTGATGAGAGCTCTCGCCGTTGAAGTGACCGCGCTCCTGGGAGCCGGCGCCCTGTTTCTGGGTGTGGTGCTCGCCGCGCGCAGCAGCGTGGCCAGCCGCTCCCGCGTCACGCTGCCGCCCGCCAAGGTGGTGGCGCAGCGGCGCTGGCTGCCGAACGCGCTGGCCCTCACCTACGCGTTCGGCGCCTACGCGGCCGGGCTCTTCCTCTGCGCGCGCGGCGCCTGGATGCTCTGCGGCGTGCCGCTGCTTGCGCACGCGATGGTGGTCTCCAGCTACCTGGAGCACGAGTGCATCCACGGCCTCATCGCGCGCTCGCGGCGGGTCAACCTGCTCCTCGGCACCGCGCTCTCCTGGGTGAACGGCCGGGTCTATTACCCGATGCAGGACCTGGCGATGATGCACCTGCAGCACCACGACCACGTCAGCGACTTCGAGGTCTTCCCGGTGGCGAGCTTCCTGAGGGCGCCCCGCTACCGCACCTTCACGCGCGTCCTGCTCGCGTTTGAACGGCTGCACATCCCCGTCCTCTTCCCGGTCATCCGCCTCCAGGGGTTGGTGGCCATGCTCCGCTTCGGCGCGCCCGACCGGCGCGTGCGGCTGTGCGGCGTGTTGCTTGTGCGCGCGGCGTTCTTCGTGGCGCTCGGCGTCTGGGCGCCGGCGGCGCTGGCGGGGCTGCTCCTGGCCGCCATCGCCTTCATCCTCATCAGCCGCTTCGTGGATGCGTTCCAGCACGCCTTCCACGAGCGCAGCGAGCTGCCCAGGGGCGGCCGCGCGAAGGACGTGGAGCGCGAGCAGTCCCACACCTTTTCGCTGCCGCTGGCCTACCGCTGGACGTGGCTCAACGTCGCCATCCTCAACTTCGGCTACCACAACGCGCACCACACGCTCGTCCACTGCCCCTGGTACTACCTGCCCTTCCTGCACGGGCAGCTGGCCCGGCAGCTCCCGGACGACGGGGCGCTCAGAGGCATCCGGGTGCAGGCGTCGCTGCCCACCCTGCTCGCCTGGTACCACCGGCACCGCCTGGCCCGGCTGAGCGAGGGACAGGGAGAGGCCTGGAGCGAGGAGGGCGCGTTCTCCTTCGAGCGCTTCTTCGGCGCCTTCACCGACAAGCTCGGCGCGGTCCCGCTGCGCCGCCCCTCTTCTGAGCAAGGACGCTGACCTTTGAATTCCTTCATTCGCATCTGGCTGGGCCAGCTCGTCTCGTCTGTCGGCTCCGGGTTGACCAGCTTCGCGCTGTCGATGTGGGTGCTGAAACAGACCGGCTCGGCCACCCAGTTCGCGCTCATCTCGCTCGCCGCCATCCTGCCGCTGGTCCTCCTGGCGGCGCCGATGGGCGTCCTCATCGACCGCTGGGGCCGCCGGCGCTGCATGCTGCTGGGGGACACGTTCACCGCCGTCAACGTGCTGGCCACCGCGTTCCTGCTCGGGTGGGGCCACTTCCCCATCTGGGCGGTCTACATCACCGTCACGCTCAGCTCCGCCGGCCAGTCGCTGCAGTCCTCCGCCTTCTTCGCGGCGGTGTCGACGTTGGTCCCGGAGCAGCACCGCGTGCGCGCGAACGCGATGGCGGACATGGGCCCCATCGTCGGCGTGATGGCCGCGCCGCCGCTCGCGGGCTTCCTGATGAGCGTGGTGCCGCTGCAGCGGCTGCTCTGGGTGGACTTCGCCACCTACTGCGTCGCCGTGGTGGCGCTGCTCTCGGCCCGGTTCGTGGAGCCCGCGGTGAAGGTCGAGGACGCCGGAGAGCCCAAGGGCTCCTTCTGGGCGGACGCCACCGAGGGAATCCGCTACCTGCGCGAACGGAGCGACCTGTTTGCGCTCCTCCTGTTCTTCGCCCTCTGCAACCTCATCGCGGAGATTGCCCAGGTCCTGCTGGTGCCCTACTCGCTGCGGACGCTGAGCGGGCAGGCCGCCGGCGTGGTGATGGGAGCGGGCGGCGTGGGCCTGATGCTTGGTGCGCTGGTGATGGTGGTCTGGCCCGGCCCCCGCCGCCGGGTCTTCGGCATCCTCGGGTTCACGCTGGTTCAGGGCGTGGCCTTCGCGCTGATGGGCGTCGGAGGCGGGCTCGCCTTCGTGGCAGCGGCGGCGTGCCTGAGCGGCTTCACCATCCCCACCTGCAACGCGTTGAGCGGCGCCATCTGGCAGGGGCAGGTAGCGCCAGAGCGCCAGGGCCGCGTGTTCGCCGTGCGGTCCATGCTGGGGTGGTCCACCCCTCCGCTGGCCTACGTCAGCGCGGGCCCGCTGGCGGACCACGTGTTCGAACCGCTGTTCGCGGACGGCGGCGCGCTCGCCGGGGGTTGGTTGGGAACCGGCCCGGGCCGCGGCATCGCCCTCATCCTGATTGGGATTGGTGTGTTGACGGTGTTGCTCGCCCTCGTCGCCTCCCTCACCCGTCCTCTGCGCAAGCTGGACGCGCTGACCGCCGTGAAGGACCCCGCCCCGGCAAGTCAACTGCCAGCGGAGGCCGCTGCACCCGGGCTGTAATCGCCCGAGGACGTTCAGGACCCGGGGGGTTGTTCCACTGTTGCCAGACAAATACATTCGCCGGGCAGGGGCTCCGTAACGGGAGCGCAATATCAGAGGAGCAGGGATGTCCTGGCAGGACGAAGTGGAGCGGATTGTCGAGCAGGGGCTCCACGCGTTTCCCGCGCTCTCCGCCCGGGCGCCTGACATTCGCGAGCGCTTGCAAGCGAACGCGCTCGACCTCGAGCCCGCGTTTCAGTCGCGCCACGCCGCTGAGCTGTTCCTCGCCTACGCCTGCGCGGAGGGAGACAGCCGCGCCATCGAGCTGTTCGAGCTGACCGTCCTCTCCAACGTCCGCAAGACGCTGCAGCGGGTGCTCGGCTCCGGGCAGGAACCCGATGACGTGCTCCAGCAGCTGCGGATCTCCTTCCTCGCGCTAGACGGCAAGGAGCGGTGGATTGCCCGCTATCGCGGCGCCGGCCCGCTGCTCAAGTACGCGCGGCGGATTGCAGTGCGGATGGCGATGGAGCTGCGCAAGCCGCAGGACGTGGTCTCCGACTCGCTGGAAGAGATGCCGGCGGTGACCGAAGGCGTGGAGATGCGGTACCTGCGAACAAAGTACCGGCAGGACTTCAAGCAGGCCTTCCGCACCGCGCTGGAGCAGCTGGACGCGCGGCAGCGCTCGGTGATGCAGCTGCACTTCTTTCACAACGCGTCGATGGAGAGCATCGGCGCGCTCTACCAGGTGCACAAATCCACCGTGTCGCGCTGGCTGGCCGACGCCCGGTGGTCCCTCCGGGAGCTCCTGCGAGCGGAGATGACCCGGCGGCTGAGCTTGAAGGCCGGCGAGCTGGACAGCCTCCTCTCCGCGATGGGCTCCAGCTCGCTCAGCGTGAGCTTCGGCCCTCTCGCGCCCTCCAACGGCGAGGGCTAGAGCGCCGCGTGATATCAGCGCCACGCGAGGTCGACGGCTTTGAAGCTCCCGGAGTTCATCGAGGTCGAGATTGGCTCGTACTGCAATCGCCGTTGCCCCTGGTGTCCGAACGGGTGGCACGACCGCGGGCAGCGACGCGAAAGCATGGTCGACGCGACGTGGGCCGCGCTGCTGAAGGACCTGGCGCAACACGACTACAGCGGTTGGTTTGCGTTCCACAATTACAACGAGCCCATGGCGGATCCGCGGCTCAACGAGCGAATCTCGGAGGCGCGCGCGCACCTGCCGAACGCGCGGCTGGAGCTGCACACCAACGGGGACTTCCTCGACAAGGCGTCGCTCGCGGCGCTGCAGGCGGTGGGGATGGACCTGGTTCGCGTCACGCTCTACCCGTCGGACGACCAGGCCTTCGAAGAGCCGAAGCCTGAGCGGCTGGACCGCTTCCTGGCCCGGCTGGGGTGCGCGGGCCGCGGGCGCCGGACAGACAAGACGTCCAAGCTGGAGCACCAGGTCCGGGTCGGCAAGCTCATCTTGATTGTGCGGCTGCCGCGCGTCGCCCACTACACCGACCGGGCCGGGAGCGTGGGGCTGCGCCCCATCGTCTCCACCGCGGAGCGCACGCAGCCCTGTCATCTCCCCTCCCGCTCCGCGGCCATCGACTACCTGGGCAATCTCAAGCTGTGCTGCCACATCTACGACGCCGCGGCGCCGGAGAACGCGCGCTACGTGATGGGCAACGTGGGCAAGACCGCCTTCTCCCAGCTCTGGGCCGCCGGGCCCCTCTGCGAGGCGCGAAAGCAGCTGGCGCGCGCGGACTTCTCGCAGCTACCGGCGTGCGCACGGTGCAGTCATCTCTCGCACCTCAACGACGAGTGACCTCCGCCCTGCGGCGCGCGCGGCGCCCAGCCCCTCCGCGCCTTCCACCACGGAGTAGCCCCGGCCTCTGGGCCGCACCACCACGCGAGGCTGCGCCTCGGTGAAGTCGCGCAGGCACATCACCAGCGAATGCGACGGCCGCGCTTCTCCCCCTGAGATTCGGCTCAGCGCGACGCGACGGTAGCGCCCTCCCACCTCAGGCGCCTGAAGCGCCTCCGCCATTCGTTGCGGTGAGTCCAGCGCCGGGCCCTCGCGCCCGTCGTCGAGCACCACGACCTGCGGCTCCGGGATGGCGTCCTTGCCGAGCTCCCGCTTGCGCGGCCCGCCGTTCCAGCGCCGGAACGCGCTGACAACCTCGCGCGCGGCGGTGGAGAGGATTCGCTGGCGCGGGGGCTGCCGCGCGGGCAAGGGAAACCAGGCGCCGAGGGCGGCCAGCGCCTCACCGAGCCGGCGCTCTTCGCGCTCGGAGGTGGGCCCGCGCACGAACACCTTGAGGTCGAGGTCTGAGCTCTCACCCGCGACAGGACCGCCCTCGCGCACGCCCTCGCGCTCCCGCAGCCGCAGGTCCCCGCGCGTGAACGCGCCCGGAGCCACGCCCCGCAGGTAGCCACGCTCCATCACCCGGCTGCCATGCGCGATGATGCCGACCAGCCGCCGCCCCAGCACGACACGAGCAGCCTCGCGGATGCCGTGGAGCAGCTCCGGGGTGAGGCCCACAACCCACTCGTACCCGCCACCCAGCGTGGGCAACCCCACGTGCCCCAGCGCCCGCGCCCGCTCCCGCGCCTCCAGATAGCCGTACCTGCCCTCCGGAAGGTGCCGCGACGTGGAGATGAAGCGCTTCCACTCCGTCATCCGCTGGGGCCGCGTCCTCCCGTAGAGCAGCCCGGCGAGCGCCTCCGCCTCCATCTGCGGCCGAATCACCTGCGACCAGCTGCGGGCCGGACGCGGCGCGCGGGCCAGAAACGGGCGGAGGCACGCCACCCAGCGCTCGGCGCACGCCACCGCTTCGGGCGGCAGGGCGCCGTCGACGTCGCGATTCACCAGGAGCGCGCGCCAGGGCTCCGGGTGCCCCGCGCGCAGGGCGCGGACGACGAAGGGCGCGCGCCCCAATACATCGAACCGCGGGCCGGGGAGCCGCTGCTTCCAGAACGTCAGCACCACCTCGTCCTCGCCGCGCAGCGCTCGCAGCGCGGCCGTCGTCTCCACCAGGCGCGCGCGGGACTGCGCGGTCCCCGCGTCCTCGGCGAAGCCGTAGCACTGCGCCAGCCCCGCGAAGAAGCCATCCTGGTAGCCGCGCTGAAACCGCCGCACGGCCGGCGCGAGCCAAAGGTCAAGCTCCGCCTTGGCGAGGGCGCCGCCCTCCGCGAGCACTTCGACGAGCAGGCGCACCATCCGCTGCCAGACCTGCTTGTGAATTCTGGCGACGTAGCGGTCCTCCAGGAAGCGGAAGTCCGGGAGGTAGTGACGGTGGAACCTCACCGTGGAGAAATCAATGAAATGACCATCCAGGCGGATGTTGCCGGGCGTGGGGTTGAAGCCGTGAATCTGCAGCGCATCCGTCCGGCCGGTGTTGTGGCCGAGCGTGCTGGAGAAGCGGTCCACCAGCTGATGCAGGTGGGCGGGGCGCGCGGGGTCGAAGTCCGGACGAACCACCCGCTGCCCTGCGTGCGCGAGCATCGCGGCGAACGCCCCCGGCCGGCGAATCCACTTTCTGAGGTGCCCCAGCCTGAAGTGGGTGGACGCGCAGCGAATCCCGGACGCCGCGGGCCAGCGCCGGCGCGTGTTATCGAAGGTGGTGCCGGAGGAAGAGAGCAGCGCGAGGTACTCGGGGGACTCAAACCCAAGCCGCGACAGCTCATCCGCCACTGTCACCTCCCAGAGCGCGCGCGGGAGCGAAACCCGTCCGTCCTCGTGGAACTGCCGTCCCTTCCACGCGAGCGGCGTGGGCCCGCAGCCCTTCAGCGTGAGCTCCTGCCCCTGGACTTCGCCGAGGTACACGCAGCGCCCATCTCCCTTGGGCCCGCTGCGCTCATCAAAGCGGATCATGTCCACGTAGCGCGTGGCGAGCCGCGTCTCCGTGGGCTTGGCCTGCGTGCTCCAGTTCCCCAGCGCGAGGAGCGCAGCGTCTTTCCACCGCAACCCCAGCCGCGCGAGGAGGCGCTCGTTGCGCCAGAGCACCTGCCCTCGTGGATCCGGCCCGACGGGTACCTCGACGTGAAACCGCCCGCTCGGCGGGAGCCAGAACGGCTCCACCCTCCCCGTCCTGCGCGGAGGCGACCGCAGGTACGCAGCCCACTCCTGGGCAAAGCCCTCGAGCGTGTCGCTGCGGAAGACGGGAGGGAGCGGCCGTCGCGCAGGGTCTGCGAAGACAGGCCCGCCGTGGACCCAGTAGAGGTTGGCTGGCGTGAAGTCGAGCCGGAGGGCGTGGCGCTGCTGGAAGGCCCGCACCTGAAGCCAGAGCGCAAAGAGCGCGCGCAGCCGGGCGCCTCGAGGAGCCGTGCTCTGCGACAGCGGAGGCCCTGGCAAGTGCCGGCGCAGCAGCGCGTCGCTGCGGGCGGCGAGGATGGGCGCTGCGGGGATGCCCTCGCGCAGCAGCAGGCGGGTGAGCTGCACCTCCTCGCGGAGCCGGGCGCGCGCCTGAGCGTCGGCGTGGGCCACCTTGATGACGTGCGCACCTGCGCGCCGCACCTGCCCCGTCGCGCCCACGCCAATCACCGGGAGCAGGTCCAGCGCGTCCTTCGAGGGGAAGCTCACGCGAGCTGACGGATGGGCTGGCCCCACTCCCCCACCCGCGTCAGGACGCGCTCCATGAGCGTGGGCTGCGCGGGCGAAGGCGCAAGCCACTGGCAATCCCGCTCCAGGCTCCTGACCAGCGGGACGGCGACCGACGGCACCGGCTCCCCCGGAGAGCGCCGCACCGCCCAGTGTCGCAGCGCGCGGTGGGCCTCGCGCGACGCGCTCAGCTGCGGCCAGGCGCGGACCAGGTACTCGAAGGCGATGTCGTCATGCAACGCGCGCTGAAGCGCTGCCTTGCGCGCGGAGATGGCGCCCTCCCATTCGCGATAGCAGATGAGCGGCTCTGCCAGGTTCGCGCCCTGCGTGCGCGCGAGCGCCCGGCACCACAGCTCGTAGTCGCCCGCCACGCGCAGCCGCCCGTCGTAGGCAAAGCCCAACGCGCGGCGCCAGATGCTGGTCGAGTGCACGAAAGGCGGCGCGAGGAGGCAGCGCATCCGGATGGCGAGGTCCGACTCGGGCACCTCCTGCAGCCCAAGCCTTCCGCCCTCCGCGTCAATCCGCAGACACCCGGCGCAGAGGAGGCCGACGCGGTCGTGGCGATCCAGGAAGCGGACCTGCTCTTCGAAGCGGTGGGGGAGCGCGAGGTCATCCGCGTCCAGCCGGGCGAGGTACGGCGCGCGCGCCAGCGCAAGTCCCGCGTTCGCCGCTTCGAACGGCCCCACGTTCCGGGGGAGCGGCAGGAGGCGGAGCCGGTCATCGTGCAGCGCGCCCAGCGCCCGGAGCGTCCCGTCGGTGGAGGCGTCGTCCACGACGATGAGCTCGAGGTCCGCCAGCGTCTGGGCGAGGACGCTGGCCGCCGCCTCACGCACGAAGCGCTCGCCGTTATGGACGGTCATCACCACGCTGACGCGGGGCGTGCGCATGTCCTCTTATCGGCACGAGCCGCTCAGAGGTGCGGCGGGAGCCGCGCGGTCTTGGCGACTCATGAACTGAGAGCGGCGGCGGTGTCCCGAACCGCACACAACTTCTGCCCAAAGCTGCGAGACAACAGGGTTTGGGCGGCACAACGAACGAGGGTTCGGCGTGGAATTGAGGGTGCAGCGGCTGCAAGGACGTCCGAAGGCGCCTCGCGGCGCAAATCCGGTCGCCCTGGCGAGTCCCGCCCCACGCTTCGGCCGGACCTTCGTGGACCTTCCCACGCTCAAGCGGGCGGAGGCCTCGCAGGCATCCACGCCCATCGTCGTCCGGGGTTCGCCCATCGTCGCGAATGAGCGGCCGCCCTTCCCCACCCGGGATGTCCGGTCGCTGGCGCGTGAAGTCCTGGGCCGCGAGCTGACCCAGGCCGAGGGGGCTGCGGTCCAGCGAGCCCACCTGGTGGGGCTCGGCGAGCTCGGCCAGGACGGAGTGAACCCGGCGTCGGTCGGCAACTTCCGGCTGATGGAGCACGTCGGGCAGAAGGCCCGGATTCTCCTCGACGCGGGGTTCTCCCGGGCGGAGATGCGGGAGCTCATCCGCGCCGGCGTCACGGGCGGAAGCCAGGTCGACGCGGCGCACTACGCCATCGCCACGGACCTGTTCAACGGCCGGGTGGTGGAAGCGCACGACTTCAGCGCCAACGGGAACCAGACGCCGCTCTGGAAGGTGAAGGTCTACAACGACCAGACCGGGCGGACGCGGGAGGCGCTCTTCAAGCCGACGCGCGACTACCACGAGCACGACGGTTGGGGCCGGACGCCGATGGAGTACGTCACCTACGGCGTCACGCGGATGATGGGCATGGACCACGTGCCGCCGGTGGCCCTCCGGCAAAACCTCCAGGTAGGCGACCGCCACTTCGGAGAGGGCGCGCTGCTCTACTTCGTCCCTGACGCGCATCTCCTCAGAGACGTGGCGCCGGAGCACTGGGGGCTGGACCGGGAGATGTTCCTCTCCGACACCCGGGTCGTGGACGTGCCCTTCCAGAATCCGGACCGCAACAAGCAGAACTTCCTTCGCGGCAAGCACTGGGTGGACGGGGAATACCGCCCGATGTTGAGCGACAACTCGTCGATGCTCAGGCCGGGGACCTTCACCACGCTGGAGCAGAGCGACGCGTTTGGCTCCGGGCCGGTGCATCGCGTCCTTCGACGCACCTACGACGGCCTGTATCACCTGCACTACGACCACGCCCGCGAACACTTCGGGCCCTTCATGTCGCACGACGAGCTCAATCAGATCTTCGAGCGACGTTCGGGGATCCTGGGCTACTTCGATGATCGGATGAGCCGCTACGGTCGGGAAAACGTCCTGGTGGACTGAATGGAGCTCCGCGACTGGTTCCAGGGCGCGTTCCGGCAGGACTTTCCGCTGCAGCCGGCGGCGCCGCTGGTCCCCCTCGCGCAGGGCATCTGGGGTTCGGAGCACCTGCTGGGTCAATCGCCCAAGCCGCCCATGGTTCCGGAGTTTCGCGCGGGCACCGACGACTACGTCCTGACAGGCAGCTGGGGCTACGGCGTGAACACCTACGCCTTCTACTTCGTGGAGCGGCGAGGGCCGCACCGGCGCTTCTTCCGGCTGGGGAGTGGAGGCGCGTACACGAACGAGGAAGCCGCCGCTCGCGAGGTGGTGGAGTACCTGCAGGCCTACGAGGGCTGGCGGCGACAGCTGGAATCAAAGGTCACCCCGAGCGTGCTCATCCACAATCTGGGCAATAACACCGCGGAGCTCACCGTCGCCGGCGCCCTCAAGTCGTTCGCGGGTGATGCACCTCCGCGGGAGTGGTGGGCCCGGGTTTCGGCGGCCTGCGCATGAGCCCCCCCGAGGAACCCCCGAGGGCCGATGTCTCCGCCGCCTTCCGGAAGCTGGAGCAGCTGCTGCGCGCCCGCCCGAAGGCCTTCGCCAAGGTCGGGGGAGACGTCGCCTTCTTCGTGAAGGGCGCAGAGATTCCGAACTGGCACCTCACCCTCGTTGGCGGCGAAGTGGTGGCCCGCCCCGGGATTCCGCCCTTCCCCATCGTGACCATCGGCCTCATCGCTGACGCGCTGCAATGGATGGTCGAAGGGACCCTCGACGTGGAGCGGGCCTTTAAGAAAAAGCGACTGGCCGTCGAGGGGGATTTCGCCGCGCTCGGCCGTTTCGTCGAGTGCTTCTGACGCAACAACCCGCACCGCCCGGCGAAAACACGGAAGGACATTTCCGCGGAGATTCTCCCCAAATGGCGAACGTGAAACTGAACGAAGTGCGCAGTGGCGTGAAGCTCCTCTCCGGGCTCCTGAAGGCCGCCGAGCGCGAGGGCAACCGGGACGGCAAGGTCAGCCGCGGCGAGCTCAGCGAGTTCCTCGACTACTACGGCGACGGGCAGTTCATCGACGACGCCATGAGCCGCGTGCACAAGTACACCAGTCACAAGTTCAACACCGACACGCCGACCGTCGCGCAGCTCAACAAGGCGCTCAGCGACGCCGCCCGCGCCTCCGCGCTCGCGGACAAGGATGACTCGGACTCGCTCTCCCCGTCAGAGCGCACCAAGATGGCCGCGACCTGGAAGTCCGTCGTCAGCTTCGCCGAGGAGTACTCGAACTTCTCGGTGCGGGACATCATGTTCCCCCGCAACGCGCCCTGAAACACAGCACCGTGAAACAAGCGAGCCAGCGCACTGCCTTCGGGGAGTGGCTGGCTCGTTCGCTTTCAGTAGCCACCGTCACTGCCTGCAACGACCTGGCACTCCCAGAATAGATGCGGCGCGGGGCTGCAACGTAGGACCACGGCGCCAACTGCGGTCGGCGCGTGTTTCAACGGCTTTGGCGCCTTGGACAGGTCGCAATCAGGCCTGACGGGATCCTTCCAGTCGCAAGACGCGGCGCTCATCTCCTCCGGCCCTCCCCAACTGGAGATTCTGCTCGACTCCTCATCGCAGAGCGTCTCTTCCGACCCAAGGCCAAAGCACCGAAGCCCGATGTGTCGACGTGCTTCAGCATTCGAGGGTACAGCGCCGTCACACCACCGCCTCACGACACGCTGGCGACAAGTATCTGTGGCGCCATGATAGGGGGTTTGAACTACCTCGAAGATCCGTCCATCGATCGCTCGGCCGACTCCAATCCACCGCTGCCTGTCGCGGGAGGAGGAACGAGCGGTCCAGAACGGGCCCGTGCCCTCAAAGGCGGCGGCGGCTTCCAGCATGTTGAGCGGAGTGTTGCATCGATCGCCGGCGGGGGTTCCAACCAGCGAAACGGTCGCGGTCTCAAGGTCACAGGCTTGGCACTCCACCGACTCTCGGAACAGCACGGTTGGGACAGGAGGGAGAGCACCCGTCCTCAGCCACAGCAATTCAACGTCGTTCACCAGCGAGGCGACCTCTCTTGTGCGTGAACAAAGATGCACCGATGCGATCTCCGCGTCTGAGTAGATCACGTATGTCTTCTGCGCCTCGAAGGGATACAGACACTGGCCACGGCCCGTCGGGAGCAGGAACTTCTCGCCAACCTTCTGGGCGCCTTTGAACGTTTCCACCACCTCGACCGACGCCTTGGTGTGGAAGCCTTCACCGACAGCAATCACCCGAGCCACATAGATTGCCCCGGCCTTGGCTCGAGCCGTCTTGAGCGAACTGATCAAATCTCCAGAGTCGCGCACACAGGTACACGCCCGGGCCCGCTCAGCACCGAGCAGCGCCACCAGTGTCACCGCGATAGAGAGCGTCCGCACAAGCACCGAAGATCACCCCGTTCGTCTTCAGATGCGCTGCACGGCAAAGCTGGACTGGGCCTGGGAGTCCGGAGGTATCGGCTTGTTGCCCTGTCGCACGTAGCTGGTGACGGAACCCTGAAGCAGATAGCTGACGCCGTCGATCTCCACGCGCAGCGCGCAGTCACCGGGTACAGCGAAGGTCTTGCCCTGGTACTCGAAGTTGAGGCCGCTGATCCGGCGGGACCTCTCGACATCCATCACGCCGGGATCATCTCCCGCCCGGACCTTCCACCCCGGAGCCCAGTCCGCGTAGAAATTGTCGGAGCCTCCGTAGAGGAGGCGCCCCTCCTTGTCCAGAATGGTCCCGCCCAGGTCGAGGTGAATCCCGCTCTGGGACATCTCGATGTGAACATCCAACCAGGAGCCCTTCGCCATCCACCGGGGCATCTTCCTCTCGACGATGACCAGGAACGAAGCGACCTGGTTGTCATCGCCCTTCAACTTCACCAGCGAGTAGCCGTCGGCGTTCTGTCGACCAATCGATTGGACGACGCCTTTGGCCTTCAGCACTTGGGTCCCCTTCACCGGGTACAGCCCGAGGGGCCCATCCTTCTCTTTGCAGGGTGCAGCACCCATCGCGACCGCTCCTCTGAAGTCGACGATCAAAAGCAGCACGACCAAGACCCAGCCCTGTCGGCTCTTCGGCATGGATAGCTCCTGGTTCAATCGTATCCGCGGCAAGGAGGAAGCCAAAGCCGCCCCTGCCGGGATCCACTACGGAGCGTCGGTCTGGCTCACGAAGCGGGTGTCATCCGTCCCGCTGGAGCGCCCGCCCGCGACGGGCCTCCAGAACCAGCCGCTGTGCTCAGGGCGTCCCCAGGCGGCGCCCGCTGGGGCCGTAGCTGCCGTCGGCCGAGATGCCGTACTTTGGTCGGACCTGCGAACCCTGCCGGAGTGGTCGTCCCGGCGTCGGCGGGAGAAGGCGACGGCAGGGGTGGGGACGACGGGTTGGGAGCCGGCGTGCCCGCGTCAACGACGGGAGTGCCCGCATCCGGCGTCACAGTCCCCGCGTCGGCGACGGGCGCTGACTTCGCAGTGCCGCGCACCCGAAGCTCCACGATGCTGTTCCAGTCATTGACCGTGTTGCCGTTGCAGATGAGCCGGACGTAGCGCGCGCTCACCGAAGCTGTTCTCACTCAGGCGCCTCCCCCGCTCGCCTCGAGGGGGAAACCGGCCCTGGCCGGCCATTTCGTCGGAGGAACAGCTGTTCTCACTCAGGCGCCTCACCCGCTCGCCTCGAGCGTTGCGCCGTCAGGCGCATAGTCGAGAGGTGGCGCAAACCCAGGCACGGCACTTCACCGGGTTGTTTCGAGCAGACCGAAGCGGCCCATGAGCCAAGCTTCGGAAGCACTGCCGACGTCTCGACGATGCGCCTGACGGCGCAACGCTCGACGCAAACGGGGGCAACCCCGCGATGTGGCAGCCTCCCACTCCTGCGGCGAGGGTCAACACTCCACCCACGCGTCCCAGTTTGCGGAGCAGAGGTCATGGAGCATGCCCACGCCTGACCCGCGCCCTGCCGGGAGCGCAATCCCGTCAGGGTCCCGCGCGGAGGCGGGCGACGTAATCCGCGGGGAGCCCCGCGGCCTGGGCCCCGCGCGCGAGCGCTTCGATGAAGCGGGTGCTGACGGGCCCATCGAGGCTGGCCCGCTCCGGGCGGGTGGTGAACGCCGTGGCGGTGAGCTCCTTGCCCCCGACCCGAACCTTCACCTCGCGCTCGACGCACATGTGGGTCACAGCGCCTTCCTTGTGCTGGATGATCGGCCAGTCGGACCCGGCGATCTCAAACAGCCTGCCGAAGACGACGGCGCCCGGCTTGTCGACGAGCCCGGCCACCCTCCCGCCCCACCACCGCGACGGAAAGTCGTAGACCAGGTCCACGTCGAGGGCTTCGGCCACCTCGCCCGCGGGGAGGTTGAAGAACTCGTAGGCGTGCTGGGTGCGCCACTCCTCGAACGCCGCGCGATCGAGGATGGTCGAGTACGCGAAGTACCGTCGCGCCGCGGCGCCCTGCTGCGCCTCGCGCCGCTTCATTACCTGGTCGTAGTGAGAGTCCATGGCGACCCTTTACGTCGCCTGCAGCCCGGCTGTCACCTCGCGAGTGGGCTCAGCGCTTGCCCTCGCGAAACACGCCGAACATGCCGCCCACGTCCAGGCGCGCGGTCTTGATGAAGAGCTTGAGCGCCTTGTCGGTGCGGTCCGCCAGCTGAGCCATCCGCTCCAGCCGCGCCAGCCGCTCCTTCGGGACCTTGCCGGACTGCCCGGCGAGGCGGCGAGCCTCCTCCAGGTCCGCGCGGATCCGCGTGATGAAGTCCGCTTCGCGCTCCTCAATGACCCGCGACACCATCCGGACGAGGTCCGTCTCGGCGCGGTAGCGCCACGCGGCGTCGCCCGGGGCGCGAACGCGCAAGATCACACCCCAGCGCTCAAGGTCGCGGATGAGCATGGAGACGCCGCCCTTGGAGAGCGCGAGCTCCTCCTCAATTTCCCCGGCGGAGAACGGCTGATCGCGCAGGTAGAGCAGCGCCCAGACCCGGCCCTGGTTGCGCTTGAAGCCCCAGAACTCGATGACGTTCCCGACGGCGTCCACCGCGATGGCCTCCCATCGCGCGAGGCTGGAGGGCGAATCGCCCGCGGATGCGGCGTCCTTGGCGGTCGTCCAGAGATAGCCCTTCATGCGTCCGTTCTTGCCCAGAGCCTTTCGGACAGCGTTCGTGCCCACGCTGCCAGCTCGCTCCCGCTGGGCGTCGCAGCATAGGGCCCCAGCGCGGTCAGCGCAGCTTCGATCTCCGCCTCGATCAACGCCTGGGCCTCCTCGACGGCGCCCGTGCAGAGCACCGAGGTGCCGAGCTCACAGACCCGGTCCGGCGTCATCGCCGCGTAAGCCCACGCCTCTTCTATCCGCCGCTTCACTTCGGCGTCCGACCGGGCGGCCAGGAGCACCGGGAGCGAAGGCGTCCTCCAGTGCAGGTCGGCGAAGCGGGGCTTGCCCGCCTCCACGCCCGTGAGGTCGCGCACGTCGTCCGCCATCTGGAACGCCACGCCCAGCCGGCGCCCGAACTCCGCGAGCCGCTCCGCCGCCCGCTCGTCCCGCGCCACCCGGCCCGCTGCGTGCCCGCACCACCCGAACAGGGCCCCGGTCTTCCCCACGGCGATCGCGCGCAGCGCCTCCAGACTGAGGTTCAGATCTCCGCGCGCCTCCACCTCGCGGATCGCCGCCGCGGTCATCTCCTCAACCGTCTCAACCGCCGAGGTCGACACGCGGGGGTCCAGGCCGGTCAGCACCCGCAGCGCCCGGGCGAGCAGCAGATCTCCGGTCATCACCGCCACCACGTTCCCCCAGCGCGCGTTCACGGTCGGCCGGCCGCGGCGGAACATCCCGGCGTCCACCACGTCGTCATGCAGCAGGCTGGCGGAGTGGATGAGCTCCGCGCCTATGGCGATCTTCACCAGCTCGCCCTCCGGTGCGCCGCACAGCTCGCCGAACCACCGCACGAGCAGCGGCCGCGCCCGCTTTCCCCCGCCCTCCAGGCACAGGTGCCGCGCGGCGTGTATCAGCGTCTCCGGCGCCGCATCTTCGCCCAGCTGCCGCGACAAGCCCGACTCCACCTCACCGAGAAACACCCCTGCCTCCACCTGATGCATCGTTGCGACCTCCTGGCGAGTGTTCACCTGATTCATACTGTTCAAGTCATCGTGAACTCAATCCGACTTGAGCAGCGGCACTGTTCGGCCCGATAACCCCGCGCTCGGCCGGACTTGACAGGTAACCATTACGTCACCTATCAGATCGCCATCCACCGCCGCCCACTGGAGCAACCGACATGAGCACCCCCGCGCAGACCTACGAGGTTTTCATCCGCAGCACGCCGGAGCAGGTCTGGAATGCCCTGACCGACGGACAGCTGACCGCGCAGTACTTCTTCGGCACTGTGGTGAAGAGCGCCCTCACGCCCGGGAGCGAGATCCACTACGCCCTGCCGGACGGCACGCCGATGATCGACGGGGTGGTCAAGGAGGCCGTCGCCCCGGTGAAGCTCATTCACACCTGGAAGGTCCGCTACGACCCGTCGCTGGCGCAGGAGGAGTCGGTGGTGACGTGGCTCATCGAGAAGCGCGGTGAGAGCGCCAAGCTGACGGCCATCCACGACCTGCAGCGCGCGCCGAACACTGCCGCCCAGGTGGGTAAGGAGAGCTGGAGCCTGGTGCTCTCCGGCCTCAAGACGCTGCTGGAGACGGGCCGGCCCCTGGTTGTCGGCGAGGCTTGATTTCAAGTAACGTATCGCTCACTCATGCCCAGAGCCGCCGCCAGCGCAGATGTCTTCCAGGCCGTCGCGGATCCCACCCGCCGGGCGCTGCTCGACCGGCTCCGGGCCGGCAGCGCGCCGGTGTCTGACCTGACGGCGGGGTTCGCGGTGTCCCGCCCGGCCATCTCCAAGCACCTCCGGGTGCTCCGGCGAGCGGCCCTGGTGCGCGAGCGCCGGGTAGGCAGACAACGGATCTACGAGCTCAACCCGGCGCCGCTGAGAGACGTCGTCGCCTGGATCGACAGCTACCGGGCGTTCTGGCAGACCAACCTCCAGAGCCTCAAACGCTTTCTGGAACACGAGCAGGAGAAGAAGGGATGACCGCAGTCGCCGACGTCGCCGCAGGAGTCGTCCACGCCGCCATCGACATCGCCGCGCCGCCGGAGCGCGTCTTCGAGGCGCTCACCACGCCCGGGCAGCTCGCCACCTGGTGGGGCTCGGATGAGCTCTACCGGACGTCGGACTGGCAGGTGGATCTCCGGGTGGGCGGCAAATGGAGCTGCAAGGCCAGGAACGCCCAGGGTGACATGACCGTGCGCGGCGAGTACCTGGAGATCCGCGCCCCCACGCTGCTTGTCGTCACCTGGGAGCCTGGCTGGGAGGACTTCTTCCGCACCACCATCCGCTACGAGCTGGAGCGCACTCCCAGCGGGACCCGTCTCAAGCTGACCCACACGGGTTTCCAGGACCGGGCGCAGTCTGCCCAGGGCCACGCCGAGGGCTGGACGCGGGTGCTCAACTGGCTGGAGACCTTCATGCGGGCAGGCGGTCCGGGCGCGTAGCAAGAATCACCAAGTGCCGCAGCGCCCCGCGCCCGTACACCCTCGCGTCGAACTCAGCGAGGAGTGAAACATGTCTGCAGAATGGATGCTGTTGCTGGTCATCGCCGCCCTGAGCGGGAGCGCCGTGGTGTCTCAGCGGGCTGTTTCCCGCTGGGCCCGACGCGAGGTGGGCAGCCCGTGGCTGAGCCTCCTCTTCGGCTGGGCGCATCTTGCGCCCGCGGCCTGGCCACTCCTGAACGAGGTGCCGCAGGCGCTGCGGCCCAGGTCGACGTTCCGATTCGTGTTGGGCGTCCTGAAGCTCCAGGCGATGGCCGCCGTGCTGCGCTGGGCGTTCTCCCGCCGCACGCGGCAGCTCCGGGGACGTGCCACTCATACGCACGGCGTCGCGGCGAAGGGCCGCGCGGAGGTCGCCGCGTCGCTCGGACTCCCGGCGCACACCTTCTTCCGCCCCGGCCGCACGTTCCGCGTCCTGCTGCGCCATGCGAACGCGCAGGCAGCCGATGACGCCTCCCTCGACGTTCGAGGCGTCGCGCTGCGCCTGGAATCCGAGGACGGCGCCGAGCGGCTCGACCTGGCGATGAACACCGCGGCCCGCGCGCAGTTCTGGGACACGGGCACTCTGGTCTCCTTCCTCATCGGTCAGGCCGGAGGCAAGCGGGCCATGGCGAGGTGGCTCGACAGATCGCCGCTGGCGCGCGCTGCGGTTCTGGAGAGCCTGGTGCGGGCGCCGGCGAGCTACGCGGAGCTGACCTACTTCTCACAGCTCACCTTCCGCCTCGCCGACACAGAGGGCGGCGAGCACCTCTGCCGCTACCGGCTCCGGCCCGCCGTGGAGCCACGCGGGAGTCATCCCCTCTCGGACCAGGACTGGGCGACGCCGTGGAATCAGGAGCGCGCAGTGGAAGAGCTCCGACCGCAGGACTACCTGCGCCGGGAGCTCCGGCATCGGCTGGAGCAGGGAGCGATTGCCTACCGGCTCGAGCTTCAGCTGGGCCCGCCCGTCCACGGCGCCGAAGCGGAGCTGTTCAGCGCCGCGGAGCCCTGGGACGAAGCGCGCTACCCGTGGAGGGCGGTGGCCACGCTGGAGCTTCACCGCGCGCTCACGGCTGAGGAGACCCGCGCTCTGCAGTTCAACATCGCCAACACGCCGAAGAGCCTCGGCCTGTTCAAGCCCGCGGACACGTCCGATCCCAACGCCATCGCGTGGCTGCGAGCCGTGGTCTACCCGACCGCTCAGCGCACCCGCGAGCAGCGCGCACAACCCTGCACGCCGCAAGAAGAGGGAATGAGCGCCGCGACGTCGGCGTAGCCCACCACGTTCGCGTCGAGCGTCTCACGATTGATCACATGTTTTCGCCTTTGGCGGCGAGCTCTCCCCCGTTCGCCTCGAGGGGGAAACCCGGCCCTGGCCGGCCATTTCGTCGGAGGAACAGCTCTTCTCGGTCGGGCGCCGCCCCCGCTCGCCTCGAGGGGGAACCGGCCCAGGGGCGGCGACCTCTACTTCGGAAGCGAGCGCAGGCGATCCTCGAGCTCCACCCACCTGCGCCAGTCTGTGTTGCTGCCCTCGCGACAAACGGCCAGCCCGCGCGCGCTCCGTTCCTGGATGCACTGGGCGATGCATTTGAAGCACGGCACTTCGCTGGGCGGTTGATCCTCCGCTTCGTCCGGGTGCTGCCACTCATCCAGAGTGAAGAGGAGCTCCAGGCTGTCCTTCCTGTGCCTCGCGACGATCTGCTGGGGCGTCAGGAGGAGGCGGTCCGTGTCCCTCTCGGAGATCCAGCGCAGGACGGCCAGCGCCTTCGGCGTCCTGCTCAGGTCAATCCCAAGCGTCTGGTACTCGCTCGAGCTCGGGCGATACCGGCACGCCTCTCCCGCGATCCGAACCGTGAAGTCGTGCGGATCTGCCAGGAACGTTCCGTCTGCAGCCCAGAGCTCATCCAGAATAGGCTCAGAGCCCTCTCTGTCCGCCTCAGCGACGTTCGAGCCGAAGGCCTGCAGGTCCACCACGAAACCACCTCCGCGCGCGGACCACGCGAGGCTCTGAATCACCAGCAGCCATTCCTCCTCCGAGGTGAACGCCGACAGGCGGAGGGCGGCACTCGGGAAGCGCGGGTTCCCCGGTCCGGTGAGCCGGTACTCAGCCTGCGCGCGGTCCAGCTGGACAAGTACATCCTCTGACCACGTTTCCCGGGGCAAGGTGAGCCTCTCCTACCCGACCTCCCGCGCCCTCTGCAAAGCGCGTCTGCGCTAGGGTCTGGCCCCGTGGACACCCATGATGATCGCAGCGCGGGCCTCCTGGCGTGGCAGCTGAGCCTGTATCCGGCAGGCCACCAGACCCGCAGCAACCTGGTGACGCACGCCATCACGTCCCCGCTCTTCATGACCGGAACGCTCGCGCTGCTCGCCGCGCTCCCGGTCCGCTCCGGTTGGCCGGCGCTGACCGGCGCGGTCTGCTGGATCATCGCGCTCGCGCTTCAGGGCCGCGGCCACAAGGGTGAGCCCGTGGGGCCCGTCCCCTTCCGCGGTCCGCTGGACCTCCCGCTGCGCTTCTTCGCGGAACAGTGGATCACCTTCCCCCGCTTTGTCCTCAACGGAGGCTTCGCGCGCGCCTGGCGAGCCTCTGCTGCGCGCAAGCCCTGAGCCCACCAGGCCACACGTCATGCGCTCGTCCGGCTGGCAGCCCCCAGCGCGAAGGTCCCCACCTTGGGCGCTGCGCAGGCGCTGTGGAACACTGCCGCGCGAGTCTTGAGTCCTTCGAACCCGCACCGCGAACGCCCTGCTGAACCGAGCGCCCTGGTCAACATCCCGGGGCGGAGCCCGCCCCTCTTCGCGGCGCCGGTGAGCGAAGCGGCCCACTACAGCGATCCGCGCAGACAGCTGGGGCGGTCGCTCCGCATCTCCACCGTCGAGGGGATGCTGGCGGAGGTGGTGACCGTCTGCGCGGGCGGCGCGGTGATCACCGGCTGGGCGCTCTTCCTCGGCTGCAGCCCGCTGGTCGTCGGGATGATCACCGCCCTGCCCTACCTCTCCCAGGTAGCGCACCCGCCGGCGGCCTGGCTGGGCGGGCGGCTGGGCCATCGCCGGCTGGCCATCATCGCCTCCTGCCTGTCGCGCCAGGTGCTGCTGCCGCTGGCGCTGCTGCCCTTCCTGCCGCTCTCACCGGAGGCGAAGCGCGCGCTGCTGGTCCTCACCGCCACCACCTCCGCGCTGCTCAACGTCGTCGGCAACAACGCCTGGGTCTCCTGGATGGGCGACCTGGTCCCCACCGCCATCCGCGGCCGCTACTTCGGGCGGCGCACTGCGCTCTGCACGCTCGGGAACACCGCGGCTGCCGTGCTCGCCGGCGTGCTGTTGGACCGCGCCGGCCCGCACGGCGCCACCGGATACGTCCTGGGCAGCCTGGGCGCCCTCGCCTGCCTCGCGGGGCTCGCGACCACCTGGCTGATGTCGCTCCAGCACGACCCCAGCGCGGGCCGTCCGCCGGAGCCGGTGCAACTCGCCCAGGCGCTGGCGCCGCTGCGGCTGCCGCAGACGCACCGCGTCCTCGCCTATCAGATCTGCTGGAACGCCTCGGTGGGCCTCGCTGCCAGCTACTTCAACTTCCACATGCTGAAGAACCTCCGCATGGGCTTCACGCTCATGGCCGCCTACACCACCACGGTGGCCGTGGTGCGGATCGCCTTCCTCCCGCTCTGGGGACGCGCGCTGGACCGGCTCGGGGTCCGGCCCGTGCTCATCGCCTGCTCGTTCGGGATCAGCCTCCTGCCCGCGGTGTGGCTCTTCCCGGATCCAAACTTCCTCTGGCCGATCGCGATTGACGCCGTCCTGGCCGGCGCGCTCTGGGGCGGTCACAACCTGGCCAGCTTCGCGCTGCCGCTGGCCTTCGCTCCCCGCGCCGGCCGCCCGTATTACCTGGCCGCCTTCGCCGCCACGGGCGGGATGGCCTTCGCCCTGGCGACCGCGCTGGGCGGCGCCGTCCTCCACGCCCTGCCCGCGGAGCTGGCGGTCCTCGGACGCCCCCTGCTCTCCGTCCAGGTCCTCTTCCTGCTCTCCTCGGTCCTGCGCGCCGCGGCGGCCCTGCTCTCGCTTCGGCTCGAGGAGGACCGCGCCCAGCCCCTCCGGGCGCTCACGGGGCTCTTCATGGCCCACGCGCGGGGCTTGCGGCTGCGGCCGCTCCTGGCCCGCTCCAGGCGCTGAAAAAGGAAAAGGCCGTGGATCTTCGAGAGATCCACGGCCTTCGCCCGAATGTGGTCGGGGCGACAGGATTTGAACCTGCGACCACCTGCACCCCAAGCAGGTGCGCTACCAGGCTGCGCTACGCCCCGTTACGAAAGGCCGCGGCTTTATGCCCGCCACCCTTCAGTCCGTCAAGGGACGTGAACGCGCAACAGCGCTTAAGCGCTGTTCTCCTCGCCGTCGTCGTCGTCCTCGTCCCCATCGTCAGCATCGGAGTCGTCATCCGTGACGCCATCCGGCTCAATGGCTGACGGGTCGCCCGCGTTCAGCGCGCTCTTCAGGACCTGGCTGGGCCGGAACGTCAAGACCCGCCGAGCGGAGATCTCAATCTCCTTGCCCGTCTGGGGGTTGCGCCCGACGCGTGCCTTCTTCTGCCGCACCTGGAAATTCCCGAAGCCGGAGATCTTGATCTTGTCTCCGCGCTCCAGCGTTTCTTTGACCGTGTCGAAGACGAGCTCAACGATCTCAGCCGATTCCTTCTTGGAGAAACCGACCTTCTCGTAAACGCCTTCGATGATGTCCGCCTTCGTCATGGCTCGCGCAAACCCCCGAACTGAAAGTCACTCCATCTGACAAAAACCCGCGCGCTGTGTCAACAACGCGAGTTCATTCAGGATTTGAGGAGCCCTGGGGCGGCAGGCGATCTCACGACGCACGACACCCACCCTCGAGCTGAAGGGTGGGTGTAAGCCCGCGAATTCATGCGGTGAAGCGGCTTTTAGGCGGCCTTGGCCAAGCTGGCCACGGCGCTGAACCCCTGCGGGTCCGACACCGCGAGCTCCGCCAGGACCTTCCGGTCCAGCGCGATCTTCGCCTTGCTCAGACCGGCGATGAGCTTGGAGTACGACAAGCCCGCACCCCTGGCAGCAGCGTTGATCCGCACGATCCACAGCGCCCGGAAGTGGCGCTTCTTCTGCGCCCGGTCGCGGCTGGCGTAGTCCAGCGCCCGCTCCACGGCCTGATTCGCGCGCTTGTAGCAATTCTTGCGGCGGCCTCGGTAACCCTTGGCCAGCTTGAGAATGCGATTGCGACGACGACGAGCCTTCACACCTTTTTTGACGCGCATAACTGCTCCTGACGAACGCCCCCTGCGAGGCGGCTAGTTGGCCCCGTAGGGGAACAGCTCTTTGATCACCTTCTTCGCATCCATGTCCCGCAGGTGCGCAGTGCCGCGGTTGCGGCGCTTCGAACCCGGAGTCTTGCCATGCGTGAACAGGTGCTTGGCAAAGGCCTTACCGTGCTTGACCTTGCCGCTCTTCTTCACATGAAGGCGCTTCTTCGCGCCGCTCTTCGTCTTCATCTTCGGCATCTGCGTTCCTCTTTCCTCACGCCTTAGGCGGTCGCCATCGGCACTCTCAAAAGACCTACTGCTACTCCCTCACGCTCCCCGACGGCGCGGCGCTCGCTGCGGCCGCTGCTGCGGGCGCGCTGTTTCCGGGCGCCCCTGCTGACTTCGCCACCGGCTGCGACGGCGCGTCGGAGGAATCCCCCGCCCCGCCGCCTGAGGCCGACTTGTCGTCCGGCTTCCGGCCCTGCTGCGCGGCCTTCTCGCTGGCCAGGTGCGCTGCTCTCGCCGCGTCCCTCGCCCGCTGCGCGACCTTCGCGTTCGGCGCGAGGATCATGAACATCTGCCGCCCTTCCATCCGCGGCGTCTGCTCCACCACGCCAATCTCCTTCGTGTCCTTCACCACGTCGTCCAGCAGCGCCTGACCCAGCTCCTTGTGGGTGATCTCGCGGCCGCGGAACATGATCGTGATGCGCGCCTTGTTCCCCTCTTCGAGGAAGCGCTTCACGTTGCGGATCTTGAAGTCGTAGTCGTGCTCTTCGGTCTTCGGGCGCAGCTTCACTTCCTTCAAATGGACGACGACCTGCTTCTTCTTCGCCTCGGAGGCCTTCTTCTTCTCCTCGTACTTGAACTTGCCGTAGTCCATGATCTTGCAGACCGGCGGCTTGGCCATCGGGTTGACCTCAACGAGGTCAAGACCCGCTTCACCCGCCTGCGCCAGCGCTGCTTCAATGGTCAGGACTCCCAGCTGTTCTCCGGCCGGGCCTACAACCCGCACCTCTCGGGCGCGGATGCGGCGGTTTGTTCTTTGATCGCGAGCGATGTGACGCCTCCCAGGGGCTAACCCTCTGAAAAATGAGCGCGCAAGATACTTTTCTTCCGCTCAGAGTCAAGGGAGGGGGCAGGTTTGTTGACCCTCGACCGATCGCGTGGACGCGCGGACTGAAGAACCCGCTACTACGCGGGCTTCGGCTCCGAGCCCTCTTTCCGGAGCAACACCTTGAACTGCTCGGCCGGCATCAGCTTGAGGTCCTCGCCGCCATAACGGCGGGGACTGACCGCGCCCTGTTCAACCTCCTTGTCCCCAATCACCAGCGTGAACGGGATCTTCTGCAGCTGGTGCTCGCGGATCTTGGCGTTCATCGACATGCCGCGGTCGTCAAACGAAACCCGGAATCCCTCCTGCCGCAGGGACTCTTCCAGCTGCCGGGCGTAGTCGTTCTGCCGGTCCGCCACGGTCACGATGACCGCCTGCAGCGGCGCCAGCCAGGCGGGGAAGGCGCCGGCGAAGTGCTCCACCAGGATGGCGATGAAGCGCTCGAAGGACCCGTAGACCGCCCGGTGCAGCACCACGGGCCGGTGCTCCGCGTTGTCCTCGCCCACGTACGTGAGGTTGAACCGCTCCGCCGCGATGTAGTCCAGCTGGAAGGTCCCCAGCTGCCACTTGCGG
Organism: Myxococcaceae bacterium; assembly: GCA_044230055.1. Taxonomy (GTDB): domain Bacteria; phylum Myxococcota; class Myxococcia; order Myxococcales; family Myxococcaceae; genus JBGART01. Next base: position 135,372 of record JBGART010000008.1, on the reverse strand, counting down.
CCAATGCTGTCGGAGACATCGAAGTCGATCTTCGGGCCGTAGAACGCGCCCTCTCCCGGCTTGGTCTCATACGGGACGTCGAGCGAGTCCAGCGCGCTCTTGAGCGCCGCCTCCGCCCTGTCCCAGAGCGCGTCGTCGCCCAACCGCTGCGCGGGGCGCGTGGAGAACTTCGCGGAGTAGGTCAGCCCGACGGCGTTGTACACGCGGTCCAGGAGCTTCATGAACCGCTTCGCCTCTTCACCAACCTGCGACTCCATGCAGTAGATGTGCGCGTCGTCCTGCGCGAACTGCCGGACGCGGGTCAACCCGCCGAGCGTCCCGGAAGCCTCGTTCCGGTGCAGCACGTCCTGCGTGTGCAAGCGCAGCGGCAGGTCCCGGTAGCTGTGCTTCTTGAAGCCGAAGTACAGATGGTGCGAGGGGCAGTTCATCGGCTTCAAGGAGAAGTCGTGTTCATTCGTCTCGCTGTCGAGCACGAGGAACATGTTCTCCTTGTACTTGCCCCAGTGGCCGCTGATCTCCCAGAGCCCCTTGTTGAAGAGCAACGGCGTCTTGATCTCCACATAGCCCGTCTCCAGGCAGAGCCTGCGCATGAATCCGGAGAGCAGCGTGTAGAGCGTGGTGCCCTTGGGCGTCCAGAACGCGGAGCCGGGCGCGAACGGGTGGAAGTGGAAGAGGTCCAGCTCCTTGCCCAGGCGCCGGTGGTCGCGCTTCTTCGCCTCCTCCTGCTGATGCATCCACGCGTCGAGCGCCTTCTTGTCGAAGAACGCTGTTCCGTAGATCCGCTGCAGCATGGGGTTGCGGTGGTCGCCCCGCCAGTACGCGCCGCTGGAGGAGAGCAGCTTGATGATGCCAATGCGCCCGGTGGAGGGCCCGTGCGGCCCCAGACAGAAGTCCACCCAGTCCCCGTGCGTGTAGAGCGTCAGCGTCTTGGCGCCCTTCGCGGCGATATCGCGGACGATCTCGACCTTGAAGGACTCGCCCTTCTTCTCGAAGAGCTGGACCGCCTCGTCCATCGAGATCTCGCTGCGCTTGAAGGCGTGGTCCTTCGCGATGATCGCGTTCGCCTCGACCTCGATCTTCTCCAGGTCCTCCGGCGTGAACGGCTTCTCGCGGTGGAAGTCGTAGTAGAAACCGTCCTCGATCGTCGGGCCGATGGTCACCTGCGTGCCGGGGAACAGCCGCTGCACCGCGTCCGCCACCACGTGCGCCGCGTCGTGCCGGATGACCTCCAGCGCCTCCGGGCTCTTGCTGGTGAAGATCTGCAGCTTCGCGTCCGCATCCAGCGTGCGCGCGAGGTCCATCTCCTGGTCGTTCACCTTGGCGAAGACCGCCGCCTTGGCCAGGCCGGCGCCGATGGACTCCTTCACGAAGTCGGCGATGCGGATGCCCTTCGGGGCCTGCTTCTGCGTGCCGTCGGGGAGCGTGACCGTGATGTTCGAGGACGTCATGTGGGGCCCCTTCAGAGAGGACTTAGGCGCCCGACGTGGTACCTCGAACAGTCGCGTGAGGTCGAGCACTTCGTTTCGCTCGCCCGCGCCCCGCCCACAGCAGCGCGACGAGCACCCCCGCGAGCGCCGTCCCCGCGCCGCCGCTGCCGCAGCCGCAGCCCACCCCGAGCGGCACCGGAGGGCCGCAGTCGATGAGGCCCTCCACCGTCTGCGCATCGCTGCCCTGCGCGTTGGAGGCGCGGAGGACGAAGCGATACTCAACAGCCCCCCGGTCAGGCGTCCACTCCAACACGCCCGTGGACGCATCCACCGCCATGCCGGACGGCAGCGCCGCGCCGGGAGCGGGCTCGAGGGACCACGTCACCGGAAGCGCGCTGGTCACGGCCGGCATGGCCTGCCCCGCGTACTGCGCAGGTTCGCCGCAGCGGGCGAGGAGGTTGGGCAGGGAGAGTATCTGAGGCGACGTCGGCGCGCCCGGGGTGACGGTGATGCCGCTCGCGGTCACCGTCAGCGGCGGAACCGAGTCGTCCGTCGCGGTCATTGAAGCCGTTCCCACGGTCCTCAGCGCGGCGACGAAGAGGTTGCCGGGCTGCACGCCGTCGTAGGTGCGCGCCGACGGCAGCGTGGCGGCGGCGTCAGAGGAGGAGAAGCCGACGGTCCGGGTGTACCCGCTCGCCGGGTTGCCGCCGCTGTCGAGCGCGCTGACCGTGAACGTGTAGCTCACGCCCGCGCCGATGGTGGTGGGATGACCCGTGATGACGAGCGACGTGGCCGGTCCGCCCGTCACCGCCTGCTGCTGGGTGACCACGGCGAAGCCCGCCCCGGAGGCGCTCAACATGGGCGTGCCCGCGCGGGTGTCGCGAAACCGGAAGGTGAAGGAGGACGCGCCGCTGGGGAGGGCCGGCGAGGAGAGCGCCGTGACGCACGCGTCGCTGTACAGCGTTGCACCGAGAGAGGAGGAGCTCAGCGTCAGCGCGGTGCTGGCGGAGACCGCGGAGACGTTGCCGAAGGCGTCGCGCGACTGCACCACCACCCCCCCGGAGCAACCGCCGGCGGGGAGGGACTGCGGCGCGCTGGTGAAGGCCAGCACACTGGCGGCGGCGGGGTTGACGGTGTACGCCTGCGGCGTGGGGTTGATGAGGCCGGCCCCGTTGGCCAGCGCGACGGACGGTGTCCCCGCCCGCGTGTCGCGGTAGTAAAGCGCCACGCTGTTGGCGCCGGAGGGAATGGTGAACGCGCCGCCCGCTGCGGGGAGCGCGCAGGACGCGTCCGTGAACCAGGAGACTGAACCCGTGGAGCTCGACGACGCGGTGAAGCTCCGGCCCCCTGCCCCGGCGCTCACGGGAGCGCCTGCTCCATCCTGCAGCTGAACCGTGATGACGTTGCCCGGACCCGAGCAGGCTCCGGCAGTCAGCGTGCGGGCGGGCGTGGTGAACGCGAGCCGCGCAGCGGGCGCCAGCGTGACGGTGACATTGGCGGAGGCCGGGAAGTAGTCGACGAAGTTGGCGCCCAACGATGCCGCCCCGCTGCTGGTCGCCTGGAAGTAGACCGTCTGAGAGGTAACGCCCGCCGCGAAGGTCGCCGTGCTGGTCGCCGTGCCGCAGCCCGCGGCCGTAAAGAAGGAGCCGGTCACCCCACCGCCGATCGTCAGCCCCGCGGCGAACGCGTAGGGCGCAGCGGCGGGCGCGTTGGAGACCGAGTCCAGCAGGGAGACCGTGACCGGGATGCAGGCGCCCGTCGCGGCGGAGGCTGCAGCGGACACGCCGAAGTGGCTGGGCATCGGCGCCGAGGAAGTGGCCAGGTCGTCGAAGTCCGCGGTTGCCGTGAAGGCGTAGGCGTTGGCCCAGGGGAAACCAATCTCCTGATCGTCGACGTACGCCCCCGTCCAGTTGATGTTGGAGACGCTGTGGCGCAGCTGCCCGTTGACCCACAGGCGCAGCGCGCCCGAGGTGCTTCCCAGGCCGGTCAGGGACTGCTCGACGAGGTACCAGCTGCCGGTGGCCAGGTTGAAGCCCGGCACGTCCGAGAAGAAGTAGTCGCCCGCGCCGTTGTGGCCGGCGAGGCGCAGGCTCGCGCCCGGGTTGACGATCATGAGCTCGGACATTGTGGCGAAGACACCGCCGCTCCAGTTGAGGGAGATATCCGCCTCACCGACGTTGTTGTGAGCCGCAAGCCGGAACCAGAAGCGCTGGTACAACGCGGGCGACACCCGGCCCAGCGAAGAGGCCAGACGAAGCTCGGAGCCTCCTCCAGCGGAGCTTCTGCCGTCGATGGCGCGGATGCCCTTCGTCCCCCGGTGCGCCGCGCTGGTCGAGAGGCTGGCGGAGTTGGCCGCATCGAACGACGTGTTGCTGGTCCAGTACCCGGGGGGCGTGGAGGAGCAGAGCAGCGGCGTGCTCTCCGCGTCTTCCACGCGGCCTGCCGCGGTGATCGTCTGCTGCTGCGTGCCGGCGTTGAAGCTGGGCGCGGTGGCCGTCAGCGTGGAGGTGCCGACCCGCGCGTCCGCGTAGAGGAACGACTGCGAGACCGAAGCGCCGGCGGGGATGGTGAGGGTGAGGGTGGCCGAGGACGGCCCTTCACAGACGTACCAGAAGTAGGCCTGCGACGAGTCCGTGGTGACGGTCACCGTGAGCGCAGGCTGCCCCGCCGCGAGCGGGACTCCGGCCAGCGTCTGCCGCTGGACCGTGAGGGGCGTGGTCGTCACCGCCCCGTGCGGAAGGGTCTGCGGGCTGGTGTTGAAGACCAGCCTGCCCGTCTGCGCGGAGGCGGTGGATGCGACGAAGACCGAGAGGAGGACAGCGGAACGCACGAGTAGGGAGACCGAAGTGTAGCGATCCACCTGCCGGTCCCGACAAGGTGGGGGCATGCATGTGGACATCTGACCTTGGCGCCCTTACGCGCACGCGTGTACGGCCAACCCCTTCAATGCACGACGAGGACGGGGCGCTTGCAGACGTGGACCAGCCGGTAGGAGGTGCTTCCCACCAGCACGCGCTTCACCAGCCCCATCCCACGGCAGCCCACGGCGACGAGATCAAAGCCTTGGGCCTCCGCCAAATCCGCGAGCGCCAGTGGGGGCGGTCCCACCAGCAGCTCGGCCTTCACCGTCGGGCATTCCTTTCGGATGGCCGCCACGGCGTCCCCGAGGATCTTCAGCCCCAGCGCGTGGTCCGCCTCCACCAGCCCCGCCACCACCTGGGGCGAGAGCGTCAGCGCCTCTGGATACGCCCTGGGAGCGATGGCGTAGGCCACGGTCACCTCCGCCTCGATGGGCCCCGCCAGCTGCGCAGCCATCCGCAGCGCCTTCAAGCCGCACTCCGAACCGTCCACGCCCACGAGGATCCGCTTCATCGCCCGGCGCTCCTTTGCTCCCCTTCAATGTGTGCGCTCCGGGGGCAATCAAAGGGTGAGCTGGCAATCGTTCGCGTCCTCCCCAGGAAGGTCGTCGAACAGGAGCATTCCGTGCCACTGTGCGCCGCTCACGAAAGAGACCGTCATGGACCTCGAGGCTCAGCAGGACACTCCGCCGCTGTCGCACCTCATCCCCGTGTCGGGAGCGTTCGACCTGCCGGCCGCCCTGCGGGTTCGTGATGCCATCGCCGTGGCGCCCGCCGGAGAGGCGCTGGTCATCGACTTCACCCACGCCCCCATCGTCCAGGACCTGGCCCTCGCCGCGCTGGTCCACGCCCTCGCCGGCCTGAACCGCCAGGTCACCACGCGCGGCCTCTCCCAGCACCACCACACGCTGCTGCGCTACCTCGGCTCCACTCCCGCCCGCCGCCCCGGCCCAGTCGGCGTCGCCTAGCAGCGCCGACCAGGTTACCGGACCGAGCCGAAGCGACGAGCCGCGAGCCGCGCAAGGAGGCCGCCCGCCGGAGTACTCGCCGCAACCACCGCAAACTTCTGACCCTTGCCGAGGGACAGCGGTCGGGTCCGCGCCACACCCGAAGGCGCGTCCGCGGGCGTCACCCGCTCCGTTTCTCCTGACAGGTCAGGCCCTTACAGACCCTGCCGCCAGGTTCGGATCTTGAAAGGGACTCCCACGACTTCCTTTCGTCCGAGGTAGGCATGCGTGGGCTGTTGGTCGGACTGCTGGCACTGAGCGCGATGGGCTGCGACGGCATCGCCTCCATCCTGGGCCCTGGCGACCCATCCTCCCCGTCGACGCCGTTTGATCCGCAGGCCCCCGTCACCACGACGAACTGCGATCCCGCGGTCGTCGCGGCCGTGGCTCCGGCAGAGCTGCGCCGGCTGACCGCCGCGCAGTTTCAGAGCTCTGTGCGGGACGTGCTCGCGGATCAAACCCTCACCGTCGCGCTGCCGGTCCAGTCGTCGCAGACCCTCACCGAGCTCGAAGCCGACAAGCACGCCGCGATCGCGGAGCAGCTCGTCCAGCGCGGCAAGCACCTGACCTACGCGCCTTGCAACACCGCCGGGGCGCACGACGCCGCGTGCCTGCGTACGTTCGTGGACCGCTTCGGCGCGGCGCTCTTCCGTCGCCCGCTGGAGGCCGCGGAGTCCGCCGTGCTGGTGGCAAAATACGACGAGCTGCGCGCGGATCCGGCCATCACGCCGGCGCTCACCTTCCGCGAGTCCATCGACGCGGTGGCGCAGGTGATGCTGCAGTCGCCGCAGCTGATGTACCGCGATGAAGTCGGCGTCGAGGACCCAGCCCTGCCTGCGATGGTGCGGCGCCTCACCGGCTATGAGCGGGCCACCCGCCTCTCCTACTTCCTCTGGGACACCACGCCCGACACCGCGCTGCTGGCGGCTGCGGCGGCGGGAACGCTCGACACAGCCGCGGGCGTCCGCGAGCAGGCGGAACGGCTGCTCCTGGATCCCCGCGCTCGAGGAGCGGTGCGGCGCTTCGCCGCCGAGTGGCTGGAGCTCGATGGGAGCGTGATCCACCCTTCGCTCGAGTCCATCGCGAAGGACAAGACCAAGTTCCCCACCGACACCCCGGCGCTGCGGGCCGCGATGCGCACGGAGCTGGAGGCGCTCTTTGAGGACGAGTTCTTCAAGCAGGGCGGGTCGCTGCGCGGCGTCTTCACCAGCCCGCGCTCGTACCTCAACGCCTCGCTCGCCAAGCACTATGGCGTGACGGGCGGTCCCACCACCGACACCGAGTTCCGCTGGATGGACCTCAACAGCCAGCAGCGCGCGGGAGCGCTCACCCGCGCGGGGTTCCTCACGGTCATGGCGAATGAGCTCAACACCTCGCCCATCCACCGCGGCGTGTACCTCTACCGTCGCGCGCTGGGCCGGATCCTCGGGCCGCCGCCGCCGGACGTGAACAACACCCCGCAGACCACCACCCCGGAGAACCCGTCGATGCGCGCGCTCGTCGAGGCGCGGACCTCGCCGGCGGAGTGCACCGGCTGCCACGCGCAGGTGAACCCGCTGGGCTTCGCGCTTGAGCAGTACGACGCGATTGGGCGCTGGCAGACGGTGGAGACCGGCACCAAGAACGGCCAGCCCTTCTCCGTCCCCATCAACTCGCAGGTCACCCTCCCCACCTCGTCGGATCTCACGGGGCCGGTCTCAGGCGGCGTGGAGCTGTCGGCGAAGCTCGGCGCCAGCAAGATGGCCCACCAAGCGATGTACGACCGCTGGTTCCTTCGCGCCGTGCGGAAGGCGCCCAACCGCGCCTCGTGTGCGGTGGTGGAGCAGAGCGCGCAGTTCGAACAGTCCGGAGACCTTCGCGAGCTGGTCCTCGCCATACTCTCAAGCGACGCGGCGCTGAGCGTCCAGGTGACCCCATGAAGAAGCACTCGTTCGACAGGCGCACGCTCCTCCGCGGCTTCGGTGGCGCTGTCATTGGCCTGCCGCTGCTGGAGTCGCTCGGGCAGCAGGCCTTCGCCCAGGGCGCGAAGGTCGCCAAGCACTTCATCGTGCTGTTCGAGCACGGCGGCACGCTGTCCAACGTGTCGAAGGACGGCTCCCGCTACGACGGCCGGGGCGCGGAGAGCGGGTTCGACGACTGGAAGCCGCTGAGCGGAGGCGAAGCCCACTCGTTCGGGGCCATCCACCAGCCGCTCGTCCCGTTCTCCAGCTCCACGCTGCTCCTGCGAGGCATCAACGGGCCGGGCTTCTACGGCGCGCCGTACAACGGCGACCACCGCTGGTCCAACGCCATGACGATGACCAGCCAGAAGGCCTACGAGGCCAGCACCACCGCGTGCTACGGCGAAGGGCCCTCCTTCGAACAGGTGCTCGGCGAACGGCTGATGCAGCGGACGCCCACCAAGTTCTCCAACGTGATGCTCTCCCTCGCGGGCGACAACTACGGAACGCCGTTCTTCCGCGCGGCGCGCCAGCCCATCTACGGAGAGGAAAACCCGCGCGCGGCGTTTGACCGCCTCTTCACGGGCGTCACCTTCGACGGAGCGCCCACGGTGGATCCGGCGGCGGCGCGCGCCCGCGCGCTCAAGCGCAGCATCCTGGACGGCACCGGGGACGCGCTGGCCACCTACAAGAACCGGCTGAGCGCGGCGGACAAGCTCACCGTGCAAGCGCACCTGGAACACATCCGGAACCTCGAGCAGCGCATCGCCGCGGCGCCGCTGCCTCCATCCGCCTCCTGCAGCAAGCCCGACGTGACGAAGACGCCGGCCACCTCGGTGGACTGGTACTTCATGGCCAACGCGAACAGCACGTCCACCACCTCCTCGGAAGCGATGGTGGATGTCCTCGTCACCGCGCTGCGCTGCGGGCTCACCCACGTCGCCGCGCTGGAGATCGGCGATCTGGAGACCCGCTTCCTGAACCCGCCCTACAAGGCGGGCTACGGGATTGGCCACTCGCTCCACCACGCCGCCAACGACACCGGCGCCACGGGCGTGGAGCGCGACCAGGCCGACGCGTGGCACAAGTCCATGCTCGACAACCGCCGCTGGCGGATGACCCTCATGGCGCGCCTGATGGACGCGCTCCAGCGCACGCCGGAGGGGACGACGAACATGCTCGACAACAGCGTCATCCTCTGGACGAGCGAGTTCAGCCGCGGCGGGTCTCACTCCAACGCCGACATGCCCGTTCTGCTAGGTGGTGGCGCCGGCGGGTACTTCCGGTCCGGGCGTCACCTCAACTTCAACGAGCTGGCCGCCGCGAATCCGGAGACGCGCAACTACAAGAGCAACAAGAGCTTCAACAACCTCTACACGTCCATCCTCAACGCCTTCGGCTACCCGGACCAGAGCTTCGGCGACCCGTCGCTCACCGTGACCACCGGGCCGCTCCCCGGGCTGACCTGAAAGAAAGAGGCGGTCAGCTCATCGCCGACCGCCCCCGTTCAGCCCATTCGGCTGTTGCCTGGCAGAGCGCGGGCCAAAGAGAAAGGGCGGTTGGCTTGGTGGCCAACCGCCCTCTCACTCTTCGTTGGGCGCTAGTGGGATCGAACCACTGACCCCTACCGTGTCAAGGTAGTGCTCTACCGCTGAGCTAAGCACCCAGCTGCGGCAAGGCGGCGCGAGATAACCTTCCGCTCCCCGAGGTGTCAAGGAAACAGCGACGGCGCTCCTTCCGCAGCCTGACGCGGCCCTTAGAAGCTGTAGTCGCCCACGGAGAGGCCGGTCACCTTGAGCGTCCGGGAGAGCTCCACCATGCCGCTCTTCACGTCGCTGTAGCGCAGGTGGATGAGGAGCTCGTCCGCCTTCATCTCGAGGATCTGGTACGCCAGCACCTTGTCCGCGCGGCGCTTCTTGGCCTCGTCGAGGGCGCAGAGGTCCTCACACGAGCTGAACGTGCCGACGATCTTCCCCTCCTGGATGACCTCAATCTTCTTGTGCGTCTCCGGGTTCGCCTCGGTCATGTAGTTGTGGTGGTGGCTCTCGATGACCCGGCCCTTGCGCTTCTGCGTGAGGAAGTTCGAGAAGACCTCGTAGGCCAGCGCGTCGTACGGGCTGGGCGCAGGGCCGGCCTTGTCGCCTCCGCCAAGCCCGAACAGCCCGCCGGGTGAGGGCAGGAGGCTGGCCGCGCCACCTGAATCCTTGTCGCCGCCACAGGAGACGATCTCCACGCCCGACTTGCAGCCCTTGTCGCATTCGCGGTCGTCCATGTTCTTGATCCAGATCCGGTCCGCGTTGTTGTCGCGCACAGGCTCCGTGAAGTCGGCGATCGACTTCCCCAGCATCTCCCGCCACAGCACCTTCGGCGGCGACGAGGCGCAGCCCATCCAGATCAGTGCACTCCCCAGAACAAGAGGAAACAGCCGCTTCATGTTGGCAACCTTCCGGCCCTCGGGCCTGTGTCGATGTTCTCCCGAGGACACGGGCGGGCGCCGGAGTGTGCAGCGCTATCTGTTGACGGACGCCGCGGCCAGTCTCTGCAGGAGCTTCTGCGCCGCGTACGCCGCCCGCACGTCGTCGCCCACGACGAGCTCCAGCTCAGAAGCGGGGTCCTCCAAGGCAATCCGCTGCAGCTGCTTGTCTGCGATGTCCGGGCCCACCCGCACCCGCGGCGGGTACGCGCACCCCCGGGGCCCCGCCACGCCCGACCGCCAGACGGAGATCCCCGAGGTGCGGCCGCGTCCGAGGAGCTCGCCGCACGGCACCGGCACGTCCGCGCGCAACAGCTTCGCTCCCGGCAGCCCGCTGAACTCCGCCCACGCCAGCAGCGACGGCACGCCCGGCGTCCGCCAGCGCACGTGCGCCGGCCTCGCGCGCCCTACCCGCTCCGCGCGCTCCGCGCTCAGCTCACCGGAGATCTCCACCGCCAGCCTCCGCGGCCCCAGCGCCCGCACGCCGGGGTCCTCCAGGTCCTCGTCCGAGACCCACACGCCCGCCTGAGGCATCCGCCGCAGCTGAGAGATCTCCCCCGGCTTCAGCGGCCGCTTGAGCTGAACGAAGACGTCCGGAGCGCGCGCCAGGTTCTCCACCAGCGACTGGCGGAGCACGTTGGAGCGCGTCCTCACCCAGAGCACCACGCCCGGCTGCACCAGCGCGCGGATGGCGTCCGGCTCCAGCTCCTCGGAGATCTCCACGTGGATCCGGAAGCCGGGCAGGACGGTGGCGGAAGTCAGAGGCCCGCGCGCGGGCAGATCCGCTGGAGCGTCCGCCTGCCCCAGCATCAGCGCCACAGCGAACGCCGCGGCCCACGAGCTCACCGCGGCGCCTCACCCGTGTACAGCCGCGTCCGCTGGTAGCGCGTGATCACCACCTGCGCCACGACCTTCAGGATGGCGCTGGTCGGCACCGCCAGCAGAATCCCCACGAAGCCGAACAGCTCGCCGAACGCGAGGATGGCGATGATCACGGCCACGGGCGGCAGCCCCACCTTGTCGCCCACCACCCGCGGCGTGATGAACAACCCCTCCGCGGCCTGCGCCAGCACGAAGGTGCACAGGATGACGGCCAGCTGCCACGCACCCTGATAGGAGATGAGCAGCCCCAGCAGCGCCAAGACGATGCCGACAGACGTGCCGACATACGGAACCATGTTGCCGAATCCGGCGATGACGCCGATGACGATGGCCATGTCGATGCGCGCGAACGACAGACCAATGGAGTAGATGACCGAGAGGATGGCGCCCACGGTGAGCTGCCCGCGGACGAAGGCGGAGAGCACCTCGTCCACCTCGGCGAACCGGCGGCCGACCAACGGCAGCGCGCGCCTGGGGACCATCGCCTTCCCCAGCTCCACCAGACGCGGGTAGTCCTTCAGGAAGAAGAACCCGAGCACCGGCACCACGAACAGCCCCAGCACCGTGGCCAGGAAGCGCGCCGTGTTACCCGCGAACGCGCCGAGGAGCTTCGCCGCACCGGGCCCCGCGCTCTGCAGCAGGCTGGAAGCCTCGTTGCCGATCTCCGCGGTCCGCTGTCGCACCAACTCCGGCAGCGACACGCCGAGGAACGCTTCCACCTTCGGGACCAGCTGCGTGCTCGCACGCTTGAACAGATCCGGGAACTTCGCCGCCTCCTCGCCGATGACGGGGATGAGGTAGAGGATGAACCCCGCCAGCATCAGCGACAGGGCGACGAACACCACCGCGGTGGCCCAGGTCCGGGTCATCCGCCTGCGCGCGATGTACGTCACCACCGGGTTGAGCGCATACGCCAGCGCGAGCGACAGCAACACCGGCACCGCCACGCCGCGCACGGTCGAGAGCAGCAGGAACAGCAGCGCGAGCAGCCCCACCATCCCGCCGGACCAGAGGAAATCCACCCGCCGCGCATCCGCCTCCGCCAGGTCCGGGACGGGTGGCGGCGGCGGAGGCGCCGCGGGCAGAACGGCCATCCCCAAGGGCGAAGGCTCCACCACCGGGGCTTCTGGCTCTAGTGCGGAGATGACGGGCTCCCGGGCGGCGCGAAGAAGAGGTACCCGTGGCGGGCGAAGTACTGGAGGGTACTGACGGTCACGCACAGCCCGGCGATGAAGCCGATGGCGATGGTGTAGCCGGCGAGCGTGGGCGACGGCGACTGCTCCTCGACGAGGGCCAGCACGATCAACGCCAGCAGGAAGAAGGTTGCATATTTTCCGATACGCGTTGGCGCGGTGGGGATTTCCAGCCGCTTCCGCTTCACCACGATGGCACCCACGATCATGCTCAGGTCGCGGAAGAGGATAAGCCCCAAGATCCACAGGGGGACCTTCCGCTCGATCACCAGGCAGCCCAGCGCCGCGAAGACCAGGAGCTTGTCCGCGACCGGATCCAGCACGCCGCCCAGCTTGCTGCGCTGGTCCAGCACCCGGGCGAGCAGGCCGTCGAGGGAGTCCGACACGCCCGCCACGATGAAGACGGCCAGCGCCCACCCCGCCCTACCCGACACATGCAACACGATGAAGACCGGCACCAGCGCCAGCCGGAACAGCGTGATGAGGTTGGGCAGCGTCACCCACGAGTCAGCGGAGGGCACGGGCGGGCACCCTACAGCGGAAGCGGAGGTTGCTTGGCGGCAAACGGCCGCCTTCGTCGACTACTGGTGCTTGGCGACGAACTTCGCGAAGGCGTCCTGCTCCTTCGCCGGCGTGTAGGCAGCGGTCGTGCCCAGCTCTTCGCCGATGGTCACCTGCTGGTTCGCCTGGAGCTCAACGAACTTCTCTTCCCACTTGTCGGCGCTGATCTCCGTCGGACCCGGGACCTGCTTGCGCTCGCCCGGCTTGGGCGGCTTGGCGCCCGTCACCGCGGCCTTCACCCGCGCCGTCACGCCCACCACGCCTTCGGCGACGCGGACGATGGTCCGCAGCTGGTGCGGCTTGATGCCCTGGACGATCTTGTTGGTGTCGACCCGGAAGATGGTCCCGCGCACACCTGCCACAGCGCGCTCCGTGGTCACCTCGAACTTGGCGCCGGAGCCGGAGAGCATCTTCGCCACCTTCGACCAGATCTTCCCGCCCAGCAGCTTCGCCGAGAACCCCTTGCGCTCCTGACCGGCGAAGTCCGCCTCGCTGATGAAGAGCTCGCTCCCCTCGCCGAGCATGATCACGCTCGAGTCATTCAAGATGAGCTTGAGGTTCCCCTTCTGGACCGTGATCAGATCCTTGAGGTCCACCTCGCTGCCCACCGCAAGCGGCTGGGCGGCGCCGCCCTCCTGCTGGCGCGTCGCCTTCTCCACCAGCTCAATCTTCCCGACTGAGGCGAAGCTCGCCGAGGGGAACAGCGCCAGAGCCAGGATCGCCACCGTCTTCATCGTCATCGCTGCTCTCCCGGAGCCTTCGGAGCCGGCGCGAGGGACACGGAGATCCGTGCTCGCGTCCCGCTCGGGTCGACATACGACTCGAACGGCATCAGTCCCTGCTTCTTCACCTCCACCCGATGGAGGCCCGTCCCCAGCCGCAGCGGCCGCCCGGCGTAGTCGCCGCAGGTGCCCTGCGTCACGCCATCCACGCTTACCTGCGCATCCGGAGGCGCACACTGGAGGTCCAGATTCCCCTCCCTCGCCCTCGCATCCGCCAGCAGCGCTTCCGCCCGCTGTTCGACTTCCGGCCGTTGGGTCCGCTCCGTGCCCCTCAGTGCACACCCAGGCGCCATGAGGACGCACAGGAGCGGGACCCGGCCGTTCACTTCGCCAGCGTGATCTCCAGGGTATTGCCCGTCACCCCGGTCACGCTGATCTTCTTCCCCTTGAACGCCTTGCCGCCCACGCGCTCCGCGAGGTCATCGCTGCTGCCGACGAAGGTGACGTCGAACTGCGCCTTGCCCCCGCCGAACGTGCCTGGCTTCACGTCGCGCACGCCGTTCACGGACTCCGCCAGGACCTTCTTGAAGCCCTGCACGGCCGCGTAGTCGGACAGGCCTACGACGTTCATCACCAGCCGGTTGCCGTTCTGCTCGGCGTTGCGCAGGTGCTCGATGGCCGCCTTGCGCACCTCGCCGAGCACCTCCTTGCCGCGGTGGACCGAGATGTCATGAGAGGTCCGCTCGTAGGAGATGGTGTACGTGCCCTTCGGCCCCAGGTCCGCCGGCTGGCTGTTGAACTTGCCGGACACCTTGGCCAACTGGGTGCCGGAGTCCGTGGCGAACAGCGCCAGGTCCCACTCGCCCGTCACCGGAAACTGCAGCTGCTTGCCCTTGTTGTCGAAGCCGCCCCAGTTCGGATCCGCCGGCTGGTTCCGGAAGCTGACCTGGCCGTAGAGGATGTAGTCCGCCTTGGTGAGCTCGCCGATCTCCTTCGCCTCCGGCGTCCCCAGGCTCACGCCCGAGGAGAGCTTCAGCTTCCCGGCCGCGAAGTGCGGGTCGATGATCGCCCAGCCGTCCGCCTTGAACGCCTCGGTCAGCACGGTGGAGAGCACGCCGGACGCGGTCACGGAGCCCTTGGGATCGTAGGTCTGCTCCTGGAGGATGATCACCAACCGCCGGTTGCCCAGGCGGTTCACCAGCGCCTTCACCGCCTGGAGGTCCTTGTCCAGCTGCGCGGTGCCGACCTCGGCGCGCACGGTGACGATCATCACGCCCTTCTCCTCCTTCTTCGACAGCACGTCGTACTTGCGGACGTAGCCGGCGGAGTTGGCGAAGATCCGGTCGCTGATCAGCTGCGAGTTCTGGGTGAGCGTGTCAGCGGAGACCATCACCCCCGCCACCTGCTCCACCGCCTCGCGCAGCGCCTTGTCCTTGGCTTCCTTCTCAGCGCGCGCCTTGTTTCCGTCGACGATGGCCGCTTCGCCCGTGGCCTCTTTCGTGACCACCTCGCCCTCGGCAAATGCGACCGCCGAGAGCGCCAGCACCGGCACCATCCAGAGCATCTGGACCTTCATGTTCGCCATTCCCCTTAGTTGGTGACGATGACCACCCGGCCCTCGGCCAGGTAGCTGTTGTTCGCCTCGGACAGCTTCTTGATCTCTTCGGCCGAGAGCACCAGGTCCGTACCCTGGGCCTTCGCGGCCTTGAGCACCAGCGGCTTGTCACCCAGCCGCTGCAGGTTCTTCTTCGCTTCGTCCAGCGTCTTGGCGTACCCCGCCACGCCGGCCGCCTTGCGCGCCTCATCGGACAGGCAGTCCGCCGCGTACACGGGCTTTCCCGCCTCGTCGATCAGCCGCGGCGCGAGCGCCGGCGTGACATCCAGCCCGCGCGCGTCCACCACCAGCCCGGTGTTCTTCTTCTCGCCGTCTGACTTGAGGGTGACCTTCTCGTCCTTGCGGTCGACGAAGACCTCCGCCAGCGCCGAGAGCGGCACCTCGACGTCAATCTCCACGCCGCTGTCTGAGAAGTAGCGCTTCGCGGTCACCTTGAAGCCGCGGACCACGCCCTCCACCTTGCCCTTGATCTCGTCTTTGGCCATCTCGTCGCCGACCGTTTTGCCGGCGCTGATCTGGATCCCCTTCACCTGGGCGATAAGGTTCCGGAACGCGTCCATCTTGGCGGCCTGCTCCGCGCCCAGTCGCGCCTGCGCCGGGTTGCTGGCCTTCATGTCCGGCGCGCCGGATCCCGTGGCCTTCACCACCTGACCCTGCCAGTTCACTCCGGCGGCGGCGGCGGGTGGCTTCGCCTCCTCCTTTTTCGCACCAGCGGCTTCCTTCTTGGCGTCCTTGCCCTGCGCGTGCGCCGAGACTGACAGCGCCAGCGTGAGCACCCAAACGAGGCTCTTCACGTGAGCTCCTTCGATGAAGTTTTGTGAGGGGGGACGACGGTGATCGACTTTCGACAATTCAAGTGTTCACCGGCGACGGGTGTCAAGGCGACGTTTCACGCGGCCGCAGATTGAGCGCAGGCGCCCGCACATGAAGGCACCAGACGCCTGCGTGTGGGCGCGTGCTCCAACCGGTGCGTTACTCGTCGCGCGCGTCGTCCGCGTGGCGCTCGATGTACGTGTCGATGAGCCGGCGGTGGCGCTCAGTCAGCAGCGTGAAGCGCACGCCGGAGCCATGGTGGTTGGTGCCCTGCGCGGTCGAGCCCACCCACTCGCGGACCACTTCGCCCTCGGCGTAGATGACCTCTTCGGAGCCCGGCAGCTGGAACTGCAGCCCCACCCGCTTGCCGCCGTGCTGCGGCTCAATCAGCTGGGCCAGGTTCAAGCCCTCCTCGCTGATGTCTGAGCTGCGCGCCATGTACGGCACGCCGCCGATGTACTTGTTCAGATAAATATCCAACGGCGCCCGGCGGGCGTTTCGCTTCTCGCTCATCGTTCCCCTCCCAGAAGCTCGCACCGCGCAACAGCGTGCGACAGCGCTGAAGCGCGATGGAACGGAAGGCTAGACGCGCGCTCAGGTCGGTCAAGAAATCGACCCTCGCGAAGAATGACCGTGATGGGTGCGCTGAAGTGGGTATAACGCCGCGCCGAAGCTGGGCGCGCACGCCCCTCTCCTACGAGAAAGGTTCAGACATGAAGACGCCGTGGGTGCTGACTGTGCTGGTCGCGATCGCGACCGCAGGTTCGGCCGTTGGACAGCCGCTGAAGAACGACGACGAGAAAACCCTCTACGCGCTCGGCCTGATGATGGGACGCAGCGTGGGGGTGTTCAACCTTTCCAAGGCGGAGGTCGAGATCGTCAAGCGCGGCTTCACCGACTCGGCGCTCAAGGCCAAGCCTCTCGTGGAGCTGGAGCAGTACGGGCCGAAGGTGGACGCGCTCGCCAAGACGCGCGGCGCGCAGAAGGCAGAGGCGGAGAAGGGCAAGTCGAAGGAGTTCCTCGACAAGGCCGCCAAGGAGAAGGGCGCGCAGGCCAGCCCCTCCGGCCTCATCTACCAGGAGCTGAAGGCGGGCAGCGGGCCCAACCCGAAGGCCAGCGACACCGTGAAGGTCAACTACAAGGGGACGCTCGTCGACGGGACCGAGTTCGACAGCTCCTACAAGCGCGGCCAGCCCGCCGAGTTCCCGCTGGGCAGCGTCATCGCCTGCTGGACCGAGGGCATGCAGAAGATCAAGGCCGGCGGCAAGGCCAAGCTCATCTGCCCCTCCAGCATCGCCTACGGAGATCAGGGCCGGCCGGGCATCCCGGGCGGCGCGACGTTGATCTTCGAGGTGGAGCTGCTTGAGGTGAAGGCCGCTCCGGCGCCGACCCTCACCCCCAGCCCCACCCCCAACCCGGCAACGACCAAGTAAGGTCCTCGCCGGTCACCGCTGCAGCGCGTCCGCCGTGGCGCGCAGCAGCGGCTCGGCGCTGACCGGACTGCCGGTGGCGCCCTCCATCCAGGCGTCCGGCGTCACCGCACCCTGCTTCGCCATCCGTTCGAACTCCGCTCCCAGCGCCCCGCGCTTCTTGAGGTGCTCCTCAATCTGGAACGCGATGAGGTGCCCCAACGGGTAGTCGGGCAGGTAGAGCGGGTAATGGATGGAGTGGGAGTAGATGCCCAGCAGCAGGCTGTCCTTGCCGCCCAGCACCGGCGCGTAGAACCGGTTCCAGTGGTCGCGGGAGATGGCCATCACCGCTTCACGCAGCTGCGCGGGCGTGGCAGTCGGGTGTTGGTAGAGCCAGTGCCAGACGGCCAGATCCACCAGCGCCACCCCGGCAATCTCGAAGGTCTGCCAGAAGTCGGAGAGCACCCGCTGGCGTTCGCTCTCCGGGTCCGGCTTGGCCAGGCCCAGGAGCTGGAGATCCCGCGCCTGGAAGACGAAGGCCAGCGCCTCCGTGAAGGCCGAGTTGGGCACGCCGGCCAGCAGCGTGTGGTCCACGTCGTAGAGTGAGAACACCTGCTCCACGTTGTGACCCAATTCGTGGACCGCGATGTTGTAGCCCTTGAAGTCCATCCCGCCGTGCCCCACCCGCGTGCGCAGGTGCGCCCGATCTCCTCGCCGCATGGCCTGCATGGCGTGCCCGGGGCCTCGCGACGGGTCCACCGCGATGCGCGACGCCAGCGTCTTTGCCCGCTCTTTGCTGAAGCCCAGCTGCGTCAGGATGCGCGGCACGTCCGCCGCGAAGGCCTCCGGCGTCGGGTAGCGCTTCCGCGTCAGCGCGTCGAGCTCCGCCTCCTTGAGCGTCCCGGCCGCCTTGAAGCCGTTGAACCAGAGATCTCCCGGCTCCAGCTTGCGCCCCAGTCGCTGTTCGATGAGCGCCGCCACCTTCGCGACGTGCGGCGACGTGAGGACGTCGGTCAAGAGCTTCTCCACCCGCTCCTCGGGCAGCTCGCGGGCCGCGAACGCGCGGGCGATGGCCGTGGGCGCCACCGGCGTGAACGGGTCCGCCTCCCGCGCCGCCTGGAACTGGCCGAGCCAGCGCTGGTAACGCACGTCCGGCTCCGGAGAGGCATCCGCGAGGGCGGGACGCGCCGGCGCGGAGGGCTCCACCTCGTCCGCAGGCGCCACCGTCACCGCGTTGCTGTACGGGTTCCAGTCCAGGCGCGGGTTGTCGATCACCGCCGCGGGGATGGACTGGCTGACAATCCGTTCCATCACCTTCACGATCATCCGCTGCTTCGCCAGGCCGCGCTCATCGTTGCCGGCAGCTTTGAGCTCGTCCCGCAGATTCCAGTGAGAGATGAGCCTCAGCCCCGTGGGGAAGAGCCGCTCTCCCTTGTCATTGAGCAGGTGATGCATCCACAGGTTGTACTGATCGATGTAAACGTTGGCGCGGGCGCTCTCCTGGGCAATCCGTTGCGCCACCGCGGCCGGCACGCGGCGGGAGAAGCGATCCGCCAGGCGCGCTTCGGCCCACGTCCTGCGCGAGTACGCCTTCCCGTCGCGCAGCCGCTCCTCCAGCGTGGTGAGCGGAAAGTTGAGCAGCGCGATGAACGCCACCTTCGTGTGAAACAAGTCCTCTGTCAGGTGCGCGGATGGATCCAGCGACGCCAACAGCGGATCCGCCGGCAGGAGCGGACCGAGATCCAGATCCGTCCCCTTGCGCAGCTCGCGGCTGATCTCATTCAGGTGTCCATCCAGCTGCTCGAAGACGGCCTCCATGCGGGCGAAGAGCGCGTCCAGCTGCGGGCCTTCAGAGACGAACTGCTCCAGCGCGAATGCGCTGAGATCTCCGTCCTCGGGCCGCCAGAGCGAACGCACCTGCGAAAGCCCGCGGTGGATGCGTTCGCGCGAGGCGGCGCCGTGCTTGGCGACCAGGGCTTGTTCAAGCGCCTGGAGGTTCACACCCGAATCGACCACCGCGCTCGCGGGAGGGGAGCTCATCGACACACGCTCCGGGGAGGGAGTGGCGCACGCGAGCGCGCCGACGGTACACAGCCACGGGGCACGGAGCCGCCGCTTGCGGTTCATCTGGACGTCCTATCGCCGGAAACGAAGAAGGCCCGACCTCCTGGGAAGGAGATCGGACCTTCGAACGCAACGTGTGAGCGTTGCGAGAGTGGCCCTCAGCTGATGGCCCGAACGTTCTGCGCCTGCAGGCCCTTCGGTCCGCGGGTCACATCGAATTCGACCTTCTGCCCCTCAGACAGGGTCCGGAAACCGTCCGCCTGAATGGCGGTGTGGTGGCAGAACACATCCTCGCCACCACCATCCTGAGTGATGAAGCCGAAGCCCTTCGCATCGTTGAACCACTTCACGGTGCCAGTTGCCATTTCGTTTCTCTTCCTTGCTCGAGCAGGCGAGGGAGATCCCCCGTGTTCTCAGTGGCTGAGAACAAACGCAGCTTACGCAGACAAGATTCTGCTGTCACGAAGAAATCAGGAATAGCCGTTTTACCAGCTGCACTGCTGACCCTTGTTCTGCTCGCGCAGCCAGTTTTGTAGCGGCTCGAAGTACTCAAGCAGGGGCGCTGCATCCATCTGCCGCTGCCCGGTCATCACTGCCAGCGCCTCTGGCCAGGGCTTGCTGGCGCCGAGGGCGAGCATCGCCTTGAGGCGCGCGCCGGCTTCCTTGTTTCCATAAATAGAGCATTCGTAAAGTTTTCCTTTCACACCGGCTGACTCACACAACGCCTTGTGAAACTGGAACTGTAGAATTCTCGCCAGGAAGTAGCGCATGTAGGGAACGTTCGCAGGGATGTGATACTTCGCGCCGGGATCGAAGTCGGCCTCGCTCCGGGCCACGGGCGCAGCGACACCCTGGTACTTCCGCCGCAGCTCCCACCACGCCGCGTTGTACTGCGCAGGCGGCGTCTTCCCGGAGAACACGTCCCAGCGCCACTGGTCGATCATGCGGCCGAACGGGAGGAAGGCGACCTTGTCCAGCGCGTCCTTCATCTGGAGGTTGATCAGCGCCTTCTCGTTCTTCGGCGGCAGCGTCTTCAGCACGCCCACGCGCTTGAGGTACTCGGGCGTGATGGAGAGCGTGAGCGCGTCACCGATGGCCTCGTGGAAGCCGTCGTTGGCGCCCTGCTGAAAGAGCACCGGGAGAGTGTGGTAGTAGTTGTAATAGTAGTTGTGGCCGAGCTCGTGGTGGACCGTGACCAGGTCCTCCTCATCCACCTTGATACACATCTTGATCCGCAGATCGTTCTCGTAGGTCACGTCCCACGCGCTGGCGTGGCAGACGACCTCGCGGTCCCTCGGCTTGGTGAACTGCGACCGCTCCCAGAAGGTCTTCGGCAGCGAGTCCATCCCCAACGACGTGAAGAACGACTCGCCCAGCTTGACCAGCTTGATGGGGTCGTACTTCTCGCGGACGAGCGCGGCGGTCACGTCGAGATCGCCCTGCCCCTTGTACGGCTCCACCAGCGGATAGATGAAGCCCCACTCCTGCGCCCACATGTTCCCCAGCAGGTGGGCCGGGATGGGCTTGCCGGCGGGCACCTTGTCCTCGCCGTACTTCTTGGCCAGCTGCGCGCGCACGTAGCAGTGGAGCTGATCGTAGAGCGGCTTCACCTGCGTCCAGAGCCGGTCGGTCTCCGCCTCGAAGGCTTCAGGCGGCAGGTCGTAGTTGGAGCGCCACAGCTGCCCCAGGTCCTTGAAGCCAATCTCCTTGGCGCCCTCGTTGCCGAGGGTCACCATCCGCTCGTAGAGCGGCCGCATGGGCTTGGAGATGGAGTGCCAACCCACCCACGCGTCCAACAGCTCGTCGTACTTGCGGCTCTCCGCGAGGACCTTGGAGAGCTGCAGCAGATCCCGGCACGGGGCCTTGCCGTCCGGCCCGCACCACTTGCCCTTGCCGTAGATGCCCTCCAGCTTGGCGGAGAGCGTGGCCAATTCAGTGCGCTTGGCCGGGTCATTCGGCGCGGGCAGCGTGGAGGAGAGCCGCAGCAGCATGATCATCCGCGCGGTGTCCGGATCCAGCTTGAGGTCCTTGAAGCGAACCGCCTGCTCGATGGTCTTCGCCAGGTACGCCATCAGGTCTTCGTTGGCGTAGGCGGCGTTCCGTTCAGTGTCGTCCGTGATGTGCGTGTTCTTGATCCACTCCGCCGTCGCGGCGCGGACCCACAGCTTCTTGAGATCAGCGTTGACCTGGGTGACGAAGGCCTTCGCCTCCTCGGGCGTGGGCTTCGCTGCGGGAGGAGCCGCGATCGCGGCGGAGGCCAGGAACAGGCACGGGAGACTGCGCAGGAGGAGTCTGGTCATTGCGGAATACCCTAGAACGGGCGAGCCGGCGGGCGAGGGAATTCTCGCAACCGCGCTTGAGGCCAAAAGACAGCCTCTCGCCTGGCTTGTTGCAGGGGGATTCGCTTTAGCAGCGGCCCGCGGGCTTCCGGGCCACCACCACCTTCGACGTGAAGTTCGGCTGCGTGCGCAGCACCTCGAACCCCGCGGCCTGAAGGGCCTCCTCGAGGGGATCCCGGACGTAGTGCGGGTAGAAGGGCTCGTGGTAGTTCGCCGGGAACCACTCGAGGTAGTAGCTGATCTCCCGCCCCGCCTCGTCGCAGTACTGCAGCGAGTCACAGAGGACCAGCCGGCCCCCGGGCTTCAGGATTCGCAGGGCTTCGGTCAACACGTTGCGGCGCGCCGCGGGCGGCAGCTCGTGGAACAGGAAGATGGACACCGCGGCGTCGAAGGACCCCTCCGCCAGCGGGAGCGCCTCCGCGTTCTCCGCCATCAGCGTCACATCCAGGGACCCCGCCAGCCGGCGGCCCGCCAGCTCCAGGTAGTGCGGCGAGAGATCCACCCCGTACAGCTGCGCCGTCGGGAGCGCCTGCCGCAGCTGCCAGAGGAAGTCGCCGTTGCCGCAGGCGAGGTCCACCACGCGCGGGCGCGGCGTCAGGTGCAGCGCGTCCACCAGCGGCGGGATGGCCTGCCTTCGCATCACGTCCGCGCAGCCGAGGAAGAGGAACTCCACCTGAAGGCGGTACATCCTCGCGGACCTCGAGGAGAGCCAGCCGTCGGTCTGCCAATGGAAGTTCCGCTGGTAGTAGTCCGGGTAGCGGGTGAGGTCCTCACCCGAGGGGAGATCCCGGAACTCCCCGCGCGACTTGCGCAGGAAGATCCGCGGCAGCTCCAGCGCCAGCGGCAGGACGCGCAGCACGTCCGCGGACCGGAACGAGGTGAGCAACGCGCTGGGGTAGTAGCCCTGCTCCACGTTTTGAAGGTCCTGCTCGACCAGCGCCTCCACCCGTTCGCGCATGAGCGCCCACATCCCGTCCGGGACGTCGATGGGGTAGTCGTGGCCGATGAACTGATTCCACGCGCGTGACAGCCCCTCGAACACCCGCGAGGCACCCCGGTGGACCATGCGATGACGCGCCGCGTCCAGCGCGTGACGCAGCCGCCCGAAAGGGACCAGGGCGTGACGGGGGTGAAGGGCGTGTCCCATCTCACCCGGAATTGTATGTCCGCGCCCCAGAGGGGTCTTGACGGCACGCAGCGCGAGCGTTCACCACGAGTAGAGTCCGGGCTGTATGAATCCAGTTCCGGACGAGCAGCTCCTCTCAGCGCTCTTTCATGACCTCCGGGATCCGCTGGCGGCGGTCCTGATGCAGTCCCGGTCGCTCCTCAAAGAGGAGCTCACGGAGCGCCCCCGGCGGCGGACCGAAGCCATCGTCCGCTCGGCCGACCGGGCCGTCTGCTTGCTGGGCGACGTGCAGGACCTCTTCCGCCTCCGTCAGGGCCGGCTCTCCCCCACCCTGGGCGACCACCCCTTGAGCGCGCTGGCGGACGGGGTGACCGCCGCGTCAAGAGACGCCCTGGGGATCCGCAACGTCCAGCTGGCGAGGGAGCTGGACGCTTCGGCGCGCGGCCGGTTCGACCTCACGCTCACCACCCGCGCGCTCTTTCACCTCGTCGTGATGGCGGCCGCCGCCAGCCCCTCCGGCGCCACCGTGCGGCTCACCCTCGGCGTCAGCGAAGGCCGGGCACGCGGGCGAGTGCAGGGCGAGAGCGGCACGCCACTCGAGGACGCGCAGGCCAGCGCCCGGAGATCCGAGCTGCTCGGATGGACGGTGGCCAGCGGGCTCATCGAAGCGCAGGGCGGAACGCTCGTTCGCAGCGACGCATCGCTCTGCGTGTTCGAGCTCGCGCCTTAGCCCCCATTCGCGTCGAGCGGAGGGGATTCCCGCGAGCAATGAAGGTCAGCTCGGCTTGGCCTTCGCGGCCATCGGCGTGCCCTTGGCCGGGGTGTGATCCAGATAGTCGTCCAGCTCCGTGGCCGACACCCCGTGCAGGCGCAGCTTCTCCCACAGGTTCTTCCGGGAGATCCCCAGCAGCTCCGCGGCGCGGGTCCGGCTTCCGCCTGCGTACGCCAGGGCGCGCTTCAGGTACTCGCGCTCGAACTCGCTGACCGCTTCGCCCAGCGACCGGAACTCATCCGTCGCCGCCTCCTCCACCTCTGACCGGCCCACGATGTCCGCCGGGAGGTGCGGAAGATCAATCCGGCCGCCCTTCGCCAGCACCACCGCGTGCTCAATCGCATGCGCGAACTCGCGGACATTGCCGGGGAACGGGTACTCCAGCAACCGCGCCCAGGCGCGCGGCGCGATGTCCGGGGTGATGCCTCCCGCCGGCGTGTATTGCCGCAGGAAGTGCTGGAGCAGCAGCGGGATGTCCCCGCGCCGCGCGCGCAGCGGCGGGATGGACATGTCCAGCACATTGAGCCGGTAGTAGAGATCTTCCCGGAAGCGGCCCTCGGAGATCAGCTCCTTCAGGTTCCGGTGGGTGGCGGAGATGATCCGAACGTCCACCAGTACGGAGGCGTTGGTGCCCAGCGGCTCCACGCTCCCCTCCTGGAGGACGCGCAGCAGCTTCGCCTGCGCGGGCAGCGGGATCTCTCCCACCTCGTCCAGCAGGAGCGTCCCGCCGTGCGCGGCCTTGAAGCGCCCGTCCCGCTTGCGCAAGGCGCTGGTGAAGGCGCCCTTCTCGTGGCCGAACAGCTCCGCCTCCAGCAGCGTCTCAGGGAACGCAGCGCAGTTGACCGCCACGAACGGCATGCTGCGGCGGGCGCTGCGGTCGTGCAGCGTGCGGGCGATCAGTTCCTTGCCGGTACCGCTCTCGCCGGTGATCAGCACCGGCGCCTCCGACCGGGCGATGGTGTCCATCCGGTCCATCAGGCTGCTGATCGCCGGAGACCGGCCAATGATGACGGACGCCGCCGAGAGATCGCTCTGCGCCTGCCGCAGCTCGCGGCGGATGCGAATCTCCTCCGCCAACCGCCCCATCACGCGGAAGGTGAACTCCTCTGCGTCGAACGGCTTGCAGACGTAGTCGTAGGCCCCTTCGCGGAGCGCGGTCACCGCGTCGGTCACGGTGGCATAGGCGGTCATCAGGACCACCGCCGTCGCGGGCGAGTCCCGCCGGAGCTTGCGGAAGAGCGTCATCCCATCCACCCGGGGCAGCCGGATGTCGAAGATGCCCACGTCGTACACGTGCGACGCGAGCAGCGCCTTGGCGTCCGCTCCGTCGGCGGCCTCGGTCACCCGGTGGCCGGCGTCCGTCAGGGCGAAGGCCACATCCATCCGGAGCGAAGGCTCGTCCTCCACGAGGAGGATGTCGAGCGCGGCGACGGGATGAGGCGCCTTCGCCGTCGCCTTCGCCGTGCTGCCGGGGCTCTGCGAAACTCCAGGTGAGGCATCCACTCAGTCACCTTCGCGCATCGGCGGGACGACTGCGAGGTGGGAGGTCCATCCCACGGGCAACGGAGTGTACGCCACTCAACGGGAAAAGCGGCAGACGTTCTCAGGCGAGCAGATCCATCGCCTCGGCCCACTCGGCCACATCGGTGGGGTCCTGGAGCAGGGCGACGCTGCCCAGCTGAGCGGTCTGCGCCGCCAGCTCCGCATCCTCCCGGTCCTGAAGAAGGAGGAACGGGATGGAAGCCCCGCGGAAACGGAGCTCCTCGAGGATGTCGAGCCCCGACCTCCCCTCGAGCGCCACCTCGCACACGATAAGGCTGGGGACTTCGAGCACCGACGGAGTGGCCAGCGCCAGCTCCAGGTAGTCCTCAAGCTCCAGCCCATCCTCGAGCTCCACCACCAGCAGGCCCTCAGCGCGCAGCAGCTGGGCCAGCTCGTCGCGGCGCCCATCGTCCGTGACGGCAAGCAGCGCCACCGACCGGCCCTGGACCGACAGGGCGCACCCTGTCTCCTCGACTGCGTTCAGCACGCGGCGCTCCCCAGCGCCGGCTCAACCTGCGAGGCCAGCTCCCTTTGAAACCGCCTCGCGAGCAGGTGCAACTGAAGGCACCCACCTTCGACACCGATGAAGCCGCGCCCCGCTTCCCTGCAGTTCGGACACCGGGCTGGGGGGTGCGCTGCTTCGATCACGATCCAACATTCGCTGCACTCGAAATACATCGCCGTCTCCCTTGCTGCCGGGGCAGGGACTCATCAAGTGCTGTGCCAGCTGGGACCGCTTGATTCCCCGTAGGGGCGCGTTACCGCACCGGAACAAACGGCCCCTCCCCTCCCCTCGCCGTTCCGTTGGCGCTCGCACTTTTTTCATCTCAGCGCAGCGCTGAACCGACCAGGAGGGAGCCACCGGGCGCAACTGCCCTGTTCCTCGAGTGTGATCCGCGGCCGCACCCATCGGAGTTACGGACGCGTAACGCGGCGCCCCCAGCGCGTGTCGCGGTGGTAACGCCGAAGGGGCTTGGCGCCTTGGGTGGGCCTCGGGGACCGCCCTATCATCTGTCCATGGGCGCACGAGCGGTCGTGACCAGAGACGCAGAGATCGAGGCGATGCGCGAGGCCCTCGAGGCCACCCTCCAGTCGCACGTCCGGATGGGGAAAGCCAGAGGGTGCGACTGCTCCCTCTGCCATCAGATCCGCGAAGCGCTGGCGCCCAACTCCGGCGTGCGCCACGCGGACCGGCTTCGGGAAGAGTGCGCGAACGTGGCCGACTGGAAGGCGGGGCAGATCAGCCAGGCGCTCTCCGGCGTCAAAGGCAAAGACGCGGAGGGTCTGCGCTCCATGCTGAAGGTGGCGCGGGAGATCGCCGATCGCATCCGCGCGCTCAAGGGCAGCCGTCTTTAGAGCGACCCCCAGAAGTTCAGCTTCGGCACCAGCAGCCCGCCTTCCGGCTGGGCGAGGGCGAGCAGCCGCTCCTTCTGCGTCAGCGCAATCGACGGTCCTTCATCGACAAAGCCCGCGGGCAGCGGCCAGCGGGGCGAGGTGAGCGGCGCGGGTGAGATCGGCTTCCATGCGCGGACCGCGTCGGCGATCTCGGGCGAGAGCGAGAGCGTAGGCAGCCAGGGTACCAGCGCGGCGCCGCGCACCTGAGACTGCTCGCCGGAGGGTCCGGGATCCGTCCACGGGCCGATGGCCGTCCGCCGCAGCGTGACGACGTGCGCGAAGGTCCCCAGCTGCCGGCCGAGATCTCTGACCAACGCGCGCACGTAGAAGCCGCCGCGGACGACGAGCTCCAGCGTGCTGCGCTCAGGGAGCGCGTGGTGCAGCCAGCGCGCCTGGCGGAGGTACACGCGCGAGGGCGGGAGGACGACTGCTTCGCCGCGGTGAACCTTCCGGTAGGCGGGCTCGCCACCGATCTTCTTGGCGCTGGTGGGCGGCGGCACCTGTTCGGTCCAGCCGAGGAACGCCTGCAGCGCGCCCTCCAGCTGCGCGGGCCCGAGCGCGCTGGCGTCCGCCCGCGAGGTGACCTGACCGGTGGGATCTCCGTTGTCCGTCTCCGCGCCCCAGGCAACCTCCGCCACGTAGACCTTGGGCAGGACGTGCAGCCGTTCGAACAGCCGCGTCGCCTGCCCCGCCAGCAGGAGGAGCAACCCTTCCGCGAACGGATCCAGCGTGCCGCCGTGGCACAGCGGGAGGCGCTTCTTGCCCGGCTCCTCAGGGAGCTCCGCTTGCGCGGCCTTCACCAGGCTGAAGCTGGTGACGCCCGCAGGCTTGTGAACGAGGCAGAGGCCCGGCTTGATCACCCGCGCGTGCTTAGCCCCTCGAGTCCCCCGAGATCCACATCGGCGGCGCGCGGCCCGCGCGAGCGAATCTCGAAGCGGCGTCCAATCCGCTCCTCCAGCCCACGCACCACCGCGTCGGGGCCGCCGCCAAGCCACTCCAGCTGCGCCCGCGCGGCCATGAGCGCGCGCCCCAGCTCCTCCTGACGGGCGAGCGACTGCACCGTCGGCGGCGTCAGCACCACCGGCGGATCGTATGCCGTGCAGCAGGGCCACGACGTGCGCCGCGCCACCGCGTCCAGGTGGGTGATGGCCAGCCAATCCACCGGCGCCGCGGCCAACGCGTAGCGCGCGAGCACCGCGTCGAACGCGCCGTAACGGACGCGCCCCTGCCACGCGTTGGTGGCGTTGTGATCGCAAGCGATGCACGCCGACAGCTCGGGCAGCTCCGAGGGCAGCGGCCCCGGCCCGTGCCGGACGGCGTGGGTGCGCAGCACTCCAACCGTCTCCAACCGCACCTCGGGGAGCCACTGCGTGACGAGCTCCTGCGCGGCCGCCGGCGTGCACCGAGACCAGGTGGTGTGCGGATGAAACCCCACCCACTCATCCAGCAGCACGCCCTGCGCCCCTTCGAAGATCAACGTCGGCTCGCGGGAGAGCTCCCTGCCCAGCGCGGCGTCCTCCACCACCACCTGCGCGCTCACCAGCTGCGCCACCGTCTCCACCCACGCCTCGCTCACCTCCTCGCGCTCCAGCGTTTCGCGCTCCAGCGCCGCGGCCGGACCTCTCAGACCGTCTCCGACCAGCGCCGCGGCCTCTGCGCGCTTGCGCTCCCGCACCCACGCGAGCGTCCGGCGCAGCTCAGGCAGCGCGCGCGCATCCCCCGCGCGCAACGCGTCCTGAGGGAAGGCCAGCGCGTCCTGCACCGCTTCGCCCACGCCGACGCCGCAGCTGCCGTGGCGCGCGTCGCCGCGGGCCAGCTCCCGCAGACGGTTGAGCGCCTGGTGAAACGGCGTGATGAGCAGGGCGCGATCGCTGATCGACACCCGCTCGAGCGGCCGCGGGACGCCCTGCGCCTCCAGCGCCTGCGCTTCGACGAACAGCGCGCCCGGGTGGACCACCACGTCGCGCGAGAGCGCCGTGCGAACGCCGTCCACGAAGCTGCCCGCGCCCAGCTGCGCGAACGTGTGGTGCCGGCCGTCGGGCGTGACGACGTGGTGCCCCGCCTGCGCCCCGCCGTTGAAGCGCACCACCCAGCGAGCCCCCAGGCGGCGCACCAGCGCGTCCGTGAGCAGCCCCTTGCCTGCGTCACCAAAGCCGAGGTCCACTACCGCGATGGCTGTCCGCTCCGCCGGCATCAGCCGCCGAGGTTGCGGAAGAACCGCTTGATCGCCCCCGGCTCTGCAGGGTGCGACGCTTTGGATCCGCCCTTCCCGAGCGACTCGGCGAAGGGTTTGAGCGTGCGAAGAATGGCGCCCACGTGCGGCTTCTGGGCGCCTGCCGTCTCCAGCACCGGGCCCAGCGCGTCAATCCCCGGCACCAGGCCTTCGGACAAGCAGATGGCCCCGGCCGTCACGAAACACACGTCGTCCGGCCGCTCCATGCACAGCACGTGCTCTCCCAGCACGTCCCGCCACCGCCGTTCGCAGCGCTGGCGGCGCTCCGCGTCCGGGATCACGAAGAACGGGACGAAGGTCTTCTGCAGCTCCGCCACCACCTCCTCCAGCTTGAGGTCATCGTCCAACCGGTCGCCGATCACCGTTTCCACGATGTGCTTGGAGAGCACGTCGTACGGCAGCTCATCGCCCGTCATGAAGAGGTAGCCGCGCTTCTTGCGCTTCACGACGCAGTCCATCTCCGTGTGCTGCGCCAGAAAGTAGAGCGCCAACTCATAGGACTCCTGGCCGCCGCCTCCGCCGCCGCCCTCGAGATAGGACCAGGTCAACCATTGATCCATCAGCTGCGCGGTCGTCTCGTACTGGCCGACCTGCAGGGGCGCGCTGTCGCTGGTCGCGTCGCCCACCGCCATGAAGAGGATTTGCGGGTCCGGCACCTTGCAGTCGCCCAACACCTTCATGAACTTTGGCAGCTGCTCCGTCGCGAGCAGCCGCGGGATGGCGCCCATGGATCCGGTGACATCCAGCGCGAAGACGATGCCCAGCGAGTTGGGATGATCTCCGCTGTCGCGGCACTCGCGGACCCGAACGCCTTTCGGGTTCATCAGCGGGTGGCAGGTGCGCTGCTGGAAGACCTGCTGCGCGGGCACCTTGGAGCGGGTCCGCAGCAAGGCCGAGTGCGCGTCGTGGCTGTAGTTGCCGTATCCCATCGTGTCCCCTTCTCCTGCTTCACAGCGTTGGCATCACCAGAGGGCTGAAGCTCGGCGGACCGAAGGCCGCCCGCGCCACATCTCCCACGCGGCTGCGCAGCGCCCACGGGTCCACCGAGGCAGCGTCCGACTCCGCCACCTCGCGGACGAGGTCAGCGAACAGACCCGTCGCGGGGCCGAGGACGAAGGCGATGCAGCGCGCCGCCATCTGCACGTCCATCCCCGGCTCCAGCGGGCCGGGCGACGCGCGCGGGTAGAACGATTCGTAGCGGGAGCACACCGCCCGGAGCGGCTCGCCTGCCCGGTCCGCGCAGCTGTAGCCGACGAGCCGGAGCCCGTGCTCTCCCTCCTCCACCAGCAGGTGCTGCGGCAGCACCGCGCCGTGAACGAAGCCCGCCTGGCGCAGGAACGACAGCACCTCCAGGAGCCGCCGCCACATCCAGGCCGCGACCTTTGGTTCGACGCCGCCGGGGTGCGCGGCGCGGACGGCCTCCAACGTGTACGGAAAGCCGCTGGTCCAGCGCAGCGCGATGGCCTTCCTGCCCTCGTGCAGCCCCTGGGTGATCTCCCCGCGCACCACCGGATCCGGGAGCTGTCGGGTGAACGGCGAGCCGCGGGTGAGCTCTCCGCGCTGGAGCTCGGTCAGCACCTCCCACTCCCGATCAAAGAGCGGCGCGTCGGAGGGATCTCGCAGCACCTTGAGCAGCACGCGCTCGCTGGGCCAGCGCGCGCGCTGGGCGAAGTACACGTCGGAGATCTCCCCGCGCGCGTGCAGCGCTTCCACGCCCCAGTGGGCGCCGCCCATCGTGGACCAGCGGGTGAAACCGTGGGCCTCCGGCGCGCTCCAGGTCTTGAGCGCCTCCTTGAAGCGGGAGGACTGCACCACCGAAGGATCCAGCTGCACGGCCGCGCCGCAGTACGGGCAGTCGATGGAGCGGGCGAAGCGGCTGGGAGCCAGCGGCGCGTTGCAGCGGGGGCAGGTGAGCACGCGCTCGGCCATCGCGTGCGAACTGTACTCTGCTTTTTCTCCCGTCCCAGATGGACGGTCGTTGACTACCTCCCTACTTCCGCTTCGGCTTCGCCGAGGCCTTGCGCATCGCCTCTTCGGCCTCCAGTCGGTACCGGGCGGCGAGCTGCTCACCGGCCCAGATGGCGGACAGTTGCATCAACGCGGAGTCGAGCGCAGCGACGGTGGCGTATTGCAACACCGCGCCACCGTCCGCGGGCTTCGGCTGGTTCGCGTCGTTGTGGACGATGGCCCCAAAGGGTCCGGCATAGGCTGCGCCTATCCGCTGGCCCTTTCGATCAGGAGCGCCATAGCCGCTCCCGGTGGCTTGACCCACGCGGCGCTCGCCCTCGTAGCGGTCGACAACCACCTTCACCTCATAGTGCGGACCGTCACTCCAGGTGACCGCGACGCTCTTCACCACCACTGATCGGGGTGAGGCCTTGTCCCCCCACGCCGCCTCCTCGAAGTGCCGCCGGGCCACCGCGGGCGCGAACCGGGAGACCGCAGTCACCGGATCCCGGCTGGAGAGCTCCGCCCTCCCGGACGACTTCGCGACCAGCGGCGTGGCGTCTGAGGCGACGCTGTCGTCGAAGCGGACGCCTACGGGCAGCGCCAGCCGGGCGCTGGAGGGGCCGGTGAGCGCCGCAGCCGGCGGCTCCTGGTCCTGGGGCGTGGGGAGTGCGGCGATAAAGCTGAGCAGCGCGAAGGCAATCATGGAGATCTCCTGCGCAAGGGACACGGCCCAGCGCGGCCGCGAGCGCGAGAAAATGCTCGCCCCTCCCCGGCCCGCTCTGTTCTATGCGGCAGCATGCCCACGCTTACCGCCCCCGCCGTGGACGTCCGCGTCTTCGTCTACCGCGAGGGTCTGCTCTCCGCCGCCGGACATGACCTGGAGCTTTCCGCCCGCACCGCCACCGTGCAGCTGGACCTGGAGGCGCAGCGCGTGACCGTGGAGATCGCTGCGGGGTCCCTCGAAGTGCTGCACGCGGTGGCGAACGGGCAGCCCGCGCCGTCCCTGCTGAGCACTTCGGACCGCGCAGAGATCCAGAAGAACCTCTCCCGCTCCGTCCTTGAGGTGAGCCGCTTTCCCACCATCCGCTATGAGGGCCGCATCGACGGCGATCGGTTGGCGGGGCGGCTGGAGCTGCACGGGAGCATCCAGCCCCGCGACCTGGCGTTTACCCGGGAGGGGAACCGCATTCAGCTGGAGGCTGAGCTCGACCAGCGCGACTTCGGCATCAGGCCCTTCCGCGCGCTGCTGGGCGCCCTCAAGGTGCAGGCACGGGTGCGGGTGCAGGTGCGCGTTCAGCTTCCGTGACTGAAGGAGCACCGGAGAACGTGCGCCGGAGGATCTCCCGGAGCGGGACGCCGCACGCCTTGAGCAGCGCCAGCAAGACCGGCAACGCGAAGGGTGAGGGCGACACGAAGTGGCGCTGAACGCAGGCCCCCTCGAACGCCTCCTTCAGCTCGCGCAGGCGGCGCAGGTAGTCGATTCCGCCCAGCCGTCGCTCCAGCCACACCAGCTGCGGCCCGAGCCAGCGCGACGCGCCTTCCGTCTGAACGCCCGTGAGCGGAGAGAACCCCAGCGACAGCTCCGCCACGCCCTCCGCTGCCAGCGAGGACATGAGTGAGGCCACCGCGGAGTAGTAGACGCCCCACAACCGGGTTGGCTCGAACCGGATCAGGTTGACGAGGTAACCGCGGACTGCGCCACCCGCGTAGTACGGGTCCAGGACCGCGTAGCCGAAGGTCCGTCCGCGTTGCTTCAGGAGGTAGGTGCGCGAGCCGTCTCCCAGCGAGAGCGGGCGATTCAGGAAGCGCATCTCCACCGGCACAGAGCTGCGCTGGAGGTAGCGCCGGGTGATCTCCTCGAGACGGGTGCGCTCCGGCGGCGCGGGAGCGTGAGGCAAGGCCTCGACCTCCAACCCTGCGCGGGCGGCCTTCTTCAGGGCGCCGCACACCTTCGCGCTGTGGGTTGCCGCCGGCTGCAACGAGAGGAACTTGTCCGTCCCCATCCCCGCGCGATGAAAGCGCCTGCCGCCGAGCCCCTGCACCTGCGCTGCGACGTCGGCGTCCACATAGAAGAACAGGGGCCGCCGACTGTGGCGCAGGAACTGGCGGATCAGCGACTCGCGATCTCCGGGGGCGCAGACCGGTGGGCCGAGCGTGAGCTCGAACCCCAGCGCGCGCACATACGCGATGTAGCCGAAGGACGTGTCGAAGTACGAGAGGCCCGGCTGCAACGTCGAGAATGAGATCGGATCCGACCCGTGGGCTCGGACCATCGCGTGCCGCGCTTCTTCGTCATGGCTGTGCACTGAGATGGCCGCCCCCGGGAGTGAGACTGCCACGAACCAGCAGCCCCGCTCGCCTCGAGCGTAGCGCCGTCAGCCGAGTAGTCGAGAGGTGGCACAGACCCACGAACGCCACCAACCCGGACCCTCCAGGTTCGTGCCAAGCCTCAAAGTTCGTCAACGAAGGACGCGTAGGCACTCGCCGTCCTGAGGAATGCAGCCTGGATGGTCGGCACTGCAGTGGGCTCAGAGGGAGACGGGGGGCGAGTTGGCCTGCGCCGTGCGCGCTCGGAGCTGGCCCGACCTCGGACCGCGGTGGAGGCGTCGCCGGTCGGCCGCAGCAGACAGTTGAGGGGCGCAGATGCAACCGTTCGCCGACAAACTCGGCCACGGAGGGGGTTTCTTGCCGGTTTCCGGCGAGTTGCTCAACGAACGGTTGCATCTGGCCCGTGCCCGCGTGCTTGGCGACGCCTCCACCGCGGTCCGAGCTCGGGCCAGCTCCTACGAGGCAGGGCGTCCGCCACCGCGCCCCCCGTCTCCCTCTGAGCCCACTGCACTGCAGCCCATGCGAGCGGGCTGCCTCGAACACCACCCTCAACAGTTGTCACTCGTGTTGGTGGAGGTCAGTGGAAGCCCATGCCCGCAGCGAGCAGCAGCCGCGTGCCGCGCATCACGGCCTCCGTCGGCGCTGAGCGGTCGGCTTGAGCCGTCAGGCGTGCAGGCGAGAGGTGCCGCTTGATGGCTGCAGCACGCTCAGGAACGCGTCCCACCTCGACACAACTGCGCTAGCCTCGCCCAGGGGGGTGACCATGAAGCGCCTGCGCGTGGGCATTGTTGAGCTCCTGGCCCACTCGGTCCTGACGCCTCGCTTGCGCAGCCAGGTCATCGCCCCGGGGACCGCCTCGATGATGCCGCAGGCGATTGCCGTCTGGGCGCAGGAGGCCGGCTGCCGGGTGGACTACGCGATCTGGACGGCGCGGGAGCCCCTGCTGACCCTCGTGCCGGACGACGTCGACCTGGTCTTCATCTCCGCGTTCACCCGCGCGTCCTTCATGGCCTACGCGCTGTCCGCGTTCCTCCGGCGCCGCGGCGTCATCACCGTGCTCGGAGGCCCGCATGCGGTGTCGTTCGCGGAGCACGCGCGCGACCACTTCGACTACATCTGCCAGGTCACCGACCGCCCGCTGATCGAGGACCTGCTCCGAGCGCCCGGGCGCCAGGCGCGAGGCGTCGTCCTGAGCGCGAACGCAGGTCCTACGGAGCTGCCGGGCGTACAGGAGCGAGCCCCGTTCATCGACCACTGCATCCAGGGCGGGACCCGACTGCTGCGCGTGGTGCCCATGCTGGGCAGCACCGGCTGCCCGTACACCTGCAGCTTCTGCGTGGACGCTCCCACGCCGTGGCGCGCGTTCGAACCCGAGGCGCTGCGCGCAGATCTCCAGGAGGTGGAACGCCGCTGGGGCCCGGACACGCTGGTGGGCTGGCACGATCCCAACTTCGCCGTCCGCTTCCCCGAGTACCTCGACGCAATCGACGGGTCCCGCACGCACCTCGTGCACGGCGCGCACATGAGCCTCTCGCTGCTCACCCCGCCCAACATCAAGCGCCTGAGCCGGGCCCGCTTCTCCCTCCTGGCGCCGGGGATCGAGTCCTGGTTCGAGTTCTCCGACAAGTCCGGACGCGCGCACCTCCTCGGAGAGGCCAAGCTGCGGCACGTCGCGGCAGTGCTCAACGAAGTCCAGCCACACGTCCAGCACGTTCAGGCGAACCTCATCGTCGGGCTCGACAGCGACAGAGGCGATCTCCCCTGGGAGTTGACCCGGCGGCTGGCGGAGCGGGCGCCGGGCATCTACCCGACCTTCTTCCTGGCGACCAACTTCTACAACGCGCCGCTCTGCCGCGACCTCCACGCCTCAGGGCGCACGCTGGCCATGCCCTTCCCGCTGCTCGACACGAATACGTTCGGCAACGTCCGACCGCTCCACTACTCCACGCCGGAGCTCTACGACCGCCTCATCGCGCTCTACGAGTCCGCCTACTCCTGGCCCGCGGTGCTGCGGCGCACGCGCGCGGCCGCCGGCAGATGGGGAAAGGTCATCAACCTCTCGCGCAGCATCGACGAAGGCCGAGGTTTCATCGCCGCGCACCGGGAGCTGCGCCGGAGCCTCGACACAGACCGGGAGCTCCGCGCGTTCTACGACGGAGATCGCGCGGCGCCGCCGGCCGCATTCATGCGAACGGTCCGCGATCACCTGGGGCCCTACGCTGCGCTGCTCCCCTCCACCTTGCTGACCCCTGACGGCTACCAGCGCACCTTCCGCGCCGCCGCAGACGCCGCGGTCCGCCACCTCCGGGACGCCGTCGCCGGGACAGCCGCTCGAGCGGTGTGAGCCTACGGGAATTACGGCAGCGTCAGGCAATACCGCCCGAACCCGACCAGCGAGCTGAAGTGCGGATGCAGATCGACCGGATACTCAAACCGCTCTGCCCGCTCCGCCTGCTCCGCGAGGTGCGCGTGATAACCCCCGGCGATGCCAGAGAGCACCCGGGAGAGCGGATGCCGCCCGCGAGCGACCTCCGCCGCGCGCGCCGCCAGCAGCTCCAGCCCGCCCGGGTGTGACTGCAGCAGCTGAAGGTCATACGCCAGCACGCCATCCTCATGGAACGCAGAGAGCAGGTGCTTCACCAGCGTGCGCGGCGTGCAGAGCAGCCCATTCCACACCACCGCCTGCTCCGGGCAATAGAGCAGCTGCAGCGGGACGCGCAGCGGGATGTGCCCGAGCAACGTCCGCCGGTTCGCGCGTCGCTCAACGGGCGTTTCGTTGAACGCGAAGGGGAGCATCTCCACCGTCGCAGCGAACACCTGCTTCGCGGTAGGCACCGCGCGCAACAAGCCCTGCGTCACGAAGAACTCGAAGCGCGGCTCCCACCCGCCCCGGACCCACTCGCTCAGGCGCTCAAACCGCATGCGCCTTGATGCTAATTCACCTCGCCCTGTTAAGACG
Source organism: Myxococcaceae bacterium (assembly GCA_044230055.1). GTDB lineage: Bacteria > Myxococcota > Myxococcia > Myxococcales > Myxococcaceae > JBGART01. The sequence goes on along the minus strand of JBGART010000008.1, from coordinate 99,764 downwards.
TGCCGCATGCCCACAGCCCCCCGCAGCGCCTTCATCACCGGAGCATCCAGCGGAATCGGCCGCAGCCTCGCCGCCTGGTTCGCGCGGCGCGGCACGCGCGTGTATGCCGCGGCGCGACGGCTGCCGGAGCTGGAAACCCTGGCGAAAGAGCTTCAGGGCGAGTTGCAGCCCATCGCCCTGGATGTCACCGACGCGGACGCAACCCTCAAGGCGGTGCGGGACGCGGACGACCGTTGCGGCGGGCTCGACCTGGTCGTCGCGAACGCCGGCGTCGCCCTCCCCTCGCCCGGCGACGCAGAGTGCTGGGCGGCGGTGGACCAGATGATTGACGTCAACGTCCGGGGCGCGGCGGCCACGCTCATCGCGGTGGCGGACCGGATGGCGGCGCGGGGGCACGGCCAGCTCGTGGGCATCTCCTCCCTCTCTGCGACGCGCGGCCTGCCCCGCTTCGGCGCCTACAGCGCGTCCAAGGCGTACCTGACCACCCTGCTCGAAGGCATGCGGGTGGACCTGGGGGACCGCGGGGTGGCGGTGACCACCATCCACCCCGGCTTCGTCCGGACGCCGGGGACGGACGTGAACAAGTTCAAGATGCCCTTCCTGCTCGAGGTCGAGGACGCGGTCGAACGAATCGGTCAGGCCATCCTCCGCAAGGAATCCGAGCTCTCCTTCCCTTGGCCGACGGCGACCGCCTCCCGGTTGTCGCGCCTGTTCCCCAACGCCCTCTGGGACAAAACCGCACGACGTCTGGATCCCAAGCTGGAGTAGGGCAATAGTCCGCGCCGAATGGACGCTCTGCAGCGACTCTGCGAGCTGGCCGCTCGCGATCAGTGGACCCTCGATGGCTTGAACGTCCCCTCGCTGGACGTCAGCGGGCTGCCGCGCGAGTTCCGCCAGGCGGGCGCGGACGCCTTCGCGCAGCTGCACTGGGGAGAACGCACCGCGCTGCTCGCCGCGGAGCGCCTCCTCCACCAGCTCACGGAGGGCCCCGCGCGCACCTTCGTACAGACGCAGATCAAGGATGAGCAGCGCCACGTCGCCTTCTTCGAAGCGCTGATCGCGCAGTTCGGCTGCGAAGGCAGGCGGCGCCCCTCGGTGGAGCGACTGATGCGCGAGGTGGAAGCCGCGGAGACCCGCGAAGAGCTGGTCCTCGGCATGCAGATCCTCGTGGAGGGCACCGCCCACTCCCTGTTCCTGGAGGCGGCGCGCTGGGCCGAGTCCATCCCCGAGGACGAGGGCGGCCCCCTGCGCCTGCTCCGGACGCTCCTGGGAGACTGGATGCCGCTGCTCGCCCGCGACGAGAGCCGCCACATCGCCTTCGGCGTGCACTACCTGCGAGAGCAGCGCCCGCACCTCACGCCGCTGCGGATCCGGAGGCTTGAGGAGAAGCTCGTGCACTGGGGCGAAGGCGTGCTGGCCCAGGCTCGGGATCCGGATCTGATTGACGGCGTGGGCGTGGACGGCGCCGCGCTGTGTGACCGCCTGGTCGAGGACCTCAACCTGCGCATCGCCCAGGTCGGCATGAGTACGCGCATCGCAGCGCTCAAGGCGGCCTGACGTGCGCACGGAAGAGCACATCGCGCAGCGGCTGGGCTTCTTTCAGCAGCGCGGCGAGCTGGAGACCCTCCCCACGCCGTGGCAGGTCAAGGTCGGCTGGATGGCCATGCTGCCGGTGACGTTGAGCGAGAGCACCCGGGAGCGCGAGCGCAGCCGCACCACGTTGATGGGCCAGGTGCCCATCCGGGTGCCGCTGCAGCTGCTCTACAACCCCCGTCAGCTCATCACCGACACCGGGCTCACGCAGCGCGCGGATCAGATCGTCCGGCACGTGCTCAGCGTCTACCACGAGGATGCATTCCTTGGTTATGACCTGCAGCTGCTGCAGACCCACGACGGCGGCCTGGAGCTGCTCCGCGACGAAGCGGCGAAGGTCGCCGGAGGAAGCGCGCGCTGGGCGGGCTACCTGCGCAAGCTGGTCTCCTGGCCGGGCTACCACGCCGGCCTCGTGCGGCTCGCCGAGGGAGCGCTGGGCGGCGCCCTGCCGGATCCGCTGGACGTGGATCCCCGCTTCGCCTCGCTGGTGGGCTTCGCGCGGTTCTGCTGCACGCTCCCCAACTGGCCGGCGCGCGGCTTCTACGGCTTTGACCTCCACCGGCTGACCTCCCGATGGACGTGAGCGCGGGCGCGCTGGACGCGTTCGACCCCGCGTACCTGCGCCGGCATGCGCCGTGGGTGACCAAGGCGCTGCACACCTGGTTCCGCGCGGACGTGCAGGGCATGGAGCACCTCCCGGACGGGCCCTTCCTCGCGGTGGGCAACCACAGCGGCGCGGTGATGATCCCGGACACCCTGGTCTGGCTCGGCGCGTACCACACCAGTGGGCGCCGCCCGCCCCTCATCACGCTCGCTCACGACGGCATGTTCGACACCTACGCCAAGCCGTTGGCGCGCGCCCTGGCGCGGCTCGGCGCGGTGCGGGCGAACAAGGAAACCGCGCTGGAGGCCCTGCGCCGCGGCTATGCCGTGCAGGTCTACCCGGGCGGAGATCACGACGCGTGCCGCAGCTTCTGGCGCCGCAACGAGATCGTCTTCGCCGGGCGCAAGGGCTACGCGGCGCTCGCGCGCGAGGCGGGCGTGCCCATCGTCCCCGTCGTCTCCGTGGGTGGGCACGAGGCGCTGGTCATCCTCTGGGACGGACAGCGGCTGGCGAAGCGCCTGGGCTTCACCCGAAAGCTCCGGCTCAAGGCCTTCCCGCTCTCGCTGAGCCTCCCGTGGGGCCTCTGGCTGGGTCCCCTCCCCGGCTACCTGCCGCTGCCAACGAAGATCTCCGTCCGCGTCCTCCCGCCCATCCCATCGGACACCGAAGATCTCGACGCGCTCGACGGCCGCGTGCGAGCCTCCCTGCAACGCGCAGCAGATCACCTGGCGCGAGAGCGCCGCTTCCCCTGGATCGGCTGATGAAGCTCTTTCGCTTCGACGACGCTCTCGACGTTGGCACCGCCACCCTGGGCGAGCTCACCGCGCGGCTGGAGCGCCTCTATGCGCGCGAGCCGGCCCTGCGCCCGCGGGCGGAGCTGCACGACTACCAGCTCACCTACCCTCCGGCCATCCAGCTCGAACGGCGGCCCGCGTACCGGCGCGTCCCGGACGACGCGGAATACCTGCGCGACGCGGTGGGCCGCTTCCCGGCGGCGGGCTACTACTTCCACTTCGGCTTCTGCCAGTACCGCTGCCGCTACTGCTTCCACTACGAGCTCTCCACCGCGCAGAACGAGGCGCTGATGGCGCGCTACGTGGATGCGCTCGGCGTGGAGATGCAACGGGTCCGCGCGCTCACCCCCAAGCTGCGCCGCGCCCTCTACTTCCTCGGCGGCGGGACGCCCACCGCGCTGCCGGTCCACCTGCTGCGCCGCTTCCTGGACCGCCTGCACCTGCACTTCGGCCCGCCGATGACGTCGATGAGCACCGTCGAAGCCAAGCCGGTCACCGCCTCGGACGACAAGCTCCAGGCGCTGGTGGAGGCCGGCTTCCGCCGGATCAACCTCGGTGTCCAGACGCTGGATCCAGAGCTCTACGCCTACCACCATCAGAAGGAGTCGCTCTCCGTCGCGTTCGCGGCCATCGACCGCGCGCGGAAGGCCGGCTTCGAGTTCATCAACATCGACGTGATGACCGGCCTGGAGCGGCAGACGCCGGCCTCCTGGCAGCTCACCCTGAAGGAGCTCTCCCGCCTGGCGAACTCCGGGGCCATCGACAGCGCCTTCATCTACCCCTACCACGACGATCCCCGCAGCCGGACCTTCGGCCGGGCGGGCGCGGTGCCCTCGTTCGAGGAGACGGCGCACAGCGACGCGCAGGCGCGGGCGATGTTCGAAGGCCTTGGCTGGAAGGAGCTGGGGGCGCGCTTCTACCGGTCCCCCCGGCACGTGCGGCGCGAGCTGACGGAGCTCGCACGCGTGCGGGTGAACCCGGCGTACGGCGAGGTCCTGTACCACGGGCTCGGAAACTCCAGCTTCTCCATCGGAGACCGGGCCACCTTCCTGAACCACCGCGACGCGGCCGAGTACTGCAAGGCGGTGGAAGCCGGGGGCCTGGGCATCGCCTACTGGCGCGCCCTGGATGACGCGCAGCGCGCCACCCGCGACGTGACCTTTGACCTGCTGTACAGCCCGTATACCCGCGTCCGTTCCCGCGCGAAGAAGTACGGCGAAGCGGCGATGGACCGCCACCGGGTGCTGCTGGACAGGTGGGTGGAGCTGGGTCTGGGCGTTCATCACCGCCTGCTGGGGATCTTCACGCTGACGCCGCTGGGCAAGCTGGTCCATCAGCAGCTCATCCCGCAGCACTACCTTCCGGACGATCGCCGCGAGCTCGACGAGACGATGCAGCTGCGGCAGCAGGCAGGCCGCCGCTACCGCGGCTACTGAGCCCTGGTATGGTTTCGGAGCCTGGCTCCCCGACCTTTGATTGCTCCGAGATCCAGCGGCGCACTGGCCCTGCTGCTCGCGCTCGCCTGCAGCACGCCCCCGCTGCCGGTGGAGCAGATTGAACAGGCGTTCTGCCAGAAGGGCCCGTGCGAGCTGCCGCTGCGCGAGGTGAGCGTGCAGGGCCCGCTGCGGATTCTGGGCGAAGCGTGCACGAAGGAGGAGTGCCCGCGCGAACGTCCCTGCTGCAACGTCTGCACGGGCTCTCCCGCCCTCGGCGGCGCGCCGGGCTCCTTCCACGTGGCGCTCAAGGTGGAGGGGATGAGCTGCCGCGGCAACTCCTGCTTCCTGGAGTGCCCCGGCCTGACCACCGGTGACACGTACATCGCGACGGGTGTCTTCGACCGCGGCGGCGCGGGCGCCACGCTCGCGGTCAGAGAGCTCCGGCGCCAGGACGGCAAGCCTGTCGGCATCCAGCCCGCCACGCCTGCGCGCCTGCCGCACCGGACGCCGACGGACATCCTCGCGGTGGGCGTGGCGCTGGTGCTGGTCTCGATGGCCGCGCTGCTGGCCTCTGCGCGCGTGCGCGGTCAGCGCGCCGGACGGCTGCTCCTCGGCGGGCTCGGCCTGGCGGCCCTGACGCTCGGCGCGTGGTGGGTGCCGATGATGCCGCGCCGCTGGGAGAGCGACACGCTGATGCGCCTGGGTGACGCGGAGCACCCGTGGACGCCGTTGCCCAGCGTGCTGGCGCCCGCGCTCTTCGCCCTCGCCTACCTCGTCGTCTGGTTCTGGCGGATCCGCCGCGAGCCGCGCTGGTGGCTGGCCCTGGCATTCGCGGTTGGCGGGGCGGGCATCGCCGCGGGGCTCTTCGCGGCGGCCGTCGCCTGGTTCTGGATGCCCGCGCTGGCGTCCGGGACGCCGGCCAAGCACTGGTGGATTGCGCTGGTCGCCTGCGGGATGGGGACGGCCGCCTTCCTGGCGGTCGCCCTCGCGACGCTGGGTCTTGGCCGCGCGTCAGCTCCCGAGCGCTGACGCGCTGGCGCCCTGCTTGGCCGGGAGAGAGAAGAAGAAGGTGGCGCCTTCCCCGACCGCGGCCTTCACCCAGATCTTCCCTCCATGCCGGGTCACCACGCGCTGCACCGTGGCCAGGCCCACGCCGGTGCCTTCGAACTCGTGGTTCGCATGCAGGCGCTGGAACGGCGCGAACAGCCGGTTCGCGTACGCCATGTCGAAGCCCGCGCCGTTGTCGCGCACGTAGAACGTCGGCTCATCCACCGGCTCGCGGCCCACCTCGACGCGCGCTTGCGGATTCCGGGAGGTGAACTTCCAGGCGTTGCCGATGAGGTTCACGAGCACGACGTTGAGCAGCTGCCGGTCTCCCCGCGCGGTCAGCCCATCGCGGATGTCCACGGTCACCGAGCGATCCGGGTTGGCGCGCTGGAGATCCGCGACGACGCCGGCGGCGAGGCCGGAGAGATCCACCATGTCCGCCTTCACGGGCGCCCGGGTGATCCGCGCCAGCTCCAGCAGGTCGTCAATCAACGTCGACATCCGCTTGACGCCCTTGGTGATGCGGTCCAGGTAGCCGTGGCCGCGCTCATCCAGCGAAGCGGCGTAGTCCTCGGCCAGCGCGCGGCTGAACCCGTCGATCGCGCGGAGCGGCGCGCGCAGGTCGTGGGACACCGAGTAGCTGAACGCGTCCAGCTCCTTGTTCGCGCTCTCCAGCTTCCCAATCCATTCGTGCCGCGCGCGCGCCAGCGCCACGTGGGTGCGCACGCGGGCGAGCAGCTCACGGGCGGAGAACGGCTTGACGAGATAATCGTCGGAGCCCGCGTCCAGCCCCTCCACCGCGGACTCCTCCCCCGCCCGCGCAGACAGCAGGATGACCGGCAGGGACGCGGTGGCGGGATCCGCGCGCAGGGCCTGCACCAGCCCGTAGCCGTCCAGCCGCGGCATCATCACGTCGCTCACCACGATGTCAGGCAGCGTGGCCTTGGCCTTCTCCAGCGCGTCCTGCCCGTCCACCGCCACCGTCACGTCGTAGGTGGGCGCCAGCAGCGCGCGGATGTACTCGCGCAGGTCCGCGTTGTCGTCGGCCAGCAGCACGCGCGCCGCAGGCGGCTTGGCCGACGCCGTGGCGCCCGGAGGCCTGGGCGTGGCCGGCAGCACCGGGGCGGAGCTCGCCCACCTCGCGGCCTCCGCGGCGTGCGCGGCGGGATCTCTGCCGGTGGTGACGTGCACGGACTCATGGCGGACGGCGTCCGCCGGCAGGTGTTCGTAGCCCTTGGGCAGCTCCACCCGGAACGTCGTCCCGCGGCCGACCGCGCTCTCCACCGACACAGTCCCGCCGTGCAGCTCCACCAGATCTCTCACCAGAGAGAGGCCAATGCCGCTGCCCTCGTGCGTCCGCCCGGTCACGCCTGCTACCCGGTGAAAGCGGTCGAAGACCCGCGGCAGCTCCGGCGCGGGGATCCCCACGCCGGTGTCCGCCACCTCCAGCACCACGCGGGACTCCTGCTCCTTCACGCGGACTGCGATCTCTCCCGCAAGTGTGAACTTGAAGGCGTTGGAGACCAGGTTGGGGACGATTTTCTCCCACATGTCGTGATCAATCCACACCGGGGCGGAGAGCTGTGGGCAGTCGATCACCAGTCGCACCCCCGACTTCTCCACCGCGGATTGGAACATTCCGGCCAGCTCGGCGGTGGACTTCGACATGTCGACGGGCGCATACGTCGCGCGCAGCCGGCCCGCTTCCAGCCGGGAGAAGTCCAGCAGCGCGTTCACCAGCTTGAGCAGCCGGAGCGCGTTGTCATACGCCAGCTTCAGCCGCACCTTCTGCTCTGGAGGCAGCGGCTCTGGGTCCGCGAGCGCGTCCTCCAGCGGCCCGAGCATCAGCGTCAGCGGCGTCCGGAACTCGTGGCTGATGTTGCTGAAGAACGCCGTCTTCGCGGCATCCAGGCTGCCCAGCTTGGTGTTCGCCTCCCGCAGCTCCGAGTTGGCCGCGGCGAGCTCAAGACTGCGGTTCACCACCTCGCGCTCCATCGCGTGGGTGCGCTCGCGCAGCTCCTGTCCCACCTCGCCCGCGTGGACCAGCTCCGTCACGTCCTCCGCCCGGTGGAGGATGTAGCGGACCTCACCGGACGCCGAGAGCACCGGGATGTTGCGCGGGCTCCAGTACTTCACCAGGAAGGAGCCGTCGGGCCCCCGGATGTCGTACTTCTGCACCGCCATCGTGTCGGATGCCCGGGAAGACAACACCCGCTCAAGGGAGGCGCGGAGGTTCCGCGAACCGGTGGCGGTGGGGTCGTCCGGGTTGTCCGGGAAGAGCTCGAAGATTCCGCGGCCGATGGTCTGCTCGCGCGTCGCCTGAGTGGCGACCAACCGGGCGTTCGTCGCCGCCACCATCGTGAAGCGCGGACTGTCCGGCAGCAGCACCAGCAGGACATCAGGGGACTCGTCGAACAGCAGGTGGTAATCGAGATCCGGGCTGGTCATGCCGCGGAAGATATGCCCGGAGTTCGGGTTTTCCCATGGCCGGCGTCCGTAGGACGGGCGCCTACAAGCTGCGGGCGCATCCCTCGGAAGAGACAGCCTCTCCGCCATTCGTAGTATTTTCCGGCGCGCTCACTTGGCCACCCTGCCCACGATCTCGGTCTGCCTGATCGTCAAGGATGAAGAGGCGAACCTGCGCCGTGCGCTGGAGAGCACACGCGGGGTGGCCGACGAGCTCGTCGTCGTCGACGCCGGCTCCAAGGATCGCTCGAAGGAGATTGCCCGCGAATTCGGCGCCACGGTCGGCGAGTACGCCTGGACGGACGACTTCTCCGCGGCGCGCAACAAGAGCCTGGAGCTGGCGCGCAACGACTGGGTACTGGTGATGGACGCGGACGAAGCGCTCACGCCCCAGATGGCGAGCGCGCTCAAGCCGTACCTGGCGAAGGTGACCGCGCAGGACGGGCTCATCGTGCGCCTGCGCAACGTAGGCGCCGGCGAGGCGCAGGTGCTGCGGCTGTTCCGCAACCATCGCGGCTACCGCTTCCGGGGGCGCATCCACGAGAGCGTGGCGGAGAGCATCACCTCGGCCGGCGGCCGGCTGCTCGTGTCGGAGCTCCTGGTGCTGGACCACTTCGGCTACGTGGAGGAGGAGCACCGGCGCAAGGACCGGCGCGCCCGCAACCTCGCGCTGCTACAACGCGAACACGCTGAAAGGCCGGACGACTCCTCCATCCTTCACCACCTGGCGATCGAACACCTGGTGCAAGGAGACCTGTCGCGCGCGGAGCCGTTGCTGCGCCGGGTGGTCGCCGAGTTCCCGGACACGCTGCTGGCCGGCGGCGCCGCGGCCCGCCTCGCGTATGTGCTCTTCCAGTCCGGCCGCCACGCGGAGGGTTGGGACGTCGCGCACCGCTTCACCTCTGCGCCCGTCGGCGGCGTGGACTGCACCTTCCTCGAAGGCGCCTGCGCGCTGGAGCTGGGCGACCCGGTGGTGGCGGAGGCCGCTGCGCGCGCGCTGCTTCAAGGCGCGAAGACCTTCGGTGAGCTCTACACGCAACCGGCGCAGGCACGCACCCTGCTGGCCCGGGCGCTCTGGCGGCGCGGCGCGAAGGCGGAGGCGCTGGAGCTTTGGCGCCTGCTCCTCGAGGAGTCGCCCGATGACGGCGCACGGGCGGACGCCTTCGTCCTGCACCTGAGCGCGCTGCACGGCCTGGCCGGGCTCAAGGCACAGGGATTGACCGCGGTCCGCAGCCCGCAGGTTGCGGGCGCGGTCGTCGCGCGGATGATGGCGCTGGGCGACGCGCCAGCCGCGCTGGAGCTGGCAGCCCGCCTGGGCCAGAACCGGCGCTTCCGCGGCTTCCACGGGCAGATGCTCTTCGCCGCGTCCCAGTGGGCGCGCGCAGCGGAGCTGCTCCAGCCCGCCGCGCCCGAGGACGCGCACCTGCTCGCCCTCTGCGGCCTGATCCTCGGGCGAGAACCCCTGCTCTCCCAGGCGCGCGCGCAGCTCACGCCCGCGTCCGCTGAGGCGATTGCGGCCCTGCTGGGTGGAGGGCCTCCGGGTGAGAAGGCGCGGCAGACGCTCATCGCGTGGGTGGAGCAGTGCCTCCGGCTGGGCGCGCGAGACGCGCTGGAGCTGCTGGCGTCCACCGCCTATCCCGACGTGAAGGAGCGCAGCGCGCACCTCGCCCGGGCGGCGGCCACGCTGGAGCTCATCCCGCGCGCGCTGGAGCTTGCGGCGCGGGGAGGAGATCACCCCTTCGCGCTGGAGGTGCTCGCGGCCCACGCCGGGGATCCGGTTGTCCGTCAGGCCGCGTTGGCCCGCAGGTTGGCGCAGGACCGCCCGCCGCTCTGGATCTACGCGGAGGCAGCGAAGGGGTCCGCGTCCGTCGCTCACGAAGGGCTCGCGCGCTACCCGCACGCGAAGGTGCTGGGCCTCTGATCGCCCACATCCTCCCCCTTCGGATGAACGAAGCGCCCGCGCTAGCCTTGCCCTCGTGCTGAGCCCGGAGATCATCACCCGGCGGATCCAGAGCCTCGGCACGCTGCCGATGGCGGTGACCAAGCTGCTGGAGCTGATGCGCAACCCGGACGCCTCCTTGAGCGACTTCGAGAAGGTGGTCCGGCCGGATCCGGCGCTCACCGCCAACCTGCTTCGGGTGGCCAACTCCGCCGCCTACCGGGGCACCGCGCCGCTCACGAACGTAAAGGACGCGCTCGGGCGGCTGGGCATGCGGGGCGTCTTCGAGGTGGTGACGGCGAGCTCCCTGCGCGCGCTGATGCCTGCGCGGCTCGCCGGCTACGACGTGGATGGCAAGACCTTCTGGCGTCACAGCGTGGCCGTGGGCGTGCTGTCGGACCGCCTGGCCCGCGCGGCCAGCGTGAGCTCGCCTCACGTCGCCTTCACCGCGGGCCTGCTCCACGACGTCGGCAAGTTGGTGATCGGCGCGTACCTCGGGGACGAGGCGGGCGCGGGCGTCCGCTTCAAGCACCGGCGACTGACCTCCGTTCAGGCAGAGCGCGAAGCCTTCGAGACGGATCACGCCGCGGTCGGCAAGGCGATCGCTGAGAAGTGGGGGCTCCCCTCGGAGATCGTGGGCACCACCGGCTTCCACCACGCTCCGTCGGAGGCGCCCTCCGCGTCCTTGCGGATGCTGGCGGCGACGGTGCACATCTCGGACACGCTGGCGCATGTGGACGGCTTTGGCGTCGACGGCCCGACGGACGCGCTCTCCATCCCCTCGGACCTGCTCGGCCGCCTGGGGATCGACCGGGCGAAGCTGGACCGGGTGGTCCGGGACGCGCTGCCGGAGATCGAGCGCGCGAGCGCTTGAAGGTCAGCGCGAGACCGAGGGCAGGCCGGAGAGGAACGCCTTGAGGAGCGGGCCGCACGCGCCGGGCCTCCACACCGCGGAGAGCGTGATGGTCGCGGGGAACCCGGCCAGCGGGCGGGAGACCGCGTTTCGCGGAAGCTTGTCCAGCAGGTAGCTGCTGATGAGGAACACGCCCACGCCCTGCGCCGCGAGCGCGGGACCGTGGTGTGGCTGAGAGACGTGATGGGTCACCCGCGGCGTGAAGCCCGCCTCGTGGCAGCGGGCGATCAGCCAGTCGTAGGTGGGCGGGTTGATCCGCCGCTGGAAGAGGATCAGCTCCTCCTCCGCGAGCGCCGACAAGGGAACCTCGTTCAGCCGGGCGAGCGCATGGTGCCGCGACAGGACAACGCGGATCTGCCCGCGGCGGACCTTGCGCACCACGAGATCCTCCACCCGCTCCCGCCCGCGGGCGTCGCCCGCCCCGAGGGAGACCGTGACCGCGACATCCACGCTGCCGGCGCGCAAGGCCTGCAGCGCCTCCCGCGGGACGAGCTCGCGGGTCTCCACCACCGCGCGCGGGAAGGAGGCCTTCAAAGCCTTGAGCGCAGCCGGCATGTAGGCCGGGCTGAGGTACTCCACCTGCCCCACCACGACGGTGTTTCTCCTCGCCTCGCCCAGCTCGCGCGCGGCCTGGGCGGCGCCCTCCAGCCCCACCAGCGGCGCCCGAGATCCTTCGAGCAGCGCCTGCCCGGCCGCCGTGAGCTCCACGTGCCGCCGGCCCCGCTCCAGCAGGCGCGCGCCGACATCCCGCTCGAGCTTCATGATGTGGGCGGAGAGCGCAGGCTGCGTCACTCCCAGCGCGGCCGCCGCGCGCCGGAAGTGCAGGGTGTCTGCCACCGCAACGAAGGACTTCAGGTGCTTGAGCTGCATGGCGCCGCCGGATGATAGCAATTCGCAATCAGTTGGGCGCATCTCCGAATCAAAACAGGGCCGCGGGCTCGCGCATCTTGCGGACCTTATGTGGCTCGTCCGGCTCGCCCTCCGCCGCCCCTACACCTTCGTGGTCGCCGCGCTGCTCCTGGTGGTGACGTCCCTCGGCGTGCTGCGCAAGACGCCGACGGACATCTTCCCAGCCGTCGACATCCCCATCATCAGCGTGGTGTGGACCTACACCGGGTTGTCCGCCCAGCAGATGGAGCAGCAGATCACGCTCTTCAGCGAGTTCTCCCTCTCCGGCAACGTCAACGGGATCCGCAGCATTGAGTCCACCAGCTTCGACGGCGCCAGCGTCATCCGCCTCTTCCTGCACGAGGGCGAGGACGTCGCCACCGCAACCGCGCAGGTGACCGCGGTGTCGCAGACCATCATCCGCCGCATGCCGCCCGGCACGCAGCCGCCCTTCATCATCCGGTCCTCCGCCACCAGCGTGCCGATCATCCAGCTGGCCATCACCAGCGACACCCTGGGTGAGGCGGAGATCTTCGACTACACCAACCTGCGCCTCCGTTCGGTCCTCTCCTCGGTGCACGGCACGCGCTTCCCTTTGCCGATGGGCGGGAAGGCGCGGCAGATCGTGGTGGATCTGGATCCAGACGCGCTGCGCGCGCGCGGGCTCTCCGCCAGCGACGTGGCCAATGCGGTGGCGCTGCAGAACCTCACCCTGCCCAGCGGGAGCGCGAAGATCGGCAACACGGAGTTCCGCGTCTCCACCAACGCCAGCCCGGAGGCCATCGACGCGCTCAACGACATCCCTATCCGGACCCGCTCCGGCGAGGTGGTCAGGGTCCGGGACATTGGCAATGCGCACGACGGGTTCGTCGTTCAGACCACCATCGCGCGGCACGACGGCGTCCGCGCCGTGGTGCTCCAGGTCGTCAAGACGGGCGACGCGTCCACGACGGAGGTGGCCTCACAGATCAAAGCCATGCTGCCGGACCTCCAGGCCGCCGCGCCGAAGGGCCTGAAGATCAGCCTGCTGGCGGACGAGTCCGTGTTCGTGACCCGGGCCATCGAGTCCCTCCTGGTCGAAGGCCTGATCGCCGCGCTGCTGACTGCTGGGATGATCCTCGTCTTCCTCGGCAGCTGGCGCAGCACGCTCATCGTCTTCGTGAGCATCCCCCTCTCCGTGCTCTCCGCATTGCTGGTGATGCGGGCGCTGGGTCACACGCTCAACACGATGGTCCTCGGCGGGCTGGCGTTGGCCGTGGGCATCCTGGTCGACGACGCGACGGTGGAGATTGAAAACATCCACCGCAACCTCGCGCAGGGAAAGACGCTCACCCGCGCCATCCTCGACGGAGCGCAGCAGGTGGCGGTGCCCGCCTTCGTGGCTTCGCTGTCCATCGGGTTGGTCTTCGCCGCGGTCTTCTTCCTCGAGGGGCCCGCGCGCTACCTGTTTGAGCCGCTGGGCCTGGCCGTCGGCCTGTCGGTGATGGCGTCCTACCTCCTGTCGCGGACGCTGGTGCCCACCCTCGTGAAGTACCTCATCGCCGGCGAGCGCCACGGCGGCGACGGCGTGTTCGACCGCCTCCACGCGCGCTTCGAACGGACCTGGGAGGCGTTCCGCGCGCGCTATGTGGCCACGCTCGACGCGGCCCTGGCCCGGCGCAGGACGGTGCTGGCGTGCTTCGTCTTGGCGGTCGCCGGCGCGGCCGGTCTGGCCACGCTTGTCGGCCGCGACTTCTTCCCGCGGGTGGACGGCGGGCAGCTGCGGCTGCACATCGCCGCGCCGGTGGGCACCCGGCTGGAGGAGACGGAGCGCTACTTCGCCAGCGTGGAGCAGGCGATCCAGGAGCTCATCCCCGCATCAGACCGGGACACGATGCTCTCCACCCTGGGCTTGCCCGCCGGCTACTCGCTGGCCGTGAGCGACTCCACCAACACCGCCTCCTCCAATGGCGAGCTGCTGGTGCGGCTGCGGCCCCACCGGTCGCGCTCGACGGCGGAGTACGCCGCCTTGCTGCGGGTGGAGCTGGCCCGGCGCTTCCCGGAGCTGAGCTTCTTCTACGCCCCCGGTGACATCGTCACGCAGGTCATCAACTTCGGCCTCCCGGCGCCCATCTCCGTGCAGGTGACGGGGCAGAAGCGGCCGGAGGCGTTGAAGGCCGCGCGCGAGGTGGCGCGCAAGCTCCAGGCGGTTGCGGGCGTGGTGGACGTCCGCGTCCATCAGGTCTTGGACGCCCCCCGGCTGCACCTGGAAGTCGACCGCGAGCGCGCGGCACAGGCCGGCATGTCGCTGCGAGATGTGGCGAACGACGTGCTGCTCACCGTGAGCTCCAGCGCTCAGGTCTCTCCCAACTACTGGATTGATCCGGTCAGCTTCAACAGCTACCCCGTGGTGGTGCAAACGCCGGAGGCGAAGGTGGACTCGGTGGAGTCCTTGAGCGGGATCACCGTCAACACCGCGAAGGGCGCGCAGCTGGTGGGAGACCTGGCCAAGATCGACCGTCGCAGCACGCCGGTCTTCACCTCCCACGTGGACGTCCAGCCGACGTACGAAGTCCGCGCCGACGTCGCCTGGGTGGATCTGGGCACCGTTGCGCCGGCCGTGGACGCCATCGCCGCCGAGGTGCGCCAGTCGCTCCCGCCCGGCACCAAGCTCTTCGTGCGCGGGCAGATCTCCGGGATGCGCGAAGCCTTCTCAGGCCTGTTCCTCGGGCTCCTGCTGGCGGTCTTCCTCGTCTATGGCCTGATGGTCGTGAACTTCCAGTCCTGGCTGGATCCCTTCGTGATGCTGCTCTCGCTGCCGGGCGCGGCGATTGGCATTGTCGTATCGCTCTTCCTGACCGGGACCACCTTCAGCGTCTCCTCGCTGATGGGCGCGGTGATGGCGGTGGGCGTGGCCACGGCCAATTCCACGCTGCTGGTCTCCTTCGCCAACGACGCCCGCGCGGCCGGGGCCACCGCGCTGCAGGCGGCGCTCGAAGCGGGGCGCAGCCGCCTGCGACCGGTGATCATGACCGCGCTGGCGATGATCCTCGGCATGCTGCCGATGGCCCTGAACCTGGGCGAAGGCGGAGAGCAGAACGCCGCCCTCGCCTGCTCCGTCATCGGCGGCCTGTTCGGCGCCACGGCGGCCACCCTGTTCCTGGTTCCTGTCATGTACGCGCAGCTCAAGCGCAGCGCGGTAACGCGGGTCATCGACGCGGAGCTGCAGGAACCCGTCTCCGCGGAAGGTGTTCTCCAATGATCAACAGCTCTGGCAGTCCAACCTCCGCGGTGGCGGAGCTCACGGAGGCGCCGGAAATGAAGCGGCGGGGCGGGAAGTGGGTGGTCGCAGTGCTCGGGCTTGGCCTGCTGGCGGCGGGCGGCTGGCGGCTCACGCAGCGCGCGAAGGCGCACGAACGGGCGCAGCCGCATGGGCAGCCGCCGTCTGTCCGGGTGGTGAGCCCTGTCGCCGCGCCGGACCGGGTGTCCCTCACCCTCGCCGGCAGCCTTCGCCCGCGGGAGCACGTGGTGCTCTACGCCCGGACAAACGGCTTTCTGCGTGAATGGAAGGTGGACCTGGGCGACGCCGTGAAGAAGGGCCAGGTGCTGGCCCGCATCGACGCGCCGGAGATCTCCGCCAACCTGGTCCAGGCGCGCGCCCGGCGCGAGCAGGCGCGGGCGAGCATCGTCCTGGTGAAGGGGCAGCACGAACGGACGACGGCGATGGCCAGCAGCGGCACGCTCTCCCCGCAGGACGTGGACGCCAGCGCGCTGCGGCTCGCCGCCGCCCAAAGCGAGCTCTCGACCGCGGAGGCGGAGGTGGACCGGCTCAGCTCCCTCGTGGGCTACCAGACGGTGACCGCGCCCTTCGACGGAACGGTCACCCGGCGTCACCTGGACAACGGCGCGCTGGTGACCAGCGGCGCCACCGCGCTCTTCGAGCTTGCGAGCACGAACGACCTGCGCGTGGAGGTGGACGTCCCGCAGTGGCTGGCTTCGCAGATCCAGCCCGGCACGCCGGCCAAGGTCTCCATCGGCAAGTCGTCGGCGGTGCTGGAGGCGGAGGTCTCCCGCACCTCCGGCGCGCTGGACCCGGTGCTGCGAACGCTGAGCGTGCAGCTGCTGTTCAAGAGCCCCACCACCACCGTCGTCCCCGGCAGCTACGCCCGCGTGACGTTCGAAGCGCCCCGCGGCGAGCCCGCGCTCCAGCTGCCCGGCGCGACGGTGGCGGTGCGCGACGGCGTCCCGATGGTGGGCGTCGTCCGGGCGGACGGGACGCTGCGCTTCCTGCCGGTTCAGGTGATCCGGGATCTTGGCCGCAACGTGGAGCTGCAGGGAGACCTGCAGCCGGAGATGAAGGTCGCCCTCTACCCGCCCGCAGCCCTCGCTGACGGAGACCGCGTCACGCCCGTCGAGGGAAAGCCGTGAGCCTGCCGCTGGGCATGGTCGCAGGCGTGGCGCTCGCCGCCGCGGCGCCCATCTCCTTCGACGCCGCGGTAAAGCAGGCGCTGGAGCTCAACCCGGCGATGCGCTTCGCCGCCGCAGAGACCGAGCGCGCGAGCGCCCTCGTCGAACAGGCTCGCGCGCCCTCGCTCCCCTCCCTCGCGCTCAACGGGACGTATGCGCGGCTGGACGCGGACCGCGTCCTCAATGGCAACGTCATCCTCGGCGCGAACCAGCTGGGCGGCAGCGTGCAGCTTCAAGTCCCGCTGGTGGTGCCCAACCGCTGGGCCCAGTGGCGGCGCGCGTCGGCCAACGCGGACGCCGTGAAGGCGAACGCGGAGGATGCCCGACGTCAGACAGCCGTCAACGCCGCGCGGGTGTGGCTCTCCGTGCTGGGTCAACGCCGCGTGGTGCAGGCGCAGCAGCGCGGCGTGGAGGTGTCCCACGCGCACCTGACGTACGCCCAGGACCGCCGGCGCGGCGGCGTGGGCAACCGCCTGGACGAGCTCCGCGCAGCGCAGGAGCTGGCGGTGGCCCGGACGCAGCTGGCTGCGGCGCAGGGCGCGCTGGAGCGCCTGCAGGAGCAGCTGGGCGTCGCGGTGGGAGTGGACGAAGCGCTGGATGTGCTGGACGCGGAGCCGCCGCTCACCGGCCCGTTGCCGACTCAGAAGGACGCGCTGGAGGGCGCCAGCGCCGCCCGGCTGGACGTGCTTGCTGCGCGGCAGCGCGTCGCAGCAGCGCGGGTGGCCAACGCGTGGGACTTCGCCGACTACACGCCCCTGCTCACCGCGGTCATCCAGCCCGGCTATCAGAACCCGCCCACCCTCACGGTTCCCTTCTGGAGTGTGCAGGCGCAGGTGCTGTTGACAGTCCCGCTCTACGAGGGCGGCCTGCGCTACGGCCAGGAACGCGAGCGCCGCGCGCTGCTCGCTCAGGCGGAGCTCCAGCAGGAGGCGTTGACGCGTCAGGCGTCCGCGGAGGTGCGCGCCGCGCTGTCGCTGGTGTCGCGCGCCGAGGAGTCGCTCCGCGCCGCGAGGGACGCCGCCACGGACTCCGAGGGCGCGCTCACCCTGGCCCAGGACGCCTTCCGCGCGGGGGGCCTCACCAATCTGGAGGTGGTGGACGCCGAACGGCGCGCCCGCGACGCCGCCACCAGCGTAGCCCTCGCGGAGAACGCGGCCTGGCAGGCCCGCCTCGAAGTGCTGGCCGCCAGCGGTCGGTTCCCCGCGCCCTGGCGACATCCCCCGACAGGTCAGACGAACTGAACGCACGGCGGTGGAGTCCTTCCACCCTGGGTCTGCCCCGCGTGCATAGGTGCGTTGGGTTGACCATACTGGCGCGGTGCGTTGGATTTCCTGGGCAGTCCTCGCCGCGCTGTTGGGGTCGAACGCGAGCCACGCGGCGATGCGTGATGGTGGCGAGTTCGACGATGACTTCGAGTCTTCCACGCTGTTGAGGACGGAGATCCCTCCCGGGATGTGGGATACGAAGGACGTCCCCGCCGAGCAAACGCTGGCGCCAGGTCCGGCGGCGGCACACCGGGGGGATGCGGGGCTGGAGTTGCTTGACCGCTTGAGCGCCGCCGGCTCCGGGAGCGAGGGACGCATCCAGCTACGCCATCCTCCCCGCACGGGAGACCTCTATCTTCGGGTGTGGATCCGCGTCTACGCCTCGAACGACGCAGGCGCCATAAATGTGCTCTCCATCGATGGGAGGGTGCTGGGCATCGTGGATCTCCAACTCAAGTTGGACGACGGCACGCTGAGCGTGGGGACGCGACAGGCTGGCGACGTCTACCGGGCCCAGACCTTTCCGCTCACCGTCGAGCCACCCGGCTGGCACCTCGTCGAGCTCGCCGCGACCGGAAGCGGCGGCACGACCGGCTCTGTCAGCCTCTGGATCAACGGCTTGCGACTCTACTCGCGCACTCCCCAGGACTTCAGCGACGCGGACCGTGCTCTCCACGGGGTGTCGCTGGGAGAGACCTTCTCGGCGGACCGGCGCTTCGTAGGCGATCTCCACTTCGACGACGTGCGGGTGAGCGCGCAGCCGCTGGCCAGCCGCTTCACGCTGGAAGAGGTCAGCGCCCCGGAGCCCCACCTCGCCGGCGACTGCGTCCCACTCCAGCTGACGCTGCGGGATGTGACGCTCACGCGCGCCGTCGCCGCGCCCTACGTGGTGGACGCCCAGCTCACGCTCTCCAGCGACGCCGGGGTGGAGGCCTACTCGGATTCCGCCTGCCTGAGCGGACTCACCGCGGCATCAATGAGCTCCAGCGCCACGACCCTCTACGTCAAGGCCTCCGGGCCCGGCGGCGCCACGGTCAGCGCAGCGTCGGTGGACTTCCTGCCCTCCCAGCCGCTGACGCTCACCTTCGGCCCGCGGTCCGAAGAGCCAACACCCCTGGGACCCGCGCACTACCCCGTGGCGTGCGGCTGCGCGAGCCATGATGCCGGAGGGGGTGGCACCTGGCTTCTGCTCGCCCTCGCGCTGGCTACGCTTCGGGGACCTTCACGAACTTCATCGCCCGTTCGACGAGGCTTGAGATGGGCACGTCGGAGTGGCCAAACACCGCGCACTTCAGCCAGGGCGTGAGCGTGCCGTCCTCGCTCCGCTTGCTGATGGGCGCCACCCAGTTATCCGGGATCTTCCCGTGGAGCGCGCCGAAGACGGAGCCCACCGTGGCGCCGTTGCTGTCCGTGTCAAACCCGCCCTGCACGGTGCGCGTGACGACGTCCTTGAAGCTGTCCTTGCCGTAGAGGAGCCCCGCCAACGCGATGGCGCCGTTGTTGATGGCGTGGACCCAGTGGAGGTCGCCGTACTCCTCGGAGATCTTCTTCCAGCAGGAGTCCCAATCCAGGCCTGAGCGCTCCCACTCCCGGACCTGCCGCACCATCTGCGCGAAGCGGCTCTTGGCGGGGATCTGCGCCAGCGCTGCGTCCAGCGCCTGATTGAGGTCCTTCGCGCTGAACGCCGCGGAGATCAACGCGGCGAAGAACATCTCGCCATAGACACCATTGCCCCGGTGCGAAAACACCGCGTCGTGGTGCGCGAGCGTCGCAGCGCGCTCGGGATCTCCCGGGCTGATGTAGCCCCAGAGGTCCGCGCGGATGGTGGCGCCAATCCATTCCCGGTACGGATTCGCGTAGGCGCCCGCGTGCTCCGGAGGTACGCCCTGGGCCCGGTTCCGCAGGGCGATGCGCTCCGCCGTGTACGTGCGCTCGTCGGGCATGTTCATGGCCCAGGTGTGGCCAATCTCCCGCGGCGTGATGGCTTCCTCCGCCCGGTCAATCAGCTCCCGACCAGAGAGGGTTGGATTCGCGCTCGCCACGCCCTCCAACGCCATGAGGTTCAGGACGACGTAGTCCATGTCATCATCCCGCGGCGCCATGCCATCCAGGTAGTTGTGGAGCGACCGCGGCCAGGACTTGTGGAACTTCCACTTCGCGTCGTCCTCCGCGTTTCCCTCCAGATAGAAGTCGAGCTCCTTGTGGCCCTTCTCCCGAAGGAACGCTTCGATCTTGCCCCGCGGCCAGCCCTCCACCGGCTTGCCCAGCACGTTCCCGCACGCCCGGCCCACCCACGCAGCCTCTATCCGCTGCTGCAGCTCCGCGCGGCTGAGCGTCAACGGCGGGAGCTTCACGGGCGGCGGTCGCTGCGCGCGGATCGCCGCCAGGTCCGTGGGCTCGTCCCGCGTCAGCCGAGTCGAGATGCCTTGCAGCAGCCGCCACCACCGGTTGAACAGCGCCGGCTTCATCGGCTCTGTCGTGCTCTTCCGGCTCAGCAGCCGCTTCTCGAGGAAGCCCGCGACAGCCTTCGGCAGGCCCTGCTCGCGCAGCGTTCGAACCTCGGTCAGCAGCAGGTCCGCGTTGTTCTTGTAGGACTCCGGATACTTCACGAACGCTTCGGGGGGCCGCTGCATGAAGACCGCGAAGGACTCACGGTCCACCGCGGCGGAGCGGAGGCCCTCCCGGTTGGGAGCCGCTTGCGACGGGCTCTTTCGGTCCCCACGCACCAGCAGAAGCACACGCTGCGCCCGCGGCTTGATGGAGACCGACATGGACGAGCCCCTTCCAGCGGGGAGGTGGAGGCGTGCGACTGACGCCCCTCGCTGGTTTCTGGGTATCTCGGGAAAACTCGCGGAGTTGCGTCGATAAGCGATGACGCGGCGAGTCAGTGGCGAGGCGTCGTGAGGTCGATCTTCAGCGCCTCACTCGCGAAGCGGCCCATCCGCAGGACCAGCTTCTCCAGCGCGGGGATGGGGCTGCGACCACTGCGGTTCGCCTCATCCTCGATCTTCCGCTTGCAGCCGAGGTCCGAGCAGATGTGAACGCCCACCCGCTTCTTGCTGTTGAGCTGGGCGACCAGCAGCCCCACCTGGGTGCCCATCCCCGGGCAATGGCACCAGTCGCACATCTGCGGCACCGACGGTCCGCCGCCGCCGTTCGTCTCGAAGACAACGCCGGTGGGGACGCCGCCCGGCACGGCGAACACCAGATACGCGCGTCCGCCTGCCGGGTGCAGCCAAGACAGATAGTCGCGAACAATCACTGGCAGTGTCATGCCCGGCACCAGCTCAACCCACTTGCGGTCCCTCGGCCTGAACGTCGCCAGCACCGCCTCTTCAGACTCAAGCTTGAACATACGCACAACATTCTCGCACAGCTGCCACCGCCGGGGGAGCAGCCGGTCAGGCGTCCTCTGGCGTGGCGAAAAACAGGGGTCTGGCGTCGACTCACGGACAGGTACATTCGTCTCCAGCGTGAGCTCGCCGCCACGGGAGGGAGTCGTGCCAGACAAACACCGGGTGCTCGTTGTTGATGACAATGCCGTATTGCGCGACGCCCTCCGCGCCGTGCTGGAGCGAACGCCCGACATCGAAGTGATCGGCGAGGGCGCGGACGGCGACGAGGCGATTCACGAGGTGCGCCGCCTGTCGCCCGACGTGATCCTGATGGACGTCCGCATGCCCGGCATGTCCGGCGAGGAAGCGACCCGACAGCTGAAACAGCTCGCGCCGTCGGCGAAGGTCGTCGCCCTCTCCGCGTTTGGCGATGAAGACTCCATCCAGCGCATGCTGGATGCGGGCGCCGTCACCTGCGTTCGGAAGACCGGAGACGCGCAGGCCATCTGCACGGCCATCCGAAACGCGGCCACCGCAAAACCCGACGCGGACTCCGGCGCCGTGACCTCGGAGCAGGTGGAGATCCTCCGGCGCTTCGCCCAGGGTTATCCGCTGCGACAGATCGCCCAGGCCGTCGGGCTCGAGGTCGCCGTCGTGGAGCGCTACAAGACCGACGCGATGAAGCGCCTGGGCCTCACCACCCGGGCCGAGGTCGCGCTCGCGGTGCAAGAGCGCTGGAACTGATCACCCGTACGGCGCGGTCCCCACCAGCTCCCCCACCGCTTCGACGAGCGACTCCGCGCTGACGGGCTTGGAGATATAGAGCTCGAACCCCGCCTCGATGGCGCGCTTGCGGTCCACGTCCCGCGCATGCGCGCTCACCGCGCACGCGGGGATGGGCTTCCGGCCGATGGCCTCGTGCCGTTCGATAAGCAGCTTGATCAGCTCGTAGCCGCTCATCCCCGGCAGCCCGATATCGCAGACGATGACGTCCACCTTCCCGTCGTGCTTCTCGTTCGCCTCGAACGCTGCGAGGGCGTCCGCCCCTGAAGCGACGGACTCCACCTCCGCGCCCTCACGCTCCAGCGTCCAGCGCATCACGTCCCGCGTGTTGGCGTCGTCCTCAATGAGCAGGACCTTCCGTCCCGTCAACTGCCGCTGGCGCGGCGGCGGCGCCAGGGGCCCGCGAATCGTCGCGGGGGCGCGCGTCACCGCCTCTATCCAGGGGATGTGCACTGTGAAGGAGGCGCCGCGCCCAGCGCCCTCGCTGCGCGCCTGGATGGTCCCGCCATGGAGCTCCACCAGGTGCCGGCACAGCGCAAGCCCAATCCCCAGCCCCGTGTGTTGCCGGTCATCCCCCGCATCCTCCTGGCGAAAGCGCTGGAAGAGGTGCGGCAGGAAGGCCGGGGCAATGCCCTGGCCGGTGTCGGTCACCTCGGCACCCAGCTGCGCGCCCTGTCGCCAGATCCGCAGCGACACCTCGCCGTCCCTCGGCGTGAACTTCACCGCGTTGGAGAGCAGGTTCCAGAGCACCTGCTGAAACCGATCCGGGTCCACCACCGCGGAGAGGTCCCGCTCCACCTCCAGCCGCAGCGACACCTGCTTCGCTTCCGCGGTGGGACGGATGACCTCCATGGCCGCCAACGCCACCGCCTCCATCGACGCGCTGCGGGGAGAGAGCGCCAGCTTCCCGGCCTTGAGGCGGGAGAGATCCAGCAGGTCTTCAATCAGCCGGGACTGGCTCTCCGCGCTGCGCACAATGGCGTCCAGCGCGCGCCCCAGGTCATGGATGGCCACCGCCCCGGCCTTGAGCGCCCGGGCCCAGAGGAGGATGGGCGCCAGCGGCGTGCGAAGCTCATGGCTGAGCGTCGCGAGGAACTCGTCCTTGGCCCGGTTCGCATCTTCCGCCTGGGCTTTGGCCGCGGTCGCCGCGGAGAGGACCAGGCTCAGCGCGGTTTCAGCCCGCGCGCGCTCGGCGGCGGCCCACGTCCGCTCGGCCACCTCTCGCTGAAGCTGGCGGTCATCATCCGTCCAGCGCCGCGGTGCCCCGTGCGCGGAGGCGAGGACGGCGACAAGCCGGCCATCCTTGAGCAACGGGATGGCGCTCCCTGCCCGCCAGCGCAGGAACTCCTCCTGCGCGGGAGACAGCCTGCGCGAGTCGTGCGCGCTGTCCTCCACGAAGAGCTCCTCGCCCCTCAGGAGCGCGCTGCCCCAGGCCCCCAGATCCGAGAGGCGATGGCGAAGGCCTTCGTTGAAGGACGACGCGCTGCCCTCGGCATACAGCGCGCCGATCTCCACGCCCTCCTGGTCGGCGTCGACCAGGCTGTACTGAACCGTGTCCAGCCCCAGGTGCCGGCCGAACATCTCCGCCGCCGTCCGCAGAATCTCCCTGGAATCCGTCAGCGTCCGCAGCCGGTCCGTCAGGCGCAGCAGCAGCGAGTGGCGCGCTTCGCGCTCCCGGAGCGCGCCTTCAGCGCGCGCCCGTTCGACGGAGGACCAGATGCGCTCGGCCACCTCCGAGATGAGCTGGACCTCGCTCCCGGTCCAGCGGCGCGCCGTCGCGCTGTGCGTAAAGAAGCAGCCCATCAGCTTGCCCGCCTTGATGAGCATCACACCGGTGTGGGCGACGACCTCCAGCGCCCGGTACTCCGCCAGTTCCTTGGCTGAGAAGTGCCAGCCCGTCGTCACATCGTCGATGACGAGCGTCTCCCCGCGCCGGCACGCCAGCAGGAGCGACTGGCCGTAGTTGGAGATCGGCGTCCTGCCCTCCGGCATCGGCGCCACGCCGTTCACGTAGACGCCGCGGACGATGAAGTCGTCCCCCTCGATGTCTGCGTAGCCGCAGCGGTTCAACCGGAGGTGTCGCCCGAGCAGCCGGCAGGCCTCCAGCTGGATCGCAAGCGGGTCGCCAATGTTGCGCAGCCGGTCGCTCAGCCGCAGGAGGAACGCCTGGCGCGCCTCGCTCTCGGTCAACGCCTCCGCGGCGACCGCCTGACCCACGGCCTGCCAGAGGCGCGTCGCGGTCTCCTCGATCAGCCCCAGCTCGTTTGGCGTCCACTGCCGCACGCTGGAGTCATGGAGCGCGAGCAGGGCGGCGAGCCGGCCCTCATTCAGCAGAGGAACCAGCACGTGGGCCCGCAACGAGAGCGCCGTCCAGCTCACCCACTGCTGCTCCCCCGCAAGCCGGGGGTCCGCCAGCGCGTCCTTCACGACGACCATGCGGCCGGCCTTCAGCTCACTCCAGATCGCCTCGCCGAAGCCGGAGATGGGTTGCTTCGCCAGGTCGGCCGCCATCCCCGCCACGCGGTGCTCGGCCGAAGAGACCAGGTACCTCCCAGAGGGCTCCCGCTCCGAGCACCGGAGGCTCACCACGCCCAGCCTCTCGCAGAGGACGCGCATCGCCTCCGTCTGGATGAACAGCGGGTCCTTGAGGTGGCACAGCGCATCCGCCAGCCGCAACCGGAACAGGCTCCGCTCCGTTGCGATCGCCGCCTTGTCCTGAGCGACCCGCTGGGCGGTCACCTCCGCCGCGATCACCAGGACGCCCCCGATGGAGCCGCCGTTCGGGATGGGGCTCATGCTGTAGTCGAACCACGCGCTCTCCAGCTTGCCGTCGCGCTCCAGCATCATGTGCTGGCCGGCCGCGTAGACCGCGCCCTTCCCTCCGAGGATCCCTCCGAACGCCGCCTGGAACCGACCCCACACCTCGGGCCAGACCTCAGAGAACGGGCGGCCCAGCCCCAGCGGGTGCTTGCTCCGGAGCTGGCGGCAGGTGACGTCGTTGTAGAGGCAGATGCACTGCGGCCCCCAATAGATGCTCATCGCCACGGCGCTGCCGAGGATGATCTCCACTGACGTGCGCAGGCTCTGCGGCCAGCCCTCGACAGGGCCCAGCGGGGTCGACGCCCAGTCGCGCGCTCGCATGAGCCGGGCCATCTCGCCGTCACCGGGGGGCCAGGCCACGCTCGGGTCGCTCATCGGATGGCGTTTAGCCAAGACCTCCCGGGGGGTCCAGCAGGTTGTCCATCTGCGAGCAACGCCTGCTTCAGCGCAGCACTGCGCTCAATCGAAAGGGTGCCCCTTCCATCTCGCCATCAACAAAGACAGTGACCGATGGGCTGTCTGCAGGCAGGGGCGGCACGAGCTCGAGCGCCACCACCCCACGCTCTCCGGGCCGCAGCGTGGCCGGAGTCCCCAGCCCGCCCAGCCCGCGTGCGTCGGCGGTCACCAGGCCCGTGGTGAGCTGTGGGTTCCAGACAGCGCCAGAAGGTCCATGAATCGACACCCCCTTGCCCTGCAGTAGGAACGTCACCGCCTTCCTTCCCTCGCCCGAGAAGCTCAGGGCGACCCCGCCCGCCAGCTTGACCGCAGACAGGCGGGCAAGCGCGACCGGCGCGGACTTCGCCAGCTGTACAAGCTCATGCCCCAACAAGGCAGCCCGCTTCACCACCGCCGCGCCGCTTTCGTCGAGAGGGAGCGAGAGGTCAATCGATCGTGCTGTCCCCACCTGCACGAAGTGGCGGATGGGGATGGCTGAAGGCAGCGGTCGCGAGAGCTGCGAGTCATCGAAGGTCGAGAGCTCCTTCGCGACCGCGGCGGCCGTCACCTGCTGGGCTTTGCTCGCGACCGTCCGGTACCGCCCCACCGCCGAAAGGTCGCCGCTCGAGTTGGCGCCGCGGACGTCGTAGACCACCTCGCCGTCTGCGAAGCACGTCAGCGTGTCCCGGCGGTCCTCCAGCTCATAGGTGAAGACCAGCACCGGCTTTTTCGGACCGGCAGCCAAGGCGCCTCCTCCCCACAGGGCGACGAGCGAACACGCAGCGAGGGTCTTCAGCATCCCACCAGTCTACGGTGAGCTCACGGCCCGCTGTACACGCCGATGGCGCCGTCCGCCCCGGCTCCGCCCTTGAAGGCCACCAGCAGCAGTCGGCCCGCAGGGGGCGCGGGCCGATATGTCTGCAGATCACTCACCGGCCCCGAAGCGAGGCCGATCCCGAAGACAGCGGCGGTGTACCAATGGCTCTGGCCGTTCTGGAGACGGGCGACGCCACCCGCGCCCGCGCCCACCCAGACAGAGCCGTCGTCATCCACCACCACCGAGTGGACCTGCCGGGTGATGAGCTCACTCGAGTACGCCTGAAGCGTGGCGCCCGCCGCGTTGACACGCAGCAGCCCCCAATTGAAGGAGCCCACGTAGGCAGTGCCATCCGCGGCGGCGGAGAGGCTGGACACGAAGTCATCCGTCCGCTCGGCCGGCGTGGCGTCGGCAGGCTTGGCGTCCTTCCAGAGGTCCATCATGAATGCCGGGTTGAATTGATTCGCCTCGTAGGTCCAGAAGTTGATCGCACCAGGGCCGAAGTCATAGCGGAGCGAGCGGATGGCTCCTCCAATCCACAGCGCCCCCGTCGGGTCAAAGTCGATGCCGCGGTAACCATCCGAGAGCGACACATACGCGCCGCTTGCGGTGTAGCCACCGACCATCGGGTGCGCGTGCTCCGTGCTGCCCGTGCAGCGCGCGTAGCGGTTATCCCCATACTTCGCGCCCACGCAACCTGTCGCATGTATCCCGGGGAAGGAGCCATCTCCGTAAGCGAATCCGTGATTTCCGCCAAACCAGACAAGATTTGTCGACGGTGAGTATTTCACGCGCCAGATGTCACACAGCCGCTCCCGGCCTTGCGGCTCCGCGCTCACCATCCCGGGACCACTGAACAGGTCGTAGTGCACGACGGAGATCCCGGAGGCGGTGAGCTGGACCCGGTCGACGTCGCCGCTCTTGTAGATGGATGGATCCCTGTACTGCGCGGGACCATCGAAGTTGTTCTCGCACGTGGTGGGGTTTCCAGCGGGAGCGGGCCGTCCGCGGTAGCCCACAAACACCACACCCGGCGGTCCGCCGGAGACCGACACGGCGTTCAGGTAGTGCGGCGCCGGGACATCGGAGCCATCAGGGAGGTAGCCGTACGGGTGAAGCCCATCCGCCAGCGTGAAGCGCTGGAAGGTCTGCGCGCCCGGCCGCAGCACGAAGACGCCCTCCTCTCCGCCCGCGACCCAGATGTTTCCACCCTGATCCGCCGTGACGCCCAGGACCGTCTTCGGCCCCAGCTGGGCGGTCCCATAGAACTGCCAGCCGCTCGGGTTTGAGACCATGACGACCGGGAGGCCCGCATCCGGCGCGCCGGCGTCTGGCACGGGCATCCCGGCGTCCTCAGGCTGTCCGGCGTCCGGCGCGGGCGTCCCCGCGTCCTCAGGCTGTCCGGCATCGAACGCCGGTTGCCCCGCATCCTCCGGATCCGCTCCCGCGTCCACGATGGGAGCGCCTGCGTCAGCGGGTTCTCCCGCGTCGACGATTGGTTGCCCTGCGTCCTCCGAAGCCTCACCACCGTCGACGACCGGCTGCCCCGCATCAGGGGGCAGCGGGCCCGCCTCGCGAGCACCCCCGTCGACGGGCGCGGGCGGGCGACCCGCGTCAACCGGAGGCGGCCCTCCATCAGGACGAAGGCCCGCGTCCTCGACCAATCGGTCGACGGACACCACCGGAGGCCCCTCGCCGCAGGCGAACACCAGCAGCGCCCCAACCACCCACCACCCCACCCCGCCTGGTTTCACCATTCGGCGGGCAACTTGTGGCCGGTGTCCCAGAGGGGCAACCCGCGGCCCCCCTCACACGTCAACCACTGCGCACTCTGCGCCGACGGTCCAGGTCTCCGCCGTGCACCGCGCCGCCAGTCCCTCGTCGTGCGTCACCAGCAAGAGCGCGCCCGGCCATCGCTCGAGCGCGCGTTCCAGCCGTTCAATCGATGGCAGGTCCAGGTGATTGGTCGGCTCATCCAGCACCAGGAGCCATGCCTGGCGCGCCAGCGCGAGCCCGAGCATCAGCTTGCGCACCTCCCCGGGCGACGGCGCGTCCGTCGCCAGCGCGTGCTCCGGCTGAAGGCCCAGCGCCGCGATGAGCGCCAGCGCCTGTCCCCGCGACGCCTTGTCCAGCGCTCGGAGCTCGGTCAGCACCGCGCGCCCCTCCTCCAAGGACATCTCCTGCGGCAGATAGAGGACGCGGTCGTCCGGCAAGCGCGACCCGGCGAGCAGCGCGCGGATCAGCGTCGTCTTCCCCGCACCGTTAGGCCCGGCGATCCGGATCCGGTCCGTGCGCCTCACGACGCGTCCGCCATGCTCGAGCAGCACAGGCCGCGGCGCCGGCTCATGTCCCAGCCAGACCGACTCCAGCCCCACCTCCTTCTCAACCTCGATAGCGCTCTCGCTGTCCGCCGCGCGGGAGTGCGCCCGCCGCAGCACCTCCACCCGCCGCCCCTGCTTGCCCGCCGCCCAGTCCGCGACGGTCTGCTGCAGGATGCCGCGCGCATCCGAGTCATTCGGGTTGCGCATCCGACGGCTCGCGCTGCGAGACCGCTCCGTCGCATCATGCTCCCGACGCGCATCGGCCAGCTTCTCCGCCGCTCGGTCGCGCTCCTGCCGCAGCCGCCTCTTCTCCTCAAGCCGCTCCGTTCGTTCCCGCTCCCACGAAGCGCGGGCGTGCGAGTAGCTGCCTTGCCAGAGCCGCGAGTCTCCGCCAGCGATCCGCAGGGTGTGCTGGGTGACCGCCTCCAGCAGCGCGCGGTCGTGAGACACGATCACGCCGATCCCGCGGAAGCGCTTCAGCGCGGCGATTAGCCACGACCGCCCTTCCGCGTCCAGGTGATTGGACGGCTCATCGAGCAGGAGCAACTCCTGCGCTGAGCTGAGCGCGACGGCGATCTGCCACCGCTTCCGCTCGCCGAACGACAGCGTCGGCCAGCGCAAACACTCATCCGGGTCGAGCCCGAGCTTCCCCAGCGTCTTGTGAAATGCCGGCTCCGCGATGAGCTCCTCGAGGTCCGGCGGCTCCGCCGGAGACTGCTGCGTCGCGAGCACCCGCGTGGCGCAGGTGTTCTGTATCTGGCCGACGGTCGGCGTGAGCTCACCGGTGAGCAAGCGCAGCAAGGTGGTCTTGCCCGCTCCGTTCTCACCCACCAACGCGGTGAAGCCGGGCTCGAGTTGAAACGACAGGTCTGAGAACAGCGGGCGTGAATCGGTGAAAGCGAACGCGATCGCCTGAGCGCGAAGAAGGGGCATGAAGTGCTCACTGGAGAGACGTGCGCCGCGCAAGGCCGCGGCAGCCAAACCAACCGTCTTTTCAGGAGCGAGCGTTCATGGACGCTTCCGCGAGTGGGAAGCGCGGGCAATCTACGCAGCCTGGCTCCTCCGACGCAACTGGCCGTGTAGGCGACCGGTTAAACGACCGGGCCAGGGCGGGCTTCTAGCCATGTGAGATCCGAACGCCGAAGGTGCCGTCGAGGTTTCGAGTGATCGCCCTTCCGAACTTTGCGAGCCCTCTCCACACGGCAGCCCTCGGCTTTGGAAAGGGCATCACCCGTTCATCGTCCGGATTCACGATGTTTCGCTCGAGCGTCCCGTGACCGACGAGCGCGTCCGCCAGATCCTGCGCAAGAGGTACCTGGTGCGAAAGCACCAGCATCCGGTTCACACCGTGCGAGATCAGGAGCTTCGCGCTCGGAAAGTCGCTTGAGAACACATACCAACGGTTGTCGAAGTCACCCGCGTCCACTGTCCGTCGCGGAGAACCCCGCCGCTCGGCGTCCAGCAGAA
This sequence comes from Myxococcaceae bacterium, assembly GCA_044230055.1. GTDB lineage: Bacteria > Myxococcota > Myxococcia > Myxococcales > Myxococcaceae > JBGART01. The sequence goes on along the minus strand of JBGART010000008.1, from coordinate 70,395 downwards.
ACACCGGTGGCCCAGAGGGTTTCTCCGGCAGCACGGGCACTGCGCCTCGCAGCCCCCGGAGGATGTGCCACGTCCGCACCACCTCTGCCCTCGCGTCATGCATCGTGTTGAACATGGGGACGACGCACCGCCCCTGGCGCCCGAGCTCGACGCCGATCGCGATCGACTCCAAGGCCGAGCGCACCCGAACGGACCTCACGCATCAGCCCGTGCCTGCTCGTCCACGCTCAGCGCGCTGCTCTGCAGGCACCGCTGAAGGTAGTGGGTGAAGGAAGGGGGCGGCGGTACACCCTCCGCCAGAAGCCGCTGGTTCGAGAACACGTCATACGAGAGCCGAGAGAACATCGCGCAGGCCAGGAGGGCCCGGACGGTCCAGCTGTCGAACGAGGACGCCTTCCAGGCCGGGTGGTCCGGCAGGCTGGCCGCGTCGACGTACTGCGAAGGACGGCCCGAGAAGGCCGCGCGGATCGCCCCCCCACGTCTCCGCGGCGTTCTCTCCGGCAGAGACGTGGTACCGATCGAAACGCAGCGTATGGCTGAGGAGCAGATGGACGAGGGCCGCTGCCGCCCAATCCACCGGCACGATGTCCCGCTTGCGGTCCTCCGAGAAGGGAGAGACGCCCGCGACTGCGAGCGCCGGGTAGTACCAGAACAGGCTGGCGGAGGGCGTGACACCCAGTCGCGTGTGGCCGACCACAATCGATGGTCGCGCAATCACCAGAGGCAGCCCCATGCCCTCGAGGACCGCCTCGGCCTCCGCCTTCGAGCGCGTGTACTCCACGAGGTGCTCGGTCGACGAGGGCATGTCCTCCTCGACGTGACGAACCTCGGCCACACCCAGCCGGTACGCGGTGCCGACGTAGAGGAAGCGCTCCAGCGCCGGCGCACCCGCGAAGACCCTCGCGAGCTCGCCCGTCCCCGCGACGTTGGTCTCACGCGCGGTCCGGACGGAGCGAAAGGAGGTGTGCGCCGCGGCGTGCAGGACGTGCGTCACTCGGGCGCGGTCTTCTGAGGAGATTCGGAGCTCGCCGAGCGTCCCTGGCACCACCTGGAGGCGGCCCGACGTGGGCATCGTCACCTCGAAGCGTGCGAGCGATGCGGCCACCCGCTCCCGCGCGTGCGCCGTATCCCGGGCGCGCACCAGGACGAGCACCTGCTCGACCCGGGGATCCTCCAGCAACCTGACGAGAGTCGCGCCTCCGACGAAGCCTGTGGCGCCCGTGAGGAAGATGACTGCCATCCCTACGAGCACCCCATCATCTCTGAAACAACCACCAGCGGAGCCAGCCTCATGACGACCCTCCCCGGAAGGTTTTGCTGCGCAGCCGTATACAGCAACGACTGCGCGTCGCAAGACCCCGGGCGGGTCAGAGGCAGGGTGCTTCGAGCGCGCCGAGGTCCGGCCCGGCGCCGCAGAACGACAGCCCGACGTCGAGCCCCACGTTCCGGGCAGGCGACGCGGTGGCCAGCCCGAAGTCGGCCGCAGGAGCGTTGAGGAAGCTGGGCGCCAGCTCCAGCGAAGCGCGGTCCCAGCCGGTCTTCGTTCGCCACGTCGCGAGGTTCAGGTTCGGCCCGCCCATCAACCGGAGGGTGACCGCCCGGCCCGTATTGAAGAACAGGTTCCTTTCGAAGCTGACGCCCTCGTAAGTGGGACCCACCCGGGCCACCAGCGCGCAGTCGCTCACGATGTTGTTCTTCACCTCCACCTGCTTGCTCGGGCCGTTCTCCGCGGAGCCGATGATGATCCCCATCCCGGCGAGCCCGGAGATCGTGTTGTTGTAGAGCTTGACGCGCTCGGCGGCGTTCACGCGCAGCCCGTAGCCGGCGTCCACGCTCCCCCACACGCGGTTCCTGCGCACCACGATGTCGCTCGGCAGATTGCCCACGCGCACGCCGCCAATCACGATGGCCACCGAGTTCCCCCAAAGGAGGTTGTCCTCGACGACGACATCCTTCGCGCTCATGTGGACAATCATGCCCTCGCCGGCGGAGCTCGGCCGCGGGTGATGCCCGTAGACCTGGTTGGCTCGCAGCGTGACGCGGGTGCACGTCTTGATATCAGCGCCGTTCTCATAGTTGTCATGCAGCCGGTTTCCCACGACGAGCAGAGAGTCCAGCGGCGTTCCCGGCAGGGTGTCCCCGTTCTCCGGCCCCGTGCACTGGACCCCATCCCCCGAGTTCTCGTGGATGTCATTGTTGCGAACCGTCACCGCCCGAGACGTCGTCGTAAGAACAACCCCGTGCGAGTCGATGCCCACCTGCTGGAAGTGGTGGATGTTGTTCCCCTCGATGTTCACCTCGGACGCGTAGTCCGCCACGATGACGCCGCCGCCCGCGGTGCCGTTCTGAAACTCACCGCCGGCGAGCGTGACGTGGTGCGCGTCCTGCCCGCGGATCATCACGGCGGGAGCGCGGTCGCCACCAACGTTCACGCTCAACCCCTCCACGCGCCAATACGCGCGGCTGAGCGTGAGCAACGGGGTCTTCAGACCATTCCCACCCACCAGCGTCGCGCGCTCGCCCGGCGCCACTCGCAGAGTGATGGGAGCCCCCGCGGCGCCCTGGGCGGTCCCGGCAGCGATGGTCACCCGCTCGGGATAATTCCCGGCTCGAACGAGCAGACCGTCGCCTGGCTGCAGGGCGTTGACACCCCGCTGCACCGTCTTGAAAGGATCCGCCGCGCTGCCCGCGCCGCTGTCTCGCCCCGCCGGGCTCACGTAGAACGTCCGGCTGAAGGCGACAACCGGAGCGGTCGGCGTGGCGCCAACATTCTCCGCAGCCTGTGCGCCGGCGGCAGTGAGGGTGAGCGCAAGGATCCAGAATCGGTGAGACATGCATGTCCTCGGGTGAAGGAAGCGGCTTCAGCTGCCGCTTGGGACTCACCAGACAATTTTCAAACAAAGACGATTCCGCCCAAGCGCCCGCTTGGTCCCTTGCTCGACCTTGATATACCGACCCGTATTCCGGCGGGAGGCCTCCTTGCGCGGCTCGCGGCTCGTCGCTTCGGCTCGGTCCGGTAGCCTGATCGGCGCTCTAAGCGGTGACGGGTTGGGGACGGTTGCAGTGGAGGGCTCGGGCCTCCCCGCTCACTGCCCGACGCAGCACATCCCTTAGGGAGACGGGGGACGGCGTAGCGTGCGCAGCGGTTCATCGGAGCTGGCCCGAATTCGCGCCGTGGTGGAGGCGGTGCCTCATCGGTTGCCGCGCCCGGGGGGGGGCGGATGCAATTCTCCAGCTGGCGCGCCAACGCCAGAGGCCGGGCCGGGGGCGAAAGGGCAAAACTGAGTTGTCAACACATTCGCCGGACAGCGTTGACTTCAAGATGCTGAATTTATGAGTCAATTCTGACGACACGTCAGCACGTCTGTGTTGACAACTGCATGTCCGCCTTTGCCCCATCGCGTTCCCGTCTGCGGAGTCACGTCTCATCCTCGAGCATGCGGCTGAAGGCGCTGCCCAGAGCGCCGACCCGGTTATCTCCCGTCGCCGAGAGCGCCGATCCGGTTCGCCAGCTGGCGTCGGCCGCCCTTGAAACATCGACCCGTGTTCCGGCGGGCGGGCTCCTTCCGCGGCTCTTCGCCTCGGCTCGGTCGCCATCGGAGCAGTATTGCCGTCGCTCGACATGCGCGCCCGGAGCGACGCCTCCGCCCGCTACGGTAGGCGTGATGGCCGCAGACGACGGGGCAGAAATGGACTTGCAGTTGTCAACCCAGACGTGTTGACACGTCTCCACAATTGTCCAATCTATTCAGCTGCTTGGAGGCAATGCTGTCCGATGAATGTGTTAACAACTCAGTTTTGCCCTTTCGCCCCCGCCCCGGCCCCCGGTGACTGTGTCGAAGCAGGGGTGCATCTGGGGCCTACACCTGGGCGCGGCAGCCGGTGAGGCACCGCCTCCACCACGGCGCGAATTCGGGCCAGCTCCGATGAACCGCTGCGCACGCTACGCCGTCCCCCGTCTCCCTAAGGGCCCCTGCACTGCAGGCCGTGCGGGCCGGCCTCCCCGGACGTCTGGTGGCCATGACGTCCGAACGGTACCCAGCCTTGCCGAGGCCCAAGCCCTGTTCGGTGACGCTGCCTTCGACGCCGTCCTGGTTGACTACGACCTCGACGACGGGAAGGGAGACGCCTTCGTCCGCCACCTCGTCGCCCAGCGTTTCGCGGGGCGGATCATCGGCATCTCCTCACACGACGACGGGAACCGCGGGCTCCTCGCTGCAGGCGCTCACGCGCCTTGCCCCAAGGCCCGGTTCAAGGAGATCTCCTCGCTCCTGGAGCACAAGCCTTAGAGACCGGTTCGTTTCTCCAGGTGCTCCGGATAGCGCGCTCCCTGCACGGTGAAGCCCGCGGTCGCTGCTTCGATCTCCCGCAGGTCCTCCGGGGTCAGCTTCACGCTAACAGAGGCAAGGTTCTCCTCCAGGCGGTGGAGCTTCGTGGTCCCGGGGATGGGGACGATCCACGGCTTCTGAGCGAGGAGCCATCCGAGCGCAATCTGCGCGGGCGTGGCGTCCTTCTGCTTCGCAATCCGGCCGAGCAGGTCGATCAGCGCCTGATTTGCCTTGCGCGCCTCGGGGGTGAACCGCGGCACGATGTTCCGGAAGTCATCCTTCGCGAAGGTCGTGGTCTCATCAATCGTCCCGGTGAGGAAGCCCTTGCCGAGCGGGCTGAACGGGACGAAGCCGATGCCGAGCTCCTCCAGCGCCGGGATCACCTCCTCTTCCGGCTTCCGCCACCACAGCGAGTACTCGCTCTGAAGCGCGGCCACCGGCTGCTCAGCGTGCGCGCGGCGGAGGGTCTTCACGCCCGCCTCTGACAGACCGAAGTGCTTCACCTTGCCCTCGGTGATCAGATCCTTCACCGCGCCGGCGACCTCCTCGATGGGCACGTCCGTGTCGACGCGGTGCTGGTAGAAGAGGTCAAGGACATCCGTCCGCAGGCGCTTGAGCGAGGCCTCGGCGACCCGTCGGATGTTGTCCGGCCGGCTGTTCATCCCGACCTGCTTCCCATCGGCATCGAATCGGAACCCGAACTTGGTGGCGATGACCACCTGCTGTCGTACGGACTGAAGCGCCTCGCCCAGAAGCTCCTCATTGAGGAAGGGCCCATAGACCTCGGCGGTGTCGAAGAAGGTGACCCCTCGGTCGACTGCTGCCCTGAGCAGATCAACGCCCTGCTTCCGGTCCATTGCCGGGCCGTACGCGAAGCTCATCCCCATCGCACCGAAGCCGAGGGCGGAAACCTCCAGCCCACTCTTTCCAAGTTTTCGCTTCTGCATGGCGTTCTCCATTCGAGGGAAGCGACGCCGTAGATATCGCTCCATTGAACCTCCCGCGCCAGGTGTTCTCCGTGCAGGAGAGCCCATGAGCACGAATGACGCGACCCTGGAGCGCCTGACCCGACAGCCCTACCCGCACGGCTTCGTCACGCCCATCGAATCGGAGACCGCACCCCGCGGCCTCAGCGAAGCGGTCGTCCGCTTCATCTCCGAACGGAAGGCAGAGCCCGACTGGCTGCTCGACTTCCGGCTCAAGGCGTACCGGCACTGGATGACGATGCGGGAGCCGCGGTGGGCGAACGTGACGTACAACCCGATCGACTACCAGGACATCAGCTACTTCTCGGAGCCGAAGCGTCGCTCACGCGACAACCTGGAGAGCGTGGATCCGGAGCTCCTGCGGACCTACGAGCGGCTGGGCATCCCGCTGGCAGAGCAGCAGCGCCTCGAGGGCGTGGCCGTCGACGCCGTGTTCGACTCGGTCTCCGTCGCCACGACGTTCAAGCAGTCGTTGGCCCGCTACGGCGTCATCTTCTGCTCGTTCTCCGAGGCGGTGCAGAAGCACCCCGACCTGGTCCAGCGCTACCTCGGCTCGGTCGTCCCCTACACGGACAACTTCTTCGCGACGCTCAACTCGGCCGTCTTCAGCGATGGCTCGTTCTGCTACGTGCCCAAGGGCATCCGCTGCCCGCTCGAGCTGTCGACCTACTTCCGGATCAACGCCGCCAACACGGGCCAGTTCGAACGGACGCTGATCATCGCGGAGGACGGCGCGTACGTCAGCTACCTCGAAGGCTGCACGGCGCCCGTGCGCGACGAGAACCAGCTGCACGCGGCGGTGGTGGAGCTCGTGGCGTTGGAGCGCGCGGAGATCCGCTACTCGACCGTGCAGAACTGGTACCCGGGGGACGCGCAGGGCAAGGGCGGCATCTACAACTTCGTCACCAAGCGCGGCCCCCGCCGCGGCGCGCGTTCGAAGATCTCCTGGACGCAGGTGGAGACCGGCTCGGCCATCACCTGGAAGTACCCCAGCGTCATCCTTCAGGGCCGCGAGTCCGTGGGCGAGTTCTCCTCGATCGCCCTCACCCACCACCGGCAGCAGGCGGACACCGGGACCAAGATGATCCACCTCGGCCGCGACACGCGCAGCACCATCCTCTCCAAGGGGATCGCCGCGGGCCACGGCCAGAACACCTACCGCGGGCTGGTGAAAATGCTCCGCGGTGCGCACGGCGCCCGGAACTTCACCCGCTGTGACTCGCTCCTGCTCGGCGGCCACTGCGGCGCCCACACGTTCCCGTACATCGAGGTGAGCAACCGGACCGCGCGCGCCGAGCACGAGGCGACGACCTCAAAGATCGGCGACGACCAGCTCTTCTATTGCAAACAGCGCGGCCTCTCCGAGGAGGACGCCGTCTCGATGATCGTCAATGGCTTCAGCCGCCAGGTGCTGCAGAAGCTGCCCATGGAGTTCGCGGTGGAAGCGCAGAAGCTCCTCGGCCTCTCGCTGGAAGGAGCCGTCGGATGACCCAACCGCTCTTACAGATCTCCGGACTGCGGGTCCGCATCGCCGGGCGAGAGGTCCTCCGCGGCATCGACCTCGAAGTCGGCGCCGGCGAAGTCCACGCGGTGATGGGACCCAACGGCTCCGGGAAGAGCACGCTCGCCATGGTCCTCGCTGGGCGCGACGGCTACGAGCTGATCGCAGGCTCGGTGCGTTTCCGGAACAAGGACCTCCTCGCGCTGACGCCCGAACAGCGCGCGACGGACGGCCTGTTCCTGGCGTTCCAGTATCCCGTGGAGATCCCCGGCGTCTCCAACCTCTCCTTCCTCCGCGCGGCGCTCAACGCCCAGCGGCGCGCCCGCGGCGAGGAGGAGCTCGACGCGCTCGACTTCGTGCGGATCTCCAACACCAAGCTCAAGCAGCTGAATCTAGACGCGCGGTTCGGCGAGCGCGGCGTCAACGAGGGGTTCTCCGGCGGAGAAAAGAAGCGCAACGAGGTCTTTCAGATGGCCGTCCTCGAGCCCACCTTCGCCGTGCTGGACGAGACAGACTCCGGATTGGACATCGACGCCCTGAAGGTGGTCGCCCAGGGAATCAACGCCCTGCGCTCGCCCGAGCGCGGAATGCTGTTGATCACCCACTACCCTCGGCTCCTCGAGCACGTCGCACCCGACCGCGTGCACGTCCTGGTCGACGGGCAGGTCGTCCGCTCCGGCCCCAGCGGCCTGGCGCACGAGCTGGAGCGCGAGGGCTACGCCGGCCTGGAGGCGGAGACCCGCGCATGACGCCCGCCCTGAAGAGCCTGCTCGACGCACCCGCGCCTCCGGGCCCGGAGTGGCTCGCGCCCATCCGACAGGAGGCAGCGGCTGAGGCGCGCCGGCTGGGGCTGCCCACCTCCAAACACGAGGACTGGAAGTACACGCCCCTCGCGGCCCTGGCTGCGACCGCGTTCCACCGCGCCGCCCCCTCGCCCCTCACGCTGCCGCTGACCAGGCGCCTTGGTTCGCAGCTGGTGTTCGTGGATGGAAGGCTGGCGCCAGCCTTCTGCGACCCGCTCCCCGAAGGCGTCACGTTGCATCCGCCCAACTCGGCACTGCTTGGCGAGCTGGCGAACGTCGAACGGAGTGTCTTCAGCGCGCTCAACACCGCGCTGTTCGAGGGCGGAGCGCTGCTCCGGATCGCCGAAGGTGCGCGCCCGACGGCGCCGATTGTCCTTGCCTACCTGACCACCGGCGCACCGGCGACGGCGAATCACCCTCGGCTCCTCGTCCAGGCGGCGGCGCGATCCGAGAGCACCCTGGTGGAGCTCTACGAAGGTGAAGCGTCCCAACCGACCCTGACCAACGCCGTCACCGAAATCTGGCTGGGCGAGGACGCGCAGCTGCGCCGGATCAAGGTTCAGCACGAAGGGCCCCTCGCCTTTCACATCGCGACGCTGGAGGCCAGCCTGGCCGCCGGGGCCCGCCTGCGCTGCGAAGGGGCGTGGCTGGGCGGCGCGCTCTCGCACGACGAGCTGGGCGTCACCTTCGCCGGCCCCGGCGCGTCCTGCGAGCTGCGCGGGCTGTTCATGGGCAACGCCCACCAACACCTCGACCAGCTGACCCGGGTGGACCACGCCTGCCAGCGGTGTGAAAGCCATGAGCTCTACAAGGGCATCGTCGACGGCGCGGCGCGAGGCGTGTTCTCCGGCCACGTGGTGGTCCGCGCGGGCGCTTCGGGAACAGATGCGCACCAGCAAAGCCGAAACCTCTTGCTCTCCGACGACGCGTCCATCGACGCCCGGCCGCAGCTGGCCATCTACACGGACGATGTGCGGTGCACGCACGGAGCTGCCATCGGCCAGCTCGACGACGAGGCGCTCTTTTACCTGCGCTCCCGCGGGATCCCCGCGTCACGCGCCCGGGCCCTGCTGGTCGAAGCGTTCGCGTGCGAGCTGGTGGAGCCGCTGCCGGCGCAGGTCCAGCAGCTGATCTCCCCTTGGATCCACCAGAAGTGCGGCGGGCCTGCGGAGGTGAGCGCATGAACGAATTCCCCGCCCTCGCTCAATCGGTCCACGGCAAGCCACTGGTGTACCTGGACAGCGCCGCCACCACGCAGAAGCCCCGAGCCGTCATCGACGCGCTGGTCGACTTCTACGAGCGCGACAACGCCAACGTGCACCGGGGCATCCACCAACTCTCTGAGCGCGCCACCGCCGCCTACGAGCAGGCGCGGGAGAAGGTGGGGCGCTTCCTCGGAGCGACTCAGCCCGAGGAGATCGTCTTCGTGCGCGGCACCACCGAAGCCGTCAACCTCGTGGCCCACAGCTTCCTCCGGCCGCGCCTGCAAACCGGCGACGAGGTGCTGGTAACCGCCATGGAGCACCACTCCAACATCGTGCCCTGGCAGTTGGTCTGCGCAGAGCGCGGCGCACGGCTCCGGGTGGCCCCCATCGACGAGCGTGGAGACCTCATCCTGGAGGAGCTTGCCGCCGCCATCGGCCCGCGCACGCGGCTGGTCGCGCTGGCGCATGTGTCGAACGCCCTCGGAACCGTGAACCCGGTGGGCCAGGTCGTGGAGCTGGCGCACGCGCGTGGGGTGCCGGTTCTCATTGACGGCGCGCAAGCGGTCCCGCACTTCCCGGTCGACGTCGGCGCGTTGGGCTGCGACTTCTACGCATTCTCCGGGCACAAGGCCTACGGGCCCACGGGGGTCGGCGCCCTCTATGGACGACGGGCGCTCCTCGAGGAGATGCCGCCGTATCAAGGCGGCGGAGAGATGATCCTCTCCGTCTCCTTCGAACGCACCCTCTACAACCGGGTTCCCTTGCGCTTCGAAGCGGGGACGCCGGACATCGCGGGCGTGGTCGGACTGGGCGCAGCGATCGATTGGCTGGGCCGTCTGGACCGCCCGTCCGTGGCGCAGCACGAGACCCGCCTCGTCACAGCCGCCGTGCGCCGGCTGCAGGAGCTGCCCGGCGTGACACTCGTCGGCCGCCCTCGTCAGCGCGTGGGAGTGGTGTCGTTCGTGATGGAGGGGGTTCACCCGCATGATCTGGGCACGCTGCTGGACCGCGAGGGCGTGGCGATCCGCACCGGTCACCACTGCGCGCAGCCCTTGATGGAGCGCTTCGGCGTGGCGGCCACCGCCCGCGCGTCTTTCGCGCTCTACAACACCGAGGAGGACCTCGACCGGCTGGTGGCCGCGCTGCTCCGCGCCCGGGAGGTCTTCTCCTGATGGAAGCGCGCGACCTCTACCAGGACGTCGTACTGGACCACGGCCGGCGCCCGCGCAACTTCCGCCGGCTGGCGCGCGCCACCCACACGGCGGAGGGGTTCAATCCTCTCTGCGGAGACCAGCTGGTCGTGGAGCTCCTGATCGAGGGCGACGTCGTGCAGGACGCCGCTTTCCAGGGCACAGGCTGCGCCATCTCGCGCGCTTCAGCTTCGCTGATGACCTCCGAGGTGAAGGGGCGCTCCCGGGCGGAGGTTGAGGCGCTCTTCGACCGCTTCCACGCGATGGCGACGCGAGGGGCGGGAAGCGAGGCGGACCTCGGAAAGCTCAAGGTGCTCTCTGGTGTCTGGGCATTCCCGGCCCGCGTGAAGTGCGCCACGCTCGCCTGGCACACGCTGAAGGCCGCGCTGGCACCCTGATTGAAACAGATCGCCCCTGACACCAGCCGACCCGGCCCCACCTTGTGTGCTCCGGGCGCCTGCACGCGCGGTGCTACCGTTCCACTTGAATGCGCCGCGGAGGCAGGCCTCTCGCCCTGATAGCGGTCTGGCTCTCAGTCGGAGCGGCGCATGCCGCCGTGACCGGCGTCGGCCAGTTCACAAAGCGCGCGGGTACGGGGACACAGGTGATCCCGCACGACCTGGGCGTCACCCCCACCGCTCTCCTCTTCTGGAGCGCGGGCCGCACCGACGCGACGCTCGGAGCCGCCGCGGGCACGATGTTCGCTATCACCGATGGGACGACCAGCCGCTCCGTGGCAATGAGCAGCACGGACAACGTCGCCACCTCGAACCGCAGTCGCGTCCTCTCCACCGACGCCATCACCTTCGTCCTGCCGGGAGAGCTGTTGCGAGCCCGCGCAGTCCTCGCCTCCTGGAGCCCCACCGACTTCACGATCGACTGGCAGCTGAACGACGGCACGGGAGACTTGATTCAGTTCCTCGCCATTGGCGGCACCGATGTAAGAGCCAAGGTGATCGACTGGACGCTGCCGACCTCCCTGGGCGCCATCGGCATCGGCGGGACGACCTTCCTCCCGGATACCGCGTTCCATGTCCACGCAGGCACGGACTACACCGCGGCCCTCGACACACCGGTCCCCGGCGCCAGCCTGGGCGTGGCGATGGACGCGACCAACAGTCAGTGGTGCTACGCCTCCGAAGCGCTCGACGCCTCGACCACGGGTGGTCTGGGGTCCATCCACAGAACAAACTGCATGTGCGCGGCCTCTGTCGCCTCCGGGCTCAGATACGAGGGAGCCTGCACCTCCTTTCAAACCACCGGATTCACCCTCTCGACCTCCGTCGCCTCTCCGACTCCGGGAAGGGTGGCCTCGTTGATGCTCAGCGGCTTCCGCGGGTACGCCGCCGACTTTGCTCGCGCGGTAACGCCGTCCACCCAGACGCTCACGACCGGAACGGTCAACCCCTCACTCGTCATCGTCGCCAGCCGCTCGTACCCCGGGGTCTCTCTCGAGGTGGACTGTCCCATCACCTGGGGCGCCGCCACGCCGAGCACTCAGGTATCACTCGGTGCCATTGATGTGCGGCGGCTGAGCGTCTTCTACAGCACGTCTGTGATGAAGACAGGCGTGGTGACTCAAGCGGTGGGATCCAACAGCACCCTCCAGGCTCAGGCGCGGGTTTCACGCTTCGGGACCGGGGCCTTTGACCTGCAGTGGCTCCAGGCCAGCAACACCGGCGACGTCTTCAGCTTCACCGCCCTGGCACCCACGCAGGCCTGCGGGACTTGCCTCCCTGCCCCCACCGCCCTCGCGTTCACCACCCCGAGTCGTGCTTTCGTAGCCGGCGCGTGCGGCGGCGCGGCCCAGCGGATCACGGTCGAGCTCCGCGACGCCACCAGCGCTCCCGCGCTGGCGAAGGCAGGCGGCCAGGGTTTCACCCTGTCGTCCACCTCGCCCGGAACGGTCAGCTGGTTCAGCGACAGCGCGTGCACCACGCAGGTGGCCGGGGACGCGTTTGTCATCCCCGTGGGACGCAGCAGCGTGGACATCTACTACCGCGACACCGCTGCGGGCTCGCCGTCCATCTCGCTGACCAATGCCTCTGGGCTCACCAATCCCACCGCGCAGGTGCACGCCGTGGCGCCCGCACCGGCGAGCTCGCTGTTCTTCATCACCCCGGCGCGGAGCTTCACGGCCGGCGCGTGCGGAGGACTGGCGCAGGTTCTGACGGTCGAGGTTCGAGACGCCTTCGGAAACCCGAGCGCCGTCATGAGCCCGCGTGCACTTCAGACCCGGTCCAGCTCCAGCGCGGGGACGTTCTTCCTGGATCAATCCTGCGCCACGCCCGCGCCCGGCGGCGTCCTCACCCTGCCCTCGGGTCAGCTCCGCTCAAACCTCTTCTATTCAGACACCCTCGCGGGCACCCCCAGTTTGGGCTTCTCCAGCGCCTCCGGGCTCTCCCTGCCGGCCGACCAGATCCACACCGTCAGCCCCGGCCCCAGAACGCAGCTGGTCTTCACCACGCCCGCGCGGACGACAGGCCTCGGCGTGTGCAGCCAGGCGCTGTCGGTGAGGGGCCTTGACGCGTTCGGGAACGGCGCGCCCGTCGCGATGGCCACCGCGGTCTCGCTCTCCTCCACGTCCACCACCACGCGCTTCTATTCTGATCCCGGCTGCACCTCCCAGGTCGCCATCGCTTCTCTCGCCTCCGGCATGGACACGGCGACGTTCTACGCGAGCGACACAGTCGAGGGCAGCCCTGTGCTGACCGCGCAGCTCGCCCCGCTGCCATCGGTCTCGCAAGTGCTCACCGTTCTGCCGAACACGCGTTTGATCGACGTCGCCCTGGCGGAGGGGCGCTGCGGCGAAGCGCTGGCCTTCCGCGGCGGACAACTTCCCACGGTGATCGGCACGGGCCCCTTCACGTACGCCGCCGAGGCGGTCCCGGGCGGGACGTTGCCTGACGGGTTCGCTGTCGATCCGTCGACCGGGGCGCCGCAGTGGACTCCGCCGTTGCGGCCCTTCGCTCAGCAGCCCTTCGTCCTGCGCGTGACCTCCGTCACCGGCACCGACACCCGCGAGACGACCTTCGAAGTCGCCTGCGATCAACTCGCGCTTCACGTCGCCTGCGGCAGCGCCGCCGGCGCGGACACAGGTTGGCTCTTCATCTCCGCCCTCCTCCTGCACTGGGCAGGGAGGCGCAGGCTCCGCAGAGCACTTTTCGGGTCCGCACGGCGTTAGACTCACCGGCCATGTCGCAGCAGCGCTCCCCACCATCGTCGCGGGTCGTGGCAGAGCTGGGTCCCACAAACACGGGCAAGACCCACCGGGCCATCGAGCGGCTGCTCGAGCACGAGACCGGCATGATGGGTCTTCCCCTGCGGCTGCTCGCCCGGGAGGTATACGACCGGGTAACGGCGCGGGTGGGCGAACGCCGGGTCGCCCTCGTCACCGGCGAAGAGCGGCGCGTGCCTCCGCGGCCGGACTATTGGATCTGCACCGTGGAGTCGATGCCGACGGACCGCGAGGTCGACTTCCTGGCGGTGGATGAGATCCAGCTCGCGGCGCACCGGGAGCGCGGCCACATCTTCACGGACCGCCTGCTGCACGCGCGGGGACGCAAGGAGACCTGGTTCCTCGGCTCGGAGACGATCCGGCCGCTGCTCTCGCAGCTGATCCCAGGCGCTCACTTCCAGCGCGCCACGCGGCTCTCGCAGCTCCGGTTCTTCGGGCGCAAGTCGCTCAAGGCCCTGCCACCCCGCTCCGCGGTCATCGCGTTCTCCGTCGAGCGCGTCTACGAGCTGGCGGAGCGCCTGCGCCTGCTCCGCGGCGGAGTGGCGGTCGTCCTCGGCGCGCTCTCTCCGCGGACCCGCAACGCGCAGGTGGCGATGTACCAGGCGGGAGAGGTCCAGTACCTGGTCGCCACTGACGCCATCGGCATGGGACTGAACCTGGCGCTGGACCATGTCGCCTTCGCGGCGCTCTCCAAGTTCGACGGCGCCGAACAGCGGGACCTGAGGCCGGACGAGCTCGCGCAGATCGCCGGCCGCGCCGGGCGCAACACCAACGACGGCGACTTCGGGACCTTGAATCCGCTGCCGGACCTCTCTCCGGAGGTCGCTTCGGCCATCGAGTCCCACCGCTTCTCACCGCTGCGGCGGCTGGTCTGGCGAAACCCGACGCTGGACTTCACCCACCCGGAAGCGCTGCTCGAGTCGCTCGCGCGGCCGCCGCAGCACGCCGCGTTCTCCCGGGTGGAACGGGCGGACGACTTCGATGCGCTCAAGGCGCTCTCCGGGCTCCAGCAGATCCGCGAGCTGGCCCCCGGCGGCGCGGCCCTGCAGCAGCTCTGGGAGGTCTGCCAGATCCCCGACTTCCGCAAGGGCCTGCTGGGACAGCACGTCGCCTTGTTGCGGGAGGTCTTCCTCCAGCTCGCTGCCGGCGACGGGCTCTTGAGGGACGACTGGCTGAGCGATCAGGTGGCGCCGCTGGAGAACCTGACCGGCGACATCCACACGCTGACGGACCGCCTTGCGGCGATCCGGGTCTGGACGTACATCAGTCAGCGCTCGCGGTGGCTGCGGCACGCGGAGCAGTGGCAGGAGCGAACCCAGCGTATTGAAGACGAGCTCGGTGACGCGCTTCACGAACGGTTGGTGGAGAGGTTCGTGGAGCGCACGGCCAGATCCACCCGCCGGAGCTTCAGGAGCTCCACGGCGGCTCCGGATCCCAGCAACCCGTTTGCGAAGCTGGGCTCCTTGCTCGCACCGGAGACCGCGCTGTCGGAGGAGCAGTTCGTCCAGCGCCTCGTAGACGCGTCCCACGCGGCGTTTCAGGTGGACAGGCTGGGGAGGATCTCCTTCGACGGTCACCCCATCGCGCGGCTGGTCCGCGGCGACAACGTGCGCGTCCCTCAGCTCGCGCTCGTGGAGCCGGAGCTCTGGACAGCTGGGGCGCGGAGGCGGATTGAACGGCGGCTGCTCGCCCTGGTGAGAGACCTCGTCGCGGAGGCCCTGGGCGGTCTCCGCGCTGAGGTCATCACCGGCAATGACAGCCCTCCCGCCCTGCGCGGCCTCGGCTACCGGCTGTTGGAGGGGCTTGGACTCGCGCCGCGTGCGGAGGCCCTCGAGCAATGGCGTCTGCTGGACGACGGATCCCGCCAGCGCCTGGCTGCGCTCGGCGTTCGGGAGGGGCACCGGTTCGTCTACGTCGCCCAGGCGCTCACGCCGCGCGCGCTCGAGCGCCGCTGTCTGCTCGTGTCGCTCTTTCACAACGCTCCGCCGGGCGCGCCGGCCGAGCTGGTTCTGCCGGTGTCGGCGTTCGGTGGCAGCGACGTGCGCGCCTTCGGGTACGAAGCCTTCGGACAACTCGCGCTCCGGGTGGACCTCGTCGAGCGGCTCAGTGGAGCGCGTGGGGATCTCAAGGACCTCCTGCAGCAACTGGGCATCGTGGGCGAACCGGCCGCGCAGCTGCTCCGCGCCTTACCCTCGGCCGCGGCGCCGAAACGCCGGAGGCGCAGAGCCCGGCGGCGCGCGAACCCGGACCCGCCGAGGCGCGAAGAAGTTGAGCCCGAGGAGGACGGAGTCGACGCGGCGCTCCGGCGGCGGCTCCTGTAAGACCGCTGGCTGCGCGGCCACGCCGCCGCTACGGTGCCCGCGATGAGCGAGCTGATTCACTGCCACAAGCATGGAAATCTCCCCGGGGCCATTCTCTGCCGGCACCTCGCGCGGGCCGGCGAGGGGCTCGGGTTTCACTCCGACGAGCCGACGGATGACATGCCGATCCCGGACGCTTGGTGCGACGCGTGCGAGGACCAATGGCAGGCAGACGACTGCGAATGGACAGACGCGATGGCGGCGCAGACCGACGTCCAGTTCGTCTGCGGCGAGTGTTGGTTCAGCGCGCGGCTGGCCAACCTGGCTCAGGACAGCGCCCTCGATGAGCTCGCCGGCTTGCGCTGGAAGTGCTCCGACTGCGACCTCTGGCACACCGGGCCGATGCTCGACGTCGGCTTCGACCTCCCTGCCCCCTGGTCGGCCAAGCGGAGGAAGTCCGGCGCCTCGCGGAAGGCGCGTACCTTTCTGGATACCGAGTACTGCGCCATCGACGGCGAGCACTTCTTCATCCGGGGAGTGATCCGCATCCCCATCCTGGGCACCCCGGAGCACTTCTGCTGGGGCGTCTGGGGCTCCTTGAGCCGGGAGAACTTCTACCGGCTGGTGGAGCGCGACGAAACGCGCAGCGAAGACGCGCCACCCCCGATGTTCTCGTGGCTGAGCAACACCCTTCCCGGCTACCCATCCGACGGGTCCATCAAGATGATGGCGCACGTGCAGCAGCTCGGCACGCGGCCGCTCTTCGAGCTCGAAGCCACAACCTTCGCCCTGGCAGTGGAGCAGCGGCGCGGCATCAGCGTCCAGCGCGTGAAAGAGCTGATGCTGGAGCGCCTCCCCGCCGTCGAGGCCTGACGCCGCCACTTTTTTGGTACTGCGCTGAAAGGTTCAAGGACCGCACCGGCATGGGGGGCGTGCCAGCACCCCACCGTTTCGCGGAGGCACCCGTGCGTCACCGCATTGCGCTCTATCCCCTCGCAGCGCTCGTCGTCGCCGGTTGCAACTGCAGAGGCACCCCCGTCCAGAAGCAGTACGGAGACCTGGTCCTGGTCACCGCGGGCGAGCAGCCTCACCCGCGAGAGGCCGAGTACGACTTCGGCGCGGTCTTCATGGGGCAGACGAAGCAAGACAAGATCGTCATCCGCAACGCCGGGAACGGCCCTTTGGTGATCGATCGCGTGGAGTACGTCTCGGGCGATCGCGCGACGATCGCCGGCGTGCTCGTAGGCGAGAGGCCCGCGAAGCCGGTCTTCGAGATCCAGTTCGCAGGCCCCCTTCAAGTGGACGTCTCCGGCAACGCGGAGCTCGACATCCTCTTCTCCCCGCCGCGCGGCGACGACGATCGCAAGGTGGTGGAGCACGAGCTGGTGCTCTACCTGCGCACCAGCAACGAGGAGACAGGTGAGCCCGGCAAGCTCACGCTCAAAGGACGCGCCGTGTCCGGGGTGTGCGACATCGGCAGCGAGCTCCACTTTGGCAGCGTCGCGGTCAACGACTCCGGCGCGGCCTCCTTCACCCTCCGGAACCCCTCGCAGCTGGAGGCGACCGCCACCGTGGGCGACGTCTACGGCAACCTCGCAGCGGACCGTCAGGCGTTCACCTTCGCGCCGGGCTCTCCGCGCGGCTCCTTCACGCTGGCGCCCAACTCGGAGCGCAGCGTCACGCTCCAGTTCACCCCCACGGAACAACGGGAGTATCAGGCCTGGCTGGATGTGAAGGCATCCGAGCAGTGCCCCAAGGCAATCGTGAAGCTCATCGGCAAGGGCGTGGAGAGTGTCCTCACCTGGTCGCCAACGCCGCTCAACTTCCTCTACGTCACCCCCGGAGCTCAGGTCACCCGGACGCTCACGTTCAAGAACGAAGGCAACAGGGACGTCCAGCTCACGCAGCTCAAGACAGGGAGCGGCGAATACAGGGTCGTGCCCGAGGGGATGGCGGAGCCAACGAGCCTGGTGGTCCCCGCCCTCGGCGAAAAGCAGCTGACCATCGCCTTCAAGCCCAGCCAGCTCGGCTACCGGAACAGCACGCTGACATTCTCCACCAGCCTGCCCAAGCAGAGCACGGGCTCCTGCTCACTCCTGGGCGTCGGCGGCGGCCCCGACATCGACGTCAAGCCCTTCCCCACGCTGAGCTTCGGCAAAGTCGCCTACTTCCCGAACGCGAACACCTTCCAGACCCGGAAGCTCACAGTCTTCAACGTGGGCACGACGCCCGGCCTACCGGATCCCGCCGCCAACCTTAGGCTCACATCCCTCGTGGTGAAAACAGCGACCAGAACCGAGGATGGCACCTTCGAGGTCTCATTCCCTCCCGGCTATGACCCTGCCCTCGGCGTTGTAGCAACCCCCGGCTCCAACCTGCTCCCGCTGGTGGTGAAGGTGACGCCCAGGAGCCTGGGCACGAAGGAGGCGGACGTCACCCTCCTCTCGAATGATCCAGACGAACCCGCGGTCACCGTTCACCTCGTGGCGGACGCGCTGGAGCTCCCCCCGTGCCGCTACTCCGTTACTCCCTCCGTGGTGAGCTTCGGACTGATCACCCCGCCGTCCTATCGGGAGCTCTCCTTTGACATCACAAACCTGGGTCAGGGTCCGGGTGACGAGTGCTTGCTTTCAGGTTTGGACCTCTCGGTCGACAGCTCGGACATCTTCAGCCTCCCCAGCGGTCCCATCGCCGCGCGGACGCTTGCGCCGAAGGAGACGCTGCACGTGCT
Organism: Myxococcaceae bacterium; assembly: GCA_044230055.1. Lineage (GTDB taxonomy): Bacteria > Myxococcota > Myxococcia > Myxococcales > Myxococcaceae > JBGART01. Next base: position 52,113 of record JBGART010000008.1, on the reverse strand, counting down.
GGTACGCGCCTGGCCGCAGAAGCTTGACGCCCTCCCGCGAAAGACCGGCACGGTCGAGTTCTTCATGTCCTCCAACGTGAAGCCGCAGGGCGCCGTTTCCCTGGACGCGAGGGTGGGCACCAGCTGCGTAACCATCCTCCCTGAGGAGATCAACTTCGGAACGGTGCAGAGGGGCTGCAGCTCCACCTCCCGGACCGTCACTGTCTACAACACATGCAATCAAAATGGCGGCACTGACATCCTCCTGAACAGCATCGTGCTTCAAGCGGCAGCAGGTCAGCCCGCCGGCGGCGCCGACTGCCCGGGCCCGGCTCCCTGCCCGGAGCTCTCGACGTTCCATGCCCCACTTCCCGCGGGAGGGCTTGTCATCCCCAAGCCGGACCTCAGCGGGCCGCAGGCCGGCGTCGCCAAGTCGTTCAGCTTCGGCACCCGGTACAGGCCCATCGACCTGGGCACCGACACGGGCGCGGTCGCCATCACCCTGACGGTGGACTCGCAGCCGGTCACGTTCGTCGTTGCCCTGAACGGGAAGGGCGACACGCAGGGCGAAAACATCGACACCTTCCGGCAGGACATCAAACCCAAAGCAGACATCCTCCTGGTGATCGACAGTTCCTGCTCGATGGCAGACAAGCAGCTGTCGCTCTCGATGAACTTCGCGGCATTCATCAAGTACGCCGAGAGCCGCGGCGTCGACTACCACATCGCCGTCACCACGACGGACATGGAGGACGCCAACTTCCGGGGGCGCTTCGTCTCCGGCCTTGGGCACCCGGAGAAGGTGCTGACACCCACCACGGTGGACGTCGCCAACAAGTTCAAAGCGAAGGTCAACGTGGGGACCGGCGGCAGCGGGACGGAGCGACAGTTCGCTCCCGCCCATGCGGCGCTCACCGCCCCGCTGATCCTCGGTGAAAACGCCGACTTCCTCCGCGATGACGCCAACCTCGCCATCATCGGCGTGAGCGATGCGAAGGACCAGTCAGCGCAGACGGCCGCGTTCTATTTGAACGCCTTCCTGAACATCAAAGGCTTCAAGCGGGCGAACATGTTCACGTTCAATAGCATTGGCCCCTATCTCGCCAGTCCCCCTTCGCCGTGCTCGTACGACCTGGATGCGCCGGATGATGGGCGCCTGCGCAACATGGTGCTCAACACCAACGGTGTGAGAGAGGAGATCTGCACCCCGGACTGGGCTCGGACGCTCGAACAGCTGAGCAAGATTGCGTTCGGGTACCGGACAAACTTCTTCCTGAGCTCCCTTCCGGACCTCACGGGCGGCAAAGAACCCCAGGTATCCGTGAACGGCGTGGTGCTGACCAAAACCGACCCCCGCGGGGCGACGGTGTGGACCTATGACCCGGTGGCGAACTCGGTGAACTTCGAGCCGTTGTACGTGCCCGAGCCCGGCCAGACCTTGAACATCACGTATCAGGCGGTGTGCGTCCCCTGAGGGAACCCCGAGTGGTCTACATTCCCGCGATGAATGAATCGCGGCTCCGAATCTGATCCGGTCGGCGGGGGCTTCCCTGCGACGCGCGTCTCGGTGCTTGCGGGGCTCCGGTCGACAGAGGCGCAGCAGCGCCGCCGCGCCCTCGAGTTCGTCATCGCGGCCTACTGGCGGCCCGTCTACAAGTACCTGCGCATGCGCTGGCAACAGGGCCATGCGGACGCCGTCGACCTGACTCAGGGCTTCTTCGCTGCTGCGACCGAGAAGGACCACCTCGCGGCGTTTGATCCGTCCAAGGGACGCTTCCGCACCTTCCTGCGCGTCTGCGCGGACCGCTTCGCGTCGAAGGCGGCCAGCGCCGAGAAGGCCGCCAAGCGCGGGGGCGACGCGCTCCGCCTGGAGCTCGACTTCGAGGGCGCCGAGCGGGAGCTTGCGGGCGCAGGCGGCATCGACGACGTCGAACGCTGGTTCGAGCGCGAGTGGGCGCGCAGCATCTTCACGAACGCGCTCGCGGAGCTGCGCCGCAGCGGACAGGGACGTCCCCACTTCGCCCTCCGGCTCGCGCTCTTCGAGCACTATGACCTGGCCGAGCCCGACGAACGCCCCAGCTACGCGGACCTGGCGGTGCAACACGGGGTCAAGGTTACCGACGTCACCAACCACCTGGCGGCCATGCGGCGGGAGCTGCGCACCGCGGTGCTGACGACGCTTCGGGAGCTGACCGCGACCGACGAAGAATTCCGCGCGGAGGCCCGCGCGCTGCTGGGCGTGGATCCCTAGATGAGTGGCGTCTCCGACCTCGTTTTGGACCACCTGCGGCGCGTTGCCAGCGAGCCTGACCTGTCAGGCACCAAGTACCAGCTGGGCGAGTTCATCGGCCGCGGAGGCATGGGCTCCGTCTACCGGGTCACCGACACGGAGCTGAACCGCGAGGTGGCGCTGAAGGTCCTCGCTGCCCCGGACCCGACCGGGGAGCTGGCGGCGCGCCTCTCAAAGGAAGCGCAGTTCCTCGCGCAGCTGGAGCACCCCGGCATCGTGCCGGTCTACGACATGGGTGTGCTGCCCGACGGCCGGCCCTTCTGCGTCATGAAGTGGGTCCAGGGCAAACGGATGGACGTCTGGCTGCGGGGCGAAGGGGGCGTCCGCCCGAGCCGGGCCGCGGCGCTCGAGCTGCTCCGCCGCGTCTGCGAGCCCGTCGCCTTCGCGCACGCGCACGGGGTCATCCACCGCGACCTCAAGCCCGAAAACATCATGGTGGGCGGCTACGGCGAAGCCCTGGTGATGGACTGGGGCGTCGCCAAGCAGCTCGGCGTGCCAGAGCCCGCGCCCGCAGCGCCAAGCGCGGCCCACCCGGAGCTGACCGGGCACGGCGCGGTCATCGGTACCACTCGGTGGATGTCCCCTGAGCAGGCCCGCGGCGACGCGGCCAGCGTCGACCGGCGCAGCGACGTCTACGCCCTGGGCGCCCTCCTCGGCTCTGTGATGGGCGACGACGCGCCCCCTCCTCTGCGCGCCATGCACGCCCGCGCTACCGCGGCGGCCCCGGACGACCGCTACCCGACCGCGGACGCGCTGGGAGAAGACCTCCAGCGGTACCTCGCAGGGGAGAGCGTCAGAGCCTACCGCGAGAGCATGCGGGGCTTCTTGACCCGGGTCACCCGCCCGTATTGGCCGCTCCTCGCCGTCATCGCCGGGTACGCTCTGCTCCGCCTCGGCATCCTTTATTTCGCTGGCGATTAAAGGGCCCGCGCCGGTTCCGTAATCAATGGGTGGAACCCCAACCCCTCGAAGGAATGACCATGTCCAAGGTGAATTGGTGGCGGATGCTCGCCGGCGGCGTGCTGGCGACGATCATCTGCTTTGTCACAGACGGCTTGCTCCACTCAAAGGTCGTCCCAGACGACTGGCTCGCGTTGGGCAAAGCGCTCGGCATCACCGCGCCGCCCCAGGACGATCACCAGCACGGCCTGCGGCTGATCTCCTTCCTGGACTTCGAGCTGGGACGCGGCTTCGGCGGCATCTTCATCTACGTGATGATGCGCGCCCGCTACGGGCCGGGCCCGAAGACCGCGCTCTGGGCCGCCATCGCCATCTGGCTGATCTGTTCAGTCACGGGCCCAGCGCAGTTCATCCCGCTCGGCTTCTACAGCCACACCCTGTGGATCAAGGTCGCCGCCTTCCAGCTGGTCACGACCCTCGCGGCCACCTTCGCCGCCGCAGCGCTCTACCGTGAGGGCCCCGGTCCAGCGCGGACAGCCTGATCACGCCAGGGGCTCGCGAGCCTCCAGCCAGCTCGGTGGAACAGCAGAACGCAGCGCGACGATGCCACCGACAATGGCGCACGTCGTGTCGCGGTCCCCCAGCGCGGAGACGGCGTTCCACATCGCCTCCTCGAAGGAGCCGACAAACGCCGCCGCACACCACAGCGCGAACGGCACAGTGTCCTCCGCCAGCACATCCTTGCCCGCGCCGACCTGGGCCGCCACTCGCCACGCCTCGGTCGAGGCGGGCAGGCCCGCCACCGCCTCAACCCGGCGACGCGTCTCGCTGGGCTCAAGCCGCGGGAGCACCAGATCGAACAGGTCACCCTCGCGGCGCAGCGCCCAGGCCGCGGCCAGCGCGACCGCGATCGCCCCTTGCTGACCTTCGGGGTGAGCGTGCGTGACCTCCGCGGAGGCGCGAGCCTCCTTCACGACGCGATCGAGATCGTCTGAAAAGTAGGCGCCGACCGGCGACGCACGCATCGCTCCGCCGTTGCCCTTGGAGCCATCTGCGTACGGGGTGCGCGCAGCGATCTCCCACGGCGTGCCCTGGTAGATGAGATCCAGGATCTCCTGCGCCTTGGGTCCGTATCCTCGATGGCGATCTCGGTGGAACCGCCGCGCGAAGACCTCCGCCAACTCATCCTGCGAAATGCGCTGATGGGTCGCGAGGACCTCCTGGATGCCCAGCGCCATCGCCGTGTCATCGGTCCAGCCCCACGGCGCAGCGGGCAGCTGCCGCTCAGAGATCCGCCCGCTCATCACGCCTGGCGGCCCGAAGAACCGCTCCCCGAACGCGTCGCCGACCGACAGGCCAGCGACCGACAGCGCAACCTGCGACATCCGCGCTTCGTGTGTTGTCGACATGCCTCAGCCTCTTACCACCGAGGCTGAGTGAGAAGGGCCCGGCGACCGGGCCCTCCTCGATGCGCCATCACCCCACGAAGACGTCGCCGGCCGCGAGGGGCTGCTGCCCTCTCGCCGCCTGCTCGCCCACATTCATGCGACCCAGGATCGTCTGCCCGTTGAAGGTCGGAGTCGCGCTCAACACGTTCTTGTACGCGTCGCGCAGCCCCTCGAGCTCCGCAGGGGTCATCGACCGCAAGCCGCCGCCCTTGACCTCGACGTGCCAGGGGCCGCCAGGCAGCGCAAACTTCTCACCCCAGTTGAACGGCATGTTGGCGATGTCATCAAAATGAATCCGCACCTTCTGACCATCGAGAGTGCCCTTCGTCGTGAAGGAGCCGGTGAAGCCTGCGCCGATAACTTCCTCCAGCGCGATACCGGCAAACTGCGCCCTCTGCTCCGCAGGCGAGCCTGCGGTGGGAAGCGCCGCGCGGGCCTCCGCCTCCGGCTTCGCAGGCTGCACAAACGCTGCGGCGTTGGGACTGACAGCTCGAATCGACATGGGGGAACTCCTGTCCTGCGGGTTGACGGGTTATCGCCAACGCCCGCGCCAGGTTCCCTCCCTCTCCCGGCAAGACCATTGCCAGAAGCCGGGACGCACGGATTGAGATCGACCGTGTCTAACCGGCTTAAATCACTCCGCGGATTTATCATCCGCAGCCCGCACGCTTTCTGGGGTGGCGTGTCTGGCCTGCCGGCAGCAGGCGCAAGACCACTTGGTGTATTAACCGCGCAATGTCGTTGGAAGCCCCCTGTCCCAGCGAGGACACCCTTCAGGAGTTTGTCGAAAACCGCCTCTCGGAGGCGGCTTCGCGGGCCCTGATTCAGCACGCCGACACCTGCGGGTCCTGCCGCACAGTGCTCTCCGCCTGGGCTCAAACCGCCGCCTCAGGTGGAGATGACGCAGCCCTTCTGGCGGCCGCTTCGCAGCGCCTGCCTCCGGGGACGTCGATTGGCCGCTTCCTCGTCCTGGAGCGACTGGGTGAAGGCGCCATGGGGATCGTCTACGCGGCGTTCGATCCGACCCTGGACCGCAAGGTGGCGTTGAAGCTCCTGCGCCCCAGCTCCTCGCAGTCTCCGGAGCGGCTCCTCCAGGAGGCGAAGGCCCTGGCGCGCATCTCCCATCCGCACGTGGTCACCGTCTTCGACGCCGGCGTCCACGAGCGCGAGGTCTACGTCGCGATGGAGCTGGTGGACGGCGTCTCGCTCAGGCGATGGCTGTCGGAATCCCGCAAGAAGTCGGAAGTGCTCCGCGTCTTCATCGACACCGCACTCGGGATTGCCGCCGCGCATGCTGCGGGGATCGTCCACCGGGACCTCAAACCCGAAAACATTGTTATCGGCAACGACGGCCGGATTCGTGTAACAGATTTCGGCCTCGCTTCCCTCCAGAGCGCAGACGTACAGAACGTTCCACGGCCCGGCTCCGAAGCGTTGCTCGGAACGCCGGTGTACATGTCTCCCGAACAGCTCCAGGGTCGCGCGACCGACCACCGGACGGATCAGTTCAGCCTCTGTGTCGCGCTCTGCGAGGCGCTGACCGGCCAAAGGCCTTTTCAGGGTTCCTCCGTTGAGGCGCTCCGGCGCGCGGTTGAAGGGTCTCCCGCGCTTGCGGCAACCCTCTCACGCCCGCTGCGGAGGCTGCTCCTGCGCGGGCTCGCGCTCCGACCGGAGGACCGCTTCGAGAGCATGGAGTCAATGATTCACGCGCTCCGTCAGGCGTCCTCCCGCTTCGTAGGTCGTCACCGCTGGGCGATCGCCGCGGCGGCCAGCGCGGTCGCTGTCAGCGGAGCCTTCGCATTCCAGGTGCAGCCCAGCCGCATCTGCAGTGGCGCCGCGTCGTCCGCCCGGGAGATCTGGAACCCGGAGATCAAGCTCGCCCTCCAGGCGGCGCTCGAACGCTCCGGCGCACCCTTCGCGGCTGAAACGTGGCACAGCATTGAACAGTCGGTGGACCGGTACGCTTCCGATTGGGTGAAGGTCAGCACCGAGTCCTGTCTCGCCACGCGCGTGACCGGTGAAAGGACTGAGCTCCTTCTGGATGCGAGCAGTGCCTGCCTTCAACGTCGGTTGCTGGACCTCAAGTCGCTGCTGGACGTCCTCGCGTCCGCCGACAAGGCCGTGGCTGCCAGGGCGCCGACCGCGCTCTCCACCCTGCCCGCCCTGGAGCCCTGCACGAACCTGACCTGGCTTGGCGCCCAGGTGAAGCCCCCGACGGATACCGCGCTGGCAGCGAAGGTGGAGTCGGTTCGCAAGAACATCGCCCGGGCGGGCGCGCTCCAGCGCGGGGGCAAATATGCCGACGCTCTGGAGATAGCCGAGCACGTCCAAGCCGCCGCAGCGTCGACAGGCCACGCCCCGCTGATTGCCGAAGCCCACCTGCTCAACGGCGAGTTGCTGGGCCAAAGCGGCAGATGGAAGGAAGCCCGCGCCGCCCTCGCGGAGGCCGTGTACGCCGGAGAGGCCGTCCACCATGACGAGGTGACCGCCCGCGCCTCCGTGAAGTTGATCGGCGCGTCCCACTTCATGTCCCGCCACGAGGAGGGCCACCACTGGGCAAGGCTGGGCGAAGCGGTCCTCACGCGGCTCGGACATCCGGCGCTCGAGTACGACTTTCATGAGCACCTCGCGGTGCTCCTCTACGGCGAGGGGAAGCTGGAGGCGTCCCTGCAAGAGCACGCCAAGGCGCTGGCGAGGGCGGGGGCGCAGCCCAACCCGGAGTACGCAGAGGCACTGGTGTTGCTCAACTCCGGCGCCGCGCACGATCAGCTGAACCACGTCGTCGAAGCGAGAGAGAGCTTCGAGCGCGCCGCGGTGCTCTTCGAGAAGACGCTCGGGCCCAACAGCCCGCGCGTGGCGGGAGCGCTGCTGAACCTCGCGGGGAACATCCGGAAGTCCGGTCGGTCGCACGAGACCGGCGCGCTGATCGAGCGGGCCAAACGCATCATGGTCGCCACGTACGGCCCGGGCAGCCCCTTCGTTGCAGACGTCCATGTCGTCGAAGGCAGGCGCCTGCTGGAGGGCGCAGAGCCAGCGCTCGCGAGGAAGGAGTTCCTCCGGTCAATAGAGATCACCGCCGCGGCGCTCGGCCCCAAGGATCCCCGGCGCGTGCAGGCCATGCTGGGCCTGTCCGCAGCAGCAGCGGATGAGGGCCAGGCAGGCGAAGCGCTCCGTTTGGCCAACGAAGCGCTGGCCGCGGCGGAGAAGGCGCACGGCCCCCTTCACGCGGACGCGATCGCCGCCAGGAAGGCGCGTGGGCAAGCGCTCAGCCTCGCGGGGCGCCACGCCGGCGCCTGGGAAGACTTCCGAGCCGCGGTGGCCAACGGCGAAGCCGTCTTCGGCAAGGACGACCTGGGTGTGGTGGCCGACGCGCGCGTGGGTGAAGCGGAGCTGCTGCTGGCCCTACGGCGCCCCGAGGACGCGCTGAAGGTCGTGAGCGCGGTGATTGCGCTCCGGGAGGCGCGCTTCGGCAGCGCGAGCGAAGAGCTGGTCGCCCCGCTGGCAACGAGCGCGAGGGCGTTGCGCGCGCTTGGACGCGGCGCCGAATCACGCCGACACGCCACGCGCGGCCGTGAGCTCTGCGAGGCCGCGTTCGGCCCCAAGAGCGCACGAACGGCCCTGGCGCTGAAGGAGGAAGCGGACGCGCTGCTCGGGAACCGCGAGGTGCAGCTGTCCATCACAGCCTATGAGCGGGCCTTGACGGTCCTCGGCGACCGGCGCGCGTTGGACCGCGCGCAGGTCCAGCTCGGCCTCGCGCGGGCGCTGCGTGCGTCGGGCGAGAACTCAAGCCAGGCCCGGAGCAAAGCCGGCTGAGGTCACGCCGAGGGCAGCAGCCGCTCCAGGCTCATGCTGAGCTGACTCTCCACCATCCGGAGGATGCTGCTCGTCACGTCCTCGTCGTCCACCTTGAGCGCCAGCGCGGAATGGATCCGCTTCCGGAGCGCATCGCACGCCGCGCCCACCCGCCGGGCCACCGTGGTCCGATGCACGTGGTACAGCGCGGAGAGCTGCTCTCCCGTGAGATCGTCCAGAAACACTTGACGGAGGAGCAGCCGCTGCTCGGCGCCCAGTGAGCCGAGCGCCTCCGCGAAGAGCGGCTTCACCTGAAGGCGGGAGTGCTCCTTGATCACCTGGAGCTCCGGCGTCGTGCGCTGGACGAGGACGCGTTCAACCCACTCGAGATCCACAGCCGGCTGCGGCTGACCGCGGGTGCGGTGATGCGAGGCCATCCGCAGGAGCACCATCTTGAACCAACCCGCCAGCCTGCCTCTGCCGGTGTACGAGGCGATTCGAGGCCGGAGCTCCTCGCGCGGCACGAAGATCCGCTCGCGAAGCGCCTGAAGGAAGTCCTCGTCGAGAACGCTCCGCTGACCGGTCCGCTCCAGAATCCCGGCGACGTCGCCGAAGTACGCCGCTTCGAATGCCGCCAGCGCCCGAGGCTCCCCTTCGGAACACGCGGCCGCCAGATACAGGTCCGGCAGCTCGACGGCGCTCAGCCAGCCGTCAAAGGGCGCGTGGGTTGGAGCGTGCAGCGCGAGGTGCGCGACGAAGCGCTCCGGCGCAATGAGCCGGGTCCAGGCCGCCTCCCCCGCGGCAACGGCGGAAAACACGGCTTTATCGGCGAGCTCCAAGGGCATCACCGGCGTGAGTAGCGCGGACGGCGAAGCCTGTGCAACCCACTGGCGCTTCAGCCGCTGACGAGCCTTGAATCCAGGCGGCGCCAGAGGACGTACGAGATCGCCCAGAGCACGCCGGTGCCCGCCGCCCAGCTCCACTTCTCCGGACCGTCGCCCACCGCGAGGTGCGCGATGAGCGCGGACGCGAGGGTGATGGCGAAGCCGGCGTAGGCCCACTCCTTGAGTCGCGCCGGCACGGGCGCGAGCAGCAGCACCACGCCCAACAGCTTCGCCCACGAAAGCTGGACCCGGAAGTACGCCGGAAAACCCAGATGGGTGAACGCCTCCGCCACCTGCGGCAGCTTCAGCTGCGCGTAGGCCGTGAAGGCCATCTGCAGGCAGAAGAGCGCAGTGACCACCCAGAAGCCGATGACCATTCCTTTGGAGCGCGCCATGTTCAGGCCTGGCTCCACTTCGGAAGCTCAACGCCGAACTGTTTCGCGTACTCGGCGTTCAAGCGTTGCCAGCCTTCGAAGCTCAGCGCGTCAGCGCCAACGATTCGCCCAATTGGCTCCCCGTCGAGATGCCGCTGCAGCACGTCGAAGCAGATGTGCCAGCCCGCCGCGCCCATGGAGATGAACCCGCGGTTGATGTTGTGCCAGAGCGTGAGCCGGGTGCCGCCAGCGCCCAGCGGCTCAAGCTCCCAGCGGACGTCCTGCTCGCCCCAGCTGAACTCGAGCACCTTGGGCGCGTCGGCCCGCTTTACCCGGGTCTCGGCGACCATTGGCGTCGGCGCTCCCACCGTCGCGAGCTTCGCGGTGCCAACGGTGCCGAGGTTTCTGTCCGAGTCGAACGGGGCCCACTCGCGCAGGTGCTCTGGATCCGTCAGCGCCGTCCAGACCTTCGCCGGAGGGTGAGCGAGATCCCGCACCAGCACCAGCGTCCACTTCTCCCCTTCCTTCCGAACCTCTGCGCCCGAGGCGGCGCCCGGCGCGTATTTCTCACGGCGACTCATGTCTGCTCTTTCCTTTCACAGAGGGAAGCTTGTCCATCTTGTCGAGGTGTTTCTCCAGCGCGTCGACATGCTTCGACCAGAAGCGCCGGAATGGAATCAGCCATTCATCAAGCTCCATGAGCGGCTCCGGCCTCAGTCGATACAGCCGACGCTGCGCCTCGGTCCGAGACTCCACGAAGCCGGCCTCGCGCAACACGCGCAGATGCTTGGAGACCAGCGGCTGTGACAACTGAAGCTCGCGCTCGAGCTCGCCCACGGAGCGATCCGCGGACAGCAGCAGGCTCAAGATGGCCCGTCGGTTGGGCTCCGCGACGATGGCGAACGATGATGATTCCACACCGGACATATATCCTGACGTTTATATGAACGTCAAGTCATGCTCAAAGCGAAAAGCGCTGCCCAACGTTCAACAGCTGACTTACCGTCCGGCGCCCTGGAGGGGATGCACACATGGCCGAACCACGGAAGTCACTGAGTGAGCGCGGAGCCCGGCAACTCGCCAACACGACGAAGTCCCCGCCGTACTGGCGTGGCGCGACACCGCGTTGGTTGACCCAGATGTTGCCGTGGACCCCGGTGGAGGCCGGCGTGTTTCGCCTCAACCAGGCGCTCGACGATGACTTCTCCGCGCGCTGCAGCCCGGAGCCGGGCGAAGTCCTGCCGGTCGCCTACAACGACTACGAGCAGCAGCCCCGCGAGTACCTCCTCACCACCATCACCACCACCATCCAGCTCGATACAAGGCTGTCGGACCTCTACCGAAGCCCGATGGACCAGCTCAAAGAGCAGGTCACCCTCTCGGTGGAGAAGCTGAAGGAGAAGCAGGAGAACGAGCTGCTCAACAACCGCAGCTACGGCCTGCTCAACAACGTGGATCCGGAGATGCGGCGGTCGACGCGGAAGGGCGCGCCCACCCCGGATGACTTCGACGACCTCATCTCGCTGGTGTGGAAGGAGCCCGCCTTCTTCCTCGCCCACCCGCGCGCCATCGCCGCCTTCGGCCGGGAGTGCACGCGCCGAGGGGTTCCCCCGCCCACGGTGAGCCTGTTCGGGTCGCCGTTCCTGACCTGGCGCGGGCTGCCAATAGTGCCTTCAGACAAGATCCCCGTGGACGGTAACAAGACGCAGATCCTCCTGATGAGGGTGGGCGAGCGGAAGCGCGGCGTCGTCGGCCTCTTTCAGCCCGGGCTGCCCGGCGAAGTGAGCCCCAGCCTCTCCGTCCGGCCGATGGGCATCGATCAGACCGGGGCCGCGAAGTACCTCTTCTCTCTCTACTGCTCCGTGGCCGTCCTCACGCACGACGCCCTGGGCGTACTCGAGAACGTCCAGATTGACCGTTACCATGAGTACGCATGACGCCACGTTCGGCGGCTTGAACCCCGAGCCGCCCGGAGAGCTGAAGCCGCTCCTGGGCGAGGTGCCGCGCACGCCCGACGTCCCGTCGCACCTCATCCCGTCACCGGGTGTGACGCCGCTGGGAATGGCGCGGCCCCTGAGCGCGCCGACCCTGCCTGAGCCGGAGCCCTCCTCACTGCATCGGATGGTCTCCGACCTGGCAAAGGCGGCCTTCGGAGTCACGCCCTCCGTCCCGCTCGAACAACCGCCGGCACCGGTTGCTCCGGCTGCTCCGGTTGCTCCGCCGCAGCCACGTCCTCCGGTGGAGGCCTCAACCGCCGAAGCGGCGTGGCCTGAGTCGCCCTTCTCGCAGCCGCTGCGTCTGGACGCGCTCTCCGCTCCTCGAAAGGGGCAGGAAGGCATCGCGTTCGAGAGCTTCGACTTTCAGCAAGTCCCCGCCCCGGCGTCCCGGGCGAAGGCCGGAACCCCGTTCGATCCGCACTGGATCCGGCGCGAGTTTCCCATCCTGGATCAGCGGGTGAACGGCAAGCCGCTGGTCTGGCTGGACAACGCGGCCACCACGCAGAAACCCAAGGCGGTCATCGACCGGCTGAAGGTCTTCTACGAGCACGAAAACTCCAACGTCCACCGTGCGGCGCACACCCTCGCCGCCCGCGCGACCGATGCCTACGAAGCTGCGCGCGAGTCCGTGCGCCGGACGCTCAACGCCTCCTCCCCCGCCGAGATCATCTTCGTGCGCGGCGCCACCGAGGGGATCAACCTCATCGCGCAGTCCTGGGGGCGGCGGAACGTCCACCCGGGCGATGAAGTGCTCATCACCTGGCTGGAGCACCACGCGAACATCGTCCCCTGGCAGCGGCTGTGCGCCGAGCGCGGCGCGCGGCTCCGGGTGGCGCCCGTGGACGACCGCGGAGACATCCTTCTCGACGAATATGTGAAGCTCCTCAACCCGCGGACGCGGCTGGTGGCGTTCACGCAGGTGTCGAACGCCCTGGGAACCATCACGCCCGCGCGGGAGATGATCGAGCTCGCGCATCAGCACGGCGCGGTGGTTCTGCTGGACGGGGCGCAGGCCATCTCCCACATGGCTGTCGACGTCCAGCAGCTGGACTGCGACTTCTACGTGTTCTCCGGTCACAAGGTCTTCGCCCCCACCGGCATTGGCGCCGTGTACGGCAAGCGGGACCTGCTGGAGGCGATGCCGCCCTGGCAAGCCGGCGGCAACATGATTGAAGACGTCACGTTCGAGCGCACCGTCTACCAGCGGGCTCCTGCGCGCTTCGAGGCGGGAACGGGGAACATCGCGGACGCGGTGGGCCTCGGCGCGGCGCTGGATTGGCTGGCGGGCCTCGGCATCGAGAACGTGTCCCGGTACGAGCACGAGCTCCTCGAGTACGGGACAGCTCGCCTCGCCACGGTCCCGGGCCTGCGCCTCATCGGCACCAGCCCGAACAAGGCCGGCGTCCTGTCGTTCGTGCTCGCAGGCCAACGGACGGAGGAGCTCGGTGGCATCCTGGACCAGGAAGGGATCGCCATCCGCTCAGGCCACCACTGCGCCCAGCCCATCCTGCGCCGGTACGGGCTGGAGGCGACAGCGCGCGCCTCGCTCGCCCCTTACAACACAAAAGAGGACCTTGACGCCCTGGTTGAAGCGCTGCGTCGGGTGCAGTTGTCGTCGCCAGCTTAGAGTCAGGCATGGTTCAAAGCCTCGGAGCCACGGACGCCAAGGCGCTGATCGACCTTGGCGAAGTGGACGTGATCGACGTACGGGACGCGCGGGAGTACGCCGGGGGCCATATCCCCGGCGCCCGCTTGCTGCCGCTGGATGAGCTCAAACCGGATCCCAAGGCAAAGCTGACGCGGGACAACGTCCTGTTCGTCTGCGCCAAGGGCATTCGCAGCGCGACCGCGGCGAAGCTCGCCGAAGGGCTGGGCTTCGGTCGGCTGTACACCCTGGAAGGCGGAACGCAGGCCTGGGTCGCCGCAGGCCTCCCGCTGGAGCGGCCGGAGGCGCCCTCGCCCACCGCGCCGGGCGCGCCGCGGGCGGACGACAGCTGTCCTGCACCGCCGCCGTCCCTGGACCAGGCGGTCGGTCACAACCTCCACGCGCTTCGGACAGCGCGCGGCTGGAGCCTGGACCAGGTCGCCAAGGCGACCGGGCTGAGCCGGCATGCGCTGGGACAGATAGAGACCGGACGTGCGAGCCCGCCCGTCAGCTCGGTGTGGCGGCTGGCCAACGCGTTCGAGGTGCCCTTCTCAGCCCTGCTGGCCAGCTCGGCGCCGGCTAAGACGCTGCAGTTGCCAGCAAAGCGCGCCAAGCGGCTGTCGACGCCAGATGGGCGCTTCTCCTCGCGGGCCTTGTACGCGCTCAATGAGCATCCCACCGTCGAGTTCTACGAGCTCTACCTGGCGCCCCACTCGACCGAGGAGGCCAATGCCCACGCCCCCGGGACGCGCGAGAACCTGGTCGTCGCCTCTGGCCAGCTGGAGCTCGTTCTGGGCAAGGAGCGGTTCGCCCTCGAACAGCGGGACGCCATCGAGTTCACGGCCGACGTTCCGCACTCCTACGTCAATCCGGCCAGCACCGAGTGCTGGATGTATCTGGTGATGACGTATCCAGCGGGAAGCCCGCGCTAGCAGTGGTGCGCGATGGCGCTCATCACGTCTGCCATCTCGGGCGGTTTCCTCAGGACCGCCGCAGCCCCGAGCTTCTCCGCGCTCGCCTGCACGTCGCGATAGGCGGAGAGCACGACCACGGGGATGTGGGCGATGCGTGGATCCTGAAGCTGCGTCTCTCTGAACGCGCGGCCGTCCATCACAGGCATCATCAGGTCCAGAAGGATGAGGCACGGGAGCGGCTGGGCCGTCGCCAGGTATCGAAGCGCAGCGACGCCATTTGACGCACCGGCGACCTCGCAGCCGCTCTCCCGGAGCGAGTCCATCAAGGCTTCCCGGATATCGGCGTCATCCTCCACCACCAGGACGAGGTGCCCCGTCATACAGCCTCCCGCTCTGGGTTTGATGCGCTGGCCGATGGCCGCGAAATCGGGAGGTGCACCACGAAGCGCGCACCATGCGGCTCCACGGCCTCAACGGCGATGCTTCCGCCATGCGTCTCGGCAATCTGGCGCGCGACGTAGAGGCCCAGCCCCAGGCCGCCGTAGTGCCGCATGGACACGGCTCGTTCGAAGCGGCCGAAGATGCGGTCACGATCAGCCTCAGGAATCCCCGGGCCCTGATCTGCGACGGACAGGACGGCCGAGTCGCCCTGAAGCCCCACGCGAACGTCGACCGACGTCCCCGCTCCATACTTGATGGCATTTGAAACAAGGTTCATGAGGATCTGCTCAACTCGCGTGCGATCCCACTCGCCGACGACGGGTCCGTCCGAGTGAACGGACAGCGAGCACCCCTCACGCGTCGCATGCTCTTCCAACCGCTCCAGGACCTCCCGCGCCGCGCGCCCCAGGTCGAACGAGCTGAAGGCGAGCTCCAGCTTGCCCGTTGCAATCCGGGAGACGTCCAGCAGCGTGTCCACCAGGTTGGAGAGGCGCTCCCCGGCCGCCAAGGCGCGTTCAGCCTTGTGTTTGAGCCTCTCCTCGGCCGGCGGCGCCATCCTGATCAAGTTCTGCAGCTGTATCTGGACAGCAGTGAGCGGCGTCTTCAGCTCATGCGAGGCAATCGACAGGAACTCGTCGCGCAGCCGTACGGCCTCCTGCGCCTGGGCGAGCCGGAGCCGCTCCGCGTCGGACGCCCGCCGCTCCGTCAGGTCCCGCGTCACCTTGGCAAAGCCGATGAGCTTCCCGTCCGTGTCGCGCAGGGGCTCCAGGACGACATTCGCCCAGAAGGTGGTGCCATCCTTCCGGAGCCGCCAGCCCTCCTCTTCAAACTTGCCATTCGCGATGGCGAGCTCGCGCTCCTGCTCTGGCTTGCCGGCAGCGACGTCCTCCGGAAGCCGGAAGATGGAGAAGTGCTGACCGATGATCTCCTCAGCGGTGTAGCCGTTGATGCGGGCGGCGCCGGCGTTCCAGCTGACCACCCGCCCCTCCAGATCGAGCATGAAAATCGCGTAGTCCTTCACGCTCTGCACGAGCACCCGGAAGCGCCCCTCGCTCTCGCGGAGCGCCTCTTCTGCACGGCGCTTCGCGGTCAGATCCCTCGTCACCTTGGTGAAGCCGCACAACTTCCCAGCCCCATCAAAGAGCGCAGTGATGACCACGTCCGCCCAGAAGCGCGTGCCGTCCTTTCGGACGCGCCATCCCTCCTCCTCCGCGCGCCCATCCTTGACAGCAGCCGCGAGCAGCGCCTGGGGCTTGCCTGCCGCAACTGCCTCCTGCGGATAGAATGTGGAGATGTGGTTGCCAATGATCTCGGCCGCCTTGTAACCCTTCGCCAGCTGCGCGCCCTCATTCCAGCTCTGGACCCGCCCCTCCTCGTCCAGCATGAAGATGGCGTAGTCCTTCACGCTGCCGACCATCAGCCGGAACCGCTCCTCACTCTGGCGCAGCGCCTCTTCGGCGGCCCTCCTCACGCTCAAGTCGCGGGTGACCTTGCCAAACCCGACGAGCGTCCCCTCCTCATCTCTCAGCGCAGTGATGACAACGTCCGCCCAGAAGCGGGTCCCATCCTTCCGGACGCGCCATCCCTCGTCCTCAACCACGCCGTCCCTGGCCGCGCGGGAGAGCAGCCACTGGGGCCGGCGCGCTTCCCTCTCCTCCGGAAGATAGAAGAGAGAGATGTGGCGACCGACGACCTCCGCCTTCCGATAGCCCTTGATCCGCTCAGCCCCCGTGTTCCAGGTCTCAACGTTCCCTTCCGGGTCCAGCATGAAGATGGCGTAGTCCTTCACGCTGTTGACAAGAAGGCTGTAGCGCTCCTCGCTGGCCTGAGACATCTCCTCCGGCTCTGAGGAGCTCGGCTCCCGAGGGCTCGCAGACGTTGGACCGAAAGACAGACTCACTGTGAGCTCCCTGGCATCTTTCGAGGAATATCCCATCTCCCCGGCCGGTGGCGCCTACGCACCCTGCCAGGGTCCGGTCACGTTGGCCAAACAGCACATCGAAATGGGGGAATGCCCGCTCTCCCCGGGAAGGGTTGGCAATCCAACAGAGTGGCCTCTCGGAATCCCTCAGCGCCGGGTCAGGGATGCTGGAACGGTGTCGGCACCAGCCGCATGGGCACGCAGTCTTCAACCGTCCGGGTGATCGCAGAATCGCCGGGCGCTTGAGCGAAGGTCTCAATCGTGAGGCGTTCCGGACGGAGGTGGGCCTCGCGCGTGAGCTGCAGCTGGTCAACCGTCGGTTCGCCGCCCGTGAGCGGCTTGGGCCGGGTCCTCAGCGTGTAGCGGGGCCAGCCGCTCTCCACCTCCGTCGCCGTTCCCTCCACGTCGACCCCCAGTTGAGCATCAGGCCAACGCAGGCCGCCGGTGACGTGCTCCAGCCCTGCGCGCAGGGAGAGCACATAGGGGGGAGCGCTGCCCGGCTGCGCAGGCTCGGTCGGACGAACGTCCTCGGTCAGCTGCGACCCGCGCACCGTGCGCGTGAGGTCCATCTGGGAGATCTGCTGCGTCCCGTCAGGACGCACGACGCGCACCTCACAACGGAAGGTCTCCTGCGGCGCGGGTGGCTCGGGCATCGAGGTTTGGCGGGGCGCCGCGCAGCCGGTCAGCACCAGCGACGCCAGTGCACAAACACAGCGCGGAGTATTTCGTGCGCTCATCGCGCGGATCTTGTGGCTGATAAATGCGCGAAGCAAGTCGAGAGCGCGCATGATCCCAGGGAACACATGAGAACCATCGCCGTGGCGTTCTTCCTCGAAGGCACCTACCTCCTCGTGCCGTGGCAATCCTTGGCCTACAAGCGCGGCCCCTTCGAGTCCTGCGACAATCTTGTTATCTGGATGGGCGTCCCGCTGATGTACCTCGCCGCTCGAGCGGCGTGGACATCTCGGCTCCGGCCCCGCGAGATCGCGCTCTTTGCGACTCTGAATTGGCTCTAGTTGCCAGTCGCGATGATCCTCAACGGCGACCCTCACGGATTCGGACCGCAGCTTGCTGCTCATCTCCATCATTGGCTGGGTACCGCCACTCAATACGGTCTTGAGTTTCGTGCTGCTCCGGGTGAGCCAACGGCCACCGCAATCTGGCTGACGCGCGAAGCTACTCCCTCGTCAAACCGCAGGCGGCGCAATGACGGGCCTGCGGGGTCCGCAGCGGCTTGCCGCAGGACCAACAGGGCGGGCCGTAGATCGAGATCCGATGGTGCATCACCGCGTTGTGGTGACAATTCGAAACACCGGTCAAGCGTTCGTACTCCAGGCGGACAGGCTCGAACATCGCATTGACCGACGCGTCTCCTACCGGCACCCCCGTCTGTTCGCGCGCTCGCTGCGCAGAGCGGATGCAGTCGCTGTACAGCCTGGAGATGGGGTCGAACTCCCCCTCGTCCAGCATCGGCATCGCCTGTCGGCAGCGCCAGCACCACAGGGTTTTCATGGCTCACTCCGCGAAGCAGGCGCTGACGTCGCCGCGGCAGCCTCCTGACGAGTCGCGCTACCGCGCGGCAAGCCACTTCAAGACAAGCTGGCGCTGTGCATTTGATCGTGGCGCTTCGAGTTCCTCCGCCGCGCGGCGCGCCGCCGTCCGCGCTTCCTCGCGGGTGGACTCTGTCTGCCAGAGCACGCGAGCCAGGGCGAAGTGACCCGCGCCCATCAGCTCCGGGTTGAGCTTCTCCCGCTCCGCCAGCGTCAGCGCGCGCCGAAGCGAGGTCTCTGCCGCAGCGAACTGGCCGAGCTCGAGCTGCGCCTGGCCCTGACCGATGAGCGGCCGCGCCAGCAGACTGGTCTCCGCACCAAAGCCCTTCTCCCAGAGCTCTGCCGCCTGGCGGAAGCTCTCCAGCGCCGGCGCATACTCCCGGCGATCCAGCTGCCACTGCCCCATCCCGGCGTGGCACAGCGCTCCGCCCCCGAGCTCACCTGGCCCGAACCGCAGCGCCAGACACCTCCGATGATGCGCGAGCGCCTCTGCCTCCTTCCCCTGTGCGCTCAAGGCCAGCCCCAGCTCGGACTCAGCGAAGGCGGTCTGGCCCGGGTCTCCGTTGCTGGCGGCCAGCTGCTTGGCGGTCGCGGAAAGCACCGCGACGGCACGCTCCGGAGACCCGGACAGGCGGGCCAGCTGGCCTTCGACATTGCGAAAGGTCAACGTCATGGAGTGCTGTTCGCCCAGCGCCGCCGCAATGATCGCCAGGGCGTCTGACAACAGCGGCTGCGCGCTCTCGTATCGGCCCTGCGCCAGAAGGTTCTCCGCCAGCGCTTCACGGCTGGTGGCGAGCAGTGGGTGCTTCGACCCCAGCGCCACCTCCCGGCCGGCGATCGCCTTCTCCAGCGCCCGGGTGCTCTCCTCGTAGCGCCCCATGAGCTGCAGCAGCACCCCGACGTTGTGCGTAGACAGCAGCGTCTCCGGGTGCGCCGGCCCAAGCTTCTTGACGTAAATGCCGACCGCGCGCTGCACGTACTCCACGCTCTGGGCGTACTTGCCCTGCGCTGCGAGCACAGTGCCCAGGTTCACCATCGACGCCGCGGTCGTGGTGTGCTCCGGACCCAGCACCCTCTCGTGGAGCGCCAGCGCCCGCTGGTAGGCTTTGAGAGACCCTTCAATATTTCGGGCGCTGAACTCGGAGATCCCCGTGGCGGCTTCAATCGCCCCTTCGATCTGCGCATTGGAGCCGAGGTGCTCCAGGAAGGCGCGGGCGTGCGAGACCCAATTGCGCGCCTCAACGACATGGCCGAGCTCCGACTCGACCGTCGCCGCCTCGCCCGCAAGCTGGGCCGCAACCACGGTGTGGCCTCCCGCCTCCGCGGCCCAGAGGGCGCGCTGATACGTCGCAACCGCGTCCTTGGACGAACCGCTGCGGTGCTGCAGCAGCCCCCAGAGCTTCAAGGCCTCTGCCTCCAGGGGCCGGTAGCCCACCTTCCGCGCCGCCGCCGCAACGACCTCCGCCTGCTTGACGCCTTCCGGATACTTCCCGGCCATCAGGAGCGCCGTGACCTGGGCGACCTCTTTCTCCACCTGGGCGACCTGCCCTCTCACCACGGGATCGCTGGGCACTCGCACGGGCGCTCGCAGGGCATCGACGTCGGCACACTCCGCCATTCGCGGCATCGACTGGGTCGCCTTCACCGCTTGAGGCAGGCCCTTCGCGTCGACGGACGACAGGAGGAGGTCCACCACCGCCTGGAGCTCGTTCATGCGGCGGTCCAGGCACGCCATGCGCAACGAGAGCACCTCGTCCGACTGCTCTCCCCGGATGCGGGTTGCCGCGCACGCGTCGACCCGCATCTGCGCCCAGCTGGACGCGAACGCGCTCAGTCCCTCCTGCGCGAGCGCCCAGGAGCTTTCGGCCGTCGGGTGCCCTGTCCTGAGGAACGCCTGGCGGAGGTTCGCCTGGACGCGGGCATTCCAGGTCTCGCCCAGGCGTGCCGCGGCGTCCTTGCACTTGTCGACGGTGCTCTGCCGCCAGGCGCCCGCCCCCGCGACCAACACGACGGCTGCCGCAGCCGCGGCGCCCGCCCGTCGCCATTTCACGGCGGGGTCCACCTTCAACTGCGCCAGCAGCGCCTCCATGCTCGGATGGCGCTGTTCAGGGACGGCGCTCAGGCCGCGCTCGACAATCTTTTTCAGCCACCCGGGCACCTTCGCCGTGCGCGGAGCCTCCCGCAAAACCCAGCGCCGGGGATGTCCGGGCGTCGACACCTCGAAGGGGAGCTGACCGTAGAGCGCCCAGTACAACGTCACGCAGAAGCTGAATTGATCCGACCTCGCGTCGGCCGGCGCGTTGGAGAACAGCTCCGGGGCCAGGTAAGGCAGCGTCCCCACCACCGTCCCCACCTGAGTGAGTGGTGACGTGGCGGCCTCGTCGGAGACTACGACCTCGCCGCTTGAGGGCACAGCCTCCGGCTCCGCAGCCGCGTCTCGGGCAATCCCGAAGTCCGTCACGTACACCCGGCCATTCGTTCCGAGGAGCACGTTGTCGGGCTTGAAGTCGCGGTGGACGATGCCCGCGGCGTGGGCTGCGGCCAGCCCCGCGCCTGACTTGAGGAGCTTCGAGGTCACCTCGCGCCACGTCCGCGGCTGCCGAAGCCAGTCCCGCAGCGTCTGGCCTTCCACGAACTCCATGGCGATGAACACGCGGTCCTGGTGCGTACCCATCTCGAAGACGCTCACCACGTTCGGGTGTGAGAGCTTGGCCAGCGCCTGTCCCTCTCGCAGCAGGCGAGACCGCCCGGCCGTCTCTCCGTCGCGGTCCAGCGCGGCGCGCACCAGCTTCAGCGCCACCCGCCGATTGAGGACCGGGTCCAGCGCGGCATAGACGACGCCCATCCCGCCCGCGCCCGCCGTCGCCTGAATGACGTATCGGCCCACTGCCGTACCTGGAGCCAACACCTGATCAGCCTCGCGAGAGACCGGGCCGGGCGTGTCAACGGTGAGGAAGGACGTGCCGCCGGAGGACTCGGAGAGCTCCCTCAGCCTCCGAGTGCACGCCGCACAGGCAGTCACATGGTCGACCACTTCGGGGTTGGACGCGTCGGGGTTGCCTTGCGAGTAAGCAAAGAGCGTCGCCTCGTCCACGCAGGACTTTTGATCCGCGCCAACAGGGTCCCGACGCCGGTCCACGTCAAAGCTTGAGACGGCTCATGGCGGGCTGTCCAGGTGGGGAAACCGGAGCGAATGCGCGCGCGCCACTTCTTCAATATTGACTTTGATTATCACTTTCACGTAACGGACGTCCTCAAGGAAGTTTCAACGTGGGCGACCCTTCTATTTCAAGCTGACAGGAGAGCTCTGATGTCAACGAGCGAAGCTACCGCGCGGGTATGGCGCCCGCTCTTCGGGCGGCTGCATCGATGGGTCGGCCTGCTCTTGGCCGGGTTCCTGGTCGTGACCGGCCTCACCGGCGCCGTCATCTCCTGGGATCACGAGCTCGATGAGCTGTTGAACCCGCACCTCCTCGACGCAAAGGCAGCCGGCCCGGCCCTGTCCTCCATCGCGCTGGCGAAGGCGATTGAGGCACGCCATCCCACGGTGCAGGTGACCTACTTCCCGCTCGCGGCCAAGCCTGGCCACGCGTTGTCGTTCAGCGTCGAGCCAAGGGTAGAACCTCGCACGCAGCGCCTGCATGAAGAGACCTTCAACCAGGTGTTCGTGGATCCGGCCGACGGGACGGAGCTCGGCAGGCGCGAATGGGGAGCGGTGTGGCCCATCACGCGGGAGACGTTCGTTTCATTCCTGTACAAGCTCCACTACAGCCTCCACCTGCCAGAGCTCGCCGGGAACGACCGATGGGGCGTCTGGCTGCTCGGCGTGATTGCCATTCTCTGGACGCTCGACTGTTTCGTCGGCTTCTACTTGACGCTCCCTCCGGCACGCCCGCGAAAGCAGGCGGGAGGGAGATCGTTCTGGGACCGGTGGAAGCCCTCGTGGCGGGTCCGCTGGCGCGGGGGTGCGTACCGGGTCAACTTTGATCTGCACCGCGCGGCCGGGCTCTGGACCTGGATCGTCCTCTTCACCGTGGCCTTCACCGGCTTCTCGATGAACCTGTATCAAGAGGTGTTCTATCCGGTGATGTCGCTGGTCTCCAATGTCACCCCGACACCCTTCGACCAGCGAGCCCCGGCAGATCCGCATCACCCCATCGAGCCTCGTGTGCCCCTGGAAACCGCTGTGTCGTCGGCCTCCGAGGAGGCCAAGCGGCGCGGCTGGGAAGAGCCCGCGGGCTCGGTCTTCTACTCGCGCGCGTACGGCATCTACTCAATCTCCTTCTACCGGCCCGAAGACGGACACGGCGCGGGCGGCGTAGGCCACCGTCAGCTCTATGTCGACAGCCAGGATGGCCGCGTGCTTGGCGAACGCCTGCCGTGGAAGGGCACGGCGGCGGACATCTTCATGCAGGCCCAGTTCCCCCTGCACTCCGGCCGGATCCTCGGGCTGCCGGGCCGCATCCTGATCTCCCTGATCGGCCTGGTCGTTTCGGGTCTCAGCATCACCGGCGTCTACATCTGGTGGCGCAAGCGGCGGAACATCTCCGTGCTGGCTCAGCGGTCGCAGCTCGCAGTGACCTGAGCGGCTGCGGTGCTCATCCAGCGTCTTCAGCGATCTCCCAGGGCGCGTCGAGCGGTTGCAGCGTGGCGCGGTGCGCCCGGGCTGTCTCGCGGATCTCCGCCAGACCCTGCGCGCCGAACCGATCAAGGTTGCCAAGGAGGGTACGCATCCGGGGGTTCTTGCCAAGCCGCTCGCGGTGCTCAGCCAGGAAGTCCCAGTAGAGCGCGTTGTAGGGGCACGCCTGGGGCCCGGTGCGCAGGTCCGGATCGTAGCGGCAGCGGGCACAGGGAGCCTGGGCTCGGCGCTCCTTGGAGCCGCGGCCCTTCGCGGGGAGCCCGGACATTCTCTTGATGTACGCGGCCGACGCGACATACGGCTTGGTGGTGAACGCGGGCGTCCCGAACATGCCCATCCCCACCACGTTGGGAAGCTCCACCCACTCGTACGCGTCGACGAACGCAGCCCAGAACCAGTGCGACACGGCGCGCGGGTCGATCCTCGCGAGCGTGGCGTAATTACAGAGAACCATCAGCCGCTCAATGTGGTGGGTGTAGCCGACGTCGCGAACGGAGGTCAGCGCGTCCCGCAGGCACTGCGACGTGGCCTTCTCTGGCTCCCAGAAGAAGTCAGGCAATGGAAGCCTGGCATCCAGCTGATTGGCTTCGCGCAGGCCCGGCATCAAGTGCCAATACACACCGCGGATGAACTCCCTCCAGCCGATGACCTGGCGAATGAACCCTTCTGCTGAGGCGAGGGAGATGCGCTTGGCGCGGTAGGCCTCCACGGCCGCTTCCGCGAGCTCCTCTGGGCGCAAGAGGCCGAGGTTGAGCGGCGCGCTCAACAGGCTGTGGAAAAGGAATCGCGCGTCGCTGCGAATGGCGTCCTCATACGGACCGAAGCGCTCCAGACGCCCGCGGACGAAGTCCTCCAACCACTCCTTTGCCTGGCCGCGGGTGACCGGCCAACCGAATGGCTCCAGCGCGCCCCACCGTCCATGACGCTTCACCCACCCCATCACTTCCCGGGTGAGCGCATCCGGCGCAAAGAAGGGAATCTCGGGTGGGATGACGTCGCGCGCGTGCTGGCGGTTTTCGGTATCGAACGACCAGCGCCCGCCCTCCGGCTTTCCGCGTCGGTCCACCAGAAGACCGAGTCGCTTGCGCATCTGGATGTAGAAGAGATCCATTCGCAGCTGCGGGCCCCGCTGCTCTTGCGCCCACTCCAGAAAATGCGCGCGCCGCAGAAGGAAGTGGCCCCCCGGACCGCCGTCCGGGTGCAGCGTGAGGGGAAGTGCCGTCTGCAGAAGCCGGAAGCGCGCGTCGACCGCCCATTCGCGCGGCTCGACGGCATGGAGCTCCGCCGGTTTTGCCCACCCAGCAAAATCGCTCACGGCGCCTGCGTAATCGTCTCCAACCCGGTGATCGACGTGGAAACCTGCGGCGCGCCGCTCCACCACAAAGTGGCGCAGCGCGCTCAACAACATCGTCAGCTTTTGTCGATGGAAGGGCAGCGCCTTCGGCTTGGCGCGTGTTTCAAGAACGAGCAACTGTCCCTCGCTCGGCTTTGAGGGGAAGGCCGAGAGGCTGGGATCCAGGTCCCAGGGGAGGACCACGGTGACGCGGTCAGCTCCCGCGCGTGGGCGTGCAGCGGGCTCACCTGCCGGTCGGGGCTTCGTCATCTCAGGATGAATATGACGGTCTGCTGCCGGAGTGACCAGGTCTCTCAAATCAAGTGTTGCCGCAACTTCAGAGCCAGTGGGCCAGACGCGCTAGTCCTCCGCCCGCGGCAAATTGAGCACAGCGTCGTCTCCCCGTTCGCGTCGAGCGTAGCGCCGCGCAGCGGCGCGTAGTCGAGACGTGGCAGGGCCCACGCACGCTCTCTTCGCGCTCTCGGATCTCGCCGACAGGCGGGAGTGCGCTGTGCCCTCCGTGTGCAGTGCCGTCGTCTCGACTACGCACCGCTGCGCGGCGCTACGCTCGACGCGAACGAGGGTGCAGGTGGAATCAATTCGATCCGGGCGGAGCACTAGAGGCCATGCCCGGCGAAGATCGCCGCGTTCCGGATCAGTGGGCCGATGTTGGGGTCGAAGTCGCAGCCGCCGTCGGCCGCCTGTGAGAAGCAGAGGTCGTGGTTGATGTGAACCAGCCGCGCTCCGCCGTCGTAGAGGCCCGTGGTGACCATGGGAACTCCCTGGGCCACGCTGCCGCCATCGCCGGAGCCGGTGAACACGACGGTGGCCCCCGGCCGCGCTGAAAAAATCCCAAAGCCCACGTGGGTGCCGGGCCAGGGGACGCCCACTCCCTGCGCAATGGGGTGGGTTGGCGCGGTCGCGATCCACGGGCCCTGGCCATCGCTGTAGTTGGTGGTCGGGATGATGGGGAGGATGTTGCCAGCCGCGCTCGCTCCGGGGTCGAACGCGGAGGTCCAGCCGCCCCACTCGGTCCGGACGAGTCCCGTCCCTTGCGCTACCCACGTCAGCAGCGAATGCTCTGCGCCGGCCGAGACCGGGAAGTCGTAGTCGTTGCCTTGGAACCAGACGATGGAATCCGGCCGCCCAGCCCACGGCGAACTGCCATCCCAGCTGCCGAAGTGCCCTGCTGACCGCGTGTCCGCGAGCACTCCCGCATCGGTGCTGAAGGCCGCCCGCAGGGCAGGCCAGGCTGAACGCAGCGGGTCCGTGGAGTCCTCCAGGACGAGGATTCGCATCGCCCGACACGTCCCTTCACAGACTTGGCCCAGCTGGCACGAGCAACCGGCGTCGAGCGCTCCCCCGGCGTCGGTTGAGCCTCCACCGTCAGCGCCTGCGTCGGAGGCTGCCCCGGCGTCGGTTGCGCCTCCACCGTCGGAGATGACCCCGGCGTCGGTTGAACCGCCACCGTCAGAGCCTGCGTCGGAGGTTGCCCCGGCGTCGGTTGCGCCTCCACCGTCAGAGCCTGCGTCGGAGGTTGGCCCAGCGTCGGTTGAGCCGCCGCCACCGTCAAAGCCTGCGTCGGTCGGCGGAGCACCACCATCGCTGACCACTCCCGCGTCGAGGTGCTCCTCGCCAGTGGGGCCCGGAGCGCAAGCGACGACAACTGCCGACAGCACAAGCCAACGCCATCGACCCGTCATTTCGTCCTTCCGGCTCAGTCAAAAGAGGGTTCACGAGAGTCTGCCAAGGGGCCAGGCGCGTGGCGAACTTCTGACCGGGCCTCCCACCTACGCGGTCAGCAATTCCACCGCTTCGCAGAACTCCTCAACCGTCCTGGCCTTGCGCAGCCTTCGAAACGGCCTGCTCTCCTCTGACTGCCCCATGACGGCGAGTGAGCCTTTGAGCTTGGCCAGCACCTGACCGTCCGCGGAAAACAACGCGCCGTAGCTCTCCGCAAGCTCCCGGAGATACCGCTGATGGACGTGTAGCAACTCGTCAGGAGAAGGTGTCGCCGGTGCGCGCCCGCGGAGCCGGTCAAAGAGCAGCGGATCCCGCATCGCCCCTCGACCCAGCATCAATCCGGCCGCGCCTGTTTCACGCAGGACGCGCTCTCCATCCTCCGCCGAGCAGATGTCCCCGTTGGCGATCACCGGCAGGCGCGTCTGACTCACGACGCGCGCGGTGATGGAGTGGTCGGCCTGGCCTTCATATCGCTGCGCGACGGTCCGGGCGTGGAGCACCAGAAAGTCGACGCCGGCGGCTTCGAACAGCGGAAGGAGTGTGAAGATCTGTTCGGGATCGCTGTAGCCCGCCCGCACCTTGACGGAGAACGAGCCGGCGATGGCTTCCCGCAGCGCAGCGAGGGTCTCCGGCAATGACTCCGGCCGCTCCAGCATCCCGCCGCCGCAGCCCACGTTCATCCGCCCGTAGGGGCAGCCCATGTTGAGGTTGAGATGCACCGCACCTGCGCCCTGCACCGCCAGCGCCGCTTCCACGAGCGGCTCCCGGTCCCGTCCAATCAGCTGGACCACGAGGGGAACTCCATGCTCCTGCGCTTTGGCGTCATCCAGATCACCGTCCGACAGACGGTCCCGCACGGTGGACGCGCTGGGCCGCACGCGCATGAACTCCGTGAAGAGCACATCCGGCCGCACGGATTCCGCGAAGACCTGGCGCACCGCTCGATTGGTAACGCCCTGCATCGGCGCCAACATGAGTGGTACCGCTCCAGCCATCCAGGGCAGTGGGCGCTTGGCTTTGGGAGCGTTGGAAAACATCGCGCCTTCCTTCGATCTACAGCTTCGTCGTGTCCAGGCTTTTCGCCGCCGCGCGGTAGACCCACTCGACGAGCCTCCACGGCAAGCGGCGCGTGGCCGTGAGGTGGTGGGCGTATACAGCTTCGTACTCAAAGAACTCGGTGGTGCCTCGGTTGAGCTTGAAGCGGGAGGCACCTGTGCTCAGGAACACGTCCCGGTTCATCTGCAGGCCAAGCGTTACGAGCTGGGCGACGAGGCCGCGATAGATGGGGAAGCGCCGCCGGTCCAGGGCTTGATCGTACCCAGTGACACAGCCGACGAGGTGCTCGCCGTCGTCGAAGAAGGTGAGGAACCCCACGACGCGATCGCCAAGGTAGACGACCCAGAGCTTGATGAAGCCGGAGTTGACGGCGCTCTTGAAGAAATGCGGCGTGTAGTCCGCGTTCAGGCCCGAGTGTTTTCCAATGTAGAGCTGTGAGTACAACCCGGCGATCTGCTCGGCGACGTCGTCGGTCACAGATTCCAGCTGGACCCGCCTCAAGCCGCTCGACTCGAAGCTGCGCAGATCTGCCTTCAGCGTTCGTCGCTTGTTTCGGGATCCTCCGGCCCAGCCCTTCGACTGAATGATGTGGACCGGTCGGTTGGGTATCAGCACCCAGCCCGCGCGCTGCAACCGCTCCATCCAGGCCCGCTGCGTCGAGAGCACGCCGCGAAGCATGAGCGCATGGCTCGCAAAACGCTGAGACAAGCCGGCTGTCAGACGAGCCAGCTCGGGCTCCGTGAGATCGCAGGTCGGGCTCGTAGACATGAGCCAGTTGTTCGCCGACACCGTCCGGTTCAGCCCGCTCGGCACCCACGCGCGGCCCAGGCCCCTGACGGTCTGCCTGACCAGCGCGGCTGGAACGCCGTCGAATTTGTCGAGCTCTGCAAGGACGTAGTCGACGTAGTGCGCCTTGGTCGAGACGAGGAAACACCCTTCGGCCGTCCCATCGTTGATGACGATTGGAAGCGCGCCCGAATCGAGCTCCATCAACTCCACACGGGCCGGAGCTCCATGGCGCAGCCACAGTCGACTGGCCTCATTCGAGAAGCTGCAAAGGAACGCGCTTCGACCGCTCATGGTGCCGCACTGTCGAGGAAGATCAGCGCCGACAGGACCCAGGCTCGCGTTGACACAAAGACCAGATCCGGGACCCACCAAAGAAGGCGCGGCGGGCGCGCCTCGGTCTTCGCCGCCCACGCCCACGCGAACATCCCTTGAGTCGACAGGCGCAAGGCCATCGCCGGAGCGAGCGCAACCACGAGCGCCCAGTCAAAGCGCAGCCCCGCGACCCCCAACGCCATCGCCCCGACAGCCAGTGAGACCAGGGTCGCCGCCATAGGCCCGAGAATGACCGGCAGGGTGCGCAGCCCGGCCTCCCGTTCCTCGCGCACGTCAACGGCGGACTCAGCCAGATAGAACGCGTAGTCGGAGGTCGCCGCTGCCGCACACAGCGCGAACCGACTGAAGTCGCGTCCGCCGACTGCGCAGAGCGTGCCCGCCAAGTAGAGGAAGAAGTACCCGCTCCACAGAGATGCCGCGTGTCCGAGCCAGGAGGTCTTCAGTCTCGTCTCGACCGGCCGCCTCGACAGGAAGTTGTACGAGTACAGCACCGCGAACGCGACCGCACCTGATAGGGCCAACCCCACAAGTGGCTTGCCCATCACGACCAGCGCAGCGACCCCCGCCATCCACGCGAGCGGCGCGAGGCGCAAGAGCCTCCCGGAGGCGCCCCCCATCCCCCGCCAATCGCGGGCGAGCTCCGGTCTCGCGGTCGCGTCGAGATCTACATCCGTGACGACATTGATTTGCGTCACCCACACAGATGAAACAAAGGCCAGCACGCAAAGCACCATCAGCGCTGGCAGATCTATCTGTGTACGCGCGAACGCCGCGCCCAGCGCGGGAATCGCCAGGAGAGGAAGAATCTTCGCGGGTCGAGCCGTCCTAACAACTGCTCGGGTGAATGAGAACGATGACATCATAGACTACCCAGGCGCCCGGGCTCGCCGAGGTAACGCATCAAGAGCTCGGTCACCTCGTCGACGAACGCGTCGGAGCCGAGGAGCTCGGGTCGGTGCAGCACCGCCGCATGCGCCATCGACTCGGCCACCTGGACGACGACGAAGGCCGCCAGCGGGAGGTTCGACGGCCTGACGAGGTCGCGGTGAGCCTCCAGGTACGCCAGCGCGACCTCCTGAAAGCGCCGCTCCAGATGGCCGGCGCGGGCCGGCGAGGCGACGCGCGGGCACTGCTCCATCAACACGCGGTGGAGGACAGGGTCGACGCCATGCGCGGCGATCAGCGCGCGGAACATCTCCCGCACCGCCTCAGGCGGCGGAAGCGCCAGGAGTCGGCCCAGGTCGCGCTCCATCGCTTCCAACATCTGGGCGACATGGCGCTCCTGCACCGCGGCGACCAGCGCCTCCTTGCTGGGGAAGTATTGATACAACGAGCCAATGCTCACGCCCGCGCGCGCGGCCACCCGGTTCGTGCTCGCGCCCTCGAAGCCCTCGCGCACGAGAATGTGAGCGGTCGCCGTAAGCAGGGCCTCCACCGTCGCCTGCCCCCGATTCTGTTTGGGCAGCTTCCGAGGCAAACTGGACCGGCGGCGAGGCATGGAACCCTTGTCGGCTGGGATGCGAGTACTTTGAACGTGAGCGACCGCTCATATTACGCCGCATGACCCACCCACACAACCCAGTCCCCTCCGCTGTCTTCTCCCGCCCTCAAGACGGGGCCTCCTTCGTCGTCCTCGCAGCCGCTCTCGGCGCGTGTGGCCTGGCCTTCACTGGCCACTGGCAGCTCGCCCTCACCGCCCTCGGGGTTTCGGTCCTCGCCGGGGTCGCGGCTGTCCGCTGGAGCCGGACACATCCCGGGCCGATGCCCTATGCATTTCGCTGGGTCCTCTGGCTGCCCCGGGGTCCCCACGCGCCGCAGTATCTGATCCAAGCCCTCGGGCTCCGCGCCGGTGAGCGAATCCTGGAGGTCGGCCCGGGCATTGGCATCCATGCGCTTCCCGTGGCCGCGGCGCTCGCGCCCGGCAAGCTCCAGGTCCTCGACGCCCAGCAGTCGATGCTCGATGCGCTGACGGCGCGC
This sequence comes from Myxococcaceae bacterium, assembly GCA_044230055.1. Lineage (GTDB taxonomy): Bacteria > Myxococcota > Myxococcia > Myxococcales > Myxococcaceae > JBGART01. The sequence goes on along the minus strand of JBGART010000008.1, from coordinate 22,108 downwards.
GCCGCGCAGGCGGGAATCCAGAACATCGACATCCGCCGTGGCGACGCGGGCTCCCTGCCCTTCCCAGACGCCAGCTTTGACGCCGCCTACCTGAACGGCGTCCTGGGCGAGTTACCGGATCAAGTCGGAGCGCTCCGCGAGCTCAGGCGGGTGCTGACGCCCGGAGGCCGCCTGGTCATCGGAGAGACCATGCTGGATCCCGACTACGTGCCGGATCGGAAGCTGCTACAGCTCGCGACCCTGGCTGGATTCCTCGTCGAACAGAAGCAGGGCGCCTGGTGGGCAACGCTCACCCGCTTCCGCCCGGCCAGAGGCTCGTAGACTCAGCCGTGCGGTATAAGGGTCACTCTAAGGGTGACTGGGTTCATGAGTCGCCGTCCGCTATGGCCGCGTGGTTCAAGGTTCAAGCTCGGCCAGATTCTGTCGAAGCCAGGTACCCATCGCGAGGGGGCCGCTGTCGTCCAAGCGGGTGAAGTAGCTCTCGTTCGGTCCTGTCTGTCTGCCCAGGACTTCTGACGAGACAAACCGCGAATTGACTCCGCTCAAGACGCGCTGGCCTGAACCCTCCCGGAAGAGACCGCCCCCAGAATCGCCCGGGCAGATTCCCCCGTTCTCTGGCGCCTTGGTTGGGGTCGAAGACGTGTAGAGCATGGATCCGAAGACCGCCTCGATGCTGGCGTCCAGGAACCTGAGCGGACCCGTTGAGCCGTGATCATGCGTCGTGCAGCCGTAGCCCGTCATGACGACGCGTGTGTCGACTTCGATGGGCAGGGTGTCAATCGTCGCCACATCAATCTCGGGCGTCATGTCACGAACCCGCAGGAGCGCGGCGTCACCATCCTTGGCTCCCTCCTCGGTCTTGGGCACCTCTGGCGAGACAGCCGAATACCAGGTCGGGTGTATCCGGATGTCTTCAACCACGGTGCGCGTCACCGAGCCACTGGGCTCCACCCCTTCCTTGGGCTGGTGGACGCCAAACAGAACGCCAATATCCGCGCCCTTGCTCAGCTCCGGCCGCACCGGCTGAGCTCCGTCCTGGGCGCCCTCCCGGAAGAAACAATGGGCAGCCACGACAAACGTTCGCGGCCCTACCTTGGTCATCGTGCAAGTGAGATACACGTCGTCCTCACCGCTCTTGACCAGAAGCCCGGCGGTCGCTGGGAACTGACACGCAGCGGAGACCGCGCCCCCAATCAACCCCTGGCCGACTGGACACGCTGTCGACGGTTCGGCCGGGGAGGGTTGGGGAGTGGGGCTGCAGCCGGTGGCCACCAGCAGCAACAGGAGCGCCTTCCAGATCTGGGTCATCATCCGGCCCACTCAGGCAATCTGAGTGCCGCTGTTGGATACGAAGGCCTCCAGGAATACCGGGCGGTTGGTCCTGCATCAGGCGCGGCACATGGCAGAAATCTGAGTGTCTGCCGTCAGCCGCGCTTGAAGTCTGCCGCGCTCAGCTCGCTCCGCTCGAGCAGGCGTTGAACCTGAGACCGAGACGTCTTCAGCTCTCGAGCAACGGCGCTCAGGTTGCCGGCGTGCGCCTTCATCAAGGCGGCGAGTTGTGCGCGCTCAGGCGCTTCTACATGTTCGGCCGTGGTGCCGTCCTCGTTCGTCGCCAGTGAAATCTCGAGCGCCTTCTCACCGCTCACCGCGAGTGAGCTGCGAATCGCCTGCTCCAGCTCACGCACGTTGTAGGGCCAGGCGTGCAGCATCATGGACCGCGTGCTCCACGCCGACACCCGCCTGCCATGGCAACCAGAGCCGGGTAAAAACAGAGTATCGGTGCGCCGCAGGTCTCTGCATGGGCGCTCCAATCAGCGAGTCTCAGGCGTGCACCATGCCGAATGGAACCACCTGCTCCTCCCTGTGCACCTGTATTGTTTCGGATTGCAGGATGGCCAAGAAGCAATGCTCGAACGGTGGTTGTTTCGCCCTCTCTGGGGGAAGTACGGTGGGCTGCGGCTTTCAAGCGTGCGGCGGCCCCAGCTGCACACCCATGTGACGTGATCCCGCGATTGGGGATACTCGCCTGAACGTGACCTCCCTGGACGTCGGCCCCTGGACCGCTGAGCTCGTCAGCCTCCTTGAAGGTGATGGCACGGCCTCAGTCGTCCAGGCCCCACAGCAGGGCCAGGCAGGATTCGACCTGCACCTGACGCTCAAGGACGGCGCGCTCGGGGCCACTTTTCTGAAGAGCCCGTCCGTCACCAAACACCTGTGCGCCTGGCCTCGAAGCGAGGACCTGGTTGTCTGGGCCGCACCCGCGGGCGGCTCAAGCACGCCACTCATCCTGATCCGTGACAGGAGGTTGTTGGTCGTCTCTGGCCCGCCTCCCCAACAGAAGCGAGCCAGGTCGTTCGACGAGTGGTTTCGCGACCTGACCGGGAGCCCCTTCCCTGTCGACCTCGGTCCCCTTGCCGAGCTCAGCGAAAACCTCTACGGCCCGCAAGGCGACGTGAAGGAGGATTACCGCCAGTTGAACTGGGGCCTCCTTCGACGTGGATGGAGCAAGGCCAATCCCCTCCCCTACGCGGCCGTCTCTTTCTCCGGCTACGGTTCCAACAGCTACGCGATCTACGTGACGCGCGTGCTCGCGCGGACGCGGATGGTGCTGCGCCTTGCCCACGGAGGCGTTTATCTCGACCCGAGCACCAGCGTGCCACAGCTGCTCGCGGACCTCGTTGGGGCCGTTCGACTCCAGGACCGCGCGGCGGCAAACGGCGCCCCGCTCTTCCTGAATCACAACATGGGTGACTGGTCCTTCACGTTCGAGGAGCTCGAATTGCAACCGCACAACGGGTTCCCGACCAACAGGCTGCAATCCGCAGACACATTGCGAGAGATCGCCGCAGCGATACCGGCTGTGAAGGTTTCATGAGCGCGCTCGCTTCCGAGGGTCCAGCCGCGCGGGCCGTGGCGGAAATGGCTCGCCTCGGAGGGCTACTGAGGCCGGCCGCCGCCGAGGACATTCCACCCGGCGAATATGTCTACCTTGTGTCGAATGGGGAGAATGTTCTCCAGCTCGGAAAGGGCGATCAGATCCGCGTGAGGAAGTGCACGCGCGGGGGTCTGGCGGGAAAACACAACAAGGCGTTCATCTGTGCTGTGGGTGAGCTCGTCCTGGGACGCCCCAACAGCTACGTACTCCTGCGCGTCCCGTCGAAGGACCACGCAGACGCCATCGAAGAGCAGTTGCATCGACACCTCGGCATCGTCAGGAACCGGGACGGCGCGACGCTGATTGCCGGGATCAATGAGCGCTCCATCATCGGGATCCACCAGGCCCTCTGGGCGCGTGCGAAGGTCACCGACAGCTATCGCGCGTTGGAGCCAGTGGAACAGCAGATGGCGGAGGAGATGTTTGAACTGGTCACCTACGCGACCAGCCGCGTCCTCCGAAGCAGCGGCAAGGTCGTGTCCTCGGTGCAAGCCGACAACCTCGAGGGCAACATCTTGATGAATCTCGGTCGGCAATACCTGACCAATGTCTTCATGAGGCTCACAAGGCAGTACCTGCGCTACGGGCCGACGCACCGCCTGACCGACGCGCAGTTCGCGGAGCGGAAGCGCAAATACGCATACACGCCAAAGGGCGCGAGCTTCGTCGTCTCGAACCACGACTCCGTACCGGCCTGACCCTCATCATTCTCCTTCCGGCGGAGCGTCCGAGTTCGCAGAATGGATGGATGCCCTCCATCCACTTCCTCTGCCGCGACCGGCTCAACCTTCACCGCGTCTCCGAGAGCAACGAGTACGAGAGCGGGAACTGGGCAGTCTCGGCGTCCGAGGCCGAGAAACTTGTCGGGGGCATGATCTACCTGCATCAGAAGAAGGCGACCCCGTCCTACTTCGGCGGCTTGATCAAGTCGGCGCGAGTACTCACGTCGCAGGACGCCCGATCCATCCGATACATCTTCCGCTTTGTGCCAATGACCGAAGCAAAAGAGGTCCGATGGAAGGGCAACGACCACGCGATGGCCTGGACAGGGGGAGTGATCGAGTAGACGACCCGTCGACGGAACCGGGGCTCAAGCAGGTGGCGGCCGCAACGGTGGCGCGTCCGGCGCGCCGCTGAGGCGCTCCCGGAAGATCGCCGCGCGCATCAGGAAGATGGTCGTGACCGGGGCCGTCAAGGCGATGAAGACGGCGATCAAGAGTGCATGCACGAACAGCTGACCGCGCACCGCGGACATCTGAACCACGGTGGCCAAAGCAAAGCACCACGTCCCGAGCGTCGCTCCGAGGGCGGGTGCGTGGGCCCGTTGAAAGAAGGTGCCCAGCCTCAGGACGCCGAAGGAGCCTACGAGCGCGGCGAGGCCCCCTGCCACGACCAGAAACGCAGTCACCGCCTCCATCCAGAACGCAGGGTCCGGCGTCATTCGATGACCTCCCCTCGCAGCAGAAACTTCGACATCGCCGTGGAGCCGACGAATCCGAACACGGCAATGAGCAGCGCCGCTTCGAAGTAGGAGCTGCTCCGGTAGACGATCCCCAGGGCCAAGATCACGAGCAGGGTGTTGAGGTAGAGGCAGTCGAAGGCCAGTACCCGGTCCTGGGCGCGCGGTCCGAGCAGCATCCGCACCAGGGCGAACAGCATCCCCAGGGTCAGGCAGCCCAGGGCGAAGGTCAGTGACCACGTAAGCATCGGGCTCATTGGAAGATCTCCAGCAACGGGCGCTCGTAGCGGCTCTTGATGTGCTGAATGAGGGCCTCTTCGTCATCGATAGCGAGGACGTGCAACAGCAGGAGCCGCCTATCCGCTGCGAGCTCCACCCACGCGGTGCCCGGCGTGAAGGTGATGATCATGGCCAGGACCGCCAGCGCTTCAGGCTCCTTCAATTCGAGCGGAATCCGGAGGAATCCCGATCGCAGGCCCTTCTTCCGCGGGAAGAGGATCGCGAAGGCCACCGCCGCGTTCGAGCGCAGCATGTCCAGGACCACCCGCCCGAAGAGCCGGAGCATCTGGAGTGGCTTTCGAGCGCGGATCTCCTCCGGTCGCAAGCCCACGGTGACCCGCGGCCAGAAGAGCGCTTGCAGCAACCCCAGAAGCAACGTGCCTGGATCCACGGACTGCATGAGCAGAATCCAAAGGACGAACAGCCCGAGGGACAAGAGCGGCGATGGGAACAGCCGTCTCATGGCGTCGTCCCCTGTGCTGGCACCTCGCGAACGGGAGCCTGAAGCACCGCCTCAAGGTACGCGGACCGATCGTACAGAGCGCGCGCCGCGGCGTTCGCGACGACCAGGGCCGGATTGGCCGCGACCGCCAGCAGCGCGGTGAGGCCTAGGAGGGCGACGATCGGAATTCCTTCCGAAACGCGCACACGGGGGCGGTCACGCTGCGACTCCGCCCAGAAGATTCGAATGCCCGTCCGCATCAACGCGATCAACGCCAGCAACCCCGAGCCAAGCAACGCAGCTGCGAAGTACCAGACCCTCTGGTGCGCTTCGCTCGAGGCCAGCGCCGCCGAGAGCATCCCCAGCTTTCCGATGAACGTGGACAGCGGCGGAAGGCCGGCGAGGAGCACCGTGCAGGCCACGAAGGCCACTCCCAGGAGCGCGGTGGAGGCCGGGAACGGCATGGCGACCAGCGGCTCGCCCTCGTCATCCAGGTTGACGTCCTCGCTCTCGAGCGCCGCGTTGAGGAACGGGGCTTCATCGACGACCGTGGCTCCGGCGCGCCACCTCTGGATGACGTCGACGAGCAGGAACAGCGCGCTGCAGGCGAAGGTGGAAGGGACGAGGTAGAAGAGGCTGGCGCCAAGGACCCGCTCGTCCCCCAGCCCCACCGCGCTCAGCAGGGTCCCCGCCGAGACGACGACCGCCCAAGAGGCTTGAACCGCGGGCGAGCGCGACGCGAGCATCCCCAGACCCGCGAGCAGCGCGCTCACCACACCAAAGCCCAGGAGCGCATCGGCCCCGAAGCCAGCAAGCGGCCCCCCGGCGAACATCAGCGTCCACAGCCGCACCAGGGCGTAGAGCCCCACCTTCGTGAGCACGGCGAACATGGCCGCCACCGGCGGAGTGGCGGAGGCATACGCCGGTGACAGCCAGAAGTTCAGCGGCCAGGCGCCCGCCTTGATCAGGAACGCCACCGCGAGGATGGCGGCTCCCGTGTCGATGAGGTGCCGGTTCACGACGGCCGGTGCGGACAACCGCGCTGAGAGCTCCGCCATGTTCAGCGTGCCGGTGACGCCATAGATGATCGACGCGCCGATGAGGAAAAGCGACGAGGCCGCCAGGTTGATGGCGACGTAGCGGACGCTCGCGCGGATTCGCGCCTTGCCCGACCCGTGTAAGAGCATTCCGTAGGACGCCGCGAGGAGGATCTCGAAGAACACGAACAGATTGAAGACGTCGGCGGTTAGAAACGCGCCGGAGAGCCCCATGAGCTGCAACTGCAAGAGCGGGTGGAAGTGCACGCCGGCGCGGTGCCACCTGGCGGAGGCGAAGAGCAGCGCTGCGGAGCCCAGCACCCACGTCACGACCAGCATCGCCGCGGAGAGGCGGTCCATCGCCAGCGCGATTCCGAAGGGAGCGGGCCAGTTGCCGGGCAGATAGGCCACCACGCCGTGCGCGTCGGTCCAGGCCAAGAGCAAGACCGACACCGACAGGCCGATAAACGCGGAGGTCAGCCCCATGAGGGTCTTCAACGTCCGGCGACCCTCACCCAGCAAGAGCATCGCCGCCGCGGTGACCATTGGCAGAAGCACGGGGACCAGCAGCAGGTGCGGCATCGCCGCCTTCATGTCTCTGCCCCATCGACGTGGTCCGTCCCCGTCGTTCCGCGGGACGCCAAGATGATGACGAGCAAGAGCGCGGTCATCGCGAAGCCGATCACGATTGCAGTCAAGACGAGCGCCTGGGGAACCGGGTCTGCGTATTGGTAGAGATTGGGTGCAACGCCATCCACCAGGATGGGCTCCTTGTCGATCGACAACCCACCAATGCTGAAGATGAACAGGTTGACGGCATACGAGAGCAGCGACAAACCCAACACCAATTGGAAGGTGCGTGGACGGAGCATGAGCCAGACGCCCGCTCCGGTGAGCACGCCGATCGCCAGCGCGAGTACCGCTTCCATCAGGCCCCTCCAGAGGTGCGGTGCGCGCGAACCGACTGGTGCGCGAGCGCCACGAGGATGAGGAGCGTCGACCCCAGCACCAGGCAGAACACTCCAATGTCGAAGAACATCGCGCTGCCAATGTGCAGCTCGCCGAGGACCGGCAGACGCAGATGGAAGGTGTGCGAAGTCAAGAGCGGATAGCCCACGAGGAACGGCGCGCTGGCCGTGCCGACCGCGAAGAGGATGCCCGCCGCGATCAGCGCTCTCGGGCGGAGCCGCACCCGCTCCTCCAGCCATTCGGTTCCCGAGACGATGTATTGGAGCAACAGCCCAAGCGACAGGATGAGGCCGGCCACGAAGCCGCCTCCGGGCGCGTTGTGGCCTCGTAGAAAAAAGAAGACCGCGATGACGCCCGAAACCGGCAGCATCAAGCGCACAAGCACGGCCGGTACTGTGAGGTACCCCACGGCAGGATCACGCGCTTGCCTGGGGTTGATCAGGTCCGTCTGCAGGTCCAACGGCAACGCCTGCTGCTGAGGCGGGAGCGCCATCACCTCAACCGCGGGACGGAACCGCCGCAATAGCGCGTAGACAGACAATGCGACCAACGCGAGCACAATCCCTTCGCCAAACGTGTCGAAGCCGCGGAAGTCCACCAGCATGACGTTGACCACGTTTCGGCCTCCGCCTTCGCTGAGCGACTTCTCCAGGAAGAAGGACGTGCGCTCGGGAAAGTCGCGCGTCATCACCGTGTAGGCCAGCGTGGCCATCCCCAGGCCCGCCGCGAGCGCGACGGCGAAGTCGCGGATTCGGCGGACCCGCGCGGTTCGCAGCGTGCGCGCGTTGTAGAGGCCCCGCTTCGGCTCTCGCTGAGGGAGCCAGCGCAAGCCGAGGAGCATCAGCAGCGTCGTGACGACCTCCACGGTGAGCTGGGTGAGGGCAAGGTCGGGTGCTGAGAACCAGATGAAGGTGACGCAGCAGATGGCCCCCGCCGTTCCGGCCAGCATCAGCGCGGCGAGCCGGTGAAACTTCGCCTGCCAGGCGGCCGTGACCGCTGCGATGCCGCCTATCACCCAAAGGCCTGCGAACAACGGCGACAGAGGCACGAGGGGCCGGTCACCCTCCCCCACCCCGTCCGCGAGGGTCCAGGCTCCAGCGAGGAGCGCAACGACCACAACCGCCAGGAGCTGCCGCTGAAGCCCGGCGCCCAGCAAATGCCTGGCAAGCCAACGGCTCGCCCAGGTCAGGCGGGCAAGGGCGGCGAAGAAGAGGCTGGCTCCCATCACCCTGCGCGCCTTTCGCTGCTGAGCAGGGCGACGCTCGAAGCGGCGGACGATCCCATAGGTGATCACGCCCCCGACCAGCGCAATCCCACTCATCAGCAAGGCCGGCGTGAACCCGTGCCACACCTTCAAGCTGTACTCGGGCAAGGCGTCGCCGCCGACGACTTGTCGCGACGCTGCCGCGAGAATCGGACCGATGGTAGCCGCCGGTGCGACGCCGACGACCAGGCACAGCAGGACGAGCACCTCCACGGGGACCCGCATCCACTTCGGAGGCTCTTCGGGTTCGCGCGGCGTGTTTCGGGCACTTGCAGGCCCGAAAAAGACCTCCACGGCGAAGCGCAGCGAGTACGCCACGCTCCCCACACCCGCCAGCGTGGCCGCCACCGGCAGCGTCCATTCAACGAAGGGAACCGCGTCGACGAAGACCGCCTCCGAGAAGAACATTTCCTTTGAGAGAAACCCATTGAGCAGCGGCACCCCGGCCATGGCCGCCGTCGCCACCAGGGCGAGCGTGCTCGTGATCGGCATCACGCGGAGCAACCCGGAGAGCCGGCGGATGTCCCGCGTCCCCGTCTCGTGGTCGATGATGCCCACCGCCATGAACAATGAGGCCTTGAACGTCGCGTGATTGATCGCGTGAAACACCGCCGCCACCGCGGCAAGGGGGCTGTTAAGCCCCAGGAGCAGCACAATGAGACCGAGGTGGGAAATGGTCGAGTACGCGAGGAGCCCCTTGAGGTCCCGCTGGAACAGCGCCACCCCCGCCCCCACGAGCAGCGTCACCAAGCCCGCGGATCCGACCAGCCAGAACCAGAGCTGAGTCCCGGACAACACGGGCCACAGACGCGCGAGCAGGAACACCCCGAGCTTCACCAGCGTCGCTGAGTGAAGGTAGGCGGACACGGGCGTCGGCGCGGCCATCGCGTTCGGCAGCCAGAAATGAAAAGGGACCTGGGCGCTCTTGGTGAAAGCGCCGAGGAGGATGAGCCCCAGGGCGACCGGATAGAGCGCGTGTTCCCGGATGAGCGCGCCGCGCCCCAGGACGACCTCGAGGTCGTAGCTGCCCGCCATGTGCCCCAGCACCAACATGCCGGCAAGCAGGCACAGGCCACCGGCGCCCGTCAGAGTCAGCGCCATGCGGGCGCCCCGCTGCGCGTCCTTGCGATGGGTCCAGTAGCCGATCAGCACGAAAGAGAAGACCGACGTCAGCTCCCAGAAGAAGGCGAGCTGCAGGATGTTTCCGGAGAGGACCACGCCGAGCATCGACGCGATGAACGCGAGGAGGAACGCGTAGAACCGGGGCGCCGGATCCGAGGGTGAGAGGTAGTAGCGGGCGTACAGCATGACCAGCGCGCCGATGCCGAGCACAAGCACGCAGAAGAGCCAGGAGAGGCCGTCCAGCCTCAGCACAAGCTCCAGGCCAAGCTCCGGGACCCAGGGGATTCGCTGGACCTGGAGCTCGCCGTGGCGGACGTGCGGGAACGCGTAGACGAGGCTGACCAGGCCCACGAGCGTCGAGAGCCCCGCAAGCACCGCCGCGCGCGTGCGCGCGGTCACAGGAAGAACCGCGGAGATGGTGCCCGCGACGAGCGGCACGAGCAGCAAGGCGAGCAACGGCATCCGGGCAAGATATGAGAACAGCCCCGAAAGCCCATCGCCTATTGCAGACCCTCGTGCTCCTAAGTCAAACAGAGCACGGAAGAGCGGACGCTCACCCGCCCTTGCTCACACCCGCTTGAAGCACCAGCTCAAGGTCGATGTTGATCTTGACGATGTTTCCTACGACGACGCCTGCGCCCTCGCCGGGGAACTCCCAGAGCAGGCCAAAGTCCTTGCGATTGACCGAGGTGATGGCCTCGATGGCGCGGCGTGTGCCCCCGGCATGTTTGAACGGCGCGGAAACCGTGACCGCGAGCGTTACCGGCTTGGTCACGCCATGGATCGTCAGGTTGCCCTTCACCGAGTACGAGGTGGCATTCGACCTTGTAACGCCGGTGGAGACGAAGGTGATGAGGGGGTACTTGGCCACGTCGAAGAACTCTGAACCCTTTAGGTGAGTGTCACGCTCTTCGACGCCCGTCGTGATCGTGTTCACATCAAGCGTCGCAGTCACTTTTGAATTGGCCGGAGTTGTTTCATCCAGCAGAACGGATCCAGAGACCTTGTGCATCATGCCGCGCACGTTGGTGACCAACACGTGCTTGCACACGAAAGACGCCGAAGAGTTCTCGGAGTCAACGTCCCACTTCGACGTTTGCGCGAGAGCAGGAAGCGACAGAAGCATGAGGGCTGCGAGCACAGACTGACGCATGGAGTCTCCGACGACCGAGGTGTGTGAAGCGCAGGCCGTGGTCCTGTCCTCGCGACGCGAACCGCCGAGCCCCGGTGGAGGGTACTCAGCGGTCCGTCTACGTCCAGCACCCGTCAAAATTGCTGCGCCGAGCCCTGGCGTGGCTGCGAGGTAGATCCGGGGTCGCGCCGACGTTCGTTGGTCAAGCCAGGCCGAGGTGGTTGGAGGTGAGGCGGGCAGAGTCACGGTCGCCGCGGTGACCCGGAGGAGGCCGTCGGAGCTCGCAGCTCCAAACGGGTCTCCCCATGGTCATGGGTTGCCGCAGGCCTGCCACGCCACGTGACACTTCGCGTGTCCCCATGAGGCCTCTGATGACGCGGCTCCCTTCACTCGCACTGTGCGTGACCATCGTCGTCCTCGCAGGCTGCGGAGGACGCCCGCCGACTCAGGTGATCGGCGACGAGAACAGCGACGCAGGAGGCGACGACGCTGGCAGAGATGGAGGCGCTGCTGGCCCCGCCGATGCTGGCGCCACCGATGCTGGCGCCACCGATGCTGGCGCCGCCGATGCGGGCCCCGCCGATGCGGGTGCCGTCGATGCGGGCCCCGCTGATGCTGGCCCCGCCGACGCAGGCCCCGCCGACGCTGGCCCCGCCGACGCAGGCCTCGCCGATGCTGGCCTAGCCGATGCTGGCCCCGCCGATGCTGGCCCCGCCGATGCTGGCCCCGCCGATGCTGGCCCCGCCGATGCTGGCCCCGCCGACGCAGGCCCCGCCGACGCAGGCCCCGCAGACGCAGGCCCCGCAGACGCAGGCCCCGCCGACGCAGGCCCCGCCGATGCTGGCCCCGCCGATGCTGGCCCCGGCGGTGGAGATGGCGGTTCGCCGACGTGCCTTCCAGTCAGCACGACCGCGAGCACCCTCACCATGACTTCCGGTTGCCTGACGATCGGCACCGCAGCGCGGCTCGCCGTCGTCGCGCGCGTGGTCGACACGGGAGGCCAGCCGGTCACCGGCGCCACCGTGACCTTCGGCTCCTCCAACTCCGCGACCAACTGGGTCGATGCAGCAGCCGTCCCGGCGCCATCCGTGCCCGGCACGTACTACCGGTCGATGATCGCGCCAGGCACGAACCCAAGCGCTCCGCAGAGCATCGTCGGGGCCTCGGTCACCTGGTGTGGAAGCACTGTGCAGCTCTCGCCTCCACATATCCTCGACTTCCGAAGCCAGACGGTGAGCAACGGGTACAACGGCGTTGCTCCCCACAGCGTGGGTGGATGCGCCTCGATTCAGGGCCACATGCGCATTCGCGTAGTCGAAGCCGAAACCGGTGCGCCCATCAGCGGAGCGAGCGTGCTGGTCGGCTCCTCCGCCGCGACGCCCTACGTCACCTCGATGGCCCAGCTCTTCCCCGCACCTTCCGCGACCGGTGCGAACACGGGCACCACCGATGCTCAGGGCTACTTGGAGCTCCAGGACTTCGGAACGGCGCTCTACGGGCCTCAACACGTCACCGCCGGAGCGCCGGGTCGCGCCTACGTCACGCACTGGCGCTTCAACGGCGCCGACCAGGTCTTCGCGCTGCCGCTGCGGCGTCCGGTCGTCACCACGCACCGATTCACGGGAGGCACAGCGCTCCCCATTCCCATGCGACCGGACTGCTCGTACGCGACGAACGGGATGGTACTCGAGGACGGGCCATTGAGCCGCTTCGCGTTCTACGACTTCAAGGAGCTGAGCGCTCCGCAGACCTGCGCGAGCGCCGGCGCGCTGGGCACCACCGCGGTGCCAGAGAACCTCTATCTACCGCCGCAGACCTGGGGCCTCTCGTCCTCCTCGTGCACGGGTTACCTCGATACGTCCTGGGCCAGAGACGTGCGCCCCGGCAACCGCGTGCTCACGATGCCGCTGCTGCACACCCCGGCAGCCGGCTTCACCGGATTCTCCGGAGTACTCCAACAGTCGACCTGGGCGGCCGTCGGCTACCTGCAACAGAACGTCACCGCTCCCGTCGCGGCCCCGATGGTCATCATGGCGGACACGTACCCAGTCGCCGTGACGTTCAACACGCTGTACACGCCTCCGGGCACTGATCTCACCGGCTTCGTCCTGCTCGACTTCGAGGGCGGCAGCGGCACGGGCGCCGTCGGCATCAACGGCATCGGCATGAAGCCTGCCGGAACGCCGGGCAACAACGTGGTGGTGCGCATTGGCGAGCGCAACGGCGCTCCGATCAGCAGCCACTATCTCGGCGCAGTGGTCGCGGGCTTCGCCGATCCCGCCAGCGCGCCGGCCGTATCCGCCGACCTCCGTCACGCCAAGGTGGTGGCGTATGTGCGCAACGGGTCAGCGTCTGGACAGCCCTTCACCGCCAGCGCCAATGCCACGGTGAACATGAGCAACTTCCTCGCCCGCTCTCCCGCGGCGGTGACCGACGGCGGCACCGTATTCACCTTCGGCAACGCGACCAACACGGCCGCCACGCCGGCGTACAGCGTCAGCACGCTGGTGATTCGACGCAAGACGTTCCGTCCGCAGCTCGCCTGCCAAACCACGCCCGACGTGGTGATCGCCGACTACCCACAGTGGATCGTGTTCCGCACCACCAACAACGACGTCACCCAGTGCTCTGTCCTGTCATCCAACCCATCCGGCTGCGAGCGGTTCGCGTTGCCGACGCTGCCTGCCACGTTCCCTCTGGCGGGCCCCGGCACGCAGAGACAGTCGGGCTTCGAGGGTGTCGTGGGTTCAGGCGCCTCCTGCAGCGGCGCCTGCGCGGTGGGAGCGGAGCAATGCCAGGTCCCACAAGGCACGACACAAGCAGCGCGGTGCATGGGCTCCGATGGCGCGCGATACTTCACAGAGCGCTACACGTGGCTCCTCGAGAGCCGGCTGCTGTTCGGACCGCTCCCCGCAGTGACGCTGCCACAGGCGGACTTCACCTCGTACCCGATCAGCCTCACAGGGGCTTCGAGCAACCAGACGGAGTGGTAGCCAGTCACACGCTCCCATGGTCATGGGCTGCCGCGGCGCGTCTCCCCGAATGACACTTCGCGTACCCCTCGCGAGGTCACCTGATGACGCGGCTCACTTCACTCGCCTTTTGCTTGTCGGTCGGCCTTCTCTCCGGCTGCGGCAGAGGTCCGGTCCAAATCGACGACGGCGGCGAGCCGGGCGGTGGAGACGCAGGCTCGATTCAAATTGACTCAGGCTCCGATGCCGGGACGAACGCTGGCACCGATGCAGGCACGGACGCGGGCAGCAGCACAGTCATGGATGCAGGCGCGGACGCGGGCAGAGACGCTGGCGTTGATGCCGGAACGGACGCGGGCACCGATGCAGGCGTAGACGCGGGCGTCGATGCGGGCCTGGACGCTGGCACCGATGCCGGCACCGACGCTGGCTTCACATGCGGCGCTCCCATCATCGTTCAAACCAACATGGCGTCGTGGGGCCTCACGCCCTCCGCCGTGGTCGACGAAACCGGCGCGGCCACCGTCGCGTGGCGCGAATCTGACAGCGCGGGTCGCACCACCATCTGGGGCTCGCGATGGTCGGGCGACGCAGGCTGGTCGACGTTCCCGTTTACGACGGACGGCGGCACGTTCTCGGTCACGCCGCGTCTCACCGCCAATGCGAACGGCGAAGTCATGGTCTGGTGGTTCGAGCCGAACGGCAGCACCAGCAACTTCCTCTGGAGCTCCCGCTACCGCCCCGACGCCGGCTGGTCCGCTGCGCAGAACGTGCTCTCCACTTCGTGGAACCTCATGGAGGCGAACATCGCGCTTGACTCGCACGGCACGGCGGTCGCTGCTTTCTCTCAGTACCCTGCTCAATCGGGCTTCCAGGCGATCTGGATTTCTCGAGCAGGCCCGACCGGACCTTGGTCGCCGGCGCAGCGCGCCGACGGCTACACCGGGGCCGTCTCGTTGACCGACCACCCCAAGGTCGCGCCAGGACAGGGCGGCGAGTTCGTCTCCGTGTGGCTTGATCAGACGACCAACCCGGCAAACGTGCGAGGGACCGTCGTGTGGGCCGATGGCGGACTCAGCGCGCCGATTCCCATTGACTCTGCGTCGACCAACATCGTCCGCCTCGCGTTCGCCGGCCGCCAAGACGGCGACGGCATGGTGACGTGGCAGCAGTACCGAAGCACGAACGATGGCTCCTGGGACGCTTACGCAGCCCGCTACCGCCCCGACGCTGGCTTCCTCCCCGCGACGGCCATCGAGTACCTCGACGCCGGCAACGTCTACCAGCCCGCGGTCTCCATCGACGGCCAGGGCAGAGCGCTCGTCGCGTGGTCCCAAACCCTGGCGGGAAACACGCCGCGCGCAGCTGTGTTCGACCCCGCGACGGGTTGGAGCACCGCCGTGCTTAAAGCAGACCAAGCGGGCGGGTCGGCGCAGAACGTCGTCACGGCGATGAACCTCTCGGGCAGCGGCGCCGTGGCCTGGCACGAGCCGGGCGTCGTGGTCCGCCCCGTGAGCGCCAGCGGCGTCGTGGGGCCCCGCGTTTCGCTGAACGGAGCGACGAACATCGTCGGTTCGCTCGCGCTCGCGGTAGGACCCACGGGGGCGGTGTTGGTGGTCTTCTCCGCGCCCGTGGGCGGAACTTCAAACCAGCGCGTTCACGCCACGTGGTGCCAGTGACCGACTACACGAGCCCCCACTTCGCAGCGAGCGTCGCGGCCTCGGCCTTGGAGCTGATCTCCAGCTTCTCGTAGATCCGCTTCACGTGCCCCTGCACCGTGCCCAGGCCAATGCCCAACATCTCGGCGATGCCCGGATAGCTCACACCCTTCGCGAGCAGCACCAGCACCTCGCGCTCGCGCGGACTGAGCCGGCTCGCATCGTTCGTTCGCTCCGCCGCGAGCTTCTCGACGACAAGCCTGGCGATGCTCGGCGTCATCGGCGCACCGCCCGAGTGGGCCTCGCGAATCATCTCGACCAACCGGGCCGCCGGCGTTGACTTGAGCACGTACCCGCGCGCACCCGCCCAGATGGCTTGAAACACCGTCGGGGCGTCGTCGAACACCGTGAACGCGAGGGGCACCGCCGAAGGACGAAGCCTGCGCATGGCCGCAACGACCTCGACCCCCGAGCCGTCCGGCAATCCCAGATCGACCAGCGCGACGTCGAATGTCGAGCCGGACTTCAACTGCTTGATGGCGCTCCTCACGTCCGTGGTGACCGCTGCGACGGTGAGCTCCGGAACGTGGGAGAGCACCTCCAGCAAGCTCGCAGCTAGACGAGGCTCGTCCTCGACGACGAACAGCGCCAGCGGGCGCTCAGTCGGTGCGTTCATCGTGTTGCCCTCCCAGCGGGAGCACCGCGTGAATGTGCGTGCCGGCGACGCCAGACTCGAACGTCCATTCACCGCCGAGCGCGTGAACGCGCGACTGCATGTTGGCGAGCCCGCTGCCCGGACGCGGCTTGGTCTGTGCCGGCACGCCCGCACCATCGTCGTCGACCGACAACGAGAGCGTGTCCTTGCGATGCAGCCGGACGCGGACCGTCTTCGCCTTCGAATGGCGCGCGGCGTTTCGTACCGCCTCCAGCGCGACGCGAACCATCGCGATCCGCTCGGGGCCACCGACCAGCGCACCGGCCGCGGCCTCGTCGTGCTCTTCGAGCTCGAACGCCATCGCGTCCCCACACAGCTCCATGCACCGCCCGCGAAGATAGTCGACCACCTCCTGCCACCCCTGCGCCGGGCTGCGCAGCGCCCACACGATGGCGCGCAGCTCGTCGATGCTCAGCTGCACGCGGTCGACGAGCCCACCCAGCGCGGCCTGGGCCGTCGGTTCAGGCATCACCTTCTCCATCGACTCCACGCGCCAAGCCATAGCGGTGAGCTCAGCGGCCAGTCCGTCATGCAGGTCGCGAGCGATACGAGCCCGTTCGTCACTGGCGCGGCGCTCCACGAGCTCGTGGAGGAGCTCCTCGCGCTCGACGACCATCGCCGACAGCCGACGGCCAATGCGCTGAAGCTCAACGCACATCACGACGGCACAGCCCCCGAAGAGGAGCGCCCAGACGGCAGCGACAGGCGCGCGGTGAATCACGACGTGTCCGACCGCCGCGAGCGCGGGGAAGATCGCGTACATGATCAGCGGCCACTTGCTGAAGCTGCCCTCGAGCGCGATCAGGAAGACCTGCACGAGGACCAGCACCCAGAACCATGGCGCGGCGCCCTTCCCCGCGAAGGCGAGCGAGAGAAAGGTGAGGTTCACGGCGGTGGTCTCAATGCCCCACATCCACCGATACGCGCGCGACGCGTAGCCGTACCGGTAGAACACGACGGTCGCGATGAGAATGGCGGCGAGGCTGACGGCACACCCCGTTGCGGCATGGAGTGGGTTGAAGTGACCCACGAGCGCCATTTGCGGCACGAGGAGCGGAGCGACGATCAGCCCCGCGGCCATCAGCGCCGAGTAGCGAACGGTCGAAGCCAGCGTTCGACGCTGGGCGTGCATCGAGGACTGGTAGGGCGACGCGGGCAGCGCGTTTCCAGCTGGGCTCGTAGCCACGAACCGAGAGTGTCGCGTGGCGGGCACCGTTTGGGGGGAGAAATCTCTAGCGAGCCCCCTCAGGCGAGCGTGTGCGCAAATGTTGGTCAGGCACGAGTCAGAGCGTGACGACGACCTTGCCTTGGACGCGGCGGCTGGCCTGACGTGCTACCGCCTCGCGGATCTTCTCCATCGGACTGGTTGCCGCGATCGAGGGCCTGAAAATGGTCCGAACGATGGATCCACCTCAGTCACGCCAGGCGTGCCGCTTCCTCGAAGCTAAGACGCGGATTGCGTGGGTGGAGCTTCGCCTTGTCGCCGTAGCCGAGGTTGATGAGCAGGTTCGACCTCCAGTTGCCGCCGGAAAAGAACGCTTCGTCAACCTTCGCGGTATCGAATCCGCCCATGGGCCCGCAGTCGAGGCCAAGCGCCCGGGCGGCGGCGATGAGGAAGGCGGCCTCGAGCGTCGCGCTCTGCAGCGCAATCCGTTCGAGCACGGGCTTGGGCAGAGTGATCATCTTGCTGCGGAAATCGGCATGGGGGCTGAGCTTCGGCAGCTGCTCGTAGAACTCGAGGTCGTGCGCGATGATGGCGGTCACGGGGGCGGACATCGTCTTGGCAACGTTCATCGGCGCGAGTGCTGGCTTCAGCCTCTCTTTCCCTTCGAGCGTACGCACGAACACGACGCGCATCGGGCTCGAGTTCGCAGACGTGGGTGCCAGGCTCGCGAGCGCGTAGAGGCGCTTGAGCACGGAGTCGTCGATGGGCGTGTCGAGAAACCCCTGATAGGTGCGGCCATCGGTGAACAACAGGTCGAGGTCGGCGTTCGAGAAGGAATGCATAGACGACAAGATGCGCCTATCCTGGTGGACGCACAATGACACGTCGTCCACATTTATTGGCCAAAGGTCCAAATGGGTTGGATGTTCTGGCGGATGTGCTGCAGACGAACCAGCTAAAGGCAGTGATGTTCGGCCGCCTTGAACTGGGCACGCCCTGGGCGCTGTCGCTGCCGGCAAACGGACTGTTCGCCTTCTACGTCGTCGCACGGGGCGGAGCGTGGCTCGAGGTCGAGGGCGCAAAGAAGGCTGCGGCGCTCTCGAGCGGTGACCTGATGATGCTGCCGCACGGGCCGGCGCACGTGCTTCGCGATGCAGGAGGCAGCCGCGCGAAGGCGCTGGCGCTGAACCGCGAGGCGTGCGCAGCGCTGCACGCGGCACCTGCAACGAAGCACCTGGGGGGTGATGGGCCGGCGACCACGCTCATCTCGGGCTGTTTCCGGTTCGGCGAGGGTGCGTCGAACCCGATCCTCGCGTCGCTGCCGAAGGCGATGCTGCTGCGGTCGGACGACCCGCAGTCGGGGCCCTGGTTGGGCGCGACCGTGCAGTTGCTCATCGCCGAAAGCAACGCGCCCGGGCCGGCAAGCGGGATGGTGCTGGGGCGGCTGGCCGATGTGCTGTTGATTCAGGCGCTGCGGACGCGGGCGCGATCGCCTGACTCCGCGTGCGTGGACAAAGGAGGGCTGCGGGCGCTGACGAACCCGAGCATCGCGGCGGCACTCAACCTGATGCACAGCCATCCCGAGCACGCGTGGACGGTGGAGTCGCTGGCGTCGCAGGTCAGCGTGTCCCGGTCGGGGTTCTCGGCGAAGTTCGCAGAGCTGGTGGGAGTGCCACCCCTCCACTACCTGGCGCAATGGCGGATGACGAAGGCTGCCCAGCTGTTGCGCGAGACGGACGACAGCCTGAACTCAATCGCCGAGCGCGTCGGCTACGAGAGCGATGCCGCGTTCAACAAGGCGTTCAAACGGATGCAGGGCATCGCGCCGGGGGCTTATCGCCGTGCCCGGCAGTAGTCGCCCTCCGCTTACTCTCGAATCGCCTCCCAAACGACGGCCGACCACTGGACGCTAGGTGCGCTTCCCATCCGTCACGGGAAGGCTTTCGGGCTTGTCTGAAACCTTCTGCTCTTCCTTGAGGATTTCGTCCGCGAGGTTTCCCGCAACCTTGGCGGCTTCCTCGGGGCTGGCTCCGGCGCTCTGCGCCGCGAACGCCTGCTCTGCCTTCGCATCCCTCTGTCGAGTGACCGGATCGTCGGAGTCATCTCCGGGCAGATTCAGGCGCAGCTCTTCAATCATCATCAGAAGCGCCGCGGCCACGGGTAAGGAGAGCAGCGCGCCCACGATTCCTCCAAGCTTTCCACCGATGAGCAGCGCCACCACGACGGCCACCGACGGCAGGCGCAAGGTGGACCCATAGACTCGCGGAACGAGGATGCGGCTCTCGAACTCCTGATAACCGATCAAGAGCGCCAGCACGGTCACCGCCACCGTGGGGCCCCTGTGCAGCGACGCGATCACCGCGGGCGCCGTGGCGAGAAACCCGCCAACGAATGGCACGACATCCGTCAACCCGGCAAACGCCGCCAGCGCCAGCGCATTGGGCACCTTGAAAATCGTGAGGAGCACGAAGACGAACACAGCAATGGCCAACGACGTCAGCAGTTGGCCGCGAATGTAGCCGCCGACGATGGTTTCAAGATTGCGGAGGATTCGGGCGGTCCGGAGATGGAACCTTCGAGGTACCAACGCGAAGAGGGCGCCGCGCATGCGTTCGTGGTCGCTCAAGAAGTAGAGGGAGAGCACCATGGCCGTGGCGCCGTACCCCACGACCTCGAGCACGCCCAGCGACACCTCCGCCAGCGTCGCCAGCGTGCCAGGGCTCGCCGCCACGCCCGCGAGTTGGAAGCGCCGGACGGATCCCGCCAGAGAGCCTAGGCCGGGTCGCCCTTCAATGACATGCGCGACACGCTCCTGTAGGGCGGGCAGATCGGTGATGATCTGCCCGACCTGCGCCCACAACGCCGGGAGCGTGACGAAAGCGATGAGCGCGAACACCAGCACGCTCAAGACGAACACCAGGGCCAACGCCCACGAGCGCCGGATCCCCCGTTTCTGAAGCCAGAGAACGAGCGGGCTCAGCGCGCCCGCCAGCATCAGCGCCGCGAGCAGAACGACGATGATGGCGGCGAGCTTTCCGAGCAGCCAGATGCCACCGACAATGGCCGCACTGGCCAGCAGGGTTTGAAAGGAAATCTCAACCTTGAGGGTGCGGACGGCGGTCGCGGGAGTCTCTTCGGCCATCGACCGGATGTAGTCGGTTCGTGCGGGAGAGCCAGGCCATTCTGCTTGGACGTAACGGTCGCAAGCTCAGGACAAGGGCAACGCCTGAGTGTTGTCAGCAGGGACGACTCCCACCCCGGAAAAACCAAAAGGGCCCCGGCGAACTGCCGGGGCCCTTCGGGTTCAAGTTGCGGGGGCAGGATTTGAACCTGCGACCTTCGGGTTATGAGCCGTAGGCAACGAGCCGGCACACGGGCGTTTTACCTACGGTTCTTAATCCTTCCGCACTGTTGAGGGTTCGGCGAGTCTACAGAACTCCACGCCAGACCCCTCAACTCCCCTAGGGTCAGGACAGTTTTAGGACAGTGTTCCGAGGTCGCCGGCCTTCGAGTAGACGACCCGTTCGTTCTTCTCGCCTTCGCCCGCAGCTCATCCTCGTGGATGGCCAGCGTGGCTCAGCGAGGCGCTCGGCGGGCCCGGTGCCAAGGCCGCGAAAATCAAAAAGCCGCTTCGGTGCGCCAACACCGAAACGGCCTCACTCAACTTCACTTGAGTCCTTGCGGGGCTCAGGGCTGCAGAAACAAGCAACGGGAACGTATCCCCGTGCTTCGGCCCTGTCGAGCCCCAGCGGAGCAGTCAATGCCCAATGCTGGTGGCAGCACTCACGTCCGTTGTGTCTATCGCCGTGGTTCCAATGCCTCATCGCGCTCTTCTTCCTGGGCGGTACCAACCACGGGGAGGGCGCGATGAGTTCGTCTTCATCTCGCCCAGACGCGGAGAGCCGAGCACGCGCCGAGGAGTGCGGAATCTGCGGCATCCGCCATGTGGCCGGCCCATTCGCCCGCCCCTGCCTTTACCTCGACCTGCGCCGTTCGCTCGGCGAACTCGAGCCCACCGCGAGCGAAGACCGCTTCCTCCGGTGGATCGCGCGCTGGGATAACCAGACCGCCGCTGCGCTTTGCAGCTTGCTGGAGCGCGCAGCCGCACGAGCGGACCGCAACGGGGATAGCAGTGGGGGCGGCCGCTGATGCCCTACATCGCATTCGACCTGGACGCGATTGGTCTCGTTCCGAAGGTGGCCCGCAGCGGGAACGTCTCGGAGGGTGTCATAGCCTGGGGACTCGTCCAACTCTGGGAGTGGTGCTGGCGGGAAAAGGCTTCGACCGTTACCGAGGTTCACCTTCGTGGCTTCTTCGGCTGCGACGTCCCCGACAGTCTGGTCGCGTTTGGCTTCGTCGTGCCTCAGGAGGTCGGATTCCGCGTGCGCGGCGCCGACAGGTACCTCCGGTTGAACGAGGCACGGAGCAAGGGTGGGCACGCGGCCAAGGGGAACCTCATCCCGGGGGCTCGCCAGAAGACGAGACAGGCCGAGGCGCGCCCGTGAGACAGCCCTGGTACCAGTTGACGGACGAGATGATCGAGCAGGTGCCGGAGCTGGCCATCCGCCTCGGATGCAGCGAGCCGGAGGCGGGCTGGGCGGTGGTGAAGCTCATCCAGGGGATGGTGAAACGCTGCCCCGACGACCGGCCGCCCAGCGCGTCCGACGTCATCGCCGGTTCCGGCCCGGTTCCGGCCCGGGTTCTCGCCGGTCTCGGTGGGTACAGGGGGGATCCAGAGACCTTCGCGACCGTCCTGCAGTGCATCCCGAAGCCCCTGGTTGAACCTGTCGAACAGGGGCTGAGGGTGCGCGGACTCGACCGTTACGACCCACTTTGGGGCAAGTCGCACGAGGAGGCGTGGGCCGCATGGAAGCGCAACAACCCGAAACCAAATGGAAAACCAACCGGGCCGGAACCGGGCCGGAACCGGGCCGGAACCGGGCCGGAACCGGGCCGGAA